>JAJTBO010000011.1 GCA_021286855.1 Hyphomicrobiales bacterium | reverse complement strand
TGCTTCGCGCCTCCGTGGGAATCCCCCGCGAGTCGGAAATTCATCGGGCTGGTATCATAGAATTTTCGATGGGATCGTCCCTATCGAGGGGCCGGGTGGTGCGGCTTCTTCAAAGTCGACCTCGGAACAGGGTGGGCGTCGAGGGTGTTCGGAGTTGCGAGAGCGCCCCTTCGGAAGGCCCTTCCTCTTCTCCCGAAGACATCCATTGAGACGGACCAGTTCGATGGCGCGGTCCAGCGCCATGTTGCAATATTACAACGCGCTCATCCCTGATTGATTGGGTGGCGTACTATCTTCTGGCGCCGGCTCCTTGTTTCCCTATCGTCAGGTATGTCATTTCGCATGATGCGCGGATGCGATCCGATGCGGTTTTCTTCGATGACGAGGGTCTGTCGGCGATGTTGTTTGATCATGACAAAATCGCTGAAATATTCGATGGAATTACCGAAGAAAACGAAATATGGGCAAAGTTCATTGATGTCGCGAGCAGGGAATATGGAATCGATCATGTCCTCTATGGCTTCACGCATTCGGTCGTCACGGCCAAGCGCCTGAAGGTCACGCGCGCGATAAATTTCAGACACAATTACCCATCGGAATACGTCGAAGCCGTGGGCCCGGACCGCTTCTTGGACGACGACGCCTGCACCGAGGCGATCATATACGATCACACCTCCATATTGTGGAGCTCGGTCGACGTTCTCGCCACGCCTGCTCAGGCGCGCCGGATCGAGCTCGACGAGGCCTTCGGCATCGCGGTCGGCGCCTCGTTCGCCTTGCCTTTCGACGAGGGGCGGGGGATCGGCGGAGTCGGTCTCTGCACACGCAGCCGTAGCGAAGCCGATTTCGCCCGCGAGTGGGGTACGCGCAAGGCCGAAATCGAGTTCTTCGTGAGCTGTTTCGATCTGGCGATGCGGGGACCGATGGTGCGGAGCCTGTTTCGGTTGGCGCCGCGCGAAAGAGATGTTCTCGCCTACACGGCCGGGGGGCTGACGGCGAAGGAGATCGCCCATCACCTCGGGATAGGCGCGAAATCGGTATCCAACACCCTGGAAAGGGCTCGTCGCTCCATGGATGCGAAGACCACCGCCGAGGCCGTGGCCAAGGCCTATGTCTATCGTCTCATCTGAACGGTCGTTCGGGGCTTCGTTGGTTGCCGATCGCGAGAATGGACGAGGGAGAAAAGTCGAGTGCTCGGGTCGCTTCTCACGGCAACGTTCGTCGCCGCCACCGGCTATGGGGTGACCTTTCCTCATTTGGCGACGCATCTGGAGGCCTCGGGCGTCTCGGGCCAACTTCTGGGGCTGAATGCCGCCATGCCGGCCGCAGGCTGGCTTCTCGGAAGTTTCTCGCTCCCGTCTCTGCAGGCGCGTCTATCGATCGGAACCATCCTGGTCACGTCGTTGATCGTCGCCATCGCGTCATGGAGCGGCTTCTTCCTGTTCGACGACTACGGTTGGTGGACCGCGCTGCGATTCGTGTTCGGCGGCGCATTGGGGATGTTCTTCCGCACGATCGAGTTCGATCTCAATGCGACGACCCCCGATCATCGAAGGGGCCGTGTGTTCGGCTATTACAATCTCGCCTTCGGCCTCGGCATCGCGCTCGGGGCGGCGCTCGAACCACAATTGGGGCTGGACGGCGTGGCGCCTTGGGCGTCGGTCGTGACGGGATTGCTGATCGCGGCGGTCTTCGCCTCGCGACGGCTCCGACATGCCGACGCCGTCGCGGAGCGCCCGTCGTTCGCCGGTTGGATCGACGCAGCGCGACGAGCGCCGTTGCCGTTGCTCGCCGGGTTCGCCTACGGCTTCGTGGAGGACATCCCGGCTTATCTCCTGTCGATCTACGCGCTGCGCAACGGGTTGGGGGGCGATGTGGCGGCCTACTCGCTGACGGCGGCGGCGCTCGGTTCGATCACTCTGCCGCTCGTCCTCGGCATCCTCGCGGACCGGGCGGGACGGCGGTCCGTGCTTCTGGTCTCCTCCGTCGGGGCGGCGATCTTTGCGGCCACTGTGCCGTTCTCGTTGGGCTCCGGTGTCGTCTTCCTCGTCGTCGTGATGGTCTGGACCGGGTTCGGTTCGACGCTCTACACGACCGCGCTCGCAATGCTCGGCGACGAATGGCGCGAACGCGGTCTCTCCACCGCCAACGCCGCCTTCGGCGTCACCTACGCCTCCGGCGGACTGACCGGACCGCTGGTCAACGGCGCCGCGATCGATCTTCTCCATTCGCATGGATTGATGGCGGCGGCGGCGGTCGTTCCCGCGCTGCTCTCCCTCGCCGTCTTTCTCTTCGCCGAATGACCGCCAGCCGCCGAGCCGCTTCGACATGACCGACCTTTCCGAACTCGAACCGCTTCCCTCCGACAGCGAAGACGTCCTCTGGGACAAGGTTCATCGATACGCCGCCGAGCAGCTCGGAATCACGAGCATCCTGTTCGGCTTCACCCATACGCGCCATCTGACGGAACTGCTGGCCCTGGAACGCGGCTTCGTCCTCCGGCACAGCCATCCGAAAGACTACACGGATCATTTCGGAAACGCGTCGTTTCTCGAGAACGATCTGTGCGCGGTCTCGTTGATCCTCGGGGTCAGTCCGTTCCTCTGGCATCGGGCCCATTCGGTGGTGGATGCGACGCCGGCGCAGAAGGAGCAGGCGCTTGTCGACCATGAGTTCGGCATGGACGTCGGCGTCTCGCTGGTGTTCCACTTCGCCGAGGGGCGCGGCACCGCCGGCATCGGCATGGCCGCGCGTTGGGCGGCCCCCGAAGATTTCGAGGCCGCATGGAGCCGCAACGGTGAGGCGGTGACGGAATGGCTCACCCGTTTCGAACCACTCATGCGTCGCAAAATGGTCGCCAACAGATTCAATCTGTCGAGACGGCAACGTCAGGTCTTGGCCTATTCCGCCGCGGGATTTCTCGCAAAACAGATCGCCGAACTGATGAGCATCAAAGAGGGCACCGTCTACAATTACCTGGATCTGGCGCGCGTTTCTTTGAATTCGGCGACGACCCTGGAGGCTGTGGCGAAGGCCTACGTATATGAACTGATTTGAACGATCGCTCGAGTAGATTTTTTCGGAATTCCGATGGGGGAATTTTCCATTATTGCCGTTTGTTTTCTTCCGGATAGATAGTTCGTTGTCGCAGCTTCACGCGAAGGGGCCGCGGCGAACGAACCGGTCCCGGTGACGTCGAGGCGCCACCGACCGGTTCGGGGGGATCAATCGTATCGAACGCATTGCCGACCGGAGCCGCAGGCTTCCGGCGATGGCTGGGCGCATCTCCAAACGGGAGGACGGGACGACCGGCTTCCGCAGGAAATGCGCCTCGTCGCCGAACCGGTCGACGGACGGGGAAGCAAATCGCATGTTTCAGGCGTACTCGACGCACGACGCTCTGGTTTCCTCCGGCCTTCGTCCGCGGAGCCACTCCCGATTCCGTGCGTTCCTGTCGGCGGCAACGACGCTGGGCGGGGTTGCCGGCTTCGCGATGGCGTCTGCGCCGGCTCGGGCCGACGACGGCATCTACTTTCTCGGCTCGAACTGCCAGAACGTCGCCTCTTGCAGCTATACGCTGACGGCCCCCACCTTCGTCGGTATCGACAGATCCTTCGCGAACGTCGCTTCGCCCACCGTCACTCTCGACGGAAACGGCGCGAGCATGACCGTCAGAGTGAACGATACGAGTTTTGCGGGGCTCGTCGCTGCGACGAATCCCACATCGAGCGCCACCTCGCTCGACGCCGTCGCAGCGACCTTTCATTCCATGTCCGGCCAGACGGCGCCGTCCGACAAGGTCGCGTCGATCGCAGACATCCTCGGCGTGAGTTCGTCCGACGTCGTCGCCAAGTCGGATCTGCTGAACGCTCTCGGCACCTGGACGCACGTCGCCGAGACGATCGGCGGCGCGACGACCGTCGACCCGGCCTCTTTCGTCGGCTCGCTCACTCTCGTCGAGCGCAAGGCCTTCCTGCAGCCAGAAATCTCCGCCTTGAGCGTCGCGTCGGACGGCACGGTGGACGCTGCGGCGGCTCAGGTGGCCGTGGCGAAGGTGTTGTTTCGGACGTTGACCGTCGCCGCCGTCGAAACGCGGCAAGGGGGCGATGCGAACTACCAGTTCTTTCAGGGGTTCGCGACCAACGGCGTGGTGGCGATCGATACGGTGATCGCGTCGATGCCTCTCGGGCAGATGAGCGCCGACGAGCGCGCGTTCTACGAGGCGTCCTTCCTGCGGCTGAAGGCGTTGCTCGCCGGACGCGAGGTCGGCGGGCAGACCGGCGTCTACACGGTCGATGATCTCTTCATCGCCGCTGAAGCGGACGGGTCCGCCTATTCGAGCGTCTACGGCGTGAGCAGCAACGTTCTCTCCTCGACGACCCGGGTCTCCTACAATTGGCTGACGGACTGGTCACGCGTCGCCTCCTACAACGGATCGGTCTTCAGCTCCAATCTGACGTCGCTCTTCACCTCGAGCGCGCAGACCCTGTTCTCGGCGGGAGCGACGGACGCCGCGACGGTGCAGGCGGCCGTGACCAAGGCGTTGGTCTCGGCCGGAGCCACGGTGGCGGCGACGACCGCGTCGCTGTCGTCGACCGATGGCATCGGGCTGCTGGCGACCAACACCACCGGGGCGATCGATCTGACCTCGAACGTCGCGATCTCGGCGACCGGATCGACCTGGGCCTACGGCATCCTGGCGCAGACCGCCTCCGGGCGGATTTCGCTCACCAACCAAGGCGCGGTCACCGTCGTCTCCGACAACGGCAAGGGCGTCGCCGCGCAGACGACGACCGGTTCGGATGTTGTGGTGACCAATCGGGGCGCGATCGTCGCGCGTGGGTCGAACGCGGCCGGCGTGCAGGCCGTGACCGACTCCGGCGGGGGCACGGTCTCGGCGACGAACGCGGGCTCGATCACCGTCGAGGGTTCCAACGCCTCCGGCATCTTCGCCTTCTCGCCGAACGGCACGGCCGTCGTGTCGGGCGTCAACGAAGGAGTGATCGACGCCACCGGCGATCGGGCGACCGGCGTGGAGGTGTGGAGCAACTCTGGAGAGGTGTCCGCGACCAATCGCGGGCGGGTGACGGCCAACGGAACCGGCGCGAAGGGGCTCGCCGCCTCGAGCACCTCCGGGCAAGCGAGCGCGATCAACGCGGCGGCGGGAATCGTCACGGTCGGAGGCGCCACGAGTTCGGGTCTCTCCGCGTCCTCGACCAGCGGAACTGCCGTCGCGTCGAACGCCGGCCAGGTGATCCTCGACGCCGGACAATTCGGCGTCGTCGCTTTCTCGGGGTCGGGCGGCGCGACCTCGACCAACGCCGGCGCGATCACGATGACGAGCGATGGAACAGGCTACGGCTTCGCCGGGGCGCTCGCGGCGGGGACGACGAACGGCACGACGAAGATCGACAACAGCGGGGCGATCACCGCGACCGGAGGCGGCCTCGCCGGGATGCTGACGCTCGCGCAAGGGGCGAGCGCGACGCTCGAGGCGTCCAACTCCGGCGTCGTTTCGGTGGCCGGCGCCGGGTCGAGCGGCTTGGCGGCGCGCGCCGCGGACGGTCGAATTTCGGTCGACAACAGCGGGAGGATCGACGGATCCGGGGCGAATGCGATCGGCGTTGCGATCGAAACGTCCGCCGCGACGGTGGCGATCGGCAATTCCGGCACGATTTCGGCTTCGGGAACCGGCGCGTCGGCGGTGTCCGTGACGAACGCGTCGGGAACCGTGTCGCTCGACAACGGCGGCGTCATCGACGGCGCGGTCACGCTTTCCGCCGGCGGCGGGGCGGCGCTGTCCAACACCGGGCGGATCACCGGGGCCGTCGACTTCGGCGCGGGCGACGATACGTTTCGCCAGACGCTCGGCGCACGTTACGTGAGCGTGAACGGCGGCGCCGGCGTCGACACGTTCGTCTTCTCCGGAGCCGCCGGGCAAACGGGGGCGATCGACGCGACGACGCTGATCGGCTTCGAGAAGGGAAGGCTCAGCGGCGGCGCCGACTGGACGCTGGTCGGGAATTTCACCGGCGTCGACTTCACCGTCGATGCGGGCAGCGCGTCCTTCTCGGGAACTCTCGGCGGCGTGACCCTGTCGACCGGCTCTGCGCTTCGCGGCTCCGGCACGGTCTCCTCCATCACGTCGACCGGCGCGACGATCGCTCCCGGCGACACGGCGACTTCGAACGGCGTCGGCACGATTTCCGTCGTGGGAGACATGCGTCTCGATGCGGCTTCGACCGTCCTCGTCGATCTCGTGGGCAAGACCTCGGACAAGATCGAAGTCGGAGGAACGGCAAGTCTGGGTAACGCCGGTCTGCTCCTGCGCGGACGCGACCTCGTCGGCGGAACGAGCTTCCAAATTCTCACCGCCGGGACGGCGGTCGACGGCACGTTCGCTTCGACCGTGAAGTGGACGGGCGGCAACTGGGACTTTCTCGGTCTGACCGTGCAGTACGATGCGAAGTCCGTGACGCTGAAGACCGCCGATGCGGTGACCCAGGCCAAGTCGGAAATCACCCCGCAGGGTCAGACCTTCCTCGACGCCGTCTTCGGCGAGACGCCCAAACTGACGACGGACGATCAGGCGGAAGCCTATCGCCAGATCGGCGAACAGATCGCCAAGGCCCAGGGCAACACGACCGAGGTGCAGAAGACCATCGACGAGGTCTCCGGCAAGGCGACGCTGGTGTCGGCGGATGCGGCCACGTCGGCGGTCCAGGCGGTCGATCAGGCCGTCTCACGAGCGTCCGACGCCGCGGTGGGCGGCGGCTCGGCCGAGGCCAACGGCGTGACCATGGCCTATCTCGACGAAGAGCCGGAACAACCGGCGCAGCGCGCGATCGGCCGCGTCCTCAGCGCCTACGCCAAACCGCCGGTCGCGCATTCCCTGATCGTCTGGACGACCGGTCAATTCGGCTTCGGGCACGCCAGCAGCGGGACGAGCAGTTCCGATTTCAGATCCGGCGGCCTCACGATGGGCATCATCAAACGGATCGACGACGCCTTCTCGGTCGGGTTCGCCGGCGGCTATACGCGTTCGAACGTCGATGTCCAGAACCCGACCTCGCATCTCGGCGTCGACAGCTACCATCTTCTGGGACACGCCACCTGGGAAACCGACGCGCTCCGCTTCAACGGGTTGGTCGGCTATGCGTTCCAGACCTTCCAGGGCCGCCGCAACGTCCTGTCGTCGGTGGCGGTCTCTGACTATTCGGGCGGTTCGGTGCGCTTCGGCCTCGACGGCGGATACAAGATCCACTGGCTGTCGTCCGAATTCATGCCCTTCGTCGGTCTCGACGTGATCCATGGTTGGACCGCCGGATATACGGAAAAAGGGGCGGGCGTCCTCAGTCTCACCATCGACGACAACCGCACCACCGCCGTCGACGGACGCTTCGGGTTGAAGTGGTCGACCCGATACGCCCTGGCGACGGGCGCGACGATCGCGCCGATGATTTCGGCCGCATGGGTCCATTCGTTCGGAGACGACACGTCGACGATCCACGGCTCGATGGTCGGATCCTCTTTCGTCATGACCGGTCCGGCGCGCAGCCGCGATGCGTTGGCGTTTTCGACCGGGCTCACGGCCGATGTCGGCGACACGGTGTCGATCTACGGGCGCTATTCCGGGCGGCTTGCCCGAGACGTCCAGGCGCACGATTTCTCGGCCGGGTTCCGCTACAAATGGTGAGAGCCATCGCCGCCATCGCCGCCGTCGTCGTCGCCTGCGTCACCCTCCCCGGGGCGACGCTGGCGGCCGGGTCGGAAACTCCGAAATCGGATCGTGGCGCTCCCCCGGCCGCACCGAAACCGGTCGCACCGATCGGGCCGAAGTCGACGACGGCGGCCTTCGGCGACTGGATGGTGGCCTGTGTCGCGACGGATGCCGTGGGCAAATCCGGATCGAATTGCTCGATGACGCAACGTTTGCGCAAGAATGGCGACGGATCCGATCTTGCGCTCTACAGCCTGAATTTGGGAAAGACCGAGGCCGAGGTGCGTTTTCTGGTCGTCGTGCCGGCGAATGTCACGCTGATCGCCCCCCCGCGCTTGGAGCATCTCGGCGTCAAGGAAGAGGCCCGGGCGCTC
The DNA here is from genome assembly GCA_021286855.1 of Hyphomicrobiales bacterium. Taxonomy (GTDB): domain Bacteria; phylum Pseudomonadota; class Alphaproteobacteria; order Rhizobiales; family Ancalomicrobiaceae; genus Pinisolibacter. The sequence continues at coordinate 100,668 of JAJTBO010000011.1, read as the reverse complement.
GTCTGGAAGAGTTGCGCCGTCGGCGGGTGCGTCGCAGATGCCGACCTGTCGATCGAGGAATGGCGCGCTCTGACGAGACGAACGTCGCAAGGACTTCATTTCACGTACAAGGACGTCCGCGGTCAGGCGGTCGATCTGCCTGTTTCACTCGAGGGTGTCGACGACGCCTTCCGCGCGCTGATGAGCGCGGGTTCACGACGCTAGCGCATCGGGGACGGATACGCAGGTGTGGACGGAGCAAACCGAAGCGTTTCGAAGCGCCTTCCCTCCGGCGTAGGGGGTGTGCGAGGAGTTCCGCGCGAAGGGATGCGCCCTGCAGGTGATCTCGGCCATTTGGACCCGTGCCGGCGCGCATCGGGATCCCGATCTGCGCGATCATCGTCACGCCGACGCTTCTCGTCTGTCACATCTGAAACGCCCGTTGGCGAGCCATGTCGACTGGCCGCCGCTGCCGGCGCCCCTTGACGTTCACGCCTGCAAAAAACGTGACTCGATCCGTCATCTCCGGGATCACCGTGGGCGATGGCCGGATCCGGATCATCGGCGACAAGACCGTCCTCGCCGCCGCCGTCTCAGGGCAGCGAAACCGGAACGGATTTGTTCGTGGTTTTCTACGTGAGTGGCGCGCCCTACGGGAGTCGAACCCGTCTTTGCAACGTGAAAGGCTGCCGTCCTAACCGATAGACGAAGGGCGCTTGCGGGCGGTTTCTTATAGTGCTTCGCGCAGAGGGGCAAGCCCCACATCGAACGATGGAACCTTTTCCGTAGCTTACCCACAGGACCGACCGCCGCCGCGCTCTCCGAGCGGTCCGCGCTCGCCGAGCGCGGCGCCTGAAGGGGATCGCCGCTCACGCTTCCGCCTCGGCGCTCCGCGTCCGAGGCGCCCAGGCGGCGCGGGCGGCGTGGCCGCTCTCGGTGAGCGCGTAGACGCCGCGTTCGATCCGCTCGAACCAGCCGTAGACGTTGCCGCGCAGGATCTTCGCGGCCTCCGGCGCCTCGTCCGTGAGATCGCGCGGACGCCGCGGGCCTTCGGCGAGCAGATCGGCGAGCGCCAGCGCCTGTTGGCGATAGGCGGTCAGTTGCGGCACGCGCGTCGAGCCGCCGACGACCGGATCGCCGCGCCGGCGTCGGTGTTCCGTGACCAGCCGCGACCGGCGTTTGGCGTCGCGCCGCGGCTTCCAGGGCTCGGGTTCGACGATCACGTCGACGCGGCCGCCGGCGGCCACCGCGAGGAGGCCGAAGCCGAGGAAGCGGCAGAGCTTCTTCACCCGTCTGTCGTTCTCGCGCCCGCGCCCGCGCCGGGAGGCCGCCACCGCCAGCCAGATCTCGTCGCAGGCCGCGGTGCGCTCGACCGCCTGCAGCACCAATTCCAAGGTGAAGGTCTGTTTCAGTTCGCAGACGACCACCAGCTCCGGCTCGCCGTCGGAAAGCCCGACCAGATCACAGCCGCGGATCTCGCCCTTGACCTCGAGGCCGAGCCCCTCCAGGTGGCGTTTGATCGGCGCATAGAGATCGGTTTCCAAGGGGAGCTCGTCCTTCGTGGGCCACCGCCGGAATCGCGCGCGGCGGCCCGAGAATGCCGCAGGCCGGCGGCGTTGTCGGCGAAAATCGCGACCGCTCGGCGCGCGAGGCTTGTCCGGCGGCCGGCCGCATGGCAGGGGAGGACGATGGTCCGCCTCGTTCCCGTCACCGACCCCGCCGATCCCCGCATCGCCGATTATCGAGACGTGCGCGAGCGCGATCTGGTCGGGCGGCGCGGGGCGTTCGTCGCCGAGGGCGAGGTGGTTCTGTCCGTCCTCCTGCGCTCCTCCTTCCATCGGCCGACGTCGCTTCTGATCGACGAGCGCCGCGTCGCCGCCCTCGCGCCGATGCTCGAGACGATCGACGCCGCCGTGCCCGTCCATGTCGCGCCGCGCGCCGTGCTCGACACGATCGTCGGGTTCCCGCTGCATCGTGGCATCCTCGCGCTCGGGCGGAAGGGCGACGAGGAACCGGCCGGCGACCTCCTGGCGCGGCTCCCCGATGACGCAGTCGTGGTGGTGGCGCTCGGCATCGCCAATCACGACAACATCGGCGGCATCTTCCGCAATGCCGCCGCCTTCGGCGCGGCCGCCGTGCTGATCGACGATCGCTGTTGCGATCCGTTCTATCGCAAGGCGTTGCGGGTCTCGGTCGGCCACGTGCTGAGCGTGCCGTCGGCGCGGATCCCCTCGGATGAGGATCCGGTCGCGTTGCTCGCGCGACACGGGTTCGAGGCGCTGTCCCTGTCGCCGAAGGCGGCCGAGCGGCTCGTCGACATCGCGCCGCGCGGTCGCGTCGCGGCGCTGCTCGGGACCGAAGGGCCGGGGCTCTCGGACGACGTGCTCGCCCGCACCCGCGCCGTCTCGATCCCGATGGCGGCCGGCGTCGACAGCCTCAACGTCGCGGTGACCAGCGGCATCGTGCTGCACCACCTGACGGCGCGGCGCACGCTCGATGCGGCCTCTCGCCGATGAGCGACCGCGACGGGGCGTGAAGATCCCAAAATCAGCGGTCTTTTCGGCGAATGTTGCATTTCGGGCATTGAATCGGAGCGTCGGTTCGGCCTAGACGCTGTGTTCCTCTTCCCAATCGGTGCCGATCATGACCGTTCGTCTTTCCCTGCCGCGCGATCGCATCTCCGTCCTGCTGCTCGAAGGCATCAGCCCGACGGCCGTCGATCTCCTCAAGCGGGCCGGCTACACCAATGTCACGCATCTGAAGACCGCGCTCGAGGGCGACGCCCTGAAGGAGGCCGTCAAGGGCGTGCACATGATCGGCATCCGCTCGCGCACCCGGCTCACCGAGGAGGTGTTCCAGGCGGCGGACAAGCTGATGGCGGTCGGCTGCTTCTCGGTCGGCACCAATCAGGTCGATCTCGCCGCGGCGCGCAATCGCGGCATCCCGGTCTTCAACGCGCCGTTCTCCAACACCCGTTCGGTCGCCGAGCTGGTGATCGGCGAGATCGTCATGCTGATGCGCCGGATCTTCGACCGGTCGGTGTCGGCGCATCAGGGCGGCTGGGACAAGTCGGCCAACGCCTCCTTCGAGGTGCGCGGCAAGACGCTCGGCATCGTCGGCTACGGCAACATCGGCTCGCAGCTCTCCAATCTCGCCGAGAGCATGGGCATGCGGGTGATCTATCACGACGTCACCGACAAGCTCAGCCACGGCATGGCGGAGCCGGCCGGCACCCTCGAGGCGCTGCTCGACCAGTCCGACGTGGTGTCGCTGCACGTGCCGGAGAACGCCTCGACCCACATGATGATCGGCGAGCGCGAGATCCGCACGATGAAGCGCGGCGCCTATCTGATCAACAACGCCCGCGGCACCGTGGTCGAACTCGACGCGCTCGCCGCGGCGCTGAAGGACGGCCATCTCGCCGGCGCGGCGGTCGACGTCTTCCCGAAGGAGCCGAAGGGCAACACCGAGAAGTTCGTCTCGCCGATCCAGGGCCTCCCCAACGTCATCCTGACGCCGCACATCGGCGGTTCGACGGAAGAGGCGCAGGAGCGGATCGGCTCGGAAGTGGCGCGCAAGCTCGTCGACTGGTCCGACATCGGCTCGACCATCGGCGCGGTCAACTTCCCGCAGGTGCAGCTGCCGGCGCGGCCGGCCGGCACCCGCTTTATGCACGTCCATCAGAACCGGCCGGGCATGCTCAACCGCCTCAACACGCTGTTCTCGGATCGCGGCCTCAACATCTCGGCCGAATATCTGCAGACCGAGGGCGACGTCGGCTACGTGGTGATCGAGGCGGACGCCGCCGACGCCTTCGCCGACGAGGTGCTCGACCAGATGCGGTCGATCGAGGGCACCATCCGGGCGCGCCTGCTCTATTGATGAGCCGAACTCACGAATCAAAAAACAAATGCGCCGGCGAACCATTCGATTCGCCGGCGCATCTGATTCGAGCGTTCAGCCTTTGACGGCGACCGCGTCTTCGGCGATGCGGGCGATGACGGCGCTGGTCGAACGGCCCTCGACGAAGGGCAGGACGCGGACCTCGCCGCCGGCCGCGACGACGTCCGAAGCCCCGACGATCGTGTCGATCGTGTAGTCGCCGCCCTTGACCAGGACGTCGGGAGCGACGGCGCGGATCAGGTCGAGCGGCGTGTCGGAATGTCGGCCCTCGGCGTCGATCGAGCCGTCGAAGGCGACCACCCAGTCGACCGCCTTGAGCGCCGCGAGGAGCCGCATCCGATCGGCGAGCGGGTTGATCGGGCGGCTCGACCCCTTCAGCCGGGCGACCGAAGCGTCGGAATTGACCGCCACCACCAGCCGATGGCCGAACGCCTTGGCGCGGGTCAGATAGTCGACGTGGCCGGCGTGCAGGATGTCGAAGCAGCCGTTGGTCATGACGACCCGCTCGCCCCGCGCCTTGGCCTCGGCGATGCGGCGCAGCGTCGTCTCGGTCTCGTCGGGCGCGCCGAGCGGCGCGGCGACGGCGGAGAGCTCGTCGAGCGTGACGGTGGCGGTGCCCATCCGGCCGACAACGATGCCGGCGGCGAGATTGGCCAGCCGGGTGGCGTCGGCGAAGTCGGCCCCGGCGGCGAGCGCCGCGGCGAGCGTGGCGATCACCGTGTCGCCGGCGCCGGTGACGTCGTAGACCTCGCGCGCCTGAGTCGGGATGTCGAGGCGGAAGCTCTCCGGGCCGAACAGGCTCATGCCGCGTTCGCCGCGGGTGACGAGAAGGTGCTCGAGGTCGAGCGTCTCGCGCAGGCGGAAACCACGGGTCGCGAAATCGTCCTCGTCGGCGGCGCGGCCGGCGACCGCCGTAAATTCCGACGCGTTCGGCGTGATCGCGGTCGCGCCGGCGTAGCGGGCGAAGTCGGTCCCCTTCGGATCGACGACCACCGGTCGGCCGGCGACCCGGGCGGCGGCGATCATCTCGGCGACCGCCGCGAGCGTGCCCTTGCCGTAGTCGGAGAGCACGACGAGATCGTGACCCGCCAACGCGGCGCGGAAATCGGCGAGGAGGCGCGCGTGGTCCTGGTCGCCGAATCCGTCTTCGAAATCGAGGCGCAGCAGCTGGTGGCGCTGCGACAGCACGCGCAGCTTGACGATGGTGCGCGCCGCCTTCGCGGTGACGAAGCGGGTCTCGACCCCGGCCTCGCGCAGGCGGCGGGCGAGCGCCTCGGCGTCCGGATCGTCGCCGACATAGGCGAGGAAGGTGACGGCGACGCCGAGTGAGGCGAGGTTCAGCGCGACGTTGGCCGCGCCGCCCGGCCGCTCGAAGACGTCGCCGACGCGGACGATCGGCACAGGAGCCTCCGGCGAGATCCGCCCGACCGGCCCTTCCATGTAGCGATCGAGCATGGCGTCGCCGACGAGCAGGACGCGTTTTTCGGCGATGTTGCGAAGGACGAGATGCATGAGACGGGCTTCCGGCGCGAGATCGGCTCGAGATCCATAAGCCAGCCGTCGCACGAGGTCCATGCCGGCGGAGGAGGATGGGCGATGCGAAGGCCCGAGCGCGCGGCTTCACGGACTTCGCTCGGGAAGGCAAGATGCTTCGTGGCCGGAGACGCGTGGCGGACGGGCGGCGCGGCGCCGGGAGATGTGGAGGGGACGATGCTCAGAATTTCGCTCTTCGTCGCGGCGATCGTCGCGGCGGTTCCTGTCGCCGCCCAGGATGTCGCCGGCGGACGCGATCATCCGATGATCGGGCGCTACGAGGGCGCGCGGATGACGCTCTTCAAGTCGCGCGATCACGAAACCAGCCTGATCCTGAAGAAGCCGATCACCTCGGCCGATCGGCGCGCCAACGGCGGAAAGCGTCTCGGCCCGGCCGACGCGGTTCCCGTGGCCGGCCGCACCTTCCGCATCCGCTACGAAGGTCCGGCCGGACGATCGTCCTTCGAAGTGGCCGGAAACTTCCGTGAGAAACTGAAGGCGGGCGGTTTCGAGACGGTGTTCGAATGCCGCGGCGGCGATTGTTCCGATCTCGGCGGGTCCGACCTCTATTTCGCCCTGCACGACGAAAACCCGATGGGTTCGGGCGACATCCATTCCAATCCGACCAGCCAGGTCCTGATCACCGCCCGCAAGCCGCGCGCCGAAGGCGACGTCTGGGTGTCGATCTACGCGACCGACGTCGGCAAGACGCCGGAAGTGCTGGTCGACGTGGTCGAGACCGCGCCGATGGAGACCGACAAGATCGTCTTCGTCGACGCCGCCGCGATGGAGCGCGAGATCGCCGCCAACGGACGGGTGGCGCTCTACGGCATCCTGTTCGACTTCGACAAGGCGACGATCCGGCCGGATTCGAAGCCGACGCTCGACGAGATCGTGAAGTTTCTGAAGGCGCGCCCGCAGATCTCGGTGGTGGTCGCCGGCCATACCGACGCCAAGGGCGGCTTCGACTACAATCTCGATCTGGCGCAGCGCCGCGCTCGCGCCGTCGCCGAGGCGCTGACCGGCGCCGGCGTCGCGGCGGGACGGCTGAAGCCCTTCGGCGTCGGCATGGCCGCGCCGATCGCCTCGAACGACACCGAGACCGGTCGGGCGAAGAATCGTCGCGTCGAACTGGTCGAGGCGAAGTGACGACGACGACGACGAGGCGACGTCACTGGGTGATGCGGGCGGTCTGCAGGGCCGCCTTGAACAGGGCGTTCATCGCATCGGCGATGCCGTCGGTCGGGCTCACTTCGAAATAGAGGCCCGGCGAGGCGCAGGATTTCATGTTGGCCGAAATCTGCGCCGAGAAGGGAGCGATCTGCGACATGTACCAGCCGTTGGTCGGCAGCGGCAGATAGGTCGTGTAGAGCACCGCGATCTTGACGCCGCGGTTCTTGATGGTGGCGCAGTAGCTCGGATTGAGCGCCTCCTCGCAGCGATAGCCGGCATAGGGCGTCTGGGTGCAGCTCGACGTGTTCTTGTAGTCGGCGACGCCGTCGGAGACGATGAACAGCACCTTCTGCGGCGTCGCGGACGCGGAATTGCCGGAACCGGGATTGGGGATCGCGCCGTTCACCGAGGTCAGGATCTTGTTGAAGTCGGTGTCCATGTCCGAATTGTAGTTCTGATAGGGGCTCGTCATCAGATCGATGGCCGCCGCCGACGTCTTGGCGGAGGAGAGATTGCCGGTCAGCGCGGCGATCGTGGTCAGGCCGGTGGCGCTCGCCGACGATCCGAAGGTGTAGATCGCCATGCGGAACTGATTGGTCACCGCCTGGGCCGAGGCGGCGGTGTCCATCAACTGCTGCGTGGCGGAGCGGACCACGTCGATGCGCATGGTGACGCCGAGCTTCTTGGCGAGGCCGTAATAATCGTTGGGCGTCGTCGACATGTCGTGGCAGGCGAAGGCGCACTGGTCGGAGGTGTTCGCCACCATCTTGGCGATGTCGGCGTTGGTCGCGCCCACCCCCATCGAGGGCGTGTTGTCGAGCAGCAGGTAGAAGTCCATGTAGACCGGCAGGGCGGCGCTGGCCTGCGTCGACCCCGCGACCACCGTGGTCGTCGTGCCGAGGATCCCCAGAAACGGCGTCGCGACGTTCGCCTGCCAACTGTAGGCGGCGGTGCGGGTCGTGCCGTCGTCCGTGACCGACGGCTGGGCGGTGAGGAGCGCCGCCTTCTGATCGGTCGAGAGCTCGCCCTTGAAGGTCGTGTCGGACTTGGTCGAGGCCTGCGCCGCGGTCATGGAGAGCGCCGCCTTCGAGGTCGCCGAAAGCACGGCGGCGTCGGCGGCGGCGGTCAGTTTGGCGCGCAGGTCATACATCCGATAGACGTCGAGCGTCCCGCCGACGAGCCCGATCGCCGGAATGGTCGACAGCGCCATGGTGACGGCGACGCCCCCGGCCCGTTCGCGCAAGAGGCGTCGAAGACCGTCGAAGATGTTCGAACATGAGAAGTCGAAGAACATTCGGCGCGCCACCCGCACTCGCGGTCCCATCGTTTCGATTCAGTATCTGCGCGCGAGCGAAAAGATTCCGTGAACGGCGAAAGTCTTCGGATTCGCCACGCCGTCGAGCCGGGAACCTCGGGACCGTCGACCGGATCAGTTTGGATCCGTCGGCGGCTCGTCGAGGAGACGGGCGATCCAGAAGCAGACGAGCGCGAAGGCCACGGTCAGGACGAGCAGGGTCGTCGCCAGGGCGCGTCCCGTCCAAAGATCGGCGAACCACTGTTGGAAGGCGGCGGCCTCGACGGCGAATCGCCCGCCGATCCGCTCCAGCGCGAGCCGTTCGGCCTTGGTGCGCGACAGGAGGACGTCGGGCGGCGTGGCCGCCACCGTCGTCAGCCGAATCCACAGCGACGTCGCCGCCCCGAGAACGCCGCCGATCACGCCGAAGATGCGAAATCGCGCCGCGGGCGAAAGGAGAGTGATGCGAACCGACAGTTTGTCCGACATGGCTGCGCTCGCGTTGGGGCCGTCCATGCCGGTCGACCGATCTTCGGGGACGCGACGACCTGCGACGCCGACGGCGGATCGATGTCGATCGGATCGGGCGATGCGACGGGAAGAGCATGGTGAGCCGGGCGGGGATCGAACCCGCGACCACATGATTAAAAGTCCGATCTGGCGAATTTGTCGCCGTTGCTCGCATGGGGTCGCAGAGCATCGCACAGTATCGAGAAGTGCATATTTTCACACGAAAAAACGCTTGAAAAAATCATGTGCCGCGCTCATTCTCGATCGCAGACGCTCGCCGAAGCTCGCCGCAGTTCACAAATTGCGTGACCCCATGCTGACCCCACGGTGCCCCCATGAAGCTGACCCCGCAGACAATCGCCGCCGCCATGAAGCGCGCCGAGCGGAGTGGGGAACGCGTCGAGATGGTCGACGAGGAGGTTCGCGGCCTCGTCCTACGGATCAGTCCCGACACCCCCGACGATGACGACCGAGACCGTGCGCAACGGCGTCGGGGGGTCTGGTCGGTGCGCGTTGTCCAGCCTGACGGCAAACGCGTTCGGGTCCCGCTCGGCTCGTACGCCGAGGTCTCGATCACCGAAGCGCGCAAGGCCGCCAAAGAGGCGAAGGAGAGGGGGCGCGCCGGCGAGGTCGTGTCGGCGGCAGAGAGACGTGAGGCGGCCCGCGAGGCGGCCCGCAGCCGGGTTACAATGCTTGAGCACCTGGACGCATACGATCGGCAGAAGCTCGCGGCACTCCGATCCGGCTCCCTGGCGCGCCGGTCTATCGAGATCCTGCTCGGCGATCGGCTCGACGACGAGCCGTCGGCGCTGACGCGCTCTGTCTTCGCGACGCTCGTCGACGAGCGCGCGGCGAAGTCGCCCGTCGCTGCCAATCGGTCGCTGGCCTATGTGAGGCCCTTCCTCAAGTGGCTCGTCCAACGCGGTCACCTAGCGATTAATCCCGCCACCGACTTCGCGAAGCCGACGAAGGAGACACCGCGCGAGCGGACGCCGACCCTCGACGAGGTCGGGGAAATCTGGCGCGCCGCCGATCGCCTCGGATACCCATTCGGCCCGTTCGTTCAACTGCTCATCCTCACGGCCGGTCGGCGAGACGAGGTCGCCGAGGTCCGCCTCGACGAACTCGACCTCGAGAATGGGGGCGGGGCCGTGTGGACGCTCCCCCCGACGAGGTCGAAGAACGGCCGCGCACTCCGCATTCCGCTCGCTCCGGAGGCGGTCGCCACCCTTCGCGACGCCATCGCGCGGCGGCCGGATGTGCGGCCGGTCTGCCCGTTCGTGTTCTCGACCACAGGATCGACGCCGATCAGCGGGTGGACACGCGCGAAAGCTGCGCTCGACCGAGAGATCCACGCCGCTCGCGAGGAGGCCGCTGTCGGCACGGGCGAGCCCGCCAAACGCATGGAACACTGGACGCTTCACGACCTCCGCCGAGGCTTTGCTACGGTAGCCGTCGACGTGTTGCACCTGGATGCAGCGGTCGTCGACCGTTGCCTCAACCATGTTGCAGCCGGAACTTCTTCGGTAGTCGCTCGCGTATACCAGCGGTCGGAGATGCTGGACCAGCGCCGCGCCGCCCTCGGCGCGTGGGCCCGGCTGGTCGTCGGCAGTTCCGCCGGCGCGACGCCTGCGGCGAACGTGATCGCCATCGGCCGGAGGTGATGACCCGTGAACACGCTAGTTATTGACTACGGGGGGCGCATCTTCGTTGCGGACGTTCGTCTCGACCTCGAGCGCGACCTTCTTGTCGCGATCGTTCGCGCCGCGCCGATCCATGCCGAGGCCGCCGACGTCGCCGGACTTCGGCGGGCGCTCGAAGTCAAGGTAGACGAGTACTGCTCAACGACAACAGAAAGGCCCGAGGACGCCGTCGTCGCGCCTGCGCAGATGCACGGCCTTCCTGACCCCGGACTGCCGTCAGCCGCCGTCCTCGCTCACATAGGCCGGGCGATCGGCGCCCTTCCCCGATCGGAACCGGCAGCGGCGGCAATGCGCACGCTCCTGCCGGGCGCGACGAGCCTTCACATCGTGCCACAGGCATGGAAGCCGTGGAGGAGCCCGGACCCTGCGACTGCGCTCGACGCGATCGTCGACACCCTGGTGAAGAAGAGCAAGGTGAAGGCCGGAAACTGCCCGTTCTGGCGCGCGAGGGTTTTGGTTGTGCATGCCGTCGACGCGGCCGAGGAAGCTCTGCGACGGTATGCAGCGGCCCGCGATGATGGCGCCTCCAAGCGCGACCGTCTCCGCGCGCTCGCCATGTCAGCCGGTCGGCTCGAGGATGCGTTGACCAAGCACGCCGGGATCTTCGATGGGGCGTGGCCGATCCTGTTCGAGGGCTGGCGCGACGCGACGCGCGAGGGGGTGAGGGCAAACCGCCTCACCGGCGACGCGACCGCGGTCCCCGGCCTTCGTCAGCGCCTCGCCGACGCCATCGCCGACGCCATCGCCGACGCCCGGCTCGTTGCGGAGGTCTCGCGGGTCGTTGGGGAGGCCGTTGCCAATTCCGAGGCCGACGCCGGGAAGCGCGCGTTTATCGCGTGCATGCTGATGGGGTTCCGCGAGATTGTAGGCGAGCCGCGGGGCGACGGGGCGGTCGACTTCGTCGATGCCGCCGCCGAAGTCGCCGGGCTTCGCATCGAAGGTCACAAGATTCGCGGCCGGTCGTGGCGCGCGACAACGAGAAAAATCCTCTCCGAGCCTTACTTCGTCGCTCTTCGCACCCCCTTCGACTGCGCTTGACCGCCGAAAACCGCCCCGGTTCGCAATTGGAGGGGGTGCGAGACTTCATCCGACATCGAAGGCACGATCGAAGCATCGAAACTCGAACGATGCGAGATCCGCCATGTCCTCCCAATCCCTCCTCGACGCCAAAGAGGCTTGCGCGCGCCTCGGCGTCGGAAAGACGACGCTGTATATGCTCGTGAAGGACGAGAAACTTCGTCCTGTTCGGATCGGTCGCAAGGTTTTGTTCCGCGACGCCGACCTCGAAACCTTCATCAACTCGCTCTGATGGAGGTGAAGATGAAAAATCCGTCCCGCAAATCATCGGTCGATGATCTCCGCGGCGCCGTCGTCACTGCGGAAGCTGACGAGATCGCCGCCCGCCGCGAGGCCGAGGCCGCCATTGCCGCCAGAGAAGCCGCGCTGCTCGACCCGGATGAGGAGGTTGCCCTCTCCGCCGACGAGGCCGCCCGCCGGGCGGTTCTTCGTCTCGACCGCGCCGAAGCCCGCCTCGCCGCCGCCCGTGCCGCTCTCGCTGAGGCCGAGGAGGTCGACCGCAAGGCAAGGGTCGAAGCCGAGCACCGTCGGCTCGTCGCCGAGAATGCCGCGCTCGCCGACCGGATCACGAGCTTCCTCGCGACCACGACCGACGCGGCGCGGACGCTGATCGGCGACACCCATCGTCAGCGAGAGGCCGTCACGGCCTTCAACGCGGCAGCGACCGACGGTCTTCGGGTTCCTGACCCGGAAAGCTTTCGATCGACACCGGCCATCCCGGAGGAAATCGTCTCCGAGGAGATTTCTTCGATCTGGGTCAAGACTGGCACGGTCACGCCGATCGCCTCCCAGTCATCTGTCCGCGTCGGCGATGACGGCCGATCAGGCTTCGTCAACACGCCGGGCGGCGCGTCGCTCTCCGTCGAAAGGCGAAAAATCCGCCGAGTGACGGTGATCCCCGGCAGGCCTCGCGACGCCTCGCCGCACCTTGCCGAACAATTGGCAATCCCGTCGCTGGCGCCGTCCTACCGGCCCGGCTGGTCACCGACGCCCGGCCACGAAGTCGCCGCCGCGCTCGCTGCCCTGGCGGTTCCGCAGGGTGAGCCGCCGAAGGCGAAGCCGGTCGAGAAGATCGTCTTCATCGATTGAAGAATTCGCGCCACGAGGCGCGAACGGCGGGGCGGATCGGTTACCGCCCTGCGCGGCGCGAGGGCAAGGGATTGGCCTCCTAGCGCTGCGGGGCGCCGCGCGTGAGGCGCCCAACGGCCGGGGCGTTCGAGAGATCCCCCCGGCCCCCCTTCTTTCCATTCGAGGAACCACCGGATGCTCGCCCGCCCGCCCCGCGAAACCAAGATGATCGGCCGAGCCGTCGTCGCGGAACGCGTTTCGTCGGGAAGGTCGTTCCTTCTGATTGATCGAAGGCTTGCCGAGATGGGCGCGCTCCTGCGGGCGCGCCACGGCGCGGTGATCCCCTTCACGGACGACTTCGACGTGTGGGCGGCTCCGCTCGCGGACACTCTCGCCGCCGCAGCCCGGCTCTCCGGCAAGCCGACTGTCGGCACTGACGCCGAGCCCACCGCGCGATTGATCGCCGAACGCCTCATCATCTGGTGTCCTGCGATGCCGGCTGAAGAGGCGGCGAGCATCGCCGCCGCCGCCCTCGAGGAGCCTCGGAGATGGTCGGCGGCCGACCTCGGCGATGCTTTCGCGCTTCGCCCTGAGGAGCGGGAAGCCCTCGGTATCCGAACCATCCGTCCGGCCGGTTGGCGCGGCCGGCGCTGGACACAAGAGCGGAAGGAGCGCGAGCGGGCGCGCTCGGCGGCGCGCCGGGCCGCAACGGGCGCCAAGCGCCGAGAGGAGATTGCGGCCGAAGCCGCCGCTCTCGCCGCCGAGATCGCTGCCTCGGGGCTCTCGCGCGCGACATTTTTCAGGCGACGAGCGCAACACGCGCAACACGGTGAGACGACCGCGACCGGAATAGAAGGAAGTAATACCCCGGTCGCAGCGGTCTCATTTGTTGCGCCGAAGGGCGAGAGCGCGGCCGACGAGGCCCGAAGGCTCGGCGTCAACCGCTCCACGATCCTCCGACGCCGCCGCCGCGAGGCCGCTTCCCACGACCACCCCGACAATCCGTCGACCGGGCCGCCGGGCGCGCGATCCCGCGCGCGCCCCGACCACACGAACACCGGACCCACAACATGACCCCCACCAAACTTTCCGGATGGCTTGACGCCATCGCCGCTACCCCCGACCTCCCGCCGGCCGCAATTCGGATCGCCATAGCCATCGCGGCGAACCGATCGGCCGATCTCGCCGAAATCGTCGGGCGTCTCGGCGTTTCTCCCACTGATGCGGCCGCTGCTGCCGGTGCGCTCGCCGCCGCCGGGTTCGTTCGGACCAAGCTCGAGCCCGTGATCCCGTCCGGCGCGCCCTCCTCCTTCCATCTGTCGCAGATGGCTCGTCGCGCGCTCGACGTGCTCAGAGGCACAGGCGCCGGTCATGTTGAAACGTGGAGATCCGCCTTCGCGGAGACCATGCCGGAAGCCACCCTGGAGGCTCGCCGCAAGGCGTGGTCACGCGCCCGCCTCTCTCTCGTCGCGGCCGGCATTGTCGAGATCGACGGCGACGGCGTGATCCGGGAGGTCGGCCGATGATCGACGAGAGGATCAAATTCTTTCGCCTCTATGAAAAAGTGTCCTCGCGGGGGAACCGTTACTTCGTGGGTCGCCTCGCGGGTGCACGGGTCGTCGTCATGAAGGACGAGCGCGCCGAGCTCTCGGAAGGCACCGAGGCGGTTTGGGATGTGATGCTCTCGCCCGCCGAAGATCCTGCGCCGAGACGCGCGGCGAACACGGCTGGCTCCGCGCTGGCCCGTCCGAAGCGGGATGTGAAGACCAACAAGCCCGCTTCGTCGCAGTTCATTGAGGACGCTCTCCCATGGACCCCGTGAAATTTCCCGCGGGCGTCGAAGCGGCCGCTGAACTTCTCGACGACGCCCGCACGGCCGGGGAAGCGGAAGGTCGCGCCGCGGTCCGAAGCGACGGTGCCCGCCTCTTCGCCCACCCCCTGGCTATCCGCCATCGCGCCACTGCGGTTGCCCTCTGGTCCCGCGGCCTCGACGCCGACGCCGTCGTCGCCGTCCTCAAGACAATTCCGACCCATCACTGAGGTGTGCAATGAGGAAAGTGCCCGCATCTGAAGCTGAAGTTTTTGATGAGTTCTGGGATCGTGCGATCGCACGTGCGAGCGGGGAGGCCGTGTCGTCTCTTGCGTCGAATGGGTCGATCGACGCGACGTGGGGTCGGGTACTCGCCCGCGTCTACGGCGAGGACGCCGCGACGGCCGATCCCGACACGCCGGCGCAGGCCAGCGCCGACGCCAGTGTCGACGCGGCATGGAACCGCGTCCTGGCGCGCACGAACCCGACCGCGACGATCGAACAGAGGCCCGCTCGGTGGTGGGAGCCTGCGGCGGTGGAGGCCACCGACGCGCCCGTCGCAACGCCACCCACGATCGAACCTGTCGCCGCGTCTTCTGCCCCGCCTCCCGTGCTTCCCAGTCCCACGGCCACCGAAGCGGCGAGCACCGCCGAGCCGGTCGCCGAAGAAGCGCAGGCCACTCCCGAAGCCACCGGCGACGAGCCCACGATGCCAGCGTCGGTTGAATGGTTTCTCGAACGGTGCGCGCGGTTCCGCTCAGACCGTTTCGCGTCGATGTTCAATCGGTGAAATCGATAGACCAAACTATGGACGATAGGCACCGCACCATGAAGAAGCAGGCTGTATCGCTTCAACTATTTGAAAATACTCGTATTTTTTGGTCTAGGGACCGTATGAGTGTTTTCGATGACGAGCGGTGCGCCGCCGCAAGGTATGAGTATCGATCGGAAATACCGATTATTCCTTCCTCCTTCCTCCGTATGGAGAACGATCCGATGCAACTTCAGTCACATGCGGAAAAAATTCGCGAAGTCATGAGGTGACCACATGTCAACTTTTGAAAGTCGGCTCGTCGTCTCGCTGATCGACAAGACGTCACCCGCCAAAGCCGCCGCGGCCAACTTGGCCGGCGTCGAGCGGGCGGCGAAGTCGCTTGGCAGCGTGAAGGCTACGGGGCTCTCGGAGATCTCCACGGCCCTCGCCAAGATTGCGCAACATCGGGAAGCCGAGCGTCGCCTCGCCGAGTTCGGCGCAGCGAACGAGCGGGCGCGCGCCAAGGTGCGCGCGCTCGCCACCGACCTGATCGCGGTCGAGAAGCCGGCGAAGGCGATGACGGTCGCCTACCAAGCTGCGACCCGCGCCGCCGATCAGGCCGCCAAGCAACTCGCCCGGCAAGAGGCCACGGTTCAGAAGTCGGCCGCCGGCCTACACTCCCTCGGCATCGCTGCCGGCGAGGTGAATGCTGCCGAGGCGATGCTCGCGGCGCAGGCCGCCAAGGTCACGGCCGCGCTTCAGAAGGAGGCGATCGAGGCCTCAAAGGCGGCCCGGATGCGGGACAGCCTTTCGAAAGAAATGGTGCGCGCCGCGAACGAAGAGGCGTCGGCGAACCTTCGATCGGCAGAGGCCGAGAAGCGGGCCGAGGCAGAGAAGATCGCCGCCAGCCTCCGCGCGGCCGAAGCGGTGAAGCGGGCGGAAGCCGAGAAGGTCGCCGCCGTCGAACAGGGCGCCCGTCGACGTCGTGAAGCTCTTGCCCGCGAGTTCGCTCGTGAGGCCGCGGATCAGGCCGCCGCGAACCGGCGGATGGTCGAAGAGGAGAGGCGGCGGCGCGAACGGCAGGCACGCGACGCGCTGCGCGACGCCGAGGCTCGTCGCTCGTCGTTCCGTCAGTCGGTCGGGATGCTCGCCCCGTTCGCCGGCCCCGCGATCGTCCGCGAGACGGCGTCGGCGCTGGGTGCCGGAGCAACATACGAGCAGCGCCTCGCGCAGATGCGGGCAGCCGGCATGAATTCCAGCGAGATCGCCGCGGCGAAGCTTCAGGCCGACGAGTTGACGAAACGGTATCCGGCCCTGCGGAAGGAGGAAGTTCTCGAGCTCTCGAAGGAGGCTCGGTCTGTCATCCAGGAACGACACGAAGCGGCGGCGGCGACTGAGATCATGGCGCAAGCCCGCGCCGCCATGCTTGCCACCGGCGACACGACCGGCGCCGAGGGTGTTCGGTTCTACGTCAAGGGCGCGGAGACGTTGGGCCGCGCGAAGAATGCCGAGGAGTTCCGGGCCTACGTCGACGCGATGGTCAAGGCCCGGCAGGTTATGGGCGGCACGATCACGCCGGAAGAGCAGCGGGAAATCGCGACATACAGCCGGAACGCCGGCATGCGGCTCTCGGATCGGTTTCTCTTCACCACCGCGAACTCGCTGGCGCAGGAGATCGGGGGCTCGCAGGCGGGTACGTCGATTGCCTCCTTCTACCAGCACGCGTTCTCCGGTCGCATGACGAAGCAAGGCGTTGCGAACCTCTTTCATGCGGGGCTCCTCGATCCGTCCGACGTAAAGATGAAGGAGGGTGCCGACGCGGCGGTCATCCGGCCCGGCCACCACATCCGGGACTACGAGACAGCGCGCACCGATCCCGACAAGTGGGTGTGGGGCGTCGAGGAAAGGCTCAAAGCCAAGGGCATGTCGGACGCCGAGCGTGAGCATTGGTGGGGCGCGACCTTCGATCGTCGGACGGCCGACTTCGCACTGAAGATGGTCGGACAGCGAAAGGCATTCGAAAACCACGCTGCCATGTATGGGCAGGCGATGGGCCTCGATGCGGTGCGTCTGTCGGGCGAAAACTTGATCGCCTCTCAGCAGGGTTTGAAATCGTCGATCGACAATCTTGCGGCGACGATCACCGCCCCGGTGACAACCGACATGGCGACCGGCGCGGATTGGCTCTCGCGTCTCGTCGGGAAAGGCACCGGGGCTTTCGAGCGGCTTCAAAAAGATCACCCGGACGTGGCGCGGTCTCTGTCGTGGCTCGGAACCGGTGCCTCCCTCGGTGCGGGTGGGTACCTTTCTTGGAAGTCCCTCGTCGGCATCACCCGCTTCTTCACCGGCGCAGGCGCTTCCAACGCCAGCGCTGCGGCTACCCTGGCCGCCTCGAAGGGCGGTGGCGCAACCGCCGCGACGACGGCCGCGATTACCAAGGAAGGGGGCTGGTGGGGTGCGCGCGCGTTGGCGAAGTTCCCTTGGCTGTCAGGTGCGGGGCGCTTCGTCGGGCTCTCCGGGCGCGCCCTCGGCCCGGTCATGATGCTTCGTGACCTCGGCGAGGCCGTGAACCCGATGACGCCGGAGGGTTACCCCTACCGGCTCGATCAGAAGATCACGCCGGACATGTGGGAGAAGTCGCGCCGGGCGCAGGACGAGTTCCGTCGCGATCCGGAAGCGGCCCGCGGCCGGGCGATGTCCGATCCCATGCGGATCACGAAGCCGGACCTGTCGCCCCACTCGGTCTGGCCTGGGGCGGCCGGTGCCGGCGAGGATGCCGGTTCGGCGGCTGGCGAGGGCGTCGCGAACGGCCTCGGTCGACAGTCCGGCCTCGTCCGGAGCGCTGCCGAGCAGATCCTCGCCGACATCCGGGCGGTGCTTTCGCAGGGCGTCGAAGTCCCTGTCCGCGTCAATGCTTCCGGGGCCGGCGCCGCACAGGCTCCGGTTCGCGCGGCGCTCCGGGGCGCGCTCGGCGATACGGGTGACAGCTTCATCTGATGAGGAGGGGGCGACATGCTTCTGAACGTTGGCGGCGTCTCGTTCGAGGTCGTCGCCCCTTCTCTCAAATATTCGTTGGAATAAATCCAACCAATCAGATGGAAAAAATCCGAATAGTTGGAAATATTCCAAAGCATTGACGAAGTTTATATTTCGTGAAAGATTGCGCTCATCGCATCAAATGGAGGTAAACACAATGTCTACCGTCGCAGAACTCGTGAGCTCACTCTCGGCAATTATGAATTCGCAACAAGCCGTGTTGGCGGCGACGGCCGCGAGTGAAGGCGAGGAAGTGATCGCCCTTCTCGGCGACGCGTGGGCCGCCACCGAGGCGGCGGCGGGCTTGATCATCAATTGCCTCGGCGAAACCCCGCTCTCCTCGCGCGAAGACGTCGCGACGCTCTCCGTCATTCTCGCGCCACTCGCCGAAACCGCGCGGTGGCCGGCGCACGCTGCAATTCTTTCGGCAAGGGTCGCCGAGGCGTTCCTTGCCCTGTCGTTGCCGGCCGCCGCGACCGTCTGAGGGGGGTGGAAATGATCGAGGCCGCTTCTGCCTTCTTCGACGCCGCTGCTCGCTACCGCACCGCTATCGATCGGCTCGACGCTGGCGACCGGATCGACGACGCCGCCGCCTCGGCGGCGAGCGCCGCCGGCATCGCCGAGCGCGACGCCGTGCGCGCCGTTGCCGCCGCGCCGATCGCCACTGCCGAGGACGCCGCCGGCGCGGCGAAGGTGCTCGCCCACCTCTGCGTCGAGGAGGTGTGGCCCGACGAGGCCCGCGCGCTCGCCCGATCGCTCGTCGTCGCCGTCGAGCGGCTTGCCGCGGAGTGGTGACCATGAAACCGCCTCGCCCCCGCCAGCCTGAACCGGTCACCGCCGAGCGCATCGAGAGAGCGCTAGACGGTCTCGCCAGGATCATGGTCGACGCCGGTTCAGAGGGGGGCGCCTATCTGCCGATCTACCAGCGCCTCGAGCGAGAGCTCGCCGAGATGCGCGCCGACGACGACGCCATGGCGTCGGCCATGGCGCGGGCGGCCCGGACGAAAGGCATCGGCCCGCGGTAGCCGTTACGCCTCGCGAATGAAATCGGGCATCGGGCTACACGACGGGGTCAACCCTTTCGCTTGGCGACCTCGTATCGAGAAACCGCGATGAGGTCGCAGCTACACGTCTCACGGTCGCACTCACTGAGGGGCAGGGCTGGCGGCGTATCGAACAGCACGCCAGCTATTGCCTTCGAAGCTTGGCACCCGATCGATAGGGCAGAGACCCTCACGCCAGCGAAAACGGCCCTTCCCGTCGAAGTGTCTAGCACCTTCCGAAGGCGCATGAGACTGGCAGCGCGACGCGCGTTCGCCAGCGCCCGGCTGCACGTCACGTCGAAGCTCGCGATCGGGTCGCGTCGTCCCTTTTCAGTGAGCGACTGCCACACGACATAGTTCAAGTGTCCGCCTCCGACGGGTATCCCGAGTGCCTGTCGCTCTTCTTTTGTCAGACGCTTTCCGCCTTCGCGGATGGATCGCCCATTGTTGCGGTTCATCGCTGCGGTGATCTCACCTGCCAACCACTCCGCTGCATCGACCTTGACGTAGCCCAACGCCGCACAGGCCTCGGTGGTGAAGGGCAGAAGGTCAAGGCCTGGATCATTCGTTGGCAATTTTTCGTCGGTCATTTGGTCGCTCGCGCTCCAATGCACGCCAAGCTTCGGCGCCGGTGCCGTTCGTCGTACTCACGAGGCGTCATGGTGCCCCGTCTGCCGTTTAGCCATTCGAAAGCCTGACCCCATGCTGACCCCATTTCCAATTTCATGGGGTCATTTTGGCTGGAAAATCACGTCAAGTATTTGATTTTGTTGGTGAGCCGGGCGGGGATCGAACCCGCGACCACATGATTAAAAGTCACGTGCTCTACCGCTGAGCTACCGGCCCCCAGCGCGGCCGGACCATAAGGGGAGGGGATGGGGCGGGTCAAGCGCCGGCGAAGCGTCGAGACGG
Organism: Hyphomicrobiales bacterium; assembly: GCA_021286855.1. Lineage (GTDB taxonomy): Bacteria > Pseudomonadota > Alphaproteobacteria > Rhizobiales > Ancalomicrobiaceae > Pinisolibacter. The sequence goes on along the minus strand of JAJTBO010000011.1, from coordinate 80,873 downwards.
CGACCTCCCATCGGTCAATTCGCGAGTGTCGCGAAGGTGATTTCATCGCGGCCGCGTTTTCGGTTAGGAACGCCTCGCGTCCCGATGCCGACCGAGTTCGAGGAGTTCCGCCGCCCCATGACGTCCGACCTCACCATTCTCGGCACCTTCGGGGCCGGTCTCCTGTCCTTCGTCAGTCCCTGCGTGTTGCCCCTGGTGCCGCCCTACCTCGCCTTCATCGCCGGGGCGAGCCTCGACGAGATGACCGGATCGGGCTGGGAGGCGGCGCGCCGGCGGATCTTCGGATCGGCCGCAGCCTTCGTCGCCGGCTTCTCCACGGTGTTCGTGGCGCTCGGCGCGACCGCCTCGGTCTTCGGCAATCTGGTGCGCTCGCATCTCGACGTTCTCGCGCCGGCCGCCGGCCTCGTCATCGTCGTCATGGGGCTGCATTTCCTCGGCCTCTTCCGCATCCCCTTGCTCTATCGCGAGGCGCGGGTGCAGGTCGGCCGCAAGCCGGCCGGACCGCTCGGGGCCTATGTCGTCGGCCTCGCCTTCGGCTTCGGTTGGACGCCGTGCATCGGGCCGGTGCTGGCGGCGATCCTCGGCGTGGCGGCGAGCCGCGACACGGTCGGGCAGGGGGCGGCGCTGCTCGCCGTCTACGCCGCCGGCCTCGGCGTGCCGTTCCTCGCCGCCGCCGCCTTCTCGCGGCCGTTCATGGCTCTGATGCAGAAGTTCCGGGCGCAGATGGGATTGGTCGAGAAGATCACCGGCGGCCTCCTCGTCGTCACCGGCCTCGCCTTTCTCACCGGCGGCATCGAACGGCTGTCGTTCTGGCTGATCGAGACCTTTCCGGCGCTGTCGCAGGTCGGCTGAAGGCTCAGCGCAACGCCGAGAGCGGCTGGCCGGCGTAGCCGGTCACCGCGCAGTTGACGCCGAGCGCCCGCATCCGCAGGCAGGTCTTGGCCGCTTCCGACTGATTGGCGTAGGGGCCGACGACGAGCCGCGCCTCCATGCCCGAATCGGTCTCGCGCAACCGCGCCAACGGCTCGACGCCCTTGCCGAACTCGGCATAGCGCTCGCTCATGTCGGACCACGACTTCTTCAAGGTGGCGAGCGAACGATAGCCGCCGACGTCGACCGCGGAGACCGTCGCGCCGGGCGCGGCGGCGGCTTCGACGGGGGTCGGCGTCGGATGCGGCGCCGCGGCGGCCGTCTCGCGATCGGCCTTGCCCGGGGCGGCCTTCGGCGGCAACGACCCGGTCACCGCCGGCGGATCGATCTCGGGGCGCGGATGCGGCACCTTCACCGTCACGACCGGGGTCGGTTCGCTCGGAACGGCGGCGACCCGCCCGGCCGGTTCGATCGGCTCCGGCGCCGCCGGAGGTTCCGGCGCCGCCGGGGCGGCCTCGGCGACGGGAGCGGGCGGCGCGGCGCGGCTGGCGACGAGGCCGTCGATGCGCTCCTCCAACCGGTCGAGACGACGCGAGACGCCGTCGCCGGACATGCCCATCTGCACGATCCGGCGCTGCAGATCGCGCAGATCGGCGCGCAGTTGCTCGATTTCGCGCTTGGTCACCGGCGGTTCGGGCGCGCCGATCGGCGTGGCGGGAAACCGCGTCGCACCGACCATCCGGGCGGCCGGCGCGGCCGCTCCCGCGTCCGTGTCGCCGATCGATCCGGTGACGTCGTCGGCGGCCGGCAGCGCGGCGGTCCGCGTCGTCTCGGCGTCGAACCGCTCGGCCGGGGCGAACTGCCAGGACGCATAGCCGAGCACCACTGCGATCACCGTGGCGAAGCCCCACAACAGCAGGCCGAGCCCACCCTGACCGCCGGTGTCGTCGTCGAAGAGGGCCGCAGGATCGGCGGGTCGGGTCTTGGCCAAGGCACTCTCTCGCCGGTTCGCCAACGAATCGTCGCCCGAGTCTACCATTTCCGTCAGAAAAACGGCGATCGCAGCGGTTCGGCCGAGCGGTTCCCGCGCGCCGGCGCTTGACCCGACCGTTTCGCCGTAGTTTCACCATGCCGACGTCGTTCAAGGGCGGCCTCGACCCAACGCCGCCCGGCTCCGGAGATCCTCGATGACCGATCGTACCTTCCTCGCCATCGTGCTCGCCGCCGGCGAGGGCACGCGGATGCGCTCGACCACCCCGAAGGTGCTGCACGAGATCGCCGCCCGGCCGATGGTGGCGCACGTCCTGGCGACGGCGCGCGCGGCCGGAGCGACGGCGATCGCGGCGGTCGTCGGCCCGAACGCGGACGCGGTGGCGAAAGTCGCGACGAAAGCCGGCGCCGACGAGATCTTCGTCCAGGCCGATCGGCTCGGCACCGCGCACGCCGTGCTCAGGGCGCGCGAGGCGATCGCGCGCGGCGTCGACGACGTCGTCGTGCTCTATGGCGACACGCCGCTCGTCGAGGCCGCGACGATCGGCCGGGTCCGGGCGCGGCTGGCGACCGGCGCCGACGTGGTGGTGCTCGGTTTCGAGACCGATGCGCCGACCGGTTACGGCCGCCTCCTCACCGAAGGCGAACGCCTCGTCGCGATCCGCGAGGAGAAGGACGCGACCGACGCCGAAAAGGCGGTCCGCCTGTGCAATTCCGGCATCATGGGGCTGTCGGGCGAGGCGGCGCTGTCGCTGCTCGAGGCGATCGGCGCCGCCAACGCCAAGGGCGAATATTATCTGACCGACGCCGTCGAGATCGCGGTGGCGCGCGGCCTCGAAGCGGCGGCGGTGATCGGCGACGAGGAGGAGTTCCTCGGCGTCAACGATCGCGTGCAGCTGGCGCGCTGCGAGGCGGTCTTCCAGACCCGCCGGCGCGAGGCGGCGATGAGGGCCGGAGTGACGCTGATCGCGCCGGAGACGGTGGTCTTCGCCGCCGACACCGTGATCGAAGCGGACGTGACGATCGAACCGAACGTCGTCTTCGGACCGGGCGTCCGCGTCGCCTCGGGCGCGCGCATCCGCGCCTTCTCCCATCTCGAAGGGGCGAGCGTCGGCGAAGGCGCGACGGTCGGCCCGTTCGCGCGGTTGCGTCCCGGCGCCGAGCTCGGCCGCGACGTCCACGTCGGCAACTTCGTCGAGATCAAGAACGGCAAGGTCGCCGAGGGCGCCAAGGTCAATCACCTCACCTACATCGGCGACGCGACGATCGGGCCGAAGGCCAACATCGGCGCCGGCACGATCACCTGCAACTACGACGGCTTCGGCAAATATCTGACCGAGATCGGCGCGGGCGCCTTCGTCGGATCGAATTCGTCGCTGGTCGCGCCGGTGAAGATCGGCGACGGGGCCTATGTCGGCTCGGGCTCGGTGATCACCAAGGACGTGCCGGCCGATTCGCTCGCGGTGGCGCGCGGCAAGCAGTCGATGATCGAGGGCTGGGCGACGAAGTTCCGCGCCCGGATGGCCAAGCTGCGCGAAAAGCGCTGAAACCGGCGGGGATGGCGACGGTTTCGCGGCGCGTCACAATCCGACACCGAATGTGATTTCGATCACGACGGCGGTCTCGGATAGATATTTCACGACGATCAACAGACGAGAGGTTCGACTTCATGTGCGGCATCATCGGCATCGTCGGGCTCGAGCCCGTCGCCGGACATCTCGTCGACGCGCTGAAGCGGCTCGAATACCGCGGTTACGATTCCGCCGGCGTCGCGACGCTGGAGAGCGGTTCGCATCTGGCGCGGCGGCGCGCCGAAGGAAAGCTGCGCAATCTCGAGGCGCGGCTCGCCAAGGAGCCGCTGGCCGGTCTGATCGGCATCGGCCATACCCGGTGGGCGACCCACGGCGCGCCGACCGAGGCCAACGCCCATCCGCACGCGACCTCCCGTGTCGCCGTCGTCCACAACGGCATCATCGAGAACTTCCGCGAGCTGCGCGCCGAGCTCGAGGCGAAGGGCCAGGTTTTCGCCACGGAGACCGACAGCGAGGCCGTGCCGCAGATGGTCGACTGGTACATGGGGCAGGGCGACGCGCCCGCCACCGCCGTCGCCAAGACCCTGAAGCGGCTGACCGGCGCCTTCGCGCTCGCCTTCCTCTTCCCCGGCCACGACGACCTGATCATCGGCGCGCGGCGCGGCTCGCCGCTCGCGGTCGGCTGGGGCGAGGGCGAGATGTTCCTCGGCTCCGACGCCATCGCGCTCGCCCCCTTCACCGATCGCGTCGCCTATCTCGAGGAGGGCGACTGGGTCGAGATCACGCGGGCCAGCGCGACCATCCACGACGAGACCGACGCGGTCGTCGAACGGCCGATCGCGATCGTCTCCGCCGCCGCCTTCCAGGTCGACCGCGGCAACTACCGCCACTTCATGGCCAAGGAGATCCACGAGCAGCCGGAAGTGATCGGCCACACGCTCGCCCATTTCCTCGATCTCGCCGGTTCGACCGTGCGCCTGCCGAACCCGACCGCCTTCGATTGGGCGAAGCTCGACCGACTGTCGATCGTCGCCTGCGGCACCGCCTATTACGCCGGACTCGTCGCCAAGTACTGGTTCGAGCAGTTCGCCCGCCTGCCGGTCGAGATCGACGTCGCCTCGGAGTTCCGCTACCGCGAGCCGCCGCTGCCGAAGAACGGGCTGGCGCTGTTCGTCTCGCAGTCGGGCGAGACCGCCGACACGCTCGCCTCGCTGCGCTACTGCAAGGCCGAGGGCCAGCACACAGCCTCGGTGGTCAACGTCAAGACCTCGACCATCGCCCGCGAATCGGAGGCGATCTTCCCGACGCTCGCCGGCCCCGAGATCGGCGTCGCCTCGACCAAGGCCTTCACCTGTCAGCTGTCGGTGCTCGCCTCGCTGGCGATCGCGGCCGGTCGGGCGCGCGGCGTCCTCACCCGCGACGACGAGATCCGTCTGGTGCGCGCGCTCGGCGATCTGCCCGGCCTGATCGCCCGCGTGCTCCGGCTCGAGCCGAAGATCGAGAAGCTCGCCCGCGAGATCGCCAAGGCGACCGACGTGCTCTATCTCGGCCGCGGCTCGGCCTATCCGATCGCGCTCGAGGGCGCCTTGAAGCTCAAGGAGATCTCCTACATCCACGCCGAGGGCTACGCCGCCGGCGAGCTCAAGCACGGGCCGATCGCGCTGATCGACGAGGCGATGCCGGTCGTCGTGATCGCGCCGCACGACAAGCTGTTCGAGAAGACCGTCTCGAACATGCAGGAAGTGGCGGCGCGCGGCGGCCGCATCGTGCTCGTCACCGACGAGCGCGGCGCGGCGGCGGCGGGGGTGGAGACGCTCGAGACGATCGTCATGCCGGACGCGCCGGATCTGGTCGCGCCGATGATCTACGCCCTGCCGGTGCAGATGCTCGCCTATCACACGGCGGTGTTCATGGGCACCGACGTCGATCAGCCGCGCAATCTGGCCAAGTCCGTGACGGTGGAGTGAGGCGCGCGACCGTCGCACGACCTTCATCTCGACCTCCTAGCATTTCTCCGTGGCGGCCCTCGATTCCCGAGGCCGCGCGGGGAGGCGCGCCATGTCGCATGATCTGCTGATCGATCGCTTGACGTCGTTCTTCGGCGTCGACGTCGCCGTCTCGTTCGACGATCGCGACAATCCCTCGCAGATCCGCCTCTATCGGCCGGATCCGATCTCGGCCGATCTGGTGCGTTCGGCGATCGGCCGGGCGCGCGACGAATTTCCCGAGGAGATGCGGGCGATCACCGCCGTGCTCGTCTCCTTCGAGGACGAGCTCGGCCCGACCCGTCGGCGCGTCGACATCGGCTGAAACCTGCGATTTCTCCTCGTTCGAGCGCTCGGAAGCGTCTGCGACGTTGCCGCCGGCGCGGCGACGTGCTTTCTCGGGCGGAGGAGCCGGATCGCCGTCGAGGGCGCCGGACGATCGAGCGGGATCGCCATCACATGACTTCGGACGGCAAGCCGGCCGCCGTACGCCGCGCCGCCGGCTTTTCGGTGCATCTCTTCACCGCCTCCGGCGGCGCCGTGGCGGTGCTGGCGCTCTACGCGGCGATCGAACGCGACTTCGCCGCCTGTTTCGCCTGGCTCGGACTGGCGCTGTTCATCGACGGCATCGACGGCACGCTCGCTCGCGCCGCCAAGGTGACCGAGACGGCGGCGCGCATCGACGGCGCGGTGCTCGATCTCGTCGTCGACTTCCTCACCTATGTGCTGGTGCCGGTGATCGCGCTGTGGCGCTCGGATCTGATGCCGACGCAGGTGTCGTTCTGGCTCGGCCTCGTCGTGACGCTCGCCTCGACGCTCTATTTCGCCGATGCGGCGATGAAGACGCGCGACTATTGGTTCCGCGGCTTCCCGGCGCTGTGGAACGTCGCGGTGCTCTATCTCTTCGTGCTCAGGCTGCCCTGGCCGGTCGCGGCGGCGTTGGTGGCGCTGGGAACCGCGGCGATGTTCGCGCCGGTCGTCTTCGTCCACCCGCTTCGGGTCAAGATGCTGCGTATTCCGACGATCGCCGTGACGATGGCGTGGTTCGGTCTCGCCTCCGCCGCGATCGCCGCCGATTTCGTGGTCGGCTGGCCGATCAAGGTCGGGTTCGTCGCGATCGCGGTCTATTTCCTGGCGCTGCCCTTCGCGCGCCATTCGCCCTGGGCCGACGACTGAGCCGACGCTCCGCATCGCAGCAGGTTTGCGCGAAGCCGTTTGGTTCGCGCGCGATTCGGCCTAAGGTCGGGGCGACGCGCTCCGTGACGGAGCGCGCTCGTCTTCCTGTCCGAAGGACCCCGTCGACCGATGACCCACGCTCCGAATTCGCCCGAAGCCCGCGACGTCGCGCACCATCTCCACCCCTACACGAACGCGGTTCGTCACGAGGAGATCGGACCGCTGGTCGTCGACCGGGGCGAGGGCATCTACGTCCACGACATCCACGGCAAGCGCTACATCGAGGCGATGTCGGGCCTGTGGAGCGTCGGCGTCGGCTTCTCCGAGCCGCGGTTGGTCGAGGCGGCGACGCGCCAGATGAGCCGACTGCCGTTCTATCACACCTTCGGCCACAAGGCGCAGGGACCGGTGATCGACCTCGCCGAGAAGCTCGTCTCGCTCGCCCCGGTTCCGATGTCGAAGGCCTTCTTCACCAACTCCGGCTCCGAGGCCAACGACACGGTGATGAAGCTGCTGCGCTACCGCGCCAACGCCATGGGCGAGCCGAAGCGCAAGAAGTTCATCTCGCGGGTCAAGGCCTACCACGGCGTGACGCTCGCCTCGGCGAGCCTGACGGGCCTCGTCAACAATCACCGTTCGTTCGATCTGCCGATCGAGGGCGTGCTGCACACCACCTGCCCCCATTACTGGCGCGAGGGCCGTCCCGGCGAGAGCGAGGAGGCCTTTGCGACGCGCTGCGCCGAGGATCTCGAGGCGCTGATCCTGCGCGAGGGGCCGGAGACGATCTGCGCGATGTTCGGCGAGCCGGCGATGGGCGCGGGCGGCGTGATCACGCCGCCGGCGACCTATTGGGAGAAGATCCAGGCGGTGCTCGCCAAATACGGCATTCTGCTGGTCGCCGACGAAGTGATCTGCGGCTTCGGCCGGACGGGCGCCTTCTGGGGCTCGCAGACCTACGGCATGAAGCCGAACGTGCTGACCTGCTCCAAGCAGCTGTCCTCGTCCTATCTGCCGATCTCGGCGATTCTGATCGACGAGAGCGTCTACCGTCCGATCGCCGAAGAATCGGGACGAATCGGCACCCTCGGCCACGGCTTCACCGCCGGCGGCCATCCGGTCGCGGCGGCGGTCTCGCTCGAGAACCTCGCCATCATCGAGGAGCGCGGCCTCGTCGAGAACGCCCGCACGGTCGGCGCGCACATGCAGAAGCGTCTCGCCGCGCTCGCCGATCATCCGCTCGTCGGCGAGGTGCGTGGCGTCGGCCTCGTCGCGGCGGTGGAGCTGGTCGTCGACAAGGCGGCGAAGACGGCGCTCGATCCGGCCGGCAAGCTCGGCACCATGGTCGCCGGCTTCATGCAGGAGGAGGGCGTGATCACCCGCGCCATGGGCGAGGCGATCGCCTTCTGCCCGCCGATGATCATCACCGAGGCGCAGGTCGACGACATGATCGGGATCTTCGCAAAGACGCTCGATCGCGCCGCCGCCTCACTCTGAGGCGGCGTCGTTCGGCGGCCGGGCCGTGCGCGCCTGCGGAAAGGCCGCGGCGCGCCGGTCCCGGCGTCCGCTGCGCGCCAGTCGATAACGATCGACGATACCGCCGACGATGGTCGCCCAATCGAAGTCGCGCGCGCGGCGGTGGGCGGCTGCGACGGCCTTCGTCCGCGTCTCGGGATCGCCGAGGTAGGCGACGATCGCATCCGCGAAACCGTCGATGTCGCCGAAGGGCACGAGGACGCCGGCCTCGCTGCCGGCGATCACGTCCGGAATGCCGCCGACCCTGGTCGCGACGATCGGCAGGCCGGCGGCCATCGCCTCGCACAGCGCGATCCCCTGCGATTCCTCCTCGGAATGCAAGGCGAAGAGGCTGGCGCGGCCGAGCGCCGCCAGCACCTCGGCGCGATCGAGATCCGGGCGCAACGTCACGACGCGTTCGAGGCCGAGACGGCGGACCAGCGCGGCCAGTTCGTCGAAATGCTCCGGCGAGGTCAGCGAACCGATCACCTCGAGACGCGCGCCGGGAACCTTCTCGACGACGCGGGCGAAGGCGGCGATGGCGCGGTCGTGGCCCTTGCGCGGGTGAATCACGCCGAGCGAGACGACGAGCCCGTCCTCCCGCGGCCCGGCGAGACCGACGAATTCGCTCGTCTCGACGCCCTGCGGGATCGCGGCGGGAACGGCGGCGGCGTAGGGCGCGACTTCGCGGGCGACATAGGCGGTGTCGACGATCAGGATCGGGGCGAGGCGCAGCTGCAGCCGTTCGCAGCCCTTGTAGAGAAAATGGCGCAACCGGTTGCCGAGCGTCGGCTGCCGACGCCAGGCCTCCAGGGTCTCTTTCTCGGTGATGCCGTGCAGCGTCCAGACGATCGGGATCCGTTCGAGCCGACAGGCGGCGAGCACCGCCAGTTCGAACAGCCCGGTGCCGTGCAGATGGACGACTCGGCCCTTCGAGCGTCGGATCCGCCGCAGGATCATCGGCAGATGCGCCACCGACGAGATCATGAACCGCCACGGCGCGGTCAGATGCAGCACGTCGACGCCGCCTTGGCGCGACGCGACGACGAGGCCGCCGACCCGCTTCGGCGTCGCCACCACCTCGACCCGATCGACGAGGCCGGATGCCACCAGCCGGCGGCAGAGGCCGTGCAGCGAAGCCTGCACGCCGCCCTCGATCCGCGTCTCGTCGGTCGGGTAGGGGCCTATGAAGAGGATGTCGAGGCCGTTGGCGTCGGTCATGGGACGAGTTCGAACCCGATCGGGAGGTTTCGCTTCGACGCGAAGCGCCCCGAAGATCAACACGAAAGGCCGCTTCCCGGAGGGCAGCGGCCGAGGACGAATCTACATCACCGCCGATTTCAACGAAACGAAGGCGGCTCGGCCCATTCGAGACGTCGTTAACGTCGGAGAACGACGCCGCCACGGCCGAGATCGCGGATTTCGCCGTCGCGCAACGCCAGAGTTTCGCCGGGGACGAGCTCGCGCCAGGTCTCGTCGCGGGTCAGCGGCCGCGTCGCCACCACCGAGACGACGTCGTCGGGACCGGTCTCGGCGGCGAAATCGACCTCGAGATCCTCGTCGAGCAGCGTCGCCCGGCCGAACGGAGCTCTACGAGTGATCACCGAGAGGCGCTTGCCGCAATGGGCCCAGAGCGTCCGTCCGTCGCCGAGCAGGGCGTTGAAGACGCCGAGTTCGGCGAGGCGGCCGAAGAGCGGCGGCAGCGCCGCGTCGAGGCGAGAAGAGGCGGGCAGGGCGGAGAAACGCGCGTCGAGTTCGCCGAGCAGCCAGCAGAAGGCGTGCTCGCTGTCGGTCGTGCCGATCGGCCTGAACCGGCCGAGCGCCAACCGCTTGACGCCCTTCAGTTGGCCGTTGTGGGCGAAGGTCCAGGGCCGGCCCCACAGTTCCCGCACGAAGGGGTGGGTGTTTTCGGTGGAGACCCGGCCGCGGTTGGCCCGTCGGACATGGGCGACGACGATTCGGCTGGCGATCGGATAGGCGCGGAGGAGACGCGCGAGATCGGAGCGGGCGCTCGGCTCGGGATCGTGGAAGGCGCGGCAGCCGCGCCCCTCGTAGAAGGCGATGCCCCAGCCATCCGCATGCGGACCCGTCGCGCCACCGCGTCGGGCGAGCCCGGCGAAGGAGAATCGGATGTCGGTGGGCACGTTGGCGCTCATGCCGAGAAGTTCGCACATGGTCGGCCGTTCGCCTTTCGTGATCGTCGAAGCCGCGCCCGGATCGACGCGGGGACGAGAGTGCAGATCGCTCCGCCGCCGCACAAGCCGCGCCGCCGCGATCTTCGCTCCGATGAGGAAAAATCATTCCTCTCGCCGTCGAGAACGGGCGACCGACGTCCACGGAGCGGGACGGCGCTCCAGAAAACGAAAGAAGTTGCATGAGGAGGATCGATTGCAGGCGAAGGGTGGGCGCGATCATTCGAAAAGTGTTTTTATCTCATTATGGCGATTGAATGGGAATTAATATGACCATGTCGGCCGTAATGCCGGAATTATAAGAAGCATAATCCGCTCAAAATGGGAGAAATTATAGACGTGGAACGAAGCCATGCCGGAGGGGCTCATGGATCCGCTGCACGTCCTTCTCCTTCTCGCCGCCTCGATCGTCGCCGGCGTCGTCAACTCGCTCGCCGGCGGCGGCTCGCTGGTGACGCTGCCGGTCCTGCTCGGGCTCGGCCTGCCGCCGGCGGCGGCCAACGCGACCAACGCCGTCGCCGCCTGGAGCGGCCTGATCGGCGGCGGCCTGCGCTGCCGCGAGATGCTGGCCTCGCACGGGCGCAGCGTCGCCGTGTTGGCGCTTCTGTCGCTGCTCGGCGGCGCGATCGGCGGCGGCCTGATGCTGGCGACGCCGAAGGCGTGGCTGCAGGCGGCGATGCCGTGGATGATTCTTCTGGCCACGCTCGCCTTCGTGCTCGCGCCCCTGCTGCGCGGGCGGGAGCCGACGAGCGCGGGGTGGGACCTGTCGCGCGCCGAGGATCTCTGGGGGTGGCGGGGCCCCGCCCAGGTGCTCGTCGCGATTCTCACCGGCTTCTTCAATCCGGCCGGAGGCGTCGCCATGGTGGCGCTCTATCAGGCCTTCGGGATCGAGGATCTGCGCGTCGCCAACGGGCTGAAGATCGTGCTCGGCGCGGCGATGACCGGGGCGTCGGTGGTGGTGTTCGTGCTCGCCGGCGCGGTCGTCTGGCCGATCGCCCTCACCATGATCGTCGGGACGGTCGTCGGCGGTTGGCTCGGCGCGACCCTGGCGCTCAGGGTCGATCGGCGTTGGCTGCGCGGGGCGCTGATCGCCTGGGGCGGCGTCATGTCCGCCGCCTTCCTTCTCCCCGCCTGAGCGTCTGAGCGATCTCCGACAGGTCGCGAGGGAGGGGCGAAAACACGAAGGGCGGTCGTCGTCGACGACCGCCCTTCGTGTTTTCGCGTCTCGCGAGACTTCTCTTCGAAGAAGAAGAGAAATGGCGGGAGCGACGGGGCTCGAACCCGCGACCTCCGGCGTGACAGGCCGGCACTCTAACCGACTGAGCTACGCCCCCGCTGTCTCGCTTCCGGGGCGACGCCCCGTCGGCGATGGCGCTCGTTTAAGGCCCGCGATCGAACGTGTCAAGCGGGTGACGACGCCGAGATCGCGCGTCGGATCGGCCGGTCTGTGGATAAGCCGGCGTCGGAGGGGAGGGGCGCCGCGGTTCTCCGCCGAATTTCGCTGGTCGCGCTGAAGGATGGGAATTTTCCCGCGTCGCCGGCGGATGGAAAAGGGGGCCGTCTCCCGCCGGCGCGGCGACGATCTGCAAACCTCTCGTTCACCTCTCCGCGTCCCATGCCGAGGCGGCATCACCGTCCGACCAAAGAGCCTTTCCAAGGTGCTTGCGTCGGTCGTGGGGCTGGGTTAAGCAGCCTCGTGACGAGACGTCGCACCGGGCGTCGTCGTTCCGTCGCCAGGTGACGGCATTTTCCGAAAGGCGCGCGACCGCGCGAAGGTTCGGAGCCGCCGACAGCGACGCGAGAGACCACGACGCAACGCGGCGTCGCGGCCGTTCGGATCGGGGGAGAGGAACGGGATCGCCATGCAAGGCCTGCTCAGCGAATACCTGCCGATCGTCGTCTTCATCGCGCTCGGCGCCGTCATCGGCCTCGCGCTGCTCGTCGCGCCGTTCCTGTTGGCCTTCAAGAAGCCCGACCCCGAGAAGCTCTCGGCCTACGAGTGCGGCTTCAACGCCTTCGACGACGCGCGCATGAAGTTCGACGTCCGCTTCTATCTGGTGTCGATCCTCTTCATCATCTTCGATCTGGAAGTCGCCTTCCTGTTCCCGTGGGCGGTGGCCTTCGGCAAGCTCGGCTGGTTCGGCTTCTCCTCGATGATGGTGTTCCTCGGCGTTCTGACGATCGGCTTCGTCTACGAGTGGAAGAAGGGAGCCCTGGAATGGGATTGATCCAACCCGGCAGCCCGCTCGTCGCGCCCAGCCCGAAGGGCGTCATCGACCCTTCGACCGGCGAACCGATCGGCGCGAACGATCCGTTCTTCCTGAAGATCAACGACGAGCTCGCCGACAAGGGCTTCATCGTCACGGCGACCGACGAGATCATCAACTGGGCGCGCACCGGCTCGCTGATGTGGATGACCTTCGGTCTGGCCTGCTGCGCCGTCGAAATGATCCAGATGGCGATGCCGCGCTACGACTGCGAGCGCTTCGGCTTCGCCCCGCGCGCCTCGCCGCGCCAGTCCGACGTGATGATCGTCGCCGGCACGCTGACCAACAAGATGGCCCCGGCCCTGCGCAAGGTCTACGACCAGATGCCGGAGCCGCGCTACGTCATCTCGATGGGCTCCTGCGCCAACGGCGGCGGCTACTATCACTATTCCTACTCGGTGGTGCGCGGTTGCGACCGCGTCGTGCCGGTGGACGTCTACGTCCCCGGCTGCCCGCCGACGGCGGAGGCGCTGCTCTACGGCGTGCTCCTGCTGCAGAAGAAGATCCGCCGCACGGGCACGATCGAACGCTGACGAGACGAGGCCGCGTCGCCGGGCGGCGCGGGTGAAAGGTCGGAAACGATGGCTGAAACGCTCCAGTCCCTCGGCGAGAAGATCGCGGCGAAGCTCGAGGGCAAGCTCGTCGGCTGGTCCTGCGGCGTCGACATGGTCACGCTCGACGTCGCGCCCGAGCGCATGCTCGACGTGCTGACGACGCTGCGCGACGACGGCGACTTGAAATTCGTCAACTTCACCGACTGCTGCGGCGTCGATTATCCGGCCCGCGAGAAGCGTTTCGACGTGGTCTACCACCTCCTGTCGCCGACGCTGAACATGCGCGTCCGCGTCAAGACGCAGACCGACGAGACGACGCCGGTGCCGTCGGCGACCGCCGTCTTCGCCGGCGCGGACTGGTTCGAACGCGAGGCCTACGATCTCTACGGGATCCTGTTCACCGGTCACCACGACCTGCGCCGGATCCTGACGGACTACGGCTTCGAGGGCCATCCGCTGCGCAAGGACTTCCCGCTCTCCGGTTTCGTGGAGGCGCGGTACGACGAGGTCGAGAAGCGCGTGATCTACGAGCCGGTGAAGCTCGTGCAGGAATTCCGCAACTTCGACTTCCTGTCGCCCTGGGAGGGTCCGGACTACGTCCTGCCCGGCGACGAGAAGGCGAAGACGAACTGATCGGACGCCGGCGATCTCGGTCGCCACGGACGAGGAAGTCTCCTCCGGGAGAGCACGGAACACGAGGGACCGCGCGATGGGCGCCGAAGCGACGGTACGCAACTTCAACATCAACTTCGGTCCGCAGCACCCGTCCGCGCACGGCGTGCTGCGTCTGGTGCTGGAGCTCGACGGCGAGGTCGTGACCCGGGTCGATCCGCACATCGGCCTGCTCCACCGCGGCACCGAGAAGCTGATCGAAAACAAGACCTTCGCGCAGGCGACGCCCTATTTCGACCGGCTCGACTACTGCGCCCCGATGAACCAGGAACACGCCTTCTGCATGGCGGCCGAGAAGCTGATCGGCCTCACCGTGCCGAAGCGCGGCCAGCTGGTGCGCGTGCTCTTCTGCGAGATCGGCCGTCTCCTGTCGCACCTCCTCAACGTCACCTCGCAGGCGCTCGACATCGGCGCGCTGACCCCGCCGCTGTGGGGCTACGAGGAACGCGAGAAGCTGATGCAGTTCTACGAGCGCGCCTCCGGCGCTCGCATGCACGCCAACTACTTCCGCGTCGGCGGCGTCCATCAGGACATCCCCGAGAAGCTGGTCGAGGACATCGGCAAGTTCTGCGACGCCTTCCCGAAGGTGATCGACGATCTCGAAGGCCTCCTCACCGACAACCGCATCTTCAAGCAGCGCAACGTCGACATCGGCGTCGTCAGCCTGGAGGAGGCGCACGCCTGGGGTTTCTCCGGCGTGATGCTGCGCGGCTCCGGCGCCAAGTGGGACCTGCGCAAGGCGCAGCCCTACGAGTGCTACGACGAGATGGACTTCGACATCGCCATCGGCAAGAACGGCGACTGCTACGACCGCTATCTGATCCGCATGTACGAGATGCGGCAGTCGAACCGGATCATGAAGCAGTGCGTCGAGCGGCTCATGGGCAAGGAGCGGGTCGGCCCGGTCTCGGCCGAGAACCACAAGGTGGTGCCGCCGAAGCGCGGCGAGATGAAGCGCTCGATGGAGGCGCTGATCCACCACTTCAAGCTCTTCACCGAGGGCTTTCACGTTCCGGCCGGCGAGGTCTATGCCGCCGTCGAGGCGCCCAAGGGCGAATTCGGCGTCTACCTCGTCTCCGACGGCACCAACAAGCCCTATCGCTGCAAGATCCGTGCGCCCGGCTTTGCGCATCTGCAGGCGATGGATCTGCTCAACCGGGGTCACATGCTCGCCGACGTGGCGGCGATCCTGGGTTCGCTCGACATCGTCTTCGGCGACGTCGATCGATGAAGGAGATCGATTGTCCCCACCACGGGACCCAGCCTCCCGCCATCGCCTGCACGGCCGTGAACGCCGCGCTCGAAGACGGCGAGACGCACGGGTTCCACTGGTGGGAAGACGATCGCGGAATTCCTTGCGCGCTGTGTGACGACTGCGCCGAGGCGATGGAAGACGGTTCGGAGCGGCCCCATGCGCTCGAAGTGATCTGTGGGGCCTGTTTCGAGTCGATTTGGAACATGAACGACCAGCCGCCGAGGATTTCATGAGCGTCCGCAGGCTCGCCCCGCAAGAGGTCCAACCGACCTCCTTCGCCTTCACGCCCGAGAACGAATCTTGGGCTCAGACCCTGCTGACCCATTATCCGGCCGGCAAGGAGGCCTCCGCCGTCATCCCGTTCCTGATGCGCGCTCAGGAACAGGAAGGGTGGGTCTCGCGGGCGGCGATCGAGACGATCGCCGATCGGCTCGGCATGAAGCACATCCGCGTGCTCGAGGTCGCGACCTTCTACACGCAGTTCCAGCTGGCCCCGGTCGGCTCGGTGGCGCATGTCCAGGTCTGCGGCACGACGCCGTGCATGCTGCGCGGCTCCGACCAGATCCTGCACGTCTGCAAGAGCCGGATCGCGCCGCATGCGCACGAGCTCTCCGCCGACGGCAAGTTCTCCTGGGAAGAGGTCGAGTGCCTCGGCGCCTGCGTGAACGCACCGATGGTGGCGGTCGACAAGGACACCTACGAGGATCTGACCAAGGAGAGCTTCGAGGCGATCCTCGACGCCTTCGAACGTGGCGAGACGCCGAAGCCGGGCCCGCAGAACGGTCGGGTCGGCGGCGAGGCCGAAGGCGGTCAGACGACCTTGACCGATCCGGGGCTCTATGACGGCTCCTATCGGGTCAACATCGTCACCTCCGGCGGCGACAAGTGAGTTTCGCGGATCGCCGGCCGGCGACGGCGACGGTCTGAGAGATCCGGCGCGAGCCGGGCGGGTGCGAAGAGGCGAGTGGGAAGAAACCGATGCTCCAGGACAAGGATCGCATCTTCACCAACATCTACGGCTTTCAGGACAAGAGCCTGAAGGGCGCGATGTCGCGTGGCCTCTGGGACGGCACCAAGCAGATCCTGGAGATGGGTCGCGACTGGATCATCGACCAGATGAAGGCTTCGGGGATGCGCGGCCGCGGCGGCGCGGGCTTCCCGACCGGCCTGAAGTGGTCGTTCATGCCGAAGGTCTCGGACGGCCGGCCCCACTATCTCGTCGTCAACGCCGACGAGTCGGAGCCGGGCACCTGCAAGGACCGCGAGATCCTCAGGAACGATCCGCACCACCTGATCGAAGGCTGCCTGATCGCCTCCTTCGCGATGGGCGCGAACGCCGCCTACATCTACGTGCGTGGCGAGTTCATCCGCGAGCGTGAAGCGCTGCAGGCGGCGATCGACGAGTGCTACGCGGCCAATCTGCTCGGCCCGAACAACGTCCACGGCTATCCCTTCGACCTCTACGTCCATCACGGCGCCGGCGCCTACATCTGCGGCGAAGAGACGGCGCTGCTGGAGAGCCTCGAAGGCAAGAAGGGCCAGCCGCGGCTGAAGCCGCCGTTCCCGGCCAACGTCGGCCTGTGGGGCTGCCCGACCACCGTCAACAACGTCGAGAGCATCGCCGCCGCGCCGACCATCCTGCGCCGCGGCGGGGCGTGGTTCGCCGGCTTCGGTCGAGCCAACAACACCGGCACCAAGCTCTTCTGCGTCTCCGGCCACGTCAACAAGCCGGCGACCTTCGAAGAAGAGATGGGCGTGCCGTTCCGCGATCTGATCGAAAAGCACTGCGGCGGCATCCGCGGCGGCTGGGACAACCTGCTCGCGGTCATCCCCGGCGGTTCGTCGGTGCCCTGCGTTCCCGGCGAGCAGATGCCCGACGCGATCATGGACTTCGACGGTCTCAGGGCGCTCGGTTCGGGCCTCGGCACCGCGGCGGTGATCGTCATGGACAAGTCGACCGACATCG
This sequence comes from Hyphomicrobiales bacterium, assembly GCA_021286855.1. Lineage (GTDB taxonomy): Bacteria > Pseudomonadota > Alphaproteobacteria > Rhizobiales > Ancalomicrobiaceae > Pinisolibacter. The sequence continues at coordinate 63,902 of JAJTBO010000011.1, read as the reverse complement.
TCCGGGCGATCGCGCGCCTCTCCTACTTCTATCGCCACGAGAGCTGCGGCCAGTGCACGCCGTGCCGCGAAGGCACCGGCTGGATGTGGCGGGTGATGGAGCGTCTGGTGAAGGGCGAGGCCAAGGTCGAAGAGATCGACATGCTCTGGCAGGTGACCAAGCAGGTCGAAGGCCACACCATCTGCGCGCTCGGCGACGCGGCGGCGTGGCCGATCCAGGGACTGATCAAGCATTTCCGCCCCGAAATCGAAAAGCGGATCGCGGACCGGACGGCCGCGCGCATGGCGGCGGAGTGAGGAACGGGCATGGCCAAGATCAAGATCGACGGCGCCGAGATCGACGTCGCTCCCGAATCGACGCTGTTGCAGGCCTGCGAAGCGGCCGGCGCGGAAGTGCCGCGCTTCTGCTTCCATGAGCGTCTGTCGGTCGCGGGCAACTGCCGCATGTGCCTGGTCGAGGTGAAGGGCGGTCCGCCGAAGCCGCAGGCCTCCTGCGCCATGTCGGTTCGCGATCTGCGTCCCGGCCCGAACGGCGAGCCGCCGGAAGTGTTCACCAACACGCCGATGGTCAAGCGCGCTCGTGAGGGCGTGATGGAGTTTCTCCTGATCAACCATCCGCTCGACTGCCCGATCTGCGATCAGGGCGGCGAGTGCGATCTGCAGGATCAGGCGATGGCCTTCGGCGGCGACGCCGGCCGGTTCCACGAGAACAAGCGCGCCGTCGAGGACAAGGACATCGGTCCGCTGGTCAAGACGGTGATGACGCGCTGCATCCAGTGCACGCGCTGCGTTCGCTTCACCGCCGAAATCGCCGGCACCGCCGACATGGGCCTGATCTCGCGCGGCGAAGACGTCGAGATCACCACCTATCTCGAGACCGCGATGGCCTCGGAGCTGCAGGGCAACATCGTCGACCTGTGCCCGGTCGGCGCGCTGACCTCCAAGCCCTACGAGTTCAAGGCGCGGCCCTGGGAGCTCGCCAAGACCGAATCGATCGACGTCATGGACGCGGTCGGCTCGAACATCCGCGTCGACGTGAAGGGCCGTGAGGTCGTCCGCATCCTGCCGCGCCTCAACGAGGACGTGAACGAGGAGTGGATCTCCGACAAGACCCGCCACGTCGTCGACGGTCTGAAGACCCAGCGTCTCGACCGTCCCTACGTGCGGATCGGCGGCAAGCTCAATCCCGCGACCTGGAGCGTCGCGCTCGACGCGGTGGCGACCCGGCTGAAGACGACCGCGCCGGAAAAGGTCGGCATCCTCGTCGGCGATCTGGCGACGGCCGAAGAGCTCTTCGCGGTGAAGGCGCTCGCCGCCTCGCTCGGGATCGCTTCGATCGACGCCCGCGCCGACGGCTCCTGCCTCGACGGCAAGGCCGGCCGCGGCTCCTATCTCTTCAATGCGACCATCGCCGGCATCGAGGCGGCCGACGCGCTCCTCATCGTGGGCTCGAACCCGCGTCTGGAAGCGCCGGTGCTCAACGCCCGCATCCGCAAGCGCTGGCGCAAGGGCAACTTCCCGATCGGCGTGATCGGCGAAGAAGCCGACCTGACCTATGCCTACAACTTCCTCGGCGAGGGCCCGGCCGGCCTCGAGGCGCTCGCCTCGGGCCAGAACGGCTTCCTCGAGGTGCTGAAGTCGGCGCAGAAGCCGCTGATCCTGGTCGGCGCCGGCGTCACCACCCGTGACGACGGACCGGCGGTGATGGCCAAGCTCGTCGAACTCGCCGAGATCGTCGGCTGTTCGGGCGCTCAGTGGACCGACTTCTCGGTGCTGCACACGGCGGCGAGCCGCGTCGCGGCGCTCGACATCGGCGTGGTCCCGGCCGACGGCGGCAAGTCGACCCGCGAGATCCTCGCGGGCGCGGCCTCCGGCGAGATCGAGACGCTGATCCTGGTCGGCGTCGACGAGATCGACGCGTCGAAGCTCGGCTCGGCCTACGTGGTCTATCTCGGCACGCACGGCGACGCCGGCGCGCATCGGGCCGACGTCATCCTGCCCGGCGCGGCCTACACCGAAAAGTCGGGGCTCTTCGTCAACACCGAGGGCCGGGTCCAGTCGGCGCAGCGCGCGGCCTTCCCGCCGGGCGAGGCTCGCGAAGACTGGGCGATCCTGCGCGCCCTGTCGGCGCTGGTCGGCAAGACGCTGCCCTTCGACAGCCTGACCCAGCTCCGCGCGGCGCTGGTTTCGGCGCATCCCACTTTCGCCGGGGTCGACGAGATCGCGGCGGGGTCTCATGAAGACGTCGCGCGGCTGAAGGCGGGAGCGGGTCCGATGGGCTCGGCCGCCTTCGTCTCGCCGATCGCCGACTTCTACATGACCAACCCGATCGCTCGGGCGTCGAAGACGATGGCGGCCTGTTCGGCGCTGGCCAAGTCGCGGCTCGCCGCGGCGGCGGAATGAGGGGGAGAGCCTGATGTACGCTTTTTGGGCCGACTACCTCTGGCCGCTCCTGATCATCATCATCGAATCGCTGGCGCTGCTGGTCATCCTGCTGATCGGCGTCGCCTACATCATCTATGCCGACCGCAAGATCTGGGCGGCGGTGCAGATGCGGCGCGGACCGAACGTGGTCGGTCCCTGGGGCCTGCTGCAGTCCTTCGCCGACATGCTGAAGTTCGTCCTCAAGGAGCCGACCATCCCGTCGAGCGCCAACAAGGGCATCTTCATCTTCGCCCCGTTCTTCGCGACCCTGGTGGCGCTCGCCGCCTGGGCCGTGGTGCCGGTCGCCGACGGCTGGGTGATTTCCGACATCAACGTCGGCATCCTCTACGTCCTGGCGATCTCGTCGCTCGGCGTCTACGGCACGATCATGGGCGGCTGGGCTTCGAACTCGAAGTATCCCTTCCTGTCGGCGCTGCGCTCGGCGGCGCAGATGGTCTCCTACGAGGTGTCGATCGGCTTCGTGATCATCACGGTGCTGCTCTGCGCCGGCTCGCTGAACCTCTCGGCGATCGCCCGGGCGCAGGAGCACGGCCTCGCCTCGTGGATCGGCCTGCCGTGGCTGTCGTTCCTCAACTGGTACTGGGTGCCGCTCCTGCCGATGATGGTGATCTTCTTCATCTCGGCGCTGGCGGAGACCAACCGGCCGCCCTTCGATCTCGCCGAGGCGGAATCCGAACTCGTCGCCGGCTTCATGGTCGAATACGGCTCGACGCTCTACATGCTGTTCATGTTGGCGGAGTACGTCGCCATCACGCTGCAGTGCGCGATGCTGACGATCCTGTTCATGGGCGGTTGGGCGTCGCCGATCGATCTGCCGCCGTTCAACTGGATCCCCGGCGTGTTCTGGTTCGTCGGGAAGATGCTGTTCTGGTTCTTCATGTTCGCGATGGTGAAGGCCTTCGTGCCGCGCTATCGCTACGACCAGCTGATGCGTCTCGGTTGGAAGGTGTTCCTGCCGCTGTCGCTGGCCATGGTGGTCGTGGTGGCGGGCGTTCTGCAGGTGACGGGCTGGGCGCCCTGAGCCTGAAGGGAAGGAGAGAGGCATGGAGATCTCTCTCGCCGGTCTCATCGGCGGCTTCGTCGGCGCGGTGATCGGAGTGATGGATTTCGGCATGATCGCGGCTCTGCTGCGGCGCGCCTGGGAAAACAAACCGGCCATCGGCGATCAGGGTCTGACCCGTCGCCGAGAGGCGCTTCTGAAGGTGGCCTTCGTGGTCAACCTCGCTGTGTTCGTCGCGCTGGGCTACTGGTTCGGCGTGTCGATGACGGGGTGAGCGCGAAGCGCGGACGTTCCGCAAGACCCAAATCCCGCGGCCCGTCCGCGGGGAGACGAGGGCAGACGTGATGAGACTCGATCGGGCGGCGAAATCCTTGCTGTTGAAGGATTTCGTATCGGCGTTCTTCCTGTCGATGCGCTATTTCTTCGCTCCGAAGGCGACGCTGAACTACCCCTATGAGAAGGGGGCGCTCAGCCCGCGCTTCCGCGGCGAGCATGCTCTGCGTCGTTATCCCAACGGCGAAGAGCGCTGCATCGCCTGCAAGCTGTGCGAGGCGATCTGCCCGGCGCAGGCGATCACCATCGAGGCGGCGCCGCGCGGCAACGACCAGACGCGGCGCACCACGCGCTACGACATCGACATGGTGAAGTGCATCTATTGCGGCTTCTGCCAGGAGGCCTGCCCGGTCGACGCGATCGTCGAGGGACCGAACTTCGAGTTCGCCACCGAGACCCGCGAGGAGCTCTTCTACGACAAGGCCAAGCTCTTGGCGAACGGCGACCGTTGGGAGCGAGAAATCGCCCGCAACATCGCGATGGACGCACCCTACCGCTGACGAACCGCGGGTTCCGGCCTCGCCGGACCCGGGATCGAGGACGACCGATGATCCAGGCCTTCTTCTTCTACCTCTTCGCAGCGGTCACCGTGGGCTCCGCCTTCATGGTGATCTCGTCGCGCCATCCGGTGCATTCGGTGCTGTTCCTGATCCTCGCCTTCTTCAACGCGGCGGGTCTGTTCGTGCTGATGGGCGCCGAGTTCCTGGCGATGCTGCTGGTCGTCGTCTACGTCGGCGCGGTGGCGGTGCTGTTCCTCTTCGTCGTGATGATGCTCGACGTCGACTTCGCCGCGCTGCGCCAGGGCCTGCTCGAATATCTGCCGATCGGCGGCGCGATCGGGCTGGTCCTGCTCGCCGAACTCCTGATGGTGGTCGGCGGCTGGGTGATCGATCCGGGCCTCGTCGGGCACGGCGCGACCCCGGTGACGGCGGCGACCAACAATGTCGCGGCGATCGGCTTGGTGCTCTACACCAAATACGTGTTCTTCTTCCAGGCGGCGGGTCTGGTGCTGCTGGTGGCGATGATCGGTGCGATCGTGCTGACGCTGCGCCACAAGACCTTCGTCAAGCGGCAGAACATCGACGAACAGGTGGCGCGCCAGCCGGCCGACTGCATCGAGATCGTCTCGGTGGAGAGCGGCAAGGGTCTGTAATTCGTCGGGCGGGGCAGGGGGCTCCGCCGGACAAGAGAAATTCGCATCGGGGTTTTCGCGCCCCGAAGTCGGGTGACCTCGGACGAGACGGGGGAAGTCATGGTAATCGGCTTGTCGCACTACCTCTCGGTGGCCGCGATACTCTTCACGCTGGGGGTGTTCGGCATCTTCCTGAACAGGAAGAACGTGATCATCATCCTGATGTCGGTCGAGCTGATCCTTCTCGCCGTCAACATCAATTTCGTGGCCTTCTCCTCCTCGCTCAATGATCTCGTCGGGCAGATCTTCGCCCTCCTGATCCTGACGGTGGCGGCGGCCGAGGCCGCGATCGGCCTCGCCATTCTGGTCGTGTTCTTCCGCACCCGCGGCTCCATCGCGGTGGAAGACGTCAACGTGATGAAGGGTTGATCGAACCATGTTCACGGCGATCGTCTTTCTCCCTCTCCTCGGCTTCCTGATCGCCGGCGTGATGACGCTGATGGCGCATCCGGTCGCGCCGATGGGCGCCGCCGCGCTCGGTCACGGCGATCATGGTCACGACGACCATGGCGCGTCCGACGCGCATGGATCGCATGGTCACGACGACCACGGCCACGATGCTCATCACGCCGAAAAGCCGTTCTCGCGGCCGGCCGAGCTGGTCACCACCGGGTTTCTGATGGTGGCGGCGCTCCTGTCCTGGGTCGTCTTCTTCCAGGTCGGCATGGGCGACCACCATGGCGCGTTCAAGGTCGATCTGCTGCCGTTCCTGCACACCTCCGGCCTCTCGGTCGACTGGTCGATCCGCGTCGACACGCTGACGGCGGTGATGCTGGTGGTGGTCAACACCGTCTCGGCGCTCGTCCATCTCTATTCGATCGGCTACATGAGCCACGATCCGGACCGGCCGCGCTTCTTCGCCTATCTGTCGCTGTTCACCTTCGCCATGCTGATGCTGGTGACCTCCGACAATCTGGTGCAGATGTTCTTCGGCTGGGAAGGCGTCGGTCTCGCCTCCTATCTGCTGATCGGCTTCTGGTATCAGAAGCCCTCGGCCAGCGCCGCGGCGATCAAGGCCTTCGTGGTCAACCGCGTCGGCGACTTCGGCTTCGCGCTCGGCATCTTCGGCGTCTACTGGTTCTTCGGCACGGTCGACTACGACACGATCTTCGCCGCTGCGCCGGCCGCCGCCGGCAAGACCGTCCACTTCCTGTCCTGGGAAGTGGACGCGATGACCACGCTCTGCCTGCTGCTCTTCCTCGGCGCGATGGGCAAGTCGGCGCAGTTCCTGCTGCACACCTGGCTTCCCGACGCGATGGAAGGCCCGACCCCGGTCTCGGCGCTCATCCACGCCGCCACCATGGTCACCGCCGGCGTCTTCATGGTCGCCCGTCTGTCGCCGCTGTTCGAACAGTCGGAGACGGCGCTCACCGTCGTCACCCTGATCGGCGCGATCACCGCCTTCTTCGCCGCGACGGTCGGCCTCGTCCAGAACGACATCAAGCGCGTCATCGCCTATTCGACCTGCTCGCAGCTCGGCTACATGTTCGTCAGTCTCGGCGTCGGGGCCTATGGCGCGGGCGTGTTCCACCTGTTCACGCACGCCTTCTTCAAGGCGCTCCTGTTCCTCGGCGCCGGCTCGGTGATCCACGCCGTCTCCGGCGAACAGGACATCCGCGCGATGGGCGGCCTCAAGGGTCACATCAAGCTCACCTTCGCGATGATGGTGATCGGCACGCTGGCGCTGACCGGCGTCGGCATCCCCTTCACCGACTTCGGCTTCGCCGGCTTCAACTCGAAGGACGCGATCATCGAGGCGGCCTATGTCGGGGAGAACCCGGTCGCCGGCCTCGCCTTCGGCCTGCTCGTCATCGCCGCGCTGTTCACCTCGTTCTACTCCTGGCGCCTGATCTTCAAGACCTTCTTCGGCGCCGCCCGCGCTCCGAAGGAAGTGATGGACCACGTCCACGAGAGCCCGGCGGTGATGACGGTTCCGCTGATGGTGCTCGCGACCGGCGCGGTGCTGGCCGGCATGGTCTTCACCGGCCACTTCGTCGGCCACGAGTACGGCGAGTTCTGGAAGGGGGCGCTCTTCACCTCCGACCACAACCACGTGCTCGAGCACATGCACCACGTGCCGACGGCGGTGAAGCTGGCGCCCTTCGTGGCGATGCTGATCGGTCTGGTCACGGCCTATGTGTTCTACATCGTCGCGCCGTCGATCCCGGAGAAGCTCGCCGCTTCGCAGCAGGGCCTCTACCGGTTCCTGCTCAACAAGTGGTATTTCGACGAGCTCTATGACTTCTTGTTCGTCAAGCCGGCGATGAAGCTCGGCCGCTTCCTGTGGAAGGAAGGCGACGGGCGCGTCATCGACGGGTTCGGGCCCGACGGCGTGTCGGCGCGGGTGGTCGCGATCACCGGCAAGGTCGTCGCGTTGCAGTCGGGTTACGTCTACCACTACGCCTTCGCCATGCTGATCGGTGTCGCGGCGCTGGTGACCTATGTGATGTTCGGGGGAGTTCGGTGATGGGCAACTGGCCGGTGCTCACGATCGTCACGTTTCTGCCGTTGGTCGGCGTCGTCTTCGCGGCGCTGGTCAAGGGCGACAACGAGGTGGCGAAGAAGCGGATCCGGATGATCGCGCTTCTGACCACGGTGGTCGATTTCCTCGCCTCGCTCCTGATCTGGGCGCGGTTCGATCCGTCGAACCCGGGCTTCCAGATGGAGGAGAAGGCCGGGTGGCTCGGCGATCTCTTCAGCTATCACATGGGCGTCGACGGCATCTCCGTCGCCTTCGTGCTGCTGACCACCTTCATCATGCCGTTCTGCATCCTCGCCTCCTGGGAGAGCGTGCAGAGCCGGGTGAAGGAATACATGATCGCCTTCCTGGTGCTCGAGACCCTGATGATCGGCGTCTTCACCGCGCTCGATCTGATGCTCTTCTACGTGTTCTTCGAAGCCGGCCTCATTCCGATGTTCATCATCATCGGCGTGTGGGGCGGTCCGCGTCGGGTCTACGCGTCGTTCAAGTTCTTCCTCTACACCCTGCTCGGATCGGTCTTGATGCTGATCGCGATGCTGGCGATGTATTTCGAGGCCGGAACCGCCGACATCCCGACGCTGCTGCAGCACGGCTTCCCCGTCCAGCTCCAGACCTGGGCCTGGATCGCCTTCTTCGCCTCCTTCGCGGTGAAGATGCCGATGTGGCCGGTCCACACCTGGCTTCCCGACGCGCACGTCGAGGCGCCGACGGCCGGCTCGGTGATCCTGGCGGGCATCCTCCTGAAGATGGGCGGCTACGGCTTCCTGCGCTTCTCGCTGCCGATGTTCCCGGTCGCCTCGGAGATGTTCGCGCCCTTCGTGTTCACGTTGTCGGTGGTGGCGATCGTCTACACCTCGCTGGTGGCGCTGGCGCAGGAGGACATCAAGAAGCTGATCGCCTATTCCTCCGTCGCCCACATGGGTTACGTGACGATGGGCGTCTTCACGATGAACCAGGCCGGCGTGCAGGGGGCGATCTTCCAGATGATCTCCCACGGCTTCGTGTCCTCGGCGCTGTTCCTCTGCGTCGGCGTGATCTACGACCGCATGCACACCCGCGAGATCGCCGCGTACGGCGGGCTGGTCAACCGGATGCCGTGGTACGGCGTCGCCTTCATGCTGTTCACGATGGCGAACGTCGGCCTGCCGGGCACCTCGGGCTTCATCGGCGAGTTCCTCACCCTGCTCGGCGCCTATCGCGCCAACAGCTGGGTGGCGTTCTTCGCGACGACCGGCGTGATCCTGTCGGCGGCCTATGCGCTCTACCTGCTCGCCCGCGTGCTCTACGGCAAGCTCGAGAAGCCCTCGCTGCAGGGCATCCTCGATCTCGACTGGCGCGAGCGGGCGGTGCTCTTCCCGCTGATGGCGGCGACGGTGTTCTTCGGCGTCTATCCGGCGCCGATCCTGAACGCCTCCGAAGCTTCGGTTCAGGCGATGCTGACCAAGGTCACCGCCGCGATCGCCGCTTCGGCCAAGGTCGCGATGCTGGTGAACTGAGACGGTGCGGCCGGGGTTCGGCCGCACGCAAACCGACGAAGATGGCCGGCGGCTCGGGGGAGACGCCGGTACGACACGACGACTGGGGCCGAGAGTAAGTCCATGACACTCGATCTGATGCCGGCGCTGCCGGAGATTGTCCTCGCGATCGGCGCTCTGGCGCTTCTCATGGCCGGCGTCTTCGCCGGCGAGAAGTCGGCGGGCGCGGTCGGCTGGGGCGCGGTGGCGCTGCTGGTCGTGACGCTTCTCCTGGTCCTCGCCGGCCCGAAGGCGGCGGCCGGGTTCGGCGGCAGCTTCGTCGTCGATCCCTTCGCCAACTTCATGAAGGTTCTGGCGCTGATCGGCTCGATCGTGGCGATCCTGCTCTCCGCCGGGCCGTCGAAGGTCGACGGCTGGGGCCGCTTCGAATATCCGGTTCTCGCCGTGCTGGCCTCGGTCGGCATGCTCTTGATGATCTCGGCGAACGACTTGATCTCGCTCTATCTCGGCCTGGAGCTGCAGTCGCTGGCGCTCTACGTCGTCGCCGCCATGGACCGCGACAACGTGCGCTCGACCGAAGCGGGCCTGAAGTATTTCGTGCTCGGCGCGCTGTCGTCCGGCATGCTGCTCTACGGCGCGTCGCTGACCTACGGCTTCACCGGCCACACCGGCTTCGCCGACATCGCCGCGGCGTTGAAGCACGGCCATCCCTCGACCGGCGTGGTCTTCGGCCTCGTCTTCATGATGGCCGGCCTCGCCTTCAAGATCTCGGCCGTGCCGTTCCACATGTGGACCCCGGACGTCTACGAAGGCTCCCCGACGCCGGTCACCGCCTTCTTCGCCGCCGCCCCGAAGGTCGCCGCCTTCGCGCTGATCGTGCGCGTCTGCGTCGAGGCCTTCGGCACGGTCGGCCCGTCCTGGCAGCAGATCGTCGCCTTCATCGCCATCGCCTCGATGGCGCTCGGCGCCTTCGCCGGTATCGGGCAGAAGAACATCAAGCGACTGATGGCCTATTCGTCGATCGGCCACATGGGCTACGCCCTGGTCGGCCTCGCCGCCGGAACCCCGGAGGGCGTCTCGGGCGTCGTCGTCTATCTGTCGATCTATCTGGTGACCACCCTCGGCGCCTTCGCGATGATCATCGCGATGCGGCGTGACGGCAAGCCGGTCGAGGCGATCGCCGATCTCGCCGGCCTGTCGCGCAAGAGCCCGCTCGCCGCCTTCGGCCTGGCCATGCTGATGTTCAGCCTCGCGGGCATCCCGCCGCTCGCCGGCTTCTTCGGCAAGCTGTACGTGTTCCAGGCGGCCGTCGCGGCGCACCTCTATTGGCTCGCCGTGCTCGGTGTGATCGCCTCGGTGGTCGGCGCGTTCTATTACATCCGCATCGTCAAGGTGATCTACTTCGACGAGCCGGCGGCCGATCTCGATGCGGCCTCGTTCGAGCAGAAGGCGGTCTTCGCGGTGGCGAGCGTCTTCGTGCTGGTGTTCTTCTTCGCCGGCAACGGCCTGACCGCGGCCGCTGCGGCGGCCGCCAAGTCGCTGTTCTGATGACCGACCCTCGGTTCGGCGGGGGGCGGTCGTCGGCCTCCGCCGAAGCGGCGTCCTGGCGGGTGACGCCCAAGGGCGCGACCGTCTCCACCAATCTCGACGTGCTCGACTTGGCCCGCCACGGTGATCCGGGGCGGGTCTGGGTCGTCGCCGAGACGCAGGCCGGCGGACGAGCGCGGCGCGGCCGCGCCTGGACCTCCGAGCCGGGCAATCTCTACGCCTCGGCGCTGTTGATCGATCCCGGCCTGCCCGACCACCTTCCCGAACTGCCCTTCGTCAGCGCCGTTGCGACCGCCGACGCCGTCGAAGCGGCGACCGAAGGCCGCTGCCGACCAGGTCTGAAGTGGCCGAACGATCTGATGATCGGCGGACGCAAGTTCGTCGGCATCCTGCTCGAGGCGGCGCGGACCCCGGACGGACGCACGGCGGTCGCGGTCGGCATCGGCGTCAACTGCCGGCATCATCCCTTCGGCACCGAGACCCCAGCGACCAATCTGCTCCTCGAAGGTTTCGACGTGCGCCCCGAGGCGTTGTTCGCGGCGCTGCGCGAGACATTCGCCGCGCGCATCGCCGAATGGGCCGAGGGCGCTGGCTTCCCGGCGATCCGGTCGGCATGGCTCGCCCGCGCCGTCGGGCTCGGCGGCGCGATCCGGGTGCGGCTGGTCGAGGGCGAGGACGAAGGCGTCTTCGAAGGCATCGACGATGCCGGGCATCTGATGTTGGCGCGCGCCGACGGCTCGCGACGGAAGATTTCTGCGGGAGACGTGTTCTTTCCCGCCCAGAAGGACGGATCATGACGAAGAAGGCCCGCAAGGGTGACGAACTGGTGTTCCTGCCGCTCGGCGGGGTCGGCGAAATCGGAATGAACTGCGCCCTCTACGGCTTCGGCCCGGAGGACGACCGCAAGTGGCTGATGGTCGATCTCGGCATCACCTTCGCCTCGGAGTTCGACGAACCCGGCGTCGACCTGATCTTTCCGGATCTGCGGTTCATCGAGGAGGAGCGGAAGAACCTCGTCGGCATCGTCATCACCCACGCGCACGAGGACCACTTCGGCGCGATCCTGGAGCTGTGGCCGCGCCTGAAGGCGCCGCTCTACATGACGCCCTTCGCCGCCGGCCTGCTCGAGGCCAAGGGCGCGGCGGAAGGCGGCGCGCCCGAGATCCCGGTGACGCTCTACACCGCCGGCGATCGCTTCCGGCTCGGCGACTTCGAGATCGAGGCGGTCTCGGTCGCCCATTCGATCCCCGAGGCCTGTTCCCTCGCCATCCGCACCCCGCTCGGCACGGTGATCCACACCGGCGACTGGAAGGTCGACGCGACCCCGGTGACCGGCTGGACCACCGATTTCGATCGGTTCCGCGCCATCGGCGACGAAGGCGTCCGGGCGCTGATCAACGATTCGACCAATGTGCTGCGCGAGGGGACGAGCCCGTCGGAGAGCGAGGTCGCGGCGTCGCTCGCCGAGATCGTTGCGGCCGCGCCGCATCGGGTCTGCGTCACCACCTTCGCCTCGAACATCGGCCGCATCCGCGCCGTCGCCGAAGCGGCGGAGAAGGCGGAGCGCAATCTGGTGGTGATGGGCCGCGCCATGCGCCGCGCCATCGACGTCGCCAAGGAATGCGGCCTGCTCGACGGGCTGCCGGCCTTCCTCGACGACGAGGCCTACGGCTATCTGCCGCGCGACAAGGTGGTGGCGCTGCTGACCGGAAGCCAGGGCGAGAGCCGCGCCATGCTGGCGCGGATCGCCTCGGGCGAACACCGCCACGTCGCCATGTCGGCCGGCGACACGATGATCTTCTCCTCGCGCACGATCCCCGGCAACGAGAAGTCGGTCAACGCGATCATGAACGCGCTCGCCGCCAAGGGCGTGAAGATCGTCACCGATCGCGACGGCCTCGTCCACGTCTCCGGCCATCCGCGTCGCGGCGAGATGGCGATGCTCTACGAGGCGGTGCGCCCCGAAGTGTCGGTGCCGGTGCATGGCGAGGCGCTGCATCTCTCCGTCCATGCCGACTTCGCCCGCTCGCTCGGGGTGAAGGAGATCGGGCGGGCCCTCAACGGGCGGATGCTCCGCCTCGCGCCGGGACCGGTCGAGGAGGTCGACGAGGTCTTCGTCGGCCGGCTGTTCCGCGACGGTTCGCTCCTGACCGAGCCCGACAAGTCGGGCGCGGCGGCGCGGCGCAAGGCCTCCTTCGCCGGCGTGGTGGTGGTGTCCCTGACCCTCGACGCGAAGGGCAATGCGCTCGCCGATCCGGAAGCCGCGCTGATCGGCCTGCCGGAGGAGGACGCCTACGGACATGCGTTCCGCGACGTCGTCGAGACGGCGGCGTCCGCCACCCTCGATGGTCTGCCGCGGCCGAAGCGCAAGGACGCCGCCCTCGTCGGCGACGCGGTCAAGCGCGCCGTGCGCGGCGCGGTCAACGAGCGTTGGAGCAAGAAGCCGATCGTCGAGGTGCTCGTCTCCGTGATCTGACGGAGGCGAGAGGCATGGACGGGACGCGCGCCGACGCGTAATCCAGACGGGACATTTCCGAGATTTCGAACTCGTTGGAGGGCAACACATGATCGGACGGCTCAATCACGTGGCGATCGCGGTCAAGGATCTCGCCGCCGCCACCGCGATCTATCGCGACACGCTCGGCGCCGAGGTCTCCGAGCCGCTGCCGCAGCCGGCGCACGGCGTCACCGTGGTCTTCGTGCAGCTGCCGAACACCAAGATCGAGCTGCTGGAGCCACTCGGCGAGAACTCGACCATCGCCGGCTTCGTCGAGAAGAACCCGGCCGGCGGCATCCATCACGTCTGCTACGAGGTCGAGGACATCATCGCGGCCCGCGACAAGCTGAAGGCCGACGGCGCGCGCGTGCTCGGCAACGGCGAGCCGAAGATCGGCGCGCACGGCAAGCCGGTGCTGTTCCTCCACCCGAAGGACTTCTGCGGCACCCTGGTCGAGATCGAGCAGGTCTGACCCCGAGCTCGCCGAAACCGTGATCGAAGGCGCCGACGGCTCGACCCGTCCGGCGCCTTCGTCCTATTCTGAGGCGAAGAGCGGCGCGACGGCCGCCGAGCGGGGAGGGGCGCGATGCGGATCGGAACGGCGATCGCCATCTATTTCGTGATCTGGTGGGTGGCGCTCTTCGTCGTGCTGCCCCTGAAGGTGCGGACGCAGGGCGAGGTCGGCGACGTCGTGCCGGGTACCCCCGCCTCCGCCCCCGCGCGGCCGCAACTCCTCCTCAAGGCGGCGCTGACGACGGTGTTGGCGGGAATCGTCTTCGCCGGTCTCTGGGCGCTGATGAACTCCGGTCTGTCGCTCGACGACGTGCCGCTGCTGCCGAAGTTCCATTGAGCGTCCCGACCGATCGACGGCGCTGATCGAGAGCTTCGAAGAATTTCATCGCCGCCGCCCCTCCCGAGCCGCGAAGCGACCTGCGATACTCACGGCCCTTTCGCCGTCGAGGCCGCCATGAACGAGACGATCTTCCCGCGCATCGGGCGCACCACCTGTCCGCACGACTGCCCCTCGACCTGCAGCCTCGAGGTCGACGTGCTCGACGAGCGCACCATCGGCCGCGTCCGCGGTTCGACCGAGAACAGCTACACGGCCGGCGTGATCTGCGCGAAGGTGGCGCGCTACGCCGAGCGCGTCCATTCGCCGAAGCGTCTCCTGAAGCCGCTGCTTCGGACCGGCCCGAAGGGATCGAGGCAGTTCCGCGAGATCGGCTGGAACGAGGCGCTCGACAGGATCGCCGAGGAATTCCTGAAGGCGGAGGCCGCCCACGGCGCGGAGAGCGTCTGGCCCTACTATTACGCCGGCACGATGGGGCAGGTGCAACGCGACGGCATCCACCGCCTGCGCCGCGCCAAGAAATATTCCGAGGAATACGGCACGATCTGCACCGCGCTCGCCTGGCCGGGCTGGATCGCCGGGACCGGACGGCTCACCGGCGCGGATCCGCGCGAAATGGCGAAGTCGGATTTCGTGGTGATCTGGGGCACCAATGCGGTCGCGACCCAGGTCAACGTGATGACGCACGCGATCCGCGCCCGCAAGGAGCGCGGCGCCAAGATCGCCGTCGTCGACGTCTATCGCACCCCGACGATGGAACAGGCCGACGTCGCGCTGATCGTCCGGCCCGGCACCGATGCGGCTCTCGCCTGCGCGGTGATGCACGTCCTCTTCCGCGACGGCCTCGCCGATCGCGATTATCTGGCGAACTATTCCGACGTGCCGGCCGAGTTCGAGGCGCATCTCGCGACCCGCACGCCGGCCTGGGCCGAAGCGATCTGCGGCGTGCCGGCGGCCGAGATCGAGGCCTTCGCGAAGCTGATCGGCACGACGCCGAAGACCTTCTTCCGGCTCGGTTACGGCTTCTCGCGCCAGCGCAACGGCGCGGTCGCGATGCATGCGGCGAGCTCCATCCCCGTCGTCGCCGGCAATTGGCGGCACGAGGGCGGCGGCGCCTTCCACAACAACGGCGCGATCTTCAAGATCGACAAGAGCCTCGTCGAGGGACGCGATCTCCTCGATCCCGGCGTGCGCCGGCTCGACCAGAGCCGGATCGGGGCGATCCTGACCGGTGATCCGGCCTCGTTGAAGCACGGGGCCAAGGTCGCGGCGATGCTGATCCAGAACACCAACCCGATGTCGGTCGCGCCGGACCAGGAGAAGGTGAGGGCGGGCTTCTCTCGCGACGACCTCTTCGTCGCGGTCCACGAGCAGTTCATGACCGACACCGCAGAGATGGCCGACATCGTCCTGCCGGCGACGACCTTCCTCGAACACGACGACCTCTACAAGGGCGGCGGCAACCAGTATCTGCTGCTCGGCCCGAAGCTGATCGAGCCGCCGGGCGAGGCGCGCGAGAATCATTTCGTCGTCTGCGAATTGGCCGAGCGCCTCGGCGTCGCCCACCCCGGCTTCGAGATGACGGCGCGTGAACACGTCGACTTCATGCTGCGTGAGGGGGGCTTCGGCACGTTCGACGCGCTGACGGATCGGCCGTTGGTCGATTGCCAGCCGCCGTTCGAACAGGCGCATTTCCTCGACGGCTTCGGCCATCCCGACGGCAAGTTCCGTTTCGCGCCGGAGTGGACGAAGATCGTCGCCGAAAACGACGGACCGATGGGGCCGTGGGCCGAGATGCCGCGTCTTCCCGACCAGTGGGACGTGATCGAGACGGCCGACGCCGAGCATCCCTTCCGTCTGGTGACGCCGCCGGCGCGCAATTTCCTGAATTCCACCTTCACCGAGACGGCGACGTCGCAGGCCAAGGAGAAGGGACCGCGCGCCAAGATCCACCCCGACGATCTCGCCGCCCTCGGCATCGCCGACGGCGAGGAGGTCCGTCTGGCCAATACGCGCGGCGCGGTGCGGCTCGCGGCGGAGGCCTTCGACGGCATTCGGCGCGGCGTGGTTGTGGTCGAGGGGATCCATCCCAACTCGGCGCATCCCGACGGACGTGGCGTCAATTCCCTGACCGGCGCGGATCAGGCGGCGCCTTACGGCGGCGCGGCCTTCCACGACAACCGGGTGCGCATCGAACGGTGGAATCCGGGGGACGTGTCACCTCCTTGCACTTGAGGGCGGACGGCCGAGCAGGTATCGGAGGATTTCCTCCCTTCCCCCGCGTCGCCCGACGCGCCTTCCCGTTTCCGGAGACCTTCCATGGCTCGCGCCGTCGCCGTCCTTCGCGCCGCTTCCGTCGCCGTTCTCGCGCTCTTCGCCTTCGATGCGGCGGCTGCGGAGACGATCCCGCAGTCCAAGGCGTCGCGCGAGTTGGTGCGGCGCATCCTGCTCGACGCCTGCGTCTATCAGGAAGCCGCCAAGGAAGACTTCGACGCCGACAAGCCGGACGAAAAAGCCGACGCCAAGGCCAAGAGCAAGGCGGCGAACATCATTTCCGCCAAGCAGCAGAAGATCGTCGACGCCTGCCAGTGCGCCTCGACCCGCGCGATGAAGCCGGTCACGGACGAGGAGATCGTCAAGGTCGACGAGAACCGTCAGGTGCCCGACGCGTGGTATTCGGCGACCACCGAAGCCTACGCCTCCTGCAAGCGCTGATCCGCCTCAGCGCCCCGGCGCGGCCGCGATCGGCGGCGGCGGGGCGTAGGGCGGCGCGCCGCGCCAGGTGTTGCCGCCCCAGCCGAAGGGGATGAAGGAGTTCATCATCCCCATCGCCGGTCCGAAGGACCGGTCGAGATTGCTCGTCGAGTGCTGAATCAGGCCGACCGAGCCGGCCATGTGGGCGACCGAGGCGTTCATCGCGCCGACGCTGTCGTTCATCGTGCGCATGCTGTCGCGCACCTCGCCGAGATTGCCGCGCATCGCGTCGATGTTGCGGCTCATGCCGTCCATCGAGGCGCGGATCGCCACCATCTCCTCGGCCATCCGCACGGTCTGCTCGACCATGCGGTGGCTGTCGTGGGTCAGCTGCCAGATCAGAAAGAAGCCGTAGAGCGCCATCAACAGCGTGCCGGCGAGCAGCCCGAAGACGATCAGCTTCAACGACCGGACCGCCTCGACCGCCTTGTCGAGATAGGGCAGATATTCCGGCGGATGATAGGGCTCGGGCTCGCGCCGGTAGATCTGGGCCGGATAGTCGTTCTCGAGCGGCGGCTTGGTCTTCACGGTCATCGGCGGGCCTCGGCGAGCGGGCGGGTCGGGCGAGCGGCTGAGATCGCAGGGTCGGCGAAGATCGCCGCGGTCAGCGCCTCGAATTCTGCGGTCGCCTTCGACTTGGCGTCGAGTTCGAAGATCGCGCAGCCCTCGGAGAGCGAGCGGCAGAAGGCGATGCGGCGCGACAGGCGGGTCGGCAGAACCGCGGCGGCGCGACGGCGGCGGGCGAGTTCGCCGAGCGCCTCGATCGCCTCGCGGGTCTCGCGCGTCGTCTCGCCCGGATCGGCCCGATTGAGGACCAGACGGACGGCGCAATGGTCCGGCCTGACCGCATCGACCGCGACGAGATGGCGTTCGGTCGCCCAGACGTCGGCCTGACCCGGCAGCACCGGCACCAGGACCAGATCGGCTCGTCCGATCGCCGCCATCATGCCGTCGCGGTCGGCCGCGCCGACGTCGACCACGGTCCACGCCGCGGCGTCGTCGCTCGGCCGCAGCGCCGGCTCGGGACGCGGCAGGCCGGGGACGAGGTCGAGCTCCTCGCGCACCGCGACGAGATCGGTCAGGGTCTTCTGCGGATCGAGATCGATCAGGCGGAGAGACACGCCGCGGCCGGCGAGGAACACCGCCAGATTGAAGGCGAGCGTGCTCTTGCCCGAGCCGCCCTTGAGATTGGCGACGACGAGGAAACGGCCGTCGGCGGGCAGCGCGACGGTCGTCTTCCGACGTTTCTTCGCCCCCTTGGCGGACTTCGCCTTGCTCATGGCGTCCCCGCTCGGGCGAGCCTCCGCTCGAGGTCGTCGGCGAGGCTCGGATCGCCGCGCCTGACCGGATCGACGAGCGCCCGCGCCTCCGCCGCGCGTCCGCCGGCGATGAGCGCCAGCGCGGCGCGATGATAGGCGGCGGCGGCGTCCTTGGTGCGGCCGTTCGACCAGAGCACGTTGCCGAGTTCGCCGGCGGCGGCGGCGTCGTTCGGTCGGTCGACCAGCACCGCCTCGTAGACGCGGACCGCGCCCGCGACGTCGCCCCGCGCGGCGGCGGCGCGAGCGGCCTCGACCGAGGCGGTCTCGGCGGCCGCGGTCGGCTTCGGCGTCGTCGGCGGCGGCGGCGCGACGGGCGCTGCTGCGACCGGCTTTTCGACCCGAACCGGCGCGGGCGGCGACGGCGGCGGAGCGCTCGACGCGGAAGGCGCCGGCGCGGCGACGCGCAGGCGCCCGCCGGGCGTCAGATTGTCCTCCGACCATTCCCACAGCGCCACGGCGCGGGTCTTCGCCTCGGCGAAGCTTCGATCGAGGATCCCGTTCAGACCCGGCAGTCGGGGCGAGGCCCAGACGCCGAGGGCGAAGAAGACGGCGGCCCAGAACAGGCGCGTGAAGAGACGTGCGAGCATCGTTTGACCTCGTCTTTCGAAGGCGACGGCGGCGACGAGCCGGCCGAGGCCGGTCGCCGCCGCGGGGGCGATCTCACCAACCGCGCCAGGGACCACCGCCCCAGGGGCTTCCGCCCCAGGGACCGCCGCCCCACGGGGTCCCGCCCCAGGGCGATCCGCCCCACGGGCCGCCGCCCCAGGGCGAGCCCCAGCCGTTGCCGAGACCGTTGCCCCAGCCCGACATGTCGGTGGAGAAATTGAAGTTGGAGCGCCCGAGGCCGGAGCCCCACGGCGAGAAGCCGAGGCCGGGATAGCCCAGACCCGGATAGCCGCCCCATCCGGGCGCGCCCCAGGGGCCGCCGCCCATCGGGCCGCCGCCCCAGGGCGATCCGCCCCACCATTGCGCCGAGGCCGAGGCCGGGGCGAGAAGCGCGGCCGCGAGGACCGCGCCCGCCAACAGTCTGCCGATGCCCTTCATGTCGTCGTCTCCTCGTGTCCGCGACCGTCGTCGGCGACCCGCGGGGTCGCGACGCCGACGCGTTTCAGACGGGTTCGCGGAACCGGGCGGACGCCGACGCGCCCGCCCGTTCGTCCGAGATCACCAACCCCAGCCGGGGCCGCCCCAACCCGGACCGCCCCAGCCGGGCGCGCCCCAGCCGTTGCCCGAGGTGTTGGCGTCGCCGCCGAAGGAGAAGTTGCCGCGCATGTTGCCGGTGCCCGACCCGTAGCCGTTGCCGTAGCCGCGGCCGTAGTAGGGGTAGCCGCCATAGGGGCCGTAGCCGCCGTAGGGGCCATAGCCGCCGTAACCCGGGCCGTAGCCGGGATACCCGCCGTAATAGGGCGGCGGCGGCGGCGGAGCCCAGGCCTGCGGCTGGGCGGGAGCGGCCTTGGCGTCGCCGGCCGGAGCGGGCGGCGCAGGCTGAGCCCATGGCGGCGGCGCGCCCCAATAGCCGGGCATCGGCGGCGGCGGGGCCTGCACGGCGGGCGCGGCCGGCTGGCCGTAGGGGCCGGCCGGCGGTGCGGCGGGGGTCTCCGCGGCGAGGGCCGCGCCGGCCGTTCCGCCGAGAAGCAATGCGAGAGCGAGTGTCTTGATGGTGCGCATGGGTTCTTTCCTCTCAGGCCTCCCGAAACGGTGGGTCGCACCGCGACCTACCAGGCGGGTGAACGCACGCCGGAACGCGTGCGCCACCAGTTCCATGTCTGCGCATTGGTCCAGCCGGACAGCGGCGTCGACCAGGGCACGAACATGAAAGGCGTACTCAGACCCCACGGGTTGTAGGGGTCCGTCGAATTGTTGATCTGACCGAAGCTCCACAGCTGGACCGCGCCGTTCGGCAGATTGCCGTCGCGCATCGGCAGAAGCGCTTCCGGCGGCGTCGACCAGCCCGGCGGCAGCGCCGCGACGCCGGGCGCGTCGTAGGGCAGCGACGGCGGACCGCCCCAGCCGTTCGTCCCCGGCCAACCCGGGCCGCCCGGCGCTCCCGACATCGCGCCCCCGAAGGGCGTCGCGCCGTAGGGCGAAGCGACGGCCGGCGGCGCGCCGTAGACGGGACCGGACGCGGCCGGGCCGCAGGGCGGGCAACCGTTGGTCGGCGTCGCGCTGCGTGGATCCCAGGCGACCGGACGAACCGCGGGCGCGCCGGCGGAAAGCTCGCTCCAGGTCGCGGCGAAGGCCGGTTGCGACGCCGTCGCGGCGAAGGCGAGGAGAAGAATCGTCGCGGCTCTCATCGGGCGCTCCCTTCGGGCGTTTCATCGTTGCGCAGCCGAATGCCGCGCGGCGCGGGCGTCTTGCGGGCGCGGGACTGAGCCGGAGCCGCCGGGGAGGCGGCGCGGGCGCGCGGTTTGCGGGCCGGCGACTTCGGCTCGGCCGGGGCCGGCGCGGGTTCCGTCGGGGCGGCCGGAGCCGGCGGGGGCGAGGGCGGTTCGATGTCCGCCGTGGCCGGCGCGCTGCGGCGGGCGAGGCGAACCGGTCGCGCCGGCGCGGCGCCCGTCGCGACGGAGGGCGCGTCCGGGGTCTCCGCGGGCGCGGCGCGGCGCTCGAGCCGCGGCGGGCGACTGGCCGCGGCCGGCGGCGTCGGTTCCGCCGGCACGGTCGGAGCCGGCGGTTCGACGGGAGCCGGCGCCGGTTCCGCCTCCGGTTCGACCTTGCGGGCGAGACGAGCCGGACGCCCCGGCGCAGCCGGCGTCGGCTCGGCGGTCGGGGCCGGCGCGAGCGTCGGAGCCGGCGTAGGGGCCTCGGCGGCCGGCTCCTCGGCCCGACGAACGAGCTTGGCCGGACGTCCCGGACCGGTCACCGGCGCTTCCGCCCCGGATCCGGCCGAGGCCGGCGGGCTCGACGGCGCGCCGTCGTCGCGACGGGCGAGCTTCGGCGGGCGACCCGCGGTCGAAACCGGCGCGGCGTCGGACGCTGGCGGCGCGGGCGGCGGCGGCGTCGGGCCGGACGGGCCGGCCGGGCCGTCGTCGCGTGGGCCGTGGCCGCCGCGCGCCCGGAAATAGGCGCTGGAAGACAGGCACCCGAGCGGGATGACGACCAGCGTCAAGAAGGTCGCGACCAGCGAGCCGAACAGCAGCGACACCGCCATGCCCTGGAAGATCGGGTCGGACAAGAGCACCATCGAGCCGATCACCAGCGCCAACGCGGTGATCAGGATCGGCCGCAGCCGGACCCGGCCGGCGGTGACGATGGCGTCGCGAACGCTCCAGCCCTCGTCGACCTTGGCCCGGGCGAACTCGACCAACAGGATCGAATTGCGCACGATGATGCCGGCGAGCGCGATGAAGCCGATCATCGAGGTGGCGGTGAAGTCCGCGCCGAGCAGCCAGTGCCCGGGCACGATGCCGATCAGCGTGAGCGGAATCGGCGCCATCACCACGAGCGGCAGCAGGAACGACCGGAATTCGGCGACGACCAGGATGTAGATCAGCACCAGCGCCGCGCCGAAGGCGATGCCCATGTCGCGGAAGGTGACGTAGGTGACCTCCCATTCGCCGTCCCACTTGAAGCCGGAGACGTTGGTGTCGGCGGGACGTCCGAAATAGGAGCCGGAGATCTTCCGTCCGTCGGGGGTGACGTAGTCCTTCAGGGCCGCGTCGACGGCGAGCATGCCGTAGAGCGGCGCGCCGAGTTTGCCGACGACATCGGCGGTGACGTATTCGAGCGGCCTCAGGTCCTTGTGCCAGATCGGCGGGGTGACGGCGCGCGGCACGAAGCGGCCGAGCTCGCCGAGCGGCACCGAGGCGCCGGACTGGCTGCGGATCGGCAGGACCGAGAGGTTGCCGAGATTGACGCGGGTCGCGAGCGGCGCCTGCAGTACGATCATCGTCTGTTCCAGATCCGCGCCGCCGGCGAGCGGGCCGACCTCGAAGCCGCCGGTCGCCATCTTCAGTTCGCGGTTGACGTCCTCCACGGCGACGCCCCACAGGCCCGCCTTCATCCGATCGACCTCGAACTGCACGACGTCGTGCGGGGCTTCCAGATAGGTGTTCACGTCGGCGATGGTCGGCGTCTTCTTCAGGATCGCCATCACGTCGGAGGCGACCTTGCGGCGGATCTCGGGCGTCGGCCCGTAGAGCTCGACGACGACCGGCGCGAGCACCGGCGGGCCCGGCGGCGCTTCGGCGATGGTCAGACGCGCGCCGAGCCGGGCGGCGATCGGCGTCAGCGTCTCGCGCACCTCGGTCGCGATCTCGTGGCTCGACCGCGCCCGCTTCTCCTTGTCGAGAAGCTGGACGGCGAGGTCGCCCTGCCAGGGCTGCGAGCGCAGATAATAGTGGCGGACGAGGCCGTTGAAGTTGAACGGCGAGGCGGTCCCGACATAGGTCTGAAAGGCCTCGACCTCCGGGATCTTCTGGAGCTCCGCGCCGAGCTTGCGGGCGAGATTGGCGGTGACGAAGAGGTCGGTCCCCTCCGGCATGTCGACGACGACCTGCAGCTCCGACTTGTTGTCGTAAGGCAGCATCTTGAACGGCACCGCCTCGATGACGAACAGCGCCACCGCGGCGAGCATCGACAAGACGATCAGCGCCAGCGTGATCAGGCCGAGCAGTCGCGAGTCCATGATCGGGTCGATCAGACCGCCGTACCATCTGGCGATCGCCTCGGACTGGCGATGCTCGCGCGCCGCCGCCTTCTCCAGCGCCGCCATCTTCGGCTTCACGCGCGCCGCGAGCCACGGCACGAAGACGAAGGCGGCGATCAGCGAGAAGATCATCGCCGCCGACGACAACACCGGGATGGGCAGCATGTAGGGGCCCATCATGTCGGAGACGAAGCCCATCGGCAGCAGCGCCGCCACCACCGTGAAGGTCGCCAGGATGGTCGGATTGCCGACCTCGTCGACCGCGTCGACCGTGGTCTCGTCGGAGGTCTCTCGCGAGGCGAGCCAGCGGCGATAGATGTTCTCGACCACCACGATCGCGTCGTCGACCAGGATGCCGATGGCGAAGACCAGCGCGAACATCGAAACGCGGTTGATCGTGAACTTCAGCACATAGGCGACCGCCAGCGACATCAACAGCACGGCGGGAATGGTGACGAACACGATCACCGCCGGCCGCGACCCCATCGTCACGAAGGCGAGCACGGTGACCAACGCCGAGACCAGGAACAGCTTGAAGATCAGATGCGAGACCTTGTCGTGGGCGGTCGCGCCATAGTCGCGCGACACCGTCACGGAGACTTCGCTCGGAATGAGCTTCCCGCGCATCGCCGCGAGTTCGGCGTTGAGCCGTTCGGCGACGTCGACGCCGTTGGTGCCACGCTTCTTGGCGACCGCGACCGTCACGGCCGGACGGGTGACGAAGGAGCCGTCGTCGCGCCGGACGTTGTCGTCGACGATGGTCTTCGTCTCACTCTCGCCCTGTTGGATGGTGGCGACGTCGCGCAGGAAGATCGGCTTGCCGCCGACGACCGAGACGACCAGATCGGCGATGTCGCCGCCGTGCGCCAGAAAATCGCCGGTGTAGACGTCGTACCAACGCGATCCCGAGACGACGTCGCCGGCCGGCATCCGCTGATTGGCGGCGGAGACGACCTTGGCGACCTGCGACAGGGTCAGGCCGTGGGTGGCGAGCCGCGACGGATCGATCTCGATGCGGACCTGTTCCGGGCTGCCGCCGACGACGAAGCTCTGGCCGGTGTCGGGCAGCGACTTGAAGCGCTGGGCGACGTCGAGGCCGAGCTTGCGCAGCTGGACGAGATCGAGCGACGCGGAGGAGAGCGTCACGGTGACGACCGGCACGTCGTCGATCGACTTCGGCTTGACCAGGGGCGGCATCACGCCCTTGGGGATCAGGTCCATGTGGGAATAGAGCTTGTCGTAGAGCTTGACGAGCGACGGCTCCATCTGCTCGCCGACGTCGAAGCGCACCGTCACCATCGACATCCCCTCACGGGACATCGAGTAGACGTGCTTGACGCCCGAGAGCTCCGACATCAGCCGTTCCAAGGGCTCGGAGATCAGGTTCGCCACTTCGGACGACGTCGCGCCGGGAAAGGCGACGAAGACGTCGACCATCGGCACCGAGATCTGCGGATCCTCTTCGCGCGGCGTGACCAGCATGCCGAGCGTGCCGATCAGGAAGAAGGCGATCAGCAGGAGCGGCGTCAGCGGGCTTTCGATGAAGGCCCGGGCGGTGCGGCCAGCGAGGCCGACGCCGTGCGTCGGGCGCGGGGAGGGCGTGGTGGGGGCGGGATGCGACATGGCGCCCTCCTCACGGCCGCGCGGCGAAGAGCGTGTCGCCGGCCTGGAGGTCAGGGGCGGGCTCGGAGACGACGCGCTCGCCGACCGTGAGGCCGGACAGCACCGCGACACGGTCGCCGACGACGTCGCCGAGCCGGACGATGCGCATGTCGACCCGGCCGCGGCCGTCGATCACGAAGACCATCGGCTGGCTGCCGCGCCGGGCGATCGCCGAGGTCGGAACCGCCGGGGCGTCGGCCGACGGGCTCGCCGCCTTGGCCTGGGCGAGCCAGGCGACGGCGTACATGCCGGACGCGGCGGGCGCGCCCTGCGGCAACGACAGCTTGACGGTGACGGTGCGCTGGGCCGGATCGGCGGTCGGGTAGATCTGACCGATCGGCGCCCAGAGATTGGTCGACCCCAGCGTGATCGGCACCTGATCGCCGACCGAGAGCGCGCCGACGAGATTGGTCGGCACATCCAGGCGGACTTCCAACCGGTCGACGTCGGCGACGTCGGCGAGCGGCTGACCGGGCTGGACGACGTCGCCGACGCGGACGTGCCGGGCGAGCAGGACGCCGCCGGTCGGGGCGACCGCGCGACGGTCGCGCAGGCGCTGGTCGAGCCCGTCGAGCCGCGACTGCGCCGCGACGAGACCGGCCATGCGCGCCTCCCAATCGGCGCGGGCGTTGTTCAACGCCGGCCAGGAACGCTGCGCCTGGCTCTGCGTCATCATCGGCTGATTGCCGCCGCCGAGGCCGGGGAACATGTTGCCGAAGACGCCCTGCGCCATGTTGTAGAAGGGCGTGAACATCCGTTCGTAGGCGTCCATCGCCGGGCCGCCCATCGGGGCGGTGCGCTGTCCGTAGAGCGTATGGTAGAGCTGGGTGCGGGCGTTCTCGGTGGCGGCCATGTCGCCGGCGAGGCCGGCCCAGGCGGCGCGGTACTCGGGGGCGAGCGCGTCGTCGTCGAGGGCGACCACGACCTGACCGGAGGCGAGACGATCGCCCTCCTTCGCGGCGACGAAGACGACGCGGCCCGGCGCCTGTGCGGTCAGGCGCACCGTCTCGTGCGGCTCGACGACGCCGCCGAGCTTGACGCGGGCGGCCGCAGGCATCCGTCCGACCTCGGTGGTGGGAACCGCCGGCGGAGCGAGCGCGGCGACGTCGCCGCGCCGGCCGCCCTCCGCCGCCGGTGGAACGGGCGCGCGCCCGATCCAGGCGACGAGGGCGCCGCCGATCAGGGCGGCGGCCAGAAAGCCGACGAAGTTCAGAAGTTTGGACAGCATGACGATCGAACCCCCGACCGATCGGACCTCGAATTCAGGCGCGCGGCACGGTTCCCATCACCGAGAAGCTCTTGATGAAGGGGCCGGCCATGGCGGGGTTCTTGATCATCGCGCCGTAGTCGCCGACTTTGAATTTCAGTTTGCCGGTGGTGTAGGCGAGGCCGAGCGCCATCATCCCGATGCCGCTCTTGCACCACTTTTCCCAATCGGCCGAAGAGGCGCGCAGATCCCAGTTGAGCGCCTCGCCGGCGAAGGCGCCGGCGGCGGTGACGTAGCCGTTCTCGACCTTGATGTAGCCGCGCGGACTTTCTTCGCCGTCGAAGCCGTAACCGATCACCGAGTTGAAACCGATCTTGGCGAGCGCGTCGCCGAGTTCGCCTTCGTCGTTCCAGGCGTTGCCGAAATCGACCATCCAGTCGTCGGAAAACAAGGCAGGCATGACTTCCCCCAGTTTGTTCTTGGCGTTGCCGCCGGATCGCCACGCGACCCGACGTCGTTCGGTCAGACGAAGAGATTGACGTCGGCGGAGAGCGAATCCTCGAGATAGGTGGCGGCCCCGCCGAGCGTGACGCCGTCGATCAGATCGGCCGGCTTCAGGTCGAAGAGATCCATCGTCATCTGGCAGGCGATGAGGCGCGCGCCGGCCTCGACGGTGAGGGCGCGCAGGTCGGAGAGATCGGCGACGCGTGTCTTCGCAAAGCGCCGACGAAGATGATCGGAGATCTCTTCTTCGACGCCGGGCAGAGCCGAGAGCAGGTTGGGAAGACGCAGGCCGCGACCGCCGATCGGCAGTCGGAAGGCCGGATTGCCGAGCGCCGAGACGCTCGCGTCGAGTTTCCGCCGCAACAGGAAGAGCCCGTAGAACGTGAAGAACATCGTCACTTCCACGCCCATCGCCGCGCCCATCGTCGCCAGGATGAAGGGGGGATAGGCCGCGTCGAGCGCGCCTTTGGAGACGATGATGGTCATGCGTCGCGACGCTTCGCGACGTTCTTCTGCCATGGTCGTCGTCCTCCACGGTCGTCGCGACGGATCTTATGTCCGAAGTCCAGACCAAGATATCAGTTTATCGATTATTAGTAATTGAGACTATGCGAACCGTTTCATATCACGTCAAGCCTGTATATGAAGATATATTTTTACTGAAAGTATAAGTAACAAAATGAAATACCAAAACTAAGTATTTGTATTTTGGGAAATGCCAGTGGTCGGTATTGAAATATCAGAAATGCAATTTCGGGGAGGACAACTCGAAGGAGAAAACTTCGACGGCCCATCAAAGTTGACGTCACTCGGACGCGCGCCCGTCATGCGCGACGCGACGCTGCGCACCGACGTTTCGACGTGACGGAAGATCGGAAGATCGTTCAAGGGCGGAGGAACGACGATCCGCCGCAGGTTCCTCAGGAGGAGCGCCGCAGCGCCTCTCCGACGCGGGCGGCGCGCGCGGCGCGCCTCTCTCCGCCGCGTCCGTCGGTGCGGCCGCCGGCCGGCTCGGTGCGCCAACCGGTGGCGGCGACGACGACGGCGCGGCGGCCGCGGAAGTCGGTTTCGCAGACGATCAGGCCGCGATCCGCCATGTAGGAGAGCAGCCAACGCCCGCGCGACGGCGAACGGCTGCCATAGGCCTGGGCGAGCGCCTCGTCGGCCGGGCAGGGCTCGCCGGCCCTGGCCGCCCGCGCCACCATCAGGAAGACGCCCTGCATCTCCTCGGGCAGATCCTCGGCCGCCGCGATGACGCCGGTCCAGGCCTCGTCGCCGGCGTCGGCCCCGATCCCGGCGCGCGCCAGGGCGAGACGGCGGCGGAACGCCGGCATGTCCTGCGCCACCTCGCCGAGACGCCGCAGCCGGCAATGGAAGGCGAAATCCTGATAGATCACCGGCACCGGACGGAACGCCGCCTCCGGATCCGACAGGATCTCGGCGAAGATCTCGTCGAGCGCCGCCTCGATCTCCTCACGCGACAGGCGCGGCGTCTCTTCGGCCGGCGCTTCCGGTTCGATCGCAGGCCGCGTCGAAGCGACCTGGGCGAGCAACTCCGCCGTGCCGAGTTTCGGCGCGCGCGGCGGCGGAGCCGGGCGCAGCGCGATCTCCTCGCCGGTCGCAGGCGCGAAGATCAGATCTTCCAACGTCTCGCGCGAGGTCTCGGGCAGCGGCAGCAGCTCGGGCCGGCCGGAACGGCCCCGGGTCGAAACCGTTCCGATCCGGACCGACGTCGGCCGCCGATAGAGCGCCGGGCCGAGGGCGACGAACTGACCGGGCACGAGATCGCGGAAGGCCTCGGCCTGACGGCGCTCCATGCCGAGCAGATCGGCGGCGCGGGCCATGTCGATGTCGAGGAAGGTGCGCCCCATCAGGAAGTTGGAGGCTTCCGCCGCGACGTTCTTGGCGAGCTTGGCGAGGCGCTGGGTGGCGATGATCCCGGCGAGGCCGCGCTTGCGGCCGCGGCACATCAGGTTGGTCATCGCGCCGAGCGACAGCTTCCGCGCCTCGTCGGAGACCTCGCCGGCGATCGCCGGGGCGAACAGCTGCGCCTCGTCGACGGCGACGAGCATCGGATACCAATGATCGCGGTCGGCGTCGAAGAGGCCGTTGAGGAAGGCGCTGGCGGCGCGCATCTGATCCTCGGCGTCGAGGCCCTCGAGGGTCAGGACGACGGAGGCGCGATGCCGGCGGATCCGGTCGGCGATGCGGGCGAGTTCGGCCGGCGAGCGCTCGGCGTCGACGACGACGTGGCCAAAGGCCTCCGCCAGGGTGACGAAGTCGCCTTCCGGGTCGATCACCGCCTGTTGCACGTGCGGCGCGGACTGCTCGAGCAGGCGGCGCAGCAGATGCGACTTGCCCGAGCCGGAATTGCCCTGGACGAGGAGGCGGGTGGAGAGCAGCTCCTCGAGATCGAGACGCGCCGCCTCGTTCGTCGCATTGATGCCCAGATCGATTCCGACCTTCATGCCGCGCCCGCGTGTCGCCTCGAAGAAGCGCGGACCCTAGCATGTCGGGCGGTGGGTTGGTTCGTTTCGGGACGGCTCTCCACAGGAGATGCGGCCGGGTTCAGGCGTCGGGCGCGCGCTCCGGCAGGCCGGGAATGACCGGCAGGAATTCGCGCCCCTCGTGGGTGACGAAGTCGAGCAGCGCGCGGGTCGCCGGCATCGGCCGCTTGCGCGCCAGTCGCACGACGTACCAGCGCCGCCACATCGGCAGGCCGGCGACATCGAGCACGACGAGGCGGCGATCCTCGATCTCGGCGGCGACCGTATGGGCGGAGATGAAGGTCAGCCCGAGGCCGGCGATCACCGCCTGTTTGATCGTCTCGTTGGAGCCGATCTCCATGCCGATCCTCGGGGCGATGCCGGTCTTCTCCAGGAAGCGCTCCATCAGAGTGCGGGTGCCCGAACCGGGCTCGCGCACCAGGAAGACGCGATCGGCGAGACGTTCGGGAGCGAGATCGCGCAGGCCGGCGAGCGGATCGTCGGGAGCCGCGACGACCACGTGCGGGTGGTCGCCGAGGAGCGCGCTCTCCAGCGCCACCTCGACCGGCGGGCGGCCCATGATCGACAGGTCGAGCTCGCCCGCCTCGAAGCGCGACAGGATGTCCGAGCGGTTGCCGACGACCAGTTCGAGCTCGACGCGCGGATGCTCGCGGGCGAAGGCGGCGAGCAGGCGAGGGGCGAAATATTTGGCGGTCGAGACGACGCCGACGGTGACGCGGCCGCCGTCGGGCGAGCGCATCGC
Source organism: Hyphomicrobiales bacterium (assembly GCA_021286855.1). GTDB lineage: Bacteria > Pseudomonadota > Alphaproteobacteria > Rhizobiales > Ancalomicrobiaceae > Pinisolibacter. The sequence continues at coordinate 34,741 of JAJTBO010000011.1, read as the reverse complement.
ATCGAGCGATTCGCGCGCTTCCTGGAGCACCGCCTCGATGCGCCGAGCCGCGTCGATCATCTCCTGGCCGGCGGCGGTCGGCACGAGGCCCGTCGGATCGCGCTCGAACAGCGGCAGGCCGACCTCCTCCTCCAGCAGCTTCATCTGCGCGGTGACGGCCGGCGGCGTCACGTGCAGCGCCTCCGCCGCAGCGGCGAAGGAGCGGCCGCGCGCGGCGGCGGCGACCATGCGGAGCTGTTTGAGCGAAACGTTGCGCATGAGTTCAATTTATCTGAATACGAACGAAAGGAAATACGAATTTATTTAATTCGAACGCCCCGGCACTCTCCCCTCCAGACACGAAGGAGGGAGCGCCTCGATGACCGTGATGGACAAGCCCACGACCTCGATGGACGCCAAGAAGCGCTACAGCGCCGGCGTTCTGAAATATGCCCAGATGGGTTACTGGGACGGCGATTACCAGCCCAAGGAGACCGATCTCCTGGCGGTGTTCCGCGTCACGCCGCAGGACGGCGTCGATCCCGTGGAGGCCGCCGCCGCCGTCGCCGGCGAAAGCTCGACGGCGACTTGGACGGTGGTGTGGACCGACCGTCTGACCGCTTGCGACAGCTACCGCGCCAAGGCCTACAAGGTCGAGCCGGTGCCGGGCCAGCCGGGCCAGTACTTCTGCTTCATCGCCTATGACCTGATCCTGTTCGAGGAAGGCTCGATCGCCAACCTGACGGCCTCGATCATCGGCAACGTCTTCTCGTTCAAGCCGATCAAGGCGGCGCGGCTCGAGGACATGCGCTTCCCGCCGGCCTATGTGAAGACTTATCGGGGCCCGCCGACCGGCATCGTCGTCGAGCGCGAGCGCCTCGACAAGTTCGGCCGGCCGCTGCTCGGCGCGACGATCAAGCCGAAGCTCGGCCTGTCCGGCAAGAACTACGGCCGCGTCGTCTACGAGGGTCTGAAGGGCGGCCTCGACTTCACCAAGGACGACGAGAACATCAATTCTCAGCCGTTCATGCACTGGCGCGATCGCTTCCTCTATGCCCAAGAGGCGGTGATGAAGGCGACCGCCGACACCGGCGAAACCAAGGGGCACTACCTCAACATCACCGCCGGCACGATGGAGGAGATGTACCGTCGCGCCGAGTTCGCCAAGGATCTCGGGTCGTGCATCGTCATGATTGACCTGGTCATCGGCTGGACGGCGATCCAGTCCATGGCGGAATGGTGTCGCGCCAACGACATGATCCTGCACATGCACCGCGCCGGCCACGGCACCTACACCCGCCAGAAGAGCCACGGCGTGTCGTTCCGCGTCATCGCCAAGTGGCTGCGCCTCGCCGGCGTCGACCACCTGCACGCCGGCACCGCGGTCGGCAAGCTCGAGGGCGACCCGATGACGGTGCAGGGCTACTACAACGTCTGCCGCGAGACCAAGAACGCGGTCGACCTGCAGCGCGGCCTGTTCTTCGAGCAGGACTGGTGCGATCTGCGCAAGGTGATGCCGGTCGCTTCGGGCGGCATCCACGCCGGTCAGATGCATCAGCTGCTGCACCTCTTCGGCGACGACGTCGTCATGCAGTTCGGCGGCGGCACCATCGGCCATCCGATGGGCATCCAGGCCGGCGCGATCGCCAACCGCGTCGCCATGGAGACGATGGTTCTGGCCCGCAACGAGGGGCGCGACATCATGGCCGAGGGTCCGCAGATCCTGCGCGACGCCGCCAAGTGGTGCAAGCCGCTCGAGGCCGCGCTCGCCACCTGGGGCGAAGTCACCTTCGACTACGCCTCGACCGACACGTCGGACTTCGTTCCCACCGCCGCGTCGAGCTGAGCCTCCCTCGGCTCGATGCGAGGAGACGGCGGACGCACCTGTCCGTCCGTCGTCTCCGCCCTTTCCCTTCATTCCGCGAGGACCGACCGATGAGACTGACTCAGGGCGCCTTCTCCTTTCTCCCCGACCTCACCGATCAGCAGATCTCCGCTCAGGTCGAGCACGCGCTCGGCCAGGGCTGGGCGGTGAGCCTGGAGTTCACCGACGACCCGCACCCCCGCAACACCTATTGGGAGATGTGGGGCATGCCGATGTTCGATCTGAAGGACGCGGCCGGCGTGATGGCCGAGTTGCGGGAAGCGCGCAAGGCGCATCCCGAGTGCTACATCCGCGTCAACGCCTTCGACAGCACCCGCGGCTGGGAGACCGTCCGTCTCTCCTTCATCGTCCATCGCCCCTCGGTGGAGCCGGGCTTCCATCTCGATCGGATCGAGGAGAAGGGCCGCTTCCAGCGCTACGCGGTGCGCCGCAAGTCGGCGTGAGGCGAGGGGCCTTCCCTCGCCTGGAAGAGAGGGAAGGCCCGCCCCGGGCCTGTGCCGGTGCGATGAACGAGAGGACCGATCGATGAACACCCATCCGTCCCCGACCCCGGAGGTCGAACCGATCGTTCCCGCGGCCCGGCTCGATCTCGCCGAGATGTATCGCGAGAGCGAGATCGGACCTCTGCTCGCCGAGCTCGATCGCGACCTGATCGGCCTGAAGCCGGTGAAGAACCGCATTCGCGAGATCGCCGCCTATCTCCTCGTCGCCAAGGCGCGCGAGAAGCTGGGGCTGGAGACCTCGACGCCGACCCTGCACATGGCCTTCACCGGCAATCCCGGCACCGGCAAGACCACGGTCGCGCTGCGGATGGCGGGGATCCTTCATCGGCTCGGCTACGTCCGCAAGGGCCATCTCGTCTCGGTCACTCGCGACGATCTGGTCGGCCAGTACATCGGCCACACCGCGCCCAAGACCAAGGAGGTCCTGAAGCGGGCGATGGGCGGCGTGCTGTTCATCGACGAGGCCTACTATCTCTATCGGCCTGAGAACGAGAAGGACTACGGTCAGGAGGCGATCGAGATCCTGCTCCAGGTGATGGAGAACCAGCGCGACGATCTGGTCGTCATCCTCGCCGGCTATGCCGATCGGATGCAGACCTTCTTCTCGGCCAATCCGGGCTTCCGTTCGCGGATCGCCCACCACATCGACTTCCCCGATTACGAAGATCGGGAACTCCTGGAGATCGCCGAGGTGATCGCCGCGAACGAGGGGTATCGTTTCGACGAAGGCGCCAAGGCGGCGCTCGCCGACTACGTCGTGGCGCGGCGCACCCAACCGGACTTCGCCAACGCCCGATCGATCCGCAACGCCTTCGATCGCGCCCGTCTCCGCCAGGCGATCCGCCTGTTCGAGGCCGGCGGCGAAGTCGACGCCGAAGCGCTGTCGACCATCACGGCCGCGGAAATACGCGCCAGCCGCGTGCTCGGCGGGACGGCTCCCTGAGCCGCCGCCATATCTCGAAGCTCGCAAAAGACGAGCCTGAAATGAACGAATACAATGGGAAACGACGAGAGGTTGAAGTCATGCGCGAAGTCGCGAACACCCTCGATCTGAGCGCCCGGCTGGAAGCCTGGGCGGGAGGCGACGCGAGCCGGGCCGAAGTGGCGACCACGGTGGCGGTGCTGGCGCGGGCCTGCGGCGAGATCGCCGCGCTGGTCGCCAAAGGGCCCTTGGCCGGCGCGCTCGGCGCTTCGCGCGGGGCCGACAACGGCGGCGGCGACGAGCAGAAGGAACTCGACGTCCTCTGCGACACGACGATCCGCGAGGCTCTGAAGGCCGCGCCGGTGGCTGCGCTCGCCTCCGAGGAGGCCGATCAGGCGATCGGACTCGATCCCGAGGGCACGCTGCTCGTCGCCGTCGATCCGCTCGACGGCTCCTCCAACATCGACACCGACGTGTCGGTCGGCACGATCTTCTCGATCCGTCCGCGGATCGCCGGGATCGATCCGGTCTCCGACGAGGCCTTCATGCGGCCGGGCCGCGAACAGCTCGCCGCCGGCTACGTGGTCTACGGGCCGCACGTGGCGATGGTGCTGACCCTCGGCGACGGCGTCGATCTCTTCGTCCTCGATCCGGATCGGCGGAAGTTCTTCCTGGTCGAAGCCGGCCTGAAGGTGCCGGAGGAGGCGCGCGAGTTCGCCATCAACATGTCGAACTATCGGCATTGGGACGACCGCGTCCGCGCCTATGTCGACGACATGATCGCCGGCCGCGACGGCCCGCGCTCGGTCGACTTCAACATGCGCTGGATCGCCTCGATGGTCGCCGAGGCGCACCGCATCTTCGTGCGCGGCGGCATCTATCTCTATCCCGGCGACGACCGGAAGGGCTACGCCAGCGGCCGCCTGCGTCTCGTCTACGAGGCCGCGCCGATCGGCTTCCTGATGGAGCAGTCGGGCGGACGGGCGAGCGACGGCAAGACGGCGGTGCTCGATCTGACGCCGGAGAAGCTGCACCAGCGCGTGCCGTTGATCTTCGGATCGCGGGCGAAGGTGGAACGGGTGGAGCGTTATCTCGAAAGCGGCTGGGGCCGTTCGGAACGCTCGCCGCTCTTCTCCAACCGCGGTCTGCTCACCGCCTGAGCCCGCCTCGCCCGACCCGTCGCATTTCTTTTCGAGAGGACGCCGCCATGTCCGTCAAGCATCCGATCATTTCCGTCACCGGGTCCTCGGGAGCCGGCACCACCTCGGTGAAGAAGACCTTCGACCAGATCTTCCGCCGCGAAGGGATCACCGCCGCCAACATCGAGGGCGACGCCTTCCACCGCTACGACCGCGCCGACATGAAGCGCGTGATGGCGGAAAAGGCCGCGGCGGGCGACCACCACTTCTCCCATTTCGGCACGGAAGCGAACCGGCTCGAGGATCTCGAGGAGACCTTCCGGTCCTATGGCGCGACCGGCAACGGCCGCACCCGCACCTACGTCCACGACGCGGAGGAGGCGGAGAAGTACGGTTCGCCGCCCGGCACGTTCACCGAATGGCGGCAGTTCGAGCCGAACACCGATCTGCTCTTCTACGAGGGCCTGCACGGCGCGGTCGTCACCGACGCCGTGAACATCGCCCGCCATGCCGACCTGAAGATCGGCGTCGTGCCGGTGATCAACCTCGAATGGATCCAGAAGCTGCATCGCGACAAGGCGATGCGCGGCTATTCGACGGAAGCCGTGACCGACACCATCCTGCGCCGGATGCCCGACTACGTGCGGATCATCACGCCGCAGTTCACCCAGACCGACATCAACTTCCAGCGCGTGCCGACGGTCGACACCTCGAACCCGTTCGTCGCCCGTTGGATCCCGACGCCGGACGAGAGCATGGTGGTCATCCGCTTCCGCGATCCGCGCGGCATCGACTTCGCCTATCTGAAGTCGATGTTGCACGACAGCTTCATGAGCCGGGCCAATTCGATCGTCATCCCCGGCGGCAAGCTCGACCTCGCCATGCAGCTGATCCTCACCCCGATGATCCTGAAGATCGTCGACCGCAAGCGCCGAGCCGGCTGATCGTCGCGACATCCGGGCAGAGCAGGGCAGGGCGGCGAGACGCGCACGGCCGAACCCCTCCTCCCAGGGGAGGGGCGAAGCGCGGCCTGATGCGAGGCGACGCGCTCCCGAACAAGAGAACCGATCGAGGAACGACCGATGAACGCACCCACTCACGCTGCCGGGCGCCCCGGCGCTCTCGACTGGCCGGTCACCGCGGCGCTGCGCGCGCTCGCGATGGATGCGGTCGAAAAGGCCAAGTCCGGCCATCCCGGCGCGCCGATGGGCATGGCCGAGATCGCCGCCGTGCTGTGGCGTGATCATCTGCGCCACGATCCCGCCGATCCGACATGGCCGGACCGCGATCGCTTCGTGCTGTCGAACGGCCACGGCTCGATGCTGATCTATGCGCTGCTGCATCTGACCGGCTACGATCTCTCGATCGACGATCTGAAGGCCTTCCGCCAGCTCGGCTCGAAGACCGCCGGACATCCCGAAGTCGGCCATACCCCGGGCGTCGAGACCACCACCGGGCCGCTCGGCCAGGGTCTCGCCAACGCCGTCGGCATGGCGCTGGCCGAACGCACGCTCGCCGCGCAGTTCAACCGGCCCGGCCACACGATCGTCGACCATCGCACCTTCGTCTTCATGGGCGACGGCTGTCTGATGGAGGGCGTCTCCCACGAGGCCGCCTCGCTCGCCGGGTCGCTCGGCCTCGGCAAGTTGGTCTGCTATTGGGACGACAACGGCATCTCGATCGACGGCAAGTGCGTCGAATGGTTCGCCGACGACACGCCGGCCCGCTTCGAGGCCTATGGCTGGCAGGTCATCCGCGCCGTCGACGGCCATGATCCGGCGGCGCTCGAGAAGGCGACGCAGGCCGCGCTCGCCGAGACCAGAAAGCCGACGCTGATCTGTTGCCGCACCGTGATCGGCCGCGGCTCGCCGGGCAAGCAGGGCAGCGAGAGCTGCCACGGCGCGCCGCTCGGCGGAACCGAGATCGCCGCGGTGCGCGAGGCGATGAACTGGCCGCATGCGCCCTTCGAGGTGCCGGAGAGCGTCTACGCCGCCTGGGACGCGCGCGACGCCGGCCGGGCCCGTTCGGCCCGCTGGAAGGAGCGGTTCGCGGCCTATGCGGCGGAGCATCCCGAGCTCGCGACCGAATTCGCCCGGCGCATCGCCGGCGATCCGGCGCCCGGTTTCGCCAAGGGCCTGTCCGAAGCGCTCGCCGCCTGCGAGGCGGCCGGCTCGGTCGCTTCGCGCAAGTCGGGCCAGATCGCGCTCGCCGCGCTCGCCGAGTTCGTTCCCGAACTCTTCGGCGGCTCGGCCGACCTCGCCCATTCGAACCTCACCGTTCACAAGGGCTCCAAGCCGGTCAGCCGCGATCCGGCCGGCAATCAGGTGCTCTTCGGCGTGCGCGAGTTCGGCATGGGGGCGATCGCCAACGGCGTCGCGCTGCACGGCGGCTTCATCCCGTTCTGCGCCACCTTCCTGGTCTTCTCCGACTACGCCCGCAACGCCATCCGCATGGCGGCGCTGATGAAGCAGCGGGTGATCTGGGTCCTGACCCACGACAGCATCGCGCTCGGCGAGGACGGCCCGACCCATCAGCCGATCGAACACGTCGAGAGCCTGCGGCTGATCCCCGGCCTCGACGTCTGGCGGCCGGCCGACGCGGCCGAGACCGCCGCGGCCTGGGGCGCCGCGATCGCGCGCAAGGACGGTCCGTCGGCGCTGATCCTGTCGCGGCAGAACCTGCCGCCTCAGCCGCGCGCCGACATGCCGGACGGCCGGGGCGCCTTCGTCCTGCGCGCGCCCGACGCGGCGAAGGCGACGCTCGTCGCCACCGGCTCGGAAGTGGCGCTCGCCGCCGCCGCCGCCGATCTCCTGGAGGCGGAAGGAACGCCCGTGCGGCTCGTCTCGATGCCCTGCGTCGAAGCCCATGAGCGGGCGAGCGCCGAAGACAGGGCCGCGATCCTACCCGCCGATCTGCCGATCGTCGCGGTGGAGGCCGGCACGACCCGCGGCTGGCGCGGCGTCGTCGGCCATGGCGGCGCGGTCGTCGGCATCGACCGCTTCGGCGAGAGCGGGCCGGAGAAGGCGCTGCTCGCCCATTTCGGCTTCACCCCGGAGCGCGTCGCCGCCGCCGTGCGCGACGTGATCGCCCAGGGCTGACGAAGAACACGTCCCCTCGGGGACGGGGCCCGGAGGACGAAAGGCGCGTCGGCCCGCGCTCTTCTCGTTCTCCGGGCGCTTCTTTCTCACCAACCGGCGGCCGACGCGGCCGCGAGGAGGTCCCATGCAACCGCTCGTCATCGCCCCATCGATCCTCTCCGCCGATTTCGCCCGTCTCGGCGAGGAAGTCCGCGCCGTCGAGGCGGCCGGCGCCGACTGGATCCACTTCGACGTGATGGACAATCACTTCGTGCCGAACCTGACCTTCGGGCCGATGGTGCTCCAGGCGATCAAGCCGTGGACGGGCCTCAAGATCGACGCGCATCTGATGGTCGAGCCGGTCGACGCGCTGATCGAGGGCTTCGCCGAAGCCGGCGCCGATCTGATCTCGATCCATGTCGAAGCGACGCGTCACCTCGACCGCTCGCTGCGGCTGATCCGCCAGAAGGGTTGCGAGGCCGGCGTCGTGCTCAATCCGGCGACGCCGGTCGCTGCGCTCGACTGCGTGCTCGATCAGGTCGATCTGGTGCTGCTGATGTCGGTCAATCCGGGCTTCGGCGGACAGGCCTTCCTGCCGCACGTGCTCGACAAGATCACGCAAGTCCGTGCCCGGATCGATCGCCTGGGCAAGCCGATCCGCCTGCAGGTCGACGGTGGCGTCGCCCCCGACACCATCGGCGCGGTGACCAAGGCGGGCGCCGACACGGTGGTCGCCGGCTCGGCGATCTTCAAGAAGAAGGACTACGCCCAGGCGATCGCCGATCTCAGAGCCGGCGCGGCGCGGGCGCTCGAAGCCGCCTGAGCGCGGAAGGAGCGCCCGAGAGGACGAGGCGAAAAAGAAGAACGGCGTCGGAGAGATCTCCGACGCCGTCGTCGTTTCGAAGCGAAGCGCCGTCGCTCAGTAGCGATAGCGCACGCCGAGCGAGGCTTCCCACTGCGACATGGCGAGCGTGATGTCGCCGGTGCCGCCCATCATCGCCGGGTTCGGGTTCGCCCCGGTGATCGAGTTGCGCGGCACATAGGCGGCGGCGAAGTCGATGTCGAAGTTCTTCGCCCAGCTGTAGGTGAAGCCGCCCGAGATGTGGTCGGTCACGATGCCCGGCGCGACGATGTTGAAGAACACGTCGCTCGACCCGATCGGGTTGGTGTTGTGCGAATAGCCGGCGCGCAGCGTCAGGTCCTTGGTCGCCTTGTAGGCGGCCGCGATCGCGATCACGTCGACGTCCTTCCAGCCGAAGCCCGGACCGGTCGACGAACCGAGCTTGTTGGTCGGCGAACCGAGGGTCGAAGAGGTGTTGGCGATCGCCGGCACGCCGCTGTAGAAGATGTGGCGGTAATCCAACATCACGGTCAGGTCGGGGGTGACGTCATAGGCGACGCCGACGGTGACGTTGGCCGGAATGTCGAACGACCCGCCGTCGGCGTAGAGGCCGGCGTATTTGTCGAACTTGGTCGACCAGATCGGCGTCTGACCGGAAAGGCCGACGCGGAACTGCTTGGTGACGTTCCACTGCAGACCGGCGCGGAAGCCGGCGCCGTAGGCGTAGTCGTCGCCGTTGTTCGTGAAGTTCGTCGGGCTCGACGAATAGGACGAAAAGGCTCCGAAACCGGTCGCCTTGAACTTCTGAATCGCCACCACCGGCGCGATGCCGAGCGAGACGTCGCCGAACTTGTGGGCGTAGCCGGCCGTGATGAACATCTGCTCGAGATTGACGCCGGTCTGACCGCCCGAGAACACGTTGTACTGATAGTTCGTGTTCATGCCGCCGTTGCCGAACACCGCGACGCCCCAGGCGGAATTCGCATCGATCGGCGAAGACCAGGCCATGTTCGGCATCAGGAACAGGTCCTGCGTGCTCGTCTTCGTGCCGGCGGCCGGCATGCCGAGCGAATTGGCGGTGTACTCGCGGCTCGGCGAGAACAGCGTGAAGGCGGCCTCGAACTGGCGACCGACCGAGGTCAGGCCGGCCGGGTTGACCGACAGCGACATCGCGTCTTCCGGATTGGCGACGCCGGCGCCCGACTGCGCCTTCTGGATCGTGCCGTAACCGGTCTGAAAATAGCCTTCCGTCGCACCGGCGTTCGAAACGCCGAGGAGAGACGCGGCGGCGAGCGCGAGCGTGAACGCGGAAACGCCGCCGGCGAAGTGCCTGTTGGTCATATGGTCCCCCAAGTGACGTGACCGGTCTCGGTCCGTCGATTTGCCCGCGTGGCCCGGCGCGGGGGTGTCGTTCTTTCGTTGCGATCTTGCAATGCCTTCGTCGGGCGACGGTTGCGAGCGGTCCCGACCCGGATGCCTCGCCACCGTCGTCGTCGACGAACCCCCCGGTCCGCCGATCGACGAAATTCCGTCATTCCAGTCCGCCCGAAAGGGCGAGGCCTCCGAACTCGATCGAGGAAATCCTCGTCTGGAGCCTCGGTGGCCGAAGCGCGGATCCGGTCGCGTCCCCGTTGCGCCCGGAAGCCGTTCGTCTCGTCACGCCGCGCGGCGAATGACGAATCTGAACACTCCGCCTTCCTGGGATTGTTCCACCATTTCATTGCCGGTGGTACGGCAGAAGGCGGCGAAATCGGCGACCGAACCGGGATCGGTCGCGATCACTTCCAGAGTGTTGCCGACCGGCAACTCCTTGAGCTGCTTCTTGGTCTTGATGATCGGCAGCGGGCAGTTGAGTCCCTTGGCGTCGAGGACCTGATCGGCCATGACGTTATCCTTTCAGAGGATGGTCGAGGCCGGCGGACGAGGCGACGACGCACGTCGTCTCGCCTGCCGAACCGTCAGATGTATAGGTTGATGTCGGACTTCAGCGCGTTTTCCATATAGGTGGCCGCGCCGCCGAGCGTGATGCCGTCGATCATGTCCTCGAGCTTGAACTCGAACAGGTCCATGGTCATCTGGCAGGCGATCATCTTGACCTCGCATTCGATCGCCATGTCGCGCAGCTCTTCGATGGAGGCGACGCCCTTCTTGGCGATCATGTCCTTCATCATCTTCGTCGCCATGCCGTCGACGCCGGGCAGCATGCCGATCAGGTTGGGCATCACCATGTGCATGCCCATCATCGGCATCGCCATCGCCGGATTGCCCAGCGTGGTCACCTGCAGATCGAGTTTCTTCTTCAGGAGCGGCAGCCCGTAGAAGGTGAAGAACAGGGTCACGTCGACCCCCATCGCCGCCGCGGTCGTCGCCAGGATGAAGGGCGGGTAGGCCCAATCCAGCGATCCCTTGGTGACGATGATGGTCATCGACTTCGGCTTGTTGTCGTCTTGCTCGCTCATCGTCGGACTTTTCCTCCTGACGTCTGACATGCGGTTCATGCCGTCTTTTGAGGCATATTCGCATATCAGAATGCTGCGATGGAAGAGGCGTAGGCCTGGACCTCGAGAGCCGCAAGTATGTGGTTTTGCGATGGAAATCTGCTGCACTGCGGTGGAAGCGGATGCGAAGGCGAGGACGGAACATTTGAAATATCAAACAAAATTCCTCAATGAATCCGTCGTCGTCGCCTCCGACGTCTACCGTCGTGCGGCATACGGCCGCAATCATCCGCTCGCCATCCCCCGCGTCGAGACCGCCCTCGACATCGCCGGGGACCTCGGATGGCTCACCGGACGGGTCCATTCTTCCCCGATCGCGGGCTGCGACCTGTTGACGCGGTTTCATGTCCCCGACTGGGTCGCGGCGCTCGCCGAGGCCGATCGTAGCGGCGTCGTTCCTGCCGCAGTCTGCGCCCGGCACGGCCTCGGGACGATGGAAAACCCGTTGTTTTCCGGGGTCTTCGAACGCGCTTCGACCAGCGTCGGCGGCTCGTTCGCGGCGGCTCGGCTCGCCCTCGACGGCCGCGTCGCCTTTCATCCGGCCGGCGGCACCCACCACGGCCGGCCCGATCGCGCCTCGGGCTTCTGCTACTTCAACGACCCGGTCTTCGCGATCCTGGGGTTCCTCGACGCCGGTCTGAACCGCGTCGCCTACGTCGATCTCGACGCCCACCACGGCGACGGCGTCGAGGACGCCTTCGCCGCCGATCCGCGCGTCCTCACGCTTTCCATCCACGAGGCCGGACGTTGGCCGGGAACCGGCGCGCTCGACGACCGGCGCGAGGGCAGGGCGCGCAATCTCCCCGTCCCGCGGGGGATCGTCGACGACGAATGGGATCTTCTGATCGACGAGGCGGTCGCGCCGGTGCTCGAACGATTCGAGCCCGAGGCGATCGTCGTCACCTGCGGCGCCGACGGGCTCGCCGGCGATCCGCTCTCGTCGATGATGTTGTCGAACGGCGCGCTGTGGCGGGCGGTCGTCGCCGCGATTTCGATCGCGCCGCGGGCGGTCGTGCTCGGCGGCGGCGGCTACAATCCCTGGACCCTGGCGCGCTGTTGGGCCGGCCTCTGGGGCGTGCTCGCCGGGTTCGACCTGCCGGAGCGTTTGCCGGACGCCTCGCAGGCGCGGCTCGCGGCGCTCGACTGCGACCTCGTCGACGAAGACGACCGCGACCCGGCCTGGTTCACGACCCTCGTCGACGAACCGCGTCGCGGACCGATCCGCGAGGAGATCAGAAGGATCGCCGCCGCTACCCGGAAACCCTGACGGAAACCGACTGTCCGGTCATCCTGACGCACCCTGTTTCGGAATCACCCCGATTGCGGCAGGATGGTTTCCGGGCTTAGCTCATTCGAAATATCAGAAGTTTCGAATGTACGTCGGGAGGCGTCGGATGGGCTGGTCGGAAGCGCTTCGCACCATCGAACCGCTGGAGGACGCCGTCTTCGATCCCGATCTCGTCGGGGCGATGGAGGCGGCCGCGGCGACGCGCGCCTCGCGCGGTCCGCTGCGGTTTTCGACGCCGACCTTCAAGGAATATGAGACGAGCGAGCTCTCCGGCTGCTCGAAGGGGTCGTTCCCGGCCTTTTCGATCACCGGTTCGGCCTGCGCGCTCGATTGCGAGCACTGCCGCACCGAAATCTTGAAGCCGATGATCCCGGCGCTGCGCCCCGAGGACTTCGACCGCCGGGTCCGAGACATGATCGCGCTCGGCGGGCTCTCCGGCTTCCTGCTCTCCGGCGGCTCCGACAAGCGCAACGAGATCCGCTACGAGCGGTTCTATCCGGTCATCGAAGGCCTGAAGCGCGACTTTCCTCATTTGAAGATCGCCGTCCACTCGGCGCTCACCGATCGGACCCGGGCGCGGGCGATGGAGGCGGCGGGCGTCGACACCGTCATGATGGACGTGATCGGCGCGGAAGCGACGGTCCGCGACGTCTATCACCTCGACCGCCGGGTCGAGGACTTCGAGGAGACGCTGGCGGCGCTCTGCGAGACTTCGATGGAGGTCGTCCCCCACGTCGTCATCGGCCTGCACTTCGGCCGCATCCTCGGCGAAACCCGCGCCCTCGACATGGTGGCGCGCCATCCCGTCCATTCGTTGGTCTTCGTGGTGATCATGCCGTTCTACGCGCGGCCCGGAACCTTCGAGACGCCGGATACGGCCGAGGTCGGCCGCATCCTCCTCGAGGGGCGGAACCGCATCGCCGATCGCGACGTGCTGCTCGGTTGCGCGCGGCCCGCCGGCCTGCACAAGCGCGTCGTCGACGCCTATGCGGTGATGGCCGGGCTCGACGGCATCGCCTTCCCGGCGGAAGGCGCGGTCGAGACGGCGCGGCTGATCGGCCGGCCCTTCACCCAACAGATGGCCTGCTGCTCGATGAAGGAGACGGCGGACGGATCGATCGAGGGGAGGGGGCGGATCGCCCCTTGCGCGGCATGAGCGAGCGCTTCGACGCGGACGTGATCGTCGTCGGCCTCGGCCCCGCGGGGGCGAGCGCCGCCCGCGCCGCCGCCTCGGCCGGCGCGCGGGTGATCGGCGTCGATCGGCGCGAGCGGCCGGGCGAACCGGTGCAGTGCGCCGAATTCGTGCCGCTGTCGCTCGGCTCGGAGGTCGAAGGCCTCGCCGCGCTGGCGGTGCAGTCGATCGAGGCGATGGACACCTTCACCGAAGGCGCGGGCCCGCGTCGTGACCCGCTGCCGGGCTGGATCGTCGATCGGGCGCGGTTCGACCAAACGCTGGTCGACAGGGCGCGCGCCGCCGGAGCCGACTGCCGCTTCGCCGCACCGGTCGCGAGCGTCGACGAAGACGGCGTGACGCTCTCCGACGGGACGCGGTTGGTCGCGCAGATCGTGATCGGAGCGGACGGGCCGCGTTCGCTGGTCGGCCGCGCCATCGGCTCGGTCAACACCGTGTTCTCGCACACCCGCCAGATCACCGTGCCGCTCGTGCGGCCGCACGTCGCCACCGACATCTTTCTCTCCAAGACCATGCCGGGCGGCTACGGCTGGCTGTTTCCGAAGGGTTCGATCGCCAATCTCGGCCTCGGCGTCGACGCGCCGGGGCGGGGGCTCCTCCGTATTCTGCTCGAGGGGCTGCAGGCGCAACTCGTCCGCGAGGGGCGGATCGGTTGGGACGTCCTCGCCATGACCGGCGGGCTCATTCCCTCGGGCGGGTTGCTGCCGCCGATCGGTCGCCTCGCGACCACCGACGTCCTGCTCGCCGGCGACGCCTGCGGCCTGACCAATCCGGTGACCGGCGCGGGCATCGCTTCCGCCGTGATCTCCGGCCGGATGGCCGGCGAGGCGGCGGCGGCGCGGCTCGGCGGGACCGCCGGAGCGCTCGACGACTACGCCGAGGAGATCGAGGCGCTGTTCGGCGCGGCGCTCGACCGCGCGGCGCGGCGGCGGCGGGCGATCGTCGCGGCCTGCGCGGCGGGACGGGTCGGACCGACCGATCTCGAACGGGCCTGGATCGCCTTCGAAGACTATTGGACCGCGCCCTTCGACGGGATCGAAGCGACGCCAGCATCGGGAGTGGCCGCATGAGCTGCCTGGAGACCCACGGAAAACCGCGGCCGACCGCCGAGGGCGCGCTCGACTTCAATCCCTTCGACGCGATGGCGCCGCGCACGCCGACCGAAGCGCCGGCCGACGCGCGCAACGGCGCCCGGGTCAAGGCCGAGGACGTCGCGCCGCGCGGTCTCTATCTGCCGAACGACAACATCCAGACGCCGAACATGCGCTCGCCCGACTACGTCCAGGTCTCGACCGCGGCGGCGATCTCGCTCGGCCTGATGGGCGGCAAGATGCATCGCTGCTCCTGCACCCATTGCCTCAATCTCCTGCTGACCTATCCGGAAGGCTGCCGCGCCAACTGCGCCTATTGCGGTCTCGCTCGCCATCGCGAGGCCGACCGCGACTACGCCGACCGCAACTTCATCCGGGTCGACTGGCCGGCGGTGCCGATGGCCGAGATCGTCGACATCGTGAAGCGCCAGGGAAGCAAGACCAGCTTCCACCGGATGTGCATCTCGATGATCACCCATCCGAAGTCCGACGCCGACACGCTCACCGTTCTGAAGACCTGGACCGACCGGATCGATCCCTCCGACATCCCGGTCTCGATCCTGTCGAACCCGACGACCATGCATCGCGAAGACGTCCGGCGGCTGAAGGATCTCGGCGCCGACATGTTCACCGTCGCCTTCGACGCGGCGACGCCCGAGCTCTTCGAGCGCACCCGCGGCAAGACCGTCGACGGTCCGCATCGCTGGGAAAAATATTGGGAAGTGCTCGGCCACGCGGCCGACATCTTCGGGCCGGAGAAGATCGGCGTGCATCTGATCGCCGGCATGGGCGAGACCGAAGCCGAGATGCTCGCCATGGTCCAGAAGGTCAAGGACATGGGCGGCCACAGCCACATGTTCTCGTTCTTCCCGGAATCGGGCTCGCTGATGGACCACCTGCCGGCGACGCCGCGCGACCAGTGGCGCCGAGTGCAGCTCGGCCGCTATCTGATCGACTACCGCGGACGGCGCGTCGAAGAGATGCGGTTCGACGACCACGGCCGGGTGGTCGACTTCGGCCTCGGCCGCGCCGAACTCGACGCGGTGATCGACGCCGGCACGGCGTTCCGCACCTCCGGTTGCCCGGGCAAGGTCGCCGAGGACGTCTCCGCCTGTGATCGGCCCTACGGCGACAGCCCGCCCTCCAACATCGCCAGCTTCCCGTTTCCGCCGACGAAGCGCGACGTCGCCAAGATCCGCCGGCAACTCGGGATGAAGAAGGTGGACGCCTGAGATGGGCAAGTTTCGCGTCATCGACACCGGGGTCCGCGGCGGGCGCGCCAACATCGCCTTCGATTCGGCGTTGATCGAGGCGCACGAGGCCGGCGAGATCCCCGACACGATCCGCTTCCTGACCTTTCGGCCCTCGGCGCTGGTCGGGCGGCATCAGTCGTTGTCGCGCGAGCTGAAGCTCGACTGGTGCAGGGAGAACGGCGTCGAGACGGTCCGGCGGATCACCGGCGGCGGCGCGCTCTACATGGACGAGGGCCAGTTCGGGCTCGAACTCATCTTTCACCGCAAAAGCCTCGATCTGCCGACCCTCGCCGACGTGGCGAAGGGGATCTGCGAATCGATCGCGCTCGGTCTGTCGAAATTCGGCATCCCCGCGCGATATCGGCCGCGCAACGACATCGAGGTCGACGGCCGCAAGATCTCCGGCACCGGCGGGTTCTTCTCCGGCGACACGCTGTTCTATCAGGCGACGATCCTCGCCGACATGGATGCGGCACGCATGCTGTCGGCGCTGAACGTGCCCGAGGCGAAGCTCGCCAAACGGGCGCTCGACGACGCAGGATCGCGCGTTACGACGCTGAAGGCGCTGCTCGGGCCGGCCGCGCCTTCGACCGGAGCGATCCGCGAGGCGTTGCTCGAAGGCCTCGGCGAACGGCTCGGCCTCGCGCCCGAATGGGGCACGGTGACGGCGCGCGAGGAAGACCTCGCCCGACGCCTCCACGACGAGGAGATCGGCACGGACGACTTCGTCGCCGAGATCGATTCGCCGCCTGAAGGATCCGGTCATGCGGCGCGCCACGGCGCCGGCGGCACCATCGAGGCCTGGGTGCGCCGGGAAGGGGCGGCGGACGACCGCATCCGCGAAGTCCTGATCACCGGCGACTTCTTCGTCACGCCGCCGCGCACCGTGCTCGATCTCGAGGCGGCTCTGCGCGGCGTCGCCGTCGGCGAAATCCGCGAGCGGATCGAGAGTTTCTTCCGCGAGGCGAAGGTCGGCGCGCTCTCGACGAGCGCGTCCGATTTCGCCGACGTGGTCGAAGAGGCGGCGCGGGCGATCTGAGCGCCTGCGCCATCAGGTGGAAAGTAAGTGACCGGTCGCGCCGGTTGTCGCAGAGGGAAAACAACGGACGACCGGGTCCGAATCCCGACGTAACATTAGAATATCATAATGTAGCCGCCAGCCGCCGGGTCCGCGGGACCGCGCGCGGAAACCTCTAGGGGAGACGTCACGTGGCCACGAAACTCTTGATCGTCATGTCGAACACCGACCCGCGCAACGGCCAGGAGCTCGGCGCGCCGCTCTTCCAGGCGACCGTCGCCGCGGCGATGGATTACGAGGTGGAGGTGATCATGACCGCCACCTCCGGCATCCTTCTCAAGAAGGGCGAGGCGGAGAAGCTGGTGGTCAAGCCCGGCAGCCCGAAGACCGTCTACGACTTCATCAAGGACGCCCACGACGCCGGCGTCACCTTCAAGTCCTGCTCGCCGAATCTCGATCTCTTCGACATGACCGCCGAAGACCTCATTCCAGAATGCTCCGGCGTGGTCGGCGCCGCCTACATGCTCGAAAAGATCATGGAAGACGACGACCTGCGCGTCCTGACCTATTGATATTTCAGTAAAGGCCGACGGCGTCGCCGATCGGTCTCGTGTCATCCCTCGAAGGAGAGGAACCCGACCGATGCCCGTGGTGCGTGGATGCAATCTTCCCGACGATCTCCTCTACGACGTCGACAGCCACACCTGGTACCGGGAGCTCGACGGCGGCAAGGTGCAGATCGGCATGACCCAGGTCGCGGTGGCGCTGGCCGGCAAGCTGGTCGCCTTCACGCCCAAGAAGGCCGGCAAGCCGATCGCCGCCGGCAAGTCCTGCGCGACGGTGGAGAGCGGCAAGTGGGTCGGCCCGGCCAAATCCGCGGTCGGCGGCAATGTCGCGGCGGTCAACGAGGCCCTGGTCGCCACCCCGACGCTCGCCAACGAAGATCCTTACGTGAAGGGTTGGATGATCGAGCTCGAGCCGGAAGGCTGGGCCGACGTCAAGCCGACGCTGACGCCGGGATCGGCCGTCTCCGACAAATACGAAGCCAAGATGGCGGCGGACGGTTTCGCCGGCTGCGCCGGCTGATCGACGCCTCGCGACGACGCCGCGACGGCGTGACACGCGGCCCCGGCAAAGCGGGGCCGCGCGAGATCGCGCACGCCGACGAGGATAGCGCCGGTAACTTCTACGAGACATGTAAGTATATGGAATTTCTCGAGAAATTCGTCGAAGACGGGGTTTCTCTTGATCCTGATCAAAGCGACGTACGAATTAGAATTTCATAAAGTACGCATGTGATCGGTGACCTCATGACCGCGCTCTCTTCCTCCTGCGAAATCGTCGTGCTCGGTGTCGGCAACACGCTGCTCACCGACGACGGCGTCGGTGTGCTCGTCGTGCGCGAGCTGGCCGAAGCCGCCGCGGCCCGCGGCGAGGGGAGGGGCGAGGGCACGCCGGTCGTCTACCACGACGGCGGCACCATCGGTCTCGCGCTCCTGCCGTTGATCGAAAATCGCAGCGGCGTCGTGCTCGTCGACGCGGCCGACTTCGGCGGCGAACTCGGCGAGGTGCGCCTCTTCGAAGGCGACGCGATGGACGCGCTCCTGCGCGTCAAGCGCTCGACGCCGCACGAGATCGCCGTCTCCGATCTGATCCTGACCGCCGAGTTGATCGACGCCAAGCCGGAACGCCGGGCGCTGGTCGCCATCCAGGCGGGCGACGTGACGCTGGGCGCCGAGCCGCAGACGCAAGTCGCCGGAGCGATCGCCGAGGCGCGGGCTCGCGTGGCGGAAGTCGTCGAACGCTGGGGAGGCCGCGCATGAGCCATCACGAAACCGTCTGCGGGCCGACGCCGCGTCTCGCCGACGCCGTCCTCGCCGAGATCGCGACGGCGCTCGCCCGTCTCGCAGAAGCGGACGAAGAGACGACGATCGATCTGAAGAGCCTGCCGCTCGGCCCCGGCGACCTTGCCCATCTCGCCGAAACGCTGGGCGAGGGCGAGGTCCGCTGCGACCTCGACGTCGCCGGCCGCTCGGAGGTGCGCGAGACGCGCTTCGCCGGCGTCTGGTGGATCCGCCACTTCGGGCTCGACGACACGGTCGCGGTCGAGGAGATCGCGGTCACCCGCCTTCCGGAAATCCTGATGTCCCATCCCGACGACGTCGCCCGCGCCGCCAAGGCTCTGGCCGAGGTCGCGGCCCGACCCGCTCCCCTTGCCGACGAGGAGGACCCATCCCGTGGCTGACTTCGCAACTCTGGGCGATCGACTGGCGGACTTCGGCGTCTCCCGCCGCGCCTTCCTCAAATACGCCTCGTGGCTGGGCTCGCTGATGGCGATGACGCCGGCGGCGTCGCGGGCGATGGCGGCCGAGCTCGCCAAGGCCCGCCGCCAGTCGGTGATCTGGCTCTCCTTCCAGGAATGCACCGGCTGCACCGAGGCGATCACGCGCTCCTATGGGCCGACCCTCGAGGATCTGATCTTCGACTTCATCTCGCTCGACTATCATCACACGCTGATGGCGGTCTCCGGCGAGGCGATCGAGCATGCCCGCAAGGAGGCGATGGCCGCCAACAAGGGCAAGTACATCGTCGCCGTCGACGGCGCGATCCCGCTGAAGGACGGCGGCATCTACTCGACTTCGGCCGGCGAGACCAACCTCGCGATGCTCGAAGAGACCTGCAAGGACGCCTTCGCGATCATCTCGATCGGCACCTGCGCGGCCTACGGCGGCATCCCCAAGGCCAATCCCAATCCGACCGGCGCGGTCTCGGTCTCCGACATCATCAAGGACAAGCCGATCATCAATATTCCCGGCTGTCCGCCGATCCCGGAAGCGATGACCGGCACGATCGCCTATCTGCTCGCCTTCGGCAAAGTGCCCGAGCTCGATCATCTCGGCCGCCCGAAGGCCTTCTTCGGCGACAACATCCACGACCGCTGCTACCGCCGGCCGTTCTACGAGCGCGGCCAGTTCGCCAAGTCGTTCGACGACGAGGGCGCGCGCGCCGGCTGGTGCCTCTACGAGGTCGGCTGCAAGGGCCCGGTCACCTACAACGCCTGCGCCACCACCAAGTGGAACGGCGGCACGTCCTTCCCGATCCAGTCGGGACACGGGTGCCTGGGTTGTTCCGAGCCCGACTTCTGGGACAAGGGCGGCTTCTACGTGCCGCTCTCCGGCTCGGTCGGCCCGACCGCCAAGCTGATCGGCGGCGCGGCGATCGCCGGCGCGGTCGCCGGCGTCGCGGCCGCGGCCGTCGCCCGTCATCGCAAGTCGTCGCTGAACAAGGGGTGAGGATCATGGACCTGCTCGATTTCGCCCGTGGCCCGGCGATCAACGTCGCGATGGCCGTCCTGGTGTTCGGCGTGCTGTGGCGGCTTCTCGCCATCGTCTTCCTCGGCAAGCCGGTCGATCGGACCGTGCCGCGGCTCGGGACGCCCGGTCCCTTCATGGCCGGCGTCCGCGAGATCGCCCGCCGAATGGTGCCGCATCCGACCTTCGCCTTCGCCGAGCGCTTCGCCTTCTTCAACGGCTGGGTGTTCCACGTCGGCCTGGCCATCGTGGTGTTCGGCTTCCGGCCGCACATTCTCTTCGTCAAGAACCTGACCGGACTGTCCTGGCCGGCGCTGCCGTCGGGCGTGATCTACGCCGTCGGCGCGATCACCGCGCTCTCCCTCACGGCGGCGCTGATCAAGCGACTGACCAGCCCGGTGCAGCGGTTCATCTCGACGGCCGACGACTACGTCAGCTGGCTCGTCACCATGGCCCCGGTCGTCACCGGCCTCGCCGCAGTCGGCCATGTCGGCGCGCGCTACGAGACGCTGCTGGCGATCCACATCCTGTCGGTTGCCGTGCTGCTGATCTGGCTGCCCTTCGGCAAGCTCTTCCACGCCGTCCTGGTCTTCCTGTCGCGGGCGACCACCGGCGCCTTCCTCGCCCGACGCGGCGTCTGATCCCCCGTCTCGGGCGGTCTCCGCCCGATCCACCTTCCCACCCGAGCGCGCCAGAGAGCTGCGCCGGGAGCCTGAACCGGAGCGCGATCCATGACGGAGCGTGTCGTCGTCGACCCCATCACCCGCATCGAGGGTCATCTTCGCATCGAGGCCGAGACGGGCGCCGACGGCGCCATCACCAAGGCGTATTCCTCCGGGACGTCGGTGCGCGGCATCGAAATCATCCTGCAGGGCCGCGATCCCCGCGACGCCTGGGCCTATGCGCAGCGCATCTGCGGCGTCTGCACCCTGGTGCATGGCCTCGCCTCGGTCCGCGCCGTCGAGAACGCGCTCGGCTACGTGATCCCGGAAAACGCCCAGCTGATCCGCAACCTGATGGTCGGATCGCAATATGTGCACGACCACGTCATGCACTTCTATCACCTGCACGCGCTCGACTGGGTCGACGTCGTCTCGGCGCTGAAGGCCGATCCGAAGGCGACTTCGGAACTGGCGCAGTCGATTTCGACCTACGCCAAGTCCTCGCCCGGCTATTTCGCCGAGACGCAGAAGCGGCTCGCCAAATTCGTCGAGGCCGGCCAGCTCGGCATCTTCTCCAACGGCTTCTGGGGCCACCCGGCCTACAAGCTGCCGCCGGAGGCGAACCTGATGGCGGTGGCGCATTATCTCGAAGCGCTCGCCTGGCAGCGCGACGTGGCGCAGTTGCACGCGATCTTCGGCGGCAAGAACCCGCATCCGAACTTCCTGGTCGGCGGCGCGCCGTCGCCGATCTCCTCCGCGCCGGTCGCCGGCTCCGGTTCGGCGGCGACCTCGGTCAACGTGCTCGGCCTCGAACACGTCCGCCAGATCATTCAGAAGATGAAGAGCTTCGTCGACGAGGTCTATGTCCCCGACACGCTCGCCATCGCCTCGTTCTACAAGGATTGGTTCGCCCGCGGCGAAGGCCTCGGCAACTTCATGACCTTCGGCGACTTCCCCGAGAAGGGCTCGGGCGATCCCTCGACCTTCCTGATCCCGTCGGGCGTGATCCTGAACCGCGACCTGACCAAGATCCAGCCGGTCGATCTGAACGACCCCGCGCAGATCCAGGAGTTCGTCGGCCATTCCTGGTACGACTACACGCAAGGCAAGGACAAGGGCCTGCATCCTTATGCCGGCGAGACCAAGTTCGCCTACACCGGCCCGAAGCCGCCCTATACGCAGCTCGACGTCGAGAAGGAATATTCCTGGCTGAAGGCGCCGCGCTGGCGCGGTCACGCCGTCGAGGTCGGGCCGCTCGCCCGCATCCTGATGCTGCTCGCCAAGGGCCACGCCGAGACCAAGGATCTCGCGACGATGGCGCTGAAGAAGCTCGACCTGCCGCTCGAGGCGATGTTCTCGACGCTCGGCCGCACCGCCGCCCGCACGCTCGAGACCAAGCTGATCGTCGACAAGATGGACGCCTGGCTCGCCACGCTGACCGGCAACATCAAGGCCGGCAATCTCACCGTCCACAACGCCGACAAGTGGGATCCCTCGACCTGGCCGTCGAAGTGCCAGGGCGTCGGTTTCATGGAGGCGCCGCGCGGTGGCCTCGCCCACTGGATCGTCATCGAGAACGGCAAGATCGCCAACTATCAGGCCGTGGTGCCGTCGACCTGGAACGCCGGTCCGCGCGACCCGTCGGGCCAGCCCGGCGCCTACGAGGCGGCGCTGATGGATCGCCATCAGATGCACGACGCCAAACAGCCGATCGAGATCCAGCGCACGATCCACTCGTTCGATCCCTGCCTCGCCTGCGCGGTCCACGTCACCGACGAGGACGGCGAGGAACTGATGCAGATCCGCGTGAGCTGAGCCCGAGGAGACGTTCGTCATGACCGATCAGATCAACGTCCAGGCCGCCGCGGACAAGTTCCTCGCCGCGATCGGGCGTCCGCTCGCCTCCTGGGCCGAGGCTTGCGTGAAATGCGGCCTCTGCGCCGAGGCCTGCCACTTCTATCAGGCGACCAAGGACCCGAAATACACGCCCGCCTGGAAGATCCTGCCGATCGCCAAGGCCCACAAGGCCCGCACCGGCTTCCTCGGGATGCTCGGCCTCGCGCCGAAGATCACCGAGAAGGATCTGAAGGAATGGGAGGAGCTGATCTTCGACACCTGCAACATGTGCGGGCGCTGCACGCTCGTCTGCCCGATGGGCATCGACATCGCCTCGATCACCGGCGCGACCCGCGCGGCGATGGCGGCGGCGGGCGTCGGGCCGGAGGACCTGTTCGCGGCGGCCGAAAACAGCCGTGACCGCGGATCGCCCCTCGGCCTGTCGCCGGAGAAGCTCGAGGATCGCCTCGAATGGCTCGCCGACGACAACGAGATCGACCTGCCGCTCGACAAGAAGGGGGCGGACGTCCTGCTCACCGTCTCGTCGATCGAGATGATGAAGTACCCCGACAGCATCGTCTCGATGGCGAAGCTGCTCAATCACGCCGGCGTCAACTGGACCTTCTCCAAGAAGGGCTACGAGGCCACCAACTTCGGCTACCTCACCGGCAAGACCGACATCGCCAAGACGATGACCATGCGCATCGTCGACGCGGCCGAAGAGCTCGGCGTCAAGGCGGTGATCATCCCCGAATGCGGCCACGCCTACGGCGTGATGCGCTGGCAGGCGGCGAACGTCATCGGCCGGCCGCTGCCCTTCGAGGTGTTCCACATCACCGAATATCTCGCCAAGCTGAAGCGCGAGGGCAAGTTCGAGTTCAAGCCCTATTCGAAGCCCTTCACCTATCACGATCCCTGCCAGATCTCGCGGCGCGGCGGCGCGACCGCCGACGCCCGCTATCTGATGGAAGGGCTCGCCACCGACTTCCGCGAAATGACGCCGACCGCCAATTCGAACTGGTGTTGCGGCGGCGGAGGCGGCGTCCAGGCGATCGCCCGCTCCGCGCCGATCCGCTACAAGGTCTTCAAGATCAAGACGGAACAGGTCGCGGCGACCGGCGTCGACACGCTCGTCTCCTCCTGCGCCAACTGCCGGCTGACCATGGACGAGGCCAAGGCCGCGACCAAGTGGACCGGCGGCCTCGAGAGCATCGTCGAAATCCTCGCCGAACATCTCGTCACGAAGGACGACGACTGACCCCCCGCGGCCGATCGCCCTCACGCCCCACACCTTCGCGTGTGAACCTCGAGATCCCGACTTCGCGGCCGGGGTCTCTTCGTCTATGAGGGGATACGTGATTTTCCGAGAGCGGAGAGGGCGATGAGCAACGACGCATTCCACCATTGGAACACCCGCTTCGCGCATCCCGACTACGTCTTCGGCACCGAACCCAACGCCTTCCTCGCGTCCTGCGAGGACCGTCTGCCGGAGACCGGCGGCAAGGCGCTGGCGATCGCCGACGGCGAGGGGCGCAACGGCGTGTTCCTGGCCGAATGCGGGCTCGACGTGCTGTCGGTCGACTTTTCGCCGAACGCGCAGGCGAAGGCGCGGGCGCTCGCCGAAGCGCGTGGCGTGTCGATGGCGACCGAGACCGTCGACATCATCCATTGGAATTGGCCGGAGGCGGCCTTCGACGTCGTGGCGGCGATCTTCTTCCAGTTCGCCGGACCGCAGGATCGCGACACGATCTTCGCCGGCATCCGCAAGGCGCTGAAGCCGGGCGGCCTGCTGATCCTGACCGGCTACCGCCCGGAACAGATCGCCTACGGCACCGGCGGGCCGAAAGTGGTCGAGAACATGTACACCCGCGACCTGCTCGAAACCGCCTTCGGCGACTTCGACGGCGTCGAGATCTCGGAGCACGACACCGAAGTCGACGAGGGCCACGGCCACAAGGGGATTTCGGCGCTGATCGACTTCATCGGGCGCAGGCCGGCCTGAGCCGGACGTCCCTGAGCCGGACAGCGGGAAGCGCGGGTCCTGCTAAGGCCGGGCCCCCCATCTTCCTTCTCCCGCAAGGGGAGAAGGGAAGGGCGCGCACGGTCGCCGTAGGGGAGAGGATCAGCGCCAGCGGCCGCCACCGCTCGATCCGCCACCGCTCGGCCATTTCGGCTTGCCGCGGTTCTTCAGACTGTCGAGGCTCGGATAGCGGCCGAGCTTCTTCTGCGGCGGCGGAGGAGGCGGCGGGGTCGGCTCGAGCCGCAGTTTCTTGACCTCCTGGCCCTCGATCATCCCGGCCGAGAGCGTGATCGGACCGTCGTCCTGGCGCTCGGCGATCTTCACGAGTTGGGTGAGGATCACCGCAGAACCCTTGAGCCGATCGATCGGATCTTCCCAATCGCGGATCAGCACGATCTTCTGATCGGGGCGGATCTTGGCGAGCGAGCCCTGTTCGCCGATCCAACGCACCAGCCCCGCCGGATTGGCGAAGGAGCCGTCGCGGAAGGCGATGACGACGCCCTTCGGACCCGCCTCGATCTTCTCGACGTTGGCCCGGCGGCACAGCGCCTTGACGTAGACGATCTTGAGGAGGTGCTCGACCTCGATCGGCAACGGGCCGAAACGGTCGATCAATTCCGCCCCGAAGGCGTCGATCTCTTCCAGCGTCGCGAGATCGGACAGGCGCTTGTAGAGGCCGAGGCGCAGCGCCAGATCGCCGACGTAATCCTCCGGGATCAGCACCGGCGTGCCGACGGTGATCGACGGCGACCACTTCTCCTCCGGCATCGCCTCGTCGCCCGACTTCAGCGCCGCGACCGCCTCTTCCAGCATGTGCTGATAGAGTTCGTAGCCGACCTCCTTGATGTGGCCGGACTGTTCCTCGCCGATCAGGTTGCCGGCGCCGCGCAGGTCGAGGTCGTGGCTGGCGAGCTGGAAACCCGCGCCGAGATTGTCGAGCGACTGCAGAACCTTGAGGCGCTTCTCGGCCTGCGTCGTCAGCTTCTTCTCGGCCGGCGTCGTGAAGAGCGCATAGGCGCGCACCTTCGAACGGCCGACGCGGCCGCGGAGCTGATAGAGCTGGGCGAGGCCGAACATGTCGGCGCGGTGCACGATCAACGTGTTGGCGGTCGGGATGTCGAGGCCGGATTCGACGATCGTGGTCGAGAGCAGCACGTCGTACTTGCCCTCGTAAAAGGCGTTCATCACGTCTTCCAGTTCGCTCGCCGGCATCTGGCCGTGGGCGACGCAGACCTTCACCTCCGGCACGACCTTCTCCAGAAACTCCCGCCGTTCGGCGAGGTCGGAGAGGCGAGGGCAGACGTAGAAGGATTGGCCGCCGCGATAGTGCTCGCGCATCAGGGCGTCGCGCACCACCAGGGCGTCGAAGGGCGAGACGAAGGTGCGCACCGCCATGCGGTCGACCGGCGGCGTGGCGATGATCGACAGCTCCCGCACGCCGGTCAGCGCCAGTTGCAGAGTGCGCGGGATCGGCGTCGCCGAGAGGGTGAGGACGTGGACGTCGGCCTTCAGCTCCTTCAGCCGCTCCTTGTGCTTGACGCCGAAGTGCTGCTCCTCGTCGATGATGAGGAGGCCGAGGTCCTTGAAGGCGATGCCCTTCGCGAGCAGCGCATGGGTGCCGACGACGACGTCGAGCACGCCCTCGGCGAGCTCCTTGCGCACCGCCGCCATGTCCTTGGTCGAGACGAGGCGCGAGGCCTGGGCGACGCGGATCGGCAGGCCCTTGAAGCGGTCGGCGAAAGTGCGGAAGTGCTGGCGGGCGAGCAGCGTCGTCGGCACGACGACGGCGACCTGCCGGCCCGACGCCGCCACCGCGAAGGCGGCGCGCAGCGCCACTTCGGTCTTGCCGAAGCCGACGTCGCCGCAGACCAGCCGGTCCATCGGGCGGCCGGAGGCGAGATCGTCGAAGGTCGCGTCGATCGAGGTCAGCTGGTCGTCCGTCTCCTCGTAGGGGAAACGGGCGCGGAACTCGTCGTAGAGCCCCTCCGGCGCGGTGTAGCGCGGCGCGGTCCGGAGCAGGCGGGCGGCGGCGGTCTTGATCAGCTGATCGGCGATCTCGCGGATCCGCTTCTTCATCCGCGCCTTGCGCTGGCCCCAGGCGACGCCGCCGAGCCGGTCGAGCTGGGCGTCGCTCTCGTCGGAGCCGTAGCGGGTGAGGAGCTCGATGTTCTCGACCGGCAGGTAGAGCTTGTCGCCGCCCTGATAGACCAGTTCGAGGCAGTCGTGCGGCGCGCCGGCCGCCTGGATGGTCTTCAGCCCGGTGAACCGGCCGATGCCGTGATCGACGTGGACGACGAGGTCGCCCTCGGCGAGACCGGCGACCTCGGTCAGGAAGTCGGAACCCTTCGGCTTGCGCTTCTTCGCCCGGATCAGCCGATCGCCGAGAATGTCCTGCTCGCCGACGATCGCCAGATCCTCGATCTCGAAGCCCTGTTCGAGCCCGAGCACGGCGAGGCCGATCTCGCCCTTCTCCAGAAGAGCGGCTTCCGGATAGGTCTCGATCCGCTTGGTTCGGCCGAGGCCGTGGTCTTCGAGCACCTGTTTCAGGCGGTCGAGCGCGCCGTCCGACCACGCGGCGAGGATCACCTTGCGCGCGGCGCGCAACTCGCCGAGATGGGCGATCGCCGCGTCGAAGACGTTGACGTCGGTGGCGGCGCGCTCGGCGGCGAAGCTGCGGCCCTGGCGGCCGTCGCAGTCGACGACGTCGAGGCGATCGTCGGGCAGGGCGAAGGGGGTGAGGCGGGTGGTCACCGAGTCGGCGAGGCGGTTCGCCCATTCCTCTTCGCTCATATGCAGGAGCTTCGGCTCCAGCGGCTTGTAGGGCACCGTGCCGGGCGCGAGGTCGTCGAGCGCCTCACGGCGAGCGGCGTAATGATCGCGGACGTCGGCGAGGCGCTCCTTCAGTGCGTCCTCGACATGGGTTTCGAGGACGATGCGCGCGCCCTCGCAATAGTCGAAGATCGTCTCGAGCGTCTCGTGGAAGAGCGGCAGCCAGTGCTCCAGGCCGGCGTAGCGACGGCCGTCGGAGATCGCCTGATAGAGCGCATCGTCGCGCGTCGCCGCGCCGAAAGCCGCGAGATAGTTGCGGCGGAAGCGCGAGACGACGTTCGGCGTCAGCGTCACCTCCGACATCGGCACCCATTCGAGCCGCTTCAGCTGACCGGTGGTGCGCTGCGTCTCCGGATCGAAGCGGCGGATCTGCTCGAGCTCGTCGCCGAAGAAGTCGAGCCGCACCGGCGTCTCCGAGCCCGGCGCGAAGAGATCGAGGATGCCGCCGCGGGTGGCGTATTCGCCGGTGTCGCGCACCGTCGAGGTGCGCTCGAAACCGTTCGCCTCCAGCCATTCGACGAGCTTGGCCATGTCGGCGCGGCCGCCGGCCTGGGCCGCGAAGGTCTCCTTCGCCACCGTGGCGCGGGCCGGCAGGCGCTGCGTCGCGGCGTTGACGGTGGTCAGAACGACGATCGGCTTCTTACGCTCGCGAGGGCTGGCGAGATGCGACAGCGTCGTCATCCGCCGCGCCACGACGACCGGATTGGGCGAGACCCGATCGTAGGGCCGGCAGTCCCAGGAGGGCAGCGCCAGGACGTGGACGTCCGGCGCGAAGAAGGCGAGCGCCGCCTCCAGCCGCTGCATCCGCACGCCGTCGGAACAGACGACGAGCAGCGAGGCCCGGCCGTCGCGAGCGCCGGCGTCACGGGCGAGATCGCCGATCACCAACCCTTCCGCGCCGTCGGGGACGCGGGTCAGGGTGACATGGGTGCGGTACTTGAAGAGACCGGCGAATGGCTTCAACGGAAGGCCCTCGGACATGCACGAACGACGAAACGCCCGCGCGGGGTTTTCTCGGCCCCACGCAGGTTCGGCGCGCCCTGTTCAAACAGGAATCCTCACGCCTCGCCAGTGAATTCGTCGTGCGCCGTCGGTTCCGGGATGAACGCATTCGTCATGTTTCCGGCGATTGCCGTCGCGTCGGTTCGAACCCAGAATGCGCCGAGCGCGGACCTCCCCCCGCGCGCTTCTCCGGAGATCCCGCATGTCGCGTCCGCTTCGCCTCGCCGCGTCTCTCGCCATGCTCCTCGCCGTCGTCCCCTCCGTGGCGGCGCTCGACCGGCCGAAGCCCTATTCGCCGCTCCCCGCCACCGTCGGCAAACCGCTGAAGCCCTCGGCCGAACTCCTCGAGACCGTCGCCCGTCTGCGCGCGGCGGCGGCGGCGGGTGACGTGGAGGCGGTCTTCGCCCTCGTCGCCGACGAGGTGACCTTCGTGACGACCGGCATCACCGCGGCGGCGCCGCGCAACGTCGAGAAGGTGGCGATGCCGCAGGAGATCGACGCCGCGCTCGAGAAGATCGGCCTCGCCTTCACCGAGGGCGAACCCGAGCCGCGCCAGGGATTGAAGTTCGACTATCGGGCGTCGCGCGCCGCCACCGCACTGCGGATGATCGCCGAAGAGGCGGCGACGGCCGATTGGGCGAGCGATCCGCTGGTGCCGGGTGGTTGGTGCACGCGGCCCGGGGCGAAATGGGACGCGGCCGCGGCGGAGAAGGCCGGGCTCGACGATCGCTCCTTGTTCCTCCTCGCCGCCGCGGAGGCGCGTGCCGAGCCGAAACCGGAGGCGAAGGTCCTGGCGAAGCTCGCCCCGGCGAAGCTCTACCGGACCTCCGGTCAGAAGGAGACCGATTGGACGCCGGTCGATCTGCCCGACGGGCGCAGGGCGTGGCTGCCACCGGGCGCGGCCAAGAGCGCGCAGCCCTGGGGCTTCTGCTTCCTGCCGACCGCCGAGGGCGGCTGGCTGTTGGCGACGGTGATATCCGCGCTGAACTGACGGGATCAGCCGCCGTTCGCGTCGGTGAAGGCCTTCATCGCCCGCCACACCGGCTTGTCGTGGATCGGATCGACCTCTTCCGTGCCGACCACCCAGGCGAAGAGCTCGCGGTCGGAAACGTCGAGGAGATGCTCGAAATCGACGAGATCGGCGTCCGACAGGGTCGCGATGTGGGCGTCGGCGAACCGCCCCATGACGAAGTCCATCTCCTTGGTGCCGCGATGCCAGGCGCGGAACAGCGCCTTCTTGCGCCGAGGCTCGAGGCCGTCGCTGGTGATGCCGCTCATGAGGAGATCCCTTCCGCTCATCCGACGCGTCGTTCTAGCGAGGGCGCGCGCGCTTGTCATCGGGTCGATCGGATCACGAGCGAACCGGGGGCCCGCGCAGCGTGCCGTGACGCAATCGCGGACGACGGTCGACGACCGTGTCCGGCGTCACGACGGCCGGCAGGGCGGCGAGGACGAGCGCCGGAGCCGCCACGATCGGGGCCGACGCGGCGACGCCGTGGCTCGCCAGAGCCGCCAGAGAGCAGAGCACGCAGTCGCGGCTGCGGTCCGCCGGGTTGCCCGTGCGATGGAGGCCGAGGGGGCTCTCGTCGCGTCCGACGCACAGGGAGAGAAGACCGAGGGCTTCGTCGCCGACGACCCGACCGGTCGCCCGCGCCGCCACCGCGCCGAGGTGGTCGGTCGCCAGCACGACCTGCAGGACGATCAGCAGCACGGCGCCGAGCACGCCGGCTCGGCTCCTGCGCATCGTCTCGAGGCTCGTGGTCGCGCGACCTCGCATCGGCGTCTCCGGCGTCGCGACGGGCGCGAACGTCGATCTCCTCCAGGCGCGACGCAGACGGGGTTTTCCGCGCCGCGCTCCTACATCGCAGGTTCGCGGGTCGTCGACAATGAGGGCCGTTGGCGCAGCCGTCCGACCACAGGCCTGCAGGACTACGCAGCCCTCGTGGATGGTAGGCCATAGGTGGTTTCTTCAATTCAACGCCCCCAGAGATTGCGCTACGCTCAAAGGAAACCACGAAGCAACAATTGCAACGACAACGGCGGAGGATGCGCACAATGAGCGTCGACGAGAAAATTGCAGCGCTATCCCAGCGCATTACAAAGTTGAAAGATTCTGTAGAGACTGAAGAAGCGACGAAAAACGCATTCATCATGCCGTTCATCGGCGCCCTCGGATATGATGTCTTTGATCCGAGCGTCGTAATCCCGGAGTATACAGCCGACGTTGGGGTCAAGAAGGGCGAGAAGGTTGACTATGCAATAAAGAGAAATAGCGAAATCGCCATCCTCATTGAATGTAAACCTTGCAAGACGGAATTAATGACCATCCATACATCCCAATTATACAGATATTTTTCGGTCACTTCTGCCAGATTTGCCGTATTGACAAATGGAATAAAGTATTGGTTTTACAGCGATCTCGATGAACCGAACAAAATGGATGCAAAACCGTTTTTCGAATTCGACATGCTGAATTTCCGCCCGGCTCAGATCGAGGAACTTTCGAAATTTTGCAACGAAAACTTCGATATCGACACGATCCTGGTTACAGCGAGTGACCTCAAGTACCGATCGCTCATCATGAAGGAATTCGCGTCCGAACTCGATGATCCATGTGACGAATTATCGAGAATGTTGGTCGGTCGTGTTTACGATGGAAAGTTGACTGCCAACGTCATGAGCAAATTCGGTCCGCTCGTCGCCCGGGCGATCAAAGATACGATCCGAGAACTCGTCAATCAAAAACTGTCCTCAGCGATCGACGATACATCGAGGACCGCGCTCCCGATTTCGACGGATGCTACCAAGGAGCAAAGCATCAACAGCACACCCCAAGAAGCAACGGTCTCCGTCGAGGATATCGTCACGACCGATGAAGAACGAGATGGCTACAACATCGTACGGGCGATTGTACGCGAAGTGATCTCGATAAGCCGGATATACATGCGAGACACAAAAAGTTATTGCGGCATATTGATAGATGACAACAACAGAAAGCCACTATGTCGACTGCATTTCAATAGAGATGCAAAATACATTGGCTTATTTGATTCTGAAAAGAACGAAGAACGAATCCGAATCAATTGCTTGGAAGACATATTCAATTACAGTGAGAGGTTGAAGGAAACAGCGCTACGATACGGAGATTAAATGATCGAGATCGAGTTCACGATCACAACAGTAGCGTAGGCTTGCTAAATCCCCTTCGCCTCGACCCACAGGGCCTCCATCTCGTCGAGCGTAGATTCGGCCGGGGTTCGGCCCTGTTCGGCCAGTCGCTTTTCGATGTGCGCGAAGCGGCGACGGAACTTGTCGTTGGTTCCGCGCAGCGCCTTTTCCGGATCGATGGCGAGATGGCGGGCGAGATTGGCGACCGCGAACAACACGTCGCCCAGTTCCTCCTCGCGCCGCGCCGCGGCCTTCGCCGGATCGGGGGAGGGGGCGTCGAGTTCGGCTTCGAATTCGTCGATCTCCTCGCGGATCTTGGCGATCACCGCGCGCGGATCGTTCCAGTCGAAGCCGACCTTGCCGGCGACGCGTTGCAGCGCCACGGCGCGGGGAAGCGCCGGCTGGGCGAGCGCGACCGCATCGAGCAGGCCCTTCGGTCCCTCGGCGCGGCCTTCCGCCGCGAGGCGGGCGGCGCGCGCCGCCTTCTCCTCGGCCTTGATCCGCGCCCAGGCGTCCTGGACGACGGCGACCTCGCGGCTGTCGTCGTCGCCGAAGACGTGCGGATGGCGGCGGATCATCTTGGCTGTGATCGCCTCGACCACCGAGCCGAAGTCGAAGCTGCCCTCTTCCTCGGCCATGCGGGCGTGGAACGCCACCTGCAACAGGAGATCGCCGAGCTCCTCGCAGAGATCGTGACGATCGCCGCGCGAGATCGCCTCGGCGACCTCGTAGGCCTCTTCGATCGTGAAGGGCGCGATCGTCGCGAAACTCTGTTCGAGATCCCACGGACAGCCCGTTTCGGGCGTGCGCAGCCGCGCCATGATCTCGAGGAGACGGTCGATGTCGCGGGAGGGGGTCATGGCGGGGTCTCGGCGATCGGGGAGGGCGCGCCGGGCGGGTCGATCGACAGCGCCCAGTCGTCACCGACATACCAGCACCGCCGCCGATCCGAAACCGGCCCGACGACCAGCGACCGCACCCGCCCACCGCCGCCGGCGCGAAACGCCTCCCGGAGCTCGGCGACGGCGCGCGGCGAGGCGAGGGGAAGCCCTTCGGCGAAGACGAAGGAGACGCCGTCGAGGAGGCGAGCGGCGAAACCTTCGCGCCGTCGCTCGACCAGGAGCCCCCGGCCTTCGCCGCTCTCCCAGCCGCCGCCGCCTTCGAAGGGAACGCAGAGCGGCAGGATCAGACGCCCGCCGATCGCCAGCCGTTCGAGCCAGGGCCGCGCCGGCGCGGCGACGCCGAAATTGACGTAGATCCGATCGACGTCGCCCGCCGGTCGCGTCGCGGCGTCGGCGACGACCACCTCCACCGGCGCAGCGTCCGCCGGCAGGCCGGCGAGGGCCCGCGCCGCGATCGCCGCGAGGCCCGGATCGATCTCCACCGCCTCGACCCGGCCGCTCGCTCCGGCGAGACGGGCGAGGATCGCGGTGTAGTGCCCGCATCCCGCGCCGAGATGGGCGACCCTGTCGCCCGAGCGGACGCCGAGCTCGGCGATCCAGGCGGCATGCAGCGCCGGGCTGCCGTTGTTGACGCCCCGGGCCGGATCGAGCGCCACCAGGACGTCGTCGTAGAGATCGCGAGGGTCGGACGTGGTCGTGCGACCCTGTCGGCCGCCGAAGATCGTCCACGGCGGCGGCGGTAGGAAGTCTTCGCGTGGCGTCGCGGCGAAGGCGGCTTCGACGGCCGGATCGGCGACGCCTGCGAGCGCCTGCATGTTCGCGGCCCACCGACGGCGTATGGCGGAGAGATCCTCGATCGGCGGTACGGCGGACATCGGCGGCGTCCTCCTGGGCTCGGGCGATCAATCTACGCCGCCCCCGGCGCGCGCCCATCCGATCTTCTGCGAAGGGGAGGCCGCCGGGGCGCATTCGTGTTAGAACCCGGCCGGTCGAACACCCGGGAGGCGGAGATGGCGGAAGCGATCGTGGTGACGCGCAGCATCCGCCTCGATCCGGCGGAGCTCGACGAGACCTTCATGCGCGCCTCCGGCCCCGGCGGACAGAACGTCAACAAGGTCGCGACCGCCGTCGAGCTGCGCTTCGACGTCGCCCGCTCGCCGTCTCTGCCCGAACGCGTGAAGCTGCGCCTCGCCGAACTCTCCGGGCGGCGAATGACCGGGGAGGGGGTCCTGATCCTCCGCGCCGATCGCTTCCGCACCCAGGAGCGCAACCGCGCCGACGCCCTCGAGCGCCTGCTCGAACTGATCCGCGAGGCGGCGCTGCCGCCGCCGCCGCCGCGCCGGCCGACCAAACCGACGCTCGGCTCGAAGATTCGCCGGGTCGACGAGAAGAAGAAGCGCGGCGTGGTGAAGAACCTCCGGCGCGGCCGTCCCGACGTCGATTGACGTTCAGGCGGCGAGGAACGAGCGCCGCGATCGAACCAGTGACGGGGGCGAACAGTCGTTTCTGGAGCCCGGTGGTTCGCGCGTCGCCGCCCTATGTGGCCGGCGAGCCGCCGCGGGCCTGCCGAGTTCGCCGAAATCCACGGTGGCGCGTTCGGCCCCGCCGGTTCGTTCGTCCGACCGACGGCCGGTGAGGGACAGGGCGCTTGCGATGGGCGATGAGCATTCGCGCGAAGACGAGAGCAGGCGAAACCCGCGTGACGCGACCGCCGCGCCGCACCCGTCCCACCCATGTTTTGATCTCCGCCATTCGCATAAGACGGATTATGGAATATATTTGAAGCGGAACAGTGAGCCTTTCCCCCTCAAAGACCGTCGCATCCGTGTTGGGCCCCGATGGTGCGTCGGGTCGGCGCTCGATGTATGCAGCGGCGCATCCTCCTCCGAACCGGAACGATTCCCGGCGGCTGAAGGATGCGAGCCGCCACCGCCGCCGCCTCGCCCATCGAAAAATGTGAAAGGCACGAAGCGTCGTCGCTCCGTGCCTTTCGTGGTTCGGTCGAAGATGACGGCCGGCGGCGGCGCGCCGCCGCTCGACCGTGGACGCCGCGCGTCACTGAACCTTGCGATGCTTCTTCGACTTCTTGACCTTCTTCGCCTTCTGCTGGGGCGCGGCCGGCGTCGTCGCCGCTCCCGGCTGACCGGCCATGCCCGACATCCCGGACATGCCACCCATCCCGGACATGCCGCTCATGCCGCCCATGCCCGACATCCCGTTCATGCCGCCCATGCCCGACATCCCGTTCATGCCGCCCATGCCCGACATCCCGTTCATGCCGCCCATGCCCGACATCCCGTTCATGCCGCCCATGCCCGACATCCC
>JAJTBO010000003.1 GCA_021286855.1 Hyphomicrobiales bacterium | reverse complement strand
AGGACATGCTCATCGAGTTCGGCATCATGAAGACCGAGGAGCAGCAGCTCGCCGAGCTGCAGGCCAAGGAAGCCGCCGCTCAGTGATCGGCGCGGGGATCGCGGCCCCGCACGCCGCGACCCCCACTCCCGACAGCCGGCCGGCGGCCCGTCCGCCGGTCCTTCGAACGGCCCCGTCTCGGGGCGAGCGCCACGGTTCAGGACCGTGCGTGGACGGAACTCGTCCGCCGGTCCCCGAAGAAGGGGGGTTCCAATGAGCCTCGACTACGAAAACGACGGCGAATTCCACGCCAAGCTGATCGAGGAAGTCCTCGCGCAGTATCCCGACAAGTTCGCCAAGCGCCGCAAGAAGCACCTCTCGGTCGCGGCGGAAGCCGGCACCGAGGAGGTCGACGGCGAGACGCAGGCGGTCACCGAGTGCGACGTCAAGTCGAACATCAAGTCGATCCCCGGCGTCATGACCATCCGCGGCTGCGCCTACGCCGGTTCCAAGGGCGTGGTGTGGGGTCCGATCAAGGACATGGTCCACATCTCCCACGGCCCGGTCGGCTGCGGCCAGTATTCCTGGTCCCAGCGCCGCAACTACTACATCGGCAAGACCGGCATCGACACCTTCGTGACGATGCAGTTCACCTCCGACTTCCAGGAGCGTGACATCGTCTTCGGCGGCGACAAGAAGCTCGAGCGCATCATCGACGAGATCGAGGTCCTGTTCCCGCTGGCGAACGGCATCACGGTCCAGTCCGAGTGCCCGATCGGCCTGATCGGCGACGACATCGAAGCGGTGTCGAAGAAGAAGGCCAAGGAGCACGACACGACCATCGTTCCGGTTCGTTGCGAAGGCTTCCGCGGCGTCTCCCAGTCGCTCGGCCACCACATCGCCAACGACGCGATCCGGGATTGGGTCTTCGACAAGACCACCCGCGAGGTCGAGACCACGCCTTACGATGTCAACGTCATCGGCGACTACAACATCGGCGGCGACGCCTGGGCCTCGCGCATCCTGCTCGAGGAGATGGGTCTGCGGGTCGTCGGCAACTGGTCGGGCGACGCGACGCTGGCCGAGGTCGAGAACGCGGTTCACGCCAAGCTCAACCTGATCCACTGCTACCGTTCGATGAACTACATCTGCCGGCACATGGAAGAGAAGTACAACATCCCGTGGATGGAGTACAACTTCTTCGGTCCGTCGCAGATCGCCATGTCTCTGCGCAAGATCGCCAAGCACTACGGCCCGGAGATCGAGGCCAAGGCGGAAGCGGTCATCGCCAAGTACCAGCCGCTGGTCGACGGCGTCATCGCCAAGTACCGTCCGCGGCTCGAGGGCAAGAAGGTGATGCTCTACGTCGGTGGCCTGCGCCCCCGTCACGTGGTCAACGCCTACGAAGACCTCGGCATGGAGATCGCCGGCACCGGCTACGAGTTCGCCCACAACGACGACTATCAGCGCACCGGTCACTATGTGAAGAAGGGCACGCTGATCTACGACGACGTCACCGGCTACGAGCTCGAGAAGTTCATCGAGAAGGTCCGTCCCGATCTGGTCGGCTCGGGCATCAAGGAGAAGTACCCGGTGCAGAAGATGGGCATCCCGTTCCGTCAGATGCACTCCTGGGACTACTCCGGCCCCTATCACGGCTACGACGGCTTCGCGATCTTCGCGCGCGACATGGACCTGGCGATCAACAATCCCGTCTGGGACCTGTTCGACGCCCCCTGGGCCAAGGACGAGCCGATGGCCGCCGCCGCCGAGTGAGCCGACGGGCGCTCGGAAGCCGGTGTGAACCGGTGATGCCCAGCCCCCTCTCCCTGTCCCTCCCCCTTCAGGGGGGAGGGGACTCCAGAGGCGAGGACCTTCGAAAGTCGACCGCATCCATTCCTGGCGCGGCCGTGGAGAGAGGGTAGGGCGTCGATCCGAGCGTTCCCTCCCCCCTGGAGGGGGAGGGACAAGGAGGGGGGGCTGTGGCCTCTCCGATCCGAAGACAGGCAATTCGATACGACGACATCCCGCCGCGAGCCCCTTCGCCCGCGCGATCCCTTGCTCACACCCTGAGGTCGTCCGCCGTATGGCGCGGAGGCCACGCGAGAGGTGACCAGTCATGCCGCAGTCCGTAGACAAGGTGCTCGACCACGCTCCGCTCTTCCGCGAGCCCGAGTACACCGAGATGTTCGCCCGCAAGCGCGCCGAATTCGAGTGCCCGGTGGCCGACGAGAAGGTCGCCGAGCAGGGCGAGTACACCAAGTCCTGGGAATATCGCGAAAAGAACCTCGCTCGCGAGTCCCTGGTCGTCAATCCGGCCAAGGCCTGCCAGCCGCTCGGCGCGGTCTTCGCCGCCGCCGGCTTCTCCAAGTGCATGAGCTTCGTCCACGGCTCGCAGGGCTGCGTCGCCTACTATCGCTCGCACCTGTCGCGCCACTTCAAGGAGCCCTGCTCGGCGGTCTCCTCCTCGATGACCGAAGACGCGGCGGTGTTCGGCGGCCTGCAGAACATGATCGACGGCCTCGCCAACTGCTCGGCGCTCTATCAGCCCGACATGATCGCCGTCTCGACCACCTGCATGGCCGAAGTCATCGGCGACGACCTTCAGGGCTTCATCGCCAACGCCAAGAAGAAGGGCTCGGTGCCGGAAGAGTTCCCGGTCCCCTACGCCCACACCCCGGCCTTCGTCGGCTCCCACGTCGACGGCTACGACAACATGATCAAGGGCATCCTGGAGAACTTCTGGAAGGGCGCCGAGCGCACGCCGGGAACCTCGATCAATATCATCCCGGGCTTCGACGGTTACTGCGTCGGCAACAACCGTGAGCTGAAGCGTCTGCTCGACATGATGGGCGTCGAGTACACCTTCGTGCAGGACGCCGCCGACCAGTTCGACACCCCCTCGGACGGCGAATATCGCATGTACGACGGCGGCACCACGATCGATCAGGTCAAGGGCGCGCTGAACGCCAAGGGCACGATCTCGCTGCAGTACTGGAACACCCGCAAGACGATGGACTACGTCGCCGAGCAGGGCCAGGAGACCGCGGCCTTCCACTATCCGCTCGGCGTTCGCGCCACCGACGCCTTCCTGATGAAGGTCTCCGAGCTCTCCGGCAAGGCGATCCCGGAAGCGATCCGCATGGAGCGCGGCCGCCTGATCGACGCCATGGCCGACAGCCAGGCGCATCTGCACGGCAAGAAGTACGCGATCTGGGGCGACCCGGACTTCGTCCAGGCGATGGCCCAGTTCGTCATGGAAACCGGCGGCGAGCCGACCCACTGCCTCGCCACCAACGGCACCAAGGCCTGGGACGCCGAGATGAAGGAAATGCTGGCGGCCAACCCGTTCGGCAAGTCGGCCCAGGTGTGGGCGGGCAAGGACCTCTGGCACCTGCGCTCGCTGCTCTTCACCGAGCCGGTCGACTTCATGATCGGCTCGTCCTACGGCAAGTACCTCGAGCGCGACACCGGCATCCCGCTGATCCGCCTGACCTTCCCGATCTTCGATCGTCACCACCACCACCGCTTCCCGCTGATGGGCTATCAGGGCGGCCTCAGGGTTCTGACGACGCTGCTCGACAAGGTCTTCGACACGCTCGACCGCGAGACCATCATCCCCGGCGTCACCGACTACTCCTACGACCTCACCCGCTGAGTTCGCCGCAAGCATCGCTTGTGATAGACAACCGGTCAGCGTAGCTCGCTGGCCGGTTGTTTCTTTCTAGGAGATGCTGATGAGTAGGGTTGGAGGGTTTTCGGAACAAACAATTCGGACTTTGGCTGAAAGAGCGCACCACCACTGTTCAAATCCTGACTGTGGTACGCAAACTGTGATGCCAGTCGAAGGTTCACGTAAGACGTTGAGAGTTGGTGAGGCGGCGCATATATATAGTATAGGCGGTGATATGCCTCGCTTCAGGGCTGATTTATCGGAGAAGGATTTGGAAGATATTACGAATGGAATCTGGCTATGCCGTAATTGTCATGCGAAAATTGATAAGAGCGGTGATATATATAGTGCAGAATTATTATTTAAGTGGAAGTCTGAACATGAAGAGTATGTTAGGTCGGGTTTCAAAGACCGCAGGAATTTTCGCCAAATGGTTTTTTCTGAGTTGGACGCTCGTATGCCGGAGGCATCAAGTCGGGCGCGGCAAATTGCTAGAGATTTGCCGTATGCTTGGGAGTATAGGCTCACTGCTGAGATTCTATACGAGTATGCAGGTAGTCTTGCGAAGAGGGCAGGAGACTTGCGTAGTGGGTTATATACATTGAGGGGTCGATATGTTGACCCGGATCAATACTATAAATGGTTTTCAGGTAAAATGGCTGAGGCAGCCGAGATTGTTCAGTCTGAAGAGCGCTTAATAAATGAAGAGCTGCCTATGTCATGGGGAGATCCCGGTGTTTCTGGGGATAAATATCGGATATACGAGATATGTACAAAGATTAGAGATGCGTTTTATCGGCAAATAGAATTCGAGGAAGATATTTTATTTACATATACAGACGATTCTTTTCGCCCGTTGCGTGAGTTTTTTCGAGGGTTTTCGTATAGAAATTTGGAAGAGCTATTTAAATTATCTCGCGATATGAGAAAGGTATTTGATGCGGAGCACCCGACTGGTAAATTTGAGTTTGAGCTTGTGGTCAGTTTCCATCGAGATGTGTCGGAAATTAATCAGATGGCCATGGACTGTTTTGTAAATTATTTAAATAATAAATCAATTGAATAATGTGAAAACAATTATTTATATTAAATTTTATTCAAATAAAACATAAGATTTGGGTTCTGGCTGGAAGATCGGATGTGGCTTAAATGCTATTTGGAGCCCCTCGGGGCGGCCGTTTCGCGTCTCGCGCCGAGGTCGCATTGCTCGGGGTCCTCCGGTCGCGTTAGAAACGACGCCGGGAGAAACGGAGAGGGGAGGAGCCCCTGTGAAGGCGCTCGTCGAGGAACTCTATGAACGCGACACGCCGCGCGCCGTCGCCTTCCGCTATGCGCTCCTCGTCTTCGACGTCGTCACCGTCCTGTTCCTGGTCGGCTCCTCCTTCACCGAACACACGCCGCTGATCGAGAGTTTCGACGCCGTCATCGGCGTCGGCATCGTCGCCGACTTCGCCGCGCGGCTGTGGATCTCGCGCCGCCGCCTCGCCGACCTCGTCCACCCCTACGGCGTCGCCGATCTGGTGGTGATCGTCTCGTTGCTGGCCCCGATGCTCGGCGAGGGCTTCGCCTTCCTGCGGGTGGCGCGGATGCTGCGGCTCCTGCGCTCCTATCAGACGGTGCGGCGGCTGAGGGCCGACTTCGCCTTCTTCCGCCGGAACGAGCAGACCATCGACGCGGCGATCAATCTCCTGGTCTTCATCTTCGTGATGACGGCGATCGTCTACGAGACCCAGCACTGGACCAACGAGGCGATCAACGACTACGCCGACGCGCTCTATTTCACCGTGACGACGCTGACCACCACCGGCTTCGGCGACGTCACCTTGAAGGGCACCGGCGGCAAGATGACGTCGGTCGTCATCATGATCTTCGGCGTGTCGCTGTTCCTGCGCCTCGTCCAGGTGATGTTCCGCCCGCCCAAGGTCCATCACAAGTGCCCGCGCTGCGGCCTCTCCCGGCACGACCACGACGCCGTCCACTGCAAGGCCTGCGGCGAGATCCTGAACATCGAGGACGAAGGCGCGGTGTGATCGGCCCGCCCACCCGGTCCCCGGTCGGGGGTCGCGGATCACCGGTCCGGCGCTACGGATCGGCCGCCGCCGGAGGGGAGGGGAACTTCGTTCGCGCATCCGCGCCCATGAGCATCCGCGCGACCCGCTCGCTCCAGAATTCGGCGTGCTGCTTCTGCTCGAGGAGCGGCAGCGGCGCCTCGCAATGGTCGATGGCCGTCCCGTCCGGCAGCCGCATCGTGAACGACCATGTCGCGGCGTTTTCGCTGTCTTCCGGCGTGAAGACGGCGTGCGGCGGCGCGATCGTCGCGAACCCGAACCGCCGGGTGAACGTCAGGAAGGGGCGGCGAACCGTCAGACGCGCCGTCTCGTCGCCCGGATCGAGGCTGAGCTCACGCGCCGGCGTCAGCGCCCCGACGAGCAGCAGCGCGCCGATCCCGAGAAATCCGCAGGTGATCGTCACGCCCAGCGCGATGCTTCCCACCGTGAGGTCGTCGCGCGGCGTCCACCAGAGCTGGTTCGCCATGTTGAAGAGGGCGAGCAGCCCGACGGCGAGGAAGGTCACGCCCACGGCGGCGTAGAGGAGGCGGAGCGGAGCCGGCGGCGGCGCGGTGCGGATGACGATGTGGTCGCCCTCGAAGCGGATCATGTCCGTGTCCGGTGTCTGAGTCGTCGCCGCAGCGATCGACGAGCGAGATCAGAGCTCCTTTTGGCGCATCGCGATTGAAGGGAAGTGAACGAAACGAAGCGGCCGCCCCGAGGAGCGGCCGTTCGGTCTTCTGGGGCCGTCGTCGATCCGCCGTGTCGGCTTTGCGACGTCGCCTCAGGCGTGGGTGCGTGGCATCACCTTCGACAGAATGAGCACCGCCGCCGCGTTCACCAACGCGCCGCAGCCGAGCAGGATCAGGCCGGTCGAGAACGAGCCGGTCGTCTCCTTCGCCCAGCCGACGATGTAGGGGCCGACGAAGCCGCCGAGCGCGCCGATCGAGTTGACCGTGGCGAAGGCGGCGGCGACCGCCGTGCCCTTCAGATAGGTCGGCGGCAGCGTCCAGAACGACGGCAAGAGGCCGTAGACGCCGCAGGCGGCGAGCGACAGCGCCGCGATCGAGACGATCGGATCGGTGGTCAGTCCCGCCCCGATCAGGCCGATCGCTCCCGCGATCGCCGGCAGCACGACGAGCGCCACCCGCTTGCCGGTGCGGTCGCCGATCCGTCCGAGCACGACCATGGCGATCGCCGCCGCCGCATAGGGAATGGCCGCGACGAAGCCGGTCTGCAGATTGGTCAGTCCGAACGCCTTCACGATCTGCGGCACCCAGAAGATGATGCCGAAGCCGCCGAGCAACGAGCCGAAATAGGCGAGCGACAGGAGCAGCACCGGCGGCGAGACCAGCCCTTCCATGAGCGTCGAGCCGTGTGCGTGCGAGGTCGCGGCGCGGCCTTCGCGGTCGAGCTCGGCGTCGATCGCCGCCTTCTCCTCCGCCGTCAGCCAGTGCGCGTCGGCCGGCCGGTCCGGCATCACCCGATAGACCATGAAGCCGACGACGACGGCCGGAATGCCCTCGATGATGAACAGCCACTGCCAGGCCTTGAAGCCGAGCGCCCCGTCGAGACCGGGAATGCCGAGGATGATGCCGGAGAGCGGCCCGCCGATGACGATGGAGAGCGGGATCGCCACCATCAGCAGCGCCGTCGTCCGCGCCCGCCGATTGGCCGGAAACCACCACGTCATGTAGAGGAGCAGGCCGGGCAGCAGGCCGGCTTCCGCCATGCCGAGCACGAAGCGCAGCGCGAAGAAGCTCTTGGCGTCGCCCGCCCAGGCCAGCGCCATCGAGGCGAAGCCCCACAGGATGACGATCGGCGCGATCCACCGCCGCGCCCCGACCTTCTCCAGGATCATGTTCGAGGGCACTTCGAACAGCACGTAGCCGAAGAAGAAGAAGCCGACGCCCCAGGCGTAGACGATCGGCGTGAAGCCGAGATCCTTGTTCATCGAAAGCGCCGCGAAACTGACGTTCGATCGGTCGATGAAGCTGATCAGGAACAACAGACTCATGAAGGGCGTCAGATGACGCGCCGCCTTCGCCAGCCCGGTCGTGAGGGCGCTCTCGGAATGCATGTCGTTTTCCCCCGATGACGATGACCCGATCGGCCTTCGGCGTGTTCTCCGCCTTGCGGATCGGCGCGAAACGTCGGTCGTTTCGCGCCGGGAGGATAAGATAAAAATATCGAAATTAATGGAAAAAACAGAAGATAAGAATTTTACCGAATCCGATCGGCGCGCGCGGCGCCGTCGCCGTGCCGGTTGAACTCGGGGGTTGTGCCAGTCGGCCGAATAATCGCTTCGATAAGGGGGATTTTAAGCGAAATTTTAGGAACGCCCGCCAAAGTGGCATGACTGCCCTTAGGGAAGACATGACGATGTCGGACGGACGTCTCGCCGCGTTGGCGGCCGAAGTGGAACGAACCCGCGCCGACGATCGGGGGCGGCTGTTGCGCGTCCTGACCGACCTGTTGAAGGCGACCGCGCGCGATTTCTCGCAACTCGACCCCGAGCTCTTCTCCGACATCGCCCTGGTGCTCATCCCGGTCGCTCCGGTCTTCGATCGGATCGCCTTCGCCAAGGCGGTGGCCGACCGCGCGCCGCGTCTGCCGCGCGTGGTCGATCGACTGCTCGCCGACCTTCCGATGGTGGCGCGTCCGCTCCTCCAGCGCGCGCCGCTCGCGGCGTCCCGACTCACCGAGATGGTCGCCGAGGCGACCCCCGCCGACACCGCCGCGCTCGTCGCCATCGCCTCGCGCCGGTCCCTGCCGATCGAGGTCTCGGACGCCCTGATCGACGACGGACGCGAGGACGTCCTGCTCGCCCTCGCCGGCAATCCGGGCGCGAAGATCTCCGCCACCGGTTTCGACCGGCTCGCCGGTCACGCCCGCGAGGCCACCAAGATGGACCTGACGCTGGCCACTCGCGACGATCTTCCCCCGCCGATCGCCCGTCTCCTGACCCGTCGGCTGGCGTTGGCCACCGAACGGCGTCTTTCCGACATGATCCTTCGCGACTCCACGAAGCGCCGCGGTCCCTTCGTCCTGCGCGGTCTGTGAGGCGACGCCCGTCGCTGGCACACCCCTTGCTCCACTCCCCTCGACGAGGCCGGTTTGTCGGATGCCCGACAAAGGCGACGAGAGGGGAGACCGGACATGCTGTCACCGAAGGTCCAGGCGCTCTTCGACGAGCCGGGTTGTGACAAGAACCAGGCCAAGGACGAGAAGGCGCGCAAGAAGGGCTGCTCGAAGCCGCTGACCCCCGGCGCGGCCGCCGGCGGCTGCGCCTTCGACGGCGCCAAGATCGTGCTCCAGCCGATCACCGACGCCGCCCATCTGATCCACGCGCCGCTCGCCTGTGAGGGCAACTCCTGGGACAACCGCGGCGCGGCCTCCTCCGGCCCGATGCTGTGGCGCACCTCCTTCACCACCGATCTGACCGAGCTCGACGTCGTGATGGGGCAGGGCGAGCGCAAGCTCTGGAAGGCGATCCGCGAGATCGTCGAGGCGCACGCCCCGCCGGCGATCTTCGTCTACGAGACCTGCGTCACCGCCCTGATCGGCGACGACATCGACGCCGTCTGCCGCCACGCCTCCGAGAAGTTCGAAACGGCCGTGATCCCGGTCCACGCCGCCGGCTTCGTC
The DNA here is from genome assembly GCA_021286855.1 of Hyphomicrobiales bacterium. Lineage (GTDB taxonomy): Bacteria > Pseudomonadota > Alphaproteobacteria > Rhizobiales > Ancalomicrobiaceae > Pinisolibacter. The sequence goes on along the minus strand of JAJTBO010000003.1, from coordinate 360,289 downwards.
GGCTCGAAGAACCTCGGCAACAAACTCGCCGGCGAAGCCCTGCTCGACCACGTCATCGGCACGCACGAGCCCGACGACGTCGGCGATTACGACGTCAACATCCTCGGCGAGTTCAATCTCGCCGGCGAATTCTGGCTGGTGAAACCGCTGCTCGACGAGCTCGGCATCCGGGTCCGCGCCTGCGTGCCCGGCGACGCCCGTTTCCTCGACGTCGCCTCGGCCCATACGGCGAAGGCGACGATGATGGTCTGCTCGACCGCCCTCATCAATCTCGCTCGCAAGATGGAGGAGCGCTGGGACATCCCGTTCTTCGAGGGCTCGTTCTACGGCGTCGCCGACACCTCCGAGGCGTTGCGCCAACTGGCGAACCTGCTCGTCCGCCGGGGCGCCGACCCGGAGCTGATCGATCGCACCGAAGCCCTGATCGCCCGCGAGGAGAAGATCGTCTGGGAGAAGCTCGAGGCCTTCCGGCCGCGTCTCCAGGGCAAGCGGGTCCTGCTCAACACCGGCGGCGTCAAGTCCTGGTCGGTCGCCTCGGCGCTGATGGAGATCGGCGTCGAGATCGTCGGCACCTCGGTCAAGAAGTCGACGGACGAAGACAAGGAGCGCATCAAGCAGATCCTCGAGGACGAGCACCGCATGTTCGAGGGTATGGCGCCGCGCGATCTCTACGCTCTGCTGGAGCGCCACGACGCCGACATCATGTTGTCGGGCGGCCGCACCCAGTTCGTCGCGTTGAAGGCCAAGATGCCCTGGCTCGACATCAACCAGGAGCGCCATCTGCCCTACGCCGGCTACGACGGCATGGTCGAGTTGGTCCGTCAGATCGACCTCGCCATCCATAATCCGATCTGGGCGCAGGTGCGCGAGCCCTCGCCCTTCGACGAGGCCGGCCGGATCGTCGGCGAGAGCGTGATCGGGCGAACCGCTCCGGCGCGAACGCCCGTCGACGAGGTCGCCGTCGCGCGCGCCGCCAACGACGCCGTCCCGACCCACACCCTGAAGAAGTTCGCGGGCTCCGGCGCCGGCGACGCCGACGACTGCTGACGGAGACGCCCATGACGACCATCCTTCCCGTCGACAAGTCGGCCTCGGTCAATCCGTTGAAGTCGAGCCAGCCGCTCGGCGCGGCCTTCGCCTATCTCGGCGTCGACGGCTGCGTGCCGCTGTTCCACGGCAGCCAGGGCTGCACCTCCTTCGCGCTCGTGCTGTTCGTCCGCCATTTCAAGGAGACGATCCCGCTGCAGACCACGGCGATGGACGAGGTCGCCACCATCATGGGCGGCGCGGATCACCTCGAGGAGGCGATCCTCAACCTGAAGAACCGCACCAAGCCGAAGCTGATCGGCATCGCCACCACGGCGCTGGTCGAGACCCGCGGCGAGGACTTCGCCGGCGATCTGGCGATCATCAAGGCCCGTCGCGCCGAAGCGCTCGCCGGCACGGAAGTGGTGCTCGCCGACACCCCCGACTTCAACGGAGGCATCGAGGAGGGCTGGTCGAAGGCGGTCGTCGCGATGATCGCCGGGATCACCGCCCGTGTCTCCGCCCGCCGCAATCCGCGCCGCGTCGCCATTCTGCCCGGCTTCGACCTGACCGTCGCCGACATCGAGGAGATCCGCGACATGGTCGAGGCCTTCGGCCTCGAAGCGACCATCCTGCCCGACGTCTCCGGCGCTCTCGACGGCACCGTGCCCGGCAAATGGATCCCGACCACCTACGGCGGCACCAAGGTCGAAGACATCCGCACGCTCGGCGAATGCGTCCATTGCCTCGCCATCGGCGAGGGCCAGCGCGCCGCCGCCGAGAAACTCGCCGAGGTCGCCGACGTGCCCTACACGCTGTTCGGCACCCTGACCGGCCTCAAGGCGGTCGACCGCTTCGTCACCGCGCTCGCCGAGATCTCCGGTCAGCCGGTGCCGGCGAGCCTGCGCCGGCGTCGCTCGCAACTCGCCGACGCCCTGCTCGACGGGCATTTCCATTTTTCCGGCAAGAAGATCGCCATCGCCGCCGAGCCGGACCACCTCTATCGGCTCGCCACCTTCTTCGCCGGCATGGGCGCGGAGGTGGCGGCGGCGGTGACCACGACGGGGTCCTCGCCGATCCTGAAGAAAGTGCCGACCGACGAGGTCAAGGTCGGCGACCTCGGCGATCTCGAGCGTCTCGCCGTCGGCTGCGACCTCATCGTCACCCACAGCCACGGCCGACAGGCCGCCGAGCATCTCGACATCCCGCTGTTCCGGGTCGGATTCCCGATCTTCGATCGGCTCGGCATGCAGCATCGGGCGCACGTCGGCTATCGCGGCACCCGCGACCTGATCTTCGAAGTCTCGAACCTCTTCCAGGCCCAACGGCACGATCCGACCCCCGAAGGGTTGAATCCGCTCACCAAGAGAGAGAACGCCCATGTCAGCCGTCCGGAGACTGTCGCTCGTGCCCACTGACGCAGCCGCCGAAGCCGCCCCCGAACGCGCCGCCGGCGCGGTCCGCGTCGCCATCGCCACCAACGACATGAAGGGGCTCAACGCCCACTTCGGGTCGGCGAGCCGCTTCGCCGTCTACGACGTCACCAAGACCGGTTGGTCCTTCGTCGAGGCGCTCGCCTTCGACGACGTCACCGAGCAATCCGGCCAGCACAAGACCGACGGCGATGATCGCATCACGCCCAAGGTCGAGGCGCTCTCCGGCTGCCATCTGCTCTTCTGCCTGGCGATCGGCGGCCCCTCCGCCGCCAAGGTCGTCTCCGCCAAGATCCACCCGATCAAGGTGCAGGCGCCGTCGTCGATCGACGAGGTGCTGGAGCGCACCCGCACCATGCTCGAGGGCGCGCCGCCGCCCTGGCTGCGCAAGGTGCTGGCGGAAGCCGGCATCGCCGCCCCGAAACCCTCCTTTGCCGACGATTGAGGCCCAAGATGACCGAAACCGCCGAACTCTCCGCCGACGACGTCGCGCTCGCCACGCCGTTTCTTTCGACCCTGGTCCGCCTCGTGCGCGCCGAAGACAGCTACGGCACTTGGGAGGGCCGCTCCGACGCCTCGATCCTGAAGGACTTCATCGTCACCAAGGAACAGCGCCGCGAGATCCCGATCATCGGCGATCCCGATCCGGACGTGCTGTGGCGGGTGGAGAAGTTCTACGCCGCCATCGGCCTCGCCATCGAAAAGGAAGCCGGCCGCATCGCCTCGCCGATGATGAAGATGAGCCACGAGGGCTTCGGCCGCGTGATCCTGATGACCGGACGTCTGGTCGTCTATTCGAAGTCGCTGCGCGACGTGCATCGCTGGGGCCACGACAGCCTGACGAAGCTCGCCGAGGCCGGAACCAAGGCCGTCGACGAAGCCTGCGAGATGATCGCCAAGTTCCCCGAAGTCGCCGACTGGTGACGGGGAGAGGGGCGGCGGCGCATTCCCCGCGCCGCCCGACCGGCGTCATCCCCGATGCGGCCTGCCCGTCGTCCGGGCGGGGCGGGAGGTCTCGTGGGCCGACCCTCCGTCTCGTTCGCGTCGGGGATGACGTCTGGTTCCCGACACACGTTTCATCCGAGGAGAGACCGATGTCCGACGTCGATACGCTCAAGGCCGAGATCAAGAAGCTCAACGCCAAGGCGACCAACGCCAAGATGAACCTGCACGACCTCTCCGAGGAACTGCCGGGCGACTGGAACAAGATCATGGAGGTCGCGCAGGCGGCCTACGACGCCTATGCCGCGCTCGATGCGGCTCGGGCTCGGCTCAAAGCGATGGAGGCCGCGTGATGGCGGATTTTCAGACCCGCGACGGCTCCACCTGGATGCCGGAATATCTGATGAAGATCGACGGCGAGACCTGCATCGGCTGCGGCCGCTGCTACAAGGTCTGCTCGCGCGACGTCATGCACCTCTACGGCGTCGACGACGAGGGCGAGATCCTCGGCCAGTGCGTCGAAGGCGAGGACGAGGACTTCGACGGCGAGCTGAACCGCATGATCATGGTCGTCGACAAGTCGGGCGCCTGCATCGGTTGCGGCGCCTGCGCCCGCGTCTGCCCGAAGAACTGCCAGACCCACGTCGCCGCCGACAAGGTCGCCGCCTGACCCGCCGGTCCGGTCGCGAGGGGCGCCCGCGCGGGTCCGCTCGCGCAATTGTCGGTCCCCGAGACGGTCGGCGCTCCCCGGCCGCCGACCGTCTCATCCGTCTCGCGTTTTCGACATCCCTGCGGTGGAGGTGACGATGGCTCGCGTTCGACACGCCCGACTGATGCGGACCGCGCTCGGCGAGGCCGACGCCGACCGCCGCTTCGACGATCACGTGCTCGCCTGCGTCCTCTCCGTCGGCCTCGAAGAGGCGGGGCAGGGGACGGCGACCGTCGCCGGCGCGACCGGGCTGGCGGCCTCCGAACTCGCTCTTCTTCTGGCGACGCGCTTTCCCGCCTTCGACCGCGCCGGCCTCGGCGATGCGGAGATCGCGCCGGTCCTGGAGGCCGAGGAGGTGATGCTGCGCGACCTCCTTCTCGACCACGCCGCCACCGATCTCGCGCCGCTCCTCGCGCGGGTGATCGCGCGCCGCGCCCTGCGCCCCGATCACCTCTGGCAGGATCTCGGCCTGTTCGATCGATCCGAACTCAATCGCCTCCTCGCCCGCCATTTCCCGACGCTGCACGCCGGCAACGCCGCCAACATGCGGTGGAAGAAGTATTTCTACCGTCGGCTCTGCGAGGCCGAGGGCTTTTCGCTCTGCTCGGCCCCCTCCTGCGCCCAATGCGCCGACTTCGCCGAATGTTTCGGCGCGGAGGACGGCGAGAGCCGGATGGCGGAGCGCCGCCGCGCGCTCGATCGGGCCGACGTCGCGGCGCTCGCCGCCGAGTGAGGCCGGCCGCGGCCGCGCTCTTCGTCACTCCTTCACGTTTCTGCGGGAACGTGACGTCGACGAGCGGCGGAGCGACGCATGAGCGGCATCGACAGCGCCGAAGACGGCGGCGATCGCATGGTCTTCACCAACCGGTTTCCGGTCGCGATTCGGATCGTCTTGGCCGTCATCGGCGCGATGACCTTTCTCGCGCCTTGGGAGTTGTTGATCCGGCCGGGTCATCCGTTCCAATGGGCGATGATCCCGTTCTGGATCATTTCGCTCGGCGCGCTGTCGGTCGGTCTGCCGGTGCTGGTCGCCGCCCTCGTCGGTCTCGAAACGACGATGACGATCGACTTCGAGCGTCGCCGCTTCGTCGAGACGGCGGCCGGCGCCTTCGGCCTGCGCTTCTCTCGCGCCCGCGACTTTTCCGCCCTGGTCGATCTGTCGGTCGAAGAGGACACGTTCTCCGACGGCCCGTCGTCGTGGGACGTGATCGCCCGCTTCTCCGTTCCTGCGGGTCGCAAGCCCTGGACGATCCGCTCGCTCGCCTCCGAGCCGGCGGCGGAAGCGCTGAGGGTGGAGATCCGCAGCCGCATGGAGCGCGCCGCCGTCTGACGCGCAGTCCCCCAGCGGCTCGTCCTGCGGCCGAAAACGCCGTCGCTTCAGGCGTTTCGTCGAAATCGCGACATGTCGCAAATCGCCCGTTGTCGGCTTGTCGACATCACTACGAATGGAAAAAGACGTGATTTGTCAGGGATTTCCCTGATTGGCACGGGCTTTGCGAAATCCTCCTCGAACGTCCTTCGAGCACGAGGTTTTCGCCATGATCCAACTCACCGACAGCGCCGTTTCCGCCGTCCGGACGGCTCTCTCTCGCGCCGCGACCCCGATGGAAGGTCTGCGCATCAAGGTCGAGGCGGGCGGCTGCGCCGGCTTCAAGTACCTGATGGGCCTCGAGGGCACGAGCCGTGACGGCGACATCGTCATCGACCAGGACGGCGTCAAGCTGTTCGTCGACGCCGACAGCCGGTCGCTCGTCGAGGGCATGACGGTCGACTTCGTCACCGGCCTCGAGGCCTCCGGCTTCGTCTTCGAAAACCCGAACGCCACGTCGAAGTGTTCGTGCGGCAAGTCCTTCGGTTGATCCGAACCCCCATTCAGGAGAGCAGCCCATGTGGGACTACACCGACAAGGTCAAGGACTATTTCTTCAATCCCGTCAACGCCGGGGTTCTCGAAACGGCCAATGCGGTCGGTGAGGTCGGCGCGATCTCCTGCGGCGACGCGCTGAAGCTGATGATGCGCGTCGATCCCGAGACCGAGGTCATCGAGGCGGCCAAGTTCCAGACCTTCGGCTGCGGCTCGGCGATCGCCTCGTCGTCGGCCCTGACCGAACTCGTCGTCGGCAAGACGCTGGAACAGGCGCTGGCGATCTCCAACCAGGACATCGCCGACTTCCTCGGCGGCCTGCCGCCGGAGAAGATGCATTGCTCGGTGATGGGCTACGAAGCCCTCCAGGCGGCGGTCGCCAACTACCGCGGCGAGGAGTGGAAGGACGACCACGAGGAAGGCGCGCTGGTCTGCAAATGCTTCGGCGTCGACGAGGGCATGATCGAACGCGCGGTGCGCTCGAACGAGCTGACCTCGATCGAGGAGTTGACCAACTACACCAAGGCCGGCGGCGGCTGCCTGACCTGTTTCGAGGCGCTCGAGGGCGTGCTCGCCCGGGTCAACGCCGAGATGGTCGAGGAGGGGCTGATCGTCGCCTCGGCCGCCTACACGGTCGGCGCGGTCGATCCCAAGACGCTGAAGCGCAAGGCCAAGCCCTCGGCCGCGGTCGGCGCTTCGCCGGTCGCCACCCCGGCGACGGCGCAGAAGTCGCCGGTGATCTCGCTGGAGGCGTTGGAGAAGGCCGCCGCCGCGACGGAAGTGATCACGCCTGCGCCGGCTCCCGCTCCTTCGGGCGCGCCGCGCTACACGACGGTGCAGAAGATCAAGCTGATCGAAGAGGCGCTGGAAGAGGTCCGGCCCTTCCTGAAGAAGGACGGCGGCGACTGCGAGCTGGTCGACGTCGACGGCTCCAACGTCATCGTCAAGCTCACCGGCGCCTGCGTCGGCTGCCAGATGGCCTCGATGACCGTCAACGGCGTCCAGGAAAAGATCATCGCCAAGCTCGGCATTCCGGTGCGCGTCGTGCCGGTGAAGTGAGGAGCGACCGGCGAGACCGAGGCGTCGCCCCACGGTCCCTCTCCCCCCTCGAGGGGGGAGAGCCGGAGAGGGGGGGCACCGCGGCTCGGCGATCGAGCGCTGCCTGCGGCGCTCCGCCCCCCCCTCCCTGACCCTCCCCCTCGAGGGGGGAGGGGACACGCGAGGCTCGGGCCGCGCCTGCCCTTGAAATCCGTATTCGGCCAGCGCCGAGCCAGATCGAAGACGAAGAGGACCGACTCATGCCCACCCCCGTCTATCTCGACAACAACGCCACCACGCGCTGCGACGACGCCGTCGTCCAGGCGATGCTGCCCTTCTTCACCGAGCAGTTCGGCAATCCGTCCTCGATGCACGCCTTCGGCTCGTCGGTCGGCGGCGCGGTGAAGCAGGCGCGCGCCTCGCTCCAGAAGCTGCTCGGCGCGGAGTTCGATCACGAGATCGTCTTCACCTCCGGCGGCACCGAGAGCGACAACATGGCGATCCTCTCCGCCCTCGAGGCCTCGCCCGGCCGCGACGAGATCATCACCTCCGCCGTCGAGCATCCGGCAGTGCTCTCGCTCTGCGCCCATCTCGAGAAGACCAAGGGGGTCAAGGTTCACGTCATCCCGGTCGACGAGAAGGGCCTGCTCGACATCGCCGCCTATCGCGAGGCGCTGTCGGAGAAGACCGCGATCGTCTCGATCATGTGGGCCAACAACGAGACCGGCACGATCTTTCCGATCCCCGAACTCGCCGAGATGGCCAAGGAGGTCGGCGCGATCTTCCACACCGACGCCGTCCAGGCGGTCGGCAAGATCCCGCTCGATCTGAAGTCGACCCAGATCGACATGCTCTCGCTCTCCGGCCACAAGCTGCACGGGCCGAAGGGCGTCGGCGCCCTCTATGTCAAGCGCGGCGTCCGCTTCCGCTCGCTGATGAAGGGCGGCCACCAGGAGCGCGGCCGCCGCGCCGGCACCGAGAACACCCCCGGCATCGTCGGCCTCGGCAAGGCGGCGGAGTTGGCGCTCCTCCACATGGCGGACGAGCAGACCCGCGTCGCCGCGCTTCGCGACCGCCTCGAGAAGGGCCTGCTCCAGCGCATCCCGAGCTGCTTCGTCACCGGCAATCCGGCCGAGCGTCTGCCCAACACCTCCAACATCGCCTTCGAATACATCGAGGGCGAGGGCATCCTGCTCCTGATGAACCGGGAGGGCATCGCCGCCTCGTCGGGCTCCGCCTGCACCTCCGGTTCGCTCGAGCCGAGCCACGTGCTGCGCGCCATGAACGTGCCCTATACGGCTGCGCACGGCGCGATCCGCTTCTCCTTCTCCCGCGACAACACCGACGCCGACGTCGATCGCGTCCTCGAGGCGATGCCGCCGATCGTCGAGAAGCTGCGCGCCTTGTCGCCGTTCTGGCAGGGCGCCGACAAGGCCCCGGCCTCCTTCAACCCGGTCTACGCCTGAGGCGAGGGGAGGGACGCATGGCCGCTCGCGTCTTCCTGAACGACACCACCCTGCGCGACGGCGAGCAGGCGCCCGGCGTCGCCTTCTCGGCCGCCGAGAAGCTCGAGATCGCGGAGGCGCTGGCCGAGGCCGGCGTCCCCGAGATCGAGGCCGGCACCCCGGCGATGGGCGCGGAGGAACAGGCGGCGATCCGGGCGATCGTCGCGGCACGGCTTCCCCTGCGCGTCCTCGCCTGGTGCCGGATGACGCCGGCCGATCTCGACGCCGCCAAGGCGGCCGGGGTCTCGGCGGTCAATCTGTCGATCCCCGCTTCCGACGTGCAGCTCGCCGCCAAGCTCGGCATCGACCGCGCGACGGCGCTCGCCCGCATCGAACGGCTGGTGCCGGAGGCGCTCGATCGCGGCTTCGAGGTGGCGATCGGCTGCGAGGACGCCTCGCGCGCCGACGTCGATCATCTCGCCCGGGTGATCGAGACGGTGGAGCGCCTCGGCGTCTTCCGGGTCCGCCTCGCCGACACCGTCGGCGTGCTCGATCCCTTCGCCACCCACGATCTCGTCGCCCGTCTCGTCGCCGGCAGCGATCTGCCGCTGGAGATCCACACCCACGACGATCTCGGCCTCGCCACCGCCAATGCGCTCGCCGCCGTCCGCGCCGGCGCGCGCCACGTCTCGGTGACGGTCGGGGGCCTCGGCGAGCGCGCCGGCAATGCCCCGCTCGAGGAGCTGGTGGTGGCGCTTGCGAGGCTCGGCTACCCCTCCGGCGTCGACGCCGGCCGGCTCTGTGATGTGGCGGCGGTGGTCTCGACCGCCTCCGGCCGGCCGATCCATCCGCAGAAGGCGGTGATCGGCGCCGACGTCTTCACCCACGAGAGCGGCATCCACGTCGCCGGGCTCCTGTGGAACCGCGACACCTATCAGGGCCTCGACCCGCGCGATCTCGGCCGCGACCACGGCTTCGCCATCGGCAAGCACTCGGGGCGCACCGCCATCGCCCATGCGCTCTCGACCCGCGGCGTCGAACTCGACGATCGCGTCTATCCGAAGCTGCTCGCCAAGGTGAAGGCGCACGCCACCCGCATCAAGCGGTCGCTGCCGATCGATCGTCTGGTCGAGATGCACGACCGGCTGGTGGAAGAGGAGCGCGAGCCCGTCGGGTTCCCCGTTCGGATCCGCACATGAGCGACGCAGCGCCGCCCGACGCGCCGACGATGAAGGAGAGCGACATGAGCGACGTGCCCTTCGATCCCGCCTTCACCGCTCCCCCGACGGCCGCGGCCGCATCGCGCCCCGGCGTCTTCGCGATGATCCGCGAGGACGTCGCCTGCGTGAAGGCGCGCGATCCCGCCGCCCGTTTCACGCTGGAGATCTGGCTGACCTATCCCGGCGTCCACGCCATCGTCTGGCATCGTCTCGCCCACGCGCTGTGGGGCCGCGGCCATCGCTTCTCGGCGCGCTTCCTGTCGTGGCTCGGGCGCTTCCTGACCAATGTCGACATCCACCCCGGCGCGACCGTCGGCCGTCGCTTCTTCATCGACCACGGCGCCGGCGTCGTCGTCGGCGAGACGGCGGAGATCGGCGACGACGTCACCCTCTATCACGGCGTGACCCTGGGCGGCGTCTCCTGGACCGCCGGCAAGCGCCATCCGACCCTCGAGAACGGCGTCCTGGTCGGGGCGGGGGCCAAGATCCTCGGTCCGATCCGGGTCGGCGCGGGCGCGCGCATCGGCGCGAATTCCGTCGTCATCGAGGACGTGCCGCCGGAGATGACGGTGGTCGGCATCCCCGGCCGCATCGTCCGCGGGGCCGAACATCCCCGCCGCATCGCCGGCCGCATCGACCTCGACCATCATCTGATGCCCGATCCGGTCGGCGAGGCGATCTCGGCGCTGGTCGACCGCATCGACTTCCTCGAAATGCGCCTCGCTCGCCTCGCCGGCGACCGCGAGCCCAGCGTCGAGTTCGAAGTTCTGCCCGAACGCGCCGCCGCCGCTCCGACCACCGAGCCGGCGAGCGACCAACCCGTCTCCCATTGATCCCCCGAGCCCACCGGAGATCCCCCATGACCGAAGTCTCCTCCTGCGACATCTCCAACGCCGTCGTGATCAAGGACATCCTCGCCCGGCTGAAGCAGTGCTCCTCGGCCGAGGATTTCTTCGCCGAACTGAAGGTGAAGTACGATCCGAAGGTGCTCGCCTCCGCCCGCCTGCACATCCTGAAGCGGATGGGCCAGTATCTGGCGTCCGAGGACTTCGACGACATGCCCGATCGGGTCGTCGCCGCCCGCGCCCGCACCTTCCTGGAACGCGCCTACGAGGACTTCGTCACCTCCAACCCCTTGAAGGAACGCGTCTTCAAGGTGTTGCAGGACCACGACCCGTCCCGCCCGGTGAAGCCCGGCGAGGCCTTCGTGTCGCTCGACGACATCCTGTCGCCGATCCCGGAGAAGTGAGCCGAACGAAAGCGTCTCGGTTCCGATCGATCGCCGCCGCGACCCGGCGGCGATTTTCGTTCGTTCTGGACGAACGAACTCATCGAACTTATTCATTGGAGCGATGAGGTGGAATTTTTCATGGAGGAGATCCCGATCCCGTCCGCCCGAGGCTCCTCCATGTCGCTCCCCTTCGCCGGTTCCGCCGCTCCGCTCCGAATTCGTCCTGCGCTCGAACTCCTGCCGGGCCTCGCGCTCTGCGTCGCCGTCGCCGGCGTCGCCTTCGGCCTGCGCCGCCTTCCGAGCCTGGCCCTCGTTTCGCCGATGATCCTCGGCGTCGCCATCGGCGTCTTGCTGCGCAACACGGTCGGCCTCGCCTCGGTGGCCTCCGCCGGCGTCGCCTTCGCCATGCGGCGGCTTCTGCGTCTGGCGATCGTCCTGCTCGGCTTCCAGGTCACCGCGACCCGGCTCTTCGAGGTCGGCGCGCGCGGCTTCGCGGTGGTGGCGCTCACCCTTCTCGCCACCTTCGCCTTCACTGTGGCGCTCGGCCGCCGGCTCGGCGTCCGGCCCGAACTCGCCGAGCTGATCGCCGCCGGCACCTCGATCTGCGGCGCTTCCGCGGTGGTCGCCACCAACGCCGTCACCCGCGCCGAAGAGGCCGACGTCGCCTATGCGGTGGCGACCGTGACGCTGTTCGGCACGCTGTCGATGCTGCTCCTCCCCGTGCTCGGCCACGCCCTGGCGCTCGCGCCGCACGCCTACGGCCTGTGGGTCGGGGCGAGCGTCCACGAGATCGCCCAGGTCGTCGCCGCCGCCTTCCAGGGCGGCGACGCCGCCGGCCAATACGGCACGATCGCCAAGCTCTCCCGGGTCGTCCTGCTCGCCCCCCTGGTGCTCGGGCTCGGCGTCCTCGCCCGCCGCCGCGCCGAAGAGGGGGAAGCGGCGCTGCGCCCGCCCTTTCCGTGGTTCGTCTTCGGCTTCCTCGCGCTCGTCGGCCTCGGCGGTCTCGTCGACTGGCCGCGCCCGCTCGTCGCCGCGACGACGACCCTCACCACCCTTCTGCTCACCGTGGCGCTGGCCGCGATGGGGCTCTTGACCGACGTCCGCCGCATCGCCGCCGAAGGGATCCGCCCCCTGGCGCTCGGCGCGGCGGCCTGGATCTTCATCACGACGGTGGCCTGGGCGCTCGTCGAAACCATCGGATGATCAGACCGTCATGACGCTCGAACAGCTCCGCATCTTCGTCGCCGTCGCCGAGCGTCAGCACGTCACCCGCGCCGCCGTCGATCTGGGCCTGACCCAATCGACGGTGAGCGCCGCCGTCCGCGCTCTGGAGGAGCGCCACGACGTGCGCCTGTTCGATCGTGTCGGCCGCCGCGTCGTCCTGACCGAGGCCGGCCGCCTCTTCCTCGACGAGGCGCGCGCCGTGCTCGCCCGCGTCGATCTCGCCGTACGTCGGCTCGGCGCGACCGCCGACCACGTCGCCGGCCCCTTGCGCATCCGCGCCAGCCGCACCATCGCCGCCCATTGGCTGCCCGAGCGCCTCGTCGCCTTCCGCGCGCGCCATCCGCAGGTCGAGTTTCGCCTGACCATCGGCAACACCGCCTCCGTCGCCCGCGCCGTCGAGGAGGGCGACGTCGAGATCGGCCTCGTCGAAGGCGCGATCGAAGCGCCGTCGGCGACCCGCCTGCGCGTCGGTCACGATCGTCTGGTGCTGGTCGCCGCGCCCGGTCATCCGCTCGCCGGACGGCGCGACCTCGCCGCCGCCGACCTCGCCGGCCTCGATTGGGTGCTGCGCGAGGCCGGCTCCGGCACCCGCTCCGAACTCGCCGCCGCGCTGGCGCGGCGCGGCGTCGCGCTCGATCGATTGCAGGTGGCGCTGGAACTGCCGTCCAACGAGGCGATCCTCGAGGCGGTCGGCTTCGGCGGCGGAGTCGCGGCGCTGTCGTCGCTGGTCGCCGATCCGGCGATCGCCTCAGGCCGCCTCGTCGCCCTGGCGTCGACGCTGGCCGAACGCGACTTCCACCTGCTGCGCCACGCCCATCGCACCCCGAGCCGCGTCGCCGAGGCCTTCCACGCCGCCCTGCGCCCCGGCGATCAGTCGGCCGAGCCGATCCGCTTCCAATAGAAGCACGCGCCGGTCAGCCCGCCGTGCGGCTTCAGCGCATAGTCGGGGATCTCGCCGGCGAAGCTGAAGCCGGCCTTCTCGTAGAGCCCGGCCGCGCCCGCGTCGCTCGCCGTGTCGAGCATCAACAGCGTCTTGCCGCGCGCGATCGCGTCCCTCTCGGCGCGGCGGATCAGCGCCATCGCGTGCCCACGTCCGCGATCGACGACGCGCGTCATCATCTTCGCGAGCTCGCCGCGATGCGGCTGATTTTGCGGGCTGGCCAGCAGGAGCGTGAGGGTCGAGACCAGCCTCTCCCCGTCGAAGGCGCCGTAGACGATCCGTTCGCCGCGCGCCGCCGCCGCCAGCGATCCCGCCCAGAACGCTTCAGCCTCCTCCCGCGCCAGCGGATGCAGGAACGTCACCGATCCGCCGGCCGCCACCGTCTCGATCAGGAGATCGGCGAGCGCGGCGCGGATCGCCGGCGTGTCGGCGAGCGGTTCGATGCGGGGGGCGGCGAGCGCGGTCATCGGCGGTCAACTCCGGGCGAGGGCGACGACATAGGTCGCGGGGCTGTCGGTCTCGTTGGCGAGGGTGGTGTCGGCCGGCGGGCCGAAGCCGAGCGCGTCGCCGGGGCCGAGATCATGGCGCGTCTCGCCCTCGACGATCGTCATGCGTCCGTCGCGCACCCAGAGCACCTGACGGATGAAACCATAGGAAGCCGCCGGCAGCCGCACCGAGCGATGCGCCGGCATCGTCACCTCGACCAGTTCGACCGGATGGTCGGGATGGCGGAACACCTGACGACGAATGTAGCCCGTGTCGGGATCCCGCCATTCGGCCCGATCCGCCGCGCGCATCACCCGGCCGACGTCGGCCTCCGCCCGCACCATCAGGCCGGCGAGGGTGAGGTCGAAGGCGGTGGCGATCCGGACCAGGATCGCCGCCGTCGGGCTCGCCTCCTCGCGCTCGATCTTGCCGACCGTCGCCTTGGCGACGCCGGCGCGTTCGGCGAGGTCGGCCAAAGACCAGCCGCGCGTCTCCCGCTCGAAGCGGATCCGGCGGGCGAGGCGATGTTCCGTTTCGTCCATCAAAGTATCCATACGACTACTATCGTAGACCGTCGCAGCGAAGGCAAGAGCGGGATTCGTGGTTTCACGTCGGCGTCACGGCATCGTCACTGGCGTCGCCGATCGGCCCGGCCTAGCGTCGATTTGCGCCGCAGCATCGGCGTTTCTTCGCTTCGGAGGCCCGCTTGTCCCTCGCATCTTCGTCGTTCGATCGCCGCCTGTTCCTTCTCGGCGCGGCCTCCGCCGGCCTCGCCGCCCTCGCGCCGCGCGCCGCCCGCGCCGGCGTCGATCCCGCCGCCGTCTTCGCCGATCCCGACGTGCCCGTCCTCGGCAACCCGCAGGGCGACGTCGCCGTCGCGGTCTGGTTCGACTACCAGTGCCCGTTCTGCAAGAAGGTCGAACCGATCCTGAAGGACGTCGCGAAGAAGGACGGCAAGGTGGCGATCCTGATGAAGGATTGGCCGATCTTCGGCGAGATCTCGACCAGGGCCGCCCGCGCCGTGTGGAGCGCCCGCCGGCAGGATCGCTTCGCCGCGCTGCACGATCGGCTGATGGCGGTGAAGGGCCGGCCCGACGCCGCCCGCCTCGACGCCGAGATCGCTTCCGCCGGCCTCGACCGCGCCCGCCTCGACGCCGACATCGCCACCGACACGGCCGCCTTCGACGCTCTCGTCGCCCGCAACGGCGCTCAGGCCGAAGCCTTCGGTTTTCCCGGCACGCCGGCCTTCGTCATCGGCTCCTTCGTCTTCCCCGGCGTCCTCGACGCCGCCGGCTTCCGTCAGGCGATCGCCGACGCGCGCCGCAGGCGGTGACGCGCCGCGCCTGTCGGATTTGCGACAAGGTCGGTCGCAATGTCGGCCGACCAAAGTCTTCCGAAAAATTACTTACAGACAATGAAAGCGGCGGTTTTCCGCCGTTTTTTCGTTTGGCACGACTGATGCGTATCCCTCCCCGAAGAGCCGGTGGTCCACTTGCGACCGGCGACGAGATCGAGGAGAGGCGGCATGCACATCGTCGTCTGCATCAAGCAGGTTCCGGACAGCGCCCAGATCCGCGTCCACCCCGTGACCAACACGATCATGCGTCAGGGCGTGCCGACCATCATCAACCCCTACGACCTCTTCGCGCTCGAAGAGGCGTTGCGGCTGCGTGACAAGCACGGCGGCGAGGTGACGGTCCTGACCATGGGCCCGCCGATGGCCGAGGACTCCTTGCGCAAGGCGCTGACCTTCGGCGCCGATCGCGCGGTGCTCCTGACCGACCGCTTCTTCGCCGGCTCCGACACGCTCGCCACCTCTTACGCGCTCGCCCAGGCGATCGCCAAGATCGGCGAGACCTTCGGCGCGCCCGACATCGTCTTCACCGGCAAGCAGACCATCGACGGCGACACCGCCCAGGTCGGCCCCGGCATCGCCAAGCGCCGCAACTTCCTGCAGCTGACCTATGTCTCGAAGATCTCCGACGTCGATCTCGCCGGCGGCAAGATCCGCGTCGAGCGCCGCGCCGAGGGCGGCGTCCAGGTGCTGGAGACCAAGCTGCCGGTGCTGATCACCATGCTCGAGGGCGTCAACGAGATGCGCCGCGGTTCGATGAGCGACGCGCTGCGCGCCGCCCGCGCCGAGCTCGTCGTCTGGTCGGCCCAGGACGCCGGCATCGAGGACATCCTGAAATGCGGCCTGCGCGGCTCGCCGACCGTGGTCAAGCGCGTCTTCGCGCCGAGCCCCCGCGCCGAGAAGGCCAAGCAGGTCGAGATCCAACCCGCCGCCATCGACACCGCCGACGCGCTCATCGAGACGATCTTCGGGCAACTGCCCGCCCTCGAGGGCGAGCTCGTCGAACTCCATCAGACGCTCTGAGACGGGGAGGGGAACCCATGTCCACTGCCGCGAACACGCCCGCTCCCGCCGCCGGCGGCCGCGCCGGAATGAAGAAGGAACTGCCCGAACACTTCAAGGCCTACAAGGGCGTCTGGGTGTTCATCGAGGTCGAACGCGGGGTGGTCCATCCCGTGTCCTGGGAGCTGCTCGGCGAAGGCCGCAAGCTGGCCGACAAGCTCGGCGTCGAACTCGCCGGCGCGATCCTCGGGCCGAAGGGCGAGGCGACCAACCACGCCATCGCCGAGAGCTTCGCCTACGGCGCCGATCTCGTCTATCTGATGGAGGACGAGCTTCTCGCCGACTATCGCAACGAGCCCTTCTCCAAGGGCCTGACCGATCTGGTCAACACCTTCAAGCCTGAGATCCTGCTGCTCGGCGCGACCACCCTCGGCCGCGACCTCGCCGGCTCGGTCGCCACGACGCTCCTGACCGGCCTCACCGCCGACTGCACCGAGCTCGCCGTCGACGCCGACAAGTCGCTCGCCGCGACGCGCCCGACCTTCGGCGGCTCGCTGCTCTGCACCATCTACACGCTGAACTTCCGCCCGCAGATGGCGACCATCCGGCCCCGCGTCATGGCCATGCCGAAGCGCGAGGAAAAGCCGATCGGCCGGGTGATCACCCATCCGCTGAACATGGCGGAAGAGGACATCGTGACGAAGATCCTCTCCTTCGTCGCCGACCGCGAGGCGGGCAAGGTCAACCTCGCCTATGCCGACATCGTCGTCGCCGGCGGCCTCGGCATGGGCGCGATGGAGAACCTCCAACTGGTCAAGAACCTCGCCAAGGCGCTCGGCGCCGAATACGGCTGCTCGCGCCCGCTCGTCCAGAAGGGCTGGATGCCGGCCGAGCGTCAGATCGGCCAGACCGGCAAGACGATCCGTCCGAAGCTCTACATCGCCGCCGGCATCTCCGGCGCGATCCAGCATCGGGTCGGCGTCGAGGGCGCCGACATGATCGTCGCCATCAACACCGACAAGAACGCCCCGATCTTCGACTTCGCCCATGTCGGCGTCGTCACCGACGCGGTGCGCTTCCTGCCGGCCCTGACCGAGGCCTTCACCCGCCGCCTCTCGCCCCACAACCGCGACAAGCTCGCCGGCTGAGCCCGAGCCCTCTGGAGATCGACCGATGATCGAGGAAAAGTTCGACGCCATCGTCGTGGGCGCGGGCATGGCCGGCAACGCCGCCGCCTACACCATGGCCTCCCGCGGCCTCAAGGTGCTGCAGCTCGAGCGCGGCGAATATCCGGGCTCGAAGAACGTCCAGGGCGCGATCATGTACGCGTCCATGCTCGAGAAGATCATTCCGAACTTCCGCGAGGACGCGCCGCTCGAACGCCACATCATCGAGCAGCGCTTCTGGATCATGGACGATCGTGGCCACACCGCGATGCAGTATCGGTCGGACGACTTCAACGAAGAGAAGCCGAACCGCTACACCATCGTCCGCGCCCAGTTCGACAAGTGGTTTTCGCGCAAGTGCCGCGAAGTCGGCGTCACCGTCCTGACCGAGACCACGGTCACCGACCTCCTGATGGACTCGACCGGCAAATGCGTCGGGGTGAAGACCGACCGCGCCGGCGGCGTGCTCCGGGCCGACGTGGTGGTGCTCGCCGAGGGCGTCAACGGCCTGCTCGGCACCCGCGCGGGTCTGCGCGAGATGCCGAAGGCGGAGAACGTCGCCCTCGCCGTCAAGGAGATGCACTTCCTGCCGGCCGAGACGATCGAGAGCCGCTTCAATCTGAGCGGCGACGAAGGCTGCGTCATCGAGATGGTCGGCACCTTCTCCAAGGGCATGACCGGCCTCGGCTTCGTCTATACCAACCGAGAGAGCATCTCCGTCGGTCTCGGGTGTCTGGTTTCCGACTTCGCCGAAAGCCGCGAAAGCCCTTACGCGATGCTCGAGGCCTTCAAGAACCATCCCTCGATCGCGCCGCTGCTCGCCGGCTCCGAGGTCAAGGAATACGCCGCCCACCTGATTCCGGAAGGCGGCTTCAAGGCGATCCCGCAGCTCTACGGCGACGGCTGGGTCGTGGTCGGCGACGCCGCCCACTTCAACAACGCCATCCATCGCGAGGGCTCCAACCTCGCCATGACCTCCGGCCGTCTCGCCGGCGAGGCGATCCATCGCCTGAAAGCCGGCCGCGACGCGCCGACCAAGGAGAACCTGAAGCTCTACAAGGAGCTCCTCGACGAGTCCTTCCTGATGAAGGATCTCAAGAAATACAAGGACATGCCGGGTCTCTTCCATACCAATTCGAAGAACTTCTTCCTCTCCTACCCCGAGCTGATCTCCAAGGCGGCGCAGAACTATCTGCGCGTCGACGGCACGCCGAAGCTGGAGATGGAGAAGAAGACGATGAAGAACTTCATCGAGAAGCGCTCGCGGCTGGGCCTGATCTCGGACGCGGTGAAGCTCGCCTTCGCCTGGCGCTGACGCGGTCCGCCGGGGCGCCGGCGCCCCGGCCCGCCGCCGGCCGGATTTCGGCACGGTTTTCGCAAGGTAGGACGCGAGGGGCGACGGACGGTCGCCTTTCCGACAATCGTTCGAGGTGGCGCGTCGCGCCGGTCACGAGGAGGACAGTTCCATGACCATCGCCGTTCGTGTCGAGGACAAGCTCTACCAGAACCGTTACCTGGTCGACGCCGGTCGCCCCCACATCACCGTGCTGCCGCACGAGAAGCCGTCGGCCGCGCTGGTCGCGCTGACCACCGTCTGCCCGGCCAAGTGCTACGAGATGACCGATAAGGGCACCGTCGACGTGACCCCCGACGGCTGCATGGAATGCGGCACCTGCCGCGTCCTCTGTGAAGCCTCCGGCGAGATCACCTGGGAATACCCGCGCGGCGGTTACGGCGTGCTGTTCAAGTTCGGCTGAGGCGGCGAAGGAGCGAACCGAAGGCCGGGGAGACCCGGTCTTCGCGTCTTCGGGGTGCGCGCGCATCGCGGAGTGCGCTCCCTTCTCCCCTTGCGGGAGAAGGTGCCCCGAAGGGGCGGATGAGGGGTATCGCGCGTGAGCGCGAAAGGCCCGAGGCCGGATGATGTGGGCTTCCGCCCGCGCCCCCTCATCCGGCGCGTGCCGCGCCGCCTTCTCCCACGAAGGGGAGAAGGGAAGGGCGTCCGCAACGGCTCCATCCCATTCCCCGCTTGCGCCGTCTCCTTTCCCGTGGTCTCAGGGATGAAACCCATCCCGGAAGGCCCCGATGACCGACACGCCTGCTCCCGACGATCGCCACAAGGCCAAGATGGCCGCCCGCAAGGCGGCGCAGGACGCCGAAGTCGCCTCCAAGACCATCGCCGAGAAGGGCCTGCTGATCGTCAACACCGGCCCCGGCAAGGGCAAGTCGACCGCCGCCTTCGGCCTCGCGCTGCGCATGCTCGGCCACGGCCGGCGCGTCGGCGTCGTCCAGTTCGTCAAGGGAGCGTGGTCGACCGGCGAACGTACGGCGCTGGAGCGTTTCTCCGATCTCGTCTCCTGGCACACCATGGGCGAAGGCTTCACCTGGGAGACCCAGGACCGCGCCCGCGACGTCGCCGCCGCCGCCCGCGCCTGGGAGAAGGTGAAGGAGCTGATGGCCGATCCCGAGATCGCCCTCCTGATCCTCGACGAGCTCAACATCTCGCTCCGCTACGACCATCTCCCCCTCGACGAGGTGGTGGCGACGCTCGCCGCGCGCCGTCCCGATCTGCACGTCGTCGTCACCGGCCGCAACGCCAAGCCGGCGCTGATCGAGGCGGCCGACCTCGTCACCGAGATGGGCGCGACGAAGCACCATTTCGCCGCCGGGGTGAAGGCGCAGCAAGGCATCGAATTCTGATGACGACGACCGGTCGAAGCGCCAAGGCCCTGATGTTCCAAGGCACCGGCTCCGACGTCGGCAAGTCGTTGCTGGTCGCCGGCCTCGCCCGCGCCTTCGCGAACCGCGGTCTCGTCGTCCGTCCCTTCAAGCCGCAGAACATGTCGAACAACGCCGCCGTCACCGTCGACGGCGGCGAGATCGGCCGCGCCCAGGCGCTCCAGGCCCGCGCCGCCCGCGTCGCGCCGACCGTCCACATGAACCCGGTGCTGCTGAAGCCGCAATCCGACGTCGGCAGCCAGGTGGTGGTCCAGGGCCGCGTGCTCGGCAACGCCAAGGCGCGCGAATTTCAGTCCTGGAAGCCGAAGCTCGAGGCTTCCGTCCACGAGAGCTTCGAAAGGCTCGCCGCGGACTGCGACCTAGTCCTCGTCGAAGGGGCGGGCAGCGCGGCCGAGGTCAATCTCCGCGCCGGCGACATCGCCAACATGGGCTTTGCGCGCAAAGCCGACGTCCCCGTGGTGCTGGTCGGCGACATCGATCGCGGCGGCGTCATCGCTCAGATCGTCGGGACGCGCGTCGTGATCGACCCCGCCGACGCCGCGTTGGTCGCCGGCTTCCTGGTCAACAAGTTCCGCGGCGACCCTTCGCTCTTTGCGAGCGGCATGGAGCTGATCGCCGAGAAGACCGGCTGGCCGGCGCTCGGCCTCGTCCCCTGGTTCCGCGACGCCGGCCTCCTGCCGGCCGAGGACGCGGTGGTCCTGGAGAAGCGCCGATCGAGCGGGGAGGGCGCCTTCACCATCGTCGTGCCGCGCCTGCCGCACATCTCCAACTTCGACGACCTCGATCCGCTCGCCCAGGAACCCGGCGTTCGCCTGATCCTGCTCGCCCCCGGCATGCCCGTCCCGGCCGCCGCCGATCTCGTGCTTCTCCCCGGCTCCAAGGCGACCATCGCCGATCTCGCCGCGCTTCGCCGGGAGGGCTGGGACGTCGACATCGCCGCCCACGTTCGCCGTGGCGGCCGCGTGCTGGGCCTGTGCGGCGGTTACCAGATGCTCGGCCGCGCCGTCGCCGATCCGGACGGCATTGAGGGTCCGCCCCAGACCGTCGCCGGCCTCGGCCTGCTCGACATCGAGACGGTGCTCGGCGGCGACAAGACGCTGGAGGAGGCGAGGGGGACGCTCGTCGGCTCGAACGCCCCCTTCGTCGGTTACGAGATGCATGTCGGACGCACATCGGGCGGCGATTGCGCCCGCCCGCTCGCCACCTTCGCCGACGGTCGCGGCGAGGGCGCCCGCGATCTTTCGGGACGGGTGGCGGGCTGCTACGTCCACGGCCTCTTTTCCGACGACCGGGCCCGCGCGGCGCTGCTTTCCGAATGGGGCGCGGCGACCTCCGATCTCGCCTATGAGGCCCGTGTCGAGGCGACGCTGGACGCGCTCGCCGCCCATGTCGCAGCCCACGTCGACCTCGACCGGCTCGTCGCCCTGGCGCGGTGAGGCGAAGGCATAGCCCGGGGGCGGCCTCGCCATCTACGTGCGGATCGCGCCGTGACCGCGTGAACCTCACACGAGCGCGAAGAGCGCCAATGTTGCGGCGATCGCCGCCGCCTGGATCGCCAGCGCCGTGCGGTAGAGCCGCAGCGCCTGTCGAATGTCGGCCGCGCCGAGCTCGGAACGCCCGTCGCCCATCCAGGCGCCGGCATGAACCTCGCCGTGATAGACGCGCGGGCCGGCGAGCGCGAAGCCGTGCGCCCCGGCCATCGCCGCCTCCGGCCAGCCGGCGTTGGGCGAACCATGCGCCTTGGCGTCGCGCCGAACGGCCGCGACCGCCCGCCGCGCGTCGGCCTCGGGCGTGACCAGCGCCGCGAGGATCAACCACAGCGCCGCGAGCCGCGACGCCGGCAGGTTGACGAGATCGTCGAACCGCGCCGCCGCCCAGCCGAAGGCTTCGTGCCGGGGCGTTCTGTGGCCGATCATGCTGTCGGCGGTGTTCGCCGCCTTGTAGAGGAGGCCGCCGGGAAGTCCCGCGACGGCGGTCCAGAACAGCGGCGCGACGATGCCGTCGGAGAAGTTCTCCGCGAGGCTCTCGATCGCGGCGCGGGCGACGGCGGCCTCGTCGAGCGCGTTCGGATCGCGCCCGACGATCATCGAGACCGCGGCGCGCCCTTCGGCGAGACCGCGTTCGAGCCCGTCGGCGACGGCGGCGACGTGGCCGTCGAGGCTCTTCTGCGCCGGCAGGCTGGCCGCAAGGACGCTGATGACGAGGAGGCCGAGCGCGCCCGGCGCGATCGCCCCGATCGTTGTCGCGACCGCCCAGGCGAGGGTCCCGCTGGTCGCCAAGAGGATCGCCAACGCCCCGACGCCCGCCGCCCGCCGCGTCGCGAAGGACGCCTCCTCCCGGTTGAGCGCCCGGTCGAGCGCGGAGATCAGTCGTCCGATCCAGGTGACGGGATGGCCGATCGCGGCGTAGAGAGGAGCGGGCCAACCGACCGCCGCTTCGAGGGCGAGCGCGACGAGCGCGATCACGAGCGTAGAGGCGGGCCAGGGAACGAGGGACATGACGGATCCGAAGACGGGGGTAGGCGCGGGCGCGCCGGCTCAGGGCATCTCACACGGCGGCGACCTGACGCAAGCGCGCGCCGCCTTTCCCGATGCGCCCGAAACCTGGATCGATCTCTCGACCGGGATCAATCCGGTCGCCTGGCCGCTGCCCGAACTGCCTCACGACGCCTGGACTCGCCTGCCCGAACCCGCCGCCGTGTGGGCGCTCGAAGAGGCGGCCGCCCTCGCCTTCGGCGTCGGCGATCCGGCTTGCGTCGCCGCGACCCCCGGCACCCAGGCGGCGATCGAGATGTTGCCGCGCCTGCTCGACGCGGCGTCGGTCGGCATCCTCGGCTTCACCTATCAGGAGCACGCCCATGTCTGGCGCGCGAGCGGCCGCGACGTCGCGGTCGTCGACGATCTCGCCGCGCTCGCCCGGTTCGACCTCGGCCTCCTGGTCAATCCCAACAATCCCGATGGTCGCCTGACCCCGGTCGATCGCCTCGCCGAACTCGCCGAGGCGATGACGCGCTCCGGCCGCCGCCTGATCGTCGACGAAGCCTTCGTCGACGTCCTCGACGACGCCGCCTCGATCGCGCCGCGTCTGCCGCTCGGCCGCACGATCGTGCTGCGCTCCTTCGGCAAGACCTGGGGGCTCGCCGGCCTGCGCCTCGGCTTCGTCCTCGCCGATCCGGCGATCGCCGCGGCGGTGCGCGACGCCTTCGGCCCCTGGGCCGTGTCCGGCCCGGCGATCGCCGTCGGCCGCGCCGCGCTCGCCGACCGTCGCTGGCTCGAGGCGACGCGGGTCCGCCTCGCCGCCGACGCGGCGCGTCTCGACGCGCTGATCGCCGCCGCCGGTCTGCGCCTCGTCGGCGGCACGCCGCTCTTTCGTCTCGCCGAAGGCGACGCCGCGCCGCAGGTCGCCGCTCGTCTCGGCCGCGCCGGCTTCCATGTCCGCGCCTTCCCGCACGATCGCCGTCTCCTGCGCTTCGGCCTGCCCGGCGACGCCGAGGCCTGGCGCCGTCTGGCGGAGGCGCTCACATCGGATGCGGCGGAATGACGCAGATCTGGATCGATCGCCGTGTTGTGGTAGCCGCGTGCGCGGTTTCTTCTTCGGAGGATCCCTCTATCCAAAACGGGTAAATGCGGAAAGGCCGATATGTGAGCTGTATAAAAAGTAAAAAGATGCATAAATGATGTGCATAATGTGAAATTTCAAAATAAATATTTTCAACATGCTCATTCAAATCAAATTCACTATCCGAGGTTCAAGTTTGAATACGATAAAATAGTATTGGATTGATTGAGGTTGAATGGCTCATCGACGTCGCATCGGCGGATCGACATCGGGTCGCTCGCATGACCTGAGGGGAGCCATTAGTAAAATTTTCAGGGGCTCGGTGGAAGTTCCCTTACGAAACTTCGCGGAGGCCCGCATGCTATCGACGTTCTCGCCGTTTCGACGAACCCGCGCCGACGGACCGGTCCGCCAGAAATTCGCCAGCACCATTCGTCCGACCGGTGTCGAGCGCACCTTCGGCAAGGACGAGGTCATCGTCTCCAAGACCGATCCGAAGGGGATCATCACCTACGCCAACGAGGTCTTCCTCGATCTCGCCGCGCTGACCGAACGCCAGGCGATCGGCGCGCCCCATTCGATCATCCGTCATCCCGCGATGCCGCGCGCCGTCTTCAAGCTGCTCTGGGACACCGTCGCCCGCGGCGACGAAATCTTCGCCTATGTGCTCAACATGGCGGCGACCGGCGATCACTACTGGGTCTTCGCCCACGTCACGCCGACCTTTGCGATGGACGGCGGCATCATCGGCTATCACTCGAACCGCCGCGTTCCCGACCGCGAGGCGATCGCCGCGATCGAGCCGCTCTACGCCGATCTCAAGGCGATCGAGGACCGCGCGCCCGACCGCGCCCGCGGTCTTTCGGAAAGTTTCGACCATCTCGTCGGCCTCCTGAGCGCGAAGGGCGTGAGCTATGATGAATTCGTCTTCTCTCTCACGCGCTGAAGTCGCGGTCGCGGTCGTCACCGGCGCGCTCGCCGTCGGCGTGGCGATGTCGACGCTGGTCGAGTTCCGGCCGCGCGACGCCGCGGTCTTCGCCTTCCTCGGTCTCCTCGCCGGTCTCGGCTGGACCGGACTGCGTCGCGCCCGCCGTTCTATCGCGGAGGTCTCCGCCGTGATGGCCGCGGCGGCGAAGGGCGATCTCGAACGTCGCGTCGTGCTCCTCGCCGACGGCGGCGAACTCGCCCGCCTCGCCCGCGACGCCAACCGCCTGCTCGACGTCTCCGACGCCTTCGTCCGCGAGACGCGGGCGACGCTGACCTGCGTGCGCGACGGCAAACATCACCGCCGCATCATCGAACGCGGCATGGTCGGCACCTTCGGCGCGACCGCGCGGGTGATGAACCAGGCGGTCACCACCATCGACGACCGTCTCGACGGGTTCTCCCGGGTCATGCACGAATTCGAAGGCACGATCGGCGGCGTCACGACCTCGCTCGGCGACGCGGTCGGCAGTCTCGCCCGTTCGGCCGACGCGATGCGCCACACCGCCACCGACACCGAGCACCGCTCGACCACCATCGGCGCTTCGGCGGAAGAGACCTCGGTGACCGTCGCCACCGTCGCCGCCGCTACCGAAGAGCTCACCGCTTCGGTCGAGGACATCGCCCGCCAGTCCGAAGTGGCGCTGGTCATCTCCGAGCAGGCCGGCCGCCGGGTCGAGGAGAGCCGCGAGGCGATCGCGGGTCTTTCCGCCGCCGTCGGCGACATCGTCGGCGTCGTCGACCTGATCCGTTCCGTCGCCGAACAGACCAAGCTCCTCGCCCTCAACGCCACCATCGAGGCGGCGCGCGCCGGCGAGGCCGGCCGCGGCTTCGCGGTGGTCGCCACCGAGGTCAAGGCGCTCGCCGGCCAGACGGCGTCTGCGACCGAATCGATCGCCGACCGCATCCAGGCCGTCGAGGACCGCGCCCATCGCTGCATGGCGGCGATCGATGGCATCACCGACATCGTCGGCGAGATCTCCGCCGCCGCGCGGTCGATCTCGGCCTCGGTCGAGGAACAGTCGACCGCCACCCAGGAGATCGCGCGCTCGATGCAGATGGCCTCCACCGCCACCGACGACGTCTCCTCCAACGTCGGTTCGGTCGCCGAAGCGGCCGGCGCCGCCGGTCGCGCCGCCGGCGAGGTGGCCGACGCCTCCGGCGTCCTCGCCGATCAGACCGAGCGGTTGCAGTCGTCGGTCCGCGGCTTCCTGGCGCGCGCCCGCGAAGTGGCCGGCGCCGATCGCCACGCCGCCTGAGACGGCGCCGCGATCCAGTCGCGGGCGAGCGTCGCATCGGCCTCGTCCGCGGCGAAACCGTGATCGGCGTCGAGCACGTGCAGATCGACCGTCGCGCCGGCCTCGCTCAATTGCTGCGCCAGATGCGGCGCTTCCGCCGCCTCCCGGCGTTGGTCGCGCGCTCCGGCCAGCATCAGGACCGATCGCCCGTCGAGCGCCGGCAGACCACGCTGCGGTCCGGGCGAGGCGGGTCTGAGCAACACCGCGCCGGCATAGGCTCCGGGATTGCGGCACAGCATCGCCGCCGCCACCGCCGCGCCGTCCGAATGGCCGACCAGGATCGGCGACGCCCGCAGCGCGTGCCACGCCGACATCTCCGAGACGAAGGAGCCGATCTCGTCGGCCCGGCGGACCAGCTCCTCCGGATCGAAACTGCGATCGGACCGGCGCGGACAGAGGATCCATCCGGCCTCGTGGGCGACGCGGCCGCGCGGCGCGATCAGCGTCGCGCCCGGCGCGATCGCTCGACCGAAGCCGAGCAGGTCGCGCTCGTCGCGGCCGCCGCCGTGCAGGAGCACGATCGCGCGCCCGTCGTCGCCCGCTTCGTGGACATGTGCGAAGCCGGCCGTGGTGCCGGCGCGAAAAGCCATGGTCGTCTCCCCTCGACGTCCGAGCCGCGAGGAGTCTCCTCGACGATCGTGGTGCGTTGATGACGCGTCCGCGAAGGCGCGCTCCGGCGTTTACATCCCCGGTCCCCGTCGGTATGGTCCGCGCCCATCGCCGGGGCCTCGCTGGAGCCGTCCCGCGTCCCCCGAATTTTCATCGAGGACACGTCCGATGAAGGCAGAGATCCAGTCCGTCGTGGACGAGATCCAGCAGGCGCTCAGCCTGCTGAGGAGGCATCTTTGACTGGGATGTCGCGCTCAAACGACTGGACGAGCTGAACGCGCTCTCCGAAAGCCCCGACCTGTGGAACGATCCGACCAACGCGCAGAAGCTGATGCGCGAACGCGACAAGCTGTCCAAGTCGATCGACATCGTCCAGGGCATCGCGCGTGATCTCGACGACAACGTCGGCCTGCTCGAACTCGGCGAGATGGAGGACGACGACGCCGTCGTCGCCGAGGCCGAAGAGGCGCTGAAGCAGCTCGGCCACGACGTCGCCAAGCGGCAGGTCGAGGCGCTGCTCTCCGGCGAAGCCGACGGTTTCGACACCTATCTCGAAATCCACGCCGGCGCCGGCGGCACCGAATCGCAGGATTGGGCCCAGATGCTCGCCCGCATGTACGTGCGCTGGGCCGAGCGTCGCGGCTTCAAGGTCGAGGCGGTGGAAGCCTCCGAGGGCGAAGAGGCGGGCCTGAAGTCGGTCACCTACGTCGTCAAGGGCGAGAACGCCTACGGCTGGCTGAAGACCGAATCGGGCGTGCATCGTCTCGTCCGCATCTCGCCCTTCGACAGCGCCGCGCGTCGGCACACCTCCTTCGCCTCGGCCTGGGTCTATCCGGTCGTCGACGATTCGATCGACATCGTCATCCCGGAATCCGACGTCCGCGTCGACACCTACCGATCGTCCGGCGCCGGCGGCCAGCACGTCAACACGACCGACTCGGCCGTCCGCCTGACCCACATCCCGACCGGCATCGCGGTCGCCTGTCAGGCCGAACGCTCCCAGCACAAGAACCGCGCCAAGGCCTGGGACATGCTGCGCGCCCGCCTCTACGAGGTCGAGCTGAAGAAGCGCGAGGACAAGGCCAGCGCCGAGGCGGCGGCCAAGACCGACATCGGCTGGGGCCACCAGATCCGCTCCTACGTCCTGCAGCCCTATCAGATGGTCAAGGACCTGCGCACCGGCGTCCAGACGACCGATCCGCAGCGCGTGCTCGACGGCGATCTCGACGAATTCATGGAAGCCTCGCTCGCCGCCCGGGTGAAGGGCGCGGCGACCGCCATCGTCGAGGACATCGACTGATCCGGCGAGGCGCTCTTCGGAGCGCCTCGTTTCGTTTCGGGCGTCGGGCGACGCGCGAGCTCTGCCGTTTCATCGCCGACATTGCAGTGCAACACGTTCGAAGGCATCGTGGCGGTCGATCCGGCGTCCGCGCCGCCGTCCCCGCCTGAACCTCCCGAGGACCCCATGGATCTCGTCTATCTCTTCAAGGCCGCCGTGCTCGGCGTCGTCGAAGGCGTCACCGAATTTCTGCCGATCTCCTCGACCGGCCACATGATCCTGGTCGACGACTTCATCAATTTCGACAGCGGCTCCGGCAAGGTCTTCGAGGTGGTGATCCAGCTCGGCGCGATCCTGGCGGTGTGCTGGCTCTATCGCGAGAAGATCCTGTCGCTGATCGGCGGCGTTCTGCGCCGCGACAGGGCGGCGCTCGCCTTCGCCGGCGCGGTGATCCTCGCCTTCCTGCCTTCGGCGGTGATCGGCTTCGTCTTCATCAAGGCGATCAAGGCCTATCTCTTCAAGCCGTGGATCGTCGCGGTGTCGCTGATGGTCGGCGGTCTGATCATCCTCTGGGCGGAGAACCGCGAGCACACGACCACCACCGAAATCGCCGACCGGACCACCTGGAAACAGGCGTTGATCGTCGGCCTCGGTCAGGTCGTCTCGATGATCCCGGGCACCTCGCGCTCCGGCGCGACCATCGTCGCCGGTCTCTTCGGCGGCATGTCGCGCTCGGCGGCGACCGAGTTCTCGTTCTTCCTGGCGATCCCGACCATGCTCGGCGCGACCGTGCTCGATCTCGCCAAGAACGGCGCGCACCTCGACCATCAGGCGATGATCGGCATCGCCGTCGGCTTCGTCGTCGCCTTCTTCTCGGCGCTGGTCGTGGTGAAGTTCCTGATCCGCTGGGTCGCCCACCACACGCTGAGCGTCTTCGCCTGGTATCGGATCGCCTTCGGCGCGTTGCTCTTCGTCTGGTACGGCATCTGGCCGATGCTCGCCGCCTGAGGCTTTCAGAAGCCGAGCGTCTTGCCCGCGTCGAGCCAGTCGCGCGGGTCGACCGGTTCGCCGGAGACGCGCGTCTCGTAGTGCAGATGCGGGCCGGTCGACCGCCCCGTCGAGCCGGCGAGCCCGACCCGATCGCCGGCCGCGACCTTCTCGCCGAGCGAAACCGAGATGCTGGAGAGGTGGCCGTATCGGGTCACCACGCCGTTGCCGTGGTCGACGTCGACGCAGAGCCCGTAGCCGCCCTGGCGGCCGGCGCCGACCACCGTCCCCGGCCCGGTCACATGGACGGGATCGCCGGTTTCGGCGCGGAAGTCGAGGCCGGTGTGCATCGCTCCGACGCCCAGGAACGGGTCCATCCGCACGCCGAAGTCGGAGGTGATCGTCCGCTCGCCGTCGAGGGGCCGGGCGAGCGGCAGGCGTTTCGCCGCCGTCCGCAGCGACGCGAGCCGGCCGAGCGCCGTCTCGGCGCGGCCGAAGGCGTCGAGCGGCGCCGGCACGAAGGGACCGCCGACCGCTTGCTCCGACGGTCGCGGCGCGGGATGCGGCGCTTCGGCGACGCGGAACCCGATCTTGGCGAGCGCCTTGCTCCAACTGCGGCTGCGGCTCTCGGCGACCTCGGCGAGGCCGGAGGCGACCGCGCCCTGCTGTTTCTCGAAGGCGGCGATCGAGCGTTCCGCCGCCGCGATCCGCGCCGCCGGGTCGGCCCGCGTCTCCGCCGCATGCGCCCGGGTGGTGAACGGCGACAGCCAGGACGAGCGCAGCGGCGTCGCGAAGCCCTCCGTGTCGAACGGTTTCGGCGCCGCCGCCGCCG
Organism: Hyphomicrobiales bacterium; assembly: GCA_021286855.1. Taxonomy (GTDB): domain Bacteria; phylum Pseudomonadota; class Alphaproteobacteria; order Rhizobiales; family Ancalomicrobiaceae; genus Pinisolibacter. The sequence continues at coordinate 330,927 of JAJTBO010000003.1, read as the reverse complement.
GTTCGATCGCGGTGGGCGTCGGCGCGCCGAGCGGCGTCAGTCCGGGGCCCTTGGTGGAGGGCAGGGCGATGCCGAGATCGCCGACCTTGGCGACCAGACCGCCGAGTTTCGCCTGCGCCTCGCCGAGTTTCGCCTGACGGGAGAGGAGGTCGTCGATCTTCGCCTCGAAGGCGTCCTGATCGACCAGCTGCCGGCCGTTGATCCGATCGATCTCGGCGCGCAGCGCGGCGACCCGGTCCTCGTAGATTCGCTCCATCCGAACCTCGCGGCTCGGCTGATCGGCGAGGATGTCGTCGCGCAGCCACAGCCAACCGGTGGCGGCGAGATAGGACAGGCAGAAGGCGCCCGCGACGATCGCGCCGGCGAAGAGCCGCCGCGTGTCGACCTGGAAGGCGCGGACCTGGTCGCCATGGACGATGGTGATCCGGGGGAGATCCTCGCGGCGGCCGAAGGGGCGGGATCTCTCGTCGGTCGGCGACATGAACGGGGCTCCTCGACGGCGTTGGACGTCGAGGCGATTACACTTGGTTAGGGTTAACATTTGCTTCCCACGCCGCCGGATGAGGCGTGGGACGCGCGGCGAGGGGAGGCTGTCGCTCGCCTGTCCCTGCGGCTCCGCTCAGAGCGCGCCGACCGCCTCGAGCACCGCCTGGGCGTGGCCGGCCACCTTCACCTTGCGCCAGATCCGCGCGATCTTGCCGCTCGCGTCGACGAGGTAGGTGGCGCGTTCGACGCCCATGTACTTCCGTCCGTAGAGCGTCTTTTCGACCCAGACCCCGAAGGCCTCGCACACGACCTTCTCCGGGTCGGAGGCGAGCTCGACGCCGAGCCCGTGCTTGGCGCGGAACTTCCCGTGCGCCGCGACGCCGTCCGGCGAGACGCCGATCACCGTGACGCCGCGCTTCTCGAAGTCCGGCAGCAGTTCGGTGAAGGCGATCGCCTCCTTGGTGCAGCCCGAGGTGTCGTCCTTCGGATAGAAGTAGACGACGACCGGCCGGCCCCGCAGGGCCGCCAGCGAAATTTCGCCGCGATCGCCGGCGAGCGTGAAGTCGGGGGCGGGATCGCCGACGCTGAGCGACATTCTGCCTTCCTTTCGTCTCGAAGTGATGGTCTCGGAAGCGCCGAAACTCGCGGCGGCGCGCGCGCCGTCGAGCCTAGCGTCGCCGTCGCCGGCCTCGCAAGAGGTTCGACCGCCGGAGACGAAACGTGTACCGCGATGTCGTGGCTCCGGCGCGCCGGGCCGGGCGATTCGGAAAACCGACGCGCGTCGCCGCGACCGGACGACGAAGAGAGAGAAGAACCGGGTGGTGGACGACCTCGACAGCGAACCGAACGCCGCCGCGCCGTGCCCGGCCGGCCCGGGTCTGGCGCGTCGCTGCGGCCGTTTCGTCTTGTGGACCTGCGGCGGCGGCGGACTCGTCGCGATCGCCCTGGCGCTCGGTCTGGCCGTCGCCCTGACCCGCGGCCCGCTCGAACTCGACGCCGCCGCCCGCGCTGCGGAGAGCGCGCTCGCCGAACTCGGCGGGCCGGGCGCCGTCGCCCACGTCGACCGCGCCGGCCTCGACTGGTCGTGGACGGAAGGTCTTTCGGTGACGCTCTCCGACATCGCGGTCGAACGCGACGCCGGTCTGAGCCTGACCACGCCGCGCATCGCCACGCGCCTGCGGCTGCTGCCGCTCCTGATCGGACGCGTGCGCCCGCGCGTCGTCGCGATCGACGCGCCGCGCATCGTCCTCGACACCGGCGAACTGCACGAACGCCCCGACACGCCCGCCGCGCCTTTGCCCGACGAGCGGCCGGCGGCCGCCGCGCCGGCCGAACCGTCGTCGCCCGCCGCCGCTCCGCCGGTCTCCACGCGTCTCGCCGAGGCCGCCGACGTGGCGATCGAACGGGCGCTGGTTCTGGCGCGCGAGCAGGGCGTCGACGCGATCACGCTGCGCGGCGGCGCGATCGACCTGACCCATCGCGGCGCCGACGGCGCGATTCGCCACATCGCCTTCGCCGACCTCGAGGTCGACGCGGTCGTCGACGGGCCGGGCGGCGAATTCGACGCCGGTCTGTCGGCGCGCGGCGACGTCGGCCGCTGGTCGATGCGCCTCACCCGGCGCGGCCGCGACGACGGCGGCCATCGCCTGACCTTCTCCGCCGACGACGTGACCGTGCCCGACCTCGTCGGCTCGCTCGGACCGACGATGCGGCTCGACATCCCCTTCTATCCGCGTCTCGACCTCGCCTTCGACGCCGTCGGCCGCTTCGACGGCGCCGATTTCGATCTGCGCCTCGGCGCCGGCCGGTTCCGCTTCGGCAAGATGCGCGAAGACGAGATCCTGTTCGACGAAGCGGGCGTAAAGGCGCACTGGAACCCGCGCGACCGGCTCTTCGTCGTCGAACACGCCGGCGCGGCGATCGGCGAGACCCGCTGGAACCTGCACGGCCGCGTCGTTCCGCCGCCGACGCCCGGCGGCGTCTGGGCCTGGGAAGCGACGCTCGACGAGGGCCTCCTGAAGCCGCGCGACGTCGCCGGCCCGGCGGTGCCGCTGAAGGGCGGCGCGGCGAACGGCACGTTCGATGCGACGACCTCGTTCCTCGACGTCGCCCTGGCCGAGGTGCGCTTCGGCGAGGCGACGCTGCGCTCCGCCGGCCGGCTCGATCTCTCCGGGCCGGAGCCGCGGTTCACCTACGATCTCCAGTTCTCGCCGCTCACGGTCGCCGAGGTGGCGCATGGTTGGCCGCACTGGGTCGCCTCGGAGGCGCGGACCTGGTTCGTCGCCAACGTCCATGCCGGACGGCTGCCGGATCTCCGGATCCAGCTGAAGATGCCGCGCTTCGACCATCCGGAGACCTGGCCGGGCGACGCCATGCGGATCTCCTCGCGCTTCGAGGGCGTGCGCTTCGATCCGCTCGGCCGCCTGCCGGCGGTCGCCGGCGCGGACGGTCGGCTGTCGGTCGACGACCGTCGCTTCGAGGCGGTGTTCGACAAGGCGCGCGCCGCCACCAAGGGGAAGGAGCCGACGATCGAGGGGTTCCGCTTCTCCGTCGCCGACATGTTCGTCAAACCGCCGCGCGGAGCGGTGCGCCTGCGCGTCGCCGGCGACATCGCGGCGCTCGCCGAGATCGTCGACGCCGAGCCGCTCGCCGCCCTGTCGCAGGCCGGGATCGGCGCGACCGGTCTTTCGGGAGCGGGCGTCGTCGACGCCAAGGTCGACGTCGTCTTCACCGATCCGGTCGACGCCAAGTCGATCGACTATCGCATCGAGGCGAATCTCGACGGCTTCTCCTCGCAGCAGCCGATCCAGGGCCGCAAGTTCCAGGACGCCAAATTCAAGGTGGTGGTCGACCCGCGCGGCCTCGACGTCTCCGGTCGCGCCGTCGTCGACGGCGTGCCCACCGACGTCCATGTCTACGATCCGGCCGGCGCCACGAAGACCAACGAAAAGCGCGACTTCAAGATGGAGGTCGACGACGCCACCCGCCAACGTCTCGGCCTCGACTTCGGAACGATGGTCGAAGGGGCGGTCGGCCTCTCCGTCTCTCAGCCAGACCCCAATCAGTTGCGCAGTCGGATCGAGGCCGATCTCGGTCCGGTTCGGCTCGATTTCGCCGCCCTCGGCTGGACCAAGGGCCCCGGCGTGCCGGCCAAGGCGGCGTTCGATCTGTGGGACGACGACAAGGGCCTGCACGTCGACAATCTCGCCGTCGACAGCGAGGGCCTGTCGATCCGCGGTTCGCTGCTCCTCGACAAGGACCGCAATCTGATCGCCGCCGATCTGCCGCGGTTCCAACTGCGCAAGGGCGACGCCGCCAAGGTCAAGGTGAGCCGGGCCGCCGACAAGGCGCTGACCATCGCCTTCGAGGCGACCTCCTTCGACGTGCGCGGCCTGCTCCACACCAGTCGTCGCCCCCCCGCGTCGGGCGAGGCGGCGGCGAGTCCGGACCTGATCCTGAAGCTGAAGGCGCACGCCCTGCAGGGCTTCGGCGACGTCGTCCTCTCCGACGTGACCGTCGACGGGCGTTGGCGCGCCGGCGCCTTCCAGACGCTGGAGCTGCGGGGTCGCTCCGGCCCGAGACGCCCGCTGTCGGTGGCGGTTCGCCCCGAAGGCGGCCATCGCCGCTTCACCGCGGTCGCCGAAGACGCCGGCGCGGCGCTGCGCTTCCTCGACCTGTTCGATCGGGTCGACGGCGGCAAGCTCACCCTGAGCGCCCGGCTCGGCGAGCCCGGCTCGTCCGAGGGGACGCTCCGCCTCGTCGACTTCCACCTCTTGGAAGAGCCGCGATCGGGACGCGGCGTCGCCTCGGAGACGACCGCCGACGGCGGCCGCCGCGTCCTCATCCGCCGCGCCGAGATCGACCGGTCGACCAACTTCGACCGCGCCCAGGTCCGCTTCGCCATGCACGACGGCATCATCGACGTCGCCGAGGGCATCGCCAAGGGCGCTTCGGTCGGCGCCACCGCGACCGGTCAGATCGACGTCGTCGCCCGTCGCCTGTCGCTCTCCGGCACCTACATTCCCGCCTTCGGCCTCAACAATCTCGCCGGCCGCATCCCGATCCTCGGCACCATCGCCGGATCGGGCTCGAACGAGGGCCTGGTCGGCGTCACCTTCCGCGTCGGCGGGCCGATCGAGGATCCGATCCTGGAGATCAATCCGCTCTCGGCGGTGGCTCCCGGCATCTTCCGGCGCATCTTCGAGTTCCAGCGCGACGAACGGCCTCAGTCGAGCGGCGATCCCAACGCCCCGACCAGCATCCTGCCCGAAACCGGCCCGACCCGCATCACGCCGTGAGCCTCACGTCGGCTCCGGCTCGGGGCAGGGGGCCTGCCGCGCCTCGCCCTTCGGGCAGCCTTCGCCGACCGGCCGATCCGGGTCGGCGAGCCCGATCCAGGCGTCGATCAGGGCCGGCTCGAACCCGACTTCGCGCCGCTCGCCGACCTCGATCAGCGGCCGCCGGATCAACAGCGGATCGGCGAGCATCGCCGCCAGCGCCGTCGCTTCGCTCATCGTCTCGGGCGCGATCTCGCCCGACTTGACCCGTGGCGAAGCCCGATTGAACCAGTCCGCGACCGGCCGATCGCCGAAGAACGAGCGCAGCCGCGCCGCCTCCCACGGCTCGGCGAGGAGGCTGCGCGCCTCCAGCCTGTGGCCGGAGGCGACGAGCAGCGCCTTCTGCCGCGCGTTGCCGGCGCAGCCCGGCTTCTCCCAGAACGTCACCGCCGCCATTGTCGGATTTCCTCCATCGCCGTCCGTCTCGGCCCGCCGAGCAAGAGCGATGCCGAACGTCGTCGCACGCCGGTGAAATTTCGATCAAACGATCGATTGATTTATCCGGCGGTCGGTCTATGCTGCCCGCACGATGACCGAAGACGCCACCCTCCCGCCGCCCGCCTCGGGCGACCCCGCCCGTCCCTCGGACGCTTCTTCCGCCGCCGGCGAACGGACCCGCGCCACGCTGGTGCGGGTCGGCCTCGACCTGTTCGGCCGCAAGGGCTACGACGCCACCTCGACCCGCGACATCGCCGGCGCGGCCGGCGTCAACATCGCCGGGATCGCCTATCACTTCGGCGGCAAGGCCGGTCTCCACCGCGCCTGCGGCGAACTGGTCGCCGGCTTTCTCGCCGAGCGTCTGGTGGCGCTCGCCGCCGGCGATCCCGAGCGCGACGCGGCGCTCTCCTCCGACGAGGCGGCGACGGTGTTCGAGGCCTCGCTGACCGGTCTCGCCCGTTTCATGCTCGCCCAGCCGGAAGCCGAGGCGATCGCCCGCTTCATGGTGCGCGAGCAGATGGATCCGAGCCCGACCTTCGACATTCTCTACGAGCGCCTGATCGAACCGCGCCATCGCCGGCTCTGCTTTCTGTGGGCGCGGGCGGTCGGCGAGGCCGATCCGGAGAGCGAGGCCGTGGTGGTCGCGGTCTCGGCGATCTTCGGTCAGGTGATGTTCTTCCGCGTCGGCCGCGCCACCGCGCTGCGCCGGCTCGGTTGGGAGACGATCGACGAAACCAACGTCGAGGCCATCGTGAAGACGCTGCGCGACAATTTTCGCGCGATCGTCGCGGCCGAACGCTCGGGGAGGGCGGCGAAGTGATCGGTTGGTTCTGTTCCCTCGCCGTGATCGGCTCCCTCCTGCCCGGTTGCGATCCGTCCGTCCGCATCTACGGCTACGTCGAGGGCGAATACGTCGCCATGGCGCCGCTCGAGTCCGCCCGCATCGCCGCGATCGAGGTCGGCCGCGGCGATCGCGTCGAGGCCGGCGCCGTGTTGGCGCGGATGGCGACCGACGACGCCGAGATCGCCGCCGCCAACGCCGCCGCCGCGCTCGCCCAGGCCGAGAGCGATCTCGCCGACCAACGCCGCGGCCGCCGGCCGGAGGAGATCGACGTGGTCGCCGCGACGCTCGCCTCCGCCCGCGCCCAACAGGTCGACGCCGAACGCGCGCTCGAGCGCCGTCACGATCTCTTCCAGCGCAAGGTCGCCTCGCAGGCCGACCTCGATCAGGCCCAGACCGCCCGCGACGTCGCCGCCGCCAAGGTGCGCGAACTCGAGGCCAATCTCGAGGTCGCCAGGCTCCCGGCCCGCGAGGATCAGCTGAAGGCCGCCGAGGCGCGAGTCGAACAGGCGAAGGCCGCGCTCTCCAACGCCCGCTGGCGTCTCGCCGAACGCGCCTTGAAGACCACCTCCGCCGGCCGCATCGCCGATCTGATCCGTCGTCCCGGCGAGGTCGCCGGCCCGCAGGCCCCGGTCGTCAGCTTCCTGCCCGACGGCGCGGTCAAGCTGAAGCTGTGGGCGCCGGAGACGGCGTTCTCCCGCATCGCCCTCGGCGGGAGCCTGGCGGTCGCCTGCGACGGTTGCGAGAAGGGGCTGACCGCGCGCGTCACCTATGTCTCGCCGGAGCCGGAGTTCACCCCGCCGGTGATCTACTCGGTCGAGACCCGCGCCAAGCTCGTCCATCTGATCGAGGCGCGTCCCGAGGGCCCGGCGCGCGAGAAGCTGCGCCCCGGCCAACTCGTCGACGTGACGCTTCCGGGGGGCGGCTCGTGAGCGTCGTCTCGGTCCACGACCTGACCAAGCGCTTCGGCGACCGCACCGTCGTCGATCGCGTCTCGATGGAGATCGAGAAGGGCGAGATCGTCGGCTTCCTGGGCCCCAACGGCTCCGGCAAGACGACGACGATCCGGATGATCTGCGGCCTGCTCACCCCCGACGGCGGTTCGGGCTCCGTGCTCGGCCACGACGTCCGCACCGAAGCGCGCGCGATCAAGCGCCGGGTCGGCTACATGACGCAGAAGTTCTCCTTCTACGAAGATCTGACCATCGGCGAGAACCTCGACTTCGTCGCCCGGCTCTACGAACTTTCGCCGCGTCGCGACTACGTCGACAAGACCCTCGCCGGCCTCGGTCTGACCTCGCGCCGCGACCAGCTCGCCGGCACCCTGTCGGGCGGCTGGAAACAACGTCTGGCGCTCGCCGCCTGCATCATGCACGAGCCCGACCTGCTGCTCCTCGACGAGCCGACCGCCGGCGTCGATCCGAAGGCGCGGCGCGAGTTCTGGGACGAGATCCACGCGCTCGCCGCCGACGGCCTGACCGTGTTGGTCTCGACCCATTACATGGACGAGGCCGAGCGCTGCCACCGCATCGCCTACATCTCCTATGGCAAGATGATCGCCGCCGGCGCCGTCGACGAGGTCGTCGCAGGCGCAGGGTTGACCACCTTCGTCGCCCGCGACGCGCCCGCCGATCTTCCCCGTCGCCTCGCCGGTCTGCCGGGGGTCGAGCAGGTCGCCCCCTTCGGCTCGACCCTGCATGTCGTCGGCGTCGACGGCGACAGTCTCGCCGCCTCGCTCGCCACGGTGACGGCCGAGACCGGCGTCGTCTTCGCTCGCGGCGAGACCAGCCTCGAGGACGTCTTCATCCAGTTCATGGCGCGCGCCGAAGACAACATGAACGGCGGCCCGGCGAAGGGAGACGCGTCGTGATCGATCTGTCTCTGTCCGGCTCGCGGCTTCTGGCGGTGCTGCTCAAGGAATTCATCCAGATGAAGCGCGACCGCATCACCTTCGCGATGATGCTGGGCGTGCCGATCATGCAGCTCCTGCTGTTCGGCTTTGCGATCAATTCGGATCCGAAGGGCCTGCCTTCGGCCCTGCTCGACATGGACGGCGGCCACTACGCCCGCGCCATCGCCACGGCGATGGAGACCTCCGGTTATTTCCGGTTCCGCCAGCGGCCGGCGAGCCTCGCCGAGGCCGAACATCTGATCGCCTCCGGCGAGGTGGTGTTCCTGGTGACGATCCCCTCCGATCTCGGCGCGCGCGTCGATCGCGGCGACGAGCCGAGCATTCTCGTCGACGCCGACGCGACCGACCCGGCCGCCGCCTCCGGCGCGCTCGGCGCGCTCTCCACCGTCGCCCGCGACGCGCTGACCCGCGAGAAGGGCGAGGCGGCGGAGATGGACGCGCAGATGCGGAAGCAGCTCTCCATCGTCGTCCATCGTCGCTACAACCCGGAAGGCGTCTCGCAGTACAACATCGTTCCGGGTCTGCTCGGCGTCATCCTGCAGATGACGATGGTGATGATGACCGCCATGGGGCTGACCCGCGAGACCGAGCGCGGCACCATGGAGAACCTGCTCGCCATGCCGGCGACGCCGATGGAGATCATGCTCGGCAAGGTCCTGCCCTTCCTCGGCGTCGGCGGCGTCCAGGTGGTGGTGGTGCTGGTCGCCGCCAAGGCGCTGTTCGGCGTGCCGTTCGTCGGCTCGCTCCTCCTCCTTCTCGCCACCGTGCTGACCTTCGTCCTGTCGCTGGTGCTGATGGGCTATTTCATCTCCACCTTCGCCCGCACGCAGATGCAGGCGATGCAGCTGACCTTCTTCTTCTTCCTGCCGTCGCTGATGCTCTCCGGCTTCATGTTCCCCTTCTCGGGCATGCCGGGCTGGGCGCAGACGATCGGCGAATGCTTCCCGCTCACCCATTTCCTGCGCATCGTCCGGGCGGTGATGCTGAAGGGGGCGGAGACGCCGGCGATCGCCTGGGAATGGTCGATGCTCGTCGTCTTCATCCTGCTCTACGCCGGCATCGCCCTGACCCGTTTCCGCCGCACCCTCGATTGACCGCGACGCGGTTCCGGGGCACGACGGCGACGAGCAGGGAGACGAAGCCGATGCAGCTGCGCGACGCGACCGAAGCCGATCTCGACGGGATCACCGCGATCTACAACGACGCCGTGGCCAACACGACGGCGATCTGGAACGAGAAGCTCGTCGACCGCGACAACCGCGCCCGTTGGATGGCCGATCGCCGCGCCGCCGGCTATCCGATCCTCGTCGCCGAGGCCGCGGACGGCGCGGTCGCCGGCTACGCCACCTTCGGCGACTGGCGCCCCTTCGACGGCTATCGCCACACGGTCGAGCATTCGGTCTATGTCGCCGCTTCGGCGCGCGGGCAGGGGGTCGGCGAGGCCTTGATGCGCGAGTTGCTGACCCGCGCCCGTCTCTTGCGCAAACATGCGATGGTCGCCGGCGTCGAGGCCGGCAACCTCGCCTCGATCCGCCTGCACGAGAAGCTCGGCTTCGTGACGGTCGGGCTGATGCCGGAGGTCGGCTGCAAGTTCGGCCGCTGGCTCGACCTCGCCTTCCTGCAGATCACCCTCGACGACCGCCGCGATCCCGACGCCGTCTGAGGCTCACGCGCCGCCGCCGAAGGGGAAACGCGCCAGCGCCAGGAACGGCCCGTCGCGCCGCTCCTGCCGGAACAACGCGATCTGATCGATCGCGACGTTGCGTCCGAGATCGCCGACGAGGGCCGCCAGCGCCGCCCGGACCGGCTCGCGCCGCGCCTCCGGCAGCCGGCCGGTCAGCGTCATGTGAAAGCGGAAGTGCTCGAAGACGTGGGGGTAGCCCCAACGGTCGACCCGTTCGATCTTGTCCGGGCTCGGATCGGCGCCGAGCCGACGCGCCCGCTCGGCCGCGTCGAGCGGCGCGCGGAAGGGCTCGAAGGCGACGACGCAGTCCGCGGCCAGCCGGTCGAGGGCCGGCGAGGGGACGTCCGGCCTAAAGGCGACGAAGTCGCCGAGCAGCGCCGGCGAGAGATCGATCGAGAACGGCGTGCGTTCGGACGAGAACGTCGCGGCGGCGGCGATCAGATCGGCCTCGCTCGTCCCCTCCGCCAGTTCGAACGGCGCCTTCAGCGTCGCATGAAAGCCGTAACGGCGCGGATCGACCGTCAGCGCCTCCCAATCCGGATCGCTGCACGGCGCATCGCTCGGGAAGGGCAGGCGCGCCCCGGCCTCCGCGTCCCAACCGATGATCCGGCTCGCCTCGCGCCACAGGCGGGAGGTCGGCGAAGGGGCGAAATAGACGGCGAGGCGCGGTCGGCTCATCGGGATCCTCAGGCGTCGACGACGGCGTCGAGAAAGGCGGAAATCGCCGTGTCGAGCTCGCCGCCGTTGTCGATGGTGGCGTCGGCGACCGGCGCGTCGCCCGGCTCGAAACGGCGGGCGAGCCGCTGCGGTCCCGCCCCGTCGCTCGGCCGCGCCCGCGCCGCGACCCGCCGGGCGAGCACGTCGGTCGGCGCCGTCACCTCGATCACGGTGACGTCCGGCCAGCGCCGCCGCGCCTCGGCGATCACCGAACGCGACACGTTGACGACCACCCGCGCGCCACGCGCCAGATCGGCGTCGATCGAGGCCGGCACGCCGTACCAGTGGCCGTGCGCGTTCCAGGCGAGGGCGAAGCCGCCACGGGCGCGCACCTGGAGGAACGAGGCCTCGTCGGCCTCGATGTTGTCTTCCGCTTCCGAGGCGGGGCGCGTCACGATCCGGCGCGGGAACACCCATCTGCCGTCGCCGGCGAGCGTCACCCGCGCGGCCTCGATCAGCGTGTCCTTGCCCGCCCCCGACGGCCCGACCACCAGGATCAGCCTGCCCGGCAGATCCTCCATGCCGGGCTCCTCGCCGGGTTCGAGCGCCTCGCTGCGATCGTCCATCACGACACCCTGCGTCCGACCCGATAGACCTCGCGCACCACCGGGTGACCCTCGAATTCGGCGACGCGGACGAGATCGCCGCGCTTGGCGACCGCGATCTCGCCGCGGTCGGTGAACCCGGTCGCCTCGGCCGGGTTCTTGGTGACGGTGCGGATCGCGCCGGCAAGACCGCCGACGGCGGCGACCCCGGCGATGCCGAAGGCGCCCTCGATCAGACTGACCGGCACGTAGTCCGACGACAAGATGTCGAGGACGCCGGCCTCCGCCAGTTCGATCGCCGAGACATTGCCCGAATGCGAGCCGCCGCGCACCACGTTCGGCGCGCCCATCAGCACGGAGAGGCCGGCCGCGTGGCTCGCCGCCGCCGCCTCGACCGTGGTCGGGAATTCGGCGACCGAAACGCCGTGCTCGAGCGATTCGACGACGTGATCGGCGGTGGTGTCGTCGTGGCTCGCCAGCGCGATGCCGCGCTCGTGGCCGAGATCGACCAGGATGCGGCGATAGTCGGCGGCGTAGCGGCGATGCAGGTCCTTGCGGTGCTCGAAGAAGGCGTCGAGATCCGCCTCCGACTTGCCCGACGACTTGCCGCGGTAATAGTCGCGCAGCTTCGCCTCGTCGCGGAACTGGCGCTGACCGGGCGTGTGGTCCATCAGCGACATCAGCCGCACGTCGAAGCGGTCGAGATACTCGCGCGTCTGCTCGATCACGTCGACCGAGCAGATCTCGCAGCGAAGATGCGTGTGGTGGTCGGCGCGCAGCATCCCCGTCGCCTTGGCCCGGTCGACCGCCTCGCCGAGCAGGAACAACCCCGCGCCGAGCGAATGGCGATCGCCGTCGGTGCCGGCCCGCAGGCTGTCGAAGACGGTGGTGATGCCGGCTCCGGCGATCTGCGCGTCATAGGCGAAGACGGCCGAGAACGGGTTCCAGAACACCTTCGGCCGCGGGCTGTAGTGCGGCTCGATGTGGTCGGTGTGCAGTTCGACGAGGCCGGGGATCAGGAGATCGTCGCCGAAGTCGACCGCCTCGGCGAGGATCCGATCCTCTTCGATCGCGACGATCGCGCCGTTCTCGACGACGACGGTGCCGGGAACGACCCGGTCGGCGAGCACGATCCGGCGCGCGGCGATCGCGATCGATCCGACGGTTTCGGGCGCCGTTTCTCCGGCGAAGGGGGCGTCATGGGCGTTCATGGGCGTTCGTGCTTCTCGAGAAAGGCGTCGACGGAGAGCGTCTTGAAGTCCTCTACGGCCGCTTCGAGACGGTCGTGTGACCAGTCCCACCAGGCCAGCCGGACCATCCGCTCGGCGAGTTCTTCCGACATCCGTCGGCGCAAGGGTTTGGCGGGGACGCCGCCGACGATCGTGTAGGGCGGAACGTCCTTGGCGACGACCGCCCCGGCCGCGATCACCGCGCCGTCGCCGACGGTGACGCCGGCGAGCACGGTGACGCCGTGGCCGATCCACACGTCGTTGCCGATCGTCACCCGCGCAGCCCGGCGTTTCACGAAGAACTCGGCGTCGCGCGTCTGCGCCGGCCAATAATATTCCGGCGTGTAGGAGAGCCGGTGGATGGTGGCGCGGTCGAGCGGATGGTTCGGCGGCCCGATCCGGGCGCAGGCGGCGATCGCGGTGAAGCGGCCGATCGTCGTGTCGGCGACCGACGAGTCGTGCATCACGTAGGAGAAGTCGCCGATCGTCGAATACTCGACGTAGACCCGCTCGCCGAGTTCGACATGCTTGCCGATCGCGGCCTCGCGCAGCGTCACGCCTTCGCCGAACTTGCCCTCGGCCGGGATCTTCGGGTTCGCGATATCGGTCATGCGGCGGCCTCGTGCGAGGAGAAGCTGGTGACGTCGACGATGCGGCTGGCGACCCGGTCGCGCACGTCGGCGTCGTGGAAGATGCCGAGCATCGCCACCCCGGCCGCCTTCTTCGCCTCGATCAGATCGACGACGACGGCGCGGTTGACCGCGTCGAGCGAGGCGGTCGGCTCGTCGAGGAGGAGAAGATCGACCCGAGAGATCAGACCGCGCGCGATGTTGACGCGCTGCTGCTCGCCGCCCGAGAAGGTCGCCGGCGGCAGGCTCCACAGCCGCTCCGGCACGTTGAGCCGCGCCAGAAGCTCCGCGGCGCGCGCCCGCGCCGTCGTTTCGTCGAGGCCCTGCGCCAGCGCCGGCTCCATCACCACGTCGAGGGTCGAAACGCGCGGCACGGCGCGCAGGAACTGGCTGACGTAGCCCATCGTCGAGCGCCTGAGCGCCAGGATCTCGCGGGGCGCCGCGGTGGCGACGTCGACGACGCCGTCGCAGTCCCGCACCCGGATCGAGCCGGCGTCGACGCCGTAGTTGCCCCAGACCATCTTCAGGATCGACGACTTGCCGGCCCCCGACGGTCCGCCGAGCACGACGCACTCGCCGGCCGAGACCGTGAAGGCGACGTGATCGACCACCGGCAGGGTCAGCCCGCCGCGCAGATGCATGACGAAGGACTTGGCGACGCCCTCGACCGCGAGGATCGGTTCGTTCGTGGTCATGACCGGCCTCACGGTTGCAGGATCGAGGAGACGAGGAGCTGGGTATAGGCCTCGCGCGGATCGTCGAGGACGCGGTCGGTGAGCCCCGCCTCGATCACCCGCCCCCGCCGCATCACCATGATCCGGTGCGACAGGAGCCGCGCCACCGCGAGGTCGTGGGTGACGACGATCACCGCCAGCCCCATGTCGGCGACGAGCCGCCGGACGAGGTCGAGAAGGCGCGCCTGCACCGAGACGTCGAGCCCGCCGGTCGGCTCGTCCATGAAGACGAGGCGCGGCGCGGTGACGAGATTGCGGGCGATCTGCAGCCGCTGGCGCATGCCGCCGGAATAGGCGGTCGGCTTCTCGTCGATCCGGGTCGGATCGATCTCGACCCGCTCCAGCCAATCCTCCGCCGTCGCGCGGATCTTGCCGTAGTTTCGCGCCCCGACCGCCATCAGCCGCTCGCCGACGTTGCCGCCGGCCGAAACGCCCATCCGAAGCCCCTGCGCCGCGTCCTGATGGACGAAGCCCCAGTCGGTGCGGAACAGGAACCGCCGTTCGGCCTCGGAGAGCGTGCTCAGTTCGCGCACCTCGCCGTCGCGGGTGCGGTAGAGCACTTCGCCCGAGGTCGCCGGCAGTTGGCCGGAGAGCAGCGACAGCAGCGTCGACTTGCCCGAGCCGGATTCACCGACGATCGCCAGCACCTCGCCCTCGCAGACGTCGAAGGAGACGTCGCGGCAGCCGAGCCGGTCGCCGTACCATTTGGTGAGGCCGCGCGCCTCGATCAGCGACGCGCTCATCGCACGTTCTCCTCGTTGCCGGCCGTATCGGCGAGCATCGCGCCGCGATGCCCCGCCGCCCGCCGTTCCTCGCAATGGTCGGTGTCGGAACAGACGAACATCCGTCCGCCCCGGTCGTCGGTCACCACCTCGTCGAGATAAGCATCGGTCGCCCCGCACAGCGCGCAAGGAGCCTCGAACTTGGTCCGCTCGAACGGGTGATCCTCGAAGTCGAGGCTCTTGACGGCGGTGAAGGGCGGCAGCGCGTAGATCCGCTTTTCACGGCCCGCGCCAAAGAGTTGGAGCGCCGGGCTCATGTGGAGCTTCGGGTTGTCGAACTTCGGGATCGGCGAGGGATCCATCATGTAGCGGCCCTCGACCTCGACCGGATAGGCGTAGGTCTTGGCGATCCGCCCGTGCTTGGCGACGTCCTCGTAGAGCTTGACGTGCATGAGGCCGTAGTCGGCGAGCGCATGCATCACCCGCGTCTCGGTCTCGCGCGGCTCGAGGAAGCGCAGGGGCTCCGGGATCGGCACCTGGAAGACCAGGGTCTGACCGGCGGTGAGCGGCTTTTCCGGAATGCGGTGGCGGGTCTGGATGACGGTCGCCTCCGCCGTCTTGGTCGTCACCGCGACACTCGCCGTCTTCTGGAAGAAGGCGCGGATCGACACCGCGTTGGTGGTGTCGTCGGCGCCCTGGTCGATCACCTTGAGCACGTCCGAGCGCCCGAGGATCGCCGCCGTCACCTGGATGCCGCCGGTGCCCCAGCCATAGGGCATCGGCATGTCGCGCGAGGCGAACGGCACCTGATGGCCGGGGATCGCCACCGCCTTCAGGATGGCGCGGCGGATCATCCGCTTGGTCTGCTCGTCGAGATAGGCGAAGGCGTAGCCGGTCGCCGGGGTGGGGGTGGGCGCGTTCATTCGGCCGCCTCCTCGAAATGGTCTTCGACGACGTCGGCAGCGTCCGCCTCGGCGCGCGCCGCGTGTTCGGCCCGCATGGCCCGGACCAGCGCCAGCTCGGCCTGGAAGTCGACGTAGTGCGGCAGCTTCAGATGCTCGACGAAGCCGGTCGCCTGGACGTTGTCGGCGTGCGCCAGGACGAATTCCTGATCCTGCGCCGGCGCGATCACCTCGCCGCCGAGCTCTTCGGTCCTGAGCGCCCGATCGACCAGCGCCATCGCCATCACCTTGCGTTCGGCCTGGCCGAAGGCGAGGCCGTAGCCGCGGGTGAAGGTCGGCGCGACCTTGGCCGAACCGGAGAACTGGTTGATCATCTGGCATTCGGAGACCGTGATCTCGCCGAGCGGCACGGCGAACCCCAGTTCGGCCACGTCGAATTCGACCTCGACCCGGCCGATCCGGATTTCGCCGGCGAAGGGATGGGTCGAGCCGAAGCCGCGCTGGGTCGAATAGCCGAGCGCCAGAAGGAAGCCCTCGTCGCCGCGGGCCAGCTGTTGCAGCCGCACGTCGCGCTTCGCCGGGATGCGCAGCGGCGAACGGGTGAGGTCGCCGACCTCGCCGTCCTCGCCGCGCGGTTCGACCTCGACGAGGCCTTCGCGGGCGAGAAGCTCGGTGACGCGCGGCGTCGAGCCCGGCGTGACGGGGAGGGCGTCGGCCGCCTCCGGTCCGGGCGTCTCGCTCGCTTCTTCGAGGCCGAAGTCGATCAGCCGGTGGGTATAGTCGAAGGTCGGCCCGAGGATCTGTCCGCCGGGGAGATCCTTGTAGGTCGCCGAGATGCGCCGTTCGACCACCATCTCGGCGGTGTCGATCGGCCGCGACGCGCCGAAGCGCGGCAGCGTGGTGCGATAGGCGCGGACGAGGAAGGCCGCCTCGACGAGATCGCCGCGCGCCTGCTTGATCGCCAGCGCGGCGAGCGCCCGGTCGTGCAGAGAGCCCTCGTTCATGACGCGGTCGACGGCCAGCGTCAGCTGCTCGGCGATCTGGTCGGAGCCGATCTCGGCGACGTCGCGAGACCCACGACGACGATCGGCGAGCAGGCGGTGGGCTCGGCGGATCGCCGCCTCGCCGCCCTTGACGGAGACGTACATCAGGCGATCTCCTCGATGCGGGTGGTGCGCGGCAGTCCGACGACCGCCGTCGGCGAGGCGAGGATCAGGTCGATCCCACGCGGGAAGAGGGCGCGGTTTTCCGCGCCGCGCGCCGCCAGATCGGCCGGCGCGCCGAGGATGGCGATCTCGCGGGTGGTCTCGATGCCGGGACCGGAGAGCCGGTAGCGACGACCTTCGCCGAAGCCGGCGACCTGCAGCACGACGGTGGTCGAGGTCGACGGGTCGATGTCGGCGCCGAGCCGGAAGGTCTCCCAGCCGGGCGCCGTCTCGCCCGCCGCGACGATCGCGAACCCGGCCTCACGCGGGTCCGCGACGCGCGGCGCGCCGGTGTGGAAGGCGACCCAGGCGTCGACGGCCGGTGTGGCCAGCGCCTCGTCGCGCCACACCGTCGTCTCGAAGTCGCAGAGCGTCGCCACGACAGCGGCGGCGGTCGGCGCGAGCGGCGCGGGCGCGGTGGCGACGCCGGCGATCGGACGAATCGTGCCCGGCTCGGCGAGCGCGTCGAGCACGGCGCGGAAGGTCGTCTGAGACTCGTGGACGGGATCGACGAAGCCCGGAGCGATGTCGGTCGGCATCAGTCGTCTCCCCGAACCAGGGTGAAGAAGTCGACGCGGGTCGCCCCGGTCTCCGCGGCGAGCTTGGCGCTCTCGGCGTCGAGGCGGCGGCGGATCGGCGACAGAACGTCGATTTCGAGGCGATCGCGCGCCCGTCCCTCGACCCACAGCGCGTCGAGGATCGCCGCGTCGCGCGCCCGCGCCCGGTCGCGGCCGAGGAGATGCCCGAAACCGGTCGTCCCGGAGGGCAGGCGAACGGCGGCGCGCGTCACCGTCGCCTCGCCGAGGTTGAACGGAGCGCCGTCGCCGCCCATCCGGCCGCGCACCATCACGAGCCCGGTCTCCGGCGCGCGCAGGTCGGTGACGCCGGCCGGCGCCAGCGCCCGGACTGCGGCGAGCTCCTCTCCGGTGGCGGCTGCGGCCAGCGTCATCACGGCGCGGCGGTCGTCCGGACCGGCGTCCGGCGACGGGGAGGGCGGCGTTTCGGTCATCGCGACGGCTCCGATTGGTCGATCTGATTTGTATATAGATCTAGATGATTATACTTTCATGACGCTGTCCAGCGAATTTCGGCTTCGCTCGGCTTCGCGAACATGCGATGACGGCAGGGAAGGGAGACGACGATGCTGTCGATCGAGCCGGACAAGACGGAATTGGCGCGCGGGCGTGGCATCGCGGTTTGGCGTCAGCTCGCCGAGATCGTCGAGGCCGGCATCGCCTCGGGCGAATGGCCGGCCGGCGCCCGTCTGCCGACCGAGGCCGAGCTGGCGCTGCGCTTTTCGGTCAATCGCCACACCGTCCGTCAGGCCCTGCGCGACCTCGCCGAACGCGGCCTCGTCCGCGCCGTCCAGGGCTCCGGCACCTATGTCGAACGCGCGCCGCTGACCTATCCGATCGCCACCCGCACGCGATTCTCCGACATCGTCGTCGCCCAGGCGCGCGAACCGTCGGGCGAACTCCTCGCCGTGCGCGTCGAGCCGGCGACGCGGAAGATCGCCGAGGCGCTGCGGCTGCCGGAGGGCGGCGAGATCGTTCGGCTCGAGACCCTGCGCCGCGCCGACGGCGTGCCGATCTCCTGGGCCCTGTCGGCGGTGCCGGCCGATCGGTTTCCCGACGTCGCCGAGATCTACCGGGAGACCGGCTCCTTCACCGCCGCCTTCCGCGCCGGCGGCGTCGACGACTACGTCCGGTCCGAGACCCGGATCGGCGCGCGCGTCGCCGACGAGATCGATGCGGCGCGGCTGGAGATCGCCGTCGGTCGTCCGGTGATCGAGATCGACTGCGTCAATTCCGATCTCGACGGCGTTCCCGTGCAATGGGCGCGGGCCCGGTTCGCCGGCGATCGCGTCCGCGTGACGGTCGCCGGCTGAGGGGGATCAGGCCTCGACCCGCCGCTCGCCGATCACCGCGAAGCGGATCCGCGCCGAGATCTGATCGATCACCGCCACCGCCACCAGGATCATCAGCACCAGGAACGACACCTGCTGCCATTCGAGCGTCCGGATCGCCTCGGAGAGATGCAGGCCGATGCCGCCCGCGCCGACGATGCCGATGATCGTCGCCGAGCGCACGTTCGATTCGAAGAAATAGAGCACCTGACCGGCGATCACCGGCAGGATCTGCGGCAGCACCGCGAAGCGCACCTTGTCGAGCGACGAGCCGCCGGTCGACGTGACGCCCTCGACCGGCTTCTGGTCGACCGTCTCGATCGCCTCGGAGAACAGCTTGCCGAACGAGCCGAAGTCGGAGGTCATGATCGCCAGCACGCCGGCGAAGGGGCCGAGCCCGACCACGTTGATCCAGATCAGCGCCCAGATCAGCACGTCGACGCCGCGGATCGTGTCGAGGAACCGCCGGGTCAGGAGCTGGAACACGCGCGCCGGCACGATGTTGCGCGCCGCCAGGAAGCCGAACGGAAAAGCCAGGATCGCAGCGATGAGCGTGCCCAGGAAGGCGATCGCCAGCGTCTCGCCGAGCGCATGGACGAACAGCCAGAAGCGCGGCCAGGTGTCCGGCGACGGCGGAACCATCAGCGTCGCGAAATGGGCGAGCTGACCGAGCCCCGTCCAAATCCGCTCGAACGAGAAGTCGAGCACGTGGATGGCCAGGATCAGCCCGGCGAGAAGCCCGACGAACACGCCGATCGTCGCCGCCCGGCGCGCGCGCGAACCTCCGAAGATCTCCGGGTAACGCTTTTCCAGCGCCGGCCGGTTGGCCAGCGCCGCCGGGCCGAGCGCGGCGCGGATGCGGCGGGCGCCGCCGATCAACTCGTCGGCCTGTCCGAAAGTGGTCTCGCCCATCACGCGGTCCTCCCGCCGATCAGCCGATGGCGCAGCATCTCGGTCAGATAGTCGATCGCCATCACCGTGGCGATGATCAGCACCAGCATCGCCGAGACGTCGGCGTAATAGAACTTGCGGATCGCCTCCATCAGATCGACGCCGATGCCGCCGGCCCCGACGAAGCCCATCACCGCCGCGCCGCGCACGTTCACCTCGAAGCGCAGCAGCGTGTAGCTGGCGAAATTCGACAGGATCTGCGGCAGGATCGCGAAGCGGATGGTCTGCGTCCAGGAGGCTCCGGCCGCGGTGGTGCCCTCGACCGGCCGCATGTCGGCGTTCTCGACGACTTCGGTGAAGAGCTTGCCGAGCGCGCCCTGGGTGTGGATGGCGATGGCGAGCACGCCCGGCATCGCGCCGAGGCCGAAGGCGTAGACGAAGATCAGCGCGAACACGAGGTCCGGCACGGTCCGGCAGAATTCGAGGAACCGCGCCGCGATCCAACGCGTCCTGGGCGAGCGCGCCAGATTGCGCGCCGCGAAGAAGGAGAAGACGAAGCCGCCGAGCGCGCCGAGAAGCGTGCCGGCGTAGGCCATCATGATCGTCTCCAACAGCAGGCGGCCCCAGCGCTTCAGCCCCCACATCCACTCGCCCGGATGGGAGAGCACGATCTGGCCGGCGTAGTCGCCGCCGTCGAAATGGACGAGGCGGTCGAGATAGCTGCCGACCGAGTCGATGTGGCCGAAGAACTTCGCCAGATCGACCTCGGCGACGAAGCCCGCCGCGACGATCGTCACCAGAAGGACGCCCGCCCCGATCAGGGTCTGATTGCGGCGCATCCGCATCGCGTCGGCGTAGTCGCGCGCGAGCGGCGCGAGACGGTCGTCGGAAAGGCGGGAGATGGTCGTCGGCATCGCGCGGTCCCGGAGGGCGCTCGACGCGCCGAGAGAGCAGGCGGCCCGCCGCGATCACGGCGGGCCGGAAGGAGAGGGGGCTCGGACCGGCCGAGCCCCGGTCGAGCCTCAGCTCTTCTTCTTGCGCAGGTCGTCGACGTACTTGATCAGCGCGCGGGTGTCGTCATAGGACTTGTCGTCGATCGGCTCCCACGGCTTGTTCTTGCCGTCCGAGAGCTTCGCGAAAGCCTCCGGCGCATTCTTCGCGGCATCGTAGAAGGCGGTGGAGATCGCCTTCTTCAGATCCGCCGGCAGGTCGGCGAGATAGGCGTAGGGCGAGTTGATGATCAGCGGCGACTTGTAGATGATGCGGAAGTCTTCCTTCGACGGCACCATCTTCTTGTTGACCATGCGGGTCAGGTTGGAGTCGTCGTCCGAGTTCCACCAGTTGGCGGCGACGTCGACGGTGCCCTGAGAGAGCGCGATCACGGCGTTCTCGTGGGAGCCGGTGGCGACGACCTTCGAGAAGAAGGTGTCCGGATCGATGCCCATCTTGGACAGCGCGTACTTCGGCATGTTGAAGCCGGAGGTCGAGTTCGGGTCGACGAGGCCGAGGTTCTTGCCCTTCAGGTCTTCGATCTTCTGATAGGGGCTGTCCTTCTTCACGTAGAAGACGGAGTAGTAGCCCTTGGTGCCGTCGCCGTTCACGTCGATCGCGAAGGGCTCGATCTTGGCGCCGACCACGGTCGCGCGCGAATAGGAGGCCGGGCCGTAGTAGGCGATGTGGATGTTGCCCGCCTTCTGGCCTTCGATGACGCCGGCGTAATCCTGGGCGACGCGCAGCGTCACCTTGGCGCCGATGGCCTTGGAGAGGTACTCGACGAAGGGCGTCCAACGCTCGGTCACGCCGGCGGCGTTCTCGGCCGGAACGACGGCGAAGACGAGCTCGGGATACTTGGCCTTCCAGTCCTCGGCGAAGGCCGCGGTGGCGGAGAAGGCGACGGCCGCGGCGGCGAGGCCGAGCACGGAACGACGATCGATCATGGGGATTGCTCCTCTCGAGGGTTCCGCCGGTGGTTGCTGTCCCCCGGCCGGATGGGTGGAAGGCGGAAGAAGGGTCAGACCGGCTCGCGGGCGTGGGCGTCGTCCCAGGCGGCGCGGATCTCGTCCGGGGTCGGGTCGTCGACCGTCGGGATCTCGATGACGTCGGCCGCCTCGAGCCCGTAGAGGTCGCGCACCACCGCGTCGGTGAGCTGCGCCGGGGCGCCGTCGAAGACCACTTGGCCGGCGCGCATGCCGATCAGACGATCGCAGTAGCGCTTGGCCAGATCGATCGAATGGAGATTGGTCAGCACGGTAATGCCGAAGTCGCGGTTGACCCGGAGCAGCGCGTCCATGACCAGCTTGGTGTTGCGTGGGTCGAGCGAGGCGATCGGCTCGTCGGCGAGGATGACGCGCGGCTCCTGCACCAGGGCGCGGGCGATCGCCACGCGCTGCTGCTGGCCGCCGGACAGATCCACCGCCCGCTTGGCGGCGAGATTGCCGATGTCGAACAGCTCGAGCGCGGAGAGCGCGATCGCCTTGTCGTCGGCCGTCCACAGCTTCGCCATCGAACGCCACGCCGACATGTGGTCGAGCCGACCCATCATCACGTTGGTCAGCACGTCGAGCCGATCGACCAGCGCGAACTGCTGGAACACCATCGCGCAATCGCGCCGCCAGTGCCTGAGCGACGCGCCCTTCAGCGTCGTCACGTCGCGACCCTCGAAGCGGATCGTCCCCGACGTCGGCTCGATCAGGCGATCGATCATCCTGAGCAGGGTCGACTTGCCAGCGCCGGAGCGGCCGATCACGCCGACCATCTGGCCGGTCGGAATCTCGAGGTCGATGCCGTCGACGGCCACGAAGTCGCCGAATCGGCGGGTCAAACGCTCGATCGTGAGCATGCATGTCTCCCCTCGGCGATGCGACGCGCGCACGCCGATCCGTTCGACCGCCGCGGGCCGATCGATTGATCGATTTCGAGGAAGACGATTAGGGGGTTCGGGCTACGGTTTTGTGACGCAGCCGGTCCGAACGGCTCCGCCCGCGCGTCGCAGGACGCGCGGGCGAGGCGAAAGCGCCGGAAAGAGGAGCGGGACGCCGGCGCTTCAGGAGATCACGGCCAGGACCGCGCCGGCCTCGACCGGCTGGCCGGCGGCGACCGGAATGGCGGTGACGACGCCCTCGTTGCGGGCGACGATCTCGGTCTTCATCTTCATCGCCTCGACGACGAGGATCACGTCGCCGACCGCGACGCGTTGTCCCACCTGCACGGCGACGGAATCGATCACGCCGGAGAGCGGCGCGGTGAGCGCGCCTTCGCCGGCCGGAATCGCCGAAGCGGCCGCCTGCGGCGGCGCGGCGACGGCCTGCGCGACCGCCTGGGCGACGGCCGGCGTCACCGGCGCGGTGGCGGCGCCGTCGAGCGGCACCTCCTCCACCATCACGTCGTAGCTGCGTCCATCGACGCTGATGCGAAATCTCTTCTGCATGGGAGCCCCTCGTCGAACTCGTCGCGGGTGGTTCGCCGCCTGCGGCGGTCCTGCCTCACAGTGGGATGTTGCCGTGCTTCTTCGGCGGCCGGAATTCGCGCTTCGACAGCGCCTTGCGCAGACTGAGCGCGATCGTCGAGCGGGTGACCGCCGGATCGATCACGTCGGTGATGTAGCCGGCCCCGGCCGACATGTACGGCGAGGCGAATTCGGCGCGATAGCCGGCGGCGAGCTCGGCGGAGAGCGCCTTCGGGTCCTCCGCCGCCTTGATCTCGCGGTTGTAGAGGATCTTGATCGCCCCTTCCGCGCCCATCACCGCGATTTCCGCGCTCGGCCAGGCGAAGACGAAGTCCGCCCCCATCTCCTGGCTGCACATGGCGAGATAGGAGCCGCCGTAGGCCTTGCGCAGGATGATGGTGATCTTCGGCACCGTCGACGACGCATAGGCGAACAGCATCTTCGCGCCGTGCCGGATGATGCCGCCGCGCTCCTGTTCGATCCCCGGCAGGAAGCCGGGCACGTCGACCAGCGTGACGAGCGGGATGTTGAAGGTGTTGCAGAAGCGGATGAAGCGCGCCGACTTGTCGGAAGCGTCCATGTCGAGCGCGCCGGAGCGCACCATCGGCTGGTTGGCGACGATGCCGACCACCGTGCCCTCGATCCGGCCGAAGCCGACGATGATGTTCTCGGCGAAGGAGCGATGCACCTCGAGGAATTCGCCGGTGTCGACCAGCCGCTCTATCACCAGGCGCATGTCCATCGCCCGCGACGGATCGTCGGGGAGGAGGTCGCGCATGCCCTCGTCTTCGAGGAAGTCGATCGCCGCGGAGGGGCGATGCGGCGGATCCTCGGTGTTGTTGGACGGCAGATAGGAGAGCAGGCGCTGGACGATGCGGATCGCGTCGCCGTCGTCTTCGGCCAGGAAATGGACGTTGCCGGAGACGGCGGCGTGCATGTCGGCGCCGCCGACCTCCTCCATCGACACCGTGCGCCCGGTCACCGCCTTGATCACTTCCGGACCGGTGATGAACATCGCGGCGTTGGTCCGCGTCATGATCACGAAGTCCATCAGCGCCGGCGAATAGGCCGCGCCGCCGGCGCAAGGCCCGCAGATCACCGCGATCTGCGGCACCACGCCGGACAGAAGGACGTTCTGATAGAACACCTTGCCGTAGCCGGAGAGGGCGTCGACGCCCTCCTGGATGCGCGCGCCGCCCGAATCCTTGAAGGCGATCACCGGCGCGCCGAGCTTCACCGCCGCTTCCTGCACCGCCACGATCTTCTCGGCGTGGCGCTTGCCGAGCGTGCCGGCCGCCACCGTGAAGTCCTGCGCGAAGGCGGCGACGAGCCGGCCGCCGACATAGCCGGTGCCCACCACCACGCCGTCGGCGGGCAGTTCCTTCGCCTCCATGCCGAAGGCGCGGGCGGTGTGCCGGGCGTGCGTGCCGATCTCCTGGAAGGTGCCTTCCTGGAAGAGATGGTCGAGGCGGTCGCGGGCGGTCATCAGCCCTTTGGCGCGACGCGCCTCCAGTTTGTCGAGGCCGCCGCCGGAAAGTACCGCGTCGCGACGACGCCTGAGGTCGTCGAGACGTTCGCGAGAGAGCGCCATGTGGGGTCCGAGCCTCCTCCTCGAAGCCGCGCCGCCGGACATCGCGAGAGGTCGGGGCAAGCGGACGATGCATGGCCGAAATGATAGTCGCGCCGACGCGCCGGTTCTCTCCGGTCCAGCCCTGATGGGAGTTCTCCTCGACTAAGGTCGCATGGCGGGCATGCATTGCGTAACATTCCCGATCCGCCGTTCTCCGGACGCTTCGGCGTGTCTCGGCCAGTCGATTGAAATTACAGAGTTTCGTCCGAGGGAGAACGCGCCGGCGCGGTGCGGGGCGGATCCGGGATCGGGAGAGTTCCGACTTGTGGGGCCTCCCCCCCCGGCTAGATTGGCCGCCAAGTCGGGGTGTCGCGTCGCTTCGACGCATGGCGTCGGCCGAGGCGATCGACGCCGCACCCGAATCCCGAGGGGGGACCATCGGACATGACCGCCCAGGCGTCGACCGCCGTGAGTCTGGCACTGTTCTCCTATGCGCTGATGGCCGTGATCGCCGTGGCGACCGCGGTGCTGATCGCCGCGCTCGTCGCCGGTCTCGCCCGCGCTTCGCGGTCCGCCGCGCCGGCGCCGCGGCCGGTCGCGGCCGCATCGCCGCCCGCGCCGATCGTCGAGGCCGGTCTCGATCCGGCGGTGGTCGCGGTGATCGCCGCCGCCGTCCAGACGGTCGCCGGCGGCCATCGCATCGTCTGGATCGGCGAAACGCCCTCCGCCGGGGGCTGGACCGGGGAGGTCCGCCAACGCCATCACGGCTCGCATCACCCCCATCACGATCGCTGAACGCCCGCCGCCTCGCCGTCGTTTCGACGGCGAGCGCCGCCAAGGAGGCCCGACGTGCCGGACATCTCGTTTCTCGACCTCTTCCAGGGCGTCGCCACGCTGGTCCACTCCGCGCCGTATCTGATGATCGGCCGGATCGTATTGATGCTGCTCGGCTTCCTGCTGATCTATCTCGGCTACAAGGGCGTCCTCGAGGCGCTCCTGATGATCCCGATGGGTCTCGGCATGGCCACCGTCAACGCCGGCGTCCTGACCTTCGCCGGCGGTCGTCACGGCACGCTCTTCCTCGATCCGCTCGCCACCACCAACGATCAGGTGATGACCCAGCTGCAGATCGACTGGCTGCAGCCGATCTATTCGCTGATGTTCTCGAACGGTCTGATCGCCTGTCTGGTCTTCCTCGGCATCGGCACGCTGCTCGACGTCGGCTACGTCATGGCGCGGCCGTTCCGCTCGATGTTCCTGGCGGTCTGCGCCGAACTCGGCACGCTGGTGACCTTCCCGCTCGGCGTCGTCATGGGCCTGCCGCTCAATCAGGCCGCCGCCACCGCCACCATCGGCGGCGCCGACGGCCCGATGGTGCTGTTCGCGTCGCTGGTGCTGGCGCCCGAGATCTTCGTGCCGATCACCGTGGTCGGCTATCTCTATCTGGGCCTCACCTACGGCGGCTATCCCTACATCGTGAAGGCCCTGGTGCCCAAGCGGATCCGCGCCATCGAGATGCCGCCCGAGCCGACGCCGACCGTCACGGCCGGCCAGAAGATGGTCTTCGCGGTGGTCGCCTGCGTGGTGCTGTCGCTGCTCTTCCCCGTCGCCGCGCCGCTGTTCCTGTCGCTGTTCATCGGCGTGGTGTCGCGCGAGGCCGGGCTCAAATACTTCTATGAGCTCTTCTCCAACCAGATCCTCTACGGCGCGACCTTCTTCCTCGGCCTCGTGCTCGGCGTGCTCTGCGAAGCCGGCACCATCCTCGATTCGAAGGTGCTGATCCTGCTCGTCCTCGGCATCCTGGCGCTGACCTTCTCGGCGATCGGCGGGTTGATGGGCGGCTACGTCCTCTATTTCCTGTCCGGCGGCAAATACAATCCGGTGATCGGCATCGCCGCAGTGTCCTGCGTGCCGACGACGGCCAAGGTGGCGCAGAAACTGGTCTCGGCCGCCAATCCGCATTCGATCGTCATGCCGCACGCCCTCGGCGCCAACATCTCCGGCGTCATCACCTCGGCGATCTTCGCCGCGGTCCTGGTGACGGTGGTGCGCGCCGTCGGCGGCTGAAACGCAGCCCGGCGCGGACCGTCAGAGCGTCCGCTCGACCGCCCGCGCCCATCCGGCGTATTTCCGCGCCCGAGTGGCGGCGTCCATCTGCGGCGCGAAGCGGCGTTCGAGCCTCCAGGCGGCCGCGAAGGCGTCCGGGTCGGGCAACACGCCGGCGGCGAAGCCGGCGAGATAGGCCGCCCCCAGCGACGTCGTCTCCAGGACCTCGGGCCGATCGACCGGCGCGTCGAGGATGTCTGCGAGGAACTGCATCGTCCAGTCCGAGGCGACCATGCCGCCGTCGACCCGGAGCACCGTGTCGGCGAGGCCGGACCAGTCGCGCCGCATCGCCTCGACCAGATCGCGGGTCTGGTAGCCGACGCTCTCCAGCGCCGCCCGCGCGATCTCGCGCC
The DNA here is from genome assembly GCA_021286855.1 of Hyphomicrobiales bacterium. Taxonomy (GTDB): domain Bacteria; phylum Pseudomonadota; class Alphaproteobacteria; order Rhizobiales; family Ancalomicrobiaceae; genus Pinisolibacter. The sequence goes on along the minus strand of JAJTBO010000003.1, from coordinate 304,275 downwards.
GACCCGAGCCGCGTCCGAGCCCGTGGATCGAGCCGCGCGCCTGCGTGTTCCAATGCGGCGCGCCGAGCCCGACGAAGGCGGGGACCAGATAGACCGCCTCGGTCGGATCGGCGGTGGCGGCGAGCGCTCCCGCTTCCGCCGCGGTCGAGATGACGCCGAGACCGTCGCGCAGCCACTGCACCGCCGCCCCTGCGACGAAGATCGAGCCTTCGAGCGCATAGGCGCGCCGGCCGCCGAACTGATAGGCGAGGGTGGTCAACAGCCGGTTCTGCGAGGCGACCATCGTCTCGCCGGTGTTGATCAGCAGGAACGCGCCCGTGCCGTAGGTCGATTTGGCCATCCCGGGCCGGAAACACGCCTGCCCGATCGTCGCCGCCTGCTGGTCGCCGGCCATGCCGAGGATCGCCACCGGCCGATCGAGGACATCGGAGATCGTCGCGCCGAAGGGGGCGGCGCAGTCGCGCACCTCCGGCAGGATCGCCATGGGAACCCGGAACAGCCGGCAGAGATCTTCGTCCCAGACGCCGCGGCGGATGTCGAAGAGCGCCGTGCGCGCCGCATTGGTGGCGTCGGTGGCGTGGACCGCGCCGCCGGTCAGCCGCCACAGGAGAAAGCAGTCGACCGTGCCGAAGGCGAGGTCGCCCGCCTCCGCCCGCGCCCGCGCGCCGGGAACCTCGTCGAGGATCCGCGCGATCTTGGTCGCAGAGAAATAGGGGTCGAGCCGGAGGCCGGTCCGCTCGGCGACGAGCGGTTCGACGCCGTCCGCCTCGAGCCGTTCGCAGGCGTCGGCGGTGCGCCGGTCCTGCCAGACGATCGCCGGATGGATCGCCCGGCCGGTCGACCGTTCCCAGACGATCGTCGTCTCGCGTTGGTTGGTGATGCCGAGCCCGGCGACGTCCGCCGCCGCGATCCCCGCCTTCGCCATCGCCGCCCGGAGCGTCGAGACGGTGGTGCGCCACAGATCCTCCGGATCGTGCTCGACCCATCCGGACGCCGGATAGCGCTGCGGGATCTCCTCCTGCGCCATGGCGGCGATCGACAGGTCGGCGCGAAACACGATGCTGCGGGTCGAGGTGGTGCCCTGATCGACGGCGAGGAGATGCGTGGCCATGGTCGTCGTCCCTGCGAGGTCGGAGGCGTGGCGGACGCGACCGAACATGCCGGCCGCCTCGCCCCGCGTCGAGTCTCCTCGGACGCGGCCGATCAGCCGCCGCCGGCCCGCCGCGCCGCCATGTGGATCTCGAGCGCCGCGCGCTCCTCCGTCGAGGTCCGCAGGCCGAGCTTGGAGCGCCGCCAGAGCACGTCGTCGGCCGTCTCCGCCCATTCCTCGCGCATCATCCAGGCGATCTCCGCCTCGCTCAGATGCGCCCCGATCCGCCGACCCGCGCCGTCGGCGAAGATCTTCGCCGCGTCCGCGCCATAGGCCCCGATCAGCCGGCGCGCCTCGTCGGCGATCTCGGGATGGGCGGCGGCGAGGTCGGCGATCAGCCGGTCGCGGTCGGCGATCGCGAAATCGCCGCCGGGCAGGGGCGCGGTCTCGGTCCAGGCCTCGCCGCGTCGTCCGAGCCGCCTTTCGATCTCGTCCATCGCCGCTTCGGCGAGCCGGCGATAGGTGGTGAGCTTGCCGCCGTAGACGGCGACGAGCGGCGCGGTGGCGACCGCGTCGTCGGTCTCGAAGACGTAGTCGCGGGTGGCGGCCCGCGCTTCGCTCGCCCCGTCGTCGTAGAGCGGCCGCACGCCGGAATAGCTCCACGCCACGTCGTCGCGGTCGATCGGCTTGCGGAAATGGTCGCCGGCCGCGGCCAGGAGATAGTCGATCTCCGCCTCGCTCGCGTGGACGTCGGCCGGATCGCCGACGTAGTCGCGGTCCGTGGTGCCGATCAGAGTGAAGTCGCCGGCGTAGGGGATGGCGAAGATCACCCGCCCGTCGGCGTTCTGGAAGATGTAGCAGCGATCGTGGTCGAAGAGCCGGCGCGTCACCACGTGCGACCCCTGCACCAGACGGACCCCGGCGCGTGGCCGCGCGTGCAGGCGCTCGGTCAACACGTCGCCGACCCAGGGGCCGGCCGCGTCGACCACCATCCGCGCGCCGATCGTTCGGCGCGAGCCGTCGCGCACGTTCTCGAGCTCCAGCCGCCAGCCCTCGAGCGAGCGCCAGGCGTCGACGAGCTTCGTCCGCGTCGAGATCGTCGCGCCGCGCGCCGCCGCGTCGCGCGCCGTGGCGACGACCAGGCGGGCGTCGTCGACCCGACAGTCGGAATATTCGAAGCCGAGCCGGAACAGGCCCGGCTTCAGCGGCTCGCCGGCCGGGTCGCGGGAAAGATCGAGCGTCTTCGTCGGCGCCAGCAACTTCCGTCCGCCGATGTGGTCGTAGAGGAAGAGCCCGAGCCTGAGCATCCAGGCCGGCCGGAGGCCGCGGTGATGCGGCAGCACGAAGCGCAGCGGCTCGACCAGATGCGGCGCCATCCGCCACAGGATCTCGCGCTCCTCGAGCGATTCGCGCACCAACCGGAACTCGTAGTACTCGAGATAGCGCAGGCCGCCGTGGATCAGCTTGGTCGAGGCCGAGGAGGTCGCGCCGCCGAGATCGCCCATCTCGCAGAGGTGGACCGAATAGCCGCGCCCGGCCGCGTCGCGCGCGATGCCGCACCCGTTGATGCCGCCGCCGATCACGGCGATGTCAGAGATCTCGGCCATGCAGCCCTCCTGGAGCCGGGTGCGACGAGTCGTCGGAGCCGGGCCCGCCGCAGTCGAATAACAGGTCGACGACGCTTTCGTGAAGCCGCTCGACACGCGGCTCCCCTTCGCAGGGGATGGGGCCGCCGTCGACGGTTCGTGGTTTGATGCCGGTCAAACCATTCGCCTTTCGTCGATACTAGGATTTCATCCCGCCCACCCGAGTACCGCCCGTGCCGCACCGCGATCTGCCGCTCTTCTCCGATCTGCCCGCGTTTCTCGCCTTCCTCGAAGGGCGCGGCCTCCTCGCCCGCATCGCCGAACCGGTCGCCACCACGCTCGACATGGCCGAGATCCATCGGCGCGTGCTCGCGAACGGCGGCCCGGCGCTGCTCTTCGAGAAGCCGGTGCTGCCGGACGGCTCGATCTCGCCGACCCCGGTGGTGGTCAATCTCTTCGGAACGGTCGAGCGCGTCGCGCTCGGCTTCGGCATCGAGCCCGAGGGCCTCGACGGATTGGGCGAGGAGCTCGCCGCCCTGCGCGATCCGACCCCGCCGGAAGGCGTCGCCGACGCGCTTTCGAAACTGCCGCTGCTGCGCGCCGCGCTCGCGACCCGTCCGCGCCGGGTCTTCCGCGCGCCGGTCCACGACCGCGTCGTCACCGGCGACGACGTCGATCTCGGTCGCCTGCCGATCCAGACCTGCTGGCCGGGCGAGCCCGCCCCGCTCGTCACCTGGGGCCTCGTCGTCACCCGGCCGCCGGACGCGACCTCGACCAGCCGCTACAACGTCGGCGTCTATCGCATGCAGGTCGCCGGCAAGAACCGGCTGATCGCCCGCTGGCTCGCCAACCGCGGCGGCGCGGCCCATCACCGGGCCTGGGCGGCGCGCGGCGAGAAGATGCCGATCGCCGTCGTCGTCGGGGCCGATCCGGCGACCCTGCTCGCCGCCGTCATGCCGCTGCCGGAAAACCTCTCCGAACTGCATTTCTCCGGTCTCCTCGCCGGTCGCCGGCCGCGTCTGACGCGCTGTCGCGAAGTGCCGCTGATGGTCCCGGCCGAGGCCGAATTCGTGCTGGAGGGCAGGGTCTCGCCCGACGAGACCCTGCCGGAGGGCCCCTACGGCGACCACACCGGCTATTGGAATTCGGTCGAGCGCTTCCCCGTCGTCGAGGTGACGACGGTGACCTCGCGCCGCGAGGCGGTCTGGCTCTCCACCTACACCGGCCGCCCGCCGGACGAGCCCTCGCGCCTCGGCGAGGCGATGAACCGGCTGTTCCTGCCGATCCTGAAGAAGCAGTTTCCCGAAGTCGTCGACTTCTGGCTGCCGCCGGAGGCCTGTTCCTATCGGATCGCGGTGGTGGCGATCGACAAGCGCTATCCCGGTCAGGCGCGCCGGGTGATGATGGGCGTCTGGTCGATGCTGCCGCAGTTCCAGATGACCAAGTTCGTCATCGTCGTCGATCGCGACGTCGACGTGCGCGACTGGAAGGACGTGATGTGGGCCGTCTCGACCCGCGCCGACGCCTCGCGCGACGTCATGCTGGTCGATCGCACCCCGATCGACTATCTCGACTTCGCCTCGCCCGAGCCCGGCCTCGGCGGCAAGCTCGGCCTCGACGCCACCACCAAGATCGGGTCGGAGACGACCCGCGAATGGGGTAGGGTGCTCGGGGTCGACGCCGAGACCTCCGCCCGCGTCGACGCGATCTGGGAGAAACTCGGTCTCCCCCCGCTGGAGACGAAGCCGTGACCGATCGCCCGCTCCCCCGCGTCGTCCTCGCCGTCTCCGGCGCTTCCGGCGCGCCGGTGGCGCTGGCGATCGCCGAGCATCTCGCCCGCCTGCCCGTCGAGACCCATCTCGTGGTGACCGCGGCCGGCGAACGCACCGTCGCCCACGAGCTTGGGCCGGACGGCCTCGCCCGGCTCGAGGCGCTCGTCCATCGCCGCCACGCGATCGACGACGTCGGCGCGGCCCTCGCCTCCGGCTCGTTTGCGACCGCCGGCATGATCGTCGCGCCCTGTTCGATGCGGGTCGTCGGCGCGATCGCCGCGACGCTTGCGACCGATCTCCTGATCCGCGCCGCCGACGTCCACCTGAAGGAGCGCCGGCCGCTGGTGCTGCTCGCCCGCGAGAGCCCGCTCCACCTCGGCCATCTGCGCGCCATGACGGCGGTCGCCGAATACGGCGCGATCGTCGCGCCCTTGGCCCCGGCCTTCTATCGCAACCCGACCACCGTCGCCGAGATGGTCGATCACATGGCGGCGCGCGCCGTCGATCTGCTGCGCCTGCCGATCGCGCCGCTCACCCCCGAGTGGAACGGCGACGGATCGCCGTCGTGAGGCCGCCGCCGGCCCGGCTGCCGCCGTGGCGGGTGTTCTTTCCGGCCGCCTCGCTCGCCGGGGCGACGACCGTCGCTCTCACCGTGCTCGGTCTCGACGGGCGCTGGTCGCCGCCGAGCGGTCTGCCGCTCTTCGTCTGGCATGCCCACGAGATGCTGTGGGGCCACGTCTTCGCCGCCTTCGCCGGCGTTCTCCTGACCGCCCTGCCGCGCTGGACCGGCTGCGCGCCGATCGCGCCGGGACCGGTCTCGGCGCTCGCCGCGCTGTGGGCCGTCGCGCGCCTCGCCGCGCTCCTCGATCCGAGCGGCGCGGGGCTCTTCGCCTCGCCGCTGTTCCTCCTCGTGTTGGCGTTCGTCGCCGGCCGCCGCATCCTCGCGGCCGACGATCGGCGCGACGTCGCGCTGGTCGGCCTGCTCGGCCTCGCCGCGTTCGCCGACGCGGCCTTCCTGATCGGTTCCGATCGTTTCGCCGAACCGATGCTGCGGCTCGGGTTTTCGGCGATGCTGGCGATCGCCGCGGTGATGGGCGGCCGCGTCGCGCCGGCCCTGACCCGCCATCTGGCGCTGACAGAGAACCGCGTCCTCGACGTCGCCGCGCCGTGCCGGCTGGAGATCGCGACCGCCGTCGCGACCGCCTGCGCGCTCGCCGCCTGGGTCGTCGACGTCGCCGGCCCGCTCGTCGCGGCCCTCGACCTCGCCGCCGCCGCGCTCCATCTCGCCCGTCTGGTCCGCTGGCAGGGCTGGACCAGCCTGCGCCGTCCGTCGATCCTGGCCCTGCACGTCGGCTACGCCGGCCTGCCGCTCGGCTTCCTCGGCCTCGCCCTCGTCGCGCTCGATGCGGGACCGGGCTGGCGCGACGCGGCGATCCACGCCTTCGCGGTCGGCGTCTTCGGGGTGATGTGTTTCGCCGTTCAGGCGAGCGTCGTGCGCCGCCACTCCGGCCGGCCGCTCGTCCGTGATCATGCCGCCGATCTCGGCGTCGCCGTCCTCGCCGCGACGCTCGTCCTGCGCTTCGCCGCCGCGGCGTCGCCGACGCTCGCGTGGTTCACGGTCGCCGCGGTCGGATGGACGGCGGCGGAAGCGATCCTCTTCGCCGCCGCCCTGCGCCGCGCCGAAGATCAGACAGGGCTCAGCCCATCCACTGGCTGACCGGCGCGGCCGCCTCCTGCAACGGCTGACAGACCACGTCGACCAGCGTCGGTCCGTCGTGGGCGAGCGCCTCGGCGAAGGTCGCCGCCAGCGCCCGCGGGTCCTCGACCCGGAACGACTTGACGCCATAGGCCGCCGCGATCGCGGCATGGTCGGTCTCGCGGAAGTCGACCGAGAAATAGCGCTCGCCGTACCCCGCCTTCTGGCTCGCCTTGATCCAACCGAACACGGCGTTGGAGACGACGACCATCAGGATCGGCACGGCGTTGCGCACGATCGTCTCCAGTTCGCCGACGGTGAAGCCGAAGCTGCCGTCGCCCATGATCGCCGCGACTCGGACGTCGGGCCGGGCGAAGGAGACCCCGACCGCCGCCGACATCGCATAGCCGAGCGCCCCGTGCGCTCGGTTGGTGACGAAATGTCGCCCTGCGAGCGGCAGTTCGAAATAGGCCGAGACATAGGGGCAGGGCGTGCCCGGATCGGCGACGACGACCGCATCGGCCGGCAGCGCGGCTCGCAGCTCGGCGATCAGCCGTTCCGGCCGGATCGGCCGCGCGTCGGACGTCGCCAGCGTCCGGAACGCCGACCATTTCGCGAGCTTCGCTTCCGTCACCGCGGCGCGTCCGGCCCCGCCGCGCTCCGGCGCGCCCTTCAGCCGCTCGGCGAGCGCCGCTTCGAGCGCTTCGAGCCCGAGCTTGGCGTCGCCGACCAGCGCCACCTCGGTCGGGTAGTTGACCGCGATCGCCTGCGGATCGACGTCGAGATGGACGATCTTCGCGCCCGGTCCGGGGTGCCGCCAATGCTCGGTCGAGGTCGACCCGGCCCGGCAGGCGACGATCACCACCACGTCGGCGGCGTCGATCACCGCCCGGGTGGCGAGGACGCCGCCGTTCGAGCCGACCACGCCGGCGGCGAGCGGATGGGTCTCGGCGATCGCCCCCTTGCCGGAGACGGTGGTCGAGACCGGCGCGTCGAGCCGTTCGGCGAGCCGCTGCAACGCCTCGCAGGCGCCGGCCGCGATCACGCCGCCGCCGACCAGGAACACCGGCCGCCGCGCCGCCGCGATCACCTCCGCCGCCCGCTCGACGTCGTCCGCCGCCGGCGCGGAGCGCCACGCCGGCCAGCGGCCGTGTTCGGGCTGCGCCCAGATCTCGCGCTCCGGCACCGCCCCGGTCTGGACGTCGAAGGGCAGGCCGATGTGCGCAGAGCCCGGTTTGCCGGTGGTCATGGCGCGGAAGGCGTCGCGTAGCGCCTTGGGCACGTCGGCGGCGCGGTCGAGCACCGTGTTCCACTTGGTCAGCGGCCGATAGAGCGATTTCTGGTCGAGTTCGGTCAGCGGAAACCGGCCGCGCGAGGCGACCGAGACGTCCGAGGTGACGCCGAGCACCGGCACGGAGGATTCGTTCGCCTCGACCAGACCGGGCAGCAGATAGGTCGCGCCGCCTCCGCTCGGGCCTTCGCAGACGCCGACCTTGCCGCTGGCGCGGGCGTAGCCGTCCGCCATGTAGCCGGCATGGCGCTCGTCGCGGGTGAGGACGTGGCGGATGCCGCGCGCGTCGCGATGCATCGCGTCGTAGAGCGGCAGACTGGTGTCGCCGCACAGGCCGAAGACGGTGTCGACGCCGTGCAGCGACAGCATGCGCAGCAGCGCCTCGGCCCCGTTCGCTTCGTTGCTCATCCGCGTCGTCTCCCTCGTCGAAGAGTGTCATACAGGCCTGTATTCAGGGTGCGTCGGGACGCGTTCCCTGTCAATGCGTGATGCGAGGGCGGCGGGCTGGGCAAGGGGATGAGGCGGTGCGGGCTGACGGCGGGCGCGAGGGAGTTCGGGGGAGGCCCGCTGCATTCGGCGAGGCCGCTCTTCCTTCTCCCCTTGCGAGAGAAGGCGCCCGAAGGGCGGATGAGGGGTCTGGGCCCTTGCCGAGAGCACGGAGTTGCGGCTCCCATACCTTGTCGCTCACGCGGCTCCCCCTCATCCGGCCCTGCGGGCCACCGTCTCCCGCGAGGGGAGAAGGAAGGGGCGCCCGGCCGTTGCTCACACCTCTCGCTGCTGCGGATTGCCGATTGGTCGCGCCATGCGCCGATGAAAGCCGCCGAGCAGCAGCGGCGTCAGATACATCGGGATCTGATAGCCGCCGACGAACAGCATGATCGGCGCGGTGATCGCGTCCGGCAGCGCGGCGAGGAGCAGCACGAAGTTGCGGTTGCCGGTCGAGATGCCGACCGCCGGGGCCGCCGACGGATGGCCGAACCGCCGGCAGAGCGCCGCCCCGACGATCTGGAAGCCGAAGTTGGCGACGAAGGCGGCCGCCGTCGTGCCGAGGGCGGCGACCGGGTCGGCGCGTAGCCGTTCGCCGAGCGCCTGCATCAGCCCGATCACCAGGACCGCCATCACCAGCGCGCCGAACCCGTCGACCGCCGCCACCTGCGCCGGCGTCGGGCTCCGCAGCCATCGCGCCCGGGCCAGGAAGCCGATCGTCGCCGCCGCCCCGATCAGCCCCGCCAACCGCAGCGCCGCCGGCAGGACGGCGAAGGGATCGCCGAGCGCGCCGGAGGCGAGGAACACCGGCACCACGGTCAGCGGCAGGAGGCCGGTGGCGACGACCAACAGCCGCAGCGCCGGCGCCGGGTCGCCGCCGACCAGGATGGTGAGATTGGGCGTTCCGGCGATCGGCGCGGTCGTCGTCATGACGAGCAGCGCCAGCGCCAGCGGCCCGCCGAGGCCGAAGCCGCGCTCGATCGCCAGGACCGCGAACGGCAGCGCCACCTGGAGGACGAGGACCAGCAGGGCCGTGCGTCCGAGCGCGTCGAGCGCCCCGAGCGCGGCGCGCGCGCCGATCCGCCACGCCGAGAGCGTCAGCAGGATCGCCACCATCCAACCGATGTGCGGCCGGAGCGCCCCGGCGAGCGTCGGCGAGGCGAGCCCGACGACGAGCGCCCCGGCGAGCACGAAGCGCCCATGCCGGGCGATCCGCCCGAGCCCCGCGACGAGCCCGTCGAGGAGGGGCGCGCTCAACCCGGCGCCAACGTCAGGTGGTCCGGCAACCACGTCGCCAGATCCGGGAAGGCGATCATCACGAAGACCATGACGATCATGATCAGGAACATCGGGAAGGCCGCCTTGGCGACGAAGCCCATCTGATGGCCGGTCATGCCCTGCATGACGAAGAGGTTGAAGCCGACCGGCGGCGTGATCTGCGCCATCTCGACGACCAGCACGATGAACACGCCGAACCAGATCACGTCGATGCCGACGTGGCGGATCATCGGCTCGACGATGGCGATGGTCAGCACCACCGACGAGATCCCGTCGAGGAAGCAGCCGAGGATGATGTAGAAGACGAGCAGAGCCATGATCAGTTGGAACTTGGAGAGCTCCAACGAGGCGATCCATTCGGCCAGCAGCCGCGGCAGTCCGGTGAAGCCCATCGCCAGCGACAGGAACGACGCGCCGCACAGGATCAGCGCGATCATCGCCGAGGTGCGGGTCGCCCCCATCAGACTGGCGACGAAGGACGACACGGTCAGCGACCCCTGCGCCATGGCCAGCGCCAGCGAACCGAGCACGCCGATCGCCGCCGCTTCCGTGGCGGTGGCGAGGCCGGCGTACATCGAGCCGATCACCGCGACGATCAGCAGCAGCACCGGGATCAGGAAGCGCGAGGCGGCGAGCTTTTCGGCGAAGGAGATCTCCGGCTCCGGCGTCGGCGCGTAGTCCTTCGCCGTCTTCGCCCAGATCATCAGATAGAGGGTGAACATCGCCGCCAGCACGAGGCCCGGCAGGATGCCCGCCATGAACAGCTTGGTGATCGATTCGTTGATGGTGACGCCGTAGACGATCAGCGTCAGCGACGGCGGGATCATCAGCCCGAGGGTGGCCGCGCCGGCCAACGTGCCGATCACCATCCGCTCGGGATAGCCGCGCTTCTTCAGCTCCGGCACCGTCATCTTGCCGACCGTGGTCAGCGTCGCCGCCGACGAGCCCGAGACCGCCGCGAAGATCGTGCAGCCGGCGATGTTGGTGTGCAGGAGCCCGCCCGGCAGCCGCGCCATCCAGGGTGCGAGGCCCTTGAACATGTCCTCCGAAAGCCTTGTTCGGAAGAGGATTTCACCCATCCAGATGAACATCGGCAGGGCCGTCAGCGACCACGACGACGACGACGACCACATCGCCGTGATCATCGCGTCGCCGGCCGGCCGCGCCGTGAACAGGATCATCCCGACCCAGGCGACGCCGACCAGCGCCAACCCGACCCAGACGCCGGTGCCGAGCAGGAAGAACAACACGAACAGGAAGAGAGCGGCGAATTCGACTTGTTCCATCGTCGCTCACTCCGACCGGATGACGTCTTCGGAGACGTCGCCGACGCCGTGCCGTCCGACGACGAGCACGCGCAGCCAATGATCGAGGAAACAGATCGCCAGCAGGATCGCGCCCGCCGCCATCGCCAACTGCGGTATCCACAACGGCGTCGCGTCGAGGCCCTGACTGAGGTCGCCGAGCTTCTTCGACCACCACACCGCCCGACAGGCGTACCAGGCGACGTAACAGGCGATCAGCGAGCCGATCCCGAAGGCCCACACCTCGGCCCAGCGGCCCATCCGCTTGCCCAGCGCCGCATGCAGCATGGTGACGCGGATGTGGTAGCCCCGGTCGAGCGCCGTGGCGAAGGCGAGGAACGCCGAGGCCGCCATCAGATAGCCGGCGTAGTCGGTCGAGCCGCGCAGCGACACGCCGGACCAGCGGGCGATCATCTGCGCGACGATGATCGCGAAGAGGCCGAACAGGGACGCCGCCGCGAGGACGCCGCCGAGCCGATAGAGCGCGTCGAGAAGGACGCGGAGGAGACGGAGGGGCGTCATGCGGGTCCTCGAAGGGGAGAGCGTCTCGCGACCGGACGCAGGCGCCCGGTCGCGAGCGAGCGGATCACTTCTCGTAGGCGTCGATGATCGCCTTGCCTGCCGAACCGGCCTTGGCTTCCCATTCGGCGGTCATCGTCTTGCCGAAGCCGTCGAGCTGGGTCTTGAGTTCGGCGCCGGGGCCGGAGACCGCCATCTTGTTGGCGGCGAGCGCGTCGATGTACTTCTGGGTCAGCGCCTTGGCCTGGGCGAGGCCGGCCGCCGCCGCCTCGTCGCCGCAGGTCTTCACCGCCGTCTGTTCGGCCGCCGGCAGCTTGTCGAAACTGTCCTTGTTGGCGAAGATGACGTTGCGCGGCAGCCAGGCGTCGACGGTGTAGAAGTTCGTCATGTACTCCCACGCCTTGACGTCGAAGCCGGTCGAACCCGACGAGATGAAGCTGTCGGCGACGCCGGTGGCCAGCGCCTGAGAGAGGTCGGCCGCTTCGATCTGCACCGGCACCATGCCGGCGAGCTCGGCGATGCGGGCGGTGGCGACCGAATAGGAGCGGAACTTCACGCCCTTGAGGTCGGCGACCGAATTGATCGGCTTCTTGGTGTAGAGGCCCTGCGGCGGCCACGGCACCGCATAGACGTAGACGAGGTTCTGGCTGGCGAGCAGCTTCTCGAGCTCCGGCCGCGCCGCCTTCCACAGCTTCTCCGACGCGTCGAAGCTCGACGCCAGGAACGGGATCGAATCGACGCCGTAGAGGGCGTTCTCGTTGGCGTGGGCCGAGATCAGACGTTCGCCGATCGGCGCCTGACCGGTCTGCACCGCCCGCTTGATGTCGTTGCCCTTGAACAGCGCGCCGTTCGGATGGACGGTGATCGCCAGCTTGTCGCCGGTCGCCTTCTTGACGCAGGCCGCGAAGGCCACCGCCGTCTCCGAGTGATAGTTGGAGGCCGGATAGGCCGTCGGCATGTCCCACCCTTCGGCGCGTGCGCCGCCGGCCGCGACCATCTGCGCCGCCGAGACCAACACCGCGAAACCGACCGTCTTTGCCTTCATGACGTTCTCTCCTGCGCAGGGGATGCGACGGCTCCACCCGCCGTGGCGGAGTTTTCCCTTCCACGGCCTCATTTCGGAAAAAAGACTTTCCCCGTCGCCTGTATACCGATCATGATGCAAAGCTCCCGACCGTCAAGACGAAAAGTCGCCCGTCTCTGCCGCCGAAGCGGGCAGCTGCGAAGTCGGGCAGGCGAGGGGATTGCGCGGCGGACCGAATTGTCCTCATCTGAGGAAATTCAGGTCTGAATACCGGGGAAGGACGAGCGCGGATGGCGCAACGGGTCGTGGTGATCGGAGCCGGCGCGGTCGGCGCGGCGATCGCGGTCGAGACGGCGAAACGGGGCTTCGAGGTGACGTTGCTCGATCCCGCCGAGCCCGGCGGCGATAAGGCGGCGAGTTTCGGCAACGCCGGCTGGCTCTCGGTCCAGTCGGTGATCCCGCCGGCCGAACCGGGCGTCTGGAAGAAGATCCCGGGCTATCTCCTCGATCCGCTCGGTCCCTTGGCGATCCGCCCGCTGCATCTGCCGCTCATCGCCCCCTGGCTCCTGCGCTACATGACGGCGGCCTGGACGCGCGAACGGGTGCTGGCGATCGCCGAGATCCTGCGTCCGCTCCTCGTCGACGCGCCGCGCCTCAACGCCGAACTCGCCGCGGAGGCCGGAACGCCCGATCTCGTCGCCGCGTCGAGCGGCCTGATGCACGTCTTCCGCGACCGCGCCCAATTCGAGACCGAGAAGACCAGTTGGTCCGTGCGCGGCGCGGTCGGCGTCGAGTGGGACGAACTCGGGCCCCACGAGATCCGCGATCTCCAGCCCGATCTCGACCCGCGCTACCGCTTCGCCGCGCTGGTCCGCGGCGGCGGCTTCTGCCGCGATCCCGGCGGCCACGTCGCCTCGATCGTCCGCCTCGCCGAGCGGATGGGGGTGAGGCGCGTCGCCGCCCGGGCGCTCGATTTCGCCTTTTCCGCCGACCGGCTCTGCGGCGTCGTCACCGAGGCCGGCGCGCTGCCGGCGACCCGCGCCGTGATCGCCGCCGGCGTCCGCTCCGACCCGTTGGCGCGGTGGATCGGCCTCTCCGTGCCGCTGGAGAGCGAGCGCGGCTATCACGTCCATTTCCCCGGTCTCGACATCGGTCCGGGCGCGACGCCGGTGATGGTCCACGACCGCAAGGTCGCGATCACCCGGATGGCGACCGGCCTGCGCGTCGCCGGTCAGGTCGAACTCGCCGGGACCGACGCGCCGGCGAACTGGAAGCGCGCGGAGGTTCTGAAGACCCATCTCCTCGCCGTCTTTCCCGGTCTCGCCGACCGCATCCGCGCGGCCGAAGCGAAGCCCTGGCTCGGCCATCGCCCGTCGACGCCGGACGGCCGTCCGGTGATCGGCCGAAGCCCGCGTCCCGACGTGCTCGTCGCCTACGGCCACGGCCACATCGGCTTGGCGAGCGGTCCGAAGACGGCGCGGATCGTCGCCGACCTCCTGACCGACCGGACGCCCGAAATCCCGATCGCCGGTTTTGCGCCGGATCGCTTCCGCCTGTTCGGAGGACGCTCGTGACCCCATCCTCGACCCTCGGTCCGATCGCCCGCGGCGGCAAGGCGATCTACGGCGCGCCGCTCGGCATCCTGATGCTGGAGGCGAAGTTTCCGCGCATCTTCGGCGACATGGGCAACGCCGAGACCTGGCCGTTTCCCGTTCTCTACCGGGTGGTGCGCGGCGCCAGCCCGGAGAAGGTGGTGCTCGAAGGCGCGCGCGGCCTCCTGCCCGACTTCGTCGAGGCGGCGCGCGACCTCGTTCGGCTCGGCGCCGAGGCGATCACCACCAACTGCGGCTTCCTGGCGCTGTTCCAGGCCGAACTCGCCGAGGCCGTCGGCGTGCCGGTCGCAACCTCCTCCCTGATGCAGGTCCCCTGGGTCCAGGCGACCCTGCCGCCGGGCAGGCGGGTCGGCATCGTCACCGTCTCCGCCGCGACCCTGACGCCGACCCATCTCGCCGGCGCCGGCGCGCCGCTCGACGCGCCGATCGCCGGGACGGAAGGCGGGTGCGAATTCTTCCGCGTGCTGATCCGCGCCGAGAAGGACGACATGGACCTCGGTCTGGCGCAAGCCGACGTCGTCGCCGCCGGCCGCGATCTCGTCGCCCGTCACCCGGAGGTCGGCGCGATCGTGCTCGAATGCACCAACATGCCGCCCTACGCCCGCGCGCTGTCCGAGGCGGTCGGCCTGCCGGTCTACGACGTCTATTCGATGATCACCTGGTTCCACGCGGGCCTCAGGCCGCGCCGGTTCCGCTGACGCCGAGGGGAGGGGACGCCCGTGAGCGAGGAAGTCGACAGCGTCGTCGATCGCGTCTACGCCGATCTCAAGGCGATGGCGGTCGCCTACGCCTTCCGCCCCGGCGAGCGGATCAACGAAGGCCGCATCGCCGCGAAGCTCGGCGTGTCGCGCACCCCGCTGCGCGAGGCGCTCAATCGGCTGAAGACCGAGGGTTTCTTGAGCTTCGTCCCCGGCCGCGGCTTCTTCTGCCGCGAACTCGATCCGCGCGAGGTGTTCGAGCTCTATGAACTGCGCAAGGCGATCGAGGTGGCGGCGGTCCCCCTCGCCGTCGCCCGCGCCGCGCCGGAAGAGATCGCCGATCTCGCCCGCTTTCTCGACGAGACCGGGCCGGAGCGCGAGGGCGCTTCGGTCGCAGACCTCACCACGCTCGACGAGACCTTCCATCACCGCCTGATGGCGCTCGCCCGCAACGACGAGATGCTGCGCGTCCTCGACAACGTCAACGCCCGCATCCGCTTCGTTCGCTGGATCGACATGGCCGACGGCCGCGACGCCACCCAGCGTGAGCATCGTGCCGTCGTCGCCGCGCTCGCCGCCCGTGACGCAACCGCCGCCATCGCCGTGCTCGAGACCCACATCGACCGCCGCCTCGACCAGATCGTCGTCGCGATCCGCGAGGGCCTCGCCCGGATCTACATGCAACCCCACCTCGACGAGATCGCGCGATGACCGAGACGACCGGCGCCTGGGACTTCTGGATCGACCGCGGCGGCACCTTCACCGACGTGATCGGCCGCGCTCCCGACGGGACGCTCCACGCCCGCAAGGTGCTCTCCGAAAACCCCGGCGCCTATGTCGACGCCGCCACCCACGGCATCCGCCTCGTCCTCGGCCTCGAGACCGGCGCGCCGATCCCGCCGGGGCTCGTCCGCGAGGTCCGCATGGGCACCACGGTCGCCACCAACGCGCTCCTGGAGCGCAAGGGGGAGCGCGTCGCCCTCGTCACGACGCGCGGTTTCCGCGACGCGCTGCGCATCGGCTACCAGGAGCGCAAGAAGATCTTCGCCACCGAGATCGTCAAACCGGAGGCGCTCTACGAGCGCGTCGTCGAGATCGACGAACGCGTCCTCGCCGACGGCGAGATCGAGGTCGCGCTCGACGAGGCCGCCGCCCGCGCCGCGCTCGAGAGCCTGCGCGCCGACGGCTTCGACGCCGTGGCGATCGTCTTCCTGCACGCCTGGGCGCACGCCGCCCACGAGGCGGCGGTCGGCCGCATCGCCCGCGAGATCGGCTTCTCCCAGGTCTCGGTCAGCCACGAGGTCTCGCCGCTGGTCAAGCTGGTCGGCCGTGGCGACACCACCGTCGTCGACGCCTATCTCTCGCCGGTGCTCGCCCGCTACGTCGCCCGCGTCGCCGCCGATCTCGACGCCGCGAAGAGCGGCATCCGCCTGATGTTCATGATGTCGTCGGGCGGGCTCACCGCCGCCGACCTGTTCCAGGGCAAGGACGCGATCCTGTCCGGCCCGGCCGGCGGCGTCGTCGGCCTCGCCGCGACCGGCGCGTCGGCCGGTTTCCCGAACGTGATCGGCTTCGACATGGGCGGCACCTCGACCGACGTCGCCCATTTCGACGGCGAATACGAGCGCGCCTTCGAGACGGAAGTCGCCGGCGTCCGCGTCCGCGCCCCGATGATGCAGATCCACACGGTGGCGGCCGGCGGCGGCTCGATCCTGCACTTCGACGGCGAGCGCTTCCGCGTCGGGCCGGATTCGGCCGGGGCCGATCCGGGGCCGGCCTGCTATCGCCGCGGCGGCCCGCTCGCCGTCACCGACGCCAACGTCATGGTCGGCAAGCTCCTGCCCGACTGTTTTCCGGCGATCTTCGGCCCGGCGCAGGACCAGCCGCTCGACGTCGAGGTGGTCCGGGCGAAGTTCGAGGAACTCGCCGCGCGGATCGGCGACGGCCGCTCGGCCGAGGACGTCGCCGACGGTTTCATCCGCATCGCCGTCGCCAACATGGTCGAGGCGATCAAGAAGATCTCGGTGCAGCGCGGCTACGACGTCACCCGCTATGCGCTGAATTGCTTCGGCGGGGCCGGCGGCCAACACGCCTGCCTCGTCGCCGACGCGCTCGGCATGACCTCGATCCTGGTGCATCCGCTGTCGGGTCTGCTCTCCGCCTACGGCATGGGCCTCGCCGACGTCCGCGCGACGCGCCAGAAGACGCTCGCTCGGCCGCTCGACGCCGAGGCGCCCACCGCCGTCGCCGACCTCGCTCGGGGCCTCCGCGCCGACGCCCTCGCCGAACTCCAGGCGCAAGGCATCGCCGAGCCCGCGACCGAGACGCGGGTCCGCGCCCATCTCCGCCTCGCCGGAACCGATTCGACCCTGCCCGTCGAGACGAGCCTCGACGGTCCCGACGACGTCGACCGGCTGCGCGACGGCTTCGAGGCGGCGCATCGCCGCCGTTTCGGCTTCGTCGCCGAGGGCAAGGCGCTGGTCGTCGAATCCGTCGAGGTCGAGGTGATCGGCGGCGGCGCGCGGGCGACCGAGGCTCCGGCCGGCGACGTCGAACCCGGCGCGGCCGAGATCTCCCGGCGCACCCGCTTCCATTCCGGCGGCGAGGGCCACGACGCCGCCGTGGTGCTGCGCGCCGCGATGCGGCCGGGGATGCGCGTCGACGGCCCGGCGATCGTCGTCGAGGCCAATCAGACCATCGTCGTCGAGCCCGGCTGGCGGGCCGAAGTGACGGCCCGCGATCACGTCGTGCTGACCCGCGTCGTGCCGCTCGAGCGGCGGCAGGCGATCGGCGCGGCGGCCGACCCGGTCATGCTGGAGATCTTCAACAATCTCTTCATGTCGATCGCCGAGCAGATGGGCGTGACGCTGCAGAACACCTCGTCGTCGGTCAACATCAAGGAGCGGCTCGACTTCTCCTGCGCGATCTTCGACGCGGCCGGCAATCTCGTCGCCAACGCCCCGCACATGCCGGTGCATCTCGGCTCGATGGACGCCTCGGTCGCCACCGTGATCCGCGAGACCGCCGAGATCCGCCCCGGCGACGTCTTCCTGCTCAACGCCCCCTACAACGGCGGCACCCATCTGCCCGATCTCACCGTCTGCACGCCGGTCTTCGACGCGGCCGGGACGACGATCCGCTTCTGGGTGGCGAGCCGCGGCCATCACGCCGACATCGGCGGCATATCGCCCGGCTCGATGTCGCCGAACGCCCGCACCATCGAAGAGGAGGGCGTCTACATCGACGACTTCCTGCTGGTCGATCGCGGCCGCTTCCGCGAGGCCGAACTCCTCGATCTCCTCACGGGAGCCGCCTGGCCGGTGCGCAACGCAGCCCAGAACATCGCCGATCTCAAGGCCCAGGTCGCCGCCAACGCCCGCGGCGTCGCCGAACTCGACCGGATGATCGAGACCTTCGGCGAGGATGTCGTCGAGGCCTACATGGGCCATGTCCAGGACAACGCCGCCGAGAGCGTCCGCCGCGCCCTCGATCGGCTCGCCGACGGCGCCTTCGTCGCCGAGATGGATCAGGGCTGCCGCATCGCCGTGGCGATCCGGGTCGATCGCGCGAAGCGCGAGGTCGTCGTCGACTTCACCGGCACGTCGCCGCAACAGCCCGACGCCTTCAACGCGCCGGAGCCGGTGACCCGCGCCGCGGTGCTCTACGCCTTCCGCGTCCTCGTCGACGACGACATCCCGATGAACGCCGGCTGCCTCAGACCCGTCCGCATCGTCGTGCCGGAGGGCTCGATGCTCAGCCCGAAATGGCCGGCCCCGGTCGTCGCCGGCAACGTCGAGGTCAGCCAGGTCGTCACCGACTGCCTGTTCGCCGCGATGGGCGCGATGGGCTCGGCCCAGGGCACGATGAACAACCTGACCTTCGGCGACGACCGGGTCCAATATTACGAGACCATCGCCTCCGGCGCGCCGGCCGGCCCCGGCTGGGACGGCGTCGCGGCGGTGCAGACCCACATGACCAATTCGCGCCTCACCGATCCCGAGATCCTGGAGATGCGCTTCCCCGTCGTGCTCGAGGACTTCCACATCCGCGCCGGCTCCGGCGGCCGCGGCCGCTGGTCGGCCGGCGACGGCACGCAGCGCACCATCCGGGCGCGGCGGCGGCTCGACTTCGCCATCCTCTCCGGCCATCGGCGCGTCGCCCCCTTCGGCATGCGCGGCGGCGAACCCGGCGCGGTCGGCGTCAACCGGGTCAGGCGCAACGACGGCTCGGTCGAGATCCTCCCCGACGCGGCGCACACGGTGCTCGAGCCGGGCGAGGCCTTCACCGTCTCGACCCCGACCGGCGGCGGTTGGGGGGAGCCGGAGAAAGCCTGAGCCGCGCGGTCAGGCGCGGCGGCGCGGCAGGCCGATCTCGACGCGAAGCCCACGGACCTCTCGGTCGGCGACCTCTCGGTTGGTGAGGGTGATGGCGCCGCCGTGGTTCTGGACGATGCCGCGGGCGATCGAAAGCCCGAGCCCGAGCCCGCCGGTCTCGCGGTTGCGCGACGGCTCCAGCCGCACGAAGGGCTGGAAGGCTTCGTCGACGCGCTCGGCGGGAAGCCCCGGCCCGTCGTCCTCGACGACGATCCGAACCCGGTCTTCGTCGTCGAGGATCGTGACCCGCGCCGATCCGCCGTAGCGGATGGCGTTCTCGACGATGTTGCGCACCGCTCGCTTCAGCGTCACCGGCCGCCCCTCGAAGGGCACGGGATGCGGCGTGTCGAGCGAGGCGACCGCGCCGGCGAGCCGGAAGTCGCTGACCACTTCGCCGACCAGTTCGTCGAGCGCGATCCGCCGCGTCTCCTCGTGCGACGCCTCCGCTCGGGTGAAGGCGAGCGTCGCCTCGGTGATCGCGGTCAACTCGTCGACGGTGGCGACCAGATCGTCGCGCACCGCCTCGTCCTCGACGAATTCCGCCTTCAGCCGCAGCGTCGTCAGCGGCGTGCGCAGATCGTGGCTGATCGCGGCGAGCAGACGCAACCGCTCGCTCATGTAGCGGCGCAACCGCGCCCGCATCGTTTCGAAGGCGTGGATCGCCACGGCGATTTCCGCCGGCCCCCGATCGGAGAGCGGCGGCGCGTCTTCGCCCCGCCCGAGCCGTTCGGCCGCGTCGGCGAGATCGCGGAGCGAGCGCGTCTGATGGCGGACCGAGACGACGGCGACCGTCGAGACGGCGAAGGCGACGAGCACGAACGAAATCGCGATCACCCGAAACGGAATCATCGGCGTGTCGATCACGGAGACGTAGCGCAGCGTCCGCCCGTCGCCGAGCGGCACCACCAATTCGGCCGAATAGGCGCCGGCCGGTTGCATCGGCGGCGCGCCGTCGCCGTGGAAATGGATCGGCCCTTCGGGCGGTCGCCCGCCGCACGGGGTTTCCTCCGTATCGAAACGACGCAGGATCACCGACGGTTCGCCGGCGTCGGCCCCGTGCAGCATCCGCCCGAGCGTTTCGGCGAGTTGCGCCTCCGCCGCGCCGGCTTCGCGGCGGATCGCGCCCGGCGCCGACGTCTCGACCGTCGCGCAGGTGGTGCGCGAGCCGAAGGCCGCCGCCAGATCGTTCGCCTGCTCCTTCGGATAGTGCGACAGGAGCCGCGCCAGCGTCACCACCTGATTGAGCGCCTGGCCGTGCGCCATCGTCTCGCCGACGATCCGCTGTTCGTCGTGCAGCACGAAGATGATCACGACCTGGGCGACCGCCAGCGCCGAGACGAGCAGGATCACCAGCCGCGAGGCGAGCTTCTTCGGCCAGAGGCGGATCATCGCGTCTCCTCGACGCGGCCGGCGAAGACGTAGCCGTCGCCCCAGACCGTCTTGATCAGCGCCGGCTGTTGCGGGTCGCGCTCGATCCGACGGCGCAGCCGGCTGACCAGATTGTCGATGCTGCGGTCGAACACCTGCGCGCTGCGGCCGGCGGTGATGTCGAGCAACTGATCGCGGGTCAGCACCATCGCCGGGCGGGTGACCAGCGCCTGCAGGAGACGGAACTCGGCCGTGCCGAGCGCCACCTCCTCGCCGTCCTCGCCGAAGAGCGCATGGGCGGCCGGATCGAGCGTCCATCGGTCGAACCGGTAGAGCACCCGCTCGGCCGAGGTCTCCTGGCGCGGCGTCGCGGCGGCGCGGCGCAGGATGGCGCGGACGCGGGCGAGCAGTTCGCGCGGATTGAACGGCTTCGTCACGTAGTCGTCGGCGCCGAGCTCCAGCCCGACGATGCGGTCGGTCTCCTCCGAGACGGCGGTGAGCAGCACGATCGGCACCTCGCTGGTCTGGCGGAGTTGCCGACACAGCGTCAGGCCGTCCTCGCCCGGCATCATGATGTCGAGCACGACGAGGTCGATCGCGGCGACCTTGAACGCCGCCCGCATCGCGCCGCCGCCGTCGGCGACGGTGACGCGCAGACCGTTCTTCTCGAAATATTTCGCCAGCAGTTCTCGGATTTCGCGGTGGTCGTCGACCACCAGGATGTGCGGCGTGCGTTCCATGATCGTCTCGCGCGCGGGGCGTTGCCGTGTTTCGCCGAAGATAGCCTATCCGACACTTCGCTCCCGAGATTTTTGTATCGAGTTGTCGCCGCCGCCGGGCTCGGAGACCTTCGACGAAGAAAACTCCCGCGCCTCGATCTGGATCGGAACGCCGACCCGATCCCTCGACGCGCCGTCGTGAGCGCGTCTCAGAGCGCGCCGCGCAGGCGTCCGACGAGGGCGATCAGGAAGGAGAGGCCCGAACAGATCGCGATCATCGCGGCCATCGGGAGGGTGGTGCCGTCGTGCAGCGCGCCGACGATCGCGATCACCGAGCCGGCGAAGAGATATTGCACGATGCCGACCAGCGACGAGGCCGTGCCGGCGTATTCGCCGCTGCGCGACATGGCGATCGCCTGGGCGTTCGCCGCGATCAGCGGCCCTCCGGCGAGCGACAGAATGAGGGGGACGAGGAACGCCGCCCAATGCGCCACGCCGGATACGGCGATGAGGACCAGCGCCGCGAGCACGGCGAAGCTCGTCGCGGCCATCACCACGGTGCGCGGCGCGAACCGCCCGACGAGCAGACGGTTGAGCTGCGACGCGGCGATCATGCAGGCGGCGTTGGCGCCGAACACCAGCGAATAGGCGTCGCGGCTCAGGCCGAAATGTTCCATGAAGACGAAGGCCGAGCCCCCGATGAAGGCGAACAGCGCTCCCATCGCGCTGGCCGCCGTCGCCGCCGGCAGGACGAAGTCGATCCGTCGCGCGAGGCCCGCGGCGGCGCGGGCGAGTTCGCCGAGCCCGGTCGAGCGACGCGCCTGCGCCGGCAGTGTCTCCGGCAGGCCCCATCCGATCGCGGCGAACCAGAACAGGCCGCTCGCCGAGAGAAGCGCGAAGATCCAGTGCCAGGAGGCGAGCGAGGCGACCTGCGCCCCGATCACCGGCGCCAGCACCGGCCCCAGCCCCTGCACGAGCATCATCTGCGACAGCATCGACGAAGCGCCGCGCAGATCGAAGACGTCGCGGATGATCGCCCGGGCGATGATCATGCCGGCGCACCCGCCGACCGCCTGAACGAACCGCAGGGCGAGAAACGACGACAGGTTCGGCGCGACGATCAACAGCGCCGAGGCGATCGTGAACACGCCGATGCCGACCAGCAGCGGCTTCTTCCGCCCCCATCGATCGATCGCCGGACCGTAGAACAATTGGCCGACCGCCATTCCGCCGAAGAAGGTCGAGACCGTCATCTGCACCGCGCCGGCGTCGCTGCGCAGGCTGGCGGCGATGTCGCCGAGACTGCCGAGATACATGTCGGTGGCGAAGGGCGCAAAGGCCGTCACCGCCCCGAGCAGGAAGACGAGGCGCAGACGCATCTTCGCATCCGCGCCGAGATGCGCCGACGGTCTGTTCGATGTCTCGGGAGAGGACATTCCCAACCTTTCCGGAGCGCCGGCGGGGCGATCAGCGTCCGATCGACGAGAGGAAGGCCGGGCGCGGCCCGGTCACGGCGTCGACCACTTCGGGCCGTTCGGTTTCGATCGGCCGCGTCCACCCCCCGCCGAGCGCCTTGGCGAGCGCGACGTGGTCGGTGACGAGCAGGACCCGGCTCTGGATCAGCGACGCCTCGGCCGTATAGAGCGAGCGTTCGGCGTCGAGCACGTCGAGGAAGCTCGACGTGCCGGTCGAATAGAGCGACCGCGACAGATCCGCCGCGCGCCGATAGGCGGCGACAGCCGTGGCCAGCTTGGCGGCGCGCATCTTCTCCTGCCGGGTGGCGACGAGCGCGTTCTCGACGTCCTCGAGCGCGGTGAGCACGGACGCGCGGAAGGCGATCAGATATTCGTCGCGCGTCGCCGCCGCCGCGTCGCGCGCCGCGGTGAGCCTGCCGCCCTCGAAGATCGGGATCGTCACGCTCGGACCCCACGACCAGGCGATGGTCGTGCCCTTGAAGAGATCGCCGGGCCTCACCGCCGAGGTCGAGATCGCGCCGGTCAGCGACATCGAGGGATAGAGCGCGGCTTCGGAGGCGGCGAGCTTGGCGGTGTATTGCGCCACGCGGATCTCGGCGGCGCGCACGTCGGGGCGGTTGGACAGCACGTCGGCCGGCACGCCGGCGGGCAACGCCCGGCGCGGCGCAGGGATCGCCCCGCCCGAGCGGAGCGACTGGTCGAGCGCGCCCGGCTCGCGGCCGGTCAGCACCGACAGGCGATGGATCGCCTCCGCCGCCGAAGTCTCGAGCGTCGGGATGTCGGCCTCCGTCGAGGCCGCGGTCGCCTCCGCCTTGGCCGCGTCGACCGCCGAGGCCGAGCCGGTCTCGAACTTGGTGCGGGTCAGCGCCGCAGTCTCGCGCTGCGACTTGGCGGTGCGGCGGGCGAGCGCGATTCGCGCCTGATACCCGCGCAACTGCGCGTAGTTCGTCGCCACGTCGCCGACCAGGGTGAGGAGCGTCGCGTCGAGATCGGCGCGGACCGCGGCCGCGCCGGCCCCGGCGGCGTCCGCCGTGCGGGCGTTGCCGCCGAACAGATCGATCTCCCAGCTGGCGTCGAGCCCGGTCTGGAACAGGCTGCCGACCGACGTCTTGCCGGTCGAGTTCGACGTGGTCTGCTGGCGCGTCCCCGAACCCGAGCCGTCGAGGCTGGGCAGCAGGCCGCCGATCGCCTCGCGATGCAGCGCCCGCGCCTCGCGCAGCTTGGCGGCGGCGGTCTTGACGTCGAGATTGCCCTCGACCGCGTCGGCGATCAGCCGGTCGAGGATCGGATCCCTCAGATCGCGCCACCACTCGCCGAGCATGCCGGCGGCGGTCGCCTTCGGCGCGCCCGCGCCTCGCCAGTGCGAGGGGACGGCGACGTCGGTCGGGGTGAAGTCCGGCCCGACGGCGCAGCCGGCGAGAAGCGTGGCGAGAGCGAGCCCACCGAGGGCGGGGATCCGAATTCGAAACCGCGACGTCACGAAACCGCCTCCGAGGTCGTCCGGCGCCTGCCGGGGAAGATGCGCCGAACCGTCACATAGAGCAGTGGCACGAAGAACACGCCGATGACGGTCGCCGCGAGCATACCTCCCAGCACGCCGATGCCGACCGAATTCTGCGCGCCCGATCCCGCTCCGGAAGCGACCGCCAGCGGGGCCACGCCGAGGATGAAGGCGAGCGAGGTCATCAGGATCGGACGAAGCCGCTGGCGCGCCGCCGCGAGCGTCGCTTCGACCAACTCGACGCCGGCGGCCTCGCGCTCCAGCGCGAACTCGACGATCAGAATGGCGTTCTTCGCCGACAGGCCGATCGTGGTGAGCAGGCCGACCTTGAAGTAGACGTCGTTGGTCTGGCCGAACAGGATCGCCGCGCCGAGCGCGCCGAGCACGCCGATCGGCACCGACAGCATCACCGCGAAGGGCACCGACCAGCTCTCGTAGAGCGCGGCGAGGGCCAGGAAGACGACCAGCACCGAGATCCCGTAGAGCGCGCCGGCCTGACTGCCGGAGAGCTTCTCCTGCGCCGAAAGGCCGGTCCATTCGTAGGTGAAGCCCTGCGGCAGCGCCGAGGCCAGTCGGTCGACCGCGTCCATCGCCGTCCCGGTCGAGACCCCCGGCGCGGCGTTGCCGACGACCTCGACCGCCGCCGAGCCGTTGTAGCGCTCGAGCCGCGGCGACCCATAGGTCCACCGACCGGTGGCGAAGGCGGAGAACGGCACCATCTCGCTGCTCGAATTGCGCACGTGCCAGCGATCGAGATCGGTCGGCTGATGCCGGAAGGCCGCCGCCGACTGGAGATAGACCGGCTTCACGCGACCGCGGTCGATGAAGTCGTTGACGTAGTCCGATCCCCAGGCGACCGACAGCGTCGTGTTGACGTCGGAGAGCGCGAGCCCCAGCGCGCTCGCCTTCTCCTGATCGAAGTCGATCGCGTATTGCGGCGTGTCCTCCTGACCGTTCGGACGCACCGCGACGAGCGAGGGCTCCTTGGACGCGGCGGCGAGGAACTGGTTGCGCGCGGCGATCAGCTTTTCGTGCCCCGCGCCTTCGAGATCCTTCAGATAGACGTCGAAACCGTTGGAGTTGCCCATCCCCTGGATCGCCGGCGGCGCCATCGCGAAGATCATCGCATCGGGGTTGGAGGCGAAGGCGCGACGCGCCCGCTCCGCCACCGCCGAGGCCGAAAGCGTCTTCGCCTTGCGCTCGTCGAAGGGCTTCAGCCGCACGAACACGATGCCGACGTTCTGGCCCTCGCCGCCGAAGCCGAAGCCGATGACCGACATCACGCCCTCGACGGCGTCCTTCTCGTTGTCGAGGTACCACTTGGTGACGTCCTGGGCGACGCGGATGGTCCGCTCCTGCGTCGATCCGACCGGCAGCTGCAGCGAGGTGAGCAGGATGCCCTGATCCTCCTCCGGCAGGAACGAGCCGGGCAGGCGGGTGAAGGCGAGGCCGGCGCCGGCGACGATCAGCAGATAGACGCCGAGGAAGGCGACCCGCTTCTTCGTGATCACCGTCGCGCCGCGTCGATAGGCGTCAGCCGTCCGGTCGAAGCCGCGGTTGAACAGCCCGAAGAGCCCGCTTTCCTTGTGCGCCTGCTCCGGTTTCAGGATCGAGGCGCACAAGGCCGGCGACAGGATCAGCGCGACCAGAACCGAGAGCGCCATCGCCGCGACGATGGTGACGGAGAACTGCCGATAGATGACGCCGACCGAGCCGCCGAAGAAGGCCATCGGCACGAACACCGCGGAGAGCACCGTGGCGATGCCGATCAGCGCGCCGGTGATCTCGTTCATGGATTCGAGCGTCGCGTCGCGCGGCGACAGCCCCTTTTCGCTCATCACCCGTTCGACGTTCTCGACCACGACGATGGCGTCGTCGACGAGCAGGCCGATCGCCAGCACCATCGCGAACATCGTCAGCGTGTTGATCGAATAGCCGGCGACCCCGAGCACCGCGAAGGTGCCGAGCAGCACCACCGGCACGGCGATGGTCGGGATGAAGGTGGCGCGCAGGTTCTGCAGGAACACCAGCATCACCAGGAAGACCAACGCCACCGCCTCGACCAGCGTCTTCGCCACCTCCTGGATCGACAGCCGCACGAAGGGCGTGGTGTCGTAGGGGTAGACCACCTCGACGTTCTGGGGGAACGTCGGGCGCATCCGCTCGATCGCCGCCTGGACGCGGCCGGCGGTGCCGATGGCGTTGGCGCCGGTGGCGAGGGAAATGGCGATGCCGGTCGCCGGCTTGCCGTTGTAGTAGGACGAGTTGGTGTAGCTCTTCGCCCCGATCTCGACGTCGGCGACGTCCTCGAGCCGCACCACCGAGCCGTCCGTGGCGCTCTTCAGGATGATCGCGCGGAACTGTTCGGGCGTCTGCAGACGCGCCCGCGCCGTCACCGTCACGTTGAGCTGCTGCCCCTTCAAGCTCGGCAGACTGCCGATCTGGCCGGCCGAGATCTGGGTGTTCTGGGCCGTGATCGCGGTCGCGACGTCGCCCGGCATCAGCGCGTATTTCGCCAGCTTGTCGGGATCGAGCCAGATCCGCATGGCGTAGGCCGAGCCGAAGATCTGCGTCGAGCCGACGCCGTCGACCCGCTTCAGCGTGTCGTTGAGCGAGGAATCGACATAGTCGGCGAGGTCGTTGGTCGTCATCTTGCCGTCGGTGGAGACGAAGCTCGCCACCAACAGGAAGCCGGTCGAGGTCTTGTTGACGCTGACGCCGGTCGTCTGAACCACCTGCGGCAACTGCGAAGTGACCAGCTGCAGCTTGTTCTGCACCTGCATCTGCGCCACGTCCGGATCGGCCGCGGCGGTGAAGGTGATGGTGATGGTGGCCGACCCGGTCGAAGTCGACGTCGACGTCATGTAATCCAGATCGTCGAGGCCGGTCATGCCCTGCTCGATGACCTTGGTCACCGAGTTCTCGACCGTCTGCGCGTCGGCGCCGGGATAGGTCGCGGAGATGCGCACCGTGGTCGGCGCGATCTGCGGATATTGCGAGATCGACAGGGTGCGGATCGCCAGGAGACCGGCCAGCATCACCGCGATGGCCAACACCCAGGCGAAGATCGGGCGGTCGATGAAGAAACGAGACATGGGGTCCCCTCACTCCACCCGAGAGGCCGACGGACCGGCGGCCGGCGCCAGGCTCGCCCCCTGGTCGCGTCGGACCACTTCGCCGGTGGCGTCGTCGACGTCGACTTCGGAAGGCTTCACCAGAGCGCCGGGACGAGCCCGTTGTTTGCCTTCGACGATGATCCGATCGCCGTCGGCGAGCCCGTCCTCGACACGCCAGCGATTGCCGATCGGGTCGCCGAGCTTCAGCACGCGTTGCGCCACCTTGTCCTCGGCGTCGACGACCAGCGCCGTCGCCTGACCCTTCTGGTCGTGATCGACGGCGCGTTGCGGCACCAGGAAGGAGTTCTCGGCGACGCCTTCCTCGACCACGGCGCGCACATACATGCCCGGCAGCAACAGCCGGTCTGGATTGGGGAACTTCGCGCGCAGAGTGTAGGTGCCGGTGGTCTGGCTGACGTTGGCCTCCGAGAAGGCGAGCGTTCCGGTCTGCGCATAGGTTCCGCCGTTCTCGAGCTTCAGCGTCACCCGGACGTTGTCGCCGGACAAGCGGATGCGGCCGGCGGCGATGGCCGCGCGCAGGTCGAGCAGGCGGCGGCTCGACTGCGTGATGTCGACGTTGATCGGATCGATCGTGCGGATCGTGGTCAGCGTCGTCGTCTGGCTCGCCGTCACCAGCGCGCCGGGGGTCAGGCTGGCCTTGTCGATCCGCCCGGCGATCGGCGCGCGGATGGTCGTATAGGCGAGATTGATCCGCGCGGTCTCGAGAGCGGCTTCCGCCACCGCGACGTCGGCCTTGGCCTGCGCCAGCGTCGCCTCGGCGTCGTCGACATCCTGTTTGGCGACCGCGTTCTGCTTGGACAGCGCCTGATAGCGGTCGACCTTCGATTGCGCGTTGGGCAGCGCCGCGCGCGCCTTGGCGAGCGTCGCCTGGGCGCTGGAGAAGGCGGCCTCATAGGGCGCCGGATCGATCAGATAGAGCGGATCTCCGACGGCGACTTCGCCGCCCTCCTGGAAATACTGGACCTTCAGGATGCCGCCGACCTGCGGCCGGACCTCGGCCGTCAGCGACGCCGCGGTCCGTCCCGGCAGTTCGGCCATGATCGCCACCGACTGCGGGTGGGCGATCAGAACCCCCACCTCCGGCCGTGGAACGCCGGCAGCCGCCGGCTGCGCCTCGACGGGCGCGGCGAGGGCGAAGGGGAGGGTGGCCGTGAAGAGGAGCGAGGCGAGGCTGCGCATGAGGCGTGACTCTCGGAAAGGTGCGTCGGCGGTCGGACTCCTCCGATACCGCGAATGATCCTTTCGTATAAGCCCGAAGGACCACGCAAATACGTCGCCGTCGTTCCCGATGTGTCGCGCACCGTGTCGCAGGCCGCTCTGGCGACAATTTGCGACAAAAAACAACCATTGCAGAACCAGAGATGGAGAGGCTTATCGAGGCGAGCGTCGCGCCGCCGCCGACGCCTCGCGGCGGTCGGCGGGAGGTAGGATGCGCGTCGCCTCGTGTCCCGCTCCGCGCCTTCGCCGACACGGCTCCCATGCCTTCGGCCGTGATTGCCGCGGGAGGTAGGGCCGTGCGATGGTTCGCCTGCCTTTCGGGGCGTCCCGACCCGTCCCCGCCCGCGCCTCGAACGGAACGTGCATGAACCGACCCACGGCCTCCGACTGGATTCTGCTCGCCGTCGTGCCGGCGCTCCTGTCGAGCAACCTGATCTTCGGCCGCGCGATCGCCGGCGAGGCCGCGCCCTTCACGTTGGCGCTGTTGCGGTGGGGCGGGACGCTTCTCCTGCTGCTGCCGTTGTTGTGGCGCGCCCGCGTCGCCTCTCTCGACCTCGTGCGGCGGCATTTCGGCCTGTGGCTCGCCGCCGGCGGGCTCGGCATGGTGATCTGCGGCGGCATCGTCTACTGGTCGCTGGCCCGCACCACGGCGACCAACGCGACGTTGATCTACGCGACGTCGCCGCTCTTCCTGCTGCTCATCCAGCGCTTCGGCGGCCGCCCGATCGCGTCGCGCGAAGGGATCGGCATCGCCGTCGCCTTCGTCGGCATCGCCGTCATCGCCCTGCGCGGCGACTGGGCGCGGGCGGCCGGAATGCGGTTCGAGACCGGCGACTTCGGCATTCTCTTCGCCTCCGTCGCCTGGGCCGGCTATGCGCTCCTCCTGCGCCGGCCGGCCTTCGCGGTCCTCACCCCGGCGACCGCGCTCGCCGTGATGAGCGCCTCCGGCGTCCTGTTGCTCCTCGCGCCGGCGCTCGTCGAGGTCGCCGCCGGGCCGGTCCTGCCGCATCGCGCCGGCGCCTGGGCCGCGGTCGCGGGCATGGTGGTCTTCTCCTCGATCGCCGCCTTCTGGGGGCTGCAACGGGCGGTGCGCCGGGTCGGCGCGACAACGACGGCGATCGCCACATATCTGATGACGCCCTATTCGGCGGCGATGGCGGCGCTCTTCCTCGGCGAACGGCTCGAAGGCTACCACTTCGTCGGTATCGTCCTCGTCCTCGTCGGCCTCGCCGCGGCGACGCTCGGACGGCGCGAGACGCCGCCGGCGCGCGACGGATCGGGTGGACGCGCCGACTGAACCGCCCCCGGCGACAGGTCCCCTTGGGGGAAAATTGTCGGAGCCGGCCCGAGCATCCTGCGATACGGTTCGTCCCGTCGCGCAAGGCGGCGCCGATGAGATCGGACGCGAGCATGTCCGGTTTCGAGACCATCGCAGGGAGTTCGCCATGTCGCCCAGAATCGCCGTCGTCGGCTCCACCAACGTCGATCTCGTCACCTACGTCGCGCGGATGCCGATGCCCGGCGAGACGTTGGAGGCGCCCGATTTCCACATCGGCTGCGGCGGCAAGGGGGCCAATCAGGCGATCGCAGCCGCGCGGCTCGGGGCGAAGGTGACGCTGGTCTCCAAGGTCGGCGACGACGCCTTCGCCGAGACCTCGCTCGCCAATTTCGCCCGCTTCGGCGTCGATACGACCCATGTCGGTCGGGTCGAGGGCGTCGCCTCCGGCGTCGCCTCGATCTTCGTCGAGCCGACCGGCGAGAACGCCATCCTGATCGTCAAGGGCGCCAACGGCCGCCTCGCGCCGGCCGACGTCGACGCCGCCGCGGCGGATCTCGCCGCCTGCGACCTGATCCTGCTGCAGCTCGAAGTGCCGCTCGAGACCGTCTACCACGCCATCGAATTCGCCGCGGCCCGCGGCGTCGAGACCATCCTCAACCCCGCCCCGGCGGCGGCGCTCGATCTCGACGTGGTCGGCAAGGTCACCTTCCTGACGCCGAACCGGACCGAACTCGCCCTGCTCACCGGCCTGCCGGTCGGCGATGCGGACGAAGCGGCGGTCGCGGCGCGGACCCTGGTCGAGCGGGGCGTGCGCACGGTGATCGTCACTCTCGGCTCGGAAGGCGCGCTGGTGGTCGACGGCGACGGCGTGACCCGCGTGCCCCCCGTCGCCGTGACGCCGGTCGACACCACCGGGGCCGGCGACGCCTTCATCGGCGCCTTCGCCCATTTCTATGCGGCGAGCCGCGACGTCGCCGCGGCGCTCGCCGACGCCGCGCTCTTCGCCGCCGATTCGGTGACGAAGCGCGGCGCGCAGTCTTCCTATGCCTCGGCCGAGGAGTTCGCGGCGCTCAAGGCGACCCGGCGGTGACGCCGGGGCCCGGGCGATCGACCAGACGTCCGGGCACGACGACGCGGATCGGCTCGCGTGGGCCGCCGTCCATCTGCGCGATGAGGTGGGCGAAGGCCGCCTCGGCCAGCCCGCGCTCGTCCTGCCGGACGGCGAGAATGCGGTTGGGGACGGCGTCGAGGAACGGGTGGTGATCGAAGGTGCCGACGACGAGGTCTTCGGGCACGCGTCCGAAGGCGTCGATCAACGCGCGAAAGACGCCCTCGAGCATCAGGAGCGACGTGCACATCACCGCCTTCGGCGCGCCGTGCGCCGTGATCGCCGCCCGCATCAACCGCGCGCCCTCGGACGCTTCGTCGCGTTCGGCGAGGTGTAGCCGCGTCTCGCTGCGATCGAGCGCGGCGGCGCGGGCGGCGGCCCGGAACCCGGCGATTCGTCCGGCGACGGAGGGCAGGGCCGGACAGGCCCCGACGAAGGCGATCGACCCGCCGGCGATCGCGAGCAGGCGGCCGGCGAGCGTTTCGGCCGCCGCCTCGTTGTCGCCGACGACGGTCGGCCACGGCGCGTCCGAATACGCCCGGTCGACCGACACCACGGCCGTGCGTCGGCCGCGCAGGGCCGGCCTCAGGGCCTCCGGCGCGCGGCAGGGCGCGATCACCAGCCCGTCGACGCCGCGCCAGAGGAGCCCGGCGACCGCCTGCGCCTCGCGCTCGGCGTCCTCGTGCGAGGAGGCGGTGAGCAGCACCCGCCCGCTCGCCCGGCAACGCTCCTCCAGTTCCGCGGTCAGCCGCGCGAAGAAGGCGTTGGCGAGATCGGGCACGACGAGGCCGACGGCGTCGGAGCGTCGCGTCTTCAGCGCGCGGGCGGTGTGGTCGACGACGAGGCCGTGGCGCGCCACGTAGTCCTCGATCAGCGCCCGCGTCTCGGGCCGGATGCGGTGCTTCTCGGCTTGACCGGTGACGACGAAACGGACCGTAGTGCGCGAATAGCCGGTCGCGGCGGCGACCTGGTCGAGGGTCTTCGGAGCGCCCTTTCGGCCGGTGGTCTCGGGCGCCACGTCTGGTTCCTCGTCCTGTGGCCGCGACCGGATCCGGTCGCGGCGCGATTCGTCTGCGTCTCAGAGCATCGAATAGGCGCTTCCCGCCACGTCGACCACGAGGTTCTGGGTGATCGCCTGAGCGACGAAGGCGCGCAACACCTCGGCGAGATGCTCCTCCGGCACATAGGCGACGGTGATGTGGTTCGACTGGTGGCCGGCCATCAGCTGGTCGCGGGAGACCCCGTCGAGCGCCGCGTTGAGCAGCGGCCATTCCTTGGTCGTCGCGTTCAGCCGGCGCTGGAACTCCTGCGTCGGCAGCTCGACCGCCCGGCCGACGCCGACGTGCAGATGCGCCGTCGTCCCCTCGTAATGGGCGCGCGCCCAGATCAGCCGGCCGGCCTTGCCCTGGCCGGCGATGGTCGAGCCGCCCTTGGGGAAATACATCGGCGGCTGGCGATGGCCGGTCGCTCCGGCGACGCCGCCCTTCAGATGTTCGAACGGCACCGAGCCGGAGATCTCCAGATCCCAGTAGAACTCGCCCTCGAACTCGCTGCCCCAGCGGATGTCGTGCAGCGTCGTCTCCGCCGGCAGGCCGAAGCCGTCGAGCAGGCGGAAGAGCATCGTCTGCGGGATCGCCGTGCCCATGTCGACTTCGTTGACGCACGGGATCGGCTTGCCCGGGCGGACGATGCGGCCGTCTTCGGTCGGAATCGGGAAGCGCTCGGTCGATCCGATCGCCCCTTCGGCGAAATCGGATGCCGCGCAGGCGCGGGCGAGCCCCTGCTGATATTGGACGCCGACGGCGGAGAGGCCGAAACGGTCGACGAAGCGGCCGAGCGCGATCAGCATCGCGCATTGTTCGAGCACCTGATCGCGGGTGAGTTCGGTCGCGCCGTCGTCGCCCCACAGGAAGGTCATGCCGCGCTTCTCGTACCAGGCGAGGCATTCCTCGCGCAGCGCGGTCGGCACTCGCCCCATCTCCATCAGCAGGTCGGACTGCGACAGGCTCTCCAGCGGCATGCCGATCTCGGCCAGCGCCTTCAGCGGGAAGACGCCGTTCATCATGCCCATGCAGTAGGTGTCGAACAGGCCGATGATCTCCTTGTGGCGCAGCGACCACTCGCCGATGCGCTGGCCCAGCCGACCGGCCTCGGTCTTCATCACCGGATGGGTGACGTCGACCCGGTGCAGATGCGAGACGTCGTGCACGATCTTGCCGGTGGCGAGCCAGGCCTTCAGCCCGTCGAGGAAGAAGGCGTCCTCGAAGGTCTCCGACCACAGCCGCGAATGAGGCTTGCCGAGCGAGGTCAGCGTGCCGGCCATACAGAGCATGCCGACCAGCCCCGGCCAGGTGCCGTCGAAATTGGCCATCAGCAGCACCGGGCCGCGATGGCGGGCGAGGCTGTTGGCGAGGTGATGCGAATACTGCCAGGCGGTCAGAAGCACGATCACCGGCGCATGCGGGTCGATCGTGGCGAAGACGTCGGAGCCCTCGCGCTGTGAGGAGATGAAGCCGTGGCCCTTGTCCGGCTTGATCGGATGGGCGCGCCGCGCCCGCCGGCCTAGCTTTTCCAGGGCGCTCGCGAGTCGCTTCTCGTAGTCGGCCTCGACCGGCCAGCACTCGACGTTGGCGCTCTCGCGCAGGTCGGCGTTGGTGACGAACAGCACCTCGTCCTCGGCCGGGACGAGATAGGCGGGCTCGAGCGGGAGCTTGAGCGTCAACATGAGGTCGATCCTCCCTTTCAAACGGCCGCCATCGCGTCGCGAGCGGCTTTCTGTTGGTCCCCGAGGGTCAGGAACACGCGGTATTTCGCATCGTGGAAGGCGCGTCGCGCCGGGTTCGGTTCGATCGTCGCGCCGGGGCGGACCATCGCGCCGGCCGCCGCCGCCACGTCGGCGAAGGCGCCGGAGGCGACCGCCGCCAGGAGCGCCGCGCCGAGCGTCACCGCGTCCTCGTCCTCGACCAGATGGATCGGCCGGCCGAGCGCGTCGGCGTGCTCGCGTAAGAGCAGCGCGCTCTTGGTTCCGCCGCCGCACATCACCAGCCGTTCGATCCGATGACCGGCGGCGTTCATCGTCTCGACGATGTGGCGGGTGCCGTAGGCGAGCGCCTGCAGCGTCGCCAGATGGAGGCGGGGCAGGGCGGTTTCTTCCGGCTCGAGCGTCAGGCCGACGATCGCGCCGCGGGCGTCCGGATCGGCGCGCGGCGAGCGGTTGCCGTGATGGTCGGGCAGGACGTGCAGATGCCGCGTCGGCTCGTCCTCGCGCTCTTCGAGCGCGGCGACGCGGTCGGCGAGGAGCGCGTAGACGTCGCATCCCCGACGGCCCGCTTCCGCCGTCAGATCGGCGAAGGCGGTGGAGCGGCGCAACGTCCAGTCGATCAACGCGCCGGCGGCGCTCTGGCCGCCTTCGTTCAGCCACAGACCGGGGATCATCGCGCCGAAATAGGGGCCCCAGACGCCGGGAACCATGACCGGGCCGGGGGAGGCGACCATGTGGCAGTTCGACGTGCCGCCGATCAGCGCCAGCGCGCCCACCGGCGCAGCCCCGACCAGCGCGAGACCGCCGGCATGCGCGTCGATGATGCCGGTCGCGACCGGAATGCCGGCCGGCAGCCCCATCTCGGCCGCGGCGCGTCCGTCGAGATGGCCCGCGACGGTGCCGAGCGGTTTCACCTCGGCCGCCACCTTGTCGGTGAGATCGTCGAGCCCGACGGCGGCCAGCATCGCCTCGGGAAACCGTCCCTCGTGGGCGAGCCAGTTCCACTTGCAGCCGAGCGTGCAGACCGAGGCGACGTCGGCCCCGGTCGCCCGCCAGACCAGAAAATCGGCGAGATCGCGGAACCGCGCCGCCTGCGCCCAGCGCTCCGGGAACCGGCGCTTCAACCACAGGAGCTTCGGCAGCTCCATCTCGATCGACACCTTGCCGCCGACATAGGCCAGCGCCGGGTCGCCGGTCGCGTCGATCGCTTCCGCCTCGCGGCCGGCGCGGTGGTCCATCCACATGACGACGTCGCGGGCCGGATCGCCGTCCTCGGCGACCGACACCGGCGAACCGTCGGCGGCGACGGCGACCAGCGAACAGGTGGCGTCGACGCCGATCGCCGCGACGCGCGCCGGATCGACGCCGGCCGCCGCGATCGCCTCGGCCACGGCCGCTGTCGCGTTCGCCCAGATGTCGGCCGACGACTGTTCGACGAAGTCGGCGCGCGGATGGAACTGGAGGATCGGTCGGACCCGGAAAGCGAGCCGACGGCCGGTCGGATCGTAGAGGCCGGCCCGGACGCTGGCGGAGCCGACGTCGATGCCGACGAACAGGGGGACATGCGGGTCCATGGTCGCTGCCTTCTGCGTGCTGCTACGTGGTAGCACGCTAAAACGGTGCGGTATGAGAGGCAAGGGGGAGGGCTGCGGCCTGCGGTCGCGCACGATTATACGAAAGTCTATATTGTAACATGTCACTCAGGGATGACTAATCTTTTGGTAGGGTTTGCACGCAACCAGACCACGGTCGACGGAGAGCCTGGATGTCCCCCCGAGAGCGTTTCGGCCTTTCCGCCGCCATGACCACGCCGTTCGACGCCGAGGACCGGATCGACCTTCCGCGGTTGATCGATCATGCGCGGTGGTGCCTCGCCAACGGCTGCGACAGCGTCACGCTGTTCGGAACGACCGGGGAGGGCGCCTCGCTCTCCGGCGAGGAGCGCGCCGCGACCTTCGAGGCTCTGATCGCCGGCGGCGTCGCGCCGGACCGGCTGGTCTACGGCGTCGCCGAGACCGCGATCGGCAATGCGGTGGTCCGGGCGCGCGCGGCGCTCGAAGCCGGCGTTCGCGCGGTGCTGGTGCTGCCGCCGTTCTACTTCAAGAACCCGTCCGACACGGGCCTCTTCGACTGGTACGCCGCCGTCTTCCGCGGCCTCGGCTCGGTCGGACGCGACGTGTTGCTCTATCACATCCCCTCGATCACCGCGGTCCCGCTGTCGTTGCCGCTCGTTCGCCGGCTGGCCGACGCCTTCCCGACGGTGGTGCGCGGCGTCAAGGATTCCGGCGGCGACTGGGCCGCGACCGAAAAGCTCGTCGCCGCCCGCGGCGATCTCGAGATCCTGGTCGGCGACGAACGCGATCTCGCCCGCGCGGTCCGCAACGGCGGCGCCGGCGCGATCTCGGGCATGGGCAACGTCTGCCCCGGCCGGGTCCGTCGGCTCGCCGTCGACGGCCTCGACGATCCGGCCTTGAGCGAACTGGTCGAAGCGGTGATCCGCACGCCGGTGACGCCGGCGGTCAAGGCGCTCGTCGCCCATGTCTCCGGCGACGCCGCCTGGATGCGGACCCGCGCGCCGCTCGAACCGACCCCGGCTGCGACCGCGAAGGCGCTTGCCGAGCTGCACGATCGCCTGTTCCCTGAGGCTCGACCCGCACGCCCCTGAGCCTCCGTCGGCTAAGAGCCGGCGGCAAGCGACCGACGGGAGGACCGGATGAACGATCGCGCCGCGCCGAAGAACCTCAGAGACAAGGCCTATGCGCGCTTCACCGATCAGCTCCTGTCGCGGGAGCTGAAGCCCGGCCAGTTCGTCTCGCAGCGCGAGCTCGTCGAACTCACCGGCATGCCGCTCGGCGCGATCCGCGAGGTCGTGCCGCGGCTCGAGGTGGAAGGGCTGATCCGAACGGTCCCGCAACGCGGCATGCAGGTCGCCCACATCGACGTGGCGCTGATCCGCGAGGCGTTTCAGTTCCGTCTGTTCATGGAGCGCGAGGCGGTGATGGAATTCGCCGTGACCGCGCCGGATGCGCTGATCGCCGAGCAGATTCGGCTGCATCGCGCCATCCTCGAAGAGGTTCTCGCCGGCGGCGAGACGAAGGAGAACGAGGCACGCGCCCAGGCGCTCGACTGGGGCATGCACGATCTCATCATCGACGCGCTCGGCAACGAGATCATCTCGAAGGCCTATCGCGTCAATTCGATCAAGATGCGGCTGATCGCGCAGGAGCGGTACCGCATCGATGGACGAGTGGCGCCCGTGATGCGCGAACATCTCGCCGTTCTGGAGGCGATCGCCGCCCGCGACCCCGCGCGGGCCGGGGCGGCGATCGCCTTCCACATCGGCATGGCACGGGAGCTGGCTCTGAAGGTCTGAGGCTTCCCCCGCTCGGCGAGACAATCCGCGCCGTCGAAGCGACGTCGGGTCGGGGTGACAGGGAGGTAATCGGCATGCACATCACGCGTCGCACTGCGCTCTTCGGCGCCGTCGCCCTGGCGACCCCGTTCGGATCCGCCTTCGCCGCCGATCCGATCAAGATCCGCATCTCCTCGCCGGCGGTCGAATCCGACTGGCACGCCCGGATGCTCACCGTGTTCAAGGACGAGCTCGCCAAGACCGCGCCCGGCGAGTTCGACATCGAGATCCACCTCAACGCCACCCTGTTCAAACAGGGCACGGAGCCCGCCGCCATGGAGCGCGGCAATCTCGACATGGCGATGATCTCGGCGCAGGACATCGCCAAGATCGTCCCGGCCTGGTCGGTCTTCACCGCCGGCTACCTGATCCGCGACACCGATCATCAGCAGAAGGTCTTCCGCGGGGCCATCGGCCAGGAATTCTACAAGATGGTGTCGGAGAAGATGGGCGTCCACATCCTGGACGTCGGCTATCTCGGCACCCGCCAGCTCGACCTGCGTGGGACCAAGAAGATCAAGACCCCGGCCGATCTCGCCGGCGTCAAGTTGCGCATGCCCGGCTCCGACGCCTGGCTGTTCCTCGGCAAGGCGCTCGGCGCCAGCCCGACCCCGGTCGCCTTCGGCGAGATCTACACCGCCCTCCAGACCGGCGCCATCGACGGTCAGGACAACCCGCTGCCGACCGACAAGGCGGCGAAGTTCTACGAGGTCACCAACCAGATCGTGCTGACCTCGCATCTGGTCGACGCGATCTTCCTGTCGATCTCCGAGAAGACCTGGGCCAAGCTCTCCGACGCTCAGAAGGCCAAGGTGCAGGCCGCGGCCGCCAAGGCGGTCGAATGGAACACGACGAACCGGCTGAAGGACGAGGCCGAACTGGTCGCCTTCTTCAAGGAGAAGGGGCTCGAGGTCTACGCGCCCGACGTCGACGTCTTCCGCTCGACCGTCCAGAAGGCCTATCTCGCCTCCGACTTCGCCAAGGATTGGCCGGCCGGCATCGTCGACCGCGTCAACGCGGTGAAGTGAGTCCGGCGGGGGCGGAGCGGTCTCTCCGCTTCGCCCCCGGCCCGACCCCCCATCCCCTTCTCGGGCCGCCTCCGCGCGCCCTCTCGTGAGGCTCTCATGGCTCGACTGGCGCAGCTCTCGAGACGTGCCGCCGAACTCGTCGCGGTGATCTGCTTCACCGCGATGTTCGCCGGATTCATTCTCCAGGTCGTGATGCGCTACGGCCTGAACGATCCGCTCGACTGGACGCAGGAGCTCTGCGTCGTCCTCTATCTCTTCGGCGTGTTCTGGACCGCCGCCCTCCTGCTGCGAGAGCGCGACCACGTCGCCTTCACCGTCCTCTACGACCATGCCTCGCCGCCGATCCGCCGCGTGATGGCCGGCCTCGGCGCGCTCGCCGTCGCCGTCGCCTTCCTCGCCGACGCGCCCGGCGCCTGGGACTACGTCCACTACATGTCGCGTCAGAAGACGCCGGTCCTGCACCTGCGCTTCGATCTCGTCTTCGGCGTCTTCCTCCTCTTCATGGCGGCGGTGGTCTGGCGGTCCGCGGCGACCGTCGTCGGGCTTCTCGGTCGCCGTTGGCGCGACCATGTCGTGTCGCCCGCCGACGTCCACGAGGAGGGGGCCGAATGAGCAACGCCTTCTTCCTCGCCCTCTTCCTGTTGTTCGGCCTGTCGGCGCTGCGCGTGCCGGTCGCGCTGGCGACCTATGTCGGCGCCGTCGCCTATCTCTTCGCCACCCGTCAGGACCCCGGCCTGATCGTCGAACAGGGGCTGAACGGCCTCTTCGACAGCTATCTGCTGCTCGCCG
Organism: Hyphomicrobiales bacterium; assembly: GCA_021286855.1. Lineage (GTDB taxonomy): Bacteria > Pseudomonadota > Alphaproteobacteria > Rhizobiales > Ancalomicrobiaceae > Pinisolibacter. Next base: position 265,750 of record JAJTBO010000003.1, on the reverse strand, counting down.
TGCCGTTGTTCATCATGGCGGCGAACTTCATGAACGCCGGCTCGGTCTCCGACCGGCTGCTGACCTTCTGCCTCGCGCTCGTCGGCCGCTTCCGCGGCGGCCTCGGCCACGTCAACGTCATCGCCAACATCATCTTCGCCGGCATGTCGGGCTCGGCGGTGGCCGACGCCGCCGGCATCGGCCGCGTCATCATCGACATGATGCGCAAGGAGAACCGCTATCCGGCCGGCTACGCGGCGGCGTTGACCGCGGCGGCGAGCGTCATCGGCCCGATCATCCCGCCGTCGATCCCGATGGTGCTCTATGCGCTGATCTCCGACACCTCGATCGGCTATCTGTTCCTCGGTGGCATCCTACCGGGTCTCTTCATCGGCGTGGTGCTGATGGCGATGAACGCCTGGATCGCCACCCGGCGCAATTTCCCACGCGACGCCGCGGCGCCACTGAAGGAGATGCCGCGCATCACCTTCCGCGCCTTCCCGGCCCTGATGCTGCCGGTGATCCTGCTGTTCGGCATCTACGGCGGCGCCACCACGCCGACGGAAGCCGCGTCGGTCGCCGCCGCCTATGCGCTCTTCCTCTCCGCGATCGCCTATCGCGGCATGTCGTGGACCGACTTCGGCCATCTGATGCTCGACGCCGCGAAGTCGACGGCGGTCGTCGGCCTGATCATCGCGTCCGCCCTGGTGCTCAACTATCTCGTCGCGAGCGAGAACATCCCGGCGCTGATGTCGAAGAAGATTCTGGCGATCGAGACGACGCCGCTGGTCTTCCTCGTCTCGGTCAACGTCCTGTTCCTGCTGCTCGGCTGTCTGTTCGACGCGACGACGCTGATCCTCATCGTCATCCCGCTGTTCCTGCCGGCGGCGAGGGCGCTGCAGATCGACATGGTGCACTTCGGCGTCGTCATGACGGTCAACATCATGATCGGCCTCGTCACCCCGCCCTATGGCGTGTTGCTGTTCGTCATCAACGGACTGACCGGCATCCCGCTGAAGGACATCATCCGCGAGGTCTGGCCGTTCATCCTGGTCCTGTGCCTCTCGCTCGCCACCATGGTGGTGTGGCCCGACGTCGTGCTCTTCGTGCCCAGATTGTTCGGCTATCTCGGCTGAGCGCGGAAGAGGGGAGGCGGCGTCCGCCCGGACCTCGCCGCGCTCGTCGCCGCCGGGAAGGGTCAGGCCTTCGACACCGGCCGATCGGTCGGGCGGCCGCGCGACTGGGGCGTCAGGCGGATCTCGAGGCGGCGGAAGGCGCGGGTCAGGGTGAAGTTGATGGCGAGATAGATCAGTCCGGCGATCGAAAGCACCTCGAAGGCGCGGAAGGTCTCGGAGACGATCGAATGCGCGATCCCGGTGATCTCGAAGAGCGTGATGATCGAGGCGAGCGAGGTCGCCTTGACCATGATCACCACCTCGCTGGTGTAGGCGGGCAGCGCCTGTCGGATGGCGATCGGCAGGACGATGCGGCGAAAAGCCATCGCTCGCCCCATGCCGCAGACCCGCGCCGCCTCGACCGCTCCTTTCGGAACGGCGTTGAGCCCGCCGCGCAGCACCTCCGCCTGATAGGCGGCGGTGTTGAGGGCGAGCGCGGTGATGGCGCACCACCACGGTTCGCGCAGGAACGGCCAGAGGAACGACGACCGGATCCAGCCGATCTGGCCGAAGCCGTAGTAGATCAGGAAGATCTGGATCAGGAGCGGCGAGCCGCGCAAGGCGAAGACATAGGCCGAGACCGCCCATTCGCCGAGCCGCGACGCGCGCCGGATGCCGGTCAGCGCCAAGGCGAGCAGTCCGCCGAGCGCCACCGAGACGGCCACCAGCGACAGCGTCACCGGCACGCCGGCGAGCAGCTGCAGGAAGGTGTCCCACAAGAAGGCGAGCCGCGTCACTGCCGAACCCTCCCGGCCATGCCGCGCATCGCCCAGGCCTCGGCCCGGCGGAACGCCGCGCCGGAGAAGGTGGTGATGACGAGGAAGAGGATCGCCCCGGTGATGTAGAAGGAGAAGGCGGCGCCGGTCCGTCCGACCGCGAGCCGCGTCTGGTTCATGATCTCGATCAGCCCGACCACCGAGATCAGCGCCGATTCCTTGAGGATCAGCTGCCAGACGTTGCCCATGCCGGGCAGGGCGAAGCGCAGCGTCTGCGGCGCGATGATGCGACGCAACATCAGTAGGCGGCCCATGCTGGCGACGCGGGCCGCCTCCAGTTCGCCCTTCGGGATCGCCAGATAGGCGCCGCGCAGGACTTCGGTCTGGTAGGCGCCGGAGATGATGCCGACCGCCATCATGCCGACGACGAACCCATTGAGGCCGAAGAAGCCCTGATGGCCGAAGGTCCGGGCGATCGCGCCGATCGCCTGCGAGCCGCCGAAATAGAGCAGATAGATCACCAGGAGATCCGGGACGCCCCGGAGCACCGTCGTGTAGACGGCCGCCGCGCTCTGCGCGACGACCGATTTCGACAATTTGGCCCAGCAGCCGAAGACGCCGAAGACGATCCCGACCCCGAAGGCCGCCAGCGACACGGCGACCGTCATGGTGGCGGCGCGCAGCAGCGGAACCCCCCATCCGGTCGGACCGAAGCCGATCAGCGTGAAATAGGCGACGAGACCGTCCATCGGCTCACACGCTCACGGACGCGGCGTGGTGTCGACGTGGAACCACTTCTCGGCGAGGCGCTTGACCGTGCCGTCGGCGATGCAGCTCGCGATCGCCGCGTCGAGCTTGGCCTTGAGCTCGGGCTGATCCTTCTGGATGCCGAAGGCCGAGCCGATGCCGAGCAGGCCGCCGTAGTACTTCGGGCCGGCCAGCACGATCTCGCCGTTCGACTGCTCCAGCGTCGCGACCAGCGACGAGGCGGAGGCGAAGATGGCGTCGATGCGCCCGGCCTTCAGATCGAGGTCTTCTTCCTGCGTGGTCTCGTAGACGCGGGTCTTGACGTCCGGCATGTAGGTCTTGGCGAAGTCGGCCTGGATGGTCGCGGTCTGGACCGCCAGGAGCTTGCCGGCGAGCGCCTTGGCGTCGGCCGCGGTCGAAGCCTTGGCGGCGGCCTCCTCGGGGAGCATGACGCGCTTGGGTTCGCCCAGCGCGGCGATCAGCGGGCTGCCCTTCAGCACGGCGTAGGTCGACGGCGAGTTGGTGTAGGGGATCGAGAAGTCGATCACCTCCTGCCGCTTCGGCGTGACGCTCATGCCCGACATGATGGCGTCGTACTTGCCCGCGAGCAGGCCCGGGATGATGCCCTTCCATTCCTGGATGACGGTCTCGCAGGTCAGCTTGGCGCGGGAACAGATCTCGACCAGGAGATCGGGTTCGAACCCGACGACCTTGCCGTCCGGGGTGGCGCTGTTGAAGGGCGGGAACGCGGCTTCGGTCGCGACCTTGATCGTCGTCCATTCCTTGGCGAGGGCGGGGGCGGCGGCGAGCGGCAGGACGGCGACGACGGCGATTGCGAGGCGGGCGAGCTTCGACATGACTTCCTCCGGACGAGTGGAGCGCGAACGACACGAGGATGGCGTGGGCGGGGAGGGGCGGGCGGTCTGCCGCCCGAACCCCTTCGGCCGCCCTTCGATCCACGCCGGTCGAAGGGCGGTCGCATTCACTTCGCCTTGGTCGATTTCGACATGTGGATCGGCGGTTTCGCCTCCTTGGGCAGCGGCGACAGGTAGGCGTCGCCGATGCGGGCGCGGAAATCCTGTTTCGCCCGAGCGATCAGAAGATCGTCCTCGAGGAGGCGCCGCGCCGTCCCGGCCATGATCTTGGCGGCATGGGTCATGCCCTTGTGCGCCGCCGGGGCCTTGCCCTGCGCCACCAACTGCCAGGAATGACCGGGCGTGCCGACCGCGTAGCAGGCCACGCGGCACTGCACCGTCGGCGCCACCCAGGAGACCGAGCCGACGTCGGTCGAGCCGACGAAGTCCGGCGACCAGCTGTCGGGCGCGATGATCACGTCGCTGAGCGCCTTCTCGCGATCCGGCGGCAGGCCGGCGCGCTTGTAGGAAGCGACGACGTCGTCGTCGGAGAGCGTCGCGCGGAACTGGGCGGCGAACGCCTGATCGGCCGCGTCGAACGGCACCGGGCCGAGGCCATCGATCACCTCGTGCATGGCGGTCTCGAGCGGCGTGTTGCCGATCAGGTTGGCGTCGGCGGAGAGCACCGCGTCCGTGACCGACGTCTCGGTCATCATCGCCGCGCCGGCCGCCACCTTGCGCACGCGCTCGACCAGCTTGTGCATGTCGGGCAGTTCGCGGGCGCGGACGAGATAGCGCACGGTCGCCTTGGCCTGGACGACGTTGGCGGCGATGCCGCCGCCGTCGACGAGGGCGTAGTGGATGCGCGCCGACGACGGCATGTGTTCGCGCATGTAGTTGACGCCGACGTTCATCAGCTCGACCGCGTCGAGCGCCGAACGGCCGAGTTCCGGCGAGGCGGCGGCATGGCTGGCGCGGCCGGTGAAGTGGAAGTCCATCTCCGTGCAGGCGAGCGACACCGGCATGTTGACCCCGGTGAAGGCGGCCGGATGCCAGCAGATGGCGATGTCGACGTCGGCGAAGATGCCGTCGCGGGCCATGAAGGTCTTGGCCGAGCCGCCCTCTTCCGCCGGGCAGCCGTAATAGCGCACGCGGCCCTTGCGGCCGGTCTCGGCGAGCCAGTCCTTGACCGCGGTGGCGGCGAGCAGCGACGCCGCGCCCAACAGATGGTGGCCGCAGCCGTGGCCGTGGCCGCCGGCCTCGATCGGGCGGGGCTCGGCGACGCCGGCCTGCTGGCTGAGGCCGGGCAGGGCGTCGTATTCGCCGAGGATGGCGATGACCGGGCCGCCCTCGCCGGCCTCGCCGAGAATGGCGGTCGGCAGACCGGCGACCTGCTCGGTGACGCGGAAGCCCTCTCGACGGAGGAAGTCGAGATGGCCGTTCATCGCGGTCACTTCGGTGTAGTTCAATTCCGGCGCGTCCCAGACGGCGTCGGCGAGGCCGGCGTGAGCGGCGCTCTTGGCCTCGACGAGTTCCCAGATGCGGTCTGTGTTCCAGGTCACGGACGATGCCTCCGTACTGCGAGGGGGGCGGAGCCCCCGGGGTGGGGAGCGCGGCCGCAGGGGCGGCTGCGGAAGTCGTCAGGTGGCGCGGCCGAGGTGGCTCGCCAGGAACTGGCGGCAGCGATCGGTCGTCGGATCGTCGAAGATCTGTTCGGGCGCGCCCTCTTCTTCGATCCGCCCCTGATGGAGAAAGACGGCGCGGGTCGAGACCTCGCGGGCGAAGCGCATCTCGTGGGTGACGATCAACATCGTCCGGCCCTCCTCGGCGAGGGCGCGAATGACCCGCAGCACTTCGCCGACCAGTTCCGGATCGAGCGCCGACGTCGGTTCGTCGAAGAGCAGGGCCTTGGGTCGGGTGGCCAGCGCGCGGGCGATGGCGGCGCGCTGTTGCTGACCGCCGGAGAGCTCGGCCGGATAGGCGGCGCGCTTGTCGAAGATGCCGACCTTTTCGAGCAGCGCCTCCGCCTCGGCGACGCACTCGGCCTTCGGCCGCTTGTGGACGTGGATCGGCGCCTCGACGATGTTCTCGAGGATGGTCAGGTGGGACCAGAGATTGAAGCTCTGGAAGACGAAGCCGAGGGCCCTGCGGGCACGATCGACCTGACGGCCGTCGGTGGGTTGCGGTCCCTGCCGGGTCTGCTTCAGCCGGATCGTCTCGCCGTTGACGGTGATCTCGCCGGCGTCGGGCACTTCGAGCAGCGGAATGCACCGCAGCATCGTGCTCTTCCCGGATCCCGACGAGCCGATGATCGACACGACGTCGCCTTCGCCGGCCGACAGCGAGAGCCCCTTGAGGACGTCGATTCCACCGAAGCTCTTGTGGAGGTCGTCGAGACGAATGACCGAGGTCACATGCCAACCCTCTGCGGTCCTCGGAGGGAGGACCGATACGCGGGGTCCGACTTTAGAAGTCTCTCGAGCGACCGTCAAAAGAGAAGTCGGCGAAAGAGGCGTGGAACCGATGCATCCGTAGTTACCGCAATGGAGCGTCGGCGATCTTCTTCGCGAATGAGACGAACGACGGATCGACGATCTCGCGAAGGTTGCTGATCAGGTTTGCCGGAGAAGCCGGTCGAGCGACGCCCCACGTTCTGCGGAGGCGGCTGGGGATCCGTGTCGCAAGTCGACGCGCACCCCGAGAGGCGTCCCCGGAGCCGGCCGTTTGCAGAGGGCGCCACCATGCCGGCCGGAGGAGACGTTCGGGCAGGACGGGCGTCTGAGCCGGCGTCCGGATCAGCGTTCGGCGTATTTCTGCGCGAGGATCGCGCAGACCATCAACTGCATCTGATGAAAGATCATCAGCGGCAGCACGAGCAATCCCATGTCCAGGCCGGCGAACAGAATCGTCGCCATCGGGATGCCGCTCGCCAGGCTCTTCTTGGAGCCGCACATGACGATCGTGATCTCGTCCTCTTTTGAAAAGCCGAGGAGCCGGGCGACGGACGTCGTCGCCGTCAGCACCACGCCGAGCAGAAGGGCGAGCACCGCGATCAGAAGGGCCAACATGCCCGGCGTGACCGTGTGCCAGATGCCGCCGAGAACGGCTTGGCCGAAGGCCAGATAGACGACGCCGAGAATCGAACCACGATCGAACAGCGACAGCACTTTGGCGTTGCGGCGGATCCACGGTCCGACCCACCTCTGCAACACCTGTCCGAGGGCGAAGGGCAGCAGCAACTGCTCGAAGATGCCGACGATCGCCCGGCCGGAGATGGTCACGCCCGAGGCATGGAGCGCCACGCCGGCCAGGATCGGCGTGAGGAAGATCCCGAGAAAGTTGGAGAGCGACGCCGCGCAGACCGCTCCGGCGACGTTGCCGCGCCCGATCGAGGTGAACGCGATCGACGACTGCACCGTCGAGGGCAGAATGGCGAGATAGACGATGCCCGCCGACATCTCCGGTGGCAGACCCGGCATCCAGGCGCGGATCGACAGCCCCAGAAGCGGGAACAGGACGAAGGTCGACGCGAGGATCAGGAGATGCAGGCGCCAGTGCAACAGGCTGGCCACGACCGCGTCCCGCGAAATCTTGGCGCCGTGCATGAAGAACAGCAACGCGATCGCAATCTTGACGGCGTCGCCGAGGACGACCGCGGTCGCGCCGGTCGCCGGAAGAACCGAGGCGACGATCACCGCCCCGGCGATGGCGAGCGTGAAGTTGTCGGGGCGGAGGCGGGCGAGATTCATGAGGACACCGGTGTTTTCGACGGCGCGCTCGCGCGGAGCATCGCCGAGGGAGCGGTCTGAGGCGGTTCGGCGGTGAATTTGCATCACGTCGACGGTATATGTATGCATATCGATCATTCGTCATGCAAGGAGGCGGCGTGGACAGGATCGACGACGGGTCCCTCGGGTCCGAAGCGGCCATCGCCGGTCCGACGGCGGATCGGCTCTATGCCGTTCTGGTCGATCGGATTCTCGACGGCCGTCTCAGGCCCGGCGACGCTCTGAACGAGTTGGCGCTCGCCGAGGACTTCGGCGTGTCGCGGACGCCGGTCCGCGAGGCGGTGCAACGCCTGGCGATGGCCGGCCTCGCCGAGCGTGGGCTTCGGCGGTCCTTCCGGGTGCGCCGCCTTCCGCCCGCCGAACTCGACGACCTGCTCGAGGCGCTGTGCGAGATCGAGGCGGTCTGCGCGCGTCTGAGCGCCGCGCGGATGAGCGAGGTCGAGCGCCGGGAATTGGAGATCTGCGTCGGCGACGGCGCCCGAGCGGCTGCGGACGGGAATGGCGAGGTCTATGCGCGACTGAACGTCCGCTTCCATCAATTGCTCTTCGACGGCGCGCGCAACGACCATCTGAAGGAGATCGCGGGGCAGTTGCGGGTCCGCGCCGCCCCCTATCGGGAAGCCCAGTTCCGGCAGACCGATCGGATCGCCTCGTCGCAGGAGGAGCACGAACGCATTCTCGCCGCCGTTCTGGCTCGCGATCCGGACGAAGCGCAGGCGGCGATGACGCGGCACGTCGCCAGTTCGTCGCTCAACATCCGGCGCATGCTGGATCTCTCGACGCCGAGAGGGTGAACGCGGGGCGCGGCCGACGGCGAGCCCTCGTTTCTGCCTTCGGCGAAAGCGATTTGCTCATCCTCTGAGCATGAGCGCTTCGTAGTCATTTTGGGTCTTGACGACCCGTCTCTTTCACGATGGACTGAACCAATCAAAAATTGGTGCGATCCATTCGATGACGGACGATCGAGACAATTCCAACGTCGCCCTCGAGCGCTTGCGCGATCTGCTCCGGTCGGGGCGCTTCGTCGCCGGCGCGCGATTGCCGACCGAACGGAATCTGGCGGAAGAGTTCGACATCGGCCGTCGGTCGGTGCGTCGGGCCCTCGAGGTGCTCGAGGCGGAAGGGCTGGTGTGGCGGCGTCAGGGGTCGGGAACCTTCGCCGGGACGCGCCCGGCCGAGCCCTACGACGATCTCGGCGTTCTGGTCGCCGGCACCGACGCCATGGAGGTGATGGAGGTGCGGCTCCGGCTCGAGCCGCAACTGGCCCAGCTCGCGGCGCTGCGGGCCGGCCCCGCCGACGTCCGCGGCATGTACGACCTGATCGCCAAGATCGACGAGTGCACCGACGCGGACGGCCGCGAGCTCTGGGACGGCGCGTTGCACCGGCAGATCGCGCGCTGCGCGAACAACAAGCTGCTGCTGGTGCTGTTCGACGTGATGAACCGCGTCCGCCAGGAACCGGCTTGGCAGAAGATTCGCGAACAGGCGCGTTCGGCGGCCAAGACGCGGCCCGTCACCCACGATCAGCATCTGGCGATCATCGACGCGATCGCGGCGCGCGATCCGATCGGCGCGGCCGAGGCGATGCGCCGTCACCTCCTGACGCTTCAGGAGAGCCTCGTCCGCGCCACTTCGCACGATCCGCTCGCCGAGCGGACGGAGACCTGAGACCCGCACACACGCGGTTCCGTCGGGGGCCGCCGATCGAAAGGAAGAGGAGATGAGTATGACGAAGCCATGGTTCTTGGCGACCGCTCTGACGGGCGCGCTGCTCGCGGCCCCCGTCTTCGCGGCGGATCTGAAGATCGGTCTCGCCGAAGATCCGGACATGCTCGATCCCGCGCAGTCGCGCACCTTCGTCGGCCGCATCGTCTATACCGCGATGTGCGACAAGCTCGTCGACGTGTCGCCCGGCCTCGAGATCGTGCCGCAGCTCGCCACCGAATGGGCGTGGTCGGGCGAGGGCAAGGTCCTGACGATGAAGCTGCGCCCCGGCGTCGTGTTCCATGACGGCACGGCGATGGACGCAGCCGCGGTCGTCGCCACGATAGATCGCAACATGAAGATGCCGGAGTCGCGTCGAAAGAGCGAGCTCTCCTCGGTGGAGAGCGTCGCGGCGACCGGTCCGCTGGAGGTCACCTTCAAGCTGAAGCAACCGGACGCGACGCTGCTCGCCCAGCTCTCCGATCGCGCCGGCATGATCGTTTCGCCGAAGGCGGCGGCCGAGCTCGGCGCCAACTTCTCCAGCCATCCGGTCTGCGCCGGTCCGTTCAAGTTCGTCGAGCGCGTCCAGCAGGACCGCATCGTGCTCGAGAAGTTCGCCGACTATTGGAACAAGGACCAGATCCACTTCGACAAGGTGACCTATCTGCCGATCGTCGATTCGACCGTGCGTCTCGCCAATCTGCGCGCCGGCGATCTCGATCTGATCGAGCGCATGGTGCCGACCGACGTGGCGACGGTGAAGGGCGACGCGAAGCTCGCCCAGGCGCAGGTGGTCAATCTCGGCTTCCTGTCGATCTACGTGAACGTCGGCCACGGCCCGCGCGCCGACAATCCGATGGGCAAGGACAAGCGGGTGCGTCAGGCCTTCTCGCTCGCCATCGATCGCGAGGCGTTGAACCAGATCGTCTACGAAGGCACCGCGCCGGCCGGCAACCAGCCCTTCGCGCCGACGAGCCCGTGGTACGACAAGTCCATCCCGGTTCCCACGCGCGACGTCGCCAAGGCCAAGGCGCTCCTGAAGGCGGCCGGCTACGACCGCGTGCCGGTCGAGATGCTGATCTCCAACCAGCCGATCGTCGGGCAGATGATGCAGGCGGTGCAGGCGATGGTCGCCGAGGCCGGTTTCGACGTGACGCTGAAGACGACCGAGTTCGCCACGCTCCTCAACGAGGAGACCGCCGGCAACTTCCAGACCGCCCGCACCGACTGGTCCGGCCGCGTCGATCCGGACGGCAACATCCACCAGTTCGTCACCTGCAAGGCCGCCCTCAACGAGGTCCACTACTGCAACCCGAAGGTCGACGAACTGCTCAACGGCGCCCGCGCCTCGGTCGACACGAAGGTGCGCAAGGAGAAGTACGACGCCGCGGCCGCGATCCTCGACGACGACATGCCCTACATCTATCTCGGCCATCAGTCCTGGCTGTGGGCCTTCGACAAGAAGCTCGCCGGCTTCGTGCCGTCGCCGGACGGCATGATCCGTCTGACCGGGCTCTCCAAGTCCAAGTGACGCGATCGGGGAGGGGAGGTCGGCCTCCTCTCCCGCCCTCATCTTCTCCCGGTCCAGCCGGAGCGCCCGATGTACGTCTTCATTGCTCGCCGCCTCCTCCTGGCGATCCCGACGCTGCTGATCATCTCGCTCTTCGTCTTCTCGCTGCAGAAGCTGTTGCCGGGCGACCCCGTCCTGGTGATGGCCGGCGAGGAGCGCGATCCGGCGCTGCTTGAGCTGCTGCGCGCCAAGTATCATCTGAACGACCCGATCCCGGTCCAATACGTCGCCTGGATCGGCAACGCGCTGCGCGGCGATCTCGGCATCTCGCTCCGGACCAATCAGCCGGTCGTCGACCTGATCGCCGAGAAACTGCCGGTGACCCTGCAACTGGCCCTGATGTCGATGACCTTCGCCCTGGTGATCGGCATTCCCCTGGGGGTTCTCGCGGCGGTCAAGAAGAACACCTTCATCGACTATCTGACGAGCGTGCTGGCCCTGTCGGGACTTTCGGTGCCGAACTTCTGGCTCGGCATCATGTTGATCCTGCTCGTCTCGGTGAAGCTCGGGTGGTTGCCGGCGTCGGGCTATCAGCCCTTCTTCGTCGATCCGCTGCTCTCCTTGAAGACGATGCTGATGCCGTCCTTCGTGCTCGGCAATGCGCTCGCCGCCACGATGATGCGTCACACCCGCTCGGCGATGATCGGCGTGCTCAGCTCAGATTATGTCCGCACCGCCCGGGCGAAGGGGCTCTCCGAGCGGGCGGTGATCCTGTCGCACGGGTTCCGCAACGCGGTGCTGCCGATCGTCACCCTGAGCGCGCTGTTGTTCGGCGAACTCCTCGCCGGCGCGGTGCTCACCGAACAGATCTTCACGATCCCCGGCTTCGGCAAACTCATCGTCGACGCGGTCTTCACCCGCGATTACGCGGTGGTGCAGGGCGTGGTGCTGTGCACCGCCATCGGCTTCATCTCGATGAACCTCCTCGCCGACGTGCTCTACGTCGTCCTCAACCCGCGCATGAGGGCCTCGCTGTGACCGCACTCGACGCATCCGAGGCGACGGCGCCGACTCGTGGCAAGAGCCGCGCCTGGCGCAAGCTCGTCGCCAACAAGGCGGCGCTGGCCGGGCTCGCGATCGTCGCGACCTTCGCAATCCTCGCGATTCTCGCGCCGCTCCTGCCGATCGCCGATCCCCTGCAGACGAGTTGGTCGGCGATCCGCAAGCCGCCGTCGTGGAGCCACCCCATCGGCACCGACGAACTCGGCCGCGACATCCTCGCGCGGATGATCTGGGGGGCGCGCGCCTCGCTCTCCGCCGGCCTCTTCTCGGTGATGCTGGCGGTGTCGATCGGCGTGCCGCTCGGCATTCTCTCCGGCTATCTCGGCGGCTGGTTCGACATGATCGTCAGCCGCATCACCGAGGCCTTCCTGGCCATGCCCTTCCTGATCACCGCGATCGCGCTCGCCGCCTTCCTCGGGCCGAGCCTGATCAATTCGATGATCGCGATCGCGATGTCGGCGCTGCCGATCTTCATCCGGCTCACCCGCGGCCAAGCGCTCGCGGTCAAGGCGGAGGAATATGTCGAGGGCGCCCGCGCCATCGGCCTCGGTCCTGTGGCGATCATGACGCGTTACGTCTTTCCCAACGTCCTGCCGCCGATCCTGGTGCAGGCCACGCTGACGGTCGCCACCGCGATCATCGCCGAGGCGAGCCTCTCCTTCCTCGGGCTCGGCCAACAGCCGCCGGCGGCGAGCTGGGGGTCCATGCTCAACGTCGCCAAGAACTTCCTCACTCAGGCGCCGTGGATGGCGGTCTGGCCGGGCGGCGCGATCTTTCTCGTCGTCGTCGGGTTCAATCTCCTCGGCGACGGTCTCAGAGACGCGCTCGACCCGCGCTCCGCCTGATCCTCGCCTCCCGCTCCCGCCTTCTTCTGCCCACGTCAACCGCAAACGGAACACCACATGACCGGGTTCACCACGCGTCCGGAAATCCTCGGCACGTTCGGCGTCGTCACGTCGACCCACTGGATCGCCTCGGCGGTCGGCATGGCCATCCTCGAGAAGGGCGGCAACGCCTTCGATGCGGCGGTTGCGACCGGCTTCGTGCTGCAGATCGTCGAACCGCATCTGTGCGGCCCGGGCGGCGACCTGCCGGCGCTGATCCATTCGGCCCGAACCGGGCGCACGGAAGTGATCTGCGCCCAGGGTCCGGCGCCGGCCGGCGCGACCATCGAGCGCTACCGCGGCGAAGGGCTCGACATCATTCCCGGCGACGGCCTTCTGGCGACGGTCATCCCCGGCGCCTTCGACGGCTGGATGCTGATGCTGCGCGACTACGGCACGATGAGCGTGCGCGACGTGTTGGAGCCAGCGATCCACTACGCCGAGGCCGGCCATCCGATGTTGGCGCGCGTCTCCGCGACCATCGCCGGGCTCGGCGCCTTCTTCGAAGAACATTGGCCGACCTCGCATGCGACCTGGTTGCCCGGCGGGTCGGCGCCGCGGCCGCGCGAACTCTTCCGCAATCCGGTCCTCGCCGAGACCTGGCGGCGGATCGTCGCCGAGGCCGACGCCGCCGGCGGCCGCGAGGCGGGGATCGAGCGGGCCCGCGACGCCTTCTACCGCGGCTTCGTCGCCGAGGAGATCGGGGCTTGGCTTTCGACCGCCGAGGTGATGGACGCCAGCGGCGATCGGCACAAGGGCGTGTTGACCGCCGCCGACATGGCCGGCTGGTCGGCGACCGTCGAGACGCCGCAGACCTTCGATTATCGCGGCTGGACGGTGGCCAAGACCCGGCCCTGGGGCCAGGGGCCGGTGCTGCTGCAGAGCCTGTCGCTGCTCGCCGGATTCGACCTCGCCGCGATGGATCCGGACGGGCCGGACTTCGTCCACACCGTGGTCGAGGCGATGAAGCTCGCCTATGCCGATCGCGAGGTCTATTACGGCGATCCCGACTTCACGGACGTGCCGATCGAGACGCTGCTGAGCGAGCCCTACGCGGCGGAGCGGCGTCGCCTGATCGGCGAGACCGCTTCGCTCGAGCTGCGTCCCGGCCGGCTCGCCGGCTTCGAGGCCCAGGTCGACAGCACCATGGCGATGCTCGGCGCGACCTCGAAGACCGGCGCGGTCTACGAGCCGACCATGGCGCATCTCAGCGAGAAGCGCGGCGACACCGTCCACATCGACGTCATCGACCGCCATGGCAACATGGTGTCGGTGACGCCGTCGGGCGGCTGGCTGCAGTCCTCGCCGACCATCCCCGGCCTCGGCTTCTGCCTCAATTCGCGGGCGCAGATGTTCTGGCTGACGCCGGGCCTGCCGACCTCGCTCGCGCCCGGCAAACGGCCGCGCACCACGCTGACGCCGTCGATCGCGCTCCACGAGGGGCGGCCGGCGCTCGCCTTCGGCACGCCCGGCGGCGATCAGCAGGACCAGTGGCAGCTCTCGTTCTTCTTGCGCCACGTCCATCACGGGATCGATCTCCAGGCGGCGATCGATCGGCCGCTGTTCCACACCGCGCATTTTCCCGGGTCGTTCCATCCGCGCACCAGCGATCCCGGCAGCCTGATGGTCGAATCCTCCTTCCCGGCGGCCACTCTCGACGAGTTGCGGCGGCGCGGTCATCGCCTGACGGTGGCCGACCCGTGGACGATCGGCCGGCTGACGGCGGCGGAGCGCGACGCCGACGGTCTCTTACGCGCCGCCGCGACCCCCAGACTGATGCAGGCCTACGCCATCGGGAGGTGATCCATGACCTGGTCCATCGTCGCTCGCGATCCCGCGAACGGTCAGTTCGGCGTCGCCGTGGCGAGCCGGTTCTTCTCCGTCGGAACTCTGGTTCCCCACATCCGAGCCGGGGTCGGCGCGGTCGCGACGCAAGCCTTCGTCAATCCGCTCTACGGGATCGACGGCCTGACGCTCCTCGCCGAGGGCCACGCGCCCGAAGAGGCGCTGCGGATCCTCACCGAGCGCGATGCGGGCCATCGCCAGCGGCAGGTTCATCTGATCGACGCGAACGGTCGCAACGCCGCCTTCACCGGCCCCGCCTGCATCGACTGGGCCGGCCATCTCCTCGCGGAGAACGTCTCGGTCGCCGGCAACATGCTCGCCGGGCCGCAGGTGATCGAAACGACGCTGGCGGTGTTCCAGGCGACCGCCGGCAAGCCGCTGGTCGAGCGCTTCCTGGAGGCGATGCAGGCCGGCGAGGACGCCGGCGGCGACAAGCGCGGCCGACAGTCGGCGGCGATCGTCGTCCACCGCGACCAGGACTATCCGTGGCTCGACATCCGCGCCGACGACCATCCCGATCCGCTCGCCGAGTTGCGCCGCCTCTGGGCGGTGGCGGGCGAGCGCTATCTCCACGTCGTCGAGACCATGCCGACCCGGGCCAATCCCGGCGGCATGCTCGACCGCAGCGTGATCGATCGGCGGATCGCCGATCTCGAAGCGGCGCGCGAGGCGGAAGGCCGCCCTTCCGTCTCCTTCGCCACGCCGTGGAAGCCGTGAGCGACCGATGACGCGAGACACGCCGACGAAGGACGTCGCCATGACCGAGACGAAGTTCGAACCGATCCCCGATCCGCGCGCGGCCGCTCCCGTGCTCAGCGTCGAGGACCTGAGCGTCTCCTTCGTCACCGACGGACGTCGGGCGACGGTGGTGCGCAATGTCTCCTTCGAGGTGCGCCCCGGCGAGACCCTGGCGATCGTCGGGGAGAGCGGCTCGGGCAAGAGCGTCACCTCGCTGGCGATCATGGGTCTGCTGCCGCCCCGGGTGAGCCGGGTCGACGGCCGGATCGACCTGGCCGGCCGCGAGCTGACCTCGCTCTCCGACAAGGAGATGAGCGCCATTCGCGGTCGCGACATGGCGATGATCTTCCAGGAGCCGATGACCAGCCTCAATCCGGTCTTCACGATCGGCCGACAGATCTCCGAATCGCTGGTCCGTCACCTGGGCCTGTCCCGCGCGGCGGCCCGCGCCGAGACGGTGCGGCTGCTCGAGAAGGTGCGCATTCCCAACGCCGCGACGCGGTTCGACGAATATCCGCACCAGTTCTCCGGCGGCATGCGTCAGCGCGTGATGATCGCGATGGCGCTCGCCTCCAAGCCGAAGCTCCTGATCGCCGACGAACCGACGACCGCCCTCGACGTGACCATCCAGGGCCAGATCCTCGACCTGATCAAGCAGTTGCAGGCCGAGGAGAACATGGCGGTGTTGTTCATCACGCACGACATGGGCGTGGTGGCGGAGGTCGCCGATCGGACCATGGTGATGTACCGCGGCGACATGGTGGAGACCGGAACGACGCGCGACGTCTTCCACGACGGTCGTCATCCCTATACGCGCGCGCTTCTCTCGGCGGTGCCGCGGCTCGGCGACATGGGCGACACCGACATCCCCGGACGGTTCGCCATCGTCGACGCGGTGTCGGGCGAACGCATTCCCGCGGCGCCGGTCGTCGACACGGTCGATCGCGCCGCGCCGCCGATCCTCAGCGTGCGCGATCTCGTCACCCGGTTCGACGTGCGCGGCGGCGTCTTCGGGCGACGGACCGGGGCGATCCATGCCGTTGAGGGCGTCTCTTTCGATCTCCATCAGGGCGAGACGCTGTCGCTGGTGGGCGAATCCGGCTGCGGCAAGTCGACCACCGGGCGCTCGATCATGCGCCTCGTCGAGCCGGTCGCCGGTCGGGTCGAGCTCGACGGGTTCGACGTCCTGGATCTCGACGGCGCCGATCTCCGGCGCATGCGACGCTCCATCCAGATGATCTTTCAGGACCCCTTCGCCAGCCTCAATCCGCGCATGACGGTCGGGGCTTCGGTCGCCGAGCCCTACACGAGCCATAGACTGGGCACGCACGCCCAGGCGCGCGACAAGGTCGCGGATCTCCTCGAGAGGGTCGGCCTCGCCCCCGACATGATGAGCCGCTATCCGCACGAGTTCTCGGGTGGCCAACGCCAGCGTATCGCGATCGCCCGGGCGCTCGCGCTCGATCCGAAGGTGATCGTCGCCGACGAGAGCGTTTCCGCTCTCGACGTCTCGATCAAGGCGCAGGTCTGCAACCTCCTGATGGATCTCCAGGAGAGCCTGAAGATCGCGTTCCTGTTCATTTCCCACGACATGGCCGTCGTCGAGCGGGTCAGCCACCGCGTCGCGGTGATGTATCTCGGCGAGATCGTCGAGATCGGCCCCCGCGCCGCGCTCTTCGGCAATCCGCAGCACCCCTATACGAAGAAACTGATCGCCGCCGTTCCCGTGCCCGACCCGGCGCGCCGGGGCATCCGCCGCGATCTCGACGTTCGCGAGCTTCGGAGCCCGGTGCGGCCGCTGGGATTTCTCCCGCCGGAACGGCGGTATCGCACCGTATCGCCCGGTCACGTGGTGATGGAAGACGCGCGCTGACCCGGGTTTCCAGACGCTCCGTCCCGGACGTCGATCGAAGACGCCGCCTGCCGGCGCGCGGAGCGGTCGGGGCGAACCGGAACGAGCCGGCGTCGACGCGACGAGGCGCCGCGCCGCTCGGTCTCGCCGCAAGTCGGCACGAACTTCGCTTGGCCGGACGCAGCACATGCCAAGGGGCAGGCGCCCCAAGGGAGCCGTCACATGCAGGAAGCCGCTTCTCCGACGACGAGTTTCGACGTCGACCGTCACCTGAAGCCGGATGGAGCCACCGGCGGGCCGGTCCGGCTGACGCTGCGAGGTGGGCGTATTGCGGCGGTGACGCCGATCCCGGCCCCCTCGAACGGGCTCTTGGCGATGCCGGCCTTCGCCAACGCCCATGATCACGGCCGGGGCCTGCGGACGCTCGCCTTCGGCGCCGTGGACGATCCGCTGGAATCCTGGTTGCCCAATCTCGCCCGCGAACCGCGCCTGCCGGCCTTCGAACGCGCCGCCGTCGCCTTCGCCCGGATGGCCGAAACCGGCATCGCCGCGACCATGCACGTGCATGGTTTTCAGGCACGCTCCCGCGCGGAAGCGCTCGAAGAAACGGCCGAGGTCGCCCGCGCCGCCGCCGCCGTCGGTATTCGGGTCGCCTTCGCTCCGGCGTTTCGCGACCGCAATCCCTTCTCCTACGGCAACGAAGCGGCGTTCCTCGCCGCCGCCGATCCGGCGCTGCGCGCCGCGTTGGTCACGCCGCCGCCGGGGCCCTGGCGGCCCGACGTCGACGACTACCTCGCCTTCGTCGACGAGGTCGCCGCGCTCGAAGGCCCGCATTTTTCGGTGCAATATTGCCCGGCCGGCCCTCAGTGGGCGCGCGAGACCTCGCTCGCGGCGATCGCCGAGGCCTCGGCGCGGTCCGGCCGGCGGATCCACATGCATCTCCTGGAGACGCCGGCTCAACGCGAATGGGCGGATTTCGCTCATCCCGAAGGCCTGCTCGCCACGCTCGATCGTATCGGCTTCCTGTCGCCGCGCCTCTCGGTCGCCCACGGCGTCCATCTTCGCCGCGACGAGATCGCCCTCCTGGCGGAGCGCGGTGTGATCGTCTCGGTCAACACCTCGTCCAACCTCCGTTTGCGCTCCGGGCTCGCGCCGGTCGCGGCCTTCGCCGCCGAGGGGCTCGGCTTCGGTCTCGGGCTCGACGCTCAGCCGATGGACGACGACGACGACATGCTCCGCGAAATGCGGCTCGTCCATCTCCTGCACCAGGGGTTCGGCTTCGACGACGCCGTGCCGCCGGCGCGACTGACCAGGGCGGCCTTCGGCGACGGACGAACGGCCGTCCTCGGCTGCGACGCCGCGCCGGCGTCGCTCGCGCCGGGCGCGGTCGCCGACGTGGCGATCCTCGACTATGCGGCGATGAGCGGCGATCTCGTCGACGGCTCGCTCGATCCGCTGACCGTGATCCTCACCCGAGCCACCCGACGTCATCTCGTCACCCTGCTCGTCGGCGGCGAGGTGGTGGTCGCGAAGGGGCGGCTCGCGACGCTCGACCATGGGGCGCTGGAGACACGGCTGCTCGAGGCGGCGCGTATCGCCTGGGCTGCGGCCCCGCCCGACGACGGTCGCCGTCGCCATCTGAGGGCGACGGCTCGCCGCTTCTACGGATGCGGCTGCCACGCCGGCGGCTTCCTCGCCGAAGAATGAGCGACGGCGGCGGATCGCGCCGAGGCGTCGATCCGACCCGTGAAAATTTCCGACGACCGTGGAGTGCCCACCCATGCCCGACGAGATCGCCCGTCAGACCCGTTCGGCCGTCTCCCGGGACGGCATGGTGACGAGCCCTCACGACCTCGCCAGCGCCGCCGGCGCGGCGGTGCTCGCCCGAGGCGGCAACGCCATCGAGGCGGCGATCGCCACAGGCGCCGTCCTGGCGGTCGCCTATCCCCATTTCTGCGGCCTCGGCGGCGACGCGGTGTGGATCGTGGCGGACCGCGAGGGCCGAAGGCGGGTGTTCTCCGCGATCGGACAGGGCGCGCGCGGCCCGATCGCCGACGGGCCGATCCCGATCCGGGGCGGCGGTTCGGCGATCACCGGCGCGGCGCTGGTCGCCGGGTGGCGACATGCGCTCGACTGGTCGGCGCGGAACTGGGGTGGCCGCGAGCGCCTCGCCGACCTCCTCGCGCCCGCGATCGAATGGGCCGAAGCGGGGCTGCCGCTCACGGCGTCTCAGGCCTTCTGGCGAGACTTCCGCGCCGACGAGACGAAGGATTGGCCGGGCTTCGCCGAGCTCTTCGGCGCGCCCGTCCCGGTCGGCGCGACCTTTCGCCAACCGCAGCTCGCCGAGACGCTGCGGACGATCGCCCGCGACGGTCCGCAGGCCTTCTACGAGGGCGATCTGGCGAGGCGGATCGTCGCCGGGCTCGCGGCGGCGGGGTCGCCGCTTCGCCTCGACGACCTCGCGGCGACGCGCGTCCGAGAGAGCGAACCGCTGCGGCTCGCCTATCGCGGCCTCGATCTGCTCGCTCCGCCGCCGCCGACGCAAGGGGTGACCACACTCGGCATCCTGGGAATCCTGGCGCATTTCCCGATGGACGCCGTCGCCGAGGGCGGCGCGGACTTCTTTCACCTCTGCGTCGAGGCGGTGAAGGGAGCCTTCGACGATCGCCGTGGCCTGGCCGACCCCGATTTCGTCGACGTCGCCGAGGATCGGCTCGACCCGTCGCGGCTGGCGGCGCACGCCGCGGAGATCGACGCCGGTCGCGCGCGGCCCTGGGGCGAGCCCTTCCGCACCGGCGACACGGTCTTTCTCGCCGCCGCGGATGCGGCGGGCGGGGCGGCGTCGGTGTTGCAGAGCCTCTATTTCGACTGGGGATCCGGCGTCGTCGCCGGCGACACGGGCGTCCTCTGGCAGAACCGCGGCGCCGCCTTCGGCCGCGCGCCCGACGATCCGAACCGGTTCGAGCCGGGCAAGCGGCCGTTCTACACGCTGAACCCCGGACTGGCGCTCGCCGAGGGGCGTCCGCATCTGCTCTATGGGACGCAGGGCGCGGATGGGCAGCCGCAGACGCTCTCGGTGCTCCTGTCGCGGCTGATCGACCACGGCCTCGATCCGTTCGAGGCGCTTCGCCGGCCGCGCTTCCTGCTCGGCAAGACTTTCTCCGACGGTCGCGACACGCTGAAGATCGAAGCGGACGCCGGCGACGACGTCCTCGCCGAGTTGACGCGTCGCGGGCACGCGCTGTCGCCTCTGCCGGCGGCGAGCCCGCTCGCCGGTCAGGCCGGCGTCATCCGCATCGACGCCGACGGCGTCATGACCGGTGCGCACGATCCGCGCAGCGACGGCCGCGCGATCGGCGTCGAACGTCGGAAGGAAACCGCATGAGGGTCGATACGCTCCTGCGCAATCTCCATGTCGCCGGCCGCGACGACGCCGTGGACATCGCCCTCGCCGACGGACGGATCGCGGCGATGGGCCCCGGGCTCGTCTGCGAGGCGGTGGAGGTCGAGGACTTCGCCGGCGCCTTCGCGTTTCCCGGCTTCGTCGAGACCCACATCCATCTCGACAAGGCCTGCATTCTCGGACGCTGCCGGATCTGCGAGGGAACCCTCGCCGAAGCGGTCGCCGAGACCGCCCGCGCCAAGGTCGCCTTCACCGTCGACGACGTCTACGAGCGCGCGTCGAGCGTGATGGAGAAGGCCGTTCTCGCCGGCGCCACGGCGATGCGGACCTTCGTCGAGGTCGATCCGCGCGTCGAACTGCGATCGCTGGAGGCGATTTCGGCGGTGCGCGCGGACTGGTCCGCCCTGATCGACCTCGAGATCTGCGCCTTCGCTCAGGAAGGCACCACCGGAGAGCCGGAGACCGAGCGCCTGCTCGAGAAGGCGCTCGCCGCCGGGGCCGATCTCGTCGGCGGCTGTCCCTATACCGATCCCGAGCCGGAACGGCACATCGCCCGCCTCTTCGAGATCGCGGCAGCCCACGACGTCGATCTCGACTTCCACATCGATTTCGATCTCGATCCGTCCTGGAACCATCTCGACGCGGTGATCCGCGAGACCGAGCGCCGCGGCCGTCGAGGCCGCGTCGGCGTCGGACACGTCACCAAACTCGCGATGCTCGCCCCGACCGAGGTCGACGCCGTCGCCGATCGGCTCGCGGCGGCGGGCATCGCGCTCACCGTGCTGCCGGCGACGGATCTCTTCCTCACCGGGCGCGACGCGCCGGCGGGTCGTCCGCGCGGCGTCGCGCCCGCCCACCGTCTCGCCGCGCGGGGCGTGACGGCGACCATCGCGACCAACAACGTCCTCAACCCCTTCACCCCGTTCGGCGACGCTTCGCTGGTGCGGATGGCCAATCTCTACGCCGACGTCGCCCAACTCGCCTCGGACGACGAGATCGCCGGGGTCTTCGACATGGTCGGCTCCGCCGCCGCGCGGTTGATGCGGCGTCCGCATGCGCTGGAGGTCGGCGCTTCGGCCGACGTGGTCGTGCTCGACGCGCCGAACGCCGTCGCCGCGGTCCGCGAGATCGCCCCGACGCTGGCCGGCTGGAAACGCGGCGTGAAGACCTTCGTCCGCCCGAAGGCGTCCCTACTCGCCGGCCCGCGCGCCGCGATCGGAGCGCCGAGATGTGGAACGTCGGCGTCGTGAACGACAGGCTGGTCGCGCGCCGAGCAGGGTGAGGTCCGATTTCGGCGGCGTCACGCGCCGGCGGCGCCGACGCGGAGATCGGAGAAGGAGCGGCCGGAAGAGGTGAGGTGAGCCCGCATTTCGCGAGCCGCCGCCTCTCGGTCGCCGCGCAGAATGGCCTGAACGACCCGACCGTGTTCGGCATGGCTGACGACCAGTCGGCCGAGCCCTTGAAACTGCGCTCTGCGGAAGGCGAGGACACGCCGGCGCACGCCGATCACCGTCTCCTGCAGAAAGGCGTTGTGGCTCGCCGCGTAGATGAATTCATGGAAGCGGTCGTTGACCTCGCGATAGCGCGCCACGTCGCCGATCCGGACCAGTTCGCCCGCCGCCTCGTGCATCGCCGCGAGTTCGGCCCGCTCCGCGCTGGTGATCGAGACCGCCGCCCAGCCGGCGCAGAGCGCCTCGAGCTCGGCCATCACCACGAACATCTCGCGGAGCCGGTCGGGATCGAGCGAGGCGACGACGGCGCCGCGATGGGGTCGATGCTCGACGAGGCCGGTCGCCGCCAACTCGCGCAGCGCCTCCCGCACCGGCGTCCGCGACACGCCGAAGCGTTCCGCCAGCGTCGTCTCGTCGAGCGCTTCGCCCGGGGCCAGCCGTCCGTAGGCGATGTCCTCCGCCAGGGCCTGACGCAGGCGCTCCGCGTGCGTCGCGCCGCCGGGCGCGGATCTGCGGCGAGGCGAGATCGCGGGGCGGCCGTGCTGCTTCGGCTCCATGGTGACTCCGTCGGCGGTCGATTTCGCTCTGGCACGAATTCTCGGTCGCGTCCATGCTCCGATCGAGCAGGGCCGCTCCTTCGCCAAGCAGGATCGATGCCGTTCTCGGCGCGGCGGCCGCTCTCACCCCGTCCAGGAGGATTTCGCCCCTTGTCGTCCCTCATCCCCGTCGTCGATCTCGACGGCCTCGCCTCGGGCGCGCCGGAAGCGCTCGGCCGGATCGCCGGCGACATCGGGCGCGCGGCGCGCGAGGTCGGATTCTTCTGCGTCGTCGGCCACGGCGTCGATCCGGCGTTGCGCGCCGCGGTCTTCGCCGCCGCCGATGCGCTGTTCGCGTGGCCTGCGGCGCAGAAGGCCGAGATCGCCCTCGCGCGGGTCGGCGACAATCGCGGGTGGATCGGACTGAACGTCGAGGCGCTCGACCCGAACGCCCGTCCCGATCCCAAGGAGGCTTTCAACATCGGGTTCGATCCGCCGGGCGGGCCGACCCGCAACGTCTGGCCGGATCTCGCCGGCTTTCGGGCGACGATGGAGGCCTGGTTCGACGCGGTCTTCCGGCTCGGGCGCGACCTGCATCGAGCGATCGCCGTCGACCTCGGCGCGCCGGCCGACCATTTCGCCGACGCCTTCCACACGCCGATGGCGACGCTGCGTCTGCTGCATTATCCGCCGGTCACGGACACCGGCGTCGACGGGCTCGGCGCGGGCGCTCACACCGACTACGGCAACCTCACGCTGCTGGCCACCGACGACGTCGGCGGCCTCGAGGTGCGGCGGCGCGACGGCGTCTGGATCACGCCGCCCTTCGTCGCCGACGCCTTCGTGGTCAATATCGGCGATTGCCTGATGCGTTGGTCGAACGACGTCTATCTCTCCAATCCGCATCGCGTCGTCGCGCCCCGCGATCGGATCCGCCGCTCCGTCGCCTTCTTCCTCGACCCGTCGCCCGACGTCGTCGTCGAAGCGCTGCCGAGCTGCGTGCCGCCCGGCGAGACGCCCCGGCATCCGCCGATCACCGCGGGCGACCACCTCGCGGCGCGTCTCGCCGCCACCTATGCCGCGCCCTCGCCGTGAACGACGCCGCGAAGGCAGAGTCGAACGGCGGATTGCACAGATTGTATGTAATGATTAATTATTGAGCAATTGCATGGAGAGTGCGATCGCCGAGTGAGCAGTTCGACGGTCGCTCGGGCCTTCGTCGAAGCGAGCAAGGCTGCTTCGCCCTTGCGCTCCGAACGGACCAAACGACTGAAGAAAGGCGCATATCGGGCGCGCTTCACGAACCGCCTCCGCGACTGGCACGTCGATTGCGAATCTCGAAAGCGAAGCGACCGCGTTGCATACAACGCGTCGCGCATCGCCACCGAGGGGGCTTCGCATGTCCGAATTTCTGCTTTCCCGTCGCACTCTGCTGAAGTCGGCCGCCGCCGGCGTCGTCGCTGCGCCCTTCGCGGGCCCGCTGGAGCGCGCCGCCGCCGCCGGCCTCACCATCGGCATCATCTACGTCGGACCGCGCGACGACTTCGGTTGGAACCAGGCGCACGCCGTGGCCGCGGTCGAGCTGAAGAAGGTCCCGGGCGTCACGGTGGTCGAGGAGGAGAACGTCCCCGAGACGATCGCCGTCCAGAAGACGATGGAATCGATGATCAAGCTCGACGGCGCCAAGCTGATCTTCGCCACCTCCTTCGGCTATTTCGACCCGCACATGATCGAGATGGCGAAGAAGTACCCGGACGTCGAGTTCCGCCACGCCATCGGCCTGTGGCAGAAGGACAAGCACCCGATGAACGCCGGGTCCTACTACGCCTATCTGCATCAGGCTCACTACGTCGACGGCATCGCCGCCGGCCTTTCGACCAAGACCAACAAGCTCGGCTTCATCGCCGCCAAGCCGATCTCCTCGGTGCTGCAGAACATCAACTCCTTCACCATGGGCGTGAAGAAGGTCAATCCGGCCGCCACCGTCCAGGTGATCTTCACCGGCGACTGGGCGTTGCCGGTGCGTGAGGCGGAGGCCGCCAACGCGCTCGCCGACGCCGGCTGCGACGTCGTCACCTGCCACGTCGACAGCCCCAAGGTGGTGGTCGAGACGGCCGAGAAGCGCGGCATCATGTGCTGCGGCCACAACGCCTCGCAGGCCTCGCTCGCGCCCAAGGGCTTCATCACCGGCGCCGAATACAAGTGGGCGACGATCTACAAGAACTTCGCGGAATTGCTGACCAAGGGTCAGAAGCTGCCGAACTTCGAGCGCGGCGGCTACGACAAGGACTATGTCCAGAACACCGCCTTCGGCGCCGCAGCTTCGGAGGCCGCGCGCAAGGCGGCGACCGCCGCGATCGCCGATCTGAAGGCGAACAAGCCCTATGTCGCCGGCGAATTGAAGGACAACAAGGGCGCCGTGGTGGTGCCCGCCGGCAAGGTCGTCGACAACTACGACGTCTTCCTGGAGACGACCAACTATCTCGTCGAGGGCGTCGTCGGTTCGATCAACTGACCGAGCTTCGTCGGCGGCGCGATCGCGCCGCCGACGTTCGACCGTGTCCGGTCATCGCCGACCGGACGCCGGCGTCCCCGTCCCGATCGATCGGGCGAGCCGACGGGAGCACGACTTGACCGCAGAGAGCGCAACGCCCGTTCGGGGGCGGACTTCGGACCCCGAAGCCGCGAGGATCCGACTACTGACCGCGATCGAAGCGGTGATCGTGCCGGTCGGCGCGGTCGCGCTGGCGGCGGCGCTGTTCTCGGTGTTCCTTCTGACCCTCGGCAAATCGCCGGCGACCTTCTTCGAACTGCTCTGGCGCGGCGGGTTCGGCACGGCGTTTTCCTGGCAGAACACGCTGATCCGCACCGCGCCACTGATCTTCACCGCGCTCTGCGTGGCGATCCCCGCCCGCCTCGGCCTGATGGTCATCGGCGGCGAGGGTGCGCTGGTGATCGGCGGGTTCGCCGCCGCCGTGGTGGCGCTGCCGGTGATGGGCGTGCTGCCCGCCTGGATCGTGACGCCGCTGATGTTCGTCGCCGCGGCCCTCGCCGGGGCGGTGTGGATCGGCTTCGTCGGCTGGCTGCGCCACGTTCGCGCGGTCAACGAGACGATCGCCTCGCTGTTGATGTTCTACATCGCCGTGGCGATCCTGAACTTCTTCGTCGAAGGCCCCCTGCGCTCGCCCGCCGACCCCAACAAGCCGTCGACGACCCCGCTCGACCCCGGCCTGATGGTCGGGTCGATCCCCGGCATGGACGTCCATTGGGGGCTCGTCGTCGGCGTCGTCGTGGCGATCCTCGCCCATCTCCTGATGAGCCGCACGACCTTCGGTTTCGCCGCGCGGGTCACCGGCGGCAACGTCCGCGCCGCCCGCGCGCAAGGGTTGCCGGTCGGCAGACTGATGGTCGCGGCCTGCGCCCTGGCCGGCGCGACGGCCGGCGTCGCCGGCTATTTCGAGGTCGCCGCGGTGCTCGGCAAAGCCAACGCCTCGCTGATCGCCGGCTACGGCTTCACCGGCATCCTCGTCTCGTTCCTGGCCCGCCACAACCCGCTCGCCATCCCGCCGGTGGCGGTGCTGTTCGGCGGCCTGGCGGCGGCCGGCGGGCTGATCCAACGGCGGATGGGACTGCCCGACGCCTCGGTGCAGGTGCTGCAGGGCCTGATCTTCCTGATCATCCTGGTCTCGGAGACGATCTACGGACGCGTCCCCTTCCTCACCGCGGAGAAACGCCGATGAGCGATGCCCTGACCACGGTGGCGGTGGCGATGTTCGCGGGCGCGGTGCGCGTCTCGACGCCGTTTCTCTTCGTCAGCCTCGGCGAATGCCTGACCGAGAAGTCCGGCCGCATCAACCTCGGGCTCGAGGGGACGTTGGTCTTCGGCGCGATGAGCGCCTATGCGATCTCCTATCTCTCCGGCAGTCCGTGGGTCGGCGTCCTCGCCGCAGGTCTCGCCGGATCGATGTTCGGCGCGCTGCACGGGGCGATCTGCCGGCTGCCGAAGGTCTCCGACATCGCCATCGGCATCGCGATGATGCTGTTCGGCACGGGCTTCGCCTTCTTCCTCGGCAAGGGCTTCATCCAACCGACCGCGCCGCGGCTGCAGGCGATCGACCTCGGCTTCCTCGTCTCCGACCCGCAGATGAAGGTGGCGCTCCAGATCAACCCGCTGTTCTTCATCGGCTTGGCGCTCGCCGTCGTGATGTGGTGGGGCTTCGCCAACACGCGGATCGGCCTCGTCGTGCGGATGACCGGCGACAGCGCCACCACGGCGCGGGCGATGGGCGTCTCCGTCGACCTCGTCCGTTTCTTCGCCACCACCGCCGGCGGCTTTCTCGCCGGGGTCGGCGGCGCGTTCCTGTCGCTGTTCTACCCCGGCTCGTGGAACGAGGGGCTGTCGTCGGGCCAGGGCCTGATGGCGGTCGCGCTCGTCATCTTCTCGCGCTGGAACCCGATCGCCTGCGTCGGCGCGGCGCTCTTGTTCGGCGCGGCCGGCGCGCTCGGTCCGGCGCTGCAGTCGGTCGGCATCTCGCAGGGCTACCACTTCTTCAACGCCGCCCCCCACATCCTGACGCTCGCCATCATGATCGCGACGAGTTCCTCGAAGCGGTCGTTGAAGGGAGCGCCGGGCGAACTCTCGATCACCAAGTGAGGTCGAACCCCATGACCACGCTCCCCGCCGATCCCTATCCCTGGCCCTTCGACGGCGATCTCCGGCCGCAGAACACGGCGTTGATCATCATCGACATGCAGACCGACTTCTGCGGCAAGGGCGGCTACGTCGACGCGATGGGCTACGATCTGAGCCTGACCCGCGCGCCGATCGAGCCGATCAAGTCGGTGCTCGCCGCCTTCCGGGCGAAGGGCTTCCACGTCATCCACACGCGCGAGGGCCATCGCCCGGATCTCGCCGATTTGCCGGCCAACAAGCGGTGGCGGTCGCAACGCATCGGCGCGGGGATCGGCGATCCCGGCCCCTGCGGCAAGATCCTGGTGCGTGGCGAACCGGGGTGGGAGATCATCGACGAGCTCGCGCCGCTGGCCCACGAGCCGATCATCGACAAGCCCGGCAAGGGCTCGTTCTGCGCCACCGACCTCGAGCTGATCCTGCGGCTGAACGGCATCCGCAACATCGTTCTGACCGGCATCACCACCGACGTCTGCGTCCACACCACCATGCGCGAGGCCAACGATCGCGGCTTCGAATGCCTGTTGCTCCAGGACTGCTGCGGCGCGACCAAGCTCGAGAACCACCTCGCCGCGATCGACATGATCAAGATGCAGGGCGGCGTCTTCGGCGCGGTCGCCACCTCGAAGATGCTCCTGGAGGCGATCGGATGAGCGAAGCGGGCGCGGGGCGGGCGATCGGCGTCGAGACCGTCGGCATGACCAAGATCTTCGGCTCGCTGGTCGCGCTCGAGGACGTCTCGATCCGCGTCCGTCCGGGCACCCTGCACGCGCTGCTCGGTGAGAACGGGGCCGGCAAGTCGACCCTGGTCAAGTGCATGATGGGCTTCTACCAGCCCACCCGCGGCGAGATGCTGATCGACGGCCGCGAGGCCGCGATCCACAACCCGCGCGAGGCCACCGAGGCCAAGCTGGGCATGGTCTATCAGCACTTCACCCTGGTGCCTTCGCTCACCGCCGCCGAGAATCTCGTCGTCTCCCGCCCCGACTGCCCGGCGGTCGTCGACTGGAAGCGCGAGATCGCCGCCCTCGAGGCCTTCATGGCGACGATGCCGTTCCGCGTGCGGCTCGACACGCCGGTCGCCGGTCTCTCGGCCGGCGAGAAGCAGAAGCTCGAGATCCTGAAGCAGCTCTATCTGGATCGTCGCTTCGTCGTTCTCGACGAGCCGACCTCGGTGCTGACCCCCGACGAAGCCGACGAGATGCTCGGCCTGCTCAAGGGCATGACCAGCCGCGGCGAACTGACCATCCTGATGATCACCCACAAGTTCCGCGAGGTGACGGCCTACGCCGACGAGGTTTCGATCCTCAGGCGCGGGCGATACGTCGGCGGCGGTCTGGTCGGGGAGATGTCGACCGACGACATGGCGCGGTTGATGATCGGCGACGCCGAGATCCGCGAACGCGCCGCCCGCGTCGAACGAAGCGACGCGCCGGTGGTGCTCGAACTCGCCGCGCTGTTCGCCTCCGACGACGAAGGCCTGCCGGCCGTGTCGTCCTTCGACCTCAAGGTCCACGCCGGCGAGATCGTCGGCGTCGCCGGGGTCTCCGGCAACGGCCAGTCGGAACTGATCGAGGCCCTCTCCGGCCAACGCGACCTCGACGACGGCCGCATCCTGATCCACGGTCAGGGCTTCGAGCCGGTGCGCGATCAGATGGATCGGTTCAAGGTCTGTTCGCTGCAGGAGGAGCCGCTGCGCAATTCGGCGGCGCCGCGCATGTCGGTCGCCGAGAACATGGCGCTGAGAACCTTCGACAAGCCGCCGATCGCCTCCCTCGGCGGGTGGTTGTCGCCCGGCCCGATGCGGGCGAAGGCGCGCGAGCTGATCGAACGCTACCGGGTCAAGACGCCGTCGACCGAGACGCCGATCGAAAATCTCTCCGGCGGCAACGTCCAGCGCGCCGTCCTCGCCCGCGAGCTCTCCGGGGACGTCGACGTCCTGATCGTCGCCAATCCGTGTTTCGGGCTCGACTTCGCTTCGGTCGCGGAGATCCGCACCCAGCTCCTCGAGCAGCGCAATCGCGGCGCGGCCGTCCTCCTCGTCTCGGAGGATCTCGACGAGATCCTCGAACTCGCCGACCGCATCGTCGTGATGTCGGGCGGCCGGATCACCCTGCAGGCGCGGATCGGCGAGACCGACCGCACCGCGATCGGACACGCGATGGCGGGAGGTCACTGATGATCGAAGTCGACGCCCGTCCCTTCGTCTTTTCCTTCGATCCGGCGACGACGGCGCTCGTCGTCATCGACATGCAGCGCGACTTCGTCGAGCCCGGCGGTTTCGGCGAAACGCTCGGCAACGACGTCTCGCGGCTCGGCGCGATCGTGCCGACCGTGGCTCGGCTGCTGGCGTTGGCGCGGGCTCGAGGGTGGACCGTCGTCCACACCCGCGAGAGCCACGATCCGACGCTCTGCGACTGCCCGCCGGCGAAACGCGGCCGCGGCGCGCCGTCCCTGCGCATCGGCGACGTCGGTCCGATGGGCCGCATCCTGGTGCGCGGCGAACCGGGCGCGGCGATCGTCGATGCGGTCGCGCCGATCGACGGCGAGATCGTCATCGACAAACCGGGCAAGGGCGCCTTCTACGCCACCGCGCTCGGCGACGTCCTGCGCCTGAAGGAGATCACACATCTGATCTTCGCCGGGGTGACGACCGAGGTCTGCGTCCAGACGACGATGCGCGAAGCCAACGATCGCGGCTACGACTGTCTGCTGATCGAGGACGCGACCGAGAGCTACTTCCCCGACTTCAAACGCGCCGCGATCGAGATGATCGTCGCGCAGGGCGCGATCGTCGGCTGGGCCGCGCCGCTGGCGGCGCTCGAGGCGGCGGTCGCGACGAAGGGAGCATGACGGAATGGACGTGAACATCCCCGAGGTCCTGGCCGAGGTGACGGCGGTCTTCGAGGCCTACGAGGCCGCCTTCGTCGCCAACGACGTCGACACGCTCGCCCGTCTGTTCTGGCAGGACGCCCGCGTCGTTCGCTACGGCATCGCCGACATGCAGCACGGGCCGGAGGAACTGGCCGCCTTCCGCGCGACCTTTCCGCCCTTCGATCTCGCCCGCGACCTCGACCGGACCGTGATCACCACCTTCGGCCGCGACGCTGCGACCGCGTCGACGCTGTTCAGGCGGGCCTCCGCGCCGGACCTCGTCGGCCGCCAGATGCAGACCTGGGCGCGGTTTCCCGACGGATGGAAGGTGGTCGCCGCCCACGTCAGCATCGTCGCCGAATGACCGCCGAGGAGACCGACATGACCGAGACGGTCGAACGCTGGAAGGGACGCAACGAGACCAAGGACGCGTTGCGCCGCGCCGTCTGGAGCGCGCTCGAGACCTCCGGCGCCGGGGTCGACAGCCCCTGGAGCCGCATCCCGAACTACGTCGGCGCCGAGCGCGCCGCCGAACGGCTGGCGGCCCTCCCCGCCTGGGGAACGGCGCGGATCGTCAAATCGAACCCCGATCCGGCCCAGATCCCGCTCCGCCGCCGCGCGCTCGAGGACGGCAAGCTGCTCTATGCGCCGGTGCCGGAACTGGTGAAGCCCTTTCCCTTCGTCGCCCTCGATCCGGATGATCTCGCCCGGCGCGGCGTCGCCTTCGCCGATGCGGCGCGTTCGGAGGTGTTCGTCGAGGTCGGCCGCCCCATCGACTTCCGCGAGATGGAGCCGATGGACTTCATCGTCGTCGGCTGCGTCGCGGTGACCCGCGCCGGCGGGCGCACCGGCAAGGGCGGCGGCTTCGCCGATCTCGAACTCGGCATCTTCCGCGAACTCGGCCTCGTGCCCGATCACGCGCCGATCGTCACCACCGTCCACGACCTCCAGGTCGTCGCCGACGAGCGCATCGTCATGCTCGGTCACGACCAGCCGCTCGACTGGATCGCCACCCCGACCGAATTGATCGAGACGAAGACCGTCTACCCCGATCCGACCGGCGTCGCCTGGGATCTCGTCCAGGCCGATCAATACGCCGGCATTCCTTTCCTCGCCGATCTCCGACGCGATCTCGAACGCGCCTGATTCTCGCGCCCTCCGACAGGTGCCCCGATGCTTCTGCCCACCGTCCTCGATCTCACCACTCTCGCCGACGGCTACCGTGACGGCGTCTTCACCCCGGTCGATGTGATCGAGGTCGTGATCGCGCGGCTTCATGCCGCGACCGATCCGGCGATCTGGATCTCGCGCTTCGACGACGACGCCCTGCGCGCCGCCGCTCGGGCGCTGGGACCGCGCCCGGACCCGGAAAGGCCCCTGTGGGGCGTGCCCTGCGCGATCAAGGACAACATCGACGTCGTCGGCCTCGACACCACCGCCGCCTGTCCCGCCTTTGCGCGAGCCGCGACCGAGGACGCCGCGGTCGTCGCCCGGCTGAAGGCGGCCGGCGCGATCGTCGTCGGCAAGACCAACCTCGACCAGTTCGCCACCGGGCTCAACGGCGCCCGGTCGCCCTACGGCGCGCCGCGCAGCGTCTTCGACCAGCGCTACGTGTCGGGCGGGTCCTCGTCCGGGTCGGCCGTGGCGGTCGCTTCCGGCCTCGTCGCCTTTTCGCTCGGAACCGACACGGCGGGATCGGGGCGCGTTCCGGCCGCCTTCAACAATCTCGTCGGGGTCAAGCCGACGCCCGGGCTCGTCCCCAACACCGGCGTCGTTCCCGCCTGCCGCAGCCTCGACTGCATTTCCGTCTTCGCCACGACCGTCGGCGACGCGACCCGCGTTCGCAGGGTGATGAGCGGGCCGGACGCCGGCGACGCCTTCTCGCGCGAGATCCCGCCCGCGGCGCTGCCCGGCGACGGCTTCCGCTTCGGCATCCTCGCCGGCGCCGACCGGGAGTTCTTCGGCGACGCGGAAACCGCCGGCCTCTACGACGCCGCCATCGTCCGCCTCGCCGCGCTCGGCGGGCGGCCGGTCGCCATCGACTACGCCCCGTTCCGCGATTGCGCCGCGCTGCTCTACGGCGGCCCCTGGGTCGCCGAGCGTCTCGCCGCGATCGCGCCCTTCTTCGCGACGCATGCGGCCGAGATGGACCCGATCGTCGCGGCGATCGTCGGCGGCGCGACCCGGTTCTCCGCCGTCGACGCCTTCGAGGGACGCTATCGTCTGGAGGCGCTGCGACGGGCGACGGACGCCGAATGGGCCAAGGTCGACGTGTTGCTGCTGCCGACCGCGCCGACGATCTACTCCGTCGAGGCGATGCGCGCCGATCCGATCGCGCTCAATTCGAACCTCGGGCTCTACACAAATTTCGTCAATCTACTCGGCTGCGCCGCCGTCGCCATTCCGGCCGGCTTCCGCGCCGACGGGCTGCCGGGCGGCGTCACCTTGATCGCGCCGGAGGGCGGCGACGACGCGCTCGCCGTCCTCGCCGACCGTCTGCACCGCGCGCATCCGACCGGCTGCGGCGTCGATCGCTCCGCCCCTCTGCCCGGCGCGCCGCTCGATGCGCCGTCGGACGATCTCGTCGCCATCGGCGTCGTCGGCGCGCATCTCTCCGGCATGCCGCTGAACCACCAACTGACCGGCGTCGGCGGGCGTCTCCTGAAGGCGACCCGCACCGCGAGCGACTACCGTATGTTCGTGCTTCCCGGAGCCGTTCCGGCCAAACCGGGCGTCGTCCGCGATCCCGGCTTCGCCGGTCCGGGTCTCGAGATCGAGGTCTGGGGCCTGCCGGCCGACGCCGCCGGTCGGTTCGTCGCCGCGATCCCCGCGCCGCTCGGCATCGGCAAGGTCCGGCTCGTCGACGGATCCGAGGTCTCGGCGTTCCTCTGCGAGGCGCACGCCGTCGCCGGCGCGACCGAGATCACCGAACTCGGCGGTTGGCGCCGCCACGTCGCCGGCTGAGGTCGGGTCGGCGGACGCGCGGGACACGGCCCGATCATCCGCGATCTCGTGTCCAGGAGCGCCTCGGTCGGCCCCTTCCGGGGTCGACCGAGGCGCCATGGCGTTCCCCAGCGGGAGGCCTCAGCCGAGCGAGGCGTCGTATTCGAGGACGGCGTTGAGCAGGACCTGCGCGCCGGCGGCGGCCTCCTCGGGCTTGATCGTCTCGTACTCGTTGTGGCTGAGGCCACCCTCGCAGGGCACGAAGATCATCGTCGTCGGCGCGACGCGGGCGATGTAGACGGCGTCGTGGCCGGCGCCGGACACCATCCGCCGCTTCGAATAGCCGGCCTTGTCGACGCCCTTGTCGACGCAGGCGATGAGCTCGGGGGCGAACTTCACCGCCGGCGAGTTCCAGATCATCTTCTCGTCGTATTCGAGCTTCAGCGGCGGGAAGATCTCGGCCAGCGCCGCACGCAGGTCGTCTTCCATCGACTGGAGCACGCTCTCTTCCGGATGCCGCAGGTCGACGGTGAAGAACACCTCGCCCGGCACGACGTTGCGCGAATTCGGCTTGTTCTCGATCAGGCCGACGGTCGCCACCGCGTCGGGCGCATATTTGTGGCCGATCGCGTCGATCGCCTCGATCGCTCGGGCCGCGCCGACCAGCGCGTTCTTGCGCAGACGCATCGGCGTGGCGCCGGTGTGGGCGTCCTGGCCGGTGACGGTGACCTCGTACCAGCGCATCCCCTGCACGCCGGTCAGGACGCCGATCGTCTTGCCCTCGTCCTCGAGGATCGGGCCCTGTTCGATGTGCAGTTCGAAATAGGCCTGGAGCGGATGATCGCCCGCCTTCTCTTCGCCCCTGTAGCCGATCGCCTCCAGGGCGTCGCCGTATTTGACGCCCTGCCGATCCTCGCGCGTGTAGGCGTATTCCGGGGTGAAGACGCCGGCGAAGACGCCGGAGGCGAGCATGGCGGGGGCGAAGCGCGAGCCTTCTTCGTTCGCCCAGTCGATCACTTCGATCGGGGCGTTGGTCTCGTAGCCGGCGGCGACCAGGGTCTTCATCGCCTCCACCGCGCCGATGACGCCGAGGATGCCGTCGAACTTGCCGCCGGTCGGTTGCGTGTCGAGATGCGATCCCATGGCGATCGGCGGGAGGTTCGGGTTCCGGCCCGGCCGGCGCGCGAAGAGATTGCCGACCTCGTCGAAGGAGACGGCGCAGCCGAGCGCCGTCATCTCGGCGACGAACCAGTCGCGAACCTGCTTGTCTTCGCCGGTCAGCGTCAACCGCTTGACGCCGCCCTTCGGGGTGCCGCCGAACTTCGCGGTGTCGGACAGCATCGTCCACAGGCGTTCGGAATCGATCTTAAGATTGGGAATCATCGCAGTGCCGCTCCATGGCTCGCGCGGCGCGGCGCCCGTCGGGGTCGCGTCGGATGGGTCGAAGGGGGAAGCGCGCGGCTTCCGAGGAAACCGCAGGGGAAGAGAGCGCCGATCAGTGGGTCAGTTCGACGTCGTCGCGCCAGACCGGCTTCGGGGCCGTCGTCTCCTTGAAGGTGATGGTGGCGACCGAAGCGGGCGGGAAGGGCGTGCGCGGCACATAGGCGCCGTCGCCGGCCTTCAGGAACACTTCGCCGGCGTCGTAGCCGATCCGACCGCGCGACAGCACCGTGCGCGGCAGACCCTTCAGTTCCATGCCTTCGAAGATGTTGTAGTCGATGACCGACCGGTGGGTCGCGACCGAGATCGTCTTGGTCGCCTCCGGATCCCAGATCACGACGTCCGCGTCCGAGCCGACGCCGATGCGGCCCTTCTTCGGGTAGATGTTGAGGATGCGCGCGACGTTGGCGGAGGTGACGCCGACGAACTCCTCCATCGTCAGGCGGCCGGTGTTCACGCCCTTGGTCCACAGGACCGGCATGCGCTCCTCGAGGCCGCCGGTGCCGTTCGGGATCTTGCGGAAGTCGCCGAAGCCGCGCCGCCGCTTCTCGCGATCGAAGGTGCAGTGGTCGGTGGCCACCACCTGCATCGTGCCGTTGGCGAGCGCCGCCCAGAGCGCGTCCTGATGTTCCTTCGGCCGGAACGGCGGCGACATCACCGCGGAGGCGGCCTTGTCCCAGTCCTTGTCGAAATAGACCGAGGAATCGAGGGTCAGATACTGGATCAGCGGCTCGCAGAAGACGCGCTGGCCCGCCGCCCGGGCGCGGGCGACGGCGTCGAGCGCCTGCTTGCAGGAAGTGTGCACGACATAGAGCGGCACGCCGACCATGTCGGCGATGACGATGGCGCGGTTCGCCGCCTCGCCCTCGACCTCCGGCGGACGGGAGAGCGGATGCCCCTCCGGACCGGTGAAGCCGGCGTCGAACAGGCTCTGCTGCAACTCGGCGACCATCTCGCCGTTCTCCGCATGCACCATCGGCAGCGCGCCGAGGCCCTTGCAGCGGGTGAACGACTGGAAGAGCTCGGTGTCGTTGACCATCAACGAGCCCTTGTAGGCCATGAAGTGCTTGTAGGAGTTGATGCCCAACTGATTGACGCACACATCCATCTCGTCGTGCACCTGCTGGCCCCACCAGGTGATGGTGAGATGCAGGCCATAGTCGGAGATCGCCTTGGCGCCCTTCTTCCGCCACTCCTCGTAGGCGGCGATCATCGATCCGCCGGGCTTCGGAATGCAGAAGTCGATCAACATCGTGGTGCCGCCGACCAGCGCGGCTCGGGTGCCGGTCTCGAAGTCGTCGGCCGAGAACGTGCCCATGAAGGGCATGTCGAGGTGCGTGTGCGGATCGATGCCGCCGGGCATCACCCAGCAGCCTTCCGCGTCGATCACCTTCGCGCCGACCGGGATCTCCAGATCCGGCCCGACGGCGGCGATCGTCTCGCCGACGATCAGCACGTCGGCGCGCTGCGTGTGATCGGCGTTCACCACGGTTCCACCACGGATGAGGATGGTCATGATCGGCTCCTGAGCGACGGGCGATGCGGGTCTTGCGAGGCGGATGGGCGGGGGTCGCGCGAACGGCCCCCGCCGCGGAGGAGGGCGTGGACCGTCCCGCCCTTCGGGGCGGCGGGACGGTCGGACGGCGTCACTTGATGCCGGCGGCGTCGGTGACGGCGTGGGTCCAGGCGCCCTTCGGCTCCTTGGAGATGACCGGGGTCTCGCCGCCGGCGGTGAGCAGGGTCTTGACCGTCAGGTCGTAGTCGGCCGGGTCGAGCGCGCCGGTCGAGCCGGCGGTCAGCTTGTTGATCTCGCCGACCATGCGGACTTGATGCTTTTCGGTCTGGGCGCCGGTCGCGTCGTTGTCGAGAACGATCTTGGCGGCGGCCTCCGGATTGGCGGCGGCCCAGGCCCAGCCCTTCATCGACGCCTTGACGAACTTGGCGAGCTTTTCGACCATCTTCGGGTCGGCGAGCTTGGCCTCCGTCGTGTAGAGGCCGTCCTCCATCGTCGCGACGCCCATGTCGGCGTATTTGAAGGTGACGAGGTCGTCGGCCTTGAGGCCGGCGTCGATCACCTGCCAATACTCGTTGTAGGTCATGGTCGAGATGCAGGCCGCCTGCTTCTGCAGGAGCGGGTCGACGTTGAAGCCCTGCTTGATGACCTTGACGCCCTCGGGAGAGCCGTCGGTCTTGAGGCCGAGCTTCGACATCCAGGCCATGAACGGATATTCGTTGCCGTAGAACCAGACGCCCAGCGTCTTGCCCTTGAGGTCGGCCGGCGAGGCGATGCCGGTCTCCTTGCGGCAGGTCAGCATCATGCCCGAGCGCTTGAACGGCTGGGCGATGTTGACCAGCGCCACGCCCTTCTCGCGGGCGGCGAGGGCCGCCGGCATCCATTCGATGATCACGTCGGCGCCGCCGCCGGCGATGATCTGCGGCGGGGCGATGTCCGGTCCGCCCGGCTTGATGGTGACGTCGAGACCGGCCTCCTTGTAGAAGCCCTTGTCCTTGGCGACGTAGTAGCCGGCGAATTGGCCCTGGGTCACCCACTTCAGCTGCAGGGTGAGCTTGTCCTCGGCCTGCGCGGCGGAGGCGCCGAACAGAGCGGCGGTGGCGGCCAGGGCGATGAGCGTCCGATTCATCCCACAGTCTCCTCTCGAAATGCGTTACCGAGCGTCACCGTCCCCGGTTCGACGGATGCCAGAAGGTCACCCGACGTTCGACGAACGCCAGGATCGCGTAGAGCGCGGAGCCGGTGATCGCCGCCATGACGATCTCGGCCCAGACCATGTCGAGGCCCATGCGTCCCACTTCCGTGGAGATGCGGAAGCCCATGCCGACGATCGGCGTGCCGAAGAATTCGGCCACGATGGCGCCGATCAGGGCGAAGGTGGAATTGAGTTTCAGCGCCGCGAAGATGTGCGGCATCGCCGCCGGCAGGCGCAGCGAGATCAGCGTCCGCGCCCACGAGGCGTTCCACGAGCGCATCAGATCACGCTCCATCCGTCCGGAGGCGGAGAGCCCGGCGACGGTGTTCACCAACATCGGAAAGAAGGTGTTGATCACCACCACCGCCGCCTTCGACTGCCAGTCGAAGCCGAACCACATCACCATGATCGGCGCGATGCCGACCATCGGCAGCGCCGAGACGAAGTTGCCGAGCGGCATCAGGCCGCGGCCGAGGAAGGGATGGCGATCGGCGAGGATGGCCACCAGGAATCCCGCAGTGGACCCGATCGCCCACCCCGGGATCACCGCCCGCACCACCGTCTGCACGAAGTCGTCGCCGAGGATCGGCAGCGAGGCGAAGAAGCGCGTCACGATCTGCGAGGGCGCCGGCAGGAGCACCATCGGCACGCCGAAACCGACGCAGATCGCCTCCCACGCCAGGAACAGAAAGGCGCCGAAGACGAAGGGGATGGCGGCGTCGATCACTCGGCCGCGCCAGTCGGACCCGCCCGAGAGATCGGTCAGCCGCTGCACCAGCATCCACGACGCGGCCCAGGTGGCCGCAAAGGCGAGGTAGAAACCGAGCCCGATGCGACCGCCGACGCCGTCGTGATGCACCGCCAGCAACAGCGCGGCGGCGAGCGCGGCGGTGGCCGTGGCGGCGACGAGCGCGCCGAGGCCGCCCGAGAGCCGCGGAACGATCCCGGCGAAGAGGACCGCGGCGGCGGCGAGGAGCCAGCCGGATGCTCCGGCGTCCCACCAGGCGACGCCGATGGCGAGCGGCGCGAGGGCGGCGAGCGCCGCCAGACCGGCCGCGGCATAGGCCCCGAGCTCCTGCAGCTCCATCGTCACCGGCGCGGGCGAGGGCGCGTCCTCGGCGGGGGAGGGGGGGACGGCGGCAAGATCGCTCATCGACGTCCTCCCATGGCGGCCAGAACGAGCCGTTCGATCAACCCGACCAGCCCGACCATCGACGCGGCGAGCGCCGCGGCGGCGAACAACGCCGCCCAGATCTGGATCGTCTGGCCGTAGTAGGAGCCGGCGAGGAGGCGCGCGCCGAGACCAGCCTGCGCGCCGGTCGGCAGTTCGCCGACGATCGCGCCGACGAGGCTCGCCGCGATCGCCACCTCGAGCGAGGTGAAGAGGAAGGGCACCGAGGCCGGCGCCCGCAGCCGCCAGAAGGTCTGCGCCGGCGTGGCGTCCCAGGTGCGCATCAGATCGACGTGCAGCCGGTCCGGCGAGGTCAGTCCCTTCACCATGCCGATGGTCACCGGAAAGAAGCAGAGATAGGCCGAGATGATCGCCTTCGGCACCAGACCGGTGACGCCGATCGCCCCGAGCACCACGATGACGATCGGCGCCACCGCGAGGATCGGCACCGTCTGCGACGAGACGATCCAGAACATCAGGCTCTTCTCGAGGCTCTTCACGTGGACGATGCCGATGGCCAACAGAAGGCCGAGCAGGGCGCCGAGCCCGAAACCGACCAGCGTCGACGACAGGGTGACCCAGCCGTGCAGCACCAGGCTGCGTTTCGAGGTCACCGGCAGGTCGAACACCGACTTCTTCAATTCCCACAGCACCTGATGCGGCGCGGGCAACACCGGGCGCTCCTGCGACAGGGTGGCGTCGATCAGTTCGCTCAGGCCGAGGGCGGCCGGGTCGGCGGCCATCGAACGGGCGAAGGGCGCGTTGAGAAGCACGGCCGCGCCGTACCACAGCGCCAAAAGGGCGACGATCACCATCGCCACCGGCAGCAGCGAACCGCCGAGCGCGCGTCCGACCGCGCGCGCGAAGAAGGACGGGGCGGCGGGCTCAGTCGTCATAGGAATGTCCCGCCCTCAGCCCCTCGCGCACGCGATGGGCGATCTCCAGAAAGCGGGACGACTCACGGATTTCGAGCGTCCGGTCGCGCGGCAGGTCGCACTCGATCACGTCGATGATCCGGCCGGGGCGCGGGCTCATCACCACGATCTTGGTCGACAGGAAGACGGCTTCCGGAATCGAATGGGTGACGAAGATCACCGTCTTGGCGGTCTCCGCCCACAGCTTCAGGAGCTGGACGTTGAGCTTGTCGCGGACGATCTCGTCGAGCGCGCCGAAGGGCTCGTCCATCAGCAGCAGCTGCGGATCGTAGGCGAGCGCCCGCGCGATCGAGGCGCGTTGCTGCATGCCGCCGGAAAGCTGCCAGGGGAACTTCTTCTCGAAACCCGTCAGGTTGACGAGGTCGAGGTTGCGGGCGGCGCGTTCGAGGCGCTCCTCCTTCGACACGCCGAAGATCTCGAGCGGCAGCGTCACGTTGTCGAGCACGTTGCGCCAGGGCAGCAGCGCCGCCGCCTGGAAGACGTAGCCGTAGAGGCGCGCCGCGCGCGCATCGGCCGGCGACACTCCGCCGACGGTGATCGAACCGCCGGTCGCCTGCTCGAGATCGGCGATGACCCGCAACAACGTGGTCTTGCCGCAGCCGGACGGGCCGATGAAGGAGACGAATTCGCCCTCGCGCACCGTCAGGTCGACGTTCGCCAGCGCATGAACCCGACCGTCGGCGGTGTCGAAGACCAGATCGAGCTCTTTCGCATCGATCACCACGCGGTGTGGGCTCGTCGCGTCGGACGCTTCGGTCCCTCCCGCCGACGCCACGTTCGAACCGCCCAGCATCGCTTTCTCCTCGTCGGCGCGTCCGCCCCAACGTCGGGCGACGACCTCTTCGTCGAGAAGATTTGATCAAATGGACAAATTGTGAGCAAGGGGCGGTCTGCGGATTCTTTGTGCACCGTCCGATCTAAACACGGGCACTCGCGATCCGCCGTCCGAGCCTCGAAATGCGTTGTATACGAACGACTTCGCCGTGGCGGCGTCGGCCGCCGCCACGGCGAAGTCGATGTCCCGGGACCGACGCGGCGACGCCCGGCGGGGGCCGCCGCGCGGAGGTCACTTCATGGTCGGGAAGGCGAATTCCGCGCCGGCGCGCAGGCCGGCCTGCCAACGCGAGGTGATCGTCTTGAGGCGCGTGTAGAAGCGCACGCCTTCCGGTCCGTAGATCGAATGGTCGCCGAACAGCGATCGCTTCCAGCCCCCGAAGGAATGGTAGGCGACCGGCACCGGCAGCGGCACGTTGATGCCGACCATGCCGACTTCGATCCGATCGGCGAAGGCGCGCGCGGTGTCGCCGTCGCGGGTGAAGACGGCGGTTCCGTTGCCGTATTCGTGGGCGTTGATCAGACCGACCGCCTCGTCCCAGCTCTCGGCGCGCAGCACCGACAGGACCGGGCCGAAGATCTCCTCGCGATAGATGGTCATGTCCTTGGTCACGCGGTCGAACAGCGTGCCGCCGACGAAGTAGCCGCCCTCGTGGCCCTGCAGCCGCAGACCGCGCCCGTCGACCACCAGTTCGGCGCCTTCCGTCACGCCCTGGGCGATGTAGCCTTCGATCTTGGCCTTGTGCGCGGCGGTGATGACCGGGCCCATCTCCGCGGCGGGATCGCTCGCCGGGCCGACCTTCAAGGCCTCGACCCGCGGCTTCAGCGCCGCCACGAGAGCGTCCGCCGTCTTCTCGCCGACCGGCACGGCGACGGAGATCGCCATGCAGCGTTCGCCGGCCGAGCCGTAGCCCGCTCCCATCAGGGCGTCGACGGCCCGTTCGATGTCGGCGTCGGGCATGATCACCGCATGGTTCTTCGCCCCGCCCAGCGCCTGCACGCGTTTGCCCTTGGCGGTGCCCCGCGCATAGACGTATTCGGCGATCGGGGTGGAGCCGACGAAGCTCACCGCCTTGATCTTGGGGTGGTCGAGGATTGCGTCGACCGCGACCTTGTCGCCGTGCACGACGTTGAGGACCCCGTCGGGGAAGCCGGCGCGACAGAACAGATCCCAGACCAGCATGACGGCCGAGGGATCGCGCTCCGAGGGCTTCAGCACGAAGGTGTTGCCGCAGGCGATCGCCACCGGATACATCCACAGCGGCACCATCGCCGGGAAGTTGAACGGGGTGATGCCGGCGACCACGCCCAGAGGCTGGCGATCCGACCACGAGTCGATCTCGGGCCCGACGTTGCGGCTGTATTCGCCCTTGAGCAGATGCGGGATGCCGCAGGCGAAGTCGACCACCTCGATGCCGCGCGCCACCTCGCCGAGCGCATCCGCATGGGTCTTGCCGTGCTCGGCCGAAATCGCACGCGCGATCGCGTCGGCGTTCTCGTCGAGAAGCCGTTTGAAGTCGAACATCATCCGCGCTCGCTTGAGCGGCGGAAGACGCCCCCAATCCTCGGCCGCGGCGGCGGCCACTTCGACGGCGCCGTTCACTTCTTCGACCGTCGACAGCGGCAGGCGACCGCCGACTTCGCCGGTCGCCGGATCGAAGACGTCGACGATCCTCGTCGAGTTCGAAGCGACGAGCCGCCCGCCGATGGCGTTGCAAATCGGGTTCATGCAGCTCTACTCCGTTGGTTCGAATGTGTTTTCTGCGCATTCGCGCCGGTCCCAGCCGCCGCCCGCCGTCTCGCCGGGCGATCGTGGCCTCGACGACGGGCGCGGCTTGGCGCTCGATCCGCAGAGGGTAGCGAGGGCGGCGCCCGGTCTGCAACGCGGGTGAAGCGTTCAAAACGTTCTGTTTTCTGAACATCGAAACGCCCCCGGCTCGAGGCGCCGGGCACCGCGCCCGACCTCGCGCGCACCGGCTCAGCGATGAAGGGCCGAGGCCGTCTGCTCAAAGATGGGGCAGCAGCCAGATTGACGTCGTTTTGAACTTTTGATCGGATGGTCAAAAGTTGTTCCGGCCAAAATCGCTTCGGCCGGAGCGACCTCGTCCACCGCCGTCGCCTTCGGAGCGACGGCCGTCCTGCTCGACCACGCGAGGAGAGCCCCATGGTTTCGTGCCCCGGCATCGCCGCCGGACGTCTCGCGGAAGACGTCCTCGACGCGAACTTCCTGGACATTCGGCCGCCGCTCGACCCGTCGCAGGCGAAGATCGCCGCCGACCGCTGTCTCTTCTGTTGGGATGCGCCCTGCACGCGGGCCTGCCCGACGTCGATCGACGTCCCGCTCTTCGTCCGCCAGATCGCCACCGGCAACCGCCTCGGCGCCGCCCGCACCATTCTCGAGGCGAACGTTCTCGGGGGGACCTGCGCTCGCGTCTGCCCGACCGAGACGCTGTGCGAAGAGGTCTGCGTCCGCGTCGCGCAGGAGGGGCGTCCGGTCGAGATCGGTCGTCTGCAACGCTTCGCCACCGAGGCGGTGGTGGAGGGCGGCGTCGCTCTGTTCGAGCGCGCGGCTCGGACCGGACGGTGTGTCGCGATCGTCGGCGCGGGCCCCGCCGGGCTCGCCTGCGCCCACGAGCTCGCTCGTCTCGGCCACGACGTGACGCTCTTCGAAGCCTCTGACCGGCTCGGCGGCCTCAACGAGACCGGCCTCGCCGCCTACAAGATGACGAACGATTTCGCCGCGCGCGAGGTCGCCTGGCTGCTCGAGATCGGCGGGATCACGGTGGAGACGGGCAAGGCGCTGGGTCGAGACCTTTCGCTCTATGGGCTCACCGCCGAATACGACGCCGTCTTCCTCGGCCTCGGCCTCGGCGCGACCAACGCCGTCGGCTTCGAAGACGATCTCGCCGGCGTCGTCGATGCGGTCGACTGGATCGCCGATCTGCGCTCGGCCGCCTCGCTCGCCGACGTTTCGGTCGGCGCGCGCGTCGTGGTGATCGGCGGCGGCATGACCGCCATCGACGCCGCGTCCCAGGCCCGCCGTCTCGGCGCGGACGAGGTCACCATCGCCTATCGCCGCGGCCTCGCCGACATGGGCGCGTCCGACCACGAGAAGGAGATCGCCCGCAACGACGGGGCCTTGATCCGGACGCATCTCGCGCCGCGCCGCCTCGTCGGCGTCGAAGGCCGGGTCGCCGGCGTCGAGTTCGAGCGGACGCGG
The DNA here is from genome assembly GCA_021286855.1 of Hyphomicrobiales bacterium. Taxonomy (GTDB): domain Bacteria; phylum Pseudomonadota; class Alphaproteobacteria; order Rhizobiales; family Ancalomicrobiaceae; genus Pinisolibacter. The sequence goes on along the minus strand of JAJTBO010000003.1, from coordinate 222,691 downwards.
GTCGAGGCCGGTAAGGTCGTCGGCACCGGCGAGACGGCGACCATTCCCGCCGATCAGGTGTTGCTGGCGATCGGTCAGACGCTGGTCGCGGACGTGCTCGGCGACGGCGTCGTCGCGCTGGCGCACGGACGCATCGCCGTCGACGCCTCCGGCCGAACCTCCAACCCCAAGATCTGGGCCGGCGGCGACTGCGCCGACGCCGGTCGCGATCTCACCGTCGAGGCGGTGGCCGCCGGCCGGAACGCCGCCCGTTCCATCGACGCCACCCTGCGCCCCGCCGGCTGAAGGAGAACCCCATGGCCGATCTCCGTATCGACTTCGTCGGGATCAAGGCTCCCAATCCGTTCTGGCTGGCTTCGGCGCCGCCGACCGACAAGAAGGTCAACGTCGTGCGCGCCTACGAGGCGGGCTGGGGCGGCGTGGTGTGGAAGACGTTGGGCGAGGACGGCCCGCCGGTCGTCAACGTGTCCGGCCCGCGTTACGGCGCGTGGCACGGTCCCGACCGCCGCATCCTCGGACTCAACAACATCGAGCTGATCACCGATCGCCCGCTGGAGGTGAACCTGCGCGAGATCAAGGAGGTCAAGCGCGCGTGGCCCGATCGCGCCCTGGTCGTCTCGTTGATGGTGCCCTGCGTCGAGGAGAGCTGGAAGGCGATCCTGACGCAGGTCGAGGAAACCGGCGCCGACGGCATCGAACTGAATTTCGGGTGTCCGCACGGCATGTCGGAGCGCGGCATGGGCGCCGCCGTCGGGCAGGTGCCGGAATATGTCGAGATGGTCACCCGCTGGTGCAAACAGCACTCGCGCATGCCGGTGATCGTCAAGCTGACCCCGAACATCGCCGACATCCGCAAACCGGCCGAAGCCGCCAAACGCGGCGGCGCGGACGCGGTGTCGCTGATCAACACCATCAACTCGGTGATGGGCGTCGATCTCGACACGCTCACGCCGGTGCCCTCGACCGCCGGCATGGCCACCCACGGCGGCTATTGTGGGCCGGCGGTCAAGCCGATCGCCCTCGCCATGGTGAGCGAGATCGCCCGAAATCCCTTCACCGCCGATCTGCCGATCTCCGGCATCGGCGGCATCGAGACCTGGCGCGACGCGGTCGAATATCTGGCGCTGGGCGCTTCGGCCGTGCAGGTCTGCACGGCGGCGATGACCTACGGCTTCAAGATCGTCGAGGACATGATCACCGGCCTTTCCGACTGGATGGACTCCAAGGGCTTCACCGAGGTCCGCCAGATCACGCGGATGGCCATCCCGAAGCTGACCGACTGGCAGCATCTGAACCTGGATTGGGCGGTGAAGGCGAAGATCGACGAGGCGACCTGCGTCGAGTGCGGCCGCTGCCACATCGCCTGCGAGGACACCTCTCATCAGGCGATCCGCGTCGAAGCCCTCGACGGCGGCAAGCGGCGCTTCGTGGTCGACGACGCCGAATGCGTCGGGTGCAATCTCTGCGCCTCGGTCTGCCCGGTTCCCGGCTGCATCGCCATGGATCCGCTCCCCGATGGCGCGATCGACCCGCGCACCGGCCTCGCCGTCGGCGGCGGCCGCACCTGGCTCGAGCATCCCAACAATCCGATGGCGACCACGCCGCGCGGTCCCATGGCCACGCATCGAGACTGACGGCGACCCTCATCGCCGTAAGGCTCGATCCCCGAAGCCCCACGGTCTCTCCCGTGGGGCTTCTTGCGTCTCAGGCGATGGCCGGACGGGGCTTCACCCCGTTGAGGATGACGTGCAACACCGTGTCGCGCACGTCGGCGAAGAAGGCGTCGTCGTCGAGCGACCGCCCCGTCAGAATGGCGATCTGCGCGGCGAAGTCCGCATAATGCTGGGTCGTCGCCCAGATCATGAACATCAGATGCATCGGATCGATCGGCGCCAGACGCCCCTCGTCGATCCAGGCGCGGAACCGATCGACCGCCGCCGCGACCAGCGGTCCGAGATCGTCGCGCAGCGGCGCTTCGAGCAGCGTCGCACCTTGAAGGATCTCGGTGGCGAAGAGCCTCGAATGTTCGGGAAAGCGCCGCGAATAGTCGAGCTTGGCGGTGATGTAGGTGGTCAGCGCCGCTTCCGGGTCCGCCTCCGGCGCGATCTTGGCGAGCGGATCGAGCCACATGAACAGCGTGCGTTCGAGCACCGCCGCGTAGAGATCCTGCTTGGTGCGGAAGTAGTAGAGAAGATTGGGCTTGGACATGCCGGCCGCTTCGGCCACCTGATCGGTGCGCGTGCCCCGCAGTCCGTAGCGAGAGAAGAGCGAGAGCGCCGCATCGAGGATCTTCTCTCGGTTGGCTTCGCCGATCTTCGTCTGATTCCGCTTCATGCCCCTTCGCCTTTCGCGTCCGATTCGGACCCTGACGGTTCCGACCGGCGATGTCCAGCACGGCGAGGCGCGTCGTTTCGCTCGCGTCCGTGAAGCGCGGACCTTCGCCGCTCGGTCCATCGCGGGCGATGTCGCGAGGGAGCGAACCGGGTGGCCGCATCGAGCTCAGGTCGCGGCCAGAGCCTCGATGCAGACCACTTCCCGACCATCGGCGAAACGCGTGATCGGCGGCTGCGCCTCGGAGCAACCCGTCCGGCGGCGCGAGCAACGTGGCGCGAAGGCGCAGCCCGGCGGCAGAGCGGTCAGATCCGGCGGCGCGCCGGGAATGGCGTCGAGGCGACGCCCCTTCCAACCGGCGTGGACGGTCGAGGCGAACAGGCCGGCGGCGTAGGGATGGCGCGGCGTCTTCAACACTTGCGCGGCGGTTCCCTGTTCGACGATCCGGCCGGCGTACATCACGGCGACGCGGTCGGCGGTCTCCGCGGCGACGCCGATGTCGTGGGTGACCATGATCACCGACATGCCGGTTTCCGCCTGCAGTCGGCGCAGCAGCAGCAACACCTGCATCTGCACCGTCGCGTCGAGCGCCGTGGTCGGTTCGTCGGCGAGCAGGACCGCCGGATTGCAGGAGAGCGCCAGCGCGATCATCGCCCGTTGCCGCATGCCGCCGGACATTTCGTGCGGATAGGCGTCGAGCCGCTGGCGCGCCGAGGGGATCTGCACCTTCTCGAGGAGTTCGAGGGCGCGGCGGTCGGCCTCGGCGCGGTCGACCTTCTCGTGTCGGATGATCGTCTCGGCGATCTGGGCGCCGATCGTGTAGACCGGATCGAGCGCCAACATCGGTTCCTGGAAGACCATCGACACCGTCTTGCCGCGCAGGTCCTCGACCTTGCGTTCCGGCAACGCGTAGAGATCCGCGCCCTCGATCGTCACCCGACCGCCGATCCGGGTGCGGGCCTGCGGCAACAGCCGCATCAGGGCGCGCAGGGTCACGCTCTTGCCGGAGCCGGATTCGCCGAGGAGACAGAGGACCTCGCCCCGGTCGAGATGGAAATCGATGCCGGCCACCGCTCGGGCCGTGCCGCGCGGCGTGGCGAAATCGACGGTGAGGCCGCGGACGGAAAGCAGAGGCGTCTCAGGCATCGCGGCGCGCCTCCGGGTGACCTGCGAGCGGATCGTGGAGATGGCAGGCGACGGTGTGGCCCTCGCCGAGATCGATCACCGCCGGCTCGCGCGCGGCGCAGATCTCGGCGGCGAGTGGACAGCGGGTGCGGAAGCGACAGCCGGAGGGCGGATCGATCGGGTTGGGCGGATCGCCCTGGAGCACGGCGGCGGTCGTGCGCTTCTCCGGATCGTGCGACAGGCGGGCGGCGAAGAGCGCGCGCGTATAGGGATGGCGAGGGTCCGCGTAGATGCGGTCGACCGGGCCGAGTTCGACGACCTTGCCGAGATACATCACCATCGCCCGATCGGCGATGTAGTGCACCACGTTCAGGTCGTGCGAGATGAACATGTAGGTCAGATCGAGCCGCTCCTTCAGGTCGACCAGGAGATTGAGCACCTGCGCTTCGACCGACTTGTCGAGAGCGGAGACCGCTTCGTCGAGAATGACGAGGCGGGGATGGAGGGCGAGCGCGCGCGCGATGTTCACGCGCTGGCGCTGTCCGCCCGACAGCTGGTGGGGATGCCGGTGAAGGACGATCCCGGGATCGAGCCCGACCTGTTCGAGCAGGGCCGCGGCTTCGGCGATCGCCTCGCCATGCGGAATGCCGTGCACGGTCGGGGCGAAGGCGAGGCTCTCGGCGATGGTGAGGCGCGGATTGAGCGAGGCGTAGCTGTCCTGAAACACCATCTGCATGCGGCGACGCAGGTCTCGGAGGTCGAGGTCGCCGCCGACCAGTTCGCCGTCGAACACCATTCGGCCGGCGTCCGGCTCGATCAATCGCATCAACAGACGCGCGGTGGTCGATTTGCCGCATCCCGATTCGCCGACGACGCCGAGCGTTTCGCCCTTGGCGATCGAGAAGGAGACGCCGTCGACGGCTCGGGCGACCGGCTTCGGTCCGAAGAAGCTCGATCGGCGCACCGGAAAGTGCTTCGTCAGCCCCTCGACCTCCAGCAACGGTTGGCGCGGTCCACCGACGTCGGCGGCCCGCGCGAGCGGTTCGGCCATGGTGGTCATTGTTTGATCTCCATGGCGTTGCGCAGGCCGTCGCTGGCGAGATTGCAGCAGATCGAGGTGACGAAGATCATCAATCCCGGCAGCACCGCGACCCACGGCTGGACGTAGATCGCCTGCCGCAACGTGTTCAGCATCAGGCCCCATTCGGCCTGCGGCGGCTCCACGCCGAGCCCGAGGAAGGAGAGGCCGGAGGCGAGAATGATCGAGACGCTGATCAGACCGGAGGCGTAGACCAGGATCGGCCCCATGACGTTGGGCAGGAGATGGACGCGGATGATCGTCGGGCTGCCGGCGCCGGAGGCGCGCGCCGCTTCGACGAAGTCGAGACTGCGAACCTGGGTCGTCACCGTCTCGGCGATGCGGACGAGCGGCGGCACGAAGACGATGGTCAGGGCGACGATGGCGTTCTTCATGCCGGAGCCGAGGGCGCCGGAAATCGCCACGGCGAGCAGCACCGACGGGAACGCGTAGAAGACGTCGACCGTGCGCATGATCAACATGTTGACGCGTCCGCCGAAGAAGCCGGCGACGATGCCGAGCAGACCTCCGACCACGAGCGCGTTGGCGACCGGCCAGATGCCCATCAGCAGGGACATGCGTCCCCCGAACAGCAGACGAGAGAGGATGTCGCGACCGAGCTCGTCGGTGCCGAGCAGGAACCCCGGCGTGCCGATCGGCTTGAGACGTTTGACCATGCTGGTCTTCAACGGATCGAGCGGGGCCAACAGATCCGCGAAGACGGCGGATGCGACGATCAGCGCCAACAGCGCCAGACAGACCAGCGTCACACGATCGGCGAGGATGCGCCCGCCGACGAGACGCCAATAGCCGGGCGTTCGCGTCGCCTTCATCTGGTCCGGAGGGATCGGGCCGAGTTCGGATGGGTCCAAGGGATGGCTCCTGATCGGGCGCGCCTCAGGCGCGGCGCATGCGCGGGTCGAGCGCCGCCTGGGCGACGTCGACGAGCAGGTTGAGCAGGACGAAGAACAGCGCGAGCATCAGGATGATGCCCTGCAGCACGGGAAGGTCGCGCTTGAAGATCGCCTCGTTCAGGAGAAAGCCGGTGCCCGGCCAGGAGAACACGGTCTCGATCAGGATCGAGCCGCCGAGCAGATAGCCGAGCTGGAGACCGAGGACGGCGACGATCGTCGGCGAGACGTTGCGCACCACGTGCCTCAACACCGCCCCGCGGCCCAGCCCCTTGGCGCGCAGGGCCTGGACGAATTCGCGCTCCAGCGTCTCGCCGACGGCGGCGCGGACCGAGCGGGCGACGATGCCGGTCGGGATCACCGCCATGGTGAGCACCGGCAGGACGGCATGTCGCAGGAGCTCGAGGCCGCCGGAGCCCATGCCCATCGCGGGCAGCAGGTTGGCTTCGACCGCCAGGACGATGACCATGACCATGCCGAGCCAATAGTGGGGGACACTGACGCCGATCAGCGAGACCACGGTGGCGAGATGGTCGATCGCCGTCCCCTTGTGGCGACCGGCGACGCCGCCGAGAGCGACGCCGGCGACGAAGCCGACCAGCGCCGCCCCGAGCGCCAGAACCAGGGTGTTGGAGAAGGCCTGGGCGAGTTCGCCGGCGACCGGGCGGCCGGTCGCTACCGACACGCCGAGGTCGCCGCCGAGGATCCTCCAGAGGAAGAGGAGATACTGCATCGGCAGCGGCCGATCGAAACCATAGGCGCGGCGCAACTGCTCCACGACTTCGGCGGGGGCGTCGGGCCCGGCGACCGCGTTGACCGGGTCGCCGGGAGCCAGATGCAGGAGCGTGAACACCAGCAGGGTCACGCCCAGAGCGATGGGGACGGCGTAGAGCACACGTCGGATCAGATAGGTCAACATGGTCGCGTCGTCCCCGGGGTTCAGCTCACTGGACGCTGACGGAGGTCAGGTCGAGGAACCAGTTGCGCGGCTGGACGAAGCCCTTGACCTTGGCGGTCATGGCGCGCGGGGCCACGTCGTGGACCACCCAGATGAACAGCGCGTCGTTCACCATCTTGGCGTGGATCTGCCCCAGGACCTCGTTCTGGGTGGCGGCGTCGAAGGTGTTCTGGGCCTTGGCGACGAGCGCGTCCATGTCGGGATCGGAGTAGAAGCCCCAGTTGACGCCGTTCGGCGCATGCAGGTCGCTCTTGATGAAGCGGACCAGAGCGTTGAACGGATCGACGATGGCGTAGGAGTAGTTCAGACCGGTGATGCCCGCGTTCTGATCGGCCTTGGCGCCGGCGCGCCAGCGGTTGGTCAGAGTGGTGAAGTCGACCACTTCGAATTCGATGTCGATGCCGATCTCCTTCAGGCTCTCCTGAATGAACTCGTTCATCGGCAGCGGCTGCATCTGGCCCGAACCGGAGGCGGAGATCAGGATCTTGGCCTTGATCCGCTTGGAGGGGCCGTAGCCGGCTTCCGCCATCAGCTTCTTGGCGGCGGCGACGTCGTACTTCACCTCGAAGGTCGGCTTGCCGAACCAGGTCGATCCGGGCAGGACGTGACCGGCCGCCGGCACGGCGTAGCCGCCGAGCAACTGCTTGATGCCTTCGCGGTCGACGGCGAGGTTCGCCGCCTTACGGACGCGGACGTCGTTCCACGGGCTGTCGGGCAGGCGGCTCAGATGATAGGGCCAGACGTGCGGATAGGGGTTGGAGGTGATCTGCATCCCCGACGACTTCAGGCGCGGGATGGTGTCCGGCGGCGGGGCTTCGATGAAGTCGACCTGACCGGACAAGAGCGCCGCGGTGCGGGTGTTCGCTTCCGGCATCGGCAGGAGTTCGAGGCGATCGAGCTTGGCGACGCGGGTCTTGTCCCAATAATCCTTGAACGGGACCAGCACGGCTCGCTCGTGCGGCACCAGCTTGTCGAGCTTGAACGGACCGGTGCCGGCGGGCTGAGCGGCGAACTTCGCCCAGTCGCGGCCGACCGCTTCGAACTGCGCCGGGCTCGCCATCAGGATGAACGAGAGCTGGTAGGGCAGGAAGGAATCCGGCGCCTTGGTCTTGATCTCCAGGGTCTCCGCGTCGATCGCCTTGTAGGACGCGACGGAGGAGATGCGGAAGCCGACCAGCGAAGCCTGACGCGGATCGAACTGCGGCGCTTCCTTGTTCAGGAGCTTGTCGAAGTTCCAGACGACGGCGGCGGCGTCGAAGGTGGAGCCGTCGTGGAACTTGACGCCGGGACGGATCTTGAAGGTCCACTTGGTGGTGTCGGAGGGATCGACCGCCCAGGAGAGAGCGAGGCCCGGCTTGATCACCGAGGGCGCGTCGGCCTTCGACAGATCCCAGTTCACCAGCGCGTCGTACATGGTGTAACCGGAAAAGCGGAACCCTTCGAAGCCGTTGTCGGGCGACCCGTGCGTCAGCGGGATGTCGGTGGCGGTCATGCCGATGCGGAGCACGCCCTGAGCCTGGGCGGAGGCGCCGACGAAGACCAGTGCGGCGGCCAGAAGAATTGTCTTCGAAATTCCGGTCTTCATTTCGAACTCCTGTCTCTTCAGGGGATCGTCGTTTCCGGCGCGACGGCCGGGAGGGCCGCCGCGAGGCGGATGGCGGTTTCGGCGAGCATTCGGTCGGAACCGGGAGCGCCGAAGAGAGCGAGCGCCACGGGACCGCCGTCGATCCGCATCGCCGGAATGCTGATCTGGGGAGATCCGGCAAGACCCGCCGGGCAGGTCAGGCGGTGGGCGCGCGAGCGATAGGCCTCGAGCACGGCGGTCTCATCGTCGCGGCGCGGCGGCGGCGCCGGCACGGCGGGAAAGAGCGCGATGCGTCCGTCGGCGAACCGTGTCGCGATGTCCCGAGCGACGGCGGCGCGGGCGGCGATCGCGGCGTCGATCCGATCGTCGACCGTGGCGAGAGCGGCGGCGAAGCGCTCGGCGATGCCGGGACCGAAGGTCGGCTTCGTCGTCCGGATCCAATCGCCGTGCTCACGGGCGGCCTCGGAGACGCTGATGCGCCGATTGATCTCGACGGCCTCGTCGAGGGGGATCGACAGGACGGAGCCGCGCGCCACCGGGCCGAGAACGTCCGCGAGCCGGAGAAGCGTCGCCTCGAAGGCGGCGCGGACGGCGGGATCGACCTCGGCGAGGCAGTCTTCGGCGACGAAGAAACCGGTCGGCTGCGGCGTCGGTCCGGGCTCCACCGGCAAGAGCGTCTCGCCGATTTCGGCGAGAAGTTCGGCCGTGCGGGCGAACCAGCCGACGCTGTCGAAACTGCGCGCGAGCGGGATCAGGTTGTCTTTCGAGATACGGCCGTGGGTGGTGCGGATGCCGAAGACGCCGCAATGGCTCGCCGGCACCCGCACCGATCCGCCGGTGTCGGTGCCGAGGGCGAAGTCGACGAGGCCGCCGGCGACGGCGGCGGCCGACCCGCTCGACGATCCGCCGGGAACGCGGTCGGGCGCCGCCGCATTGATCGGCGTGCCGTAGAAATGATTGCACCCGTTGAGGCTGAAGGCGAGCTCGTCGGTATGACTGACGCCGGTCAGCGTCGCGCCGGCGTCGAGCAGAGCCGTGACGACCGGCGACGTCGCTTCGGCCAGCGCGTGCGTGCGCAGCCAATCGGGATTTCCGGCGCCGGTGGTCCGGCCGGCGACGTCGTAGAGATCCTTGACCGCGAAGGTCCGACCGACGAGGGGGCCGCGACCGGAGCCGGCGCGGTGAAACTCGGGGTCGATCAGAGCGCCGTAGGGATCGTGCATCGTTCGTCTCGTCACCGTTCCCGCCCATCGATCGGATCTTTGGGCTTCGGGCCGCCGAGGGCGGGCCAACGAGTTCCGCAATCGGCGTGCCAAACGCCGCTCCTCGCACGGAGCCCTCGGCGCCGACGGGCCGCCGCGCCGCCGCCGGCGACGGCCGCCATGCGCCCTCGCCGGGAGCGGCTCGCGCGAACGGGCCCCGAAATCCGGTGAAAATCCACGATGATCCGACGACGAGAGACGGCGTCGGAGCGATGGCTGTCGCGCCCGAGGGGAGCCGCTTACCGCGACGGTGCGCCGCGTCCCGACGGTTTCGGCGCGGGGGTGTGACGCGTGGCGTCACGCCGAAAAATTGCTTTCAAAAAATGGGAAGTTCGAAAACCGTGTTTTATTTTTCGGCATCTGCCCATTTCGACGTCGCCCGTCGGGCGGCGGGGCGTCGCACGGGCCCGACGTCGAGCGGGTCGAGACGTTCGTGCAGGCGCTCGATTTCGGTGAGGCGGTTCACGGCCTCCTCGCCGAGCGCCAGGCCGACCGCCGAACAGAGGTGGTTCAGGACGCTCATCGGCGCGGCGTAGCTGTCGAACAGCGAATGGCCGCGATTGTGGCAACGCAGCACGACGGTGGCGAGGCGGGCGGTCCGGTCGGCGGTCAGGTCGGCGATGAGGACGGAGCGGGCGCCGGCCTCGCCGGCGAGGGCCAGGATCTCGCGCAGGATCGACGGTCTCCGCCGAAATCCGATGACCAGGATCGCGTCGTCGGGCCGCAGCCCGACGAGATCTTCCGCCAGCGTCTGTCCGGCGATCGGGACGAGGCGGACGTCGGCCTTGACGTGGACGAGGAGGCCGCGCGCATAACTCGCCAGCGCCGCCGAATTGCGGAACCCGACGATCCACAGACGCCGCGCCGCGACCAGAATGTCGATCGCCGAGGCCAGCGCCGCCGGGTTCATCATCTCGGCGGTGCGCGCCAGGTTCTGAAGATCCTGAGCGATGTGCAGACCGAAATCGCCCGCCGCAAGACGCCGCTCGCCGATCCCGGTCAATTCGTAGAGCGGCGAGCCCCAGTTTCGTTCGGTCCGCGCGGCGCGACGCGCCTCGTCGTAGTTCTCGTAGCCGAGCCGACGGAAGAAGCGCGCTGCGGTGGCGGCGGAGACGCCGGCTCGATCGGCGAGTTCGCCGGCCCGGAAGGCGGCGAGGTCGCCCTGGGAATCGATCACCACTTCGGCGAGCCGCTTCTCGCTGGCGGTGAGACCGTCGAAGACCGCTCGAATGCGGGCCTCGACCGGGCGATCGTCCGAGGCGACCGGTTCGGGGGCGTTCGCTTCCGTGCGAGCAGTTTTCTTCACGGTCATCTGATGAAAGAAACCTTTCATTTCGACTTGACTGATCGAGCGATCAGGCTACCCCTGAAAGGGAAACGGCACCATCCGAAAACGAGCAACGGCCCACCGATGAACCCGTCCGCGTCGCGCTTCTTCCTCAATCCCGCCAACGGGCGAGGCGACTATCCCGCCCGTTTCCGCGCGACGCTCGGTCGCGAGGCCGGCGAACGGGCCGGGGCGGTGATCCGCTCCTGGCCCGGATATGCGGCGACGCCGCTCGTCTCTCTGCCGAAGCTGGCGGAGGACATCGGAGTGGCCTCGATCGCCTACAAGGACGAGGGCGGGCGTTTCGGCCTGGGCTCGTTCAAGGCGCTCGGCGGCGCCTACGCCGTCTTCCGCCTTCTCGCCGCCGAGTTGGAGCGCCGCACGGGCGAGGCGACCGATCTCGAAGCGCTCGCCTCGGGGCGGCTTCGCGAGGCCGCCGCGGCCGTCACCGTCACCTGCGCCACCGACGGCAATCACGGCCGTTCCGTCGCCTGGGGCGCGTCGCTCTTCGGCGCGGCCTGCGTCATCTTTGTCCACGCGACGGTTTCGGAAGGCCGCGCCGAGGCGATCCGGCGCTATGGCGCCCGCGTGGTCCGGACCGCCGGCACCTATGACGACGCCGTGCGCGAAGCCGCTCGCACGGCCGAAGCCGAAGGGTGGTTCGTCGTCTCCGACACCTCCTATCCGGGCTACGTCGACGTGCCGCGCGACGTGATGCAGGGCTATGCGGTCATGGTCGAGGAGGCGGTCGCCGCGCTCGACCTGCCCCCGACGCACGTCTTCGTTCAGGGCGGCGTCGGCGGCCTCGCCGCGGCGGTCACCGCCGAGCTGTGGGAGACCTTCGGCGTCGAGGCGCCGCAGGTGGTCGTGGTCGAGCCGCTCGCCGCCGCCTGTCTGCTGGAGAGCGCGCGCGCCGGCGAGGCCGTCGGCGTCGACGGCGATCTCGACACGCTGATGGCCGGGCTCGCCTGCGGCGAACCCTCGCTGATCGCCTGGCCGATCCTGCAGGAGGGCGTCGCCGCCTTCACCGCGATCCCGGACGCCGCGGCGGTCGCGGCCATGCGCCGCCTCGCCGACGGTTCGACCGGGGCGCGGATCGTCGGCGGCGAATCCGGCGTCGCCGGTCTCGCCGGTCTCGTCGATCTCGCCGCGCATCCCGACCGGCGCGCGGCGATCGGCCTCGGGCCTTCGTCGCGCGTCCTCCTCTTCGGATCGGAAGGCGACAGCGATCCGGAGCTCTATCGCGCGCTCGTCGGGCGCTCCGGCGACGACGTGCGCGCCGAGGCCACGCCATGACCGCTTCGCCGCCGCCCGTCTCCACCGACCGCCTCGTCGCGCGTCTCGAGGCCCTCGGCCGCGTCGGCGCGCTCGACGGCGGCGGCGTCTGCCGCCTCGCGCTGACCCGCGCCGACGGCGAGGGGCGCGATCTCGTCGTCGCCTGGATGAAGGAGCTCGGCCTCGACGTCGCCGTCGACCGGATCGGCAACATCTTCGGCACGCGGCCGGGCAGCCGGCCGGGCCCCTCGGTGATGATCGGCTCGCACATCGACACGGTGGCGACCGGCGGGCTCTACGACGGCAATCTCGGCGTGCTCGCCGGGCTGGAGGTCGTCGCGGCCTTGAACGACGCCGGGATCGCCACCGAACGCCCGATCACCGTCGCCGTCTTCACCAACGAGGAGGGCGCACGGTTTCAGCCGGACATGCTCGGCAGTCTGGTTCACGCCGGCGGCCTCGACCTCGAGACGGCGCTGGCGACCCGCGCCGTCGACGGCGCGCTGCTCGCCGACGAATTGACCGCGATCGGTTACGCCGGCGGCGCGCCTATCGGCGGGATCGAGGCGCAGGCCTATTTCGAATATCACATCGAACAGGGGCCGGTGCTCGAAGTCGAGGCGATCGAGATCGGCGTGGTCGAAGGGGTACAGGGCATCTCCTGGACCGAGTTGACGATCGTCGGCCGATCCTCGCATGCCGGCACCACGCCGATGCGTCTGCGCCGCGACGCCGGTCTGGCGGCGGCGCGGATCACCGCCGAGGTCTCGGCGATGGCGCGCGAGATCGGCGGCGACCTCGTCGCGACCGTCGGATCGGTGAAGCTGACGCCGAACCTCGTCAACGTCGTCGCCGCCCGTGCCGTCATGACCGTCGACCTGCGCCACCCGGACGAGGCGACGCTGCAGGCGGCGGAGGCGCGGTTCGCCGAGATCGTCGAGCGTATCGCGGCCCAGGAGAAGGTCGAGGTCGCGCGCCGCGTGCTGGCCCGGTTCGAGCCGGTCGCCTTCGACCCCGCTCTGATCGATCGGGTCGAGGCGGTGGCGCACGGGCAGGGCCGCACCACCCGCCGCATGTTCTCCGGCGCCGGCCACGACGCGCAGATGCTCGCTCGGGTCTGCCCGGCCGCGATGATCTTCGTGCCGAGTGTCGACGGTCTCAGCCACAACATCCGCGAATTCACCGCCCCGACCGATCTCGGCAACGGCCTGTCCGTCCTCGCCGAACTCGTTCTCGAACGCGCCGGCCGCGCGAACGTCGTCCCGACCGCCTCGCGAGGAGACGCCTGAATGTCCAGAACCATCGTCGTCGGCGCCGCTCAGCTCGGTCCGATCGCCCGCGCCGAGGATCGCGGACGGGTCGTCGCCCGAATGATCGATCTGCTCGATCGGGCCGCGAAGCGCGGGTGCAGGCTCGTCGTCTACCCCGAGCTGGCTTTGACCACCTTCTTTCCGAGATGGTTCATGGAGGACCAGACGGAGATCGACGCCTTCTTCGAAACGGCGATGCCGAACGAGGCGACGGGCCCCCTGTTCGAGCGCGCTCGCGCCCTCGGCGTCGCCATTTCCTTCGGTTACGCCGAGAAGGTCGTCGAAAACGGGCGGCTGCGTCGTTTCAATACCTCGATCCTGACCGACGAGACCGGAGCGGTGGTCCACCGCTATCGCAAGATCCACTTGCCCGGACACGTCGAGCACGAACCGTGGCGGGCGTTCCAACACCTGGAAAAGCGCTATTTCGAGCCGGGCGAGGAGGTGTTTCGTCCGGCCGATGCGCTCGGCGGCAAGATCGGCCTGGCGATCTGCAACGACCGACGCTGGCCGGAGACCTATCGCGAGCACGCGTTACGCGGCGCCGAGATGGTTCTGATCGGCTACAACACCCCCGTCCACTATCCGCTCGCCCCCGAGCACGACCATCTCCAGTGCTTCCACAACCATCTCAGCCTGCAGGCCGGCGCCTATCAGAACGGCATGTGGGTCGTCGGCGTCGCCAAGGCCGGATGCGAGGAGGGCTGCGATCTGATCGGTCAGAGCTGCATCGTGGCCCCGACGGGCGAGATCGTCGCGCAGGCGTCGACGCTCGGCGACGAACTCGTCACCCACGACTGCGACCTCGACCGCTGCACCGAGATCCGGGCCAACATCTTCGATTTCGCCAAACACCGACGACCGGAGATGTATCCGCTGCTGTCGTCGACCGGCGTCTGACCCTCGGCTTCGCCGCCGTATCCGGCACATCGCGCCGGTCGTCGTGATCGAAGGCCGGAGCCGCAGGTCGGCGAAACCGAACTCGACCTTCCGGCGCTCGGAGGTCGGGGTGCGGACCAGGGGCGACAGCCCATTGACGGTCTCGCGCCATTCGCCGCGATCGTCACGAATTTCAATTCGTCGATGGAAACGAAGAGGAATGGCGGTGGACGCCAGCGGGTGCGAACCGGTCTCCGAATTCGCTGCTTTCAGGGATATGGGGGAATTTCCCTGCCCGCCCGAACAGAGAAACCAATCGGCGGTACAGGGACCGCACGGTGCGCCGATGGGTTCGGAGCATCGAAGAGATCGAGATCTGTCGAGTTGCGGCTCTCCGCCTCCCATGGGAGCGGCGCTCAGCGTCCGTCGAGGCAGATCGTTTCACCGAACTCCGCGAGTAATCGGAGGCCGTAGGGCCAGGGGCCGAAGCCGGATTCGGCGTTGATGTGGCCGGCCTCGCCGAGGTCGACGAGGCGGCCTCCCCAGGTTCGGGACCAGCGCTCGGCGCGCGCCCAGCGCATGACCGGATCGTTGCGACTGGCGACGACGATGCAGGGGACGCCCAGACCGGCCTCGGGAACCCGATCTTCCGCTTCGAACCGGGAGGGTTCGGCGGGCGCCACGAGCATCAGTCCCGCGACGCGCTCGTCACCGTCGGCGGCGACGCAGGCCGAGGCGAGCGCTCCGAGGGAATGGCCGATGAGGACGGCGGGGCGACGGCTTTCCCGCAGGCGTCGCAGGATCGCAGAGATCCAGTGTTCGATGTCGGGATCGTCCCAGCGGCGTTGATCGATGCGCGAGAAGATCGGGACGGCATTCTGCCAACAGGTCTGCCAATGCTCCGGACCACTGTCCTTGAAGCCGGGCACGAGGACGAAGTCGATCTGCTTCGCCCCGGCGAGAAGCGCGCCCCTCAACTCGTCCGAAAGCTCGACGCCCATCGCTGCACCCCCGGTTCGCCACCTCTCGGCCTCGGCTCTCGACGGCGACATTAGGGCTCGTATCCGAGCTCATCAACCGCGCCGCGCCGAGCGTCGCGGGATCCGACGACCGTCATCTGCGGACGCGTGGCGAGCCGATGCAGTGCAGGACCCACGTCATGGCGAGCAGATCGGCCGATCCGCCCGGTGAGAGATTGCGTTCGATGAAGGCGTCGTCGAGGGCCTCCATCCGTTCGATGAAGTCGAGGCGGTCGGCGCCGCCCGCCCGGACCAGGGCGGTGGCCGCCGCCTTCGCCCAGGCGAGCCCGTCGATGCCGCCGCGCGCGGCGATGTTGGTGTCGTCGTTGTGGGCGAGAAGATGGAGGAAGGCGGTGCGGAGGGCGTCGTCGAGGCCGAGACCGGCGACCAGCGCGCGCTCGAACACCGGCAGCGAGCCGCGGCGCACGGTCGCAAAACCGCTCTCCGCCTCGCCTCTGGCGCCGGTCAGACCGTAGAGCCGGTGGAGCCGCTCGCCGGCGGTTCGGACCTCGCCGGGACGATCGAGCTCACGGGCGACGACGCCGGCGGCGATCGTCGCGACTTCGTCGCAGACCGCGTCGATGTCGAGCCGACGCGTCGACGCCCAGACGCGGCCGGCGGCGCCGAGCAGCAGGCCGAAGGAGAAGATCGAACCCTTGTGCGTGTTGACGCCGCCGGTCGCGGCGAACATCGCCCGCTCGCAGGTCAGACCGACGGTGCGCAGCCGTTCGAGCGCTTCGACGGCTTTGAGCCCGACGCAATCGACGCCGACTTCGAAGAAGGCGGGAAAGAGCGGACGCAGCGCCGACGCCGAGGCGTGGAAGGTCGCGACGTCCATGTCGCGATGCGATCCGGTGTTGCGCAGATCGACGAGACCGGGTTTCGGCGTCGTCGCCACCTCCACGAGAAGGGCGTCGGCGACCAGATCGGCGAGCGCGACGGCGAGACGATGGATGCGCTGCGGCTCCGGAGCCGGAGGCGGCGACCCACGCTCAGGCGACGGAGGAGAGACGTGCGGCATCGATGACGGCCCTCATGGCGGCGAGGAGTTCGTCGAGCGTGTGGGCTCGCGATCGGGCGCAGGCATGGGCGGGACGATCGCAGACGAAGCAACTGCGAGGCGCGAACCCGAGCGTCGAGCGGGAGATGCCGCCGACGACCGGATCGATCACATCCAGATCCCAGAGCCGTCCGAGCCGATGGCGATCCTCGAGAGCGACGACGGCGCGTTTGAGCGCCACCGGATCCGCGGCGACCGAAACCAGCGCCTCGGGACCCGCGGGAGCGTCGACGACCTCGACGACCTCGCATCGCCAACCCCGTCGGACGAGCCGCGGCAGGAGGGCGTCGAGCGCGGCGTCGCGCAGACCGCGGGAGGCCCGGCAGTTCTTCACCGGACCGGGCATGACCGGCGAGATCGAGACTGCCGGCTGGTGGCGGGCCGTGAAGACCTCGAGCCGCCGTGCGACCCGCGCGTCGCGGGCCGCCAGGACGGTTTCGAGATCGACCGCCGGTCCGGCGAAGAGGTCGTCGATCATGGCGGCCTCAGCCCTTGACCTGCCGGACGACGTCGATCACCGAGCCGTCGCGGTAGCGAACGAGACCGACCACCTTGTCCAGGAACTCGATCGGCTGCGGTGTGCCGACGAGGGAGGTCGCCCGCGCATGGAGGTCCTCGATGGTGGTGACCGGCAGGCCGGCCGCCTTCAGTCGGTCGGCGACCTCCGGCCGGTTGGGGTTGACGGCGATGCCGTGGTCGGTGACCAGCACGCCGATCGTCTCGCCCGGCGTCACCACGGTGGTGCACTTCTCCACCACGGTCGGGATACGTGACCGGATCAGCGGGCCGACGACGATCGGCAGCGCCGCGCCCGCCGCCGTGTCGGAATGTCCGCCGGAGGCGCCGCGCATGACGCCGTCGGAGCCGGTGATGACGTTGACGTTGAAATCGAGGTCGATCTCCAGCGCCGACAGGATCACCATGTCGACCCGGTCGACCGAACAGGCCTTCGAGGTCGGATTGGCGTAGTAGTTGGTCGAAATCTCCCAGTGATCGGGGTTCGAGGCGAGCGATTCGGCGGCGACCGCGTCGAAGCTCTGGGTGTCGAGGATGCGGCCGACGAGGCCCTTCCTCTGCAGATCGACGATCGAACCGGTGATGCCGCCGAGCGCGAAGCCCGCCTTGATCCCCTTGCGCCGCATCTTCTGCTCGAGGAAGCGAGCCGTCGCGGTGGCGGAACCGCCGGTGCCGGTCTGCATCGAGAAACCGTCCTCGAAGAAGCCGGCGTGCTCCATGACGTCGGCGGCCCAACGGGCGATGAGGAGTTCGCGCGGGTTCGAGGTGATGCGCGCCGCGCCGACCGAGATCTTGGCCGGATCGCCGATCTGCTCGACCGCGACGACCAGGTCGACCTGATCCTGACGGATCGAGGCGGGGGCGTTCGGATAGGCGACGATCTCCTCGGCGAGCAGGATCACGCATCGAGCGCGGGCGGCGTCGACCATCGCGTAGCCGAGCGAACCGCAACGCGACTTTCCCGTCACCGCGTTGGCGTTGCCGAAGGGGTCGGCCGTCGCGACGCCGAGGAAGGCGACGTCGATCGCGATCTCGCCGCGGTCCATCAGGTTCACCCGACCGCCGTGCGAGTGGATGTTGATCGGTTCTTCCATCAGGCCGTTGGAGATCGCCTCGGCGAGCTTGCCGCGCATGCCGGAGGTGAAGATCCGGCGGATGACGCCCGATTTGACGTGCCCGATCAACGGTGCGTTGCAGGACAGAAGCGAGGAGGGGGCCAGCGTCAGATCGCGGAAGCCCATCGTAGCGAGCGTGTCGAAGACGAAGTTGATCGTCTTGTCGCCCTCGCGGAAGGCGTGATGGAACGAAACGGTCATCCCATTCTTCAGGCCGGAGGCGCGGATCGCGTCCTCCAGGCTCTTTGCGATCTTGCGGCCGTGCTTTTCTTCGCGGCTGGCGAGATGGGGGGCGTGGGCGGCGACGCCGGCGAAGGGTTCGAGGCCGGCCGGCAAAGCGACCCCGGCGAGGCGGTCTTCGATGGTGTTGGTCATGACGAAATCCTCGATCACTGCCGGACGCCGGAGGCGCTCGCGCGTCGAAGGACGACACGGGCGTGCCCGATGACGGGCGCGTCGATCATCTTGCCGTTGAGCGAGACGACGCCGAGGCCCTGGCGTTCGCCGGCTTCCGCCGCGGCGACGACGCGGCTGGCGTAATCGACTTCCTCCTGGGTCGGGGCGTAGGCGTTGTGCAGGAGATCGATCTGGCGCGGATTGATCAGCGACTTGCCGTCGAAGCCCATGCGCTTGATCAGATCGACCTCTTTCAGGAACCCTTCGTCGTCGTTGACGTCGGAGAAGACGACGTCGAAGGCGTCGATCTTGGCGTAGCGGGCGGCGTGCAGGACGGCGCAACGGGCGTAGAACAGCTCCGTGCCGTCGCCGCGTTCGGTCTGCATGTCCATGACATAGTCGAAGCCGGCCAGCGCGATGCCGATCAGGCGCGGCGAGCTGCAAGCGATGGCGACGGCATTGACGACGCCGGAGGCGCTCTCGATCGCCGCCATCAGCTTGGTCGAGCCGATCTCTCGGCCGCATTCGCGCTCGATGCGCTCGACGTGCGCTTCGAGAACGTGGACGTCGTCGGCCGTGTCGGTCTTGGGCAGGCGCACCACGTCGACGCCGGCGCGCACCACCGCTTCGAGATCCTTCAGGCCGAACGGCGTGGACAGTGGATTGATGCGGACCACCGTCTCCATTTCGCGATAGACCGGCAATCGGAGCGCATGGAACACCAGCATTCGCGCGGCGTCCTTCTCGCGCAGCGACACTGCGTCCTCGAGGTCGAACATGATCGAATCGGGCTTGAAGACGAAGGCCGTCGACAGCATCGCGGCGTTGGCGCCCGGCAGGAACAGCATGGAGCGGCGCAGTTTCATGACAGAGCGCTCCAGTCCGGGGTCCATTCGTCGACGGCGCGCGAGACGGCTGTCTGGACGCGGGCGGCGACGACGCAATCGAGCGCGCCCTTGTCCTCGATGACGACGAGCGCCTGGGTCACACCCAGACGGGCGAGGCAATCGCGCGCCACTTTCTCGATGTGCGGACCGAACTGGTGGATCACTTCCGACTTCAGAACGAGCTCGAGCCCGTCCTCCAGCGGAGCGATCCGGACCAGGAGGTCGCTCGACTCGAGCGTCCCGGCCAGGGCCTCTCTGACGATCTTCATGGGGTTTTCCTCGTCTTTACGTGCGCCCATGGGCGAGTTCCGCCGTCGCGGCGAGCGGGGGCGGCTCAGGCGGCGGAGACGCGCGGCGTTCGATACTTGGTCGCGAGCAGTTGCAGGGTGGTCGGCGGTACGAGATTGGCGATGCGGTCGAAGTCGTCGGCGGCGAGCAGGCGGCGCACCTCCGAGGCCGAGATCGGCACCGCGCCGTATTCGGTGCGCTCGATCTCCACGACCTGGACCGGCGGCGCGCCGGAGAGGTCCGCCTGGAGCCAGTACTTCATGTCGGCGTTGTATTTGTTCGTCGTCCGGCAGAAGGGTTCCGTGCCGACGAAGCGGTGGGTGATGCCGAGCGCCGGGGCGATGTGTTCGCGGAAGATCAGGAGGTCGACGGCGGTGAAACAATCGCCGACGACGTTCTTCTCCTTGAAGAAGTAGCTCGAGAAGGTCGCCCGCGAGATCATGTATTCCGACCCCGGATGCAGCACGAGGTTGGGGATGCCCTCGACACCCTCGCGCACCAGATCGAAACGGTCGCGGTAGGGGAAGTAGGAGGCGTCCTCGGCGACCACGAAGAGATGGAGGACATCGCAGCCGGCCGCCGCCTGCTCGACCAGATAGCGGTGGCCGAGGGTGAAGGGGTTGGCGTTGATGACGATGCCGCCGACGGTCGCGCCGTCGCGCCGCAGCCGCGCCAGGCTGCGGGAATAGGAACGGATGCCGATCGGCGTGTTCTCCATCAGCGTGACGAGGCCGGGCACCTCGACGATCGGGTAGAAACCGCAGCCGGCGAAGAACGAGATGTTGTTCGGGCGCGTATAGAGGAAGAGGTGATCGTGGCCGAGGTCGTGGGCGACGTGGATCATCTCCGACACGACCTTGAGGCTGATGCATTCTCCACGGGCCAGTGGATCGATCGCGACGCATTTCACGATGTTGGCTTCGAGACCCGCGCAGCCGACCAGGCGTCCTTCGAATCGACACGTGACGAAGGTGTCGACGCCCTCCTCGATGCTCAGGCCGCACTTGCCCAACAGCTCGACGAGCTCGTTGCGGATCCTGGGGAAGAACGCGACTTCGATCGTATCGAAGACCAGTTCTTCGCAATCCTCGGCCATGACGACGGCATCCGGTTCCACTCGAGCGCGCCCGAAGCCATCTGGCCGGCATGTCGCCTCGGCGCCGCATTTTGGGGCGCAACGGCACTATAGCATCGGCACGCCTCGCGCCAATCGGAATACCCCCTACGAAGGTCTAAATTTTATGATATGAGCATTCTATCATAAGTATAATTTTGAAATATCTGTCGAAGAAAAATCGTCGAATTATTTCTATCGCCTTGTGTTCTCGAAACTACAGATATCATCATGTTTGATTTTGTATATGAATGTTTCTGAATATGCGGAGATGACGCAGTCGAAGAAGTCGCCATGCAATGCTTCCAGTGACTGAATTTCGCGAACGGCTGTGTTCGCGATGACGACGCGCGTCGTGTCGCCAGAGGCGCGGGTGCTTCTTCGTCTCGGCGCGCCCATCCCGGAGAGGAACGAACGATCGCCGCGGGGTCGGCCCAGATCGAACGGCGATGGCGCATCGCCTCAAGCGAGGTGGCAACTCACGGTTCGACCCGGAGAGAGGTCCCGTAAGGCCGGCCTTTCCGTTCTGCATCGTTCGGTCGCGAGCCGGCAACGCGGATGAAAGTGACATCCCGTCGGCGGCGAGACCGGGGAAGGCGGTTCGCCCTCTTGGAAGTTCATCGTGATCGTTCTGGTCGGATCGGGCTCCGGCGAGCTCTCCTTCAGGAGGCGCGTATAGGGGTGAAGCGGCTCGGCGAACACTTGCGCCGTCGGTCCGCTCTCCACGACGCGGCCGAGATACATCACCACCACCCGGTCGCAGAAGTGACGGACGACGCCGAGGTCGTGCGAGATGAACACGAAGGCCAGTCCGCGATCGCGGCGGAGCCGCTCCAGCAGCATCAGGATCTGCGCCTGCACCGAGACGTCGAGGGCGGACACCGGCTCGTCGGCGAAGATCAGATCGGGCGACAACGACAGCGCGCGGGCGATGCCGATGCGTTGGCGCTGGCCTCCGGAGAATTCGTGCGGATAGCGGTCGAGTGCGGTGCGGGGCAGCCCGACTTCGTCGAGCAGCCGTTCGACCGCCGGGCGGACCGCCGCGCCGCGCGCGATGCCGTGAACCCGAAGCGGCTCGCCGAGCGCATCGATGATCCGCTGCCGGCCGTCGAGCGAGGAGGCGGGGTCTTGGAAGATCATCTGCATGCGCCGCCGCATCGCGCGCATCTCGCGCCGCGAGGCCATGTGGACGTCGGCCCCGTCGAAGGTGACGCTGCCGCCGTCGGACGGTTGCAGCCGGAGCGCGACACGGGCGACCGTCGACTTGCCGCACCCGGATTCCCCGACGACGCCGAGGACCTCGCCGCGTCCGACCTCGAAGGAGACGCCGTCGAGCGCCCGCACCTCGGTCCTCTTGGGGATCGGCCAACCGCGATGGGCGACGAAGGTCTTCTTCAGGTCCTGCACGAGGAGAAGAGGGGCTTCGCTCATGAGTCTCTCCGCACCCAGCAGCGGGCCACGTGTTCGGGGTCGCCACCGACCGGGGCGAGCGGCGGCAACTCGGCGCAGGCGTCGGTCCTCAGCGCGCATCGCGTCGCGAACCGACATCCCTTCGGCATCGCGGTCAGCGTCGGCACCTGGCCCGGGATCGGCTCCAGGCCGCCGTCGCTGTCGACGCGCGGCATCGCCGCGAGCAGGGCCTCCGAATAGGGGTGCGTCGGCCGCGCGAAGAAGGCTCCGACCGGCGCGCTCTCGACGACGTCGCCGCCGTACATCACAATCACTCGGTCGGCCACCGAGGCGACGACGCCGAGATTGTGGGTGATGAGCAGGACCGCCAATCCCTCCTTTTCCTGAAGGTCGGCGATCAGGGCGAGCACCTGCGCCTGGATGGTGACGTCGAGCGCCGTCGTCGGCTCGTCGGCTATCAGCACCTTCGGCGAGCAGGCGAGCGCCAGGGCGATCATCACGCGCTGCCGCATGCCGCCCGAAAACTGGTGCGGATAGGCGTCGAGCCGTTCGGCCGCCGCCGGCACGCGCACCAGCTCGAGCAGCTCGCGCGCCTTCTGCCGCGCCTGCCGTCGGCTCAGCCCGCGATGGCGCATCAGAGCCTCGCCGACCTGAAAGCCGATCGGCAGCACCGGGTTGAGCGAGGTCATCGGCTCCTGGAAGATCATGCCGAGCCGATCGCCGCGCATGTTCTCGCGCGTCGCCTCGTCGGCGGCGACGAGATCGATCCCGTCGACGACGATCCGCCCGGCTCCGATCCGCGCCACCTTCGGCGGCAGCAGGCCCATCACGGACAGCGCCGTCATGCTCTTGCCGCAGCCGGATTCGCCGACGAGCGCCAGCGTCTCGCGCGGGCGGATCGAGAAGGAGACGTCGCGCACCACGTCGTGCCAGTCGGAGCCGACGTGGATCTGGGTGTTCAGGCCCTCGACGCGGAGGGCGATGTCGGCGTCGGTCATTGCGCCCCCTTCGGATCGGTGGCGTCGCGCAGACCGTCTCCGATCAGGTTGAGGCCGATCATCACGACGAGGATGGCGAGGCTCGGGAAGAGCGCCAGCCACGGTCCGTCGAGCAGATTGTCGAAGCCGTCGCGGACGATGCCGCCCCAGGTGGCGGTCGGCGGCGGCACTGACAGGCCGATGAAGGCGAGCGTCGATTCGGTGCGGATCGCCGAGGCGAGCCACAGCGAGGCCATCACGACGAGTTCGTCGAGGATGTTCGGCAGGATGTGGAAGAACATGATCCGCAGATCGGAATAGCCGAGCGACCGGCAGGCGTCGACGAAGTCGCGCTCCCGCATGGCCAGCGTCGAGCCGCGCGCCATGCGGATGAAGGCCGGGGCCGCCGTCACCGCGATGGCGAGAACGAGGTTGCCGATCGAGGCGCCGAGCACGGCGACGAGCAACAGGCCCATGATCAGCTGCGGAAAGCTGAGGAGGACGTCGGTCGCCGCCACCACGATCCGATCGACGAGGCCGCCGTAGTAACCGGCGACCACGCCGACCGTGGTGCCGGCGACGACGCCGGCCAAGGTCGACAGGAAGCCGACGTAGAGCGAGATCCGCGCGCCCCAGAGGATGCGGGACAGCACGTCGCGCCCGAAGGCGTCCGCGCCGAGGAGATGCGTGGCGTCCGGCGCGGCGAGGATGGCGAGCACGTCCTGTTCGTTGGGGTCGAACGGCGCGATCCAGGGCGCAGCCAGCGCCGCCGCGATCATCGCGACGGTGAGGACGACGCCGAGAAGCAGGCCCGGGGTGCGCATCGCGCGCCGTGCGGCGGTGTTCGGCGTCTGGGTCATGGCGTCTTCACCCGCGGGTCGACGAGACCATAGGTCAGGTCGGTCAATATGTTGGCGACGACGATGGCGAACGCGGAGACGACCATCAGCCCCTGCAGCAGCGTGTAGTCGCGCTGGTTCAGCGCCGTGACGATCAGCTTGCCGATGCCCGGGCGGTTGAACACGATCTCGGTCAGGACCGCGTTGCCGATCAGCACGCCGAGATAGAGGCCGACGACCGTGACGACCGGCACCAGCACGTTCGGAAAGGCGTGACGCCAGACGATCGTCCGTTGCGCCAGACCCTTCGATCGGGCGGTGCGGGTATAGTCCTCGCCGAGCGCCTTCAACATGCCGGAGCGCGTCACCCGCGTCACATAGGCGACCATCAGCAGGCCGAGATTGAGCGACGGCAGCACCAGGGCGGCGAGCCGCTCGGAGAGCGCGTCGGTCCGCGGCGCCGAGATGACCGGGAACCACCGGAGCTCGACCGCGAAGACGATCAGGAGAAGGATCGCCGACACGAAGGCCGGGAACGAGACGCCGGCGAGCGAGAACAGCCTTGCGAACCAGTCGGCGAAACCGTCGCGGCTCTGCGCCGCCCAGACGCCGAGCGGAATGCCGATCACCGCGCCGACGATCAGCGAGGCGATCGTCAGTTCGATCGTATAGGGCAGCACCGCCGCCACGTCGTCGACGATCGGCCGGTTGGTGGCGAGCGACCGGCCGAGGTCGCCGGTCAGGATCTGGCCCATGAAGTCGACGTATTGGGCGAGGATCGGCTTGGCCAGGCCGAGTTTTTCGCGAAGTTCCGCCCGCGCCGCCGCGGAGGCCTGATCGCCGAGGATGACGATGGTCGGATCGCCGGGCACGACCCGGACGAGGAGGAAGACGGTCGTCAGCACCGCCCACAGCGTGGGAATGGCCAACAGCAGACGTTTGATCACGAAACGGATCATGAACGCTCCTCGCGCCCCGAAGAAGGCTCGCTCACGGTTGCGGGGTCCTCCCGGCGAGACCGGCTCGCCGGGAGACGGCGGCGCTCACTTCTTGGTCGAGGCTTCGGTGATCACCGGGCCGAGATGGATGGCGCCTTCGAACTTGTAGCCGTAATCGACGGTGTCCTTGCGCGCCCACACCTGGAGCTGTTCGAACAGCGGCACCGCGCAGACCTCGTCGATGATCTTCTTCTGGGCGGTCTTCCACAATTCCTTCTGCTTGACGGGGTCGACCTCGATCGACGCTGCGTCGATCTCGGCGTCGGCGGCCGCGCAGTGCGAGAAGTTGGTCACCGCCGTCGGCGTGCCGACCGTCGCGGCGGAATGGTAGAACTGCTTCAGATAGACGTCGGCGACGGGGAAGCGGGCGGCGGCATAGTAGACCGCGCCGGAGAGGTCCTTGCGGATCTGGGCGTGGAACGACTGGTGGTCGACCACTTCGAGCTGCAGATCGATTCCGGCCTTCTTGAGCTGCGCCTGCGCCACCTGCATCGAGGCGAGCATGGTCGGCAGGCTGGTCTGGATCGCCTTGATCGCCACCCCGTCGGGGTGACCGGCCTCCTTCAGGAGCGCCTTCGCCTTGGCGAGATCGTAATCGTAGAGCTTCGCCTTCTCGTCGGTGCCGAGATAGCCGGTCGGCACGACCGACACCGCCGGCACGGCGGTGGTCGCGCCCTTGAACGACGCGAGCTGCGCGCGGTCGATCGCATGGGCCACGGCCTCGCGCACGCGTTTGTCGTCGAGCGGTTTCATCGCGGTGTTGAGGTGGAGCACCGAGAGTTCGGCCGGCTTGACCACCTCGACGACCGTGTGCGGCTCCTTCTGGAAGCGTTCGACCCAGCGCTGGTCCTGGCGCCCGTAGACGACGTCGAGTTCGCCCGAGGTGAAGGCGAGGTCACGCGCCGCGTCGGCCGGAATGAAACGATAGACGATCTTGTCGATCTTCGGCACGCCGCGGAAATAGGCGGGGTTGGCGGCGAAGGTCAGGCTCTCGTTCGACTTGTAGTCGACGACCTGGAACGGGCCGGTGCCGACCGGCTTGGTGCGGAAGTCGGCGCCGAGCGCCTCCGCCGCCTTCTTCGAGACGATGTTGCCGCCGTGATAGTTGGCGACCAGACCGAGCAGCGCCGGGATCGGCTTCTTCAGCACGATGCGGACGGTGGAGGGATCGACCGCTTCGATCGTCTCCATCACCGCGTAGTCGGCCGCGAAGGACGAGGTTTTCGGATCGCCGGCGCGCTTCAGCGAATAGACCACGTCGTCGGCGGTCATCTCGCCCCAATCGCCGTGGAACTTGACGCCCTTGCGCAGCTTGAAGGTCCAGGTCTTGCCGTCGGCCGACTTCTCCCAGCTCTCGGCGAGGTCGGGCTCCATCGCCTCGAGGCTGGCCGAGCCCGGTTTGAAGCGGACGAGGCCGTTGAACATCCACGACACCACCGGCTTGTCCTGGGTGGAGGTGGCGCGGTGCGGGTCGATCTGGCCGACGTCGGCGGCGGCCATGCCGACGTTGAGGATCGTCTCGGCCGAAGCCGGAGCCAGAGTGGCGAACAGGAGCGCGGTGGCGGCGAGAAGATGTCGCTTCATCGTGTCTTCCTCTGGTCTCGGCCGCATCGCGCGGCTCGTACGGATGGGATCGATCCCGTCGGGATCGAAGGCTTCAGTGTTCCGTGTGGACGGAGGCGTCGGGGGCGGAGCTCGCCTCCGGCGACCAGTCTCGGAACCGATCGATCGCGAAGGGTTCGATCGGGGTGGGCGTGTGGCCGTCGATCACCAGTTCGGCGAGGATCTCCCCGATCGCCGGGCCGAGTTGGAACCCATGACCGGAAAAACCGAAGGCGTGGATCAGCCCCGGGGTGGTGGAGGAATGGCCGATCACCGGGATGTGGTCGGGCATCTCTCCGTCGAAGCCGCTCCACGTTCGGATGACGTTGGCTCGAGCGAGGTCCGGCACCAGCATCAGGGTTCGGCGGATGCCGTCGACCGACTGTTCGGAGGATGGTCGGGCGAGACCGAGATCGTGATCCTGCCAGCCGCGGCCGCCGCCGAAGATCGCGTTGCCGCGTCGCGTCTGGCGAACATAGACGTCGCCGCCGCACACGCCGATCGAGCGGGAGACGAAGTAGGGCAGAGGCTCGGTCACCAGCATGTTCGGCGAGAGCGGAGTGAGCGGCACGTCCTCGCCAAAAGTGGCCGCGACCAACCGCCCGCCGGCGCCGGCGGCGTTGATCAGCCGGCGCGACACGACGGTGAGATCGCCCGCCGCGACTTCGAAGCCGGAGCCCGTGCTCGCCACCGCTTCGACCGGTGTGAATTCGAAGATCTCCGCTCCCATCCTTCGCGCCAGTCGAGCGAAGGCCGGTCCGACGACGCGCGGGTTGGCCTGGCCGTCCGTCGGCGACAACGACGCGCCGAGCACCTTCTCGCCGAGCCAGGGAAGTTCGGCATGGACGGCGTTGGCGCCGAGCATGGTCAGTTCGAGATCATGGTCGCGCGCGGCGAGGCGGTAGCGCTCCAACTCCTCGAGATCGGTCTCCGAACGCGCGAGTTTGATGTGGCCGGACACGTCGAACTCGACATCGACGCCGAGGAGTTCGTTGAGACCGTCCCAGAGCCCGCGCGAGCGATTGGCGAGCGGGAGTTCGCGCAGATCGCGCCCCTGCCGGCGCACGCCGCCGAAGTTGACGCCCGAAGCGCCGGCGCCGCAACGCCGCTTCTCCAGGACCGCCACCGTGAGACCGGCGCGACGCAGCGCCACGGCGGCCGCGCAGGCGGCCGTGCCGCCCCCGACGATCGCCACGTCGACCTCGAGACGCCGGCTCATGCCCGTTCCCCCTCTGTCGCGAAGGCGCCGGCGAAGGCCCCGATCGGGATCGGCTTGACCGGCGGGTTGCCCCTGAGACGACCGACCTCGGCGATCGGGCGGTCGAGCGTCGCCGCCAGAATCTCCGCCGCCGCCTGTCCGCAGACGCGGCCTTGGCAACGTCCCATGCCGATGCGGGTGAAGGCCTTGAGCCGGTTCATCTCGTCGGCGCCTCGCGTGGTCGCGGCGGCGCGCAGGGCGCCGACCGTGACGCCTTCGCAGCGGCACAGCATCAGATCGTCGGCGAGCCCGTCGAGCAGCGCACGGGGGAACGGATAGGCCTTCTCGACCGCGACGCGGAACCGACGCTGACGGGCCAGGGCGGCGTCGAGCCGGGCGATCCGGGTCGTATCGACGGCGATCCCGCGATCGGCGAGGAGCGCGAGCGCCGTCCGCGTTCCCGCGAGTTCGGCGACGTCGGCCCCGCCGATGGTCGCGCCGTCGCCGGCGAGCCAGACGTCGGGCGCCGTGGAACGTCCCTCGGACGTCCGGATCGGCCGCCACTGCCGGGTGAGCTCGTCGAACTCCATGCGGCATCCGGCGAGGTCGGCGAGTTGGATCTCGCTGCGCAATCCGAACGACGCTCCGACCGCGTCGCAGGCGACGCGATGGTCCCGGCCGCGGCCGTCGCGCCAGACCAGCGCCTCGACACGGCCGTCGCCTTCCACGCGCAGTCCGGTCGCGCCGAAGCGTTGCGGCACGCCCGAGGCGGCGTTGGCGGCCATGTACCAGAGCCCCTTGAGGAGGGTGCTCGGCGAGGCGAGCATCGACGGTCCGTGGAGGAGCTTGGGCAGGAACGGCGTCGCGTCGAGCGACAGCGCCACCTCCGCGCCGGCCTTCGCATATTGCCGGGTGACGAGCGGCAACAGAGGCCCGGCGCCGACCAACGCCACCTTCGATCCGATCGCCACGCCCTGCGCCTTGAGCGCGATCTGCGCCGCGCCGAGCGTGAAGACGCCCGGCAGGGTCCAGCCGGGGAAGGGCAGGACACGATCCATCGCGCCGGTGGCGAGCACCAACGCGTCGAAGTCGAGAACCGATGGTCCCTCGGGACCGAGCAGGGACAGCCGTCGCCCCTCGATCGCCCACACCAGGGTCGCAGAGCGATGGTCGACGCGGTCGCCGAGCCGCCCGAGAAGGTCGTGGAGCGCCACCGCCTTGCCGGCTTCGAAGCCGTAGAGGTCGGTGGCGGGGCGTTCCGCGCCGACGGGCGGTCGCCGGTAGATCTGCCCGCCGCTGCGTGGCGCTTCGTCGATCAGGACCGGACGCAGACCCGCCTCGGCGAGGACTTCGGTCGCGCGAAGTCCCGCGGGACCGGCTCCGACCACGACGACCCGTGGGGCGAAGGGGGCGTTCATCCGTTCACCCTCCCGTCGACGAGGACGTGCATTCCATCCTCCACCAGGGTCGAGCAGGAGCGCACGCTGCGCCCATCGGCCAGATCGACCCAACAGTCCTGGCACGCGCCCATCAGACAGAAGCCCGCGCGATGACCATCGGCGAATTCGAACCGGCGCAGGTCGGATCGGTTGGTGAGGATCGCGGTGATCAGGAGGTCGCCGGCGCGCGCCTCGGCGGGGCGGCCGTCGATGAAGAAACGGATGGTCGCCCCCGTCCGCTCGACGAGACGGCGGAACAGGGGGCGGGACGGCGAAACGGATGCGTCGGTCACAAGGAGTGCTCCCAACGGCAGTTGACGAGGAGTTCGGCCACCGAGGCCGAATTGGGAAGTTCGATGGCGGTCACGGCGAGCCGGGCGACGTCGCGCGGATCGCTCATCGCCTCCGGCGGCGGATCGACGACGTGCGAGGTGAGGTCGGTGGCGACGAAGCCGGGGCAGAGCGCGGTGGCGCGCACGCCGTCGTCCCATCCCGCTCGGCGGACCGCATGGGCGAGCGCGACGACCGCATGTTTGGCCATCTGATAGCCGGCGTTGAGGCCGAGCACCCGTTTGCCGGACAACGAGGCGACGGCGACGAAGCGCCCCGACCCGGAAGCCCGCAGCGCCGGCAACGTCGCTCGTGCGAGGAGGAAGGGGGCCTTGACGTCGACGACGTAGAGATCGTCGAGGTCGTTCGGCTCGCCACCCTCGAGGCCGACGAAGGTGGCGATGCCGGCGTTGGCGACGACGGCGTCGATCCGGCCAAAGCGGGCGAGCGTCGCCTCCGTCCAGACGTTCGACGAGCTGGGATCGCGGGCCTCCCAGGGGTGGACGAGAAGGTCGTCGGCCGGACCGCCGCGCGCCTCGAGCGTCGCTTCGACGGACCGAACCCCGAGCGAAAGCCGCCAACCATGTGACCGCAACTCGTCGGCGATCGCCGCCCCGATCCCACGCGAGGCTCCCGAGATCATCACCACGCGATCCGACGAACCCATCGAGTCCTCCCGGCGAGGCCCTCGTTCTCCCCAGCGGCGAGAGAAGACCCTTCGACGTCTCACTGTCGCGGCGCGACTGGAGACGAGTCAATCGCATCTATTGCCATGCGAAAATTTTTGTATGAAAATTCCGACATTCGAAAATTGATATCAAAATAGGCGGAGGAAATATCGGATGAAGAAAGAGGCAGGGGACGACGGCGCTGCGACCAGCCTCCAACGAGGGCTGCGTCTTCTGCGCCATCTCGCAGACGCGTCGACCGGTGGAATGCGGTTGTCCGATCTCGCCGAGCGCGCCGGCGAGACGGACGCGACGGCGCATCGTCTGCTCAAGTCGCTGGTCGCCGAGGGCTTCGTCGCACGCACCGCAGATCGACGTTACCGTCTCGCTCTCGATTTCTTCACATTGGCCGCCCGAGCCGAGAACCCGGACAATCTCCGCGAAATCTGCCGGCCGGCGTTGATTCGACTCGCCTCGATGCTCGGCGATACGGTTTTCATCCTCGTCCGCAACGGCTTCGACGCCGTCTGCCTCGATCGTGCGGAAGGTCTCTACGCGATCCGATCGTTCACGGGCGACATCGGCGGCCGCATTCCTCTCGGAATTGGCCAGGGCTCGCTGGTCATCCTCGCTCACCTCCCCGACGACGAACGCGAAGAAGTCATTCGCTACAATCTTCCTCGTCTGGTCGACATGGGTCCGCTCGACGAAGTCTGGCTGCGGACCGCGATCGAGAAGACGCAGATAAGGGGCTATTCGGATACGGAGACCGGCCTCCTGTCCGGCATGACCGGCGTCGCCGTGCCGATCTTCGACACCAACGGCCGGGTCGTCGCGGCTCTGTCGATCGGCACCCTGACCGAACGTCTGACCCCAGACCGTCGCGCCAAGGTGATCGAGCTGTTGCGGAGAGAAGCCGAAGGCATCGGCCGCCGCGTCTCGCCGTTCGACCCGGCGTTGCGGCGTCCGGCCCGCTGGCTCGGTGGCGTCGTTCCCGTCGGCGAAGAGAACGGATGACGTGGGAGCGCTCCGTCGGGCCCGAAGGGGGAGACATCCCGTGGTCTTCGGTCTCGCGGACCGATTCACGGTCCTCTATCGAGTGGACGGCGGCTTCGCCGATGTGCTCGAGGCGCATCGCCTCGGCGAAGCCGCGCTTCCCGCGCCCCATCGCCTCGATCGCTGCCGAACGACGGCGGGACGACCGTCTCAAACCCGGAGCAGCGTCGCGAGACGTTCGGCGACGCCGGCGATCGCCGCGACCGGGGCGTTGGCGAAGGCGAACCGCAGATGGCGTTCCTGTCCGGGACCGAAATACGCTCCCGGCACGGTCACGACGCCGGCGTCGCGGGCGAGCCTTTCGGACACCGAAGTCGAGGTCTCCTCGGCGAACGGATGGCGGACGAAGGCGAAATAGGCGCCGATCGCGCCGATCTCCCAGCCCGGCGCGGCGTCGACGACCCGGCGCAGTTCGGCGGCCCGCGCGGCGATCTCGCCGCGGTTTCCCTCCCGCCAGTCGGCGAGCGACCCGAGCGTCTCGGCGACCGCGATCTGACCGACGCGAGGGGCGCAGATCTGGAGATTGTCCATGATCTTGGCGATTTCCGTGATCAGACGCGGCGAACCGGTCACCGCGCCGAGCCGGTATCCGGGGACACAGAAGCTCTTGGAGAAGGAATAGAGGGAGATCAACGTCTCGTCCCAACCCGGCCGGAGGAAGAGATCGTGCGGCACGCGCGCCGTGGCCGGCAGGAAGTCGCGATAGGTTTCGTCGAGGATGAACCAGATGCCCCGCCTCTCGCACACCCGCCGGAGGGCTTCGAGCAGATCCGGCGGGTAGATCGCTCCTGTCGGATTGTTCGGCGAGACCACCGCGAAGGCGCGGACGTCCGGCCCGATCGCCGCCTCGAGTGTCGCGGGATCCGGCAGGAAGCCCCGATCGGCCGGACAGTCGACCACGCCGACCCCGATGCCGAACATCTTCAGCGAGGTTTCGTGGTTGAAATAGAACGGGTTGGACAAGAGAATCCGGCTGCCGGGCTCGGCCACCGCGAGCGCGGCGCAGACGAAGGCCTGATTGCAGCCGGCGGTGATGTGGATGTTCTCCTTGCTCAGGTTCGAACCGTAGAGTTCGTTCTGATGCGCCGCCAGCGCCTGCCGCAGCGCTTCGTCGCCCTCGATCGCGCCGTAACTCGCCGTGGTGGGATCGCGCGCGGCGCGGCCCAGCCGATCGAGCAGGTCGGGATGCGGCGGATAGCCGGGCACCGCCTGCGACAGATCGATCAGCGGTCCGAGCCGGCCGTCATAGGCGCGTCCCCAGGCATGGACCGAGGGGATCGGCGGGGTCGCGAGGTCGGAAACGAGCGGATTGAAGCGGGGCATGGCGTATCTCTCGTGATGGCTCGGATCATGACTCGAGCGTCGGCAGAACCTTGCCGGGGTTCAAGAGCCCGAGCGGATCGAGCGTCTGCTTGAGGGCGCGCATCAGCGCAATCTCGGTTTCACTGCGGCTGTGGGCGAGCCAGCGCCTCTTCAGGCTGCCGATCCCGTGCTCGGCCGAAATCGAACCGCCGAAACGCCGGGTGACGTCGTAGACGATCCGATCCAGAGCCAGAAGGCCCTCCTCGCCCGGCGACGGCGTCGAGGCCATGACGTGGACGTTGCCGTCCGCGGCATGGCCGAAGAAGACCGCGGCGCCGGAGCCGGGTGTGGCCTCCAGCTCGGCCCGGCACGCCTCGACGAACCGGCCGACCTCGGAGGGCGGCAGACCGACGTCGAAGCTGCCGTGGTCGCCGAGGACCGGCTCGATTTCGGCGCTCGAATCGCGGATCGCCCAGAAGTCGTCCATGTCGGAGAGCGATCGGGCGAGCACGGCGTCGTCGATCACGATCTCCTCGAAGGCCTGCGCCAACCATGCCTCGAAGGCCTCGCCATCGCGTTCGCCGTTCTGGCCGTGGCCCTCGATCAGGACGTAGAGGCCGTGGGGGCGGTCGAACGGATCGCGGCGGCCGGCGACGTTGCGCGTCACCATCGTCCAATAGTCCGGCCACATGACCTCGAACGCCGAAAGCATCGGGCCGAGCGACCGGCGGGCCGAGGCGAGCAGCGCCGACGCGTCGTCGAAACCGGCGACCGCGACGAGGGCGAGCCCGGTCCAGGTCGGCTCCGGCTGTAATTGAAACACCGCGCGGGTGACGACGCCGAGCGTGCCCTCGGACCCGACGAACAACTGTTTGAGATCGTAGCCGGCGTTGTTCTTGAGCATCTTGTTCATCGAGGAGACGATCGTGCCGTCGGCGAGCACCGCCTCGAGGCCGAGCACCGAGGCGCGCGTCATGCCGTAGCGCAGCACCCGGTTGCCGCCGGCGTTGGTGGCCACGATCCCGCCGATCGTCGCGCTGCCCCGTGCGCCGAAATCGACGGGAAAGAAGAACCCCTTCGCCTTCGCCGCCTCCTGAACGGTCTGCAGCGGCGTCCCGGCCCGGGCCGTGATCGTCATCGCCCGCTCGTCGATCTCTTCGACGCCGACCATGCGTTCCAAGGACATCGCCAGACTGCCCGGCGAGGGGGTCGCGCCGCCGCACAACCCGGTGCGGCCGCCCTGCACCGTGACGCCGAGGCGATGGCGCGCGCAGATCCCGAGCACCTCGGCGACATCGCGCGCATTCGCCGGCCGAACCACGGCGATCGGCGCCACGGGCGCGACCACCGAAGCGTCGGCCGCATGGCCCGACGCTTCGTCGCCGACGAGAAGGCCGGCGGGACCGAGCCGGAGACGGAGAAGATCGAGAGCGTCGTCGAAGAGATCGGACATCCGTCATCGTCCCGAAAAAGTCGACGAACGCCGGTGCGTCGTCCCGGAATTCGTCTGGATCTCGCCGAGAAACTCGGCCTCGCGCGAGTTTTCCCGTCTTTGACGCCGCAAGGCCGAAGCCGGGGCGGCGCCTCAGCCGGCGGCCTCGCAGGCCTCGAAGTGCGCCGCGATCTCCGCGCCGGTGGCGATCCAGACGTCGCCCTTGGCGAGGACGTGACGGAGAAAGTCGCGCAACAGGAACCAGCGCATCGGGCGCCCCGAGACCTGCGGATGCAGCACCATCGTCGTGCATCCGCCCCAGGCGTGGGTCGCTTCGAATTCGCCGATCCACAGATCGAGCACCGCCTCGCGGCCGAAGATCGGGCGCGGATCGACCCGGCTGGTCATGCCGAAGTTCCAGTCGTCGAAGGCGAAGTTGACCGGGATCTCGATCGGCCCGCGCCGGTCGTCGTGGAGGACGTGGCGATAGGGCCTATAGTCGTCGCGGAAGGAGCTCGAATAGGTGATGCCGCTGTCGGCGAGATGGGCGAGCAGTTCCGGGAAGTTCTCTCCCGACGGCGCGCGATAGCCGGTCGGGCGCACGCCGAGGGCGCGCTCGAGCGCCTCGAAGCCGCGGTCGATCTCCTCGCGCGCGGCGTCGAAGGCGGCGCGGTCCGGTCGGCGATGCAGATAGCCGTGGTGTCCGATCTCGTGTCCGGCCGCGACGATCGCCTCGCATTGGGGGCGGTGGGCGAGCGCGGTCCAGCCCGGCGTGAAGAAGGTCGCCTTGATCGCCAGTTCGTCGAGCAGCTCGAGGATCTTGGCGATGCCGACCCGACCGTCCCAGCCGCCGTGCGAGACGGTGACGAGCCGATCGCCGTTCTCCGGCCGGTTGCCGATCCAGGCGGTCTCGCCGTCGACGTCGAAGCCGACGAAGAGCGCGCTCTTCGCCCCGTTCGGCCAGGGGTATGGCGGCGAGAGCGGGGCTCGATTGAAGGCGATCGGCGGAAAATCGGTCATGGTGGGCTCCCGAAGGATCATCGGAACGGTTCGGCAGGAGGATTGCCCACCGCGAGGCGGGCGGCGAGCGGCGCGACGTCGGCGAGCCGGGGCAGGTCGGCGACGAGGCGGGCGACCTCGGCGACGCCGTCCGCCGGCAGAGCCAGCCCTGCGAGTTCCGCGAATTTCGCCTCGATCGCCGTCGACGGCATCGGTCGTTCCGGCGAACCGGAGGCGCGCGGCACCATCCGTTCGAAGGTCGCGCCGTCGGCGAACCGGATGGTCAGCGCCGGCTCGTCGAGCGCCGCCTGGGTCGGATCGACCGATACGTCGATCGCGTCGAGAAGGGCACGGACGCGCGGATCGCGGCGTTTCGCCTCCGCATAGCTCGAAAGCCCGGCCTCGCCGTGGACGATCCGCAGCGCGACGGCGAGCGGCAGGCTCATCTGGGCGGCGGCGAGCGGCTCGACATCCGGCTTGCCGCACATGTCGACGAGGAACGGGCTGGCTTTGACGCCGATCCACGTGATTTCCGCGCCGGCGCGGCCGGTATCGGCGAGCACGTCGCCGACGGCGTCGATCGCCGAATGGACGCCGCGACAGGCGGCGTAGGGCTTCAGCGACACTCGCATGATCTTGAAGACGTCGCCGAGATCGGCGGTGAAACGCGAGACGTCGCCCTCGGCATGGTCGAAGGAGCGGAAGAACCCGCCCCAGACCTCGTCGAAGACCCGTGACGGGCCGGTCAGGCCGGCGCGGGCGAGTTCGGCGGCGAGCACTCCGCCCTCCGCCGCGCGACCGGCGTGGATCTTCTTGGTCTGGGCGCCGTCGTGGATGAAGGCCCACAGGCCCGAGGCGAAACTCGTCGCGATGGTCATCGCATGCGCCGTCTCGGCGGCGTCGAGGCCCCACAGGCGCGCCACGGCGGCGGCGGCTCCGACCGCGCCGCAGGTGCCGGTCGAATGCCAGCCGGCGCCGTTGTGCCGGTCGTAGCCGCCCGACGCCTCCAGAAGTCGCCGTCCGACCTCGTAGCCGACGACGATCGCCGCGAGCAGATCGCGCCCCGACACCATCCGGCCTTCCGCCGCGGCGAAGACGGCGGGCACGACGACGGCGCCGGAATGATCGCAGCCGCCGGTGTCGTCGAGTTCGAAGACATGGGCCGCGACGCCGTTGACCAGCGCAGCCTCGCGGGCGCTCGCCGCTCGCCCGAGGCCCCAGATGCGAGCCGAGCCGGTCGGACGTGGCTCGATGACGCCGGCGACGAGCGCGAATTCGCGCGATCGAGTGCCCGCCAGCGCGGCGCCGAGCGTGTCGAGAAGGTGGACCTGCGTCTTGGCGACGACGGCGTCGGGCAGATCCTCGAAACGCAGGCCGGCGGAGAAGGCGGCGAGGCGCGCGAGCGCCCGCGACCCCGGCGTCGTGGCCGCATCGATCGGTTCGGAAGACATCGAACAGTCCTGACGGGAGGAAGGAAGGCCGCGCCGGGAGGGGCGCGGCCTTCCCGGGGATCACTTCACGGCTTCGCCGTTGACCATGATGCCGTCGAG
This sequence comes from Hyphomicrobiales bacterium, assembly GCA_021286855.1. Taxonomy (GTDB): domain Bacteria; phylum Pseudomonadota; class Alphaproteobacteria; order Rhizobiales; family Ancalomicrobiaceae; genus Pinisolibacter. Next base: position 186,455 of record JAJTBO010000003.1, on the reverse strand, counting down.
CATCGCGCCGCCCTGGCCCCAGGCCTCGAAGATCTTCTTGTACTCGCCCGACGCCATCAGCTTCTTCATCGCGCCGATGTAGGCGTCGCGCAGGGCCGGCTCGGTCTTCGGGAAGGCCATGCCCTGATAGACGGCGGTGAAGGGCTCGCCGATGACCTTGTAGGTGTCCTTCTCGAGGTTCAGCAGATAGGGCAGCGTCTCCGAGCCCTGCACGGCGCCGTCGACGCGGCCCTGCTTCAGCTGCGCGCGGGCGTCGGCCGATCCTTCCGAGCCGACCACTTCGATCGCCGGCTTGCCCTTGGCCTCGCAATTCTCCTTCGACCACTTCGCGGTTTCGTCGGGGAACGAGGTCCGACGGCTCATCGCGACCTTCTTGCCGCAGAAGTCGGCCGGGACCTTGAACTCGTCCTTGCGCTCGAACGAGGTGTAGAACTGCGCGCCGGACTTCATGTAGTCGACGAAGTCGAGCGTCTCGCGCCGCTTCGGCAGGTCGCTCATGCCGGAGTGGATGAGGTCGACGCGGCCGGTGGTCAGCGACGAGATCATCTGCTCGAAGCCGATGTCGGACCATTCGACGGCGACGCCGAGCTCCTTGGCGAGCGCCAGGCCGAGATCGATGTCGAGGCCCTTCAGCGTGTTGGTCGCCGGATCCTTGTATTCCATCGGCGGATAGTTCGGCTGGTTGGCGATGATCACCTTGCCGGCGGACTTGATGCGCGCGGGCAGGTCCTGAGCGGCGGCGGGGACGACCGCCACACAGGCGAGGCCGACGGCGAGGAGAGCGGCTTTCGAAGTCATCGTGTTTCTCCGGGGATCGAGAGCGTTCACTTGTGGACGGCGCGGACGAAGGCCGCGCAGCGGGCGTTGTCGGGATCGGACAACACTTTCTCGGCCGGCCCGATCTCTTCGATCCGGCCGGATTCCATGAAGGCGACGGTGTCGGCGACGGAGCGGGCGAAGCCCATCTCGTGCGTCACCACGATCATCGTCATGCCGCTTTCGGCGAGGTCCTTCATCACGTCGAGGACCTCCGAGACGAGTTCGGGATCGAGCGCCGACGTCGGTTCGTCGAACAGGATCAGTTCGGGGCGCATGCCCATGGCGCGGGCGATCGCGACGCGCTGCTGCTGGCCGCCGGAGAGCTCGGAGGGATAGTGGCCGACCTTGTCGGAGAGGCCGACGCGGGCGAGCAGGTCGCGCGCATGCGCCTCCGCCGCCTTGCGGTCCTCCTTCAGCACGTGGATCGGTCCCTCGGTCACGTTCTCGAGCGCCGTCAGATGTGGGAACAGGTTGAACCGTTGGAACACCATGCCGGTGCGCCGGCGCTGGCGGGCGATCTCGTGATCGCGCAGCTCGTGCAGCTCGTCGCCCTGACGGCGATAGCCGAGCAGCTCGCCGCCGACCCAGATCGCGCCGCCGTCGATCCGCTCCAGCATGTTGATGCAGCGCAGGAAGGTGCTCTTGCCCGAGCCCGACGGCCCGATGATGCAGGCGACCTCGCCCTTGCGGATGTCCATGCCGACGCGGTCGAGCGCCGTGAAGTTCGAGAAGCGTTTGGTGACGTCGATCGCCTTGACCAGGATCTCGGACATGGTTCGCTCCCCCTCAGCCCGTCGCCTTGAGGCGCTTGGCGCCGCGTGCGAAGTAGCGCTCGATGTACATCTGCACGACCGAGAGAATGGAGACCGTGGCGAGATACCAGAAGCTCGCGACGAGCAGCAGTTCGAGGACTCGGGTGTTGGCGTAGTAGATGATCTGCGCGTTGTGCAGGATCTCGGCATATTGGATGACGCTGGCGAGCGACGTGGTCTTGACCATGCCGATCACCTCGTTGCCGATCGGCGGCAGGATCACCCGCATCGCCTGCGGCAGCACGATCCGGCGCAGCATCAGGAGCTGCCCCATGCCGATGGCGCGCGCCGCTTCGTATTGGCCGCTGTCGACCGACAGAAGGCCGCCGCGCACCACTTCCGACGTATAGGCGCCCTGTTGGATGCCGAGCGCCAGCATGGCGGCGACGAAGGGCGTCATCACGTCGACGGTGCGCCATTCCATGACGCCGGGAATGCCGATCTTCGGGAAGACCAGCGCCAGATTGAACCACAGGAGGAGTTGCAGCAGCGCCGGCGCCCCCCGGAAGACCCAGACGTATCCCGTTGCGATCGACGACAGGACCGGGTTCTCCGAGATCCGCATGATCGCGAAGACCACCCCGAGCACGATGCCGAGCGCCATCGCGGCGAAGGTCATCAGGATCGTGTTGACGAGACCGTCGAGGATGGTCCGCGAGAACAGGAAGTCGCCGACATAGGTCCACTCGATCTTGCCGTTGGCGAAGGCGCGAACGAGGGCGGCGAGGAGCAGCAGCACCACGCCGGCGGAAATCATCCGCCCCCAATGCCGGCGCGGCACCAACTTCAGATGGCTGGTTCGGTAGATGTCGTCGGTCGCGCTCATCGGCTCCCCCGGTCCCCTCGTCTGTCGTCTCCCGGCGAGAGCGGGCTCAGCCTTCTCCGGCTCCCGCCCATCCGTTCTGCCGATCGATCAGGGCTTCGAGCCGTTCGATCTGACCGCGCACGCTCGCCGGCGCGGTGCCGTTGTATCCCGACCGCGCGGCGATCGCCGCTTCGGCGGTGAGATGCGGCAACACGTCCGGCCCGAGCCGCGGATCGACGGCGGCGAGATCGCTCGCCTGAAGGGCGGCGAAGTCGCAGCCCTTCGCCTCGCAGTAGCGAACGAGAGCCCCGGTGATGTCGTGGGCTTCGGAAAAGGGCACGCCCTGCCGCGACAGCCAGTCGGCGACTTCCGTCGCCAAGGAGAAGCCGAGCGTCGCCTGCGACCGCAGCCGATCGCGGTCGACCTCCATCGTGGCGATCATGCCGGTCATCGCCGGCAACACCAGCTCGAGGGTGTCGATCGCCTCGAACGAGGCCCACTTGTCCTCGGCGAGATCGCGATTGTAGGCGAAGGGAATGCCCTTCAACGCCACCAACACGCCCTGAAGCGCGGCGATCAGGCGCGAGGAGCGGCCGCGCGTCAGCTCGGCGATGTCCGGGTTCTTCTTCTGCGGCATGATCGAGGAGCCGGTGGCGTAGCCGTCGTCCAGCTCGACCCAGGCGAACTGCTTGGAGTTCCAGAGGAACACCTCCTCGGCGAGGCGCGACAGGTTGACCCCGAGCATCGCCGCGACGAACAGGAATTCGGCGACGTGGTCGCGCGCGCCGATCGCGTCGATCGAATTTTCGCACGGTCCCTCGTAGCCGAGCTCGACGGCCGAGAGCTCGGGATGCAGCGCGATCGCGGATCCCGCGAGCGCCGCGCCGCCGAGCGGCGAGCGCGCCGAGCGCCGATCCCAGTCGATCATCCGATCGACGTCGCGGGCGAAACCCTGCGCATGGGCGAGAAGCTGATGCGCGAAGGTGACCGGCTGGGCCGGCTGCAGGTGGGTGAAGCCGGTGGTGATCGTCTCGACGTGCTCCTTCGCCTGGGCGACGAGCGCGCCCTGGAGCGCGAGGACGTCCGCGGCGAGCGTGCGGACCTTCGTGCGCAGATGGAGCTTCAGATCGTTCGCGGCCTGATCGTTGCGCGAACGGCCGGCGCGCAACTTGCCGCCGAGCGCGCCGATACGGTCCTTGAGCACTCGCTCGAGAAAGGTGTGGACATCTTCGTCGGCCGGGATCGGCAGGACGAGACCGGCGAGGAAGTCGCGCTCGACCTCGGCGAGGGCGCGCTCGATGTCGGCGCATTCCTCGGAAGTGAGGATGCCGGCGCGGGTCAACTCGCGCGCATGCGCGGCGGATGAACGCAAGTCCTCGGGCGCGAGGCGGAAATACTCGGCGGGAGATCGGGAAAGGTCGACCAGAGCCTCGGACGGCGCCTTCTTGAAACGTCCGCCCCACAGGGCGCCTGCGTTGTTCATGTGCAACATCTCCATCTGCACAGCCAGTGAGCAACAGTTGGCGACGGCTGGACAAATGAAATGAATTCCATGACCCTATTCCATCATGGAATAGTCCCCAGGAGGCCACCCTTGCATCTCCCGACGACGACGGCCCTCCGGGTGATCGCGGCGCTGTCTCAGCACGGGACGGTTTCGGCCGCCGCGGTCGCGCTCAACATGACGCAGAGCGCGGTGAGCAAGCAGTTGAAGACGGTGGAGAGCGTCGTGGGGCTCCCATTGTTCGAGCGCGCGCGCCACGGCCTCGTCCCCACGGACGCGGGGCTCATCTACACCGAACAGGCTCGCATCGCGATCGGCGCGCTGGAGACGGCGGCCGTCCGCACGTCCCGGCTGCGTCATAGTCGGCCGGTGCTGCGTCTCCACGTCCTGCCGATCTTGGGCGATCGCTGGTTCATGCAGAGGCTCATCGGCTTCACCGACCTCCACCCGGAAGTCGACGTGCAGTTCGTCACCTACGCGTCGCGGGAAACGCATCGCGACGTCGACGTGGTCTTTCGGTTCGGCGAGGGCGATTGGCCCGGCTGGACGGCCGACTATTTTCTGGGCCGGGACGTGGCGCTGGTCGGGTCGCCGATGACGCTCGAACGCGGCGGGGGCCTCGCGCGACTGGAGGACGTGGCCAAGTACCGCCTGCTCGGCCATCCGCAGACCCCGCTCGGATGGGACGAGTTCTTCGCCGCGCACGGGCACGACGTTCCGATCGGCGCGGAGCGGCTCGCTCTCTCTTATTATGCCCTGGTCATTCGCGGCGCGATCGGCGGCCAGGGGCTGGCGCTGGCGCCGCGCACGCTGATCGCGCGCGAGCTCCAGTCCGGGGAACTCGTCAATCCGCTCGGCTTCGGTTTCGAGAGCCGCAACGTCTATTGGCTGACGACGCCGGCGGAGCGTCCGCGCGAGGGCGTGCTGAAACTCTTCTGCGATTGGGCGCTCGCCGAGGCCGCCCGCTCGGAACGCGAAAACGAACGCGGTGAAGGGGGAGCCTGAACCGTTGCGGCCGGCTCAAGCCTCGCGCCGCCCTCGTTCCGCCGCGGCCGCGCGCGCCGCCAGAGCCTCTCCGGTCAGGCGATACCAGAGCTTGGCGTTCTCTCGCCGCGCGCCGGTCGCGTCGTAGAAGGCGAGGAGTTCGTCGTCGCCGCGATCCGCCGTCCAGTCGATCCGGGAATGCCCCTCGGCTTCCGCCACCGCGGCGAGCGCCTCGACGAGACGACGTCCGAGCCCCCGGCCGCGATGCGCTGCGTCGACGTAGAGCTCTTTGAGGAACAGGCCCTTCTTCAGGCCCGGCCCCGGCCAGATCTCGGCGAAGGCGGCGAAGCCGGCGAGCGCGCCCTCGACCTCGGCGACGAGAAGGCGGTTGCCCGGCGGCAGAGCGCGCAGGTCGGCGACGATCTCCGCATGCGGCGGACAGGGCACGCGATAATGGGCCTGCATCGCCGTGAAGAGATCGGCGAGCGCCTCCGCTTCTTCCGGATCGAACGGTCGGATCGTCATCCTCGCCCCCTCTCTCGGCCCGCCCGGGCGGAAAGCGACCGTCACAGCCGCGCCTTGGTGCTGCGCGGCGTGGCGAGCAGCAGCGTCGTCTCCGACGCGGTGATGCCGGGCACCAGACGCAGGCGGCGCAGCACCGCGTCGAGGTCGGCGAGGCTTTCCGCGGAAAGTTCGACGACCAGATCCCAACGCCCGTTGGTCGTATGGATCGCCCCGATCTCGGAGAAACCGACGAGCCCGTCGATGACCTTGTCGAGCATCCGCCCTTCGACCTCGATCATGGTGAGGCCTCGCACCGGCAGCGCCACCGCGTCGGCCCTGAGCACCACCGTATAGCCGATGATCGAGCCTTCCGCCTCCAGTCGTTCGAGGCGGGCGCGCACCGTCGCCCGCGACAGACCGGTCTCGGCCGCGAGGTCGGAAATCGACCGTCGCCCGTCGTGGCGCAGGATCGAAATCAGACGGCGATCCTGATCGTCCATGCACAAATCCATTCTGGTCGATTATTATGAGCAATTCGATAAGTCATTTCAAACTTTTTGCCAAGTTGTTCCGTTCAATCCGCCGGACGCCTCGCCTAGACTCGAACGACGGACGGACGGACGGACGGACGGACGGACGGAACGGCGCGAGGCGACATGATCGACACCTGCATTCTCATCGGCGTACCGGTCGAGGCCGGAACCGGGCGGCGCGGCGCCGACATGGGCGCCGCCGCCTTCCGAGCCGCCGGCCTCGCCGAAACGCTGCGCGACCTCGGTCTCGCCGTCGTCGAACAGGGATCTCTCTCGATCGGGCCGACGGTTCCCCGGCCGCATCCCAATCCTGCGATCCGCGACATCGCCGCGATCGCCGCCTGGACCGAGGCGACCGAAAAGGCCGCCTATGCGGCCGCCGGGCGTGGCATGCCGATCTTTCTCGGCGGCGACCATTCGATGGCGGCCGGCTCGATCGCCGGCGTCAACCGCCGCGCCGTCGAGGACGGCCGCGAGCTCTTCGTGCTCTGGCTCGACGCCCACTCCGACTTCCACACGCTCGACACCACCGAGAGCGGCAACCTGCACGGCGTGCCGGCGGCCTATGTCACCGGCCGCCCCGGTTTCGAGGGCTGGTTCCCGCCGCTCCTCGCGCCGGTCAAGCCGGAGAACATGTGCATGGTCGGTCTGCGCAGCGTCGATCCGGCGGAGCGCATCGCGCTTCGCGAGAGCGGCGTCCGCGTCCACGACATGCGCGCGATCGACGAGAACGGCATCGGCCGGCTGGTCGGGGCGTTCATCGAACACGTCCGCGCGCGCGACGGCATCCTCCACGTCAGTTTCGACGTCGATTTCCTCGATCCGGACATCGCGCCGGGCGTCGGCACTACGGCGCCGGGCGGCGCGACCTTCCGCGAGGCGCATCTCGTCATGGAGATGCTGCACGACAGCGGCCTCGTCCGTAGCCTGGACGTGGTCGAGCTCAACCCCTTCCTCGACGAACGCGGGCGCACCGCGCTGCTCCTCGTCGACCTCGTCGCCAGCCTGATGGGTCGGCGTATCCTCGATCGTCCGACACGGAGCTGGTCATGACCGCGCGTCCCCTGAACATCGTCCCCTTCGTCTCGGTCGAGAACATGATGCGGCTCGTCAACGCCATCGGCGTCGAGCGCTTTCTCACCGAACTCGCCGGGGTCGTCGAGGAGGACTTCCGCCGCTGGCCCGCCTTCGACAAGACGCCGCGGCTCGCCTCCCATTCGATCGACGGCGTGATCGAGCTGATGCCGACCTCGGACGGCGTCACCTACGGCTTCAAATACGTCAACGGCCACCCGAAGAACATGCGCGAGGGACGCCAGACGGTCACCGCCTTCGGCCTCCTCGCCGACGTCGGCACCGGTTACCCCGAGCTCCTCGCGGAAATGACGATCCTGACCGCCCTGCGCACGGCCGCCACCTCGGCGGTGGCGGCGAAGCATCTCGCCCGGGCGGACGCGCGCTCGATGGCGATCGTCGGCAATGGCGCGCAGTCGGAGTTCCAGGCGCTCGCCTTCAAGGCGCTGCTCGGCGTCGACCGGCTGCGGCTCTGGGACATCGACCCCTGGGCGAGCGAGAAATGCGCGCGGAACCTCTCCCGTTACGGCCTCGACGTCACCGTCGCCTCCGGCGTCGAGGCGGCGGTCGAGGGCGTCGACATCGTCACGACGGTGACCGCCGACAAGCAACGCGCCACCATCCTCACCGACAATCTGGTCGGCGCCGGTCAGCACATCAACGCCGTGGGCGGCGATTGCCGCGGCAAGACCGAGCTCCACCGCGACATCCTGCTGCGCTCCGACATCTTCGTCGAATATCCGCCGCAGACCCGGATCGAGGGCGAGATCCAACAGCTCGCCGCGGACCACCCGGTCACGGAACTCTGGCGAGTGATCGCCGGCGAGGTTCCCGGCCGGCGCTCGCGCGACCGGATCACCTTGTTCGATTCCGTCGGCTTCGCCACGGAGGACTTCTCGGCCCTGCGCTACGTGCGGTCGAAACTCGCCGGCGGCGACTTCCATCAGGATCTCGACCTCCTCGCCGATCCCGACGAACCGCGCGATCTCCTCGGCATGGTGCATCGCGCCGCGAAAACGTGACCGGCAAGGCGCCGTCACCGAGGGGGCGGGCCTGTTGCGGCTCTGGGATCGAGCGATCCGGCGGCCTCCGCCACGTCCCATGGCCCGCGATCACTGCTTGCCGCGGGTCGTTCCTCCTCGATCGCCGTCGAAGCGCGCCACTCCGAGACCGTTGAGATCATGGCCTCCGAGCGCGCCGACCATTTTCCGCCAATTCCACCACGCGTGCAGAACCGTTCGGCTCATCAGAGCGGCGGGGCGTCCGCATGATGAGGCTCGGGCTGGGCGCTTGGCTCCCCAACGGCGGCCAAGCGCCCGTCGTCGACGATCGCAGCGACTCTCGGGTGGCGGCCAGGGCTCGTCGGGAACGAAGAGAGGTCCCGTCCGAGCCCTTTCACCGGCCGGAGATCAGCGTTCGAGGCACATGGCGATGCCCATGCCGCCACCGATGCACAGCGTGGCGAGGCCCTTCTTCGCGTCGCGGCGCCGCATCTCGTGCAGCAGCGTGACGAGAATGCGGGCGCCCGAAGCGCCGATCGGGTGGCCGAGCGCGATGGCGCCGCCGTTGACGTTGACCTTCGAGGTGTCCCAGCCGAGGTCCTTGTTGACCGCCAGCGCCTGCGCCGCGAAGGCCTCGTTGGCCTCGATCAGGTCGAGATCGGCGGCGTTCCAGCCCGCGCGCTTCAGCGCCAGGCGCGAAGCCGGAATGGGGCCGGCGCCCATGATCGTCGGATCGACGCCGGCGTGGCCCCAAGAGGCGATGCGCGCGAGCGGCGTCTTGCCCTCCTTCGCCGCGCGGCTCGCCGTCATGAGCACCAGCGCGGCGGCGCCGTCGTTGATGCCCGAAGCGTTGCCGGCGGTCACCGTGCCGTCCTTGACGAAAGCCGGACGCAGTTTGGCGAGCGCCTCGATCGTCGTGCCGTGCTTGGGGTACTCGTCGGTGTCGATCACGACGTCGCCCTTGCGGGACTTGATCGTGACCGGAACGATCTCTTCCACGAACCGGCCGGCCTTCTGGGCGGCTTCCGCCTTGGTCTGCGAGCCGAGCGCGAGCTCGTCCTGCATCTGACGTGAGATCTCCCACTGGCGGGCCACGTTCTCGGCGGTGTTGCCCATGTGGTAGCCGTTGAAGATCTCCCAGAGCCCGTCACGGATCATCGTGTCGAGCATCTCGAGGCCGCCCATCTTGGTTCCGGAGCGCAGGTGGGCGCAGTGCGGCGCGAGGCTCATCGACTCCTGACCGCCGGCGACGACGATCTCCGAATCCCCGGCGACGAGCGCCTGATAGGCGAGAGCGACCGAGCGCAGGCCCGAGCCGCACACCTGATTGATGCACATCGCAGGGCTCTCGACCGGTATGCCGGCGGCGATGGCCGCCTGACGCGGCGGGTTCTGGCCCTGTCCGGCCGTGAGAACCTGGCCGAGGATGACCTCGGACACGGCGTCGGGCGCGACGCCGGCGCGGGTGAGCGCGGCCACGATCGCGGCCTTGCCGAGCTCGTGCGCGGGAAGAGTGGCGAAGGCGCCGTTGAAGGCGCCGATCGGCGTGCGCGCCGCCGATACGATGACGATGTCTTCCGTCATTTGTGGGTCTCCCGGACCGATGGACTTTTCCCGGCGCGCCGTCCTCGGCGCGCCGGGTCGTTTCGATGCCGCCTCGACGACGCCGCCGGAGGCGGAGGGCGTCAGCCGAAGACGGGCTTCCGCTTTTCGACGAAGGCGGTCATTCCCTCTTTCTGGTCGGGCGCGGCGAAACACAGACCGAAGAGCTCCGCCTCGTAGGCGATGGCGGAGGCGAGATCGACGTTCATTCCGACCTCGACCGCGGCCTTGCAGTAGCCGACGGCGACGGGGCTGCGCGCCATGATCTTCGCAGCCATGGCGAGGGCTTCCTCGAGCGCCCGACCGACCGGCACGACCTTGTTGACGAGGCCGATCCGGTACGCCTCGGCGGCGTCGACGACGTCGGCGGTGAAGAGCAGTTCCTTGGCGCGTCCGGCCCCGACGAGACGCGGCAGCCGCTGCGTTCCGCCGAAGCCGGGCGTGATGCCGAGACCGCTCTCAGGTTGGCCGAAGCGGGCGTTTTCGGCGGCGATGCGGATGTCGCAGGCCATGGCGAGTTCGCATCCGCCGCCGAGGGCGAAGCCGTTGACCGCGGCGATCACGGGCTGCGGCAGCGCCTCGAGGGAGGCGAAGACCTGTTGGCCGAGGCGACCCCAGGCGCGGCCTTCGCTCGCCGACATCGCCTGCATTTCGGTGATGTCCGCGCCGGCGACGAAGGCCTTCTCGCCGCTGCCGGTGATGATCACGACGCGGATGGAGGGGTCCGCGCCGATGGCCGCGATCGCCTTCGACAGGTCCGACACGGTGGCGGCGTTCAGCGCGTTGAGCGCCTTCGGCCGATTGATCGTGACGATGGCGACGGCGTCCCGGCGTTCGACCAGGAGAGTCTCGTAGGTGTTCATGGGAACGCTCCTCGGGCCCGGTTCAGTGGGCGGAATAGTCGTAGAAGCCCCGGCCGGTCTTGCGGCCGAGCCAGCCGGCGGAGACGTATTTCTTCAGAAGCGGGCACGGCCGGTACTTGGGATCGCCGAAACCTTCGTAGAGCGTTTCCATGATGGCGAGGATGGTGTCGTTGCCGATCAGATCGGACAGCGCCAGCGGACCCATCGGGTGGTTGAATCCGAGCTTGGCGACATTGTCGATGTCCTCGACGCTCGCGACGCCCTCGAGCAGGGCGTAGACGGCCTCGTTGATCATCGGAATCATGATGCGGTTGCCGCAGAAGCCGGCGGCGTCGCTGACCTTCACGGTCGTCTTGCCCAGGCGATGGACGAGCTCGTCCACGGTCGCGTAGGTTTCCGGCGAGGTCGCGAGACCGCTGATCACCTCGACCAGCTTCATCACCGGCGCCGGGTTGAAGAAGTGCATGCCGATGAACTGCGCCGGGCGGTTGGTGAAGCCGGCCAGGGCGGTGATCGGCAACGAAGACGTGTTGCTCGAGAAGATGGTGTGGGCGGGGCAGAGCGCGTCGAGCGTGGTGAAGATGTCCTTCTTGACGAGGGCGTTTTCGCTCGCCGCCTCGATCACCAGATCGACCGCCGTCGATTGGGCGTCGAGATCGACGACGCCGGTGATGCGCCCGAGAATGGCGGCTTTATCATCCGACGTCATCTTGCCCTTCTCGACGAGCCGTCCGAGCGCCTTGTCGATGCCCGCCAGACCCTTCTTGACGAAGCCGTCCTCGATGTCGCGCAGGTTGACCCGGATGCCCGCCTGGGCGAGGACCTGCGCGATGCCGCTTCCCATCTGGCCGGCGCCGATGACCAGAACGTGATCGATTGGCATGTCAGTTTCTCCTCTGCTTCATCAGGAAACGATTTCTGGATATCTCCGGAAGGAGATCCGCTGCTGCGCGTTTACTTCGGCAGCGACGTGATGCGCCATTCGTAGATCCCCGCGATGTCGATCGCCGCGGGTCGTTCCGTCGAACGCGATCTTCGGGCGAAGCGTGAAAATTCGGAGGGTGAAAGCGACCGGACGACCAAATTCGCCCCCGAGGTGACGAATTTCACCGACCGGCGTCCCTTCGCTCGTCACCTTCGGCGAGGCGGCCTTCGATCGAGGTGCAACGGAAAAAATCGCTCCATCGAGGCGTGCGCGATCTCTCGGCGCGCGAGGGCGTCGAAGGGGACGCGGCCGAAACGTCCACGGGCCGAGACGTCGCGGTCAGAACTGCACGTAGAGGCCGGCGACCCGTTCCTCGCAGCGCTTCGCGACCGGAGCGCCGACCACGGCGACGCCGGTGAAGGCGGTTTCGCCGTTCTGATTGACGCCTCGGCAATCGAAGGTCACCGATTTCTCGTCCTCGTCGAGCCCGACCACCGTGATCGTGACGGTCAAGGTGTCGCCGAGCATCACCGGCGTCGCGAAATCGATGGACTGCTTGCGGTAGACGGTGCCCGAGCCGGGCAATTCGTTGCCGAGCAGCGCCGAGACGAGAATGGCGCCCCACATCCCATGGCCGCTCACTCGTCGGTCTTTTCCCCCGCCGGCGAGATCGTCGTAGTGGGTGGGATTGGCGTCTCCACTCAGGACCCCGAACAAATAGATGTCCTCCACGGTCAGGGTGCGCGTGAGCTGCGCCGACTGTCCGACGAAGATTTCCTCGAAGATCTTGTTTTCGATGACGATCATGTGATTGTCTCCGACGAGTTGAGCTTCGAATGCCGAGCCTTGTCCCACCAGGTTCCGTGGCGGCGAGGTTTCGTTCGGCCCGATCGGAACTCCGCATCGAACCGATGTCCAACGACGAGAACTTCCGTCGGACTCGAGTCCAAGGTTTACCGCAAAAAGCATCAATCGAACTCGATATACTTCTTCAAATATTTCACGAAGACGCGACTTACCGGTATTTCCGTTTTCGATTGACCCTTCAATGTCAATAAATAACCTCGGTTGAACCAATTCGTCAGGGATTCGACCTTGTTCATGTTGACGATGTAGTTTCTGTGGCATCGCATGAATTGCCCGCCGTCGAGTTTTTCCTCCAATTCGCTGAGGGTCGAGCGAACGGAGTGTTGCTTACCGTCTTCGGTTTGGATGAAGACCAGACGATCCTTGGCGAAGAAGAGCTGGATGTCCTGGTTGTCGATGATCTTCAGACGCCCGGCGTGATGGAAGCAGAACTTCTTCGGGTGATTGTGGCGCTGCGCCGAATGCTCGGCGTCCGGGCCGAAGAGATGGTCGCCCGACCCTGCCGCATCGGCGCCGCGCATCTTCTCGACGGCGCGATGAATGTCCATCTGCTTCAAAATGTAGTCGACGGTCTCGACCTTGATCAGAATGAGCATCCGAACATTGCCCCAGAGCTCACCGCGGATGAAGATCGGCGAGGATATGTCCTTCAAGATCTGAGTGCAGTCGCCGAGCCGACGACGGAAGACCGTCACCAGGAAGGGTTTCGTCGATTTGGCGATACGCGCGGAAATGCGATCGCGATGACGAATGCGGTGGCGTGAGTGCGTGGCGTTCCATGCCGGGTCGTTGCGCGGCGGATGCGAAAACTTGAGATTGTTGACCGGCATATAGGCGTTGCGGTCGGTGACGGTGCACAGCACCACGTCGGGCGCGATCTTGGAGACGGGCTCGCAGATCGGGGGCACCACCTTCTCGATCAACGGAAGCCACGCGGTCGTGTATTTCGGCGGCTCGATGTCGGGCATCCGAACGTAATCTTCGTCGAACAGGGTATCGAAGTCGATTTCGCCGTCTTCGAGCGCCTCTTCGAGCGCCGACGTCACGCGCTTGGCGGTCTCCATCACCACGTCGATGAACGGCGTGTCCGCGATCTCCACGCCGCTCGCCAGAATGGTGTAGTAGAGCTCGGCGCCGAGGTCGGAGAGTTGCAGACACTGGTTGGAGACGTTTTCGGAGTCCTTCTCGGTCGCCAATTCGGCTTCGGTGAGCTGGGCGACCTCTTCGAGAATGTCTTCGCAGCGTTCCCGGTTGCGGGCGGTCGCGGCGGCGATCGAGGCGACCCGTCGAACCACCCCGTCGCGCAATCGCGCGACGTCGCCCAACCCTTCCACGGCCCGCGCGACCTCTTCCAGGGCGATCTTGATCGCCGGCAGGCCGGTCGTGATCGTCGCTCCATCGTCGATCAGACCGAGGGCCGCCGTGATCGAGCGGGTCGCCGCCCCCCGGACTTCGTTCATGCGATCGGTGACGGCATTGGCTTCGTGCAGCAGTTCACGGGCGGATGCGGCGATGCTGCCGTTTTCCTGGGTCATGTCCTCGATCGAGGCGGCGACCGCGCCGAGGTGTTCGGTCTGCTCGACGATTCGCGACGTGATGTCTTCGACGTGGCCGGTGATGTCGGCGGCGCCGAGGCCGACCTGATAGGAGGCCTCGGCCATGCTCTTGGCGAGGCTCAGGTCCTTCGCATAGGGCCGCGTCTGATGATCTGGCTGCAACTGAGACATCGCTCGCCTCCTCGTCGGCCGGTTTTCCCGGCACTCGGGCATGTTTTTCTCGCCGACGGAAGAGCGAGAGCGGCGCATTCCGAAATGCATCGCTCGCAGGGGGAGCCATTCGACGCGGGCGGACGCCCGACCGGTCGCGGAGGCGGCATCGATTTCTTCCATGACGGCGGCGTCGAGGAACGACCGGGGCGCGGCGCACGGCGGCGAAACGCCGGGCATGTCCGCACCCCGATCCGTCTTGCGAAGGTCGCCCGCCCGCTCGCCGCGAGGTCGGTCCGACCGGGTCGTCCGCTCGATCGCGGGCGGCTTCGGTCGTCGCGCGCGTGGCGGCGGGCGTCGACGCTTCAGGCGCAGAGGCGATATTCGCAGAGGTCGGGCGATACCGAGAATTCGGCGTCGGTCATCGACTTCAATTCGTCCGGCGTCAGCCCGGCCGCGATCTCGGTCAGGACCAGCCCGTTCGGCGTCACGTCGAAGACGGCCTTCTCGGTGATGATCCTGTCGAGAACGCCGCGGCCGGTGACCGGCAGGGTGCACTTCTTCAGGACCTTCGAATTGCCCTTCTTGTCGGTGTGCTGCAACACCGCGACCACCTTGCGGGCGCCGCCGACCAGATCCATGGCGCCGCCCATGCCGGGCGAATACTTGCCCGGAGCGACCGGCATGGCCCAGTTGGCGATGCAGCCTTCCTGATCCACTTCCAGGGCGCCGAGAATGGTGGTGTCGACATGGCCGCCGCGGATGATCGCGAAGGACGTGGCGAGATCGAAGATCGACGCGCCGGGCAGCAGGGTGATCGGCTGACCGCCGGCGTTGGCGACGTCGGCGTCCTGCTGCCCGAGCCGGGGCGTCGGACCGAACATCAGGCAGCCGTTCTCGGACTGCAGAATGACGTCCACGCCCGGAGGAATGTGGTTGGCGACGGCGGTCGGCATGCCGAAGCCGAGATTGACGATCTCGCCGTCCGCCAATTCGTAGGCGGCGCGGCGCGCGATGGCGTCTTTGGGATCGATGACGGACTCCATGACGGTGCTCCTTTCTACGCTGCGGTCGCCGGCGCCTGGAGGCGCCCGGTGTTCACCCACAGCCGTTCGAAGATCGACTGATGTTCGGCCGGCGAATGCCCCTGTACGACCGCCTTGACGAAGACGCAGGGCGTGCCGACGCGCGCGGGGTCGATCTCGCCCACCGGGACGATTTCGTTGACCTCGGCCACGGTGAAGTCGGCGGCGGTCGCGATCACCGGGTTGGAGTTGAGGCTGACGCCGCGATATTCGACGTTGCCGCTGGTGTCGGCGCGGGCGCCGGCGATGAAGGCGTAGTCGGCGCGCAGCGGCATCTCGATCAGATAGGTCCTGCCGTCGATTTCGATGTGGCGCTTGCCTTCTTCGACCAGCGTGCCGAGACCGATCGGCGTCAGCACCCCGCCGAGCCCGGCGCCGGCGGCCCGGATCTTCTCGATCCAGGTGCCCATCGGGAAGAATTCGATTTCGAGATCGCCGGCCTTCAACGCTTCGATCGCCTCCGGGCAGGTGCCGGTATGGGCGGTGATGAACTTCTTGACCTGACGCTTCGCGAACAGCGGCGCCAGATCGAAGCCGCCGCCGGGATAGGAATTGACCACCGAGACGACGGTCAGGTCCTTCACGCCCTTGGCGACGATCTTTTCGATGGACTTGAGGGGAGAGCCGACGCCCAGAAATCCCCCGAACATGATGGTCGCACCGTCTTCGATGCCGGCGACGACGTCGTCGAGTTGCATGACTTTGTTCATGAGTTTCGTCCCTTTTTCATCGGCGCCGCCGACCGCGATCGGGTCGGGGCGTCGTCGATCTCAGAGGAAGGGCTTGCCGACCGGCAGGACGTCGCGGCCGAACATGTCGGCCAGGACGATGTGCGCCATCACGTACCAGACGCAGGCGACGGTCCCGAGCATCGCCCAGGCGGACAGGCGGGCCATCTCCTCGCCGGCGCCGAAGTGCTCGGCGACCAGCGCCACCAACCCGATCATCAAGGTGACGAAGGCGCCGAACAGCACTTTGTTGGTGCGCACGGAGGCGATCGTCATGATGCCGCTGTAGAGCGTCCAGGCGACCAGGAACCAACCGACGTCGGTCTTGCTGGCGGGAAACAGGCCGTAACTTCCGGCGATGACGATGCCGCAGAACGACAGCCAGAAGCAGCCGAAGCTGGTGAACACCGTATAGCCGAAGTTGTTGCCGTTCTTGTGCTCGTGAAGGCCGACCATGACCTGGGCGGCGCCGCCGTAGAACACGCCCACCCAGAGCACCGGGCCCATGCCGACGAGCCCGAGGGCGTGCAGTTGCAGCAGGAGCGTGGTCAGTCCGAAGGCGGCCAGACCGACGGCGGCGGGATTGCCCAGCTTGGGCGGAGCCACGACGAGTTGCTGAACAGGAGTTTCGATGATTTGCGTCATGAGGTTACATCCCCCATTCGTTCGGATCCCAGCCGGATGCGGTCCGTCGGATGCGAAGGATCGAACCGATCCGGCGACGGCTGAGACGCAGCGCGTCGCCTCCTCGAGCCCCCCTTCGGATCTCGCCAGAAACCTGTCCGCGACTGCTGACGCCGAGGCTTAGGACGCGATCGGCGGGATCCGGCCGGAAAAGCGACCAGACGTACAAATGAGGTGATGAAGAGCCCAATTCGGCCACTGCACGGCTTCCCGCCTCCCCGGTCGATCCATTCGGCCGAGCGGGGCGCGCGTGACGAACCATCCCACCGTGGACGCCGGCGTCGGCCTGGAGGGACGCAAGACGAAGGCGTGCGCCTCGATCGATTGCGGCGACATCTCCTCCGACGCGTCGGCCCGGAGGGGATGGCCGACGGCGCGACCGAGCGAATGCCGCTCGTCGTCGAAGGGTGAGAAGCGGATGCCGGGATGTGGCCGCACTTCGGGCGGCAGCGCGATGTCGATGCCGCCGTCGCCGAGCTCGGCGCCCAGGGTTTCGGGCGTGTCGATGACGATCCGGAACCCTATCATGTCGAAATTGTCGTAACGAAGCCGAACTTGCTTCGGTCGGTAGCGGCGTTCCGTTGTAGGCCTTTATGTGGGCGGCCTCGAAATCGTCATTATAAGTTATTGTTTTTATGAAGCAAATGGCGGAGACGGAGGGATTCGAACCCTCGGTACCCTTTTGGGGGTACGCTCATTTAGCAAACGAGTGCCTTCAGCCTCTCGGCCACGTCTCCGGCGCGACCTCTATGCCCGAGCGGCGGGCCGAATTCAAGGCGCTCCACCGTCGAGACGCACGGACGCCCCGGATTTTCCCTCTCCTCTTCCTGCGCGCGCCTTCGAACCGTCGCCGGCCGTCGGCGCGAGCGATCGCCCTTCGCCTTTTTCTCGTCCGGACTTCGCGCTAGAGCCCGCCGCACCTTCGTTCTCGAACCCGGTGAGTCGCCATGTCCGGCCTGCGCCCCCTCTTCATGTCCCCGTGCCCGGGCGCCGTTCGCCCGACGCGCCGCGTCGTGCTCCTCGGTGGGCTCGCCGCCTCGCTCGCGGCCTGCGCGCGCTCCCCCCTCCACGTCGAGGAGATCGACGACGTCGCCTACGTTCCGGTCGACCCGCAGAAGGCGCTGCGCCTGATCAACGCCTATCGCGCCGACAACGGCGTCGCCCCGCTCGCCCTCGACGGCGAACTGACCCGGCTCGCCCGCGAATATGCCGGCCACCTCGCCGACGCCGGCCGCATGACGCACGAGCTGGAGCCCTATGGCGGTCTCGAGAAGCGCCTGCGGGCCGGCGGCTACGCCTATGAGACGGCCGGCGAGAACCTCGGTCAGGGCTATCGCACCATCGAACAGACCATCGCCGGCTGGAAGAAGTCGCCGCCGCACGATCGCGGCCTCAAGGACGCCGACATGACCCGGATGGGCATCGCCTCGGTGGAAAATCCGAAGAAGCGCGGCGACGTCTACTGGTGCCTGATGTTCGCGCGGCCGCGCCGCGACCCGGCCAGCCTGACGCCGACCCCGACGCCGCATCGCTGGGGACCGGAGCCGACGGTTCGGCTCTGGAGCCTGCCGATCTCGACGCCCTTCGGCGGTCGCTGACGCGGCGAAGGCGTGAGTGGACACGAAGACGGCCCCGGATCGCTCCGGGGCCGTCGAATTTTTTGGAGAGGAACGCGCCGTCGCTCAGTCGTCGCGACGTTTCGGACCGCGCTGGCGGTTCGGACGACGGCCGTCGCGCTCGCCGCCCTTGGCCGCCGCCGGAGCGCCGGCGTTCGGCTTGCGCGTCGGCGCGCCGGCGCGCGACCGCGGCGTCTCGCCGCTCGCATCGAAGCGCCGACCGCCGGCCGCGCCTTCCGAGCGCTGCGGGCGTCCGTTCGCCTCGCCGCGACGCGGCTCGCGCGTCGCGCTCTCCGCCGCCGGGCCTTCGGCGCGGGCGCGGAACTGCTCGCGCGGGCCGCGCGGGCCCTTGCCGCCGCGCGCCTGATTGCGCTCGCCCTCGTTCGCCGCATGACCCTCGCCACGACGGCCCACGTCGGGCCGGCCGGCGTGATGGCGCGGCGCGCGGCTCGGCAGGATCGCCTCCTCGGTCTCGGCGCGGTTCATCCGGCCGATCTCGGCGGCGCGGGTCTGCACTTCCTTCGGCACGGAGAGGCGCGGGATCTGGGCCCGGATCAGCTTCTCGATGTCGCGCAGATAGGGCTCTTCCTCGCGATTGCAGAAGGAGACGGCCGAGCCCTTCGCCCCGGCGCGCGCGGTGCGGCCGATGCGGTGGACGTAGCTTTCCGGAATGTTCGGCAGCTCGAAGTTGACGACGTGGGAGACGCCGTCGATGTCGATGCCGCGCGCCGCGATGTCGGTGGCCACCAGCACGCCGATCTGGCCGTCGCGGAAGGCGGCGAGCGCCCGCTCGCGCTGCGGCTGGCTCTTGTTGCCGTGGATCGCGGCGGCGTCGATGCCCGCCCGGTCGAGATGCTTCACCACCCGATCCGCGCCGTGCTTGGTGCGGGTGAAGACGATGACGCGGTCGAAGGCCGGATCGGAGAGGAGATGCTCGAGCATCGCCTGCTTGAGCCGCGTCTCGCAGGGAACGACGTGCTGGGCGACGCGCTCGGCGGTCGTGGCGACCGGGGTCACCGCGACGCGGACGGGATCGGTGAGATAGCCTTCCGCGAGGCTCGCGATCTGCTTCGGCATGGTCGCCGAGAACAGCAGCGTGTGACGCTTCTTCGGCACCAGCTTGGCGATCCGCTTCAGCGCATGGACGAAGCCGAGGTCGAGCATCTGGTCGGCCTCGTCGAGGACGAGCGCCTCGACCAGATCGAGCCGGCACGAGCCGCGGTCGATGAGGTCGAGCAGCCGGCCGGGCGTGGCGACGAGCACGTCGACGCCGCGGAACAGGGCGCGTTCCTGACGGCCGATCGAGACGCCGCCGAACACCACCTCGACGGAGATCGGAAGGTCGCCGGCGTAGATCTTGAAGCTCTCGGCGATCTGCGAAGCGAGTTCGCGGGTCGGGGCCAGCACCAGTGTGCGGGCGGAATGGGGGGCGGTGCGCTTGTGCGGCTCCATCAGGCGATGGATCAGCGGCAGCGCGAAGGCGGCGGTCTTGCCGGTGCCGGTCTGCGCGATGCCGAGCAGGTCGCGGCCCTGCATCAGATGCGGGATGGCCTGCGCCTGGATCGGCGTCGGAGCCGAATAGCCCTCGCGAGCGAGCGCGGCGAGGATCGGGGCGGAGAGGCCGAAGTCTTTGAATGAGGTCAAGTGTGAACCTTCGAATGCGACGAGGCCCGCGCGGTCGCGCAAGGAAGCGCGAACGGCGGTCGGGATCGAATGACGATCCCCGCGTGAATAGGGGGCCTGTCGGGTGAAAGCGATCGAGCGGGTCGAAAGGGAGCAGCAGTACGGGGAGGGGAGCGTTTCTCCCGCCCGGCTGCGCTCTCACGCATCTTCCGAAACCTCCGCGTCCGATCGTCGGGGCGGCGTCGCTGGCGTCTCTATGCGGGAAGTTCGTGTTCGGATCAAGGCGAAAGCGCAGATCCTCTCGACAGACGGCCCTTGCGTTCGATAGATGGCGAAGGAAGACCGAGAGGAACGCTCTGCCGATGACCGCCCCCCGCTTCACGCCGTTGATGGCCTCGCTCCCCTCCACCGTCCCCTTCGTCGGGGCCGAAGCGATCGAGCGGCGGCGCGGCCGGCCGTTCCGCGCCCGCATCGGCGCCAACGAGAGCGTCTTCGGTCCCTCGCCCAAGGCGCTCGAGGCGATGGCCAAGGCCGGTCGCGGCGCCTGGGTCTACGGCGACCCGGAACTGCACGATCTGAAGAGCGCGATCGCCGCCCATCACGGCGTGCGCCCGGACAACGTCGTCGTCGGCGAGGGCATCGACGATCTGCTCGGGATGACGGTGCGCCTGTTCGTCGATCCGGGCACGCCGGTCGTCACCTCGGCCGGCGGCTACCCGACCTTCGATTATCATGTCGCCGGCTTCGGCGGCCGCTTCGTCCGGGTGCCCTATGTCGAAGATCGCGAGGATCTCCCCGGCCTCCTCGACGCGACCTTGCGCGAGAGCGCGCCGCTCGCCTATTTCGCCAATCCGGACAATCCGATGGCGTCCTGGTGGTGGGCGAAGGACGTCGAGCGCGAGATCGCCCGCGTCCCCGAGGGCTCGCTCCTGATCCTCGACGAGGCCTATGGCGAGTTCGCGCCGGCGGGCGTGCTGCCGAAGGTCGATCCCGACGATCCGCGCATCCTGCGCTTCCGCACCTTCTCCAAGGCGCACGGCCTCGCCGGCCTGCGCGTCGCCTACGGGATCGGCGCGCCGGAGATCACGAACGCCTTCGACAAGATCCGCAACCACTTCGGCGTCGGCGTCGTCGCCCAGGCCGGCGCGCTCGCCGCGCTCGCCGACCAGGACCACCTCGTCGACGTGGTCGCCAAGGTGAACCGCTCCAAGGCCCGCCTCGCCGAAATCGCCGCGGAAAACGGTCTGGTCACGCTGCCGTCGGCGACCAACTTCGTGGCGATCGACTGCGGCCGCGACGGCGCCTTCGCCAAGGCGGTGCTCGAAGCGCTGATCGAACGCGATCTCTTCGTGCGCAAGCCCTGGACCGCGCCGATGGACCGCTGCATCCGCGTCTCCGCCGGCACGGACGCCGATCTCGCCCTCTTCGCCGAGGCGCTTCCCGCGGCGCTCGCCGAGGCTGCGGCGACGGTCTGAGGTCGATCCGAGGGACGGCGTCACGCATGCGCGCCTCGCAGGGCCCGCCTGCGGGAAAACCCGTATTCACGGATCCGCCGCGGCGCTATCGTATCGGTTCGACGCGCCCCATGCGCCGCCTGCCCGCGACCGTCTCCGGTCGACGCCCCTCTCGCCCGGATCCCCGATGCAACATCCTTCTCTGCTCGCCGAGAGCGAACGCCTCGCCGTCGTCGTCGGCGCGCTGATGGTGATGTTCCTCGCCGCGCTCGATCAGACCATCGTTTCGCCGGCGCTGCCGACCATCGGCGGCGCGCTCGGCGACGTCGATTGGTTGTCCTGGGTGGTCTCGGCCTATTTCCTGACCGCGACCGCGGTGACGCCGCTCTATGGCAAGCTCGCCGATCTGATCGGCCGGCGGCCGACGCTCTACGGCGCGGTGGCGATCTTCGTCGTCGGCTCGGCGGCCTGCGCGCTCGCTCCCTCGATGCCGTTGCTGATCCTCGGCCGCGCCCTGCAGGGGCTCGGCGGCGGCGGCCTCGTCGGCCTCGTCCAGACGATCATCGGCGACGTCGTGCCGCCGCAGCAGCGCGCCCGCTACATGATCCACATTTCGACGGTATGGGCGGTCGCCTCGATCGGCGGTCCGCTGCTCGGCGGCCTCTTCGCCGAACATCTGCACTGGTCGTTGATCTTCTGGATCAACCTGCCGCTGTCGGCGGTGGCCTTCGTCATGATCCGCCGCTCTCTGAGCCGGATCGCCGACGTGACGCGGCCGGCCCGGCTCGATCTCCTCGGCTCGGGGCAGGTGATCGGCGCGACGGTCTCCTTCATGCTGGCGCTGACCTGGGGCGGCAATCGCTTCGCCTGGGGCTCGGTGGAGATTCTCGGCCTCTTCGCCCTCGCCGGCGCGCTCGCCCTCGTCTTCGCCCGCCACGTGTCGCGCACCGAAGAAGCGCTGGTGCCGCTCGACATATTGAAGAACCGGGTGATCTCGGTCGCCGTCTCGGCGATCTTCTTCTCGATGGGCGCCTATGTCGGCCTCTCGGTCTACATGCCCCTGTGGTTCGAGTTGGTCGCCGGGCTGCAGCCGGCCGCCGCCGGCTTCGGCCTGCTCGCCCTGACGCTCGGCACCGTCGCCGGCGCCAGCCTCGCCGGCCGGGGCATGGCGCACGTCGTCCATTATCGCCGCATCGCGCTCGCCGGCTCGGCGACCGCGATGATCGCCACGGCGGCGCTCGCCGTCTTCGCCGATCGGCTCGGTTTCTGGGGCATCGAGGCGGTGCTCGGCTTCGTCGGCCTCGGCACCGGCACGATCTTCCCGATCTGCACCGTCGCCTCGCAGAACGCGGTGGAACGCCGCGACCTCGGCGTCGCCATGGGCGTGCTCGCCTTCATGCGCTCGCTCGGCTCGGTGGTCGCGGTCTCCGTCCTCGGCGCGGTGCTGGCTTCGGCCGGCGTCTCCGGCGTCGGAGAGGCGGCGATCCACGCCGGCCGCGTCGACCCGACCGCCGCGGCGGCGTTCCGTTGGCTGTTCCTCGCCGTCGTCTGCGGTCAGATGGTCGGCTTCGCGCTGCTGACCCGGCTCGAGGAACGGCCGCTGCGCGGTCACGCCCCGTCGCCGGCGCTCGACTGATCGGCCGAACCGCGACGACGGCGGAAGAGCCGCCGCCACACGAGACGCAGCGCGTCGCGCGCGGCTCTGATCCGCGTTCGGACCCGCCGAGCGATCGCGGCGGCCGAGCGCCACGCCGCCGTCGCCTTGAGCCGTCCGACCGACCAGTCGTAGAGGCGCGTCACCCGCGCCCAGATCCAGGCGAACCAGCCGATCGTCAGAAGCTTCGCCCGCGTCGCCTGAAACAGCCGCTCGACCAACACGATCGAGAGAACGTGCGCCGTCGCCAACACCAGAAGGCCGACGCGGAACGAGCCGGTCGCCATCATCCACAGGCCGAGGATCTTGATCGGCTCCAGGATCGCGAAGGGCACGAGGAACAGAGCGAGCGTCGGATAGGGCGGCAGCCGGCGCAGGAAAACCGCGAAGCGCAGCACGATCCGAAGCTCGGCCGCCCAGGCGACGACCGGTCGGAACGCCGCCAGCACGACGTCGTCGATCAGGAAGTAGATCGCGACGAGGACGAGCGCCGGCAGACGCAGGAGCGCGCGCCAGGAGAAGCGGCGCGACGACGAAGGCGGAGGAGGGGAGGGCGGGGTCGTGGTCACGATCGGTCTCGCGGAGCCGCGGGATCGAGGGCGGCGCATCGGCATGTGGGGATCGCCGCCGCTTCGTCAAGACGTCGCGTCCGCCCCGCGCCCGCGTCACGCCTTCCTCTTGCCGCGAACCCGGCCGAAGGCTACCACCGATGCCGAGGCGAGACGGCCCGATCGGGATGGATCGAAGCGCCGCCGCCCCCAGAGGAGACGACCGACATGATCTTCCGCCGCCGGGGCGCCTTCGCCGCCCTTCTCGCCGCGCTCGTCGCGTCGCTCGGTCTCACCGCCGCGCGCGCCGAACCGATCTCCGTCGACGTCCACAATCGCTCCTACGTCACCAAATGCGCGGAGGAGGACAACGTCTATTACACGCTGACCTCGCCCAAGGTCGCCGCCTTCACCATCACCGCCGCCACCCCGGCCTATGTCGACACGATCGTGCGCGATCGCCACGCGCCGGACTTCTCCGGCTGCAACTTCGGCCATTCCGGCGGCGCCGACGGCGCGTCGCACTACACCCCGCCGACCGCCACGCTCTGGGAAGACGACGAATACGTCCTCAAGGGCGTCGTCTATCCCGACTTCTGGCGTCCGACCGTGGTGCCGGTGAGCGTCGGCAAGCTGACCCAGAAGTACCTCCATCTCGTCCAGCTCTGGCGCAAGACGCCGGCCGGCCCGATCGAGTTCCTGGTCTTCTATCCGCAGGACGGCTATTGGCGGCTGAAGGCGCTGCCGCCCTTCCGCATGCGCGAGGTCGCCTACGGCTCCTCCTTCCTGTTCGGCCCGGTCGAAGAGAGCACGCGGCCCTTCGTCGCCTATGAGAGCGTCTCCTTCGATCCCGAGACGCTCGCCTTCACCATCGGCTTCGCCAAGGGCGGCAAGGCGGTCGTGACGCTGAAGGAGATCGGCGTCGGCCGCGCCGCCGTCGACGTCGCCTTCGACGGCGTCGACCTCTCGAAGCTGCCCTTCGCCGCCCTGCGCTCGATGTATGTCGCCCCCGGCAACGCCGACACCGCCGAGATCGTCGCCCGCAAGACCCCGGGCGCGCCGTCGACCTCGACCGTGGTGGTCGATTGGAAGGATGGTCAGGCGGCCGACGTCGCCTTCGTCCGCACCGTTCCTTCCACCCACAACACCTCGGCGCCCGACATCGGCTTCCGCGATTTCCGCGACCGTTGAGCGACGCCCGGCCGGGGGACGCCATGACCGAAGCGACCGCCTCCGAGGATCCGTCGCGCGCCGCGCTCTCGGCCGCGCCTTCGCGCCCCGGGCTGCGCCGGCTGGCGATCCGCGGCCGTGTGACGCTGCCGGTGCTCGCCGTCGCCATGGGCGCGATCGCGCTCTTCGTCGTCGCCTGGACGAGCGGCGAGGTGCTGCGCGCCTCCTGGAGCGACATGCGGGCGACGCACGCCCGGCGCGATCAGTTGAGCGCCCTCGAACGGGCGACGATGCGCCTCAACCGTGAGGTCAAGGCCTTCCTCGACGCGCCCGACGAGGCGGCGCGCACCGGCGTCGAGACGATGAAGGCCGAATTCACCGGCGAGCTCTGGCGTCTGCGCGACGGCGCGCGCGCCGACGACGGCGAAGACGTCGAGGCCTTCAGCGACGCCGCCCGCCGCTATCTGATCGGCTTCGACGACCTGCGCGGCCTCGAGATCGACGTCACGCTGCTCTACGAAGGCGCGTTCGAGGAGGTCGTCTCGGCGATCCGCGAACGGCTCGACGCGCTCGATCTGTCGATCCGGCCCGGCGACGCGGCGCTGCGTCCGCTCGTCGCCAGGGCCTACGACCGCTTCGCCGCCTTCCGCCTCGCTCTCGTGTCCTATCGCCGCAGCCGCGCCGTCGAAGACATCGATGCGGCGCGCGTCGCCCGCGACGAGTTCGCCGCCGAACTGCGGCGCATCGGCGCCGATCCCGGCGCCGACAGCCGCACCTATGCGATCGAACTCTTCACGCCGCAGCTCGCCCGGCTCGACGAGATGTTCGAACGCCTGACCGCCATTTCCTGGCGCAAGTCGCTGTGGCTCTCCGGCTACGTCGACGGCAACCGCGACGCGATGAACGCCGCGCTCGAGCGGCTGCTCGACCGGCAGATTCAGGTCGAGCGAGAGGTCTTCGATCGTTTCGAAGCCGCGCTCGACGGGCTCGGCCTGCGCATCGCGCTCTTCGTCGGGCTGTCGTTGGTCATCGGCGTCTTCGTCGCCCGCCGCGTCGCCTCGACCATCCTGGTCCCGCTCGCCGAACAGACCACGGTGCTGAACGCCCTGGCGATCGATCGCGCCGACCGCCCGGTGCCGGGCCTCGACGCGCCCGACGAATTCGGCGCGAGCGCCCGAGCGCTCGAGGCGGTGCGCCGGGCGCGCGCCGAGCGGCGACGGCGCGAAGAGGATCACGCGCTGCAGGAGCGGCGCTGGCTGTCGGTGCTCGAGACCAGTCCGATCGGCATCGCCGTCCTCTCCGCCGCCGACGGGCGCATCGGCTTCGCCAATCGTCGCTGGCGCGAGCTCTTCCCGCCCGGTTCCGACGGCGATGCGCCGGCCGACGGCAACGCGCTCGCCGACCGTTTCGTCGACGCCTCCGGAGCGACGCGCCTCGCCGAGGCGGTGTCGCGCACCGGCGGCGTCGCCGCCTGGCAGACCGAGATGCGCCGCCCCGACGGCACGCTCTGGTGGGCGTTGATGGAGGTCCGTCCGATCGACTTCGCCGGCCGCCCCGCCCACATCCTGTGGATCTACGACGACAGCGAGGGCCGCCGCGCCGAAGAAGAGATCCGCGCCGCCCGCGATCGCGCCGAAGCGGCGCTCGAGCGCCTCGCCCGCGCCCGCGACGACCTCGTCGAAGCCGAAAAGCTCGCCGCCATCGGCGGTCTCGTCGCCGGCGTCGCCCACGAGGTCAACAGCCCGGTCGGCATCGGCCTGACCGTCGCCTCGACGCTGCGCCATCGCGCCGACGGCTTCGCGGCGGAAGTCGCCGGCGGCGGGCTGCGTCGGTCGCGCCTCGACGATTTCGTCGCCGACGTGCGCGAGGCCTCGACCCAGCTGGTCGCCAATCTGACCCGCGCCGCCGACCTGGTGCTCGCCTTCAAACAGGTGGCGGTCGACCGCACCCATCCCGATCGCCGCGCCTTCGACCTCGCCGAGGCGACCGAGCAGATCGTCGCCTCGTTGCGCCCGGGCCTGAAGACGACGCCGCATCGCCTCGACGTCGACGTCGCCCCCGGCCTGACCATGGACGGCTATCCCGGGGCCTGGGGTCAGATCCTCACCAATCTCGTCATGAACGCCGTCACCCATGCCTTTACGGGAGATCGTTCCGGTGTCATGACGATCTCGGCGCGACCCCTGGGAGAGGATCGCGTCCGAATCGTCTTCGCCGACGACGGGGTGGGAATGGACGAGGAGACGGCGCGTCGCGCCTTCGAACCCTTCTTCACCACCCGCCGGGGGCGGGGCGGCAGCGGGCTCGGCCTGCACATCGTGCGGACGTTGGTGATCAGCCGGATGGGTGGGCGCATCCGGATGACCACCGCGCCGGACGCGGGATGCCGCTTCGAGATCGAAGCGCCGCTGACCGCGCCCGACGACGCGGCCGCATCGCGAGAGCGTGAGGAGGGGACCGACGCCCGATGGTCGACGACGACCTGATCGTCTTCGCCGAAGAGACGCGCGAGGAGATCGACACCGACCGCCGTCGTTGGAAGATCGCCGTGATCGACGACGATCCCGCCGTTCACGACGGAACCCGTTTCGCGCTCGCCGACTATGCCCTCAACGGACAACGTCTGGAGATCGTGTCCGCCTATTCCGCCGCCGAAGGGCGCGCGCTGCTGCGCGCCCATCCCGACGTCGCGGTGATCCTCCTCGACGTGGTGATGGAGACCGAGACCGCCGGCCTCGATCTCGTCGAACACATCCGGCGCGAATTGCGCAACGACGTCGTGCGCATCGTGCTGAGGACCGGCCAACCTGGCCAGGCGCCCGAACGCCGCGTCGTCGTCGAATACGACATCAACGACTACAAGGCGAAGACCGAGCTCACCGCCGACAAGCTCTTCACCACCATCACCGCGGCGCTCAGGGCCCATCTGCAACTGACCCGCCTGGAGGAGAGCAGGCGCGGCCTCGAACTGATCATCGACGCCGCCACCGCGCTCTTCGACACCCGGACGATGCGCCGCTTCGCCGAGGGCGTCCTGACCCAGGTCGCGGCGCTGCTCGAGGTCGACTGCGCCGGCATGTTGGTGGTCCGCGACGCCTCGCGCGAGGCCGGCGGCGACGCTCTCGCCGTTCTCGCCGGCTCCGGCGTCTACGCCTCTCGTCCCGACCGGTTCGACGCGACCGCCGGTCTCGACGCGGACATGCGGCGGCTGATCGAGACCGCCTTCGCCGAAAAGCGGCACTGCTTCTTCGTCGACCGTTCGGTGCTCTACGTCTCGACCGCCGCGGGCCGCGAGATCGCGGTCCTGCTCGACGCCGTGCCGCATCTCTCGCCGACCGACCGGGCCCTCGTCGAGGTCTTCTGTGGAAAACTCTCGGTGGCCTTCGAGAACGTGCTGCTCTATGAAAAACTCCAGGACATCAACGTCGAACTGGAACGGCGTGTCGTCGAACGAACCGAAGAGTTGATCGCCGCCAATCGTCGTCTCTCGGTTCAACGTGAAATTTTGCGACGCGCCAACGCTTTCAAGATCGAATTGCTGGGCATGATCGCGCACGACCTGAAGAACCCGATCGGAGCGATTCTCGGACGGGCGGAAATCATCGAGGAACTGATCGATCGCGGCGCTGCCTCTGCGTCGGCTCTGAAGGAGCAGGTGGCGAAGATCGCCGCGCCGGCGAGCGCCATGAACCGCATGATCGTCGACCTCGTCGGACAGGCCACCGCCGACGCGCTCGACATTGCGATCCATCCGACGACGCTCGACCTCGGAGACCTGACCCGGGAGGTGATCGATCTGATGCGCCCGATCGCCGGCGCCAAGCGGCAGATCCTCGACTTTTCGGCCGACGCCGTGACGCCGGCCTGGGCCGATCCCGACCGGATGCGCGAGGCGGTCGAGAACCTGGTCTCCAATGCGCTGAAATACGGTCCGCCGGGCGGGCGGGTCGAGATCGAGGTCCGCCGCGTCGCCGATCGCGCCGTCCTCACGGTGACCGACCAGGGCCCGGGCCTCGCGCCGCAGGACTTCGACCGCCTGTTCGGCAAGTTCCAACGCCTCTCCGCCCAGCCGACCGGCGGCGAGCATTCGACCGGCCTCGGCCTGTCGATCGCCAAGCAGATCGTCGAGATGCACGGCGGCCACATCGGCGCGATCAACGCCGATCCCGGACCCGGCACCGTCTTTCAGATCGTCCTGCTCGCCGCCGCGCCGGAACCTTCCGGGGAAGGGGGCGCGTCGTGACCGAGGAGCTGCGCATCGCCGTCGTCGACGACGACGTCCACACCCGCGAGACCGTCGCCGACTATCTCGAACTGCACGCCTTCGCGGTGCTGCGGCTCGACGGGGCCGCCGCTCTGCGCGCCGCGCTCGAAGGCGGCATGCCCGATCTGGTCGTGCTCGATCTGCACATGCCGGGCGAAGACGGCCTGTCGCTGATCCGCTTCCTGAAGGAACGCCACCCGCATCTGCCGGTGATCATGCTGACCTCGACCGCCAGCGCCATCGATCGGGTGGTCGGGCTCGAACTCGGCGCCGACGATTATCTCGCCAAGCCGGCGGAGCTGCGGGAGCTCGTCGCCCGCATCCGCTCGGTGCTGCGCCGCGCCCGCCTCGCCGCGACGATCGCGCCGCAGTCCGCGCCGACCCCGCCGCGCCTCGTGCGCTTCGGCCGGCGCGTGCTCGATCTCGACAGCCGCCGCCTGCGCGACGAGACGAGCGGCGAGGAGGCCCTGCTGCAGACCTCGGAATTCGCGCTGCTCAAGGCCTTCGTCGAGCATCCCGGCCGGGTTCTGTCGCGCGAGCAGCTGCTCGATCTCGCCAACGCTCGCGATCCCGACGCCTTCGATCGGGCGATCGACGTCCGCATCGCCCGGATCCGCAAGAAGATCGAGGTCGATCCGGGCGAGCCGGTGTTCATCCGCACCGTGCGCGGCGCCGGTTACGTCTACGAACCCGAGCGCGGCTGAGGCGCGGCGCCGCGTCTGGTCGAGGCGTCGCGCCGGCGCGCGGCTTTCGCCGAGCCTCGCCTTGGCGAGCGCCGTTCTCGGTGCTAGAAGCCCGGCCAACGGCCGCGTCCGCGGTCGCCCGAGATTTCCTACCGCGACGAGAGGATGGCCAGATGGCGATCGAACGCACCTTTTCGATGATCAAGCCCGACGCGACCAAGCGCAACCTGACCGGTCCGATCGTGGCCCGTTTCGAGG
The DNA here is from genome assembly GCA_021286855.1 of Hyphomicrobiales bacterium. Lineage (GTDB taxonomy): Bacteria > Pseudomonadota > Alphaproteobacteria > Rhizobiales > Ancalomicrobiaceae > Pinisolibacter. Next base: position 156,689 of record JAJTBO010000003.1, on the reverse strand, counting down.
CCGCCGGCCTGCGCGTCGTCGCCTCCAAGCGCCTGTGGCTGTCGCTGCGTCAGGCTCAGGCCTTCTACGCCGTCCACAAGGAGCGCCCCTTCTACGGTGAGCTCTGCGAGTTCATGTCGTCCGGTCCGATCGTCGCGCAGGTCCTGGAAGGCGAGGGCGCCATCCTGAAGAACCGCGAAGTGATGGGCGCCACCAACCCGGCCAACGCCGCCGAGGGCACCATCCGCAAGGACTTCGCCCTGTCGATCGGCGAGAACTCGGTGCACGGCTCCGACGCCCCGGAGACGGCGGCCGAAGAGATCGCCTTCTTCTTCTCCGGTCTCGAGATCGTCGGCTGAGCCGATCCTCTCGCCGAACGAGACGAAACGCCCGGCGCGTCGACGACGCGCCGGGCGTTTCCGCTTTTGGAGGAATTGCATCGCCCTGTGACTAGCTCAATAGTGGTATCGCATTGTTGCTACAGCCAGGGGGTTGGTCATGCCCAAGCGATCGATGTATGTCTGGAAGTTGCAGCCCGTGCTCAACGCCGAGGGCGGGGTGGCCCGCATGATCTCGAAAGCGCGCCGGGCCAGGCTCTCGGCCCTGTGGGTGAAGATCGCCGACGGCGCCTCCGCCTATTCCAATACGGTGGGAGCGACCGGCGCGGAATTCGCCAAGCTGATCGAAAAGGCGCACGAGGTCGGCCTGGAGGTCTGGGGTTGGCACGTGCCGCACTGCGCGACGGCGCAGGCTGCGGCGGCCGAATCCGATCGCGTCGCCGGGATCGCCCGCGCCTTCGGTCTCGACGGCCTGATCATGGACGCCGAGGGCGGCGGCGCCTTCTTCCACGGCGACAAGGAGGCCGCCGACGCCTACGGCAGGGCGATGCGCGCGGTCGCCGTCGAACTCGGCAAGCCCTTGGCGATTTCCAGCAACGACATTCCGCAGAACATCGACGGCTGGCTGCCGCGATTCAACAAGATCGCCTTCTACGCCGACATCAACTTCCCGCAGGTCTACTACGGCGGCAGCCCGAGCGTCGAAGGACGCCTGTCTCGCGCCGAGACCGGGAACGCTCACGTCACCATCCCCTTCGCCCCGGTCGGGGCGGGGTGGATCGGACCGGACGGCGGGTGCGAATCGGCGAGCGCCTGCGCCGAACGCGCCGCCACCTTCATCGCGCTGGTGAAGGCGCGCGGGTATGCCGAATATTCGTTCTGGCACTGGGGCGGAGCGCCGCTCGCGCTCTGGGAAGTGTTGAATTCGACCTCGGCCTGATCGTCTCGCGGCGACGGCGGGGCGTCTCGCCCCGTCGGACGTCGACACGGCCGACCCCGAACAAAAAAGCAAGGCGCCTTGCGGTGCCTTGCTTTTTCGACAGTTGCGCGTGGACCTCATTGTTCGTCGTCCGACACCCCCGATGGCGTCGATCGACCGGCAGCTCCGGCGGTTTCCCGCTTTCGGGCGCCCGAGGTCTTCCTCCCGAGACTCAGACCGCGTTTTTTTCGGGGGGCTTGCGGCGCGCCGTTTCGGTCTTCGCCCGCCCTCTTCTGATGCGCCCGACCATACCGGCCTTAAATCGGTTTGTCATCGTTTGGATGAAATTTGTACGATCGAAAAAAAGAGTGATATAAATCCACGAAAACAGCGTGATAAAAGATGATACGAAATCGAAATATGAAGAATTAGACGAACGTCGTATGTGGTCTCTCGGCTGGACCCGCGCCCTCCGGCGGTGGACATTCGACCTTCGAATGGAGAGGGGCTCCCGTGTCTTCGATCTCGGACGGAATGGCGGGCGATGCGTCGCGTCGGCTCGACGTCGGCGTGGCGTCGACGCCGCTCGATCTCGCCGTCGGCCTCGCCTGGGCGGGGACCGACGCCGCCGGTGAAACCGGGATTTCGCTGCGTCTCTTCCGGCCGTCGCCGGCCGTCGCCGTCGGGCGCGATCAGGCGGTCGCCCGTGAGGTTCGCCTGCCGTGGTGTCGCGAGCGCGGCGTCGCGGTCCGCCGTCGTCCGACCGGCGGCGGCGCGCTGTGGCTCGATCCCGGCCAGTGGCTGATGGCGCTGAGCGGCCCGAGCGCGCGGTTCGGCGCGGATCCGGGCGAACGTCTGGAGACCGCCGGCGCGCTGCTCGTCGACGCCGTCGGCCGGCTCGGCGTCGCCGCCCGTTTCGTCGCGCCGAACGACGTCGAGATCGACGGCGGCGCCAAGCTCGCTTCGGTCTTTCTCGGCGAGGCGGGCGGGCGAAGCCTCTTGCTCGCCACCCTGCTCGTCGACTTCGACGTCGCCGCCGCGCTCTCCGCGCTGCTGGTGCCGACCGAGAAACTGACCGTCACCGGCCTCGAACACGCCCGCGAACGGGTCGCGACCCTGACCGATCGCCTCGGAGCGCCCCCCGCGCCGGAGGAGATCGTCGCCGCCCTGACCGAAGCCGTCGCGACGCGCTTCGACCTCGTCGCCCGCCCGACCGAGACGCCGCTCCCCTCGATCGCCGCGCCGGCGGCGTCCGACGACTGGGAGACGCCGCTCGACGACGGCTTCGAGACCCTCGACCGCACCGCCCGGGCCACCTTTCGCCTGCGTCTCAGGCTCGACCCCGGCGAATGCGTCCGCGAGGCGCGCTTCGCCACCGACGCCGCCTTCGTCCCCGCCGATCTCGCCGAACGCCTCGCCGCCGCGCTGATCGGCCGCGCCTCGGGCGAATGGACGGCCGCGATCGCCGCGGCGCTGCGGCCGGACGACGTCTTCGTCGGGTTCACGCCGGCCGATCTCGTCCGCCTCGCCGCCCGCGCCGCCGGCAAGGCGACGCTCGCCGCCGAAACCGGCCTGACCGCCACGGCGACGTCGGGGGTGATGCTCGCCGGCCCCTCCGAAGACGCCCTCGACGCGCTCGCCCGCGCCGAGATGGTGTTGGTGCCCTATTGCGCCAAACCGTCCTGGTGCGTGATGCGGCCGACGCCGGAGTGCGGGCAGTGCGGCCGCTGCTCCGTCGGCGAGGCCTACCGGCTCGCCCAGGACCGCGATCTCGAAGTGACGACGATCACCAATTTCGAGCATCTCTCCGAGACGCTGGCCGACATGAAGGCGCGGGGCGTGACGTCCTACGTCGGCATGTGCTGCTCCGACTTCTTCCGCAAGCGCCACGTCGCCTTCCGCGAGGCCGGCATGGACGCCGTGCTGATGGATGTGGTCGGGGCCACCTGCTACGACCTGAACGAGGAGCATCTCGCCTACGCCGGCCGCTTCCAGGCCGAAGCCGCGCTCGACCTCGACACGCTGGAGAAGGTGATGGCGCGGGTTCCCGACGTCGGCTCGCGATCCGCGTCGTGAGCGTCCGTGCGCCGCGGCGGGCCTTGAGTTTTTCCCCCGCCTCGTCCACCAAGGGCGCGACGAGATCTTCATTTCGCCGGGATTCTCGGGACAGGTCGAACGACGTGCTCCGCTCATCGAATCCCCGCGCCGTCGACGAGGCCCACCTCCCATGCGTCTTTCGCGTTACTTCCTGCCGATCCTCAAGGAGACCCCCGCCGAGGCGGAGATCGTGTCGCATCGTCTGATGTTGCGCGCCGGCATGATCCGCCAGCAGGCCGCCGGCATCTACACCTGGTTGCCGCTGGGCCTGCGCGTCCTCGACAAGATCGCCGACATCGTCCGTGAAGAGCAGAACCGCTCCGGCGCGACCGAACTGCTGATGCCGACCATCCAGTCGGCGCAGCTGTGGCGCGACAGCGGTCGTTACGACGACTACGGCCAGGAGATGCTGCGCATCACCGATCGCCTCGATCGCGAGATGCTCTACGGGCCGACGGCCGAAGAGGTCGTCACCGACGTCTTCCGCTCCTTCGTGCGGTCCTACAAGGATCTGCCGCTCAACCTCTACAACATCCAGTGGAAGTTCCGCGACGAGCGCCGTCCGCGCTTCGGCGTGATGCGCGGCCGCGAGTTCCTGATGAAGGACGCCTATTCCTTCGACGTCGATCAGGATCGCGCCCGCGAGGCCTATTACCGGATGTTCGTCGCCTATCTGCGCACCTACGCGCGGATGGGGCTGACCGCCATCCCGATGCGCGCCGATTCGGGCCCGATCGGCGGCGACATGAGTCACGAGTTCATCATTCTCGCCTCGACCGGCGAGAGCCAGGTGTTCTGCCACAAGGACGTGCTGGATCTGCCGATTCCGCCCGAGACGACCGACTTCCGCGGCGATCTGAAGCCGATCGTCGACGAGTGGACCCGCCTCTACGCCGCGACCGAAGAAAAGCACGACGAAGCCGCCTTCGCGGCGATCCCGGCCGACAAACAGGTTTCGGCGCGCGGCATCGAGGTCGGCCACATCTTCTACTTCGGCACGAAATACTCCGAGCCGATGGGCGCCAAGGTCGCCGGCCCGGACGGCGTCGAGCGTCCCGTCCACATGGGCAGCTACGGCGTCGGCGTGTCGCGTCTCGTCGGCGCGATCATCGAGGCGAGCCACGACGACGCGGGCATCGTCTGGCCGGACGCGGTCGCGCCCTTCCTGGTCGGCCTGATCAACATGAAGCCCGGCGACGCGGCCTGCGACGCCGCCTGCGCCGAGATCTACGCCCGCCTCGGCGCGGCGAAGATCGACGTGCTGATGGACGACACCGACACCCGCGCCGGCGCCAAGTTCGCGACCATGGACCTGATCGGCCTGCCCTGGCAGCTGATCGTCGGCCCGAAGTCGCTCGCCGAGGGCAAGGTCGAGCTGAAGCGTCGCGCCTCCGGCGAACGCGAGGTGATGACGATCGCCGATGCGCTCGTCCGCCTCGGCGCGATGGCGTGAGAAGAGGGCGGGGCACGATGGCCGGGCGCAGCGAACTCGACGAACCGACGGGCACGGCGCCCTTCGCCGGCTTCGAATGGATGATCGCCTGGCGTTATCTGCGCTCGCGCCGGCGCGAGGCGTTCATCTCGGTGATCGCCGCCTTCTCCTTCCTCGGCATCATGCTCGGCGTCGCCACCCTGATCACCGTCATGGCGGTGATGAACGGCTTCCGCACCGAGCTCGTCGGCAAGTTCCTCGGCCTCAACGGCCACATGCTGGTCCAGGCCACCGCCTCGCAGTTCACCGACTACGAGGACGTGACCAAGCGCATTCAGGCGGTCAAGGGCGTCAAGATCGCCTTCCCCTTCATCGAGGGGCAGGCGCTCGGCTCGGGCCCGGCCGGCGCGGTCGGCACGCTGGTGCGCGGCGTCGCCCGCGCCGATCTCGACAAGATGAAGCTCGTCTCCGAGAACATCAAACTCGGCAGCCTCGACGACTACGAGGCCGGCAAGGGCGTCGCCATCGGCACCCGCCTCGCCCAGAACCTCGGCCTCGGCCTCGGCGATCCGATCACCATCGTCACGCCGCGCGGCAACGTCACCCCGATGGGCGTGACGCCGCGGGTCAAGGCCTTCCCGGTGGTCGCGATCTTCTCGGTCGGCCAGTCGGAGTTCGACGCCAGCTTCGTCTTCATGCCCTTCTCCGAGGCGCAGGGCTATTTCAACCTCGACGGCCGGGCGAGCGCCGTCGAGATCTACGTCGACGACCCCGACACGGTCGGCGAGATGCGCCGGCCGATCGAGGAGGCGGCGCAACGCTCCGTCTACGTCACCGATTGGCGGCACAGGAACGTCACTTTCTTCGCTTCGCTCGAGATGGAGCGGAACGTGATGTTCATCATCCTGACGCTGATCGTGCTGGTGGCGGCGCTGAACATCGTCTCGGGCATGACCATGCTGGTCAAGGACAAGGCCCGCGACGTGGCGATCCTGAGGACGATGGGCGCGACCCGCGGCTCGATCCTGCGCGTCTTCTTCATCACCGGCGCGACCATCGGCACCGTCGGCACGCTCGGCGGCCTCGCCCTCGGCCTGTTCCTCTGCGCCCACATCGAAGAGGTGCGCGAGGGCCTGTCCTGGATCCTCGGCACCCAGCTCTACCCGCCCGACGTCTACTTCCTCTCCAAGATGAAGGCCGACATACGGGTCGGCGAGACGGTCACCGTGGTGGTGATGGCGCTCGGCCTGTCGCTGCTGGCCACCATCTTCCCGGCCCGCAAGGCCGCCAAGCTCGATCCGGTCGAAGCCCTGAGGTACGAATGATGACGGCGATCGATCTCGACGACAGCTCCGCCGCCGCCCGCCTCGTCGAAGAGCCGGTGCTGCGCCTCGCCCGCGTCGAACGGCGCTACACCGAGGGCGACCACGATCTCGAGGTGTTGCGCGGCGCCGATCTCGAGATCCGCGCCGGCGAGATCGTCGCGCTGGTCGCGCCCTCCGGCGCCGGCAAGTCGACGCTGCTCCATCTCGCCGGTCTGCTCGAACAGTCCGATGGCGGCGAGATCTATCTCGGCGGCGTGGCGACCAGCACGATGAACGACGCCGAACGGACCCGGCTGCGCCGGCTGGAGATCGGCTTCGTCTACCAGTTCCATCATCTGCTGCCCGAGTTCACCGCGCTCGAGAACGTCATGCTGCCGCAGATGATCCGCGGCCTCGGCCGCAAGGAGGCGGTGAAGCGCGCCGAACAGCTCCTCGCCTACATGCGGCTGGAGGAGCGGATGCATCATCTGCCCTCGGAGATGTCGGGCGGCGAACAGCAGCGCGTCGCCATCGCCCGCGCCGTCGCCAACGTGCCGCGCCTGATCCTCGCCGACGAGCCGACCGGCAACCTCGATCCGAAGACCGCCCACTACGTCTTCGACGCCCTGCAGGCGCTGGTGCGCTCGTCCGGTCTGGCGGCGGTGATCGCCACCCACAACATGGACATCGCCGACCGCATGGACCGGCGCATCACGCTCTCCGAAGGCAAGATCGTCGAGCTGTGAGGGGAGGGGGCGCGCCCCTCCCGCTCGGCTCTCACCACACCCCGGTGTTCGGCATCGACGCCCACGGCTCGGCCGGGGCGAGACGATCGCCCTTCTGCAGCAGCTCGACCGAGATCAGGTCGGGCGATCGGACGAAGGCCATGTGGCCGTCGCGCGGCGGACGGTTGACGACGACGCCGGCCGCCATCAATCGGGCGCAAACGGCGTAGATGTCGTCGACCTCGAAGGCGAGATGGCCGAAGTTGCGAGCCGTGCCGTAGTCTTCGGCGTCCCAGTTCCAAGTGAGTTCGAGGGTGGGCGATTCCCGCCGTCCGGCGGCCTTGTCCGCCTCGACGCTCTCCCGGTTCTCCGGCGCGGCGAGGAAGACCAGGCTGAAGCGCCCATTGGGATAATCGTCGCGCCTGACCACCTCGAGGCCGAGCAGGTCGCGCCAGAAGGCGAGGCTCTCGTCGAGATTGCGGACGCGGACCATGGTGTGCAGATATCGCATGAAGGAGCCCTCCCGAGGGGCGAGGAGCAGACGATGACCGTCACCATCGACGATCCGACCGAAGGAGCCCAGGCGCTCGCCGAAATGGTCGCCGCCGCCGAGACCGTGGTGGTCTTCACCGGAGCCGGCATCTCGACCGAATCCGGCATTCCCGACTTCCGCGGGCCGAACGGCCTGTGGAAGAAGATCACCCCGATCTATTACGACGAGTTCGTCTCCTCGGAAACCGCGCGGCTCGAGGATTGGAAGCGCCGCTTCCGTTTCCGCGACCAGATCGCCGCCGTCGAACCGAACGTCGCCCATCTCGCCATCGGCCGTCTGGCCCGCGCTGGCAAGGTCTCCGCCGTCATCACCCAGAACATCGACGGGCTGCACCAGCGCGCCGGCGTGCCCGACGATCGCCTGATCGAGATCCACGGCAACGCCACCTTCGCCACCTGCCTCGACTGCGGCGCGCGGCACGAGCTCGACGAGGCGGAAGCGATCATCGCCGCCTCCGGCCGGACGCCGCGCTGCGTTTGCGGCGGCCTCGTCAAGGCGGCGGTGATCTCCTTCGGTCAGGCGATGCCGGTGCGCGAGATGGAGCGCGCCGAAGCGGCCCTCCAGGAGGCGGATCTCTTCCTCGCCGTCGGCTCCTCCCTGACGGTGCAGCCGGCCGCGTCGCTGCCGATGATCGCCAAGTATCAGGGCGCGCGCCTCGTCATCGTCAACGGCGAGGAGACGCCGCTCGACCACCTCGCCGACCGCGTCCTGCGCGGCTCGATCGGCACGGTCTTCTCCGCTCTCTGAGCGCGATCCCCAGCGAAAGCGGCCCGCCCGACGGAAAGCCGGTGGATGCGGCCGGCCGCGATGTTATCCTTTTCGAGACGGGAATCGGGCGGACGATTCGGACGGTGTCGGGCGCCGTTCGAGGCGTGGCTCGGGCGAGTTTTCGTCGGCGAAGGAGTTCACGCGGTTCGACCCGGCGGCGATGGGTGCGGACGGAGGAGTGAGGCCCATGGGAGCCAAGTTCGAGATCGATGCCCGTCCGGCGCCGGAGGCCTCCGACGAAGGCTCGGTCGACGTCATCGAGGTGGTCGGCACCATCAAGTGGTTCGACATCGCCAAGGGCTACGGTTTCATCATTCCCGAAAACGGCCTGCCCGACATCCTGCTGCACGTCACCTGCCTGCGCCGCGACGGTTTCCAGACCGCCTACGAGGGCGCTCGGGTGGTCTGCGAGGTGCTCGATCGGCCGCGTGGCCTCCAGGCCCTGCGCATCCTCCACATGGACGAGAGCACAGCCGTCCACCCGGCCCAGCTGCCGCCGCCCCGCACCCACGTCCAGGTCGTCCCGACCTCGCCGTTGGAGCAGGCGACGGTGAAGTGGTTCAACCGGGTCAAGGGCTTCGGCTTCGTCACTCGCGGCGAGGGGACGGAGGACATCTTCGTCCACATGGAGACGCTGCGCCGCTACGGCCTCGCCGAGCTGCGCCCCGGCCAGACCGTCTGGGTGCGCTGGGGGCCCGGGCCGAAGGGCCTGATGGCCGCCGAGATCCGCCCGGACGGCGTGGTTCATCTGCCGACCTCGCATTGACGGATCCTGGGCCGGCCGCGGCCGGCGCGACCGACGGAGTTCGTCTCGTGGCTCTCTCCCATCGCTCCGCGCGCGCCCTCGCCGAACGTCTCGGCCGGCTTCTCGTCGGCTGGGCGGTCGCCGTCCTCGTCGCCGCCGCGCCGCTCGCTATGCCGCCGGCGCGCGCAGAGGCTCTGATCGCGACGTCGGAACGCCTCGAGGTCGCCACCGCGCGTGGCCGCGTCGCCTTCTCGGTCGAGGTCGTCGACACCGACGAGACCCGTGCCAACGGGCTGATGTTCCGCAAGGAGATGGCGGCCGACCACGGCATGCTGTTCGATTTCCGGCGCGAGCAGCCGGTGTGGTTCTGGATGAAGAACACCTATCTGCCGCTCGACATGATCTTCGCCCGCGCCGACGGCGTGATCCTGTCGATCGCGCCGGACGCGACGCCGCTCTCCGAGGCGACGATCGGCTCCGGCGGGCCGGTCCGCTTCGTGCTCGAGGTCAACGCCGGCGTCGCCGCGAAGCTCGGCCTGCGCCCCGGCGACCGTCTGATTCATCCGAGAATGCGCTCGCAGCCGTGAGGCGAGGCGAGGCCGCGCTTGCCGGTCCGCCGTCGGCATTGTATTGCGGATGCGAGAACGATCACGGCCGCCTCCGGGTGGCGGTGGCGTCGACCGCGTCCGACGCGGAAGACGCCGGTGCGGGGTATGGCGCAGCCTGGTAGCGCGGAAGTTTTGGGTACTTCAGGTCGCAGGTTCGAATCCTGCTGCCCCGACCAACCGGTCGCCTCGGCGGGACATCGCCCAGCGGTCGGGACCGAACGACGAGCGAGGAGACGAGACGAGATGGTGGCGCGCATCTTCAGACCGGCCAAGACGGCCATGCAGTCCGGTCAGGCCAAGACGAAGCGCTGGGTGCTCGACTTCGAACCGGAAGCGGCGAAGTCGGCCGACCCGCTGATGGGTTGGACCTCGTCCTCCGACATGAAGGGCCAGATCCGCCTGTTCTTCGCCTCCAAGGAAGAGGCGGTCGCCTATGCCGAGCGCAAGGGCCTCGAGTATCGGCTGATCGAGCCCAAGGAGCGGGCGGCCAAGACCATGTCCTACTCCGACAACTTCAAATTCGGCCGCGTCGGCGTCTGGACGCACTGACGCCGGCTTCGCGGGGCGCCGGCGCCCCGCCGCGCGACGGCGGACCCGCCCGTCGATGCCTACGAGCGGCCTCGCGCCGCTCTCGCGGCCCCGTAGCTCAGGGGATAGAGCGACAGCCTTCTAAGCTGTTGGTCGCACGTTCGAATCGTGCCGGGGTCGCCAATTTCTCGATCGTCCTGCGCCGGTTCCGCGCAGCCCTTCGCGCCGCCCGCTTGCGCGGCCCCTTGCTTTCCGTCATGACGAGAGCCCAACAGGAAGATTTCGTATGGCGACCGTCGAGACCATCACCGTCGGCGAGGAGGAGGGCGGCCTCCGCCTCGATCGCTGGTTCAAGATCCATTACCCCGGCCTCTCCTTCGTCCAGCTGCAGAAGCTGACCAGGACCGGACAGGTGCGCCTCGACGGCAAGCGCTGCGACACCTCGAGCCGGATCGAGCCGGGCAATCTCGTCCGCGTGCCGCCGCTCGCCACCGACGCCAAACACGCCGAGAAGCCCGAGCGCGTCGAAAAGCCGCTCGAGGGCGACGCCGCCTATCTGAAGTCGCTCGCCCTCTTCGAGGACGACGACGTCATGGTGCTGAACAAGCCGGCCGGCCTCTCCGTCCAGGGCGGCTCCGGCGTGCGCCGCCACGTCGACGCGATGCTGGAGAGCCTCGTCGACAAGCGCGGCAACGTGCCCCGCCTCGTCCATCGCCTCGACAAGGACACCGCCGGCTGTCTGGTCATCGCCAAGCGCCGCGCCATCGCCGCCGAACTCGCCGGCCTGTTCCGCTCGCGCTCCGCCAAGAAGACCTATTGGGCGCTCTGCGCCGGCGTGCCGCATCCCAAGCAGGGCCGCATCTCCACGTGGCTCGCCAAGGACGAGGAGATGGACGGCGAGAAGATGCGCGTCGCCCGTCACGGCGAGGAAGGGGCGAGCCACGCGCTCACCCATTATTCGGTGGTCGACGTCGCCGGCCAGAAGCTCGCCTGGCTGAGTCTCAAGCCGGTCACCGGCCGCACCCACCAGCTGCGCGCCCACACCGCCCACATCGGCCACCCGATCGTCGGCGACCCGAAATATTTCGACAAGCGCGACTGGGAGCTGCCCGGCGGCATGCAGAACAAGCTGCATCTCCTCGCCCGCCGCATCGTCCTGCCGCACCCGAAGGGCAGGGGCGTCATCGACGTCACCGCGCCGCTGCCCCCCCACATGCTCCAGTCCTGGAACCTGCTCGGCTTCGACGTCTCGTCCTACGATCCCGAGCTCGACGACGACGGCGAGGATTGAGGCGCATGGAACGCGTCGTCCACATGTCGGAAAAGGGCATGCGGCTCGAACGATTCCTGCGCATCCACTTTCCCCGTCTGCCGGCCGCCGCCGTCCTGTTGAAGCAGGGCCGCCTCACCGTCGACGGACGCAAGGCGCGGGCGAGCGACCCGCTCGCCGCCGGCCAGATCGTCCGCGTCGCCGATCCGAGCCCGCGCCGCGCCGAGGCTTCGGTCGCGGGGAGGGAGGGGCCGAGCGAGGCCGATCGCGCCCGTCTCGCCGCCATGACCGTCTTCTCCGACGACGATCTCCTCGTCCTCGACAAACCCTCCGGCCTCGCCGTCCACGCCGGCTCCCGCACCGAGGGCGATCTCGACCGGCTGTTGGCGGCCTTCGTCGACGACGAGGGCGAACGCCCCGTCCTCGTCCATCGGCTCGACAAGGAGACCTCCGGCCTGCTTGTCGCGGCGAAGACGGCGCGCGAGGCGGCGCGTCTCGGCCGCGCCTTCGCCGCGCGGGCCGTCGAAAAGACCTATGTCGCCCTCGTCGAGGGCGTGCCCGAGCCGGCCGAGCTGCGAATCTCGATCGCCCTGAAGAAGATCGAGACCACGCGCGGCGGGCGGATGATCGCCGTCCGGCCCGATCTCGACGGCGCGCTCGCCGCGGAGACCGTCTGTCGGGTGATCGAGGCGCGCGACGAGGGTAGGTCGGCGCTGGTCGCGCTCCATCCTCGGACCGGCCGTCAGCACCAACTCCGCGCTCACCTGCGCGAGATCGGCCACTCGATCCGCGGCGATCGCCTCTACGGCCGCGCCGGCTCCGCGCCGCGCTTGATGCTGCATGCGCTGCGCCTGCGCCTGCCGACGGCCGACGGCGGCGAGATCCGCCTCGAGACCCCCTGGCCGGAGGTCTTCGGCGATCGTCCCGCCGATCTGTGAGGCGGATATCGGTGGACGATCGGTCGCCGTCGTCGAAATGTCGTCCGAAACCGTCTAGAACCTCCGGCACGGATCACGGTCCGATCGACTGACCCTCGCTCTCCGTGCCGTCGCGCCGTCAGACGGTCCGACGGGGCCGGCGGCAACCCGCCGGCCTTTCGTCCCTTTTGGCCGCGTCGAGGCGATCGCATGCATCTCGTTCTCTTCGACGTCGACGGCACCCTGGTCGACAGCCAGCACATGATCGTCGCCGCGATGAACCGCGCCTTCGAGGCGGTCGGGCGGGTCCCGCCGCCGCGCGCCGCGACGCTTTCCGTGGTCGGCCTGTCGCTCGCCGAGGCGATGACGCGCCTTCTCGACGAAGACGCCGAGCCGGCCGCCGTCGCCCGGCTCGCCGAAGCCTACAAGAGCGCCTATTTCGATCTGCGCTCGGCCGGCGGCGATCAGGAGCAGCTCTATCCCGGCGCCCGCGCCGTCCTCGACGCGCTCTCCGCCCGCGACGACGTGCTGATGGGCCTCGCCACCGGCAAGTCGCATCGCGGCATCCGCGCCATCCTCGATCTGCACGATCTGCACGGCCGCTTCGTCACTCTCCAGTGCGCCGACGACCATCCCTCCAAACCGCACCCGGCGATGGTGCTCGCCGGGCTCGCCGAGACCGGCGTCGCGCCGGAGCGCGCCGTCATCGTCGGCGACACCGTCTTCGACGTCGAGATGGGCAGGTCCGCCGGCATCCTTGCGATCGGCGTCGCTTGGGGGTACCACCCGGCCGATCGTCTCGCGCAGGCCGGCGCGGCGACGGTGCTCGGCGACTTCGCCGAACTCACTCCGACGCTCGCCCGCCTGTTCCGCTGGTGAGCGCCGCCCGGCGAAGGGCGCGACGATGCGCGATCTCCTCTGGTACGACCCGAGCGCCGAAGCCGAGGCGCCCGATCAGGTCCTCTCCCATCCCGATCCGGTGAAGCGGGCCCAGGCCGCGCAGAAGCGCGATCTGCCGCGCCGCTTCTGGAAGGACGTCGCGGTCGAGCAGACCGACGGCGGCTTTCGCATTCTGCTCGACGGCCGCTCCGTCAAGACGCCCGGCAAGCGCGAGCTGCGCCTGCCGACCGCCGACGTGGCCGAAGGCGTCGCCGAGGAATGGCGAGCCCAGGAGACCCATCTCGACCCGGCCACCATGCCGATGACCCGCATCGCCAATTCCGTGCTCGACGCCGTCGTCGAACGCCGCGACGAGGTCGCCGCCGACGCGGTGAAATATGCCGGCAGCGATCTCCTGTGCTACCGCGCCGAAGGGCCCGACCGCCTCGTCGCCCGTCAGACCGAGGGCTGGGATCCGCTCCTCGACTGGATCGACGAGACCCACGGCGTCCGCCTGCTCGTCGCCGAGGGCATCGTCCACGTCGCCCAGGACGAGGACGGGCTCGCCCGTCTGCGGACCCGCGTCGACGCCCTCGACGTGTGGGCGCTCGCCGGTCTGCACGTGCTGACCACGCTCACCGGCTCCTTCGTCCTCGCCCTCGCCCTGATCGAGCGCCGTCTCGATCGCGACGCCGCCTGGAGCCTCGCCCATCTCGACGAACTCTGGAACGCCGAGGTCTGGGGGCGCGACACGGAGGCGGAGGCGCGCCTCGCCCATCGCCGTCGCGAATACGACGCGGCGGCGCGCATCGCCGGGATCTGAGGCGGGGGGCTCGCGCCTTTCGCCGGAACGGTACGACTTTTGGCGGTCATGTGCCGGGTGTGTCATCGTGATAACAACCGGTCCCGATCATCCTTTTTTCCTCGAGAATACGGGGTTTCTCCCATGAAGGAAGTCATCGCGGAGCTCCAGCGTCGTCGTGACGAGGCTTGGATGGGCGGCGGTCAGAAGCGCATCGATGCTCAGCACAAGCGCGGCAAGCTGACCGCGCGCGAACGCATCGAGGTGCTGCTCGACCACGACAGCTTCGAAGAGATCGACATCTACGTCGAGCACCGCTGCATCGACTTCGGCATGGAAGAGACGAAGATCCCTGGCGACGGCGTGGTCATCGGCTCCGGCACCATCAACGGCCGCACCATCTACGTCTTCGCCAAGGATTTCACCGTCTTCGGCGGCTCGCTCTCAGAGGCCCACGCCGCCAAGATCGTCAAGCTCCAGGAAATGGCGCTGAAGAACCGTTGCCCGGTGATCGGCCTGTTCGACGCCGGCGGCGCGCGCATCCAGGAGGGCGTCGCGGCGCTCGGCGGTTACGGCGAAGTGTTCCAGCGCAACGTGCTGGCCTCCGGCGTCATCCCGCAGATCTCGGTGATCATGGGCCCCTGCGCCGGCGGCGACGTCTATTCGCCCGCCATGACCGACTTCATCTTCATGGTCCGCGACACGTCCTACATGTTCGTGACCGGCCCGGACGTAGTGAAGACGGTGACCAACGAGATCGTCACCTCCGAAGAGCTCGGCGGCGCGTCGGTCCACACCACCAAGTCCTCGATCGCCGACGGCGCCTTCGAGAACGACGTCGAGGCGCTCCTCCAGATGCGCCGGCTGATCGACTTCCTGCCGATCAACAATCAGGCCGAGCTGCCCGAGATCGAGACCGCCGACGACGTCGATCGGCTCGATCCGTCGCTCGACAGCCTGATCCCGGACAATCCGAACAAGCCCTACGACATCAAGGAGCTGATCCTGAAGACCGTCGACGAGGGCGACTTCTTCGAGATCCAGCAGAACCACGCCAAGAACATCGTCGTCGGCTTCGGCCGCGTCGAGGGCCGCACCGTCGGCATCGTGGCGAACCAGCCGATGGTTCTCGCCGGCGTGCTCGACATCGACGCCTCCCGCAAGGCGGCGCGCTTCGTCCGCTTCTGCGACTGCTTCAACATCCCGATCGTCACCTTCGTCGACGTGCCCGGCTTCCTGCCCGGCACCGCGCAGGAATACGGCGGCCTGATCAAGCACGGCGCCAAGCTGCTCTTCGCCTACGCCGAGGCGACCGTGCCGAAGATCACCATCATCACCCGCAAGGCCTACGGCGGCGCCTACGACGTCATGGCCTCGAAGCACCTGCGCGGCGACTTCAACTACGCCTGGCCCTCGGCCGAGATCGCCGTCATGGGCGCCAAGGGCGCGGTCGAGATCCTCTACCGCAACGAGCTCGGCGATCCCGAGAAGATCGCGGCGCGTGAGGCGGAGTACAAGCGCCGCTTCGCCAACCCGTTCGTGGCGGCCGAGCGCGGCTACATCGACGACGTCATCAAGCCGCATTCGACCCGCCGCCGCATCGCCCGGGCGCTGCGCCTGCTGCGCACCAAGCAGCTGACCAACCCCTGGAAGAAGCACGACAACATCCCGCTGTGAGGCGAGACGTCGAGGCGAGGTTCGAAGGCCGCGGTCCGAAGGGATCGCGGCCTTCGCCGTTTTTGCGCCGCTCGCCTTGCCTTCGCCGCCTCCAGGGGTTCGCATCGGGGCGAACAGGAGGTCTCCGATGTCGATTCGTCTCGTCGCCCCGCTGCTCGCGCTGGCGCTCGTCCCGCCGCTCGCCCCGGCCGCCGCGCAGGATCCCTCCGCCATGTCCTGCGGCCAGCTCTGGCATCGCAAGAACGCGCTCCTGAAGGCCAAGGGCCTGTGTTTCTCCGATCCGCGCGCCGCGCGGACCTTCGGCAACGACGGCTGCACCATCCGCGATCCGAACCAGGTTCCGCTGACCTCCGCCGAGCGTCAGACGATGGCCCGGATCCTTCTCGCCGAGCGGATCAAGATGTGCCGCTGAACCGATCGAACGCCGCGCGTTCGACGAATGTCTTAGTGTTTTCAGGGCTTCTGCGGCCCGCGAAGACCGCCTCCGGGACCTGCCGCGGTTGCGGAGCCTCGCGGAAGGGCCTAGAACCACGGCCGTCTTGCTCTTCATTTTCCGGGGCCGGTGTCACGTCATGTTCAAGAAGATCCTGATCGCCAACCGTGGCGAGATCGCCTGCCGCGTCATCAAGACGGCGCGCAAGATGGGCATCGCAACCGTCGCGGTCTATTCCGACGCCGATCGCGACGCGGTCCACGTGGAAATGGCCGACGAGGCCGTCCACCTCGGCCCCCCGCCCGCCGCGCAGTCCTACCTCCTCGCCGACAAGATCATCGAGGCCTGTAAGGCGACCGGCGCCGAAGCGGTGCATCCGGGCTACGGCTTCCTCTCCGAGCGCGCCTCCTTCTGTCAGGCGCTGAAGGATGCGGGCATCGTCTTCATCGGTCCGAACCCGCGCGCCATCGAGGCGATGGGCGACAAGATCGAATCGAAGAAGTTCGCCAACGCGGCGAAGGTGTCGACGGTCCCCGGCTACCTCGGCGTGATCGAGGACGCCGAGCACGCCGTCAAGATCGCCAACGAGATCGGCTACCCGGTGATGATCAAGGCCTCCGCCGGCGGCGGCGGCAAGGGCATGCGCATCGCCTGGAACGACGCCGAGTGCCGCGAGGGCTTCACGCTGTCGAAGAACGAGGCGGCCGCCTCCTTCGGCGACGACCGCGTCTTCGTCGAGAAGTTCATCGTCGACCCGCGCCACATCGAGATCCAGGTCCTCGGCGACAAGCACGGCAACGTGATCTATCTGGGCGAGCGCGAGTGCTCGATCCAGCGCCGTAACCAGAAGGTCATCGAAGAGGCGCCGTCGCCGCTGCTCGACGCCGAGACCCGCAAGAAGATGGGCGAACAGGCCGTGGCGCTGGCCAAGGCCGTCGACTACGACAGCGCCGGCACCGTCGAGTTCGTCGCCGACCAGAACAAGAACTTCTACTTCCTCGAGATGAACACCCGTCTCCAGGTCGAGCATCCCGTCACCGAGCTGATCACCGGCGTCGACCTCGTCGAGCAGATGATCCGCGTCGCCTACGGCGAGAAGCTCGCGATGACGCAAGCCGACGTGAAGCTCTCCGGCTGGGCGGTGGAGAGCCGCATCTACGCCGAGGATCCGTTCCGCAACTTCCTGCCGTCGATCGGTCGTCTGACCCGCTATCGGCCGCCGGAGGAGGGCACCGACGGCGAGATCACGGTGCGCAACGACACCGGCGTCGTCGAGGGCGGCGAGATCTCGATGTTCTACGATCCGATGATCGCCAAGCTGGTCACCCATGCGCCGACCCGTCTCGAGGCGATCGAGGCCCAGGCCGACGCGCTCGACGCCTTCGTCATCGACGGCATCCAGCACAACATTCCGTTCCTGACCTCGCTGATGGGCCACGAGCGCTGGAAGAGCGGCAAGCTCTCCACCGGCTTCATCAAGGAGGAATATCCGGACGGCTTCACCGGCAACGAGCCGCACGCCGAGGACCAGAAGCTCCTTGCCGCCGTCGCGCTGTCGATCGAGATCCAGCGCAAGGATCGCCTCGACAACCTGCCCGGCCGCCTGCGTCCGCACAACGGCGAGCTGCGTGAGGACTGGGTCGTCAAGGTCGGCAACGAATTCCTCGACGTGAAGGTGCCCGCCGGCTTCGTCGGCATGCCGATGGAGATCGACGCGCTGTTCCCCGGCGACGTCGAGCCGGTCGCCATCACGACCCGCTACCAGCAGGGCGAGCTCCTGTGGACCGGCATGATCGGCGAGCGCGAGGTCACCATGCAGGTGCGCTCCGTTCTGAACGGCGTCGAGTTGCGCTATCGCGGCGCGACCTCTGTCGTGAAGGTGATGCTGCCCTTCACCGCCAAGCTCGACAAGCTGATGCCGATCAAGGCGCCGCCGGACACCTCCAAGTACCTGCTCTGCCCGATGCCCGGCCTCGTCGTCTCGATCGAGGTCGCCGAGGGCGAGGAGATCAAGGCGGGCTCGACGCTCGCCGTCGTCGAGGCGATGAAGATGCAGAACGTCCTGCGCGCCGAACGCGACTGCAAGGTGAAGGCGATCAAGGCCAAGGCCGGCGACAGCCTGGCGGTCGACGCCGTCATCATCGAGTTCGAATGACCGCGGTTTCGGTCACGACGAACGCCCCGGTGGCGATCCCTCGCGGGATCGCCACCGTGCTTTTCGACCTCGACGGAACGCTGACCGACCCGAAGGTCGGCATCACTGCCTCGATCCGCCACGCCATGGCCGAGCTCGGCCGACCGCTGGCGGCCTCCGCAGACCTCGACTGGTGCATCGGCCCGCCGCTGATCGACAGCTTCGCCCGTCTCCTCGACGGCGATCGGGATCTCGCGGCGCGCGGCGTCGCCGCCTATCGCGCCCGCTACGGCGTCGTCGGCCTCTACGAGAACGAGGTCTACCCCGGCATCCCCGATCTCCTCGACGCCCTCGTCGCCGACGGCCGACGCCTCGTGCTGGCGACCTCCAAGCCCCGCGTCTTCGCCGAGCGGATCCTCGAGCATTTCGATCTGGCGCGGCGCTTCGCGGCGATCCACGGCTCCGAGCTCGACGGAACCCGCGTCCACAAGACCGATCTCCTGCCCTGGATCCTCGAGCGCGAAGCCATCGATCCGACGACCGCGGTCATGGTCGGCGACCGCGAGCACGACGCCCTGGGCGCGCGGGCGGCCGGTCTGGCGACCATCGGCGTCGCCTGGGGCTACGGCCGTCCCGACGAGCTCGTCCGCGCCGGCGCGGCCCGCATCGCCACGGACGTCGCCGAACTCGCCGACCTGCTCGGCGTCGCCGACCGGTTTGCGGTAAAATAGTACGCCCTCCGGGTTTCCACGGCTGGCGCGCCGCCGTCGCTCGCGTCTATCAATGGGTTTCGGGAGAGGCGACCGCCTGCGCCGAAGGGCGACACGGCGGCGAGAATCGTTCCGAGACGGAAGGTTCGAGCAAGCGGTGGCCGTGGCGTCGACGCCGGGCGGGACGCTTCGGGAGGAGAGTGGATTGCAGACGATCCGGATCGTCATAACGGGTCGCGTGCAGGGCGTCGGGTTCCGCGCCTGGATGGAGCGGCGCGCTCGCGAGTTGGGCCTGTCGGGCTGGGTCCGCAACCTGCGCGACGGCGCCGTCGAAGCGGTCTTCCACGGCCCGGCCGCCGCCGTCCAGGAGATGATCGGCCATTGCCGCCGCGGCCCCTCGCGCGCCAGCGTCGAGGTGCTGGAGCGCTACGAGGAAGCCCAACCGCCGACCGCCGGCTTCATGATTCGCCCGAGCGAATGAGCCTCACGCCGCGACGGTCGGACCGAAGATCGCTTCGAACCGCCGCCTGAGCACGACATCGACATCGGTCATGACGACGGGCAGTCCGAGGTCGACCAGCGACGTGACGCCGTAGCCGCGGATGCCGCAGGGCACGATGCCGCCGAAATGGGAGAGATCCGGCTCGACGTTGAGCGCGATGCCGTGGAACGTCACCCACTTGCGCACGCGGATGCCGATCGCCGCGATCTTGTCCTCTGCGCCGACGCCGGGCGCGATCTCCGGCTTCTCCGGCCGCCGCACCCAGACGCCGA
Organism: Hyphomicrobiales bacterium; assembly: GCA_021286855.1. GTDB lineage: Bacteria > Pseudomonadota > Alphaproteobacteria > Rhizobiales > Ancalomicrobiaceae > Pinisolibacter. The sequence goes on along the minus strand of JAJTBO010000003.1, from coordinate 137,097 downwards.
CCCGGTCCTCGCGCCGCTCGCCGCGCACGTGGTGCTCCCACAGCGAATCGATGATCCACTGTTCCAGCGCCGCCACGTAGGCGCGCAGATCCTGCCGCCGCCGGGTGAGGTCGAGCATCGCGTAGGCGACCCGCTGGCCGGGGCCGTGATAGGTGAATTCGCCGCCGCGTCCGGTCGAGAACACCGGGAAGCGATCGGGCTGGAGCAGATCGGCCGCGTCGGCCGAGGTGCCGGCGGTGTAGAGGGGAGGGTGCTCGACCAGCCAGACCCGCTCCGCCGCCCGTCCCTCCGCGATCGCCGCGACTCGCTCCTCCATCTCGGTGACGGCGGCTTCGTAGGGCGTCAGCCCCTCGGCGATCGCCCATTCGACCGGCGGAGATCCGGCCTTCGCGAAGAAGCCGCCGGAGAGCACGTGGTCGCGGTCCGGCCGCGTCGTCGGCTCGAGCGAAGAATCTGCGGCCATGTCGTTTCGGGACGTCTCGTTTACCATTCGCTAACCAACTTGCCCTCAATCTGCCTCGGGCCGGCGGGGAGCCGCGCGAGGAGAACACCACATGATGACTCCGTTCGACAACATCGGCGTCGACATTTCGGTGGTGCTCGGAACCACGCAGGTTCCGATCCACCAGGTCCTGCGCATGGGCCGCGGCGCCGTGATCGAACTCGACGCGCGCGAAACCGACGACGTCCAGATCCTCGCCAACGACATTCCGGTGGCCACCGGACAGGTGGTGCTGCGCGGCGACCGCATCGGCATCACCATTCGCGAGGTGCTGTTCCGCTCGCCCGCCTTCCGCCCTCGCGACAATGTTCGTCGGCTGTGAATTTCCACACGAATTTTCATGCCAAGGTGCTTGATCCCGAGATTCCAATGGGGTACATGAGCGCCACTTCGGACGGATGAGCCCGTTCGCAGTCTTCCTCCGGTCGCGGCCGTGGCGGAATTGGTAGACGCGCTAGCTTGAGGTGCTAGTGGGGAGACCCGTGTTGGTTCGAGTCCAATCGGCCGCACCAAGAGGATGAAGAAAAATCGGCTCCGAACTCCGGTTCGGGGCCGATTTTCTTTTTCCGGCGCGCGTCGTGGCGGGCGCGAACGCTCAATCGCCGTAGGATCGGACGACCAGCGACGGCGGCACGACGAGCCGGCCGGTCTCGTTGTTCTGGGTGTAGCCCTTCAGCGCCATACAGTTGTTGAACACCGGACCGTTCACCATGGACTTGCCTTCCGACTGGCTCGCGCCGTAGCCGCCGTTCACATATCCGGTCCCGGATTGGACGTAGCCCATCGATTCCTTGATGCAGGCGTAGCGGTCTTTCAGCAGTTGCTCGTTCGACGCCGACGCGTGATCGAAGGCGACCCTGTTCGTCTCCGTCGTCTCACATCCTGCGAGAAACGCAGTAGAAATAATCAGCGCTGATGTCGTGGTGACCAGACTTGGCGTTCTCATCGTCGCCTCCAAAACCCGGAAGACGCGTGAAATCTAGATCTCGGTTCGAGAATTGTCATCGAGCACGAAGACCATCGTGTCACTACATAGTCGATGTCCTCTTCGTCATGTCGGGCGGCGCAGGTAACGGCATTCGAATACCGCTGGGCTTTTCGCACCGGCGTCGCAGGACGGTACGCCGGCACGCGACGACGGCTTCGTTTCCATGACCTTGCGCCGCTCGATCCTGCGCCGGTATGCACACGTGCGCATCAATCGGCCTGCTCGCTGCACGATCGTACACGAAACCGTCATCGAACCGTCGGCGGGCCGTCATCGATCCTCCCCAATGTCCCTCGGTCCCCATCCTCGATGCCGCCGCGTTTCGGGGCGCAGCATCGTTTCCCGAGGAACCGACGATGAAGAAGACCGTTCTCGCCACCGTCGCCGTCGCGGCGCTGACGCTTTCGACCGGCGCGATGGCCGCCGAGAAGACCAAGTTCGATTTCTGGTTCGGCCTTTCGGGCGATCTCGAAAAGCGCGTCCAGGAAGTCTGCGGCCGGTTCAACGCCTCGCAGAACGAGTTCGAAGTGGTCTGCACCAGCCAGGGCAACTACGATGCCGCGCTGCAGAACACCATCGCCGCCTTCCGCGCCGGCAAGCAGCCGACCGTCGTCCAGGTCTACGACGTCGGCACCGCCACCATGATGCTCTCCGACGCCTTCGTGCCGTCCTATGAGCTGATGGAGAAGAACGGCCACAAGGTCGACTGGAACGACTACATCGGCGGCATCGCGGGCTATTACGCTTCCTCGAAGGGCCAGATGTTCTCCTTCCCCTTCAACTCCTCGACGCCGCTGCTCTACTGGAACAAGGGCGCCTTCGAGAAGATCGGCAAGACCGCCGCGCCGAAGACCTGGGAAGAAGCCCACGACGACATGGTCGCCCTGCAGAAGGCCGGCTACGCCTGCCCGATGGCGATCAACGTCTCGGCCAACGAGAGCTGGCAGCTGATGGAGCAGTTCTCGGCCATCCACGGTGAGCCGATCGCCTCCAAGAACAACGGCTACGACGGCCTCGACGCCGAGCTGGTCTTCAACAAGACCAAGTTCGTCAAGTACATCACCGACCTGAAGGCGTGGTACGACGCCGGCCTCGTCAAGATCAAGTCCAAGGACCTCGGTCAGGACATGGTCCAGGCCTTCGCCGCCGGCGACTGCCAGATGATGATGACCTCGGTCGGCGACCACGGCACCGTCGGCCGCACCGCCAAGGAAGGCGTGACCTGGGACGTCGCCATGCTGCCGGTCTATCAGGGCGTCGAGCGCAAGAACTCGCTCGTCGGCGGCGCTTCGCTGTGGACGTTGAAGGGCAAGTCGGAAGCCGAGTACAAGGGCGCCGCCGCCTTCCTCGCCTTCATCGCCAAGCCGGAGAGCGCGCTCTTCTGGTCGACCGTCACCGGCTACATCCCGGTCACCAAGTCGGGCTTCGAGTTCATGAAGAAGGAAGGCTTCTACGACAAGGCCCCCTACAAGGGCCGTGAAGCCGCGATCGAATCGCTGACCTTCACTCCGCCGACCCCGCTCACCCGCGGCATCCGTCTGGGCAACTTCACCCAGATCCGCGCCGAGGTCGGCAACGGCCTGCAGGCGATCTTCGCCGGCAAGGAAGAAGTCCAGCCGGCGATCGACGGCATGGTCACGCGCGGCAACGCCGTGCTGCGTCGCTTCGAGGCGACCTACAAGGGCAAGCAGCTGCCCTGATCCGAACGTCGTCCGAGCGTCCTCCCCATGCGGGGAGGGCGCTCGGCGCGTCTTTCGACCGCCGTTCGACGGCGCTTCACCCCTCTGCCGGGACGATCCATGGAACGCCGCGCGAGTTTTCGACACTGGTGGATCGGCATCGCCTTCGCCGTGCCGCAGATCGTCCTGATCTTCACCTTCTTCTATTGGCCCGCCGGTCAGGCGGTCTATTGGTCGATGACGCTGCAGCAGCCCTGGGGCGGCGGCAACATCTGGGTCGGCTTCGACAATTTCCGGCAGATCTTCGCCGACGCGCTCTATTGGAACTCGGTCGCCCTCTCGACCGTCTTCGCGCTCTTCTCCACCGTTCTGTCGATGGGTCTCGCCCTGATGCTCGCCGTCTTCGTCGACCGCGAGCTGACCGGCTCGAAGATCTATCGCGTGGTGATGATCTGGCCCTACGGCATCGCCGCGCCGGCCCTGGCGCTGGCCTTCCGCTTCATCATGGCGCCGGAGGCCGGCTTCCTCTCCTTCGTCAACCGGCTCTGGCCGGGTCTGTGGGACCCCGGTCTCGACGGGACCGACGCGATGATCTCGGTGATCGTCGCCTTCTCGTGGAAATACGTCGGCTACGACTTCGTCTTCTTCCTCTCCGCGCTGCAGGGCATCCCCAAGGCGCTGAAGGAGGCGGCCGCCCTCGACGGCGCCGGCTGGCTGCGTCGGCTCTGGGACGTCCAACTGCCGCTGCTCACCCCGACGGTGTTCTTCCTTCTGGTGATCGACATCACCGAGAGCTTCCAGGACAGTTTCGGCATCGTCGACATCATGACGTCGGGCGGTCCGGCTCGCGCCACCGAGCTGATGGTCTACAAGATCTATTTCGACGGGTTCAAAGGCCTCGACTATTCCGGCGCGGCCGCCCAGTCGATCATCCTGATGGGGCTCATCGTCGCGCTCACCGTCCTCCAGTTCCGCTTCATCGAGCGGCGCGTCCATTACAAGTGAGGCGGCCATGATCGAACGCACGCCGATCTTGAACACGATCACCCACGTTGTGCTCTTCGTCGGGTTCCTCGCCTCGATCACCCCCTTCGTGGTCGTGGCGATCGCCGCCTCGCACGATCTGGTGGCGGTCAATCTGGTGCCGATGCCGATGCTGCCGGGCGGCCACTTCTGGGAGAACCTCCACACCGCCTGGACCACCGCCGATCTCGGCCCGAAGCTCGTCAACAGCTTCATCTTCGCCGGCGGCGTCGCGGCCGGAAAGGTGCTGATCTCGGCGATCACCGCCTTCGCCATCGTCTTCTTCCGCTTCCCCGGCCGACAGGCGATCTTCTGGGCGATCTTCATCACCCTGATGCTGCCGCTCGAGGTGCGCATCGTGCCGACCTACGCGGTCGCGGCCGACGTTTTCGAGCCCTATCGGACGATCCTCGACGTCACCGGCCTCAACGGCCTGATCGAGAGCATCGCCGGCGTCCGCCTCGATCTGAAGTTCGGTCTTCTGAACTCCTACGCCGGCCTGATCCTGCCGTTGGTCGCCACCGCCACCGGCACCTTCCTCTATCGCCAGTTCTTCCTGACGATCCCCGACGAGCTGGTCGAGGCCGCCAAGATGGACGGGGCCGGGCCGATCCGCTTCTTCGTCGACGTGCTCTTGCCGCTCAGCCGCAACAACGTCGCGGCGCTCGCCACCATCATGTTCCTGTGGGCCTGGAACCAGTACCTCTGGCCGCTGCTCGTCACCACCGAGCCGAGCCATGCGACGGCCGTCACCGAACTGAAGCAATTGATCCCCAACGTCGGCGGTATCCCCGAGTGGAACATCGCCATGGCCGGGACCCTGATCGTCATGACGCCGACCCTGGTCGTCGTGGTGGCGATGCAGCGTTGGTTCGTCCGCGGCCTGATCAGCACCGAGAAGTGAGGCGACCGACCATGGCCGACATTTCGCTCCGCAAGGTCGCCAAGTCCTATGGCAAGACCTCCGTCGTCGAGGCGCTCGACCTCGACATCCATTCCGGCGAATTCATCGTCGTGCTGGGGCCGTCCGGCTGCGGCAAGTCCACGCTGCTGCGCATGATCGCCGGCCTCGAGGAGATCTCCGGCGGTGAAATCGCCATCGAGGACCGCGTCGTCGATCGGCTGGAGCCGCGCGAACGCGGCTGCGCCATGGTCTTCCAGAACTACGCGCTCTATCCGCACATGACGGTCGCCGACAACATCGGCTATTCGCTGAAGGTCGCCGGCGTGCCGAAGGCCGAGCGCCGCGCCCGCATCGAGAAGGTCGCCGCCACCCTGGCCCTCGACACGCTGCTCGATCGCCGCCCGGCGCAGCTCTCCGGCGGCCAGCGCCAGCGCGTCGCCATGGGCCGCGCCATGATCCGCGAGCCGAAGGTCTTCCTCTTCGACGAGCCGCTGTCGAACCTCGACGCCAAGCTGCGCGTGCAGATGCGCATCGAGATCCGCAAGCTGCACAATCGCCTCGCCGCCACCTCGATCTTCGTCACCCACGACCAGGTCGAGGCGATGACGCTGGCCGACCGCATCGTGGTGATGAACGCCGGCAAGGTCGAACAGGTCGGCACGCCGCTGGACCTGTGGAACCGTCCGGCCAGCCGCTTCGTCGCCGGCTTCGTCGGTTCGCCGCCGATGAATCTCGTCGAGGCGACCATCGCCGCCGACGGCGCAGGCGTCCTCGCCGACGGAACCAGGATCGACCTGCCCGAACATCGCCTCGCCCGCGACGCCGCCGTCATCGTCGGCGTGCGCGCCGAAGACGTGCGCATCGGCCCGGCGGTGAACGACCCGCGGCTCGTTCTCGGCGTCGAGTTCATCGAACGGCTCGGCTCGGCCTCGCTCGTCCACGGCCGCCTCGCCGGCGCGGACTTCGTCGTCACCGCGCCGCCGGCCCTCGCCGAAGGCGCGCCGGAGGGCCTCGCCCTGACCCTGCCGGTCGATCGCCTGCATCTCTTCGACGCGGTCGACGGACGACGCATCGAGACTGACGCGAGCTCCGTCGAGGCCCTGCCGATCGCCTTCGAGACGGTCGCGGCGCCGGCGCTCTGAGCCCGTCGGCTCCCGTCGCGCTTCGGACCCGACGGGCTTCGCCTCTGCTTGCGACGCCTTCGCGATCCGGCCCGGGAGCCTGCGCACGTTCCGACGGATCAGTTTCCGGTCGGGCCGCTCAGCGCGGTCCGGACGCCGGGGTGAGGTGGACGATCCGCCACCCCCCGGCCTTCAGCGCCGCGAGGAGCTTCGGCGTCATCGCGGCGGTGTGGTCGTGGGTGTCGTGCAGCAGCAGGATCCCGCGCCCGCGCGCCTCGATCCGCGACATCGTCAGCGCGAGCAGCGCCTCGGGCGTCGACTTGTTCCAGTCCGAGCCCCAGAAATCTGCGCCGAACACTCCGACCCGGCGATCGACCAGAAACGCGTCGAGCGGCTTCGTCGCCGCGAAGCCGGGATAGCGGAAGAACGGCGTCGTCGGACGCTCGCCCGTCGCGCCGGTCAGGATCCGATCGACCGTCTCCCAGCCCCGCACGACGTCGGCGCGGCCCTTCTCGAAGGACGCGGTCGTCATGATCGTATGCGTCATCGAGTGGTGGCCGATGGTGTGGCCGGCCGCCGCCATCCGCCGCAACTGGTCGGGATGCGCCGCCGCCATGTCGCCGACCACGAAGAAGGTCGCCTTCACGCACTCCGCCGCCAGCGCCGCCAACACCGCGTCGGTGGTCCGCCCGGCCGGACCGTCGTCGAAGGTCAGCACGATCTCATGGTCTTGGAGCGGCAGGGTGGTCGGATAGCTCTTCGTCCCGACGAAGAGGCCGTTCGCTCCGATCTCGATCGGCAGCGTTCGCGAGACGCCGAGCGCCTCGGGCCGCGGACAGCTCGCCGCCTCCGCACGGTCGTCGGCGCAGACGAGGACGACCGCGGCGCACACGGCCGCGAACGACCGTCTGCGTCCGATCGCGATCCGATCCCTGTCGAAGGTTCGGCTCACCACAGCCCGAGCGCGCCGCCGAGGCCGCGGAACGACGAGGCGGAGGAGGAGAACCAACCCTCCTCCTTCGCCGCGCGCGGCGCGATGCTGCCGGTGGTCTCCGGCTCCGGCGTCGGCTGCGGCGCGGCCTTGGCCGGAGCGGCGAGCGGCGGAGGAGCGACGACGGCGGGCGCGACCGCCGCCGGACGTGGCGGCGTGAGCGCGACGCGGCCGTCGTAGGCGGGCAGCGGCGCGGACGACGTCTTGCCGGTGCGGCCCTCGTTCTGCTGGGCGAGCTGACGGGCGGCGTCGAAATTGTCGACGCTGCGCTCCGGCAGCGGCGCGGCGGTGCTCGCCACCGTCGGCATCTCGGCCTTGACCGGACCGGACGCCAGCTTCGGCGGCGGCGTCATCGGCACGATGTGGACGATTCGATAACCGCGGGCGTGCAGCTCCTTCAGGAGCGGCGCGACGATCGAGGAAGAGGAGTCCTTGATGTCGTGCAGCAGCAGAATGCCGCCCTGGCGCGCCTCGATCTCCTTCAGCGCCTCGTTCATCACGTTCGGCCCGTCGGCGATGGTCAGGTGACCCTTCAGCCAGTCGTTGCCGGCCGCGTCGATGGTCCAGACCCCCATGTCGAGGCCGTTGAACCATTCGTTGAGGGCGCGCGAGTTGAACAGGCCGGGATAGCGGAAGAACGGCGTCGCCGGCTTGTCGCCCGCCTGGCCGTAGACGATCTGGTCGACCGTCTGCCAGCCGTCGCGGACGTTGCCCTGCGCCCTGTCGAGCGGCATCTTCGCCAAGTTCAGCGGATGCGTCATCGTGTGATAGGCGATGGTGTGGCCGGCCGCTGCGGTCTTGCGCAGCGTTTCCGGATAGGCCTTGGCCATCTGCCCGACGATGAAGAAGGTCGCCTTGGTGCATTCCTCGTCGAGCGCCTTCAGCACCCGGTCGGTGCGCCCGGCCATCGGCCCGTCGTCGAAGGTCAGAACGACCTCCTTGGGCTCCAGCGGCAGCCGGGTGTGATAGGTCGTGCCGACGTAGAATCCGCCGTGCGTGTCGACCTTCATGACGCGCGACACGCCGATCGCATTCGGATTGGCGCAAGCTCCCGGCTTCGGCGCTTCGAAGACGTGATGATGCTGCGGCGGCGTCGTCTGTCCGGTCATCGCCGCGAGCTTGGCGGCGCGGGCGGCGGAGGCGTCGACCTTCGGCTTCTCCGGCTTGGGGGCCTTGGCGGTCTTCTTGGCGTCGGTCTTGCCGAGATTGCCCGGCTTGGGCGCGGGGGTGGCGCTCGCCGTGAGCTTCGGCTTGACGGCCGGTTTGGCGGCAGACGGCGTGGTCGGCTGTTCGACGAGGCGCGGTTGCGTGGCCTGCGGCGCGAGCGCGCGCGGCTGACCGAGCATCAACGGCCCTGCGTCCTGCGCGAACGCCGCCGGCAGCGTGACCGAACCGGCGATCGCGACGCCGAAGAGGAGCGCGGACCCGGTCCGCCCGAACGAACGACGCATGTTCCACTCCGAAACGTCGCCCCGAAGGGCGAACGGCCACGACGACCGCAGCGCCGCGCGACCCTTCCGGATCGACGGCCCTTTCTCGAACCACTGGACGCGACGGCAAAACCGAACGACGCCGTCGACGGCGTCCTTCGAGATGCCCGGAACCGAACGGTGGCGCAAGGTCTCGTTAACCACGCTACCGTCGAGTCCGTGAACGTCGCGTTAACGGCCAAGAACAGTGACGGCTGGAAAAGGCCGTTTCAAGGCGAACCCGGAAAATGACGCAAGGTCCGACATCGTCTCGCCATTTTGGACTGGCACGGCGACACGCGCGGCGCTAGATCGAGGCACGGACGAGGTGGGATCGAGCGTTCGGGACGAACGCCGATCGAAACGGGAGGGGATCGATGGCCGCTGAAGACCTTCTCCCCGGCGCCCGCGCGTCCGCCGCGCCCGAGCTCGAGGCGATCGCCGTCGCCGACCGTCCCGCCGCGCCGCCGCCGCCGCCGGAGCCCGAGGCGGACGTGCCCGAGCCGCGCGACGAAGACGGCGATCTGACCCGCGCCTTTCGCGTCGCGGTCTCCGAGGCGATCGAGGCTCAGGACGTCGCGCGTCTGCACGACCTCGTCGGCGATCTGCACGAATCCGATCTCGCCGAACTGATCGGCGCCCTCGACGTCGACGAGCGCCCCGAACTCGTCCGCCTGATGGGCGAGGACTTCGAGTTCTCCACCCTCGTCGAACTCGACGAGACGGTGCGCGTCCAGCTGATCGAGGACCTGCCGCACGAAACCGTCGTCGAAGGCGTCCGCGATCTCGATTCGGACGACGCGGTCTACATCCTCGAGGACCTCGACGACGCCGACCGTGAAGCCATCCTCGATCGGATCCCGGTCGCCGAACGCGTCGGTCTGGTCCGCTCGCTCGATTACCCGGAGGAATCGGCCGGCCGTCTGATGCAGACGGAGTTCATCGCGGTGCCGCCGATCTGGACGGTCGGTCAGGTGATCGATTATTGCCGCGAGACCGAGGATCTGCCGGACGACTTCTACGAGATCCACGTCGTCGATTCCGGCTTCCGCCTCGTCGGCACCGTCGCGCTCGACAAGGTCCTGCGCACCAAGCGTCTGACGCCGATCGGCGACATCGTCGACGAGGACCGCATCACCGCCAAGGTCGACGACGACCGCGAGGACGTCGCGCATCGCTTCGCCCGCTACAACCTGATCTCGCTGCCGATCGTCGACGCCGCCGATCGTCTGGTCGGCGTGGTCACCGCCGACGACGTCGTCGACGTCGTCTCGGAAGAGGCCGAAGAAGACATGCGCGCGCTCGCCGGCGTCGGCGACGAAGAGATCTCCGACACCGTCTGGTACACCACCCGCAACCGCTTCCAGTGGCTCTTCGTCAACCTCCTGACCGCCTTCCTGGCGGCCTCGGTGATCGGCCTGTTCGAAGACACCATCGCCAAGATCGTGGCTCTCGCCGCCCTGGCGCCAGTGGTGGCCGGGCAGGGCGGCAACGCCGCCACGCAGACCATGACGGTGGCGGTGCGCGCGCTCGCCACCCGCGAGGTCGGTAGCCTCAACCTCGCGCGCTTCGTCAATCGCGAGATCATGGTCGCCTTCCTCAACGGTTTCGCCTTCGCGGTGATCGTCGGCTTGGCCGTGTGGTTCTGGTATTCGGAGTGGCAGCTCGGCCTCGTCGTCGGCGGCGCGATGGTGACCAATCTCATCGCCGCAGGCCTCGCCGGCGTCGCGATCCCGCTCGTCGTCGACGAGCTCGGCGGCGACCCGGCGGTGATCTCCGGCGTCTTCGTGACGACCGTGACGGACTGCGTCGGCTTCTTCGCCGTGCTCGGCTTCGCGACCTGGTGGTATCACGTCGCGTGAGCGGCGAGGCGGCGTCTCACAGGCTCGGCGGCGTCGCCGCCGCGATCACCACGCAATCTTCGTCGCCGACGTTGCGGAAGCGATGCGGCAGACGGCTCTCGAAGCGATAGGCGTCGCCCGCCTGCAGGGTCTCGGTCGTCCCGGCGACGGTGAGTTCGAGCCGCCCCCGCACCACGAACCCGGCCTCCTCGCCGGCATGCGACAACATCGTCTCGCCGGTGTCGGTGCCGGGGGCGTAGGTGTCCTCCATCATCTGCAGGGCATGTCCGCCGAGATGGCGGCCGATCTGGCGGATGGTGTGGCCGCCGAGCGCCACCGTCGTCAGCTCGGCGCGGCGGAACACGCGCCGGTCGGGTTCCTCGTCGCCGCCGGAGAGCAGCACCGCCACCGTCGAACGCAGCGCGGCGGCGATCTTCTGCAGCGACGCGATCGTCGGATTGATCTCGCCGCGCTCGATCTTGGCGATCGTCGTGTGGCTGAGTTCGGCGCGGCGCGCCAGATCGCGCTGCGTCAGGCCGCGCCCCTCGCGCGCCGCTCGCACCCGCCCCGGAACATCGATCGTGTCGGTCATGCGCTCACCCTTGACGGTGACGATTATAGTTGCCACCGTGGAAACTATGAACCACGAACGCGATCCCCATGGCGTCCGCTCGCGTCGATCGGAGGCGGTCATGCCCCTTCTCGTCGGCGGCCTCGCCGTCGCGATCTGGGGCACGACGCCGGCCGCCACCGCCTTCGTCGCCCGAGACATACCGCCGGCCTTCGTCGGTGTCGCGCGTTTGTTGGTCTCCGCCCTGGCGCTGACGCCGCTGTTTCTGATCGCGCCGCCGCGGTTTCCGACCTCGCGGACCGCCCGCCTCGCCCTGCTGGCGAGCGGCGTCGTCGGCTTCGCCGCCTCCTTCGTCCTACAGGGGCTCGGCGTCGCACGGACGACCACGGCGCATGCCGCCCTGATCTTCGCCGCCGCGCCGGTGGCGACGGGGATCCTGCAGTTTCTCCTGTCGCGGCGCTGGCCGCGCGCCGGTTGGTGGGCCGGTTGCTCGGTCTCTCTCGCCGGCGTCGTCGTGCTGATCCTCGGCCGCGAACCCGGCGGCGCGGCGACGGCGACGCTCGCCGGCGACCTGATCCTGGTCGCCGCGACACTGACCGTCAGCGTCGGCTACGTCGCCGGCGCGCGGCTCGCCGGCGAGACCGGGCTCTTCGGGGCGATCGTCTGGTCGATCCTCGTCGGCGCGCTCGCCGTCCTGCCGGCCGCGCCCTTCGTCGTACCGAGCCTCGCCGGATTGACGACGACCGGCTGGGCGGCGCTCGTCACGCTCGCCGTGCTCTGCACCGTCGCCGGCTACGCCGCCTGGTTCTGGGCGCTCGACCGCGGCGGCGCGGCCCGCATCGCGCCGATCCAGTTCGCCCAACCGTTGACCAGCCTGCTGATCGCCGCCTTCGTCCTGGGCGAGACGCTCTCCTGGACGCTCGCCCTGGCGATGGCCCTGGTCCTCGGCGGCGTCCAGCTGTCACGCCGCAACGCCGTCGCCGTCGGGGATCAATCGAGATCGCCGCCGAGCGGCAGATCGTGACGGCGTCGCTCGGCCGCCGAGATTTCCGGACCGAGGCGGAAGGCGAAGCGGGCGACCGCGTCGAGCCCCGCCGTTAATTCGCAGCGAAAGGCGAGCCGCCGCCAGCGTCCGCTCACCAGAACCGCCGCGCCCGACGCCTCGATCGCCGCGCCCGATCCCGTCGCCTCGGCGAGGGCGTCGGCGATCACCTGTTCCGGCTGCAGCGAGGGCGTGGCGGCGCGAATCTGCTCCATCGCTTCGAAGCCGCAGAGCTGCCGGATCCGATCGTCGCCGGCGAACTGCCGCAACGCCTCGCGCGCCGGCCGGCTGCGCGGATCGGCGAGCACCCGCGCCGAGAGGAGCCGCTTCGCTTCGATCATCCCGTCGGCGGCGGGGCTCGGCGCCGACGTCTTGGGCTTCGCCTCGACCGGCGGCGTCGGGGCGGCGGCCTCCGCCGGCGCGCCGGTCTCGGTCGGCGCCGGTGGCGGAGCGGGTAGGGACGGGACGGGCGATGCGGCTCGCTCGGCGATCGGCGAGGGCGTCGCCGCCACGATCTCGACCGCGATGCCGCCGTCGCCCGCCGCCACCGGAAGCCGTGGCGGCCGAACGAGAACGAGGAAGGCGAAGGCCGCGAGATGCAGGGCGAGCGACGCGACGATGAGACGGCGCGGCGTCCCGCGCGAGGGAGCCGGCGCGAACACGTCGCTCGTCGCTGCGAAATCGCTCATCCGGCCCCCTTTCGAGAGCGAGACGAGACGGCGATTGGGTCGATTTTCGGGCGGCGCGCGCCCGAGCGGCGCGCATCTTCGCCATCCGCGCAGGTTGACAAAAAACGAACGACCGTTCGATAATCCCCGCGTCGCCGAGGGCCCCCGAGAGGGCTCCGCGCCAGGGGAGAGACGCCGATGATTCCGAATTCCGGTCCCGTGTTCGACTTCGACCTCGGCGAGACCGCCGACATGCTGCGCGACACCGTGCGCGGCTTCGCGCAGGACCGGATCGCGCCGCTCGCCGACCGCGTCGATCGTGAGGACTGGTTCCCCCGCGAGCTCTGGCCCGAAATGGGCGCGCTCGGCCTGCTCGGCGTCACCGTCGAGGAGGAGTGGGGCGGCTCCGGCCTCGGCTATCTCGAACATTGTCTGGCGCTCGAGGAGATCTCGCGCGCCTCCGGTTCGATCGGCCTCTCCTACGGCGCGCACTCGAACCTCTGCGTCAATCAGCTGCGCCGCTGGGGCAGCCGCGACCAGAAGACCCGTTACATGCCGAAGCTCGTCTCCGGCGAACATCTCGGCGCGCTCGCCATGTCCGAGCCCGGCGCCGGCTCCGACGTCGTCTCGATGAAGCTCCGGGCCGAGAAGAAGGGCGACCGCTACGTCCTCAACGGCACGAAACTCTGGATCACCAACGGCCCCTCCGCCGACACGCTGATCGTCTACGCCAAGACCGATCCGAGCGCGGGGCCGAAGGGCATCACCGCCTTCCTGGTGGAAAAGACCTTCCCCGGCTTCTCCGTCGCCCAGAAGCTCGACAAGCTCGGCATGCGCGGCTCGGAGACCGGCGAACTGGTCTTCACCGATTGCGAGGTCCCGGCCGAGAACGTCCTCGGCGAGGTCAATCGGGGCGTCGCCGTGCTGATGTCCGGCCTCGACTACGAGCGCGCCGTTCTCGCCGCCGGCCCGCTCGGCATCGCCCAGGCCGCGCTCGACGTGGTCATCCCGCACATCCACGACCGCAAGCAGTTCGGCCAACCGATCGGCGCCTTCCAGCTGGTCCAGGCCAAGGTCGCGGACATGTATGTCGAACTCAACGCGGCCCGCGCCTACGTCTATGCGGTCGCCAAGTCCTGCGATCGCGGCAAGACGACGCGCGAGGATTCCGCCGGCGCCATCCTCTTCGCCGCCGAACGCGCCACCAAGGCGGCGCTCGACGCGATCCAGCTCCTCGGCGGCATGGGCTACGTCAACGAGAGCCCGACCGGCCGCCTGCTGCGCGACGCCAAGCTCTACGAGATCGGCGCGGGCACGAGCGAGATCCGCCGCATGCTGATCGGCCGCCAGATCTTCGAACGGACCGCCTGATCCCCGCGCATGCGGCGGATCAAGGCGGCGGGCGACAGGGTGCGGTAGACTTCCGCCACGATCGACGATTTCGTCGATGTCGGGAGGTCGTCATGCGCGGATCGTTCCTTCTCGCCGCCGGTCTTACCGCCGGCCTCCTGGCCGCGCCGGCCTTCGCCGCCGAACCGCTCTCGGAGAAGGCGGCGTTGGCCAAGGCGGTCGCTATCCTGCAGGGCGATCCTTATGGCGACACGCCGTCCGAAGTCGCTCGCAACATCGTCGATCGCAAGCTCGGACCGCGCCGCGAGAGCATCTGCGGCGGCGGCGCCTCGCAGGTGTGGAGCTTCCACGTCCACATCGATCGACCGAAGACCAACCCCGAAGGCGCGATCGACGGATGGCTGGTGATCGACGGCGCGTCGGGCCGGCTGATCTGCGCCGGCTTGCCGTTCCTCGACTGATCCCGGCGCGCGTCGGGTCGCGCCGCGGGGAGGGAGGTCGCCATGACGTCCGCTCGTCTCCTGTTCGCCCTCTTCGGGCTCGTCGCGTTCCTCGTCGGCCTCGCGCCGTCTGTTCACGCCGACGACGGCGATCGGGCCGGCTGGTCGGTCGGCACGGATCCGCGCCGGCGCGCCTTCCTCCACTATACGCCGAGCGAGGGCGGCCCCCGCCTTCTCACCATCGCCTGCCTGCGCGACGCCGACGAATTCGCGATCTATGCGCAGGGGTTTCCCGGCCTGAAGTCGGTCGCCGGCCCGGCCGAACTCGCCCTCCTCGTCGCCGACGCCGAATTCCGGATCGCCGGGCGGGTCGAAACCGACGGTTTCGGCGTCCTCGGCTTCACCGGCTATCGTGATCTCGACGCGGCCTCGCTGAAGGCGCTGAAGAAGGAACTTCTGCCGGTGCTCGAGGCGCCTGGGCCGATCGTCGCGGCGATCGAGCCGTTCGACCCGATGCAGATCCCGCTCGAGGAGGAATTGCCGCGCCACGGCGTCGCCGAACCCTTGAAGACCTTCGTGAAGATCTGCTTCGGCAAGTGAGGCCTCACGCGCCGAAGGCGGATCTCGCTCGCGCTCCCATCTCGCGGAACGGCTTCGACGCGTCGTCGAGCCGGGCCTCCCAGGCCGGGTCCGGCGTTTCGCCTTCGATCCGGGCGAACCACGCCTGCATCAGACAGGCGATGCAGAATGGGTCGAGCACCGCGGCGCGCAGGCCGAGGGCGAGGCCGAGCGAGGCCAGCATCGCCCAGCCGGTCGCCGCGCCCGGCGCGAACCAGACGAGCGCTCCGGCCGGCCCGATCAGCACGACGAAGAGCACGATCGTCCCGACGAAGCGGAAGAGCGTCAGCCAGACCGCATTCTTCAGGATCGGCCCGGCGTTCTGCGCATAGAGCACGATCGAGGAGCGGGCGTTGCCCCAGGCGTCGTCGGACCGGGTGATCAGCGCCCGCGCCAGCACGAGTTCGTCGAGGAAGGTCGTCGACATCCGCAAGACCGCGCCGACGAGGCGGACGAGCCCTTCGAGCCCCGGCAGGCCGGTGAAGGCGGCCAATCCATCGAAGAGCCGCGTCACCGCCCCGACCGACGCCTTGATCGCCTGATCGAGCACGAACAGCGCATGCACCTCGCCGAACCGGTTCTTCACCATCTCGATCGCGGCCGCGATCTGGGCGCGGCCGGAGGGCAGCGGCCGGCCCTCGAAGGCGGCGGAAAGCGCCGCGACATGGCCGGCGACCACCATCCAGGTGAAATATTCGCGAAAGCCCCACAGCACGACGCTCGCCCCGCCGAAGCCGATCACGCCGCCCCAGAAGGTCGCCATGTGGCGGAAGTCGGCGTCGCCGATATGACCGACGCCCCAGCCGATCCCGGCCCCGGTCGAGGTCGTCGCCACGAAGGCGGCGGTCGTGGCGAGAAAGACGAGAAGACGGAGCGCCGTGAACGGCCAAGTCGCCGCGACCAGCCCGATCGCGCGCAGAATCGAGAACTCCCACATGGACCGTCCTCCGATCGCGCGCCCACGTTCCCTCACGATCCGGACTGCGCGGAACGATCCTACGCGATGGAGACCTATGGCGCGACGGTCATGGTGAAAAAATAAAATATCGATATGATACAAATACATATCCGTAGATATTGAAGTCGTTTATGGGCTCTCCGACGATCCCCGACGCCCCGCGCCGCGAAGTGGCCTCGACACGTCTCCGATCGGACATTACATCTGAAGCGACCCACGATCTCTCGTTCTCGCTCGGACGCGCCATGATCAAGACCCCCAAGACCTACTGGTACACCCGCCTCGACGAAGAGGAAGAGGACGAGGAGAAGACCAAGACGCCGCAATCGGTGCCGGTCGACAAACACCTCTTCGACGCCCGCACGGTGCTGATCACCGGCTCGATCACCCAGGAGCTCGCCCGCGACGTCACCGCGCGGCTGCTCGCCCTGGCGCAGGTCTCCAAGGATCCGATCAACGTGATCGTCTGCTCGCCCGGCGGCCACGTCGAATCCGGCGACATGATCCACGACATGATCGGTTTCATCTCCGCGCCGGTGAACATGATCGGCGTCGGTTGGGTCGCCTCGGCCGGCGCGTTGATCTACGTCTCGGTGCCCAAGGAGCGGCGCTTCTGCCTGCCCAACACCCGCTTCCTGCTGCATCAACCGTCCGGCGGCGCCGGCGGCCCGGCCACCGACATCGAGATCCAGGCCCGCGAGATCATCAAGATGCGCGACCGCCTGAACCAGATCTTCGCCGACGCCACCGGCCAGCCGCTGGAGCGCATCGCCAAGGACACCGATCGCGACTTCTGGATGGGCCCGGAGGAGGCGATCGCCTACGGCCTCTGCGCCAAGGTGATCAAGTCCACCGCCGACCTCGCCTGATCGGATCGAAACGACCGGACGAAGGGCCTCGAAAGAGGCCCTTCGCGTTTAGAGGGACGAAAGCGAGGGCGCGATGGGCTTCAAGATCGGAAAGTTGCTCGGCTATCTGACCTTTCCTTCGTCTCTGATCTTCGTCGGCCTCGTCCTCGGCGTCGTCGCGCTGGTTCTGGCAGGAAGCCGACCGCGGCTGCGCCGGCTCGGCCTCGGCCTCGTCGTCGTCGCGACCATTCTCTTCGGCGTCACCGGACGACCCGAGGCGTGGCGTGGCATCGCGTCCGGCCTCGAGACGCGGTTCCCCCGTCTCGCCGAAAATGCCCCGGCGCCGGCTGGGATCATCTTCATCGGCGGCGTCGTCGACGGGGTGACGGAGCTCCAGACCGGCCAACCGAAATACGGCATGGGGTCGGAGGCGATCGATGAGACCCTCCGGCTCGCCCAGCGTTGGCCCGATGTTCCGATCGTCCTGTCCGGCACCGGCACGATCGCCTCCGACGGTCTCGATCTCTCCGAAGCCGGCACGATGGCGCGCATCCTGGTCGCGCGGGGCATTCCCTCCGATCGCCTGATCCTAGAACGTCGCTCGCGCACCACCTGGGAAAACGCGACGTTCTCCCATCGGATGGTCCAGCCCGCGCCGGGCGCGCGTTGGCTGCTCGTGACCCCGGCTTGGCACATGCCGCGCTCGATCGGCGCCTTCCGCGCCGCCGGCTGGACCGGCGTCGTCGCCGCGCCGAGCCTCGGCGAGACCTTGCGCCCCGACGACGTCAACACCTCGATGGCCGCTCGCATGCATCTCTTCGACGTGATGGCCCGCGAATGGACCGGCCTCGTCGCCTATCGGCTGCTCGGGCGCTCCAGCGCGCTCTTTCCCGCGCCCTGATCCGGCTCGACGCCGGAGGCGATCAGCGCCGCCCGGGCCCGCGACAGATATTGCCGCCGCGCCAGCACCAGCAGAATCAGCGTCGAGCTGCACAGGAACACCCAGGCGTTCACGAACCAGCCGAAATAGCCGATCGAGAAGAACAGCGACCTCAGGCCCCAATGGAAATGGTGGCCGGCGTCGATCTGCATCTCCGCCGCCCGCCGCGCCGCCGCCCAGGCCTCGGCCGTGTCGCGCTCGCTCGCCGGCGGCACCGCGCCGATCAGAATGGCCGTGTAGTTGAACAACCGATAGGCCCAGCCGAATTTGAAGAAGGCGTAGCCGTAGATCGCCACCAGTCCGACGATCTTCGCCTCCAGCGCGCCGCGGCTCGCTTCGACGTGGAACGGCAGATCGTTGAAGATCTCCACCATCCGCTCGCTCTGATTGAGCAGCGTGAAGCTCGCCCCGAGCGCGATCAGCGAGCTCGACGCGAAGAAGGCGGTGCCGTTCTGCAGGCTCCCCATGATCGCGCTGTCGACGATCCGGTTGTCGCGGCGCAGCAGCACCTCCATCCAGGCGCGTCGTTCGCGGTCCATCAACTGGGTCAGCGACGGCCCGGCGACCCGGACCTGATCGACGAAATAGCCGAAGCCGAGCCAGGCGGCGACGAACCAGACGAAGGCGAAGACGTCGAGGGTGGAAAAGGCGTTCATGTCTCCTTCATACGACGAAAGTCGACCTTTGTGAGGCCGAAGCTTCGAAACGGCGTCCGGCATCAATTTCGCTGATGCCCCCCGTCAGGACTTTCCGTTGGACGGGGCGATCCCGCCGGGGTTTCTTCGAGCGCGTGGAGACGAGGAGATCCGAAATGTCGACCGCGAAACTGGTGATCGCCAACAAGCGCTATTCGTCCTGGTCGTTGCGCCCGTGGCTGGTCGCGACCCATTTCGGCATCCCCTTCGAGGAGATCCCGGTCGACCTCTCGAAGCCCGACTTCAAGGCCGACATCCTCGAATGGTCGCCCTCCGGCCGGGCGCCCTGCCTGATCGACGGCGACGTCCGGGTCTGGGAGACCCTGGCGATCATCGAATATTGGGCCGAGAGCCGGCCGGATCTGGCGATCTGGCCGAAGGACCGCGTCGCCCGCGCTCACGCCCGCGCCATCGCCAACGAGATGCACGCCGGCTTCATGGCGCTGCGGTCCGCCTGCCCGATGAACCTGCGCCGCTCCTTCGCCTGGAAGGATCGGGGCGGCGCGGCGGCGAAGGCCGACGTCGCCCGCATCGAGGCGCTGTTCGCCGAGGCGCGGGCGCGGTTCGGGGCGGCCGGGCCGTTCCTCTACGGCGACTTCTCCGCCGCCGACGCCATGTATGCGCCGGTCGCCGCCCGCCTCGACGGCTATTCCTGGCCGGTCGGCCCGCAGACCCGCGCCTGGATCGACGCGCTCTTCGCCTTGCCGGCCTTCCGCGCCTGGAAGGCCGGGGCCGACGCCGAGACCGCGATCGTCGCCGACGACGAGGCCGAGGATTGAGCGAAGCGGCGGTGGACGGCCGACGCGTCGACGTGGCGCGATCGGGGAGGGCGGGCTAGTCTCGCCCTCTCACGAGGAACCGATGCCGCTCCACCTGATCAAACTCTGCGTCGGCTGCGACGGGCTCGACGATCTCGCCGAATGGATCGCGGCGACGCTCGCCGAGAAGAAGCGGCGCGGTCTGCCGCCCGAGCACGTCCACCGCACCCGGATGATGCCGAAGCGTGTCGAGGAGATCCTCGACGGCGGCTCGCTCTATTGGGTGATCAAGGGACAGATCCGGGTTCGCGAGACCATCCTCGATCTGCGCGCCGTCACCGACGCGAGCGGCGTCTCCCATTGCGACATCGTCCTCTCCGGCGAGCTCGCCGAAGTCGAGGCGCGGCCCTATCGACCGTTCCAGGGGTGGCGCTATCTCGACCCCGCCGTCGCGCCGCGCGACCTCGTCGGCGAGGGCGTCGAGGACCTGCCGGTCGAATTCCTGCGCGAACTCGCCGGCCTCGGGCTGTTGTGACCCGCCTCGAAAAGGCCGCGAGCGCAGGTCAGAAGGGGATCCGTCCCGGAGCTTCGTCCATGCGCCGTCTCGCTGTCGCCGTTCTCCTCGTCGCCACGCCCGTCTTGGCGGCCGAACCCTGCCGCCCGATCGGCGATCCCGCCTTCGGCCGCCCGACCGACTGCCGCCCGCCGGCCCCGCGAACGGCGAAACCGACGACCGATTCGAAGGGCGAGTGGAAGACGACGCCGGACGGCGACCGCGTCTTCCAATTCGGCGACACGACGATCCGAACTTCGGGCTCGGTGCAGGTCGATTTCGTCACCGGCCACGCCGGCCGTGTCCGCTGAAACGAAGACGCGATCGGAAGTCGCCCTCCGATCGCGTCGAAATCGTCGCGTCGAGCGATCTCAGACGGCGCAGTTGTCGATCAGCCGCGTCCGTCCGAGCCAGGCCGCCATCAACACCCGGAGCGGTTCGCCCGCTTCGCCCGACGGCGCGGCGAGCGTCGCCGCGTTGCGCACGGCGACATAGTCGATCTGCCGGAACCCCGCCTCGATCAGCGCCCGTCCCGCCGCCTCGCAGGCCGCGGCGACGTCGCCGCGCCGGCGCGCGACCTCGGCCACCCGGCGCATCTCCTCGGCCAGTCGCGGCGCGGTCGCCCGTTCTTCGGGCGAGAGATAGGCGTTGCGCGACGACATCGCGAGACCGTCGGCCTCACGCACCGTCTCGCCGCCGACGATCGTCACCGGCAGCGTCAGGTCGCCGACCATCCGCCGCACCACGGCGAGCTGCTGATAGTCCTTCTCGCCGAAGATCGCGAAGTCGGGTCCACAGGCGATGATGAGCTTGGCGACGATCGTCGCCACGCCGCCGAAGAAATGCGGCCGGAAGTCGCTCTCGAGGCCGGTCGCCGGCCCGCCCAACTCGATCCGGGTGGCGTTGCCGAGCGGGTACATCTCGAGCGCGTTCGGCGCGAAGACCACGTCGGTCCCGAGCGCGGCGAGCTTGTCGACGTCGCTCGCCTCGGTGCGCGGATAGGTCTGGAAGTCCTCGTGCGGGGCGAACTGGGTCGGATTGACGAAGATCGACACCACCACGTGGTCGGCGCGGCGGAAGCCCTCCTCGACCAGCGACAGGTGGCCGTCGTGCAGCGCGCCCATCGTCGGCACCATGGCGACGGTCTCGCCGGCCGAGCGCCAACGCGCCACCCGAGCCCTGAGATCGGCGATGGTGCGCACGATCGTCGGACGGCGGTTCTTTTCGACCATGACGTCTCCCGAGGCGTTCCCGCGAATGGCTTCGCTCATGAGGCTCTCCGATCCGACCCCGACGGGGGGGCCTTTTTGCAGCGCGGCACTATGTCGGTAGCCCGCCCGCGATTTCAAGACCGCTTCGATCGATTGAAGGATGTCGCCGACGCATGCCCATATGTCATTTCGTCGAGGCCGGGATCGTCGTCGCCGCCTCTCGCGCGAGGGATGGGCGCGCGGGCGGGGCGATGCTATGCCTGCCGTCGTCGCCTCGCGAGGAGAGTCCATGAACACGGTGTTTCTCGGCGTCGCCGCCCTGGTCGGCCTCCTGGTCCTGGCGCAGGGCTTCGTCTCCGCCGATCCCGCCTCGCTCGCCCGCCTCCTGCGCCGCGCCGGCGCGGCGGCGCTGATGGCCTTCGCCGTGATCATGCTGATGACCGGACGCATCGTCGTGGCGATCCCGCTCTTCGTCTTCGCGCTGACGCTGGCCGGATCGAGCGCCGGCGACTACGCGAAGTGGGTCCGTCCGTTCCTCGGCCGCTGGGGCGCGCTCTTCGCGCCGCGCGGCGCCGGCAAGGCCCATTCGACGGTGCGCTCGGCGGCGCTCGAAATGGATCTCGATCCGATGAGCGGCGTGCTCTCCGGCCGCGTCCTGGTCGGCCGGTTCGAAGGGCGCGAACTCGCCCGACTGTCGATCGAGGAGCTCCTGGCGCTGTGGCGCGAGATCGGGTCCGATCTCGAGAGCCGCTCACTTCTGGAGGCGTATATGGACCGCCGGGTGCCCCTCTGGCGTGAACACGCTGAGGGCGACGCGGCATCGCGGAGCCGCGGCCCGGCGCGATCGGGCGCGATGACCGACGAGGAGGCCCATCAGGTTCTCGGCCTTCGTCCAGGCGCGACGGAGACCGAAGTCCGCGACGCCCACCGGCGTCTCATGAAGGCCGTGCATCCCGATCGGGGCGGCTCGACCTTTCTCGCCGCCAAGATCAACGAAGCCAAGGATCGGCTGGTCGGCAAACATCGCGGCTCCTCCGATCATTGACGCATGGCGAGGCAGGCGACCTTCTTCCGCTTCAACGCCTTGCAGGCGTCGTCGGCGGCGGACTGGTCCTTGAATCCGGCGAACCGGGCGCGCCACAGACGGCTGGAGCCGCCGCCGACGCTCTCGGTGAAGGGTTCGGCGCGCGAGAGCTTGGCGCCGACCTTGTCGCGCGCCGCGGCGAGCGCTTCGCGCGCCGCCTTCTCGCCGTCGTAGGCGCCGATCTGGATCAACCAGCCGCTGCGGGTCGACGCCGTCGTCTGCGGCGGGGCCGCGGCCTCGACCGTCCTGCGCGGCGGGATCGACGCCGTGGTCAGCGCCGCCACTTCGGCCATCGAGATCTTGGCGGTGGCGAGCGAAGGCGCCGGCGCGGCCTCCGGCTCCAGCCGGGCGACGCGTTGTTCGGCGGCCGGCGCGGGCGTCGCCGGCGGCTGCAGGGTCTGCGGCAGGAGAATGGCGCGGGCCATGGCGACGGCGGCGCCGTGGTCGGCCGAAGAGGTGTCCTCGCTCGAGCCGCGCTCCAGCGGCGTCACGTCGGACTTGGCGATGCGCGGGGCCTTTTCCGGACCGAGCCGGATCGGCTCGCTCGGCGCTTTCGCGGCTTCGGGGCGTTCGACGGCGACGAAGGCCTGCGGCTCGACCGGCGTGTCCGCCTTGGCCGGCGGCGCGGGCGGCGGCAGCGGCGCCGGTTCGTCCGCGCTCGCGACGTCGAACGATCCGTCGGCGTCGTCGTCGCTCGCGTCGGCGCTGCGGCCGGACCCGCGCAGGACCGTGGAGACCTTGGCGCCGGCGCTGGCCGACCCGACGTAGCGGGTCAGGAGCGAGGCCATGTGGTCGTCGCGCTGGCGCGCCGACGAACCGCCCATCACCGCGGCGACGAGATGGCGGTTGTCGCGCCGGAGCGAGGAGACGAGATTGAAGCCCGAGGCCTCGGTGTAGCCGGTCTTGATGCCGTCGATGCCGTCGAGGCGATAGAGCAGGCGATTGTGATTGCCGATCGTCTGCCCGCCCCAGTCGAAGCTGCGCGTCGCGAAGAACCTGTACTGGTTCGGGAAGCGCTCCTGCAGCGCGCGTCCGAGCACCACCATGTCGTGAGCGGTCGTGTACTGGGAGGAATTGGGCAGGCCGGAGGCGTTGTAGAAGGTCGAGCGGCTCATGCCGATGCGCCGCGCCGTGGCGGTCATCCGCCGGGCGAAGGCCGCTTCGCTGCCGCCGAGGTTCTCGGCGATCGTCACCGCCACGTCGTTGGCCGACTTGGTCACCAGCGCCCGGATCGCGTCTTCCGCGGAAATCGTCTGCCCCGGCCGGAAGCCGAGTTTGGAGGGCGCCTGCGAGGCGGCGTGCGCCGACACGGTGAAGCGGGTGCCCATCGACACGCGCCGCTTCTCCAGATCCTCGAACAGGAGATAGAGGGTCATCATCTTGGTCAGCGAGGCCGGATGGCGCAGCTCGTTCTCGTTGCGCGCGTAGAGCACCTTGCCGGTCTTGTCGTCGACCACGTAGGCCGCGTAGCGGCTCGACGAGGCGATGCCGCCGTCGTCGTTCGAGCGGGCGACGTGATGGGCGGAATGCGATCGTCTGACCTTGCGCTTGCCCGCATCGGCGGAGGACACCGTCGCCAGACAGATGGCCAGACCGATCAGCAACGCCTTGGTCAGGCGAGCCGGTTCGAAGAGACGCGAATACTGCACTTTCAGATCCTCGAAGCCGTCGTCCGCCCCGAAAGCCGAACGCCCTGAGGCGGGGAAACCGGCCGGATCCGAACCCGAAGGACCGGATCGTCACGCTCCCGATACTCTGGGAGGCGATGATCGGCGTGGCTTCCCGTCCACACTCGACAGGATGCCGTCGACGAGGTTGATGTTCCGTAAACCGCGCCCTCGTCATTCTACCTATGTTGCACTGCAAAAAATTTCATTGACCGAAAATCTCCTCAATGTAATATTGCGCTGCAACATCGCGGAAGGGATGCATACCCCGGCCCGCGACGCTCAGGGATCCGGTGATCCGAAGGATCGCCGCCGGCAAGAGGATGGCCCACATGAACACCGTCGAAGACATGCAGAAGCTCGCCAAGGACAACGTCGAGAACGCCCAGAAGGCTTTCACCACCTTCTCCAAGGGTCTTCAGACCATCGCCACCGAGATGTCCGACTTCTCCAAGAAGTCCTTCGAGGACGGTTCTGCGGTGATGGAGCAGCTCGCCGGCGCCAAGACCCTCGACAAGGTGGTCGAGATCCAGTCCGATTACGCCAAGAAGGCGTACGAGAACATGGTCGCCCAGTCGACCAAGATCGGCGAGCTGTACGTCGACCTCGCCAAGGAAATGACCAAGCCCTTCGAGTCGATGATGCCGAAGGCGAAGTGAGGCCGCGGCGCGTCACCGCGCCCGCCGACTTTTTCGAGAGCCCGGTCGCAAGACCGGGCTCTCTGCGTTTCGCACTTGCGAAATATCAGTGGTGCTCGAGGAAGCGGCAGCGGTTGCCCTTCGGCTGTCCATTGCGACGTCGTCCGCATGCCCTACAATGATCCTCGAACCATCCCCATATGCACCGGAGGCGACGCTTCCGGGAGGGGCGGCGTTCCGAGACGTCACCGGCTCCGCCGTGAGCCCCGATCAACCCGCCGTGCCGCTCCGAGCCGAGCTCGGACGTTCCCAGGCGAAAGATGCGTGCCGAAAGACCATGGCCGATACCCCCCGCCGCCCCGAGGATGAAGATCCCGATCAAGGGGTGGTGACGAAGACGCGACCGAAGGTGAAGCGGCCCAGCATGTACCGCGTGCTGCTGCTCAACGACGACTACACGCCGATGGAGTTCGTCGTGTTGGTGCTCGAGCGCTTCTTCAACAAGGGCCGCGAGGAGGCCACGCGCATCATGCTGCACGTCCACCACCATGGTGTGGGGGAATGCGGCATCTTCACCTACGAAGTGGCCGAGACCAAGGTCACTCAGGTGATGGATTTCGCCCGGAAGAACCAGCATCCGCTGCAGTGCGTCATGGAAAAGAAGTGAGGTTCGTCACGTGCCGTCCTTTTCCCGCAGCCTCGAGAAGGCGCTTCATCAGGCGCTCCACTTCGCCAACGATCGTCACCAGGAGTACGCGACGCTCGAACACCTCCTGCTCGCGCTGATCGAGGATCAGGACGCGGCCGCCGTCATGCGCGCCTGCAACGTCGACATCGACGTGCTGCGTCGCAATCTGATCGAATACATCGACACCGAGCTGGAGAATCTCGTCGCCGAGGGCGAAGACGACGCCAAGCCGACCGCCGGCTTCCAGCGCGTCATCCAGCGCGCGGTGATCCACGTCCAGTCCTCCGGACGCGAGGAAGTGACCGGCGCCAACGTCCTCGTCGCGATTTTCGCCGAGCGCGAGTCCCATGCGGCCTATTTCCTGCAAGAGCAGGACATGACCCGCTACGACGCGGTCAACTACATCAGCCACGGCATAGCCAAGCGTGCCGGCATGTCGGAGGCTCGGCCCCCTCGCGGAGCGGAGGAAGACATGTCGACCACGGAAACCGCCGCCGAGACCAAGAAGAAGACCGACGCCCTCGAAGCCTATTGCGTCAACCTCAACGACAAGGCGACCAAGGGCAAGATCGACCCGCTGATCGGCCGCGATTCCGAAATCGCGCGCACCATCCAGGTGCTCTGCCGCCGGTCGAAGAACAACCCGCTCTACGTCGGCGATCCCGGCGTCGGCAAGACCGCGATCGCCGAAGGCCTCGCCCGCCGCATCGTCAAGGGCGAAGTGCCCGACGTGCTCAAGGGCGCGACGGTCTTCGCCCTCGACATGGGCGCGCTGCTCGCCGGCACCCGCTATCGCGGCGACTTCGAGGAGCGCCTGAAGCAGGTCGTCAAGGAGATCGAGGAATACCCCGGCGCGATCATGTTCATCGACGAGATCCACACGGTGATCGGCGCCGGCGCCACCTCCGGCGGCGCGATGGACGCCTCCAACCTGCTCAAGCCGGCGCTCGCCTCCGGCAACGTGCGCTGCATCGGCTCGACCACCTACAAGGAATATCGTCAGTTCTTCGAGAAGGACCGGGCCCTCGTCCGCCGCTTCCAGAAGATCGACGTCAACGAGCCGACGGTGCCCGACGCCATCGCCATCCTCGAAGGGCTGAAGCCCTATTTCGAGGAGCACCACAAGGTCCGCTACACCCACGACGCCATCAAGGCGGCGGTGGAGCTCGCCGCCCGCTACATCTCCGATCGCAAGCTTCCCGACAAGGCGATCGACGTGATCGACGAGTCCGGCGCGGCGCAGATGCTGGTCGTCGAATCGAAGCGTCGCAAGGTGATCGGCGTCAAGGAGATCGAAGAGACCATCGCCACCATGGCGCGGATCCCGCCGAAGTCGGTGTCGAAGGACGACGCCCAGGTGCTGGAGCATCTCCAGTCGAACCTGAAGCGGGTCGTCTACGGTCAGGACAAGGCGATCGAAACGCTCTCCGCCGCGATCAAGCTCGCTCGCGCCGGCCTGCGCGAACCGGAGAAGCCGATCGGCTGCTACCTCTTCGCCGGCCCGACCGGCGTCGGCAAGACCGAGGTCGCGAAGCAGCTCGCCAAGCTGCTCGGCGTCGAGATGCTGCGCTTCGACATGTCGGAATACATGGAGCGGCACACCGTCTCGCGGCTCATCGGCGCGCCTCCCGGCTACGTCGGCTTCGACCAGGGCGGCCTGCTCACCGACGGCGTCGACCAGCATCCGCACTGCGTCCTGTTGCTCGACGAGATCGAGAAGGCCCATCCGGATCTCTTCAACATCCTCCTGCAGGTGATGGATCACGGCAGCCTGACCGACCACAACGGCAAGAAGGTCGACTTCCGCAACGTCATCTTGATCATGACGACCAATGCGGGCGCGGCCGATCTCGCCAAGGCGCCGATCGGCTTCAACCGGGTGGTGCGCGAGGGCGAGGACACCGAGGCGATCAACCGCCTGTTCACGCCGGAGTTCCGCAACCGGCTCGATGCGACGGTGAACTTCGCCAACCTGCCGCTCGAGGTGATCCGTCAGGTCGTCTCGAAGTTCGTGATGCAGCTCGAGGCGCAGCTCGCCGATCGCAACGTCACCTTCGAACTCGACGAGGCGGCGACCGATTGGCTCGCCACCCACGGCTACGATCGCCAGATGGGCGCGCGTCCGCTCGGCCGCGTCATCCAGGAGCACATCAAGAAGCCTCTCGCCGACGAGGTCCTGTTCGGCAAACTGAAGCGCGGCGGCGTCGTCAAGGTCACGGTCGGCAAGGGCGAGGACGGCAAGGACGAGTTGAAGCTCGAATCGATCCCCGCCGTCACCGCCGTCGCCGCTCCCACGGCGGAGCCGGAGGTGAAGGCCAAGAGGGCGGCGCGCGCCAAGAAGGCCAAGACCGGCCTGCCGATCCCGGCCAAGACCCGCGCCGTGGTCAAGAAGCAGCCGCAGGGCTGACGAGGCTTCGGACGAGGCGCGGTCGGGATCCGCGTCTCGTTCCACGCCGTGATCGAGCGCCGACTGGATCCGGCCGGTCCTTCACGCCTCCGACGACACCGTCGCTCGTGTGGCGAGTGGTTGGGCCGCGCCAGCGTCGAGCGCCAGGAAGCCGGAGAGCCTCGTCGCTTCGATCACACGTCCGTCGATCGTGAAGCGAAGATCGCGCCCGGCGCTCAGGGCGTGACGCCGGCCGGGCTTCGGATCGTCGACCAGCCGCACCGGCCCGAGATCGTATTTGAGGAAATGGGACACGTCCCAAGTCTGGATTTCGGCGCCGACCCGCACCACGAACCAGCAGTGGCCGGGCGACGCTTCGGTCTCTCCGGCCGGAAAGAACACGCCGCTCACATAGGCCGCCGAAAATCCGGCCGCCCGCATCGCCGCGACCGCATAGCTGTGGGTGTCGACGCAGGTGCCGAGATGGACGTCGCAGGCCAGCACCGGCATCGCCGCCGTGTCGTCGCCGAGCCCCACCGCCCGCGTTCCATAGGTGAACCGCGTCTCGACATGGGCGACGATCCGCTCGACCCGTCGGTGCGGAGGAAGGTCGACGGGAGCGATCTCGGACATCGTCGCGACGAGCTCCGCCGACGGCGTCTCGTGACGACCGCCGGTGGGGGTGAAGACGCCTTCGTCCCACGCGCCCGGCCGATCGTCGAAGTCGAAGGCGACCGCGAGTTCGTCCGGCCGCTCCACGTCGAGAACGAGCGCCTTCTGGACGCCGTTGTGCGCCGCGATCCGACGGACGCGGGCGCCATCCACGCGATGGCCGAGGAAACGACGCCGATCGGTGTCGAAGGGCAGGGCGACGATCACCCGAAGTGGGGCGATGG
Source organism: Hyphomicrobiales bacterium (assembly GCA_021286855.1). GTDB lineage: Bacteria > Pseudomonadota > Alphaproteobacteria > Rhizobiales > Ancalomicrobiaceae > Pinisolibacter. The sequence continues at coordinate 108,568 of JAJTBO010000003.1, read as the reverse complement.
CCGGTTCGGCCAAGCGTAGAAGGACGGTCGACATCGTGCGCCTCCGCGAGCGGATGAGCGTCTTCCTCTGCACGAACTCCATGTCGGATGCGTGTCGGGCGCGGGAAGAACGCCGCGCACGGCCGGAAAGTGGGCGGCGGCAATGCAAGAGGCGATGACCGCGACCGACCGGGACTGTTAGATTGAACTTTCGTATCCCCCGATCCGGTCGCCTCATGCCTGCCGACTCCGTGTCTCCGCCTCCGACCTCCGCCTTCGGTTGGTTTCTCGCCGGGCAGAGACAGTTCGTCTCGCTGCCGGCGGTGATCCTGATCGCCGCCTTCACCGGCTTCGGCGGCCTCGCCCACGCCTCCGGCGTCGGTCTGGCCGAGACGGTGTTCCTGGTCGCCTTCGTCTGGGCGCTGCCCTCGATGATCGTGGTGGTCGGCGCGATCCAGGCCGGCGCGCCGCTGCTCGCCACCATGTTCGCCGTGGCGCTCTCCGCCGCGCGGCTGATGCCGATGACGATGGCGCTGATCCCGATCCTGCGCGCCGAAAAGACACCGAAATGGGCGCTCTACGCGCTCTCCCACTTCGTCGCCATCACCGCCTGGGTGTTCGGCATGACGAAACTTCCGGATCTGCCGCGCGAGGGCCGCGCGCCCTATTTCGCCGGCTTCGCGGTGACGCTCACCGTCTTCAACATGGGCGTGGCCGCGGCCGCCTGGCTCGCCGCGGCGAAGCTGCCGCCGCTCGCCGCCGCCGGCCTCGTGCTCCTGATGCCGCTCTATTTCGCCCTGTCGCTGTGGAACGCGGCGCGGACGAGCCCGACCGAACGGTTGGCGTTGATCTTCGGCATGGCGATCGCCCCGGCGATGCATGCGCTCGCGCCGAACCTCGATCTGCTCCTCACCGGCCTCGTCGGCGGGCTCGCCGCCCATGTCATCGGATCGCGGCTGAAGTCCGTCGAGGCCGACCTCCCGCCCTCGACGTTCGGCCCGGCCGACCCCGCCGCCCTGGTCGAGGTCGCCTTGGTCGAAGAGGAGGGAGCGCGATGAACGGGTTGTCCTATCACGCCTTCGACGTCTGGTGGTGGCCCTGGGTCTTCCTGATCCTCGCCGGTTGGGCCGCCAACGACGCATGGCGTCTGCTCGGCGTCGCCTTCTCCGGCCGCCTCACCGAGACGAGCCGGCTCTTCACCATCGTCCGATCGGTCGCTACCGCGCTGGTGGCCGGCGTCATCGCGCAACTGGTCCTGCAGCCCGGCGGCGATCTCGCCTCGACCAGTCTGGCGCTGCGGCTGGGCTCGATCGCCTGCGGCTTCGCGGCGTACCGCTTGGCCGGCGAATCGGTGTCGATCGGCGTCGCGACGGGTGAGGCCGCCTTCTTCGCCGGCGCCTGGGCGGACCTGTGAGCCCCGCGCCTCAGCGGGAGAGTTTCGGCACGATCGACAGGATCAACAGCACGATCACCGCGCCGATCGCCGAGCGAAGGATCTCGCCGACGAGCCCGTGACCGAGGAAGAAGCCGAGCCGCGGCAACAAGAAGCCGGCCACCGCCGCGCCGACGATGCCGAGCGCCGCGTTGGCGACGAAGCCGAAGCCGCCGCCACGCACCAGCACCCCGGCGAGCCAACCGGCGACCGCGCCGATCACGATCCAGACGACCAATCCGACGATCATCGCGTCTTCCTCCTGGAGCAGGTTCCGATCCGGTCGACCGTGGAGAACGCGCCCTCCGAGAGAAGTGGAGCGAGTTGCCGCCAGATTCAAGCCGATCTGAAACCGCTCCCGAGCGCCGTCGGCGCGTCGATCACGCCAGCGCTGCGCGGATCTTGTCGGCGTGGGCGGCGAGAATCTTCTGATCGGCGAAGGGACGCGGCAGCTTGCGCACCTGGTCGGCCGCCTGCCGCGGCATCACGTGGACATGGAGATGGAACACCTCCTGTCCGCCGGCCGTCTCGTTGAACTGCTGGATCGTCACGCCGTCGGCGAGGAACGCCGCCTTCACCGCGATCGCGAGCTTCTGCACCGTCGCCGTCACCGCGGCGAGATCGGCCGGAGCGATGTCGAGGATGTTGCGCGCCGCCGCCTTCGGGATGACCAGCACGTGGCCGTCGACCGCCGGCATGACGTCCATGAAGGCGAGGGTGTCGGCGTCCTCGTAGACGACATGGGCGGGGATCTCGCCACGCAGGATCTTGGCGAAGACGTTGCTGTCGTCGTAGGCGGGGGTCATGAGGGGCCTCGTCGCTGGCTGGGTCGCGGCAGTCTTCGCCGGAAGGCGGGGAGGGGTCAAGCCGGGGAGATCACGTCGTCCGCGGCCGATCGGCGTAGGGCGACAGCGTTTCGAGCTCCTCGTCGATCGCCGCGCCGTCGGCCCGCTCGCGCTCCAGAAAACGGTCGACGGCGGCGCGGAAGCCGGGATCGGCGATGAAATGCGCCGACGTCGTGGTCACCGGCAGATAGCCACGGGCGATCTTGTGTTCGCCCTGCGCGCCCGCCTCCACGCGGGCGAGCCCGTGCGCGATCGCCCAGTCGATCGCCTGATGATAGCAGACCTCGAAATGCAGGAACGGCCGCTCCTCGACCGCCCCCCACCAGCGCCCGTAGAGCGCCTCGTCGCCGATGAAGTTGAGCGCGCCGGCGATCGGTCGGGCCTGGTCGAGCGCCAGCACCAACAGGCAGCGATCGGCCATCCGCGCGCCGATCTCGGCGAAGAAGGCGCGGTTCAGATAGGGCCGGCCCCACTTGCGTGCGCCGGTGTGCATGTAGAAGGCGAAGAAGGCGTCCCAGTGCCGCTCCTCGATGTCGGGACCGGTCAGGGCGACGATGTCGAGCCCGGCCTGCGCCTCGCGCCGTTCGCGCAGGATCTGCTTGCGTTTGCGCCCGAGCAGCGTCGACAGGAAGTCGGCATGGTCGCGATAGCCGCGATTGGGAAAGTGGTACTGCCGATCGTGGCGCAGCGACCAGCCGGCGTCGCGGAAGACCTCGACGTCGCGCTCCGTGAGGAAGGTCGCATGCGCCGACGACAGCCCGCCCTGGCGCACCATCGCCTCGAGCCCGGCGACGAGGATCCGCCGCGCCTCGACGTCCTGCGGCGCGGCGAGCAGTCGCGGTCCCGGCACCGGCGTGAACGGCACGCTCACCTGGAGCTTCGGATAATAGCGCCCGCCGGCGCGCTCATAGGCCTGCGCCCAACCGTGGTCGAAGACGTATTCGCCCTGGCTGTGGCCCTTCAGGAAGACCGGCGCGACGGCCCGAGGCCGTCCGTCGATCCCGTCGAGCCGCAGGTGGCGCGAATGCCAGCCCGAACCGCCGCCGACCGCGCCGGTCGCCTCCAACGCCTGCAGAAAATCGTAGGAGAGGAACGGGTCGCCGGGGCGACCGCCCGGCGACGCGCCGGCGAGCCGGTCCCAGTCGGCGCGGTCGATCTCGGCGATCGACGCGGCGACGTGGAGCGCGATGTCTTCGTCTCGGAGGCTCTCCGGGTCGTTCATCTCGTCTCCTCTCGATCTTCGTCCCACAGAACGCGAAAGGCCGACCTCCGGGGAGATCGGCCCTCGTCGAATGCGGCGGCGCGCTCAGCGGCAGACGCGGCGGGTGTGGATGTCGCCCCAGCGATCCCGCCACTCCTCGCGCCAGCAGCGACGCGGCTCGACGACTTCTTCCTCTTCGTAGACGCGCGCCGGGCGACGGCGGACGATCACCTCTTCGTCCGGCGGCGGCGGACGATTGCCGTCGGCGAGCGCGCCGCCGAGGATCATGCCGCCGACGAGACCGGCGGCGCCGGCGGCCAGAGCCGCGCCCGGATCGCCGGCGCGAGCCGGCGTCACGGCGGTCTGCGAGACGAGGAGGGTCGCCAAGGCGGCGACGGCGAGGGTGGTCTTGGCGAACATGCGTGTGTGGCCTCTGGCGTTCGGGGGATCCGACGATCTCTCGAGTGGACCGTCGTGGCGTCGAAACCGAAACGACGGAACTTCACCGTCGAGGGTCCGGCGCCCTCGAGGCGGAATTGCGGCGATGACCTCGACGTCGCCCTCGGGGCGACGCCGAGACGCTTCGCTTCAGCGGCAGATGCGGCGGCGATGCAGATAGCCCCAGCGATCCCGCCAGGTCCTGACCCAGCAGCGACGATACGGCCGATAATAGCGGCGATAATAGTAGGCGGCCGGTTCGGCCTGTTGCGTCGTGGCGGCGCCGGTGAAGGCGCCGGCCGCCATCGCTCCCGCCGTCACGCCCGCCGCCTGCGCTTCGGGGGCGATCATCAGATCGCCGCTGAACAGGGTCGCGGCGCAGACCGCTGCGAGTACGAGCCTCTTTGCGAACATGTCTTTCTCCTGCGTCGTGGGTGCTCGGCGGAGCGCCGTGCGAGACGCAGCGAGTGTCTCCGTCCGAAGATGAACGGGAGCCGAACGACGACGCGTTCTAGCGCCGTCGAGAAAGTTTTCCGAAGTTTTTCGCGCTCGACGAATCGCTCAGCGGCAGACGCGGCGGCGGCGGATGAAGCCGTTCGGATCCTGCGTCGTCACGATCGTGCACTGTTGGCCGATCGGCCCGCCGACCACGTCGACCGGCATTCGCGCCCCGTCGCGTCCGAGGGTCTGCGAAGCCGCGGCCGGCGTCGTCGCCGCGGCCACACCGAGCGCCGCCGTCAGAACCATCGTCGCTGCGCCGAGAGAGATGCGGAACATGTCGTCCTCCTCGTCCGCCGGCCGAACCGCCGCGCGAACGTCTTCACGCCCGATGATATGGCCCCGGCGCGCTCGAAACGAAAGGGCGGCGTGAGCGCGCCCCACGGGTCTCACGCGACCGTGTCCGGATCGAAGCCTTCGAAGACGATCTGGTCGGCGTAGTTCGCCGCCTTGGCGGCGTCCGCCGGGGAGCGCACCGTCCAGGTGATCACCGGCCGTCCGAACAGGCGGCGGGCGAGGGTGGGGCCGGGGGCGGGCAGATCGCGGATCGAATAGGAGACGAAGTCGGGCCGCGACCACGGCGCGTGCAGGAGATGGGTCAGCGCGGCGCGCCGCCAAGCCCCCATGCCGCCGTACCATTTGGGCTCGATCGCCCGCTCCGCGACGATGCCGTGAGCGATCTCGGGCATGCGCCGTCGCGCCGCCGGGATCAGGCGCGGATCGAACGACTTGGTGACGACCGGTCCGGCGTAGCCGGCGAGCGCCGCCGCCACCTTCTCGGCGAGGCGGTCTTCCACCGTCGCTCCGAATTCGCTCTTCAGCTCGATGACGAGACCGACGCGCCCGCCGATCGTCTCGATGAGGTGCGACAGCGACGGGATCTTCTCCGTCGTGCCACGCATCTCCAGCGCCGCGATCTCGGCGAAGGTGCGGTCGGCGACCCGGCCTTCCGCATGGGTCAGCCGTTCGAGCGTGTCGTCGTGAAAGACCACGACCTCCTCGTCGGCCGAGAGCAGCACGTCGCATTCGATCGAGTAGCCGCGCTCGACCGCCGCGCGGGCGGCGGCGAGCGTGTTCTCGACGACGCCGCGCGAGGCGTCGTGCAGGCCGCGATGGGCGATCGGGCGGCGGGTGAGCCAGGAAAAGTCCATCGAAGCCTCCGGATGGGACGTCAGGCGATCTCGAAGATGCCCTCGATCTCGACCGCGACGCCGAAGGGCAGCGCCGCCACGCCGACCGCCGAGCGGGAGTGACGACCGCGATCGCCGAACACCTCGACCATCAGATCGGAGGCGCCGTTGACCACCTTGGGATGATCGCCGAACGTGAGTGACGAATTGACGAAGCCGGTCAGCTTCACCACACGGACGAGCTTCTCGAGGTCGCCGGTCGCCGCCTTCACCTGGGCGATCAGATTGATCGCGCAGAGCTTCGCCGCCGCCCGGCCGAACTCGACGTCGGCGTCCTCGCCGAGCTTGCCGACGAATTCGATGCCCTTCGCGCCCATCGGGATCTGGCCGGAGACGAAGAGGAGATTGCCCGTCTTGACGAAGGGAACGTAGTTGGCGGCCGGCGCGGCCGGGGTCGGCAGCTCGATGCCGAGGTCCTTCAGACGGGTTTCGATGGCGCTCATGGGGAGATCTCCGGTCGGGGGCCGGCGGGCCGGCGGGACGCCGTCCTTCTTGGCGGATTTGCGGCTCGGCGGCAATCGATCGCGGCGCAGGGCGGCCCGGCGCGGCGAACGTCGCGTTGAAATCGCCGCGATCGGAGGGCATGTAGAAGCTTCGCCGCGGTCCGCGGCGGTGTCGCCTCTCGGAGTTTCCCCTTCGATGTCGTCTCTCTGGTCGTCGCGTTCTCTCCTCGCCTCGGTCGTCTTTCTCCTCGCCGGCGTCTGCGCCGCAGACGCCGCGCCCGCCGGTCCGGTCTTCGCCGGACATCGCGCCGTCTACGAGATGCGGCTCGCCGATCGGACCGACCGCTCCGAGGTCGCCGCCGCCTCCGGGCGTCTCGTCTACGAATTCTCCGGATCGGTCTGCGAGGGCTGGGCCAGTCGGTTCCGAATGGTCACGCGGCTCGATCCGACCGAGGGGGCGTCGCGGCTGACCGACCTGCGCACCACCAATTTCGAAGCCGGCGACGGCAAGAGCTTCGACTTCGTCAACGAGACCCGCCTCGACGGCGCCGTGACCGAGGAGAGCAAGGGCCACGCCGTGCGCGACGGCGAGTCGATCCGCGTCCATCTCGATCGTCCCGAGGAAAAGGACGTCGTCCTTCCCGCCGCCGTGCGCTTTCCCACCGCCCACATGCGCGAGATCGTCGCCTTGGCCGAAGCCGGCAAGAGCTTCGCCGAGATCGATCTCTACGACGGCTCCGATCGCGGCGAGAAGACCTATCGCACGTCGATCGCGATCGGCCGCGAGGCGAGCGAACCCGACGACGCCGAACCCGACGAGCCGGCGGCGCGTTCCGACCTCCTCGCCGGACATCGCCGCTGGCCGGTGGAGATCGCCTTCTTCGATCTCGCCGCCAAGTCGGCCGGCGAGGCGACCCCGGACTATCAGCTGCGCTTCCTGCTCTATGACAACGGCGTGTCGCGTCGGATGCGCTTCGACTACGGCTCCTTCGTCCTGCGCGCCGACTTGTCGTCGCTCGAGGCGTTGCCAGCCGCGTCCTGCCCCTGATCGCCGCCCTTCGGCGACGGTTTCGGCCGCGGCGTGAAGACCAGCCCCTGCTCGACCACGTCCGCGCCGAATCGCCGGCGTAGGTCGTCGATCGCGGCCTCCGCCTTGGCGCGACGCCCGGCGCCCTCGTCGACGAGATCGGGCGGATCACAGAATTCGAGCGGGGTCAGATCGGCGACCCCGACGCCGATCAGCCGGAACCGGCGGCCGTCGGTCTCGCGCCTGAGGAGATCGGCCGCGGTGCGGAAGATCCGGTCGGCGAGCGCCGTCGGATCGGCGAGGCGGCGGTTGCGGGTCAGCCCCTTGAAGTCCGGCGTCTTCAATTTCAGCTGCACCGTGAAGCCGCCGTGGCCGGACGCCTTCAGCCGCCCCGACACCTTGGTCGAAAGCCGGAACAGGATCTTCTCGAGCTCGCGGAAGTCGGCGACGTCGGTGTCGAGCGTCAGCTCGTTCGAGATCGACTTGATCTCTTCGGAGGGATCGACGACGCGCCGATCGACGCCGTCGGCCAGTTCCTTCAGCCGCCGGCCGAGCACGCCGAAGCGGCGGAAGAGATCGCTCTCCTCGGCCCGACGCAGATCGGCGATGGTGCGCAGCCCCATTCCGTTCAACGCCTCCGCCGTCGCCCGCCCGACCCCCCAGATCGTCGTCACCGGCCGCGGCGCGAGGAAATCGGCGGTCTCCGCCTTGCCGATCACTGAGAAGCCGCGCGGTTTGTCGAGGTCAGAGGCGATCTTGGCGAGGAACTTGTTGTGGCTCAGTCCGACCGAGAGGCTGATCCCGATCTGCGTCTCGACCCGCTTGGCGAATCGGGCGAGCGTCGTCGCCGGCGAACCGTGATGGACGAGCTCCGTTCCGGAGAGATCGAGAAAGGCCTCGTCGATCGACAACGGCTCGACCAGAGGCGTCAACTCGCCCATCAGAGCGCGGATCTCGCGGCCGACGCGGGTGTATTTCGCCATGTCGGGCCGGATCACCACCGCGTTCGGACAACGCTCCAGAGCCTGCCACATCGGCATCGCCGAACGCACGCCGTGGATGCGCGCGATGTAGCAGGCGGTCGCGACGACGCCGCGTTTTCCCCCGCCGACGATCACCGGCTTGTCCTGCAGCGAGGGATCGTCGCGCTTCTCGATCGAGGCGTAGAAGGCGTCGCAGTCGACGTGGGCGATCGCCAGCCGATCGAGCTCCGGGTGGGCGAGGAGGCGCGGACTGCCGCAAGTCCCGCAACGCGTCGCCCCCGGCCGCGCCGGCCGGAAGCAGTCGCGGCAGAAGGCGAGGGGGCGGAACGGCTCGGGGGAAGGGCGTTCGGTCGGCGCGCTCATCGATCCGCCTCGTACGACGGACGCGGGATCCTCGATCCTAGGGCGCGCGCGCCGTCTCGACAACGCCCGCGCCCGGTTCATCCCCATCGAGAAGACGGCGGATCGCCGCCTCGACCGCGTCCCAGTCGCGGGTCTTCAGCCACGTGCCGCCGACCGTCGGGGCCATCGCGAACCAGACCGGATCGGCGACGAAGTGGACGAGCCGGACGCCGGCGACCGCGCCGCGCGCCGAGGCGAGATGGTTCGGCCCGTCGTCGACGAAGATCACCGGCAGCTCGTCGCCGCCGACGGCCCGCGCGGCCTGCGCCAGTCGGGCGAGCGCCGGGCCCTTGGGCCCATCGTTGGCGATCATCGGCGCCCCGACGCCGAGCTCGGCGAGATGCGCCGCCCGCCGCGCCGCCTGCGCCGCCGGAACGTTGGTGAGCAACACCGGGTCGGTCGCCGCCGCGAGTCGGGCGAGCGTCGCGATCGCGCCTTCGACCGGCGGCTGGTTTTCGACCTCGCGGGCGAAGAACGCGGCGATCAACTCGCGAACGAGCTCGCCGCCGATCGCCTGACCGCCGCCGGCCCGCGTCACGTTGCCGGTGATCGCGAAGGATCGCGGCATGAGTTGGAATCCGTGCCGCTCCAGAAAGGCGGAGAGCGGCGCGATGAAGCCGAGCACCACTTCGTCGACGTCGACGACGAGGAGCGGCCGCCCGTTCGGCCGATGCGCCGCCGGATCGGCGAGGAGCCGCATCGTCATACGAAGTCGGAGCGCGGATCGAGCGCATGACGCGCCGCCGCGATCAGGGTCGGGCGGAGGCGCTCGCGTTCGGTGAAGGCGAGGAGCAGCGCGTCGTCGCTCATCAGATGCTCGAGCACCGCCACGAAGAAGGTCGGCTCCTCGGCCGCGGCGCGCAGGTTCTCCGGGCCGAGCCCGGTCGCGCCGAGAAACGCGCCGAGGAGTTCGCCGTCCTCGGCGAGAAACCCGAGAGCCGCCACCGCGATCTTCATCGCATCTTCCCGTCCGAGTCCTTCACGACTCGGAAACCCTGTGGTCCGCCGCATGATCGGGGCATTCTCCTTATTAAGGAATCGATGCTAGCGTCCTTCGCACGGGATTGCATCGACGACGTCGCGTCGGGGGACGACCGAATCTTCGGTCCGGGAGTGGGAACATGGCGAAGACGGTCCTCATCGTGGAGGACAACGAGCTCAACATGAAGCTCTTCCACGATCTGCTGGAGGCGCACGGCTATCGGACGTTGCAGTCGCGCAACGGCTTCGACGCCATGTCGGTGGCCCGCGCCGAACGCCCCGATCTCATTCTGATGGACATCCAGCTTCCCGAGGTCTCCGGCCTCGAAGTCACCAAGTGGCTGAAGGAGGACGACGATCTGCGCGCCATCCCGGTGATCGCGGTGACCGCCTTCGCCATGAAGGGCGACGAGGAACGGATCCGCCAGGGCGGTTGCGAGGCCTACATCTCCAAGCCGATCTCGGTGGCCAAGTTCCTGGAGACGGTGAAATCCTATCTCGGTGATGCGTGAAGGGTCGGGTGAGTTGAAATGACGGGTCGCGTTCTGGTCGTCGACGACATTCCCGCCAACGTCAAACTGCTCGAGGCGCGCCTCGGCGCGGAGTATTTCGACGTGGTGACGGCGCTCTCCGGCGAGGAGGCGATCGCCCAGTGCGTCCGCACGCTGCCCGATCTGGTGCTGCTCGACGTGATGATGCCCGGCATGGACGGCTTCGAGGTCTGCCGCCGGCTGAAGGCCGATCCGCGCACCCTGCACATTCCCGTCGTGATGGTCACCGCCCTCGACCAGATCTCCGACCGCGTCAAGGGTCTGGAGGCCGGCGCCGACGACTTCCTCACCAAGCCGCTCAACGACACGGCGCTGGTCACCCGGGTGAAGAGCCTGGTCCGCCTGAAGGCGCTGACCGACGAGCTGCGTCTGCGTTCGGCGTCGGGCCGCGATCTCGGCATCGACGACGGGCTCGACCCGCAGTTCTTCGCCGAAGTCCCGCACGGCCGCATCCTCGTCGTCGACGATCGCCGTTCGAGCTTCGAGCGCATCCAGACCGCGCTCGCCGAGCGTCACGACGTCGTCGTCGAGACCGACGCCCAGCAGGCGTTGTTCCGCGTCGCCGAGGACGAGTTCGATCTGGTGATCGTCAATCTCGCCCTGTCGAATTTCGACGCCCTGCGCCTCGTCTCGCAGATGCGGGCGCTGGAGCGCACCCGCATGTTGCCGATCCTGCTCGTCACCGAGCAGGAGGATCGACAGCGTCTGCTGCGCGGCCTCGATCTCGGCGTCAACGACTATCTGGTCCGCCCGATCGACCGCCAGGAGCTCGGCGCCCGCGTCGCCACCCAGATCCGGCGCAAGCGCTACGCCGATCGTCTGCGCGAGACGGTGCGCGAGACCATGGAAGCCGCCGTCACCGACGGCCTCACCGGCCTGCACAATCGCCGCTTCATGGCCACTCACATGGAGCAGGCGCTCGAACAGGCCCACCGCCACGGTCGCGACCTCGCCGTCCTGATCGCCGACATGGACCACTTCAAATCGGTCAACGACGGCTACGGTCACGACGCCGGCGACGCCGTCCTGCGCGAACTCGCCGAGCGCATTCGCGGCTCGATCCGCGGCGCCGATCTCGCCTGCCGCTACGGCGGCGAGGAGTTCGTGGTGATCATGCCGGACACCGATCTCGACGCCGCCGGCGTCGTCGCCGAGCGCATTCGCGCCCGCGTCGCCGCCGACCCGTTCACCCTGCCCGACGGTCGCCCCCTGCCGCGCACCATCTCGATCGGCATCGGCGCGCGCGAGAGCGGCGACGACACCTGCGAGACCATTCTGAAGCGCGCCGACAACGGCCTCTACGTCGCCAAGGAACAGGGCCGCAACCGCGTCGTCGCCCGCGCCGCGTGAACCGGGAAGCGCCGGCGCGTTAAACTTAACGATTTACGAACACGAAGAAATTTCGACGGGTTGTCGAGCGATTCGCTTTGCCCTCGCGGCCGGCGCGTCTAGGGTCTTCGCCGGGCTCCGTCCCACGTATGCGCCTTCGCCGACCGGCCGCCCCGGACGGAGAGGCGGGACGAAAGCCTCGGAGCCCGACGCTCCGGGATCGCCGCAAACACCCTGGGACGTCGGGTCGTGTCGGCCGAGCGACGATCGCGAGTGGCCTCCTCGTCGAATCGGGTCGCTCGGCCGGCCTTCCGGCCGGCAAGGCGCGGATCCTCATCGATTTTTCGAAGCGGAATCAGGTTGTTGTGCTCGGTGTGGGCGTGGCCGCCGCGTCCTGCGTCGCGCCGTGGCGCTTCGGATCTCACGCGGCCTCCGGACGCCGGCCGTCCGCCGCCGGCCTAGATCGTGTCCTCGAGGATCAGCAGCGCGAGGAAGCCGACGAAGAACAGGGCGGTCGCAAACGGCGTGTCGCCGGATTCGTGGGCCTCGACGAGCAGTTCCTCGGTGACGAGATAGAGCAGCGCCACGAGGCCGAAGGCGAAGGCGCCGGTGATGATCGTCTCGGGCGCGGCGGAAAGCGGCGAAGACAAGAGGACGCCGACCGGCATCATCAGCGCCAACGCGGCCGTCGTGGCGACGTTGCGCCAACGTCGTTCGGGGGCGTCGCCCAGTTCGGCGGCGACCGACAGGGCGAGAAACAGCACCTCGATCGTCAGAGCGATCGTCAGCAACAGTCCTGCCTTGGCGCCCGCCTGGAAGGCCAGGCCGAGCACCACGCCGTCGATGAGCAGGTCGGAGGCGATCAGCGCGACGAGACCGATCTTGCCCTCCGTTCGCTCGCCGATCGACTTCAGGCCCAGCATGGCCGCGACGCCGAGCCCGCCGCCGACGACGATCGGCCAGAGCGCGCCTTCGTGCTTCAGATGCGGCAGAATCTCCACCGCCGCCGCCGAGAAGACGATGCCGGCGGCGAAGTGCTGAATGGCGCTGATCGTGGTGTGGGAGGGCCGGCGCAGCAGCGTGAGGAGACCGCCGAGGACGGCGGCGAAGATCGGGATCACCGTATACGAGAGGGCCGTCGTCATGCGTCTTGTCTCCGCGAGCGTCGGTCGGTCGTGTCACGCCGGCGCCGACGCGTCCAGCCCGGGCGACGGCGGCGGATCGGCGCAGCCGTCTCAGGCCGCCCGCGCCTCCCTCGCGTCGAGCGTCGAGCGCGTCTCGCCGCCCCGCCCGACCAGGATCGCCGCGATGCCGAGCCGCCGCGCCAACGCCTCTCCCTCGGCGAGGCCGGCGACCATCAGCGCCGTCGCCCAGCCGTCGGCGACCATGCAGCTCGGCGCGAGCACGGTGACCTGCGCGACGTCGCCGACGAGCGGCGCGCCGCGGCGCGGGTCCATCGTGTGGCCGACGTCGCGGCCGTCGATTTCGTGGACATGGCGATAGTCGCCCGACGTCGCGACGGCCATGTCGACGAGCTCCAGCACGCCGGCGAGGGCGCGGCCGTCCCGATCCGGGCGCTCCTGCCCGACGACCCAGGCGCTTCCGTCCGGTTTCGCGCCGCCCGCCCGCATCTCGCCGTCGATGCCGACCAGGAACGAGGCGACGCCGAAATTCGCCGCCGCCTCGGCCATGCGGTCGACGCCGTGGCCCTTGGCGATGCCGGCGAGATCGATCGTCAGCGGCGCGAGGCGTCGCGCCCGTCGACCGATCGGGTCGAGTTGCAGCGTCTTCGGCGGCTCGAACGAAGGCCGTCCGGCGACCGCCGCGATCCCGGCCGCGTCCGGCGTGCGCGATCCGCCGCCGAAGCCGTGAGCGCGGACGAGATCGCCGACGCCGACGTCGAAGGCGCCGCCGGAGAGGTCTCCGATCGCCAGCGCGGCCTGGAGCACGTCGAGGAGGCCCGAGGGCGCGTCCATCCACGCGCCGATCGGCATGCGGTTCAGCTGTTCGACGGCGGAGCTCGGCCGCCAGTTGGAGGCCTCCGCCTCGACCGCCTCGACCTCCGCCGCGAGCGCCCGACCGAGGGCGTCGAGGTCGCAGGTCTCGGGAACGAAGACGGTCGCCGACCAGCGCGCCCCCATCGCCGGACCGGAGAGGACGCGGCGGACGAGCGGCGCACGCTTCGTCTCAGTAGATGTCTTCGACATAGCGGCCTCCGGCGCGCAGGGTGGCGAGATCGAGGCCGAGCGGGCGCACGATGCGATCGAGCGTGTGGGCGACGGCCTGCCCCATGTCGCGACTGCCGCACACCAGGATCTGCGCCCCGTGCAGCACGAGCTCGCGGAAGCGATGTTCGTCGGCGGCGATGCGGTCCTGGACATAGGCGCCGGCGCGAGGATCGCGGGAAAAGGCGGTGACCAGCGACGTCAACCGCTTCTCGGCGAGCGCCCGAGCGAGTTCGTCTTGGTAGAGGAAGTCCGAAGCCGGCGAACGGCCGCCCCAATAGAGGTGGACGGGCCGCGATCCGTCGCTCTCGCGCACGAAGCCGGCGAGCGGGCCGAGGCCGGCGCCCGCGCCGATCAGGATCAGCGAGGGCGCGGCGACGTCGGGACGGAAGGACGGGTTCTCGCGCACGAAGGCCTCGATCCGATCGCCGGGGGCGAGGGCGTGGAGCGCGGTCGAGACCAACCCGCCGGGCATCCGTCGCACGCAGATCTCGACCATGCCGTCGCGGGTCGACGAGGCGAGCGAATAGAAGCGCGGGATTGCGGCGTCGGGATGCAGGACGCCGAGCAGATCGCCGGCCTCGAAGTTCGGCAGTCGGCCGGGACGGCCGCGCGTCGCGTCGAGGGGCGCGGCGAAGCGCAGGATGGCGACCGGCGCGTCGACCGCCTCGCCGTAGTCCTCGCGTTCGACGAGCTCGAGCGTCGTCGCCGCCGGGTGGTCGGCGACGTGCTCCAGAACGAGCTCGTGGCCCAGCGCGCGCCCGAGATCACGTCCCCACTGCGCGAATTCCTGCGTCGAACGGCGGTCGATGCGCTTGGTTTCGATCAGGAACGGGAAACCCTTCGCCGCCAGCGCCGCGGTGACCGCGCGGGCGTGGCCGCAGAAGTCCGGGAAGGTGCGGTCGCCGAAGCCGAGCACGGCGACCGGGGCGCGGGTCGCGATCGTCGCGAGGCGATCGAGGAAATGGGAGGCGGAGGCCGGCGCGCCGCCGTCGCCCCAGGTCGCGGCGAGGATCAGCACGCGATCGGCGCGGAAATGAACCTCGGCGACGGCGTTCATGTCGGCGACGTGGACGGCGTGGCCGGTGGCGGTCAGCGCGTCGGCGAGCGTCGCCGCGAAGCCGCGCGTCGAGCCGCCGTCGCTGCCGACGAGGATCACGGTGTCGGCGTCCGCCGCGTCGACCGAGGCGAGCGGAGCGACGACCCGGCTGCGGCGGCGGCGCCACATCAGCGCGCCGGTCATGCCGAGGAGCGGCACGGAGGCGGCCGAAAGACCGAGCACGAGACCGAGCGCCGCCGCGCCGCGCCCGGTGTGGAGGAGGCGGACGACGCCGTCGACGCGGTCGACCAGGGTCGCCGGCGCGCTCGCCAGCACCCGCCCGGTCGCCGGATCGATCGCGGTCTCGCCGGCGGCGGTCTTCAGACGGACCGTGTCGGTCGGGTCGGCCGGGTCGGCGAAGGCGAGCTCGCGTAAGTCGGCGACGTCGACGGCGCCGAGAGCGGCGAGGCGGCCGACCGGCAGAGCCGCGCCGCCGCTCGCTGCGACGGTTTCGACGCCCGCCGGTTCGGGCAGCAGGCCGAAGGTCGAGGCGGACATCCACAGACCGGTCGAAGCTGAGACGACGAGGCCGATCGCGGCGATCCGGGCCACTTCTCCGTGGAGCCGATCCGCCCTCTCGCCCCGGATGGGGCGGAAGAGCGCCCGCCAGCCGCCGAGCCGGCGCGCCAGGAGGGCGACGCCGGAGAGGACCACGACGAGCATCGTCAGCGCCGAGAGGGCGGCGGCGACGCGTCCGTCGGAGCCGAGGCCGAAGGCGCGGTGGAGGTCGGTCAGGAACCGGAGGCTCGTCGAGGGCGCATAGGCGCCGAGGCCGGCGCCGGTCGCCGGGTCGATCCGTTCGACGCCGCTCGCCTCGCCGTCGCTGAAGCTCGCCGTGACGACGCCGGTCGGGCGAACCCGGATCGTGGAGACCGCCTCGTGGCGGGCGGCGACCGCGCCGGCGAGATCGGCGACCGAAACGCCGCGCGCGATCGTCGGCGTCGAGAGCCGGTCGAGCGTCGGCGCGACCGAGAGGGCCGCGCCCGTCACGGCGGTGACCGTGAGGGCGACGGCGAGGACCAGACCGGGCTGCGAATGGAGGCGGCGAAGCATGACGGATCCTCGGATCAGAAGGTGACCTTCAGCGACTTGACGTAGCCCTTGCCGGCGACCGGCTTGCCGGACTGGCCGGCGGAGAGCGGCGCGAGCGCGTCGGCGGAGACGTCGCGGCCGTCCTCGACGGAGGTGTCGACGTGGACGACGTAGCCGGCGTCGATCAGGGCGTCGGCGAGATCGACGGTGATCTTGAGGGTTCGGCCGGAGCCGATGCTGGCCCCGGTGATGCCGTCGACCTCGGTGCTGCGCCCGCCGGAGGCGCGCTGCCAGTCGGCCAGATGACGCCAATATTTGGCGCGATCGCCGGCCATCCACAGCGTGCCCTTGTACTTGCCGGCCGCGTCGGCGACCCAGATCACGGCATAGGCGCCATTGCCGCCATGGGCCTTCATCGTGGTTTCGATCGTCACCTGACGGGCGGACGCCATCGTCGGAGCGACGAAGGCGGCGGTGGCGGCGGCGACGGGCAGAACGAACTTCATCGGGTGGGCTCCTCGCGGAAGGGTGGGACGGCGGGTCATCAGTTCACCTCGACCTTCGGCCGGGCCTTGCCCTGGAACAGGCCGTTGTCGGGAACCGGGGTCGTCGGATCGCTCGGGCCGGCCGCCGGCATGCGCCCGCCGCGACCCGCGGCGCCGTCGTCGTCGTCATCGTCGTCGTGGTCGCGATGGGAGCGGCGGCCGTGGTGATCGCCGTCACGGTCGCGACGATGATCGCCGGCGATGCGGAAGGTCGCTCGTCCGTCGTCGTCGGCGCGGCCGACCGCATCGGACATGCCGTGGGTGAAATGGCGCACGACGTCCGACGTGGAGGCGAGCGCCGCGCCGGCGGAGGCGCCGACGAGGAGGACGGCGGCGAGCGCGAGGGGGGTCTTCATGGGAAGGTCTCCGGTTGCTTGGACCGGAGTTTTCTGAACCCGTGACCTGACGTCCACCTGAAGCGGACGCGGCCGGCGCTTCAGCTTCCCGTCAGGTTGCGCGCGGCTCGGCGAAACGGACGCGCGCCAGGAAGCCGTCGACGCGCCCCGGCGCGGGCGACAGCATCTCGAACCGCGCGCCGGCGCCTCGGCAGATCGCCGCCACGATGGCGAGGCCGAGGCCGGAGCCCTCGGCCCGGGTCGCGCCGCGCTCGAAACGGCGGCCGAGACGGACGAGCGTCTCGGGGCCGATCGCCGGCCCGTCGCTTTCGACCTCCAACGCCCGCCCGTCGAAGCGCAGGACGATGCGTCCCGTCGGATCGCCGTGGATCGCGGCGTTTTCGATCAGGTTGCGGGCGAGGATGGCGAAGGCGTCGGCGTCGACATCGACCGCGACGTCGTCGCCCGCGGCGACCTCCTGCGTCAGCCGGTCGGCGATATCGCGGCGGCGGTCGACCTCCTCGACGACGAGGGCGAGCACGCCGCCGAGCGGGCCGGGGCGTTCGGCGAGAAGACCGCCGCCCTCCGCCTTGGCGAGCTGGAGGAGTTTTTCCGAAAGCGAGGACAGCCGGCGCAGCGACGCGGCGACGGCGCGGGCGCGCTCACGCAGCGCATCGTCGTCGATCTCGGCCATCAGCCGTTGGGTCTGGGCGAGCGCGGCGGCGATCGGGGTCCTCAGTTCATGGGCGGAATTGGCGGTGAAGCTGCGTTCCGTCTCGAGCGCGCCGCGCAGACGTTCGATCAGCGCGTCGACGGCGCCGGCGATCGGCGCGATCTCCAGCGGCAGGCCGGTCGCGCCGAGCGGGTCGAGATTGCCGCGTCCGCGCGAGCCGATGCGGTCGCGGAAGGCGACGATCGGCCCGAGCAACGACCGGCCGAGGACATGGGCGGCGGCGAAGAGCGCCAACGGCACCAGCGCGGTGAGCGGCAGCAGGAGGCCGAACACGGCGCGTTTCAACGTCTCGGCGCGATGTGCGATCGGCTCGACCGTCGTCACCCGGATCGATCCGCTGACCGCCGCCTCGGAATAGAGCCGTAGGCCGTCGACGGTCGCGAAACCGTCGGACGGCTTTTTCGGGATCCGCGCCGGTTCGGCGTCGCTCGACTGAAGGAGGTCGCGACCTTCGCCGTCGCGCACCACATAGGTGATCGCCTCGCGATGCGGTCCGATCGGCGCGAGATGCTGCGGCGGATCGCCCTCCTCGCGCGACAGGAGTTCGGAATAGGCGAGCGGCAGGATGCGCTGGGCGACCTCCTGCAGGGCGCTGTCGAAGACCGTGTCGATCTCGTGCTTCAGAACGAGACCGGCGACGCCCGCCGCGGTCAGCCAGGACACCACGATCGCCACGGAAAGCCCGAGGCCCATCCGTCGACCGAGGCTCCAGGGCCGGCGTGTCGTCATGCCTCGGCCCTCGGCGTGCCGAGCCGATAGCCCATGCCGCGCACGGTCTCGATCGCCGAGGCGCCGAGCTTCTTCCGCAGCCGCGCGACATGCACCTCGATGGTGTTGCTCTCGACCTCGGCGTCGAAGGAATAGAGTCGCTCCTCCAGCCGCGCCTTGGAGATCAGCTGCGTCGGGTTCTGGACGAAGGCCTCGAACAGCGACCATTCGCGCTGAGTGAGCCGGATCGGTCGGCCGGCGCGGTGCACCGAACGGGCGGCGAGATCGACGTCGAGATCGCCGACGCTGACGAGCGGATTGGGATTGCCGGCGTAACGCCGGCCCACCGCGCGGATGCGGGCGGAGAGTTCGGAAAGGTCGAAGGGTTTGACCAGATAGTCGTCGGCGCCGGCGTCGAGCGCGGCGATCCGATCGGAGATCTGATCGCGGGCGGTCAGCACGATCACCGGCGTCACGTCGCCGGCCCCGCGCATCGCCTTGAGAAAATCGAGGCCGCGCCCATCCGGCAGCATCAGGTCGAGCAGGACGAGATCGAAGACGCCGACGCGGCGGGCGGCCTCGGCGTCGCCCAGCCGGCTCGCCCAGTCGGCGGAATGCCCGTCGTCGACGACCTGATCGCGCACCGCCGCGCCCAGGGTGGCGTCGTCTTCGATCACCAGAATGCGCATGTGTCGCCTCGATCGGTTCCATGCCAGTCTAACGGGCGCGACGGTCGATCGCGTCGGGAATTTTTCGCCCGTCGTTCAGGTCGCCGTCAGGTCCGTGTGGTCGAATGGCCGCCTGTCGGGAGATTTCGTCCGTGTCGCGCCTCGCAGGTCTCTTCGTCGTCTTCGCCGTCCTCGCCGCACCCGCCGTCGCGCTGAGCGACGACCGCTGTCGTGTGCCGCTGGCGGATTGGCGGCCGCGCGAGGCGTTGTCGGCGAAGCTCGAAGGGCAAGGCTGGCGTCTCGTCAAGATCCGCGCCGACGACGGCTGCTACAAGGTCGTGGCGGTCGATCGCGACGGCCGCGTCGTCAAGGCCCGCTTCGATCCGGCGACGCTCGATCGCATCGAAGGCGGCGAACGCGACCACCATGGGCATGGTCGCGGCGACGATCCCGACTGAGCCGGGCGCGAATCGGCGCTCTGGGCATCTCCCGGCGGCGCGATTCTCGAACGCCCCCGGATCGCGGGCCCGGAATCGAAAAGCCGCCCGAAGAGGGCGGCTTCAACTTTCAAGATCGATGCGATCGGCCGAACGGCCTCACTTGATCTTGGCTTCCTTGAACTCGACGTGCTTGCGCGCGACAGGGTCGTACTTCTTCGCGGCGAACTTTTCGGTCATGGTCCGGGAGTTCTTCTTGGTCACGTAGAAGTAGCCGGTGTCCGCGGTCGACACGAGCTTGATCTTGATGGTGGTCGCCTTGGCCATGGCCGCAGTTCCTCTGGAATTCTGTCTTTGAAAGCGAAGGCCCGCGTGAGGTCCACACGGGCCGCGCTCCGATCTCGAAGTGGCGCATGAGTGACCGAAAAGGCCGGTTCTGTCAAGCGCGCCCACCGGTCGGAGGGCAGGTTTCGGGCGGTCGCGAGCGCTCCGCGGTCGTCCGCGCCGAACGCGCCGCGTTCGGCCGCGAAAGCGAACGGCCTCGCCGGCCCTTCCGGGCGGCGAGGCCGTCGTGTCGTGCGTCGCCGATCAGCCGAAGCGACCGGTGATGTAGTCCTGCGTCCGGCTGTCCTGCGGAGCGGTGAAGATCTTGGTCGTCTCGTTGTATTCGACCAGATTGCCGAGCAGGAAGAAGGCGGTCATGTCGGAGCAACGCGCCGCCTGCTGCATGTTGTGCGTCACGATGACGATCGTGAACTCGCTCTTCAACTCGTCGATCAGCTCTTCGATGCGCGCCGTCGAGATCGGGTCGAGCGCCGAGGTGGGCTCGTCGAGGAGCACCACTTCCGGCTTCACCGCGATCGTGCGGGCGATGCACAGACGCTGCTGCTGACCGCCGGACAGACCCGTCGCCGCCGAGTTGAGCCGGTCCTTGACCTCGTCCCACAGCGCCGCCTTGGCGAGCGACCATTCGATCCGCTCGTCGAGTTCGGCCTTCGAGATGTTCTCGTTGAGCTTGATGCCGAAGGCGATGTTGTCGCGGATCGACATCGGGAACGGCGTCGGCTTCTGGAACACCATGCCGACGCGGTTGCGCAGACGCACCGCCGGCATCGCCGAGCCGAGGATGTCGACGCCGTCCATCATCACCTTGCCGGTCGAACGCTGGCCCGGATAGAGGTCGTACATCCGGTTGAGCACACGCAGCAGGGTCGACTTGCCGCAGCCCGACGGGCCGATCATCGCGGTCACCCGGCGCTCCGGGATCGCCATGTCGATGCCGTGCAGGGCGCGGTTGTCGCCGTAGAAGAACTCGAGGTTCTCGATCGAGATCTTGGTCTCGGCGCCGTCGCGTCCGGCCGACTTGCGCAGCGGTTCGGAGGTCAGACCATTGAGTTCGATGTTCATCACGAAGCCTTTCCGCGGGGCGCCAGGACGAGCCGGGAGACGATGTTGAGAAGGAGCACGCCGACGGTGATCATCAGCGCGCCGGCCCAGGCGAGCGCCACCCATTCGTCGAACGGGCTGCCGGCGTATTGATAGATCGTCACCGGCAGGCTGGCCATCGGCGCGGTCAGGTCGAACGACCAGCTCAGGTTGCCGAGCGAGGTGAAGAGCAGCGGCGCGGTCTCGCCGGCGGCGCGGGCGATCGCCAGCAGGATGCCGGTGGCGATGCCGGCGCGCGCCGCCCGCCACAGGACCGAGGTCACCACCTGCGCCCGGGTCGCGCCGAGGGCGAAGGCCGCTTCACGCAGCGAGCCGGGCACCAGCCGGAGCATGTCCTCGGTGGCGCGCACGACCACCGGCAGGATCAGCACGGCCAGCGCGATCGCTCCGGAGAAGCCGGAGAAGCCGCCGGTCGTCTTGACCAGAAGCTCGTAGACGAACAGGCCGATCAGGATCGACGGGGCCGAGAGCAGCACGTCGTTCACGAAGCGGACCGCGTCGGCGAACTTGCCGCGGCCGAGTTCGGAGAGATAGGTGCCGGCGTAGAGACCGACCGGCGCGGCGATGATCAGGCCGAGGAAGACCTGGATCAGCGTGCCGACGATGGCGTTGGCGAGACCGCCGTGGCGGCCCGGCGGCATCGTCGGAGTGGTGAAGACCGAGAAGGAGAGGGCGGTCGCGCCCCGATAGAAGACGGTCCACAGGATCCAGGCGAGCAGTACGATCGCCAGCGCCGCCAGGGTGGTGGCGATCATGCGCCAGATGCGATCGGTCAGAAGACGACGTTCGAGCCGGGTCATGGCGTCAGCCCTCGATGCGGGTGCGGACGAGCCAACGCGCCAGCGCCAGCACGACGAAGGAGATCACGAACAGCGCCAGACCGAGTTCGAGCAGCGCGTGCAGCTTCATCGAGCCGGGACCGGCCTCGGGGAACTCGTTGGCGATGGTCGAGGCGATCGACGCGCCCGGCGCGTAGAGCGAAGCCTTGATTCGGTTGGCGTTGCCGATGACGAAGGTCACCGCCATGGTCTCGCCGAGCGCGCGGCCGAGGCCGAGCATCACCGCGCCGACCAGCGCCGTGCGGCCGTAGGGGACCGTCACCGCCTTGAACACTTCCGTCGTCGTCGCGCCGATGCCGTAGGCGGCCTCCTTGAGGACCGGCGGCACCGAGTTGAAGATCTCGACGAACATCGCGGTGATGAAGGGCATGATCATCAGCGCCAGGATCAGACCGGCGGTGAGGATGCCGGTGCCGGCGGGAGCGCCGGAGAACAGCTCGCCGATCAGCGGGATCGGCCCGAAGATCGCCTGGAGCACCGGCTGCACCCAAGTGGCCATCAGCGGCGAGACGATGAAGAAGCCCCACATGCCGAAGATGATCGAGGGGACCGCCGCGAGCAGCTGGACCGCCGTGCCGATCGTCCGGCGCATCGGGACCGGCGCCACTTCCGTCAGGAACAGCGCGATGCCGAGCGAGGCCGGGAAGGCGAGGAGCATCGCGATCACCGAGGTGACCAGCGTGCCGTAGAGCATCACCGCCGCGCCGTACTGCTCCGTCACCGGGTTCCATTCGGCGGAGACGAAGAAGCCGAGCCCGAAGGCCTGCAGCGCCGGAAAGCCGCCCTTGAAGAGCAGCACGATGATCGCGCCGAGAAGGACCAGCACGAACGCCGCCGCGCCATACAGGCCCCAGTGAAAGAGCTTGTCCTTCAGGTGCTTGCTGGTGAGCGCCGACGAGGCGGAGGAGGACGTCGAGACGTCGAAGTTCGGGCTTGTCGCGGTCACGGCTGTCTCTCGCGTGAAAGCAGGAAGACCCCTCCGTGGGATGAGACCACGGAGGGGCGTTCACGTCCAGTCGATCACTTCCAGATGGCGGCGCCGGAAGCGTCCTTGACCTCGGCGGCCCAGGCCTTGCGGACCCGGTCCTTCACCGCCGCCGGAAGCGCGATGTAGTGCAGCTTCTCGGCGGTGGCGTCGCCGTTCTTGTAGGCCCAGTCGAAGAACTTCATGACTTCGAGCGAAGCGGCCGCATCCTTCGGATCCTTCGGCAGCTCGATGAAGGTCGCCGAGACGATCGGCCAAGCGGTGTCGCCCTTGGTGTCGATCATCGAAGCGTCGAAGTTCTTGGCCGCGTCCCAATCGGCGGCGGCGGCGGCGGCCTGGAAGGCCGGAACGGTCGGCGTGACGAACTTGCCGGCCTTGTTCTGGAGCTGCGTGGTGGTCAGCGAGTTGGCCGAGGCGTAGACGTACTCGACGTAGCCGACCGCGCCCTTGGCGTTCTTGACCGCGCCGGCGACGCCGTCGTTGCCCTTGGCGCCGTTGCCGGCTTCCCACTTGACCGAGGTCGCCGCGCCGACCTTGCCCTTCCAATCGGCGGAGACGGCCGAGAGGTAGGTGGTGAACACGTAGGTGGTGCCCGAGCCGTCCGAACGGTAGACCGGCAGGATGGCGAGGTCGGGGAGCTTCACGCCCGGGTTCAGCTTGGCGATGACCGGATCGTTCCACTTGGCGATCTTGCCGAGATACATGTCGGCGACGACCGGGCCGGTGAGCTTCAGCTCGTCGGCCTTGACGCCGTCGAGGTTGACGATCACGACGACCGAGCCGACCACGGTCGGGAACTGCAGCAGCTTGCCGCTGTCGAGCTTCTCCGGAGCCATCGGGGCGTCGGAGGCGCCGAAGTCGACGGTGCGGTTGAGGATCTGGGTCTGGCCGCCGCCGGAGCCGATCGCCTGATAGTTCAGACCGTTGCCGGTCGCGGCCTTGTAGTCCGCGCCCCAGGCGGCGTAGACCGGGGCCGGGAACGAAGCGCCGGCGCCGGTGAAGTCGCCGGCGAGAACCGGAGCGGTGAAGATGCCCATCAGGGCGACCGCAGCGAGCGAAGCGCGCATGGCAGCAGCGGTGTTGGTCATGTCGAAAATATCTCCTTGTTCGACGGGGCTCCCCGAAGCGGGCCGACCATGCATCGCGGTCCATGACAGTTTCGTGTCAAACAGCCATCGAGTTTCGTCCGCGCCCGTCAACGACGTCGCACGCCGCCTGCGGCGTGCCGTCGCCGTCGAGATATGTCTAGAAACGAGGATGAATCTGTCTTCGCGTCTGCGCCGATCGTCGAAGGGAAGATCGTAGGCGACGTGTCCGCCGAGTTGAACGCATCGCCTCGATGCGAAGACATCGAGGTTCCGTTTCGAAAATGGTGGGGCGAGCCGCGAAGACGGCGAAGCAACTCGAGATCGTGGAAGCGCCCCGCTCGAAAGAGACGCTCGCATTTTTCTCAGGTCGGCAGCGCCCGCAGGACGACGCCGAGGCAGATCGTCGTCATGATGGCGGGCAGCGCCCAGGACATCTGCCGGCGGATCTCGGCGCAGGGGCGGTGGAGGGGCGACTGCGGCCGGCCGCAGGGCACGCCGAGCAGACTGTCGAACAGCAGCACCGCCACCAGATAGACGTAACCGAGCGAGATGATCTGTGCGATCGGCGTGTTGAGCGAGATGCAGCCGGGGAAGCTGGATTCGAAGGTGAAGCTGATCGCCGCCAGCGCCAGCAGCGCCGAGAAGATCAGTCCGCCCTTGTCCGTCGGTCCGAGCCCCGGCGCCCACAAGACGTAGATCGACACCGCCAAGACGGCCGCGATCGGGATGAAGATGCGCAGGATGTAGCGCTCCGACAGACGTTCGATCGCCAACGTCGCCTCCAGCCGCGAATAGCTGCGGGCATTCCACCCCGCCGCCTCGCCGTTGGCGAAGTCGAGGCCGAGCGGTCGCCAATCGGTGACCGCGAGACGATCCGCGACCTTGGAGAAGCCGCGATCGGCGTCGGTGCTGACGATCAGCACCTCCTGCTTGGCGTAGCGTGGAGCGGAAAAGGAGAGTTGGATCTTCTGCCGATCGAATGGGAAGGCCGTCATGTCGGTGGCGACGCGGAAGTCCGCCTCGAAGCGCTCGACCATGACGATTTCGCCGTCGGCGTGTGACGACACCGAGACGGTGCGTCCGTCCGGATCGCCGATCTGGTTGTCGATGACGACGCCCGGCGTCCAGATCGTCTGGAGAAAGCGTTGAGCGTCCTCGCCGACCCGGTCGATGCGCGGCGCGCCGGCCGCCACCGCGTCGAACCGGTCGCGCGGATCCCGCCAGCGTTGGGTGAGTTCGACATAGAGCCGCGCCTGTCCCGCCACCTCCTTGATCTCGGTGACGTCGAGGATGCGCAGCGCCAGCCGCACGCGGAGCGGCAGCTCGACCCCTTCGGGAAGATCGGCGTTGTCCGCTCGCGCGCCGTTCGGTAGGGCGAGCGCGGCGACGAGCGTCGTCAGCGCGACGAGCGCGAGGAGGATCCGCCTCATGCGTCTTCCTCCCGGCGTCGGAGCACGCCGAAGGCGATCACCGAGAAGACGACGAAGGCGACGATGCCGCCGACCACCGCGGCGACGGTCAGGTCCGTGCGCAGCCTCTGTTCCTGGGACGCCTGTTCCGGGAACGAGGCGATCAGCGCCAGATTGCCGACCAGGCGGCCGGAAAAGTCGACGAGCGGCAACCGCAACAGCGTGCCGTCGCCGCCGTCGTCGAGGGGGGCGATCTCCGTCTCGCGCGCGATCGGCGCCCGGCCGCCGCGGATCGCGGCGGAGAAGCGCGACAGGTTGGTCGTCGACGTGACGAGGAGATCGCCCGTCGTCGCGTCGCCGCCGGAGAGCCCGGCGAGCGATCGGCTCAGCACCACCGCCAGTTCGGCGTTGGTCAGCGCCTTCACCTGATCGAGGATCGGCTGCAGGTCGAGGCCCACCTCCATCGTGCCGATCCGCTGGTCGGCGAGCCGGACCGGCGCGATCCCGCGCACGCCGACGAGGCCGCTGACGCCGATCTCGACGCCGACCTGCGATCGTCCGGTCTTGTTGGCGGCGAGCGCCATCGGCCGCAACGACGAGATGTCGTCGCCATGGCTCTCCGGCTTGTGGACACGCAGCAGGTAGCGCAGGTCGGCGGAGTGGAAGCCGTAGATGGTGACGCCGGCCTGCTCCTTCAGATAGGTCCAGGGTCCTTGCGAGAGCTCCATCAGCGCGGCGCGATCGTTCGCCGCGAGCGCCTTCTGCACCGCCGGCCGTCGCGCGACGGTCTCCGCCTGGGCGAGCGCGAAACGGCCCGCCTGATCGATCGCCGACGTGAGCGCCTGGCCGGCGGCGCGCATGCGCACCTCGCGGTCGGCGCGGGCGATCTCTCGTTGCGCCGAAACCGCCAGATGCAGCATCGCGCCGAGCGTCGCCACGATCGTCAGCGTCGCCGCCGCGCCGAGCGCGGCGCGCGAGCCGAGGGCCCGAAATCGACCGCTCCCTGCGTCCCCCGAATTCGTCGACACGAAGACCCCTCCCGATTGCGCCGACCGATACGACGAACGCCTCCCCGGATTCGGGGGAGGCGCTCGAAACTTTTGGAATGTTAGAGGGGCGATCGATCGGGAATCAAGCGTCGGTTTGTTTCACATCGGGGAAACGAGAGCGCCTTCCCGCGTCCCGGCGAGATCGGTGACGACCCGCTCGCGCCCCTCTGCATCGCAGACGACCCGCGCCGCGCCGCTCGCCACTCGGGCGAGCGCCAAGGGATAGATCCGATGCTCCTGGGTCAGGACCCGCGCGGCCAGCGTGTCGGCCGTGTCGTCGTCGGCGACCGGCACCGCCGCCTGGACGATGATCGGCCCGACGTCCATCTCCGGCCGGACGTAATGGACGGTGCAGCCGACGATCTTCACCCCGTCGGCGAGCGCGCGGGCGTGGGTGTGCAGGCCCTTGTAGGAGGGCAGCAGCGCCGGATGGATGTTGATCAGCCGGTCATGCCAGCGCGCGATGAACCACGGCGTGAGCAGCCGCATGAACCCGGCCAGCGCGACGATCTCGACGTCGTGCCGGTCCAGCGTCGCGACGACGGCGCGCTCGAAGCTCTCGCGATCGGGAAACGCCTTGTGATCGACGACCGCGGTCGCCACGCCGGCCGCTTCCGCCTTGGCGAGGCCGCCGGCGCTCGCCACGTTGGAGATCACGCAGACGATCTCGGCCGGATAGGCCGGATCGCGCGCCGCCGCGATCAGCGCCGCCATGTTCGAGCCGCCGCCGGAGATCAGGACGCCGACGCGGCGCTTCGCGAGGCGGGGCGCTGCGTCGCTCACTTCGGCGCGCGCCAGGTGAGGTCGAGCTTGCCGCGGGTGTCGACCCAGGCGCGCTGGCCGTGCTCGTTGGCGTCGCGCCCCGAACCGTCCTGCAGCCAGCCGAGCGTGACGCAGCTCTCGCCGAGATGACGGAACATTTCGGCGATGTCGTGCGCCTTGTCCGCTTCGACGATCAGCACCATGCCGATGCCGCAGTTGAAGGTGCGCAGCATCTCCTCGGCCGGGATGCCGCCGACGGTGGCCAGCCACTTGAACACCGGCGGCACCGCGCAGGCGTAGAGATCGATCTCGGCGACGCAGAGTTCCGGCAGGACGCGCGGAATGTTCTCGATGAAGCCGCCGCCGGTGATGTGCGCCATCGCCTTGACGCCGCCGAGCTTGCGGATCACCTCGAGGATCGGCTTGACGTAGATCTTGGTCGGCTCGAGCAGCGCGCGGGCGACCGAGGTGCCGGGCTGGAACGGCGCGTCGTCGTTCCAGTCGAGGCCGGCCTCCTTCACGAGGCGGCGGACCAGCGAATAGCCGTTGGAATGAACGCCGGAGGAGCCGAGGCCGAGGATCACGTCGCCCGGCTGAGTGGTCTTCTTCGGCAGGATCTCGTCACGCTCGACGGCGCCGACGGCGAAGCCGGCGAGATCGTAGTCGCCGGCGGCGTACATGTCGGGCATTTCCGCCGTCTCGCCGCCGATCAAGGCGCAGCCGGCCATCTGGCAGCCGCGGGCGATCGAGGCGATGACGCGCTCGGCGACGTCGAGGTCGAGCTTGGCGGTGGCGAAGTAGTCGAGGAAGAACAGCGGCTCGGCGCCCTGCACGATGAGATCGTTGACGCTCATCGCGACGAGGTCGATGCCGATCGTGTCGTGGATGCCGGTCTCGATCGAGATCTTCAGCTTGGTGCCGACGCCGTCGTTGGCGGCGACCAGCACCGGATCGCGGTAGCCGCAGGCCTTGAGGTCGAACAGGCCGCCGAAGCCGCCGAGCTGAGTGTCGGCGCCGACCCGCGAAGTCGCCTTGGCCATCGGCGCGATCCGCTTGACCAGTGCGTTGCCGGCTTCGATGTCGACGCCGGAACGGGCGTAGGTCCAGCTGTTCTTGCCCTCGGACATGGCGCGCTTCCCCTTTTCGGATCCGCCGATTTCGATGGACGATCGCACCGGGTTTGGCAAGTCGGTATGAGGGCGAAGAGACCGATCTGGGCGGGGTCGCCGATCGCTTTTCCACCTTCCCGTCGCCATCGTCGGGGGGGTGGGGGCTTGGCGAAGCGTCGCCGCGACGCCACATCTTGAGCACGGCGGTTCGATCTCGGACGAGGAGGCATGGAGATGGCGTCGAACGTCACCATTCCCAACCTGATCTCGATCTTTCGCCTGACCCTGGTGCCGGTGGCGATCGACGCGTTGCTCGCCGAGAATTGGGGCGTCGCCTTCTGGGTCTTCCTGATCGCCGGCGTCTCCGACGGCGTCGACGGCTGGATCGCCCGCCGCTTCGATCAGCGCTCCGAACTCGGCGCCCATCTCGATCCGCTCGCCGACAAGGCGCTGCTCGTCTCGATCTTCGTGACGCTCGCCTTGATCGGCGCTCTGCCGGCGTGGCTGGCGATTCTCGTCGTCTCCCGAGACGTCCTCATCGTCGGCGGCGTCGTGCTCTCCTGGATGCTCGGCCGGCGCGTGCCGATCCGGCCGCTCTTCGTCTCCAAGGCCAACACCACCGCCCAGATCGCCTTCGCAGCGATGGCTCTGTCCTCCGGCGCCTTCGGCTGGGATCCGGGACGGTTGTGGGTTGCGGGCGAGATCGCCGTCGCCGCATTGACGACGCTTTCCGGTGCTGCCTATCTCGTCGAGTGGTTGAAGGCGATGTCCGCCGCCCCGGACGCCCCCGGCCGTCCGGCGGGCGAGAGCGAAAGGAACGACGCGTGACGCTCGAACGCCAGCTGCGTTTCTGGCTCGCCGCCGCCGCCCTGTTCGTCGGCTTCCTGTGGCTGTTCTCCGGGGTGCTGCTGCCCTTCGTCGCCGGCATCGCGCTCGCCTATCTGCTCGACCCGGTCGCCGATCGGTTGGAAGGCTGGGGCCTGCCGCGCGCCGTGGCCGCGCTCGCCATCATCCTCGGCCTCGTCGTCCTGCTGCTGCTGATCATGATCCTGGTCGCGCCGCTGCTCGGCGATCAGTTCGTCCGTTTCGTCGACGAACTGCCGACGCTGGTCGATCGCCTGCGCGAACTCGTCGCCCCCTGGGTCGACGGCCCGCTCGGCCGGCTCCTCGGCGAGAAGGCCTCGACCCTCGACGCCAACCTCGGTCAGGCGATCGGTCAGGCCGCCGGCTGGATCGGCCAGTTGCTGCAACCGCTCCTGTCGAGCGGCCGCACCGTGCTCTCCATCCTTTCTGTCGTGGTCATCGCGCCGGTCGTCGCCGCCTACATGCTGATCGACTGGGACCGGATGGTCGCCCGCATCGACGAATGGCTGCCGCGTCGCCATCGCGCCGTGATCCGCCGCCTCGCCGGCGAGATGGACACCGCCGTCTCCGGCTTCGTCCGCGGCCAAGTGGCGGTCTCCGTCACCATGGGTCTCTATTACGGCCTCGGCCTCGCCATGGTCGGGCTGCGCTTCGGCCTCCTGATCGGCCTGATGGCCGGCCTCCTCGGCGTCATTCCCTATCTCGGCTTCGGCTCCGGCCTCGTCGTCGGCATGATCGTCGCGGTCGTGCAGTACTGGCCCGACTGGCACGGCATCGCGCTCGTGGCGGCGATCTTCGCGGTCGGGCAGGGGATCGAAGGCTGGGTCCTGACGCCGAACTGGGTCGGTCGCTCGGTCGGCCTCCACCCGGTCTGGCTGTTGTTCTCGCTCTTCGCCTTCGGCTCGCTGTTCGGCTTCGTCGGCATGCTGGTGGCGGTGCCGACCGCCGCCTCGATCGGCGTGCTCGCCCGCTACGCGCTCGAACAATATCTGGCGAGCCCGCTGCACCACGAGGTCGAGCCCGGCGACGGATCGGCCGATGTCTGAGGCCCGTCAGTTGCCGCTGGAGCTGCCGCTCGCCGAGCGCCGCGGCCGCGAGGACTGGATCGTCTCCGCCGCCAACGCCGAGGCGACCGCACTCGTCGAACGCTGGCCCGATTGGCCGGGCGAGGTCGTCTTCCTCCTGGGCCCGGAGGGCTCGGGCAAGAGCCATCTCGCCCGTCTCTTCGCCGAGACGAGCGGGGCGATCGTCATCGCCGCCGCCGATCTCGCATCGCATGATCCGACCGCGCTCGCCGCCGCCGGCGCCGTCGTCGTCGAGGATCTCGGCCCCGGCGTCGCCGAAGCGGCGCTGTTCCATCTCCTCAATGCGGCGCGTCAGGCCGATGCGCGCCTGCTGCTCACCGCCGCGACGCCGCCCGTCGCCTGGGGTCTCGGCCTCGCCGATCTCGTCTCGCGTCTGCGCGCCGCGACGCCGGTCGCCCTCGCCGAGCCCGACGACGCGCTGCTCCAGGCGCTTCTCGCCAAGCTCTTCGCCGATCGCCAGACGCTGGTCGACCCCGCCGTCCTCGCCTTCGTCGCGCGGCGGATGGAGCGGTCCTTCGCCGCCGCCCACGATCTCGTCGCCGCCCTCGATCGCGAGGCGCTGGCCGCCAAGTCGCCGGTCACCCGCGCCGTCGCGGCGCGCGTGCTCGCCGCCGGTTTCGGCCGCGCCGACGGCGACGCCGATCTCGACGAATCCGGCGACGCGTGAAAGACTTCGTCACGAAAAAAACGAACGGAGCGGCGCATGATGCCGGCTTCGCCGCCCTGCGCCCACCGAACCCACGAGGATCTCCCGCCGTGACCGTCGCCCCTGTCGAAACGCCGCCCGCCGATGTCTCCGATCTGGTCGGGAGCCCGCGCCGTTTCGTCAACCGCGAACTCTCCTGGCTCGGCTTCAACCGGCGCGTCCTCGAGGAGAGCGCCAACGTCGATCATCCGCTGCTCGAACGCCTGCGCTTCCTGTCGATCTCGGCCAACAACCTCGACGAGTTCTTCATGGTCCGCGTCTCCGGTCTGGTCGAACAGCACCGCGCCGGCCTTTCCACCCGCTCCGACGACGGCCTGACCCCGTCCGAACAGCTCGTCGAGCTCGGCGCGGCGGTCTCCTCCCTGACCGACGAGCAGCAGCGCCTGTGGCGCGAGCTGCATCGCGAACTTCAAGGCGTCGGCGTCCATGTCGTCGTCGGCGAGGAACTGACCGACGAGGAGCGCGACTGGCTGCGCAACCACTTCCTCGGCCACATCTTCCCCGTCCTGACCCCGCTCGCCTGCGATCCGGCCCACCCCTTCCCGTTCATTCCCAATCTCGGCTTCTCGCTGGTGCTCGATCTCGCCCGCGTCGGCGGCGGCGAGGGGATGACGGCGCTGATCCGCATGCCCTCGACGCTCGAACGCTTCATCGAACTGCCGGCGCCGGAAGGACGGCCCGGCCAGAAGCGCTTCATCGCGCTCGAGACGGTGATCTGCCTGCACATCGCCGGCCTCTTCCCCGGCTACGACGTCCGCGCCAAGGGCGCCTTCCGCGTCATCCGCGACAGCGACATCGAGATCGAGGAAGAGGCGGAGGATCTCGTCCGCGTCTTCGAGACCATGCTGAAGCGCCGCCGCCGCGGCGTCGTCATCCGCGCCGAGATCGAATCGGCGACGCCCGAAAAGCTGCGCGACTTCGTCGCCGCGAGCCTCGGCGTCGAGCCCGACGGCGTCCATCTCGTCGACGGCCTGATCGCCCTCAACGAACTCTCCCAGCTCGTCGGCGTCGACCGCCCCGAGTTGAAGTTCGGCCCCTATGCGCCGCGCTTCCCCGAGCGCATCCGCGAATTCGGCGGTGATTGCTTCGCCGCGATCAAGGCCAAGGACTTCGTCGTCCATCACCCCTACGAGAGCTTCGACGTCGTCGTGCAGTATCTGATGCAGGCGGCGCGCGACCCGGATGTCGTGGCGATCAAGCAGACGCTCTACCGCACCTCCAAGGACAGTCCGATCGTCCGCGCCCTGTCGGAAGCGGCCGAGGCCGGCAAGTCGGTGACCGCCGTCGTCGAGCTGAAGGCGCGCTTCGACGAGGAGGCCAACATCCGCTGGGCCCGCGACCTGGAGAAGGCCGGCGTCCAGGTGGTGTTCGGCTTCATGGAGTTGAAGACGCACGGCAAGCTGTCGATGGTGGTGCGCCGCGAACAGGGCACGCTCGCGACCTATTGCCACATCGGCACCGGCAACTATCACCCGATCACCGCCCGCATCTACACCGACCTGTCGTTCTTCACCGCCGATCCGGCGATCGGGCGCGACGTGGCGCGGGTGTTCAACTTCGTCACCGGCTACGCCCGTCCCGAGGCGCTCGACAAACTGGCGATCAGTCCGCTGTCGTTGCGCTCGCGCATCGTCGAGGGCATCCGCGCCGAGATCGCCCACGCCGAAGCCGGCCGTCCCGCCCAGATCTGGTTCAAGCTCAACAGCCTGGTCGACGCCAGCATCATCGACGAGCTCTACGCGGCGAGCCGCGCCGGCGTTCAGGTCGACATCGTGGCGCGCGGCATCTGCTGCCTGCGGCCGGGCATTCCGGGCTTGTCCGAGAACATTCGGGTGAAGTCGATCGTCGGCCGCTTCCTCGAGCACTCCCGCATCTTCTGTTTCGGCAACGGCCATGGCCTTCCCTCGGCGGAGGCGATCGTCTACATCGGGTCGGCGGACATGATGCCGAGGAACCTCGACCGCCGCGTCGAGGTGCTCTGCCCGATCACCAATCCCACGGTGCATCAGCAGATCCTCGACCAGATCATGGTCGCCAACCTCCGCGACAATCAGCAGAGCTGGCGCCTGCTGCCCGACGGGGGTCACGAACGCGTCCGGCCGGCGGAGGGCGAAGAGCCCTTCAACGTCCACAAGTACTTCATGACCAACTCCTCGTTGTCCGGCCGTGGCAAATCCTCCAAGACCGATCAGCCCCGAAACATCGTCCGCGGACCGCGCGCCTGAGGGCTGGCGCGGCCTCGTCTCGCGATTCGACGCCCCCGGACGCCTGCAGGGCTTCGGGCCGTTGGCGGTCATCGACATCGGTTCGAACTCGGTCCGCCTCGTCGTCTACGAGCGGCTGACCCGCGCCCCGACCGTGCTGTTCAACGAGAAGGTCCTCGCCGGTCTCGGCAAGGGCCTGTCGAAGACCGGCCGTCTCGCCGACGCCTCGCTCGCCCAGGCGCTCGACGCGGTGCGTCGGTTCAAGCACGTCGCCGACCAGTGCGGCGCGGTCGGCCTGCACGTGCTCGCCACCGCCGCCGCGCGCGAGGCGGCGAACGGCCCCGGCTTCGTCGAGGAGCTCGAGCGCATCTGCGATGTGAAGGTGCAGGTGCTGACCGGCGCCGACGAGGCCCGCCTCGCCGCGCTCGGCATCGTCGCCGGCATCCACGACGCCGACGGCGTCGCCGGCGACCTCGGCGGCGGCTCGCTCGAACTGGTCGACATCCGCGGCGAGACGATCGGCAAGGGCCTGACCTATCCGCTCGGCGGCATCCGCCTGCAGGAAGCGGCCGAAGGCTCGATCCGCAAGGCGGAGCGCCTCGCCGCCGCCGCTCTCGACAAGTCGCCGGTGCTCGCCGGTCTCGCCGGCCGCAGCTTCTACGCGGTCGGCGGCACCTGGCGCTCGCTCGCCAAGCTGCACATGCATCAGTCCGACTATCCGCTCCGGGTGATGCACAACTACGCCATTCCCGCCGAGGTCGCCCTCGACCTCTGCCGCGAGGTCGGCCGCGGCGCGGTCGAGCTGCTGCCGCGCATCGAGACCGTCTCGAAACAGCGCCGCGAGCTGCTGCCCTACGGCGCGGTCGTTCTCGCCCAGGTGATCCGCGCCGGCCGGCCGAAGGACGTGGTGCTCTCCGCCCTGGGCTTACGCGAGGGCCATCTCTACGAACTCCTGCCGCCGCAGGACCGCGCCCTCGATCCGCTGCTCTGCGCCGCCGAGGAGCTCGCCTACCTGCGCTCGCGCTCGCCGCTGCACAACGAGGAGACGGGCGCGTGGACCGACGAGGTCTTCGCCGCTCTCGGCCTCGACGAGACCCGCGAGGAGCGGCGTCTGCGCCGCGCCTCCTGCCATCTCGCCGACATCGGCTGGCGGGCCCATCCCGACTATCGCGGCGCGCAGAGCCTCAACATCATCTCCAACGCCGGCTTCATCGGCGTCGACCATCCCGGCCGCGCCTACATGGCGCTGTCGAACTACTACCGCCACATGGGGCTGGTCGACGACGCCGTCAGCCCGAGCCTGATCCGCCTCGTCGACGCCCGTCTGCTGGAGCGCTCGAAGGCGCTCGGCGCGGCCTTCCGCGTCGCCTTCATCCTGTCGGCGGCGATGCCCGGCATCCTCCCCGATGTGCGCATCCGCCGCGAAACCGGCCGCCTCGTCATGGAGCTGCCGCCCCATCTCGCCGATCTCGACGGCGAGGTGCTCCAGCGCCGTTTCCGCCAACTCGCCAAGCTGGTCGGCCTCGACACCGAGGTCCGCCGCGCATGAGCGGGGCGGGCGATCTGCGCCGCGTCGCCGATCTCGTCGCCGCCGGGCTCGTGTCGGTCGAGGACGCGCCGGCGCTCGCCCGCGTCGTCGACCGCTTCGCGCTGGCGATCACCGACGAGATGGCGGCGCTGATCGATCCCGCCGACCCATCAGATCCGATCGCCGCTCAGTTCGTGCCGTCGCCCGAGGAGCTCGACGTCCGCCCCGACGAGACCACCGACCCGATCGGCGACGGCCCGCACGAGGTCGCGCCGGGCCTGACACATCGCTATCCCGATCGGGTGCTGCTGAAGCCGACCCATCTCTGCCGGGTCTATTGCCGCTTCTGCTTCCGTCGCGACCGGGTCGGCGACGGTGAGGCCAATCTCTCCGAGGCCGATCTCGACGCGGCGATCGCCTATGTCGCCGCTCGCCCCGAGATCTTCGAGGTGATCCTGACCGGCGGCGATCCGTTGGTGCTCTCCGATCGCCGCCTCGCCGCGATCCTCGATCGCCTGGAGGCAATCCCCCACGTCGAGGTGGTCCGCATCCACTCGCGCGTGCCGATCGTCGATCCGACCCGCGTGAGCGCGGCGACCGCGCGTCTGCTGCGCCGCCGCTTCGCGACCTGGATGGTCGTCCATGTCGATCATCCGCGCGAATTGACGGAAGACGCCGCCGCCGCGCTCGCCCGTCTGGTCGACGCGGGCGTGCCGGTCCTCTCCCAGACGACGCTGCTCACCGGCGTCAACGCCGACGCGGCCGTGCTCGAGGCGCTGTTCCGCCGTCTGGTGGCGCTGCGGGTCAAACCCTACTACCTGCACCATCTCGACCGCGCCGAGGGCACCTTGCGCTATCGCGCGACGGTCGAGGAGGGCAGGGCGATCATGGCGTCGCTGCGCGGCAGCCTCACCGGCATCGCCCAGCCGACCTACGTGCTCGACATCCCCGGCGGCCACGGCAAGGTGCCGATCGGCCCGGACCCGCTGACGAAGCTCGGCGAAGCGGAGGACGGCGCGACCCGCTGGTCGGTCGAAGACCCGAACGGCGACGCGCACGACTGGGAGGGCTGATCAGCCCTTCTTCGCCGGCTTTCTCTCGGGCGGCTCGCACGGCAGCGCCACCACCTTGCGGCCGTCGAAGGAGAGCGCCAGACGGCCGTGCTTCAGCTCGACCGCCTTTTCGCCGAAGAGTTCGCGCCGCCAACCCTTCATCACCGGCACGTCGGCCGCGTCGTCGGCCGCGATCGCCTCGAGTTCGTCGACGGTGGCCACCACCTTCGAGGCGACGCCGTTCTTCTCGCAGACGAGCTTCAGCAGCACCTTCATCAGGTCGACCGCCGCGCCGGCGCCGTCCGGCGTCGGCTTGCCCTTGGGCACCGGCGGCAGCTGGTCGCGCGGGATCGCCAAGGCGCGGGCGACGCAGGCGAGGATCTCCTCGCCGGCCTTGGAGCGCTCGAAGCCCTTGGAGAGCGAGCGCAGATTGCCGAGCGCCTGCGCGTCGCGCGGCTGATCGGCGGCGATCTCGTAGATCGCGTCGTCCTTGAGGATGCGCGAGCGCGGCACGTCGCGCGAGCGGGCCTCGCGTTCCCGCCAGGCGGCGAGCTCCTTGAGGATCGCCAGCTCGATCGGCTTGCGGATCCTGAGCTTCAGCCGTTCCCAGGCGTTCTCGGGCTTGAGGTCGTAGGTCTCGCTCGAGGTCAGGATCTCCATCTCCTCGGCCACCCAATGGGCGCGGTCCTGCTCGGCCAGACGCTTCTCGAGGAAGGCGTAGACGTCGCGCAGGTGGGTGACGTCGGAGAGCGCGTAGTCGAACTGCTTCTGGGTCAGCGGTCGCCGCGTCCAGTCGGTGAAGCGCGACGACTTGTCGATGTGATGGCCCGAGATCCGCTGCACCAGCTGATCATAGGAGATCGAATCGCCGAAGCCGCAGACCATCGCCGCGACCTGCGTGTCGAACACCGGATGCGGCACGAAACCGCCGATGTTGAAGACGATCTCGATGTCCTGCCGGCCGGAGTGGAAGACCTTCACGACCTTCTCGTTCCGCATCAGGTCGAGGAACGGCCCCATGTCGAGCCCCGGCGCCAACGCGTCGACGACCACTGCCGTGTCCGGACCGGCGAGCTGCGCGACGCAGAGCTTCGGCCAGAAGGTGGTCTCTCGCAGGAACTCGGTGTCGACCGCCACGAACGGATGGGCGGCGAGGCGGGCGCAGGCGGCGGCGAGGTCTTCGGTGGTGCTGATCAGGTGCATGACCGCGGTCTATAGCGCGGATTCCCGCCGCTGTCGCCGTCCCTCGCACGCGTCGTCGTCGCCTGAGGGACTTTCCGAAGTTTCAAAATGCACTTGCCTCTGATACCCAATCGCAAGAATGATCGGGTTATCGGATCTCGCCCGAGGTCCCTTCCGATTTCCAGTGGAGGCTTTCGCCATGCAGGGTGACGCCAAGGTCATCGACTACTTCAATCGCGGATTGCGCAGCGAACTGACCGCGATCAATCAGTACTGGCTCCATTATCGTATTCTCGACAATTGGGGTCTGAAGGCGATGGCCAAGAAGTGGCGGAAGGAGTCCATCGAAGAGATGGAGCACGCCGACGCCTTCACTGCGCGGATTCTCTTCCTCGAAGGCTTCCCCAACATGCAGGTGCTCGACCCGCTGCGCATCGGCGAGACCGTGGAGGAGATCCTGAAGGCCGACCTCGCCGCCGAACTCGGCGCGCGCGCCCTCTATCAGGAGGCCGCCGCCTATTGCGAGAGCGTCAAGGACTACGTCTCGCGCGACATGTTCGTGAAGGTGATGACGGACGAGGAGGAGCACATCGACTTCCTCGAGACCGAACTCGATCTGATCGGACGAATCGGACTGCCGCTCTACACCCAGACCAAGATCGCCGAGAACGCCTCCTGAGCGAGGGGCGAGGGCGGAGAGATCGCAAGCCCGGCGTGCGACGCGTCGGGCCTCTTCGTCGTCATTCGGCGGCGATCGCGTAATCGGGATCGACCGCCGTCGCCGCCGCCCGTTCGTCGAGAAGACGACGGATCGACAGGGCGCAGCGCCCGCATTGCGGACGACAGGCGCAGCTTTCGAAGACGTCGGAGACGCGGCGCGGACAGGCGCCGGTCCGCGTGATCAGCGCTTCGATCGTCCGATCGCTCAGGGCATTGCAGGAACAGACGATCACGCTTCGGCTCCCATCCGCTGCGGTCCTCGGTCACGCGGCGGACGTCGCAAATCCGACGTCGCCCGCGCCACGGCGTGTTTCCCCGGTCTTCTCGCAAGGCCCATGCCGATCGCCGGCGTCTCCCTGCGCGCGGTGAGACGAGTTTACGCAAGTGAAAATCATTCGCAATAACGGATCGACTCGACATCCCTCGAAGTCGGGCGCGAGGAGGGAGCGTCGCGAGCGGCGCGCCTCCGGAGGCTGAATTTGCGGCCGCGCGGGGCGGGGAGGCCGCCCTTCGCCTTGACAAGCCCCGCACCCCATGCGTCTGTGCGGCCACTTTCGGATCCGGCCGGGTTCGATCGCGGTTTCGGATTCGTCGGAGGCTCCGACGATCCCTGGACCGCTCCGGCGTCGGGCCCTCCTCATCGCAGTCGACGAGAACCGCCATGCATCGCTACCGCTCCCACACCTGCGCCCAACTCTCCGCCGCCGACGCCGGGACGACCGCGCGTCTCTCCGGCTGGGTGCATCGCGTGCGAGATCACGGCGGCCTGCTGTTCATCGACCTGCGCGACCACTACGGCATGACCCAGGTCGTCTGCGATCCCGACAGCCCGGCCTTCAAGACGGCGGAAGCGGTGCGCGGCGAGTGGGTGATCCGCCTCGACGGCGAGGTCAAGAAGCGTACACCCGAGACGGTCAACCCGAACCTGCCGACCGGCGAGATCGAGGTCTTCGCCCGCGAGATCGAGGTCCTCTCGGTCGCCAAGGAGCTGCCGCTGCCGGTCTTCGGCGAGCCCGAATATCCCGAGGACATCCGCCTCAAGTACCGCTTCCTCGACCTGCGCCGCGAGACGCTGCACAAGAACATCATGACGCGCACCCGCATCATCTCGACGCTGCGCTCCAAGATGAACGAGATCGGCTTCAACGAGTTCTCGACCCCGATCCTGACGGCCTCCTCGCCCGAGGGCGCGCGCGACTTCCTGGTGCCCTCCCGCATCCATCCCGGCAAGTTCTTCGCCCTGCCGCAGGCGCCGCAGCAGTACAAGCAGCTCTTGATGGTCGCCGGCTTCGATCGCTATTTCCAGATCGCGCCGTGCTTCCGCGACGAGGACCCGCGCGCCGACCGTCTGCCGGGCGAGTTCTATCAGCTCGACCTCGAGATGAGCTTCGTCACCCAGGACGATCTCTTCGCGACGATGGAGCCGGTCATTCTCGACACCTTCGCCAAGTTCGCCGGTGAGAAGACCGTCCGCGCCGAGGTGCCGCGCATCCCCTACGACGTCGCCATGCGCAAGTACGGCACCGACAAGCCGGACCTGCGCAACCCGATCGAGATGCAGGCCGTCACCGAGCATTTCGCCGGCTCCGGCTTCAAGGTCTTCGCCGGCATGATCGCCGCCGACCCCAAGGTCGAGGTCTGGGCGGTTCCCGCCAAGACCGGCGGTAGCCGCGCCTTCTGCGACCGGATGAACGGCTGGGCCCAGTCGGAAGGCCAGCCCGGCCTCGGCTACATCTTCTGGCGTGAGGCCGACGAAGGCGGCGTCAAGGTCACCGAAGGCTCGGGCCCGCTCGCCAAGAACATCGGTCCGGAGCGCACCGAGGCGATCCGCGCCCAGCTCGGCCTCGCGGCGGGCGACGCCTGCTTCTTCGTCGCCGGTCGGCCGGAGAAGTTCGTCAAGTTCGCCGGCGACGCCCGCACCCGCGTCGGCAAGGAACTCGGCCTCCTCGACGAGAACGCCTATGCGCTCGCCTGGATCGTCGACTTCCCCTTCTACGAGTGGGACGAGGAAGAGAAGGCCGTCGCCTTCTGCCACAACCCCTTCTCGATGCCGCAGGGCGGCATGGAGGCGCTGAAGAACGAAGATCCGCTGACCATCAAGGCGTATCAGTACGACATGGTCTGCAACGGCTACGAGATCGCCTCCGGTTCGATCCGTAACCACTCGCCGGAGACCATGGTCGAGGCCTTCCGCATCGCCGGCATGTCCAAGGACGTGGTGGAAGAGAAGTTCGGCGGCATGTACCGCGCCTTCCAGTTTGGCGCGCCGCCGCACGGCGGCATGGCCTTCGGCGTCGACCGCATCGTCATGCTGCTGGTCGGCGCGGAGAACCTGCGCGAGATCACGCTGTTCCCGATGAACCAGCGCGCCGAGGATCTGCTGATGGGCGCGCCCGCCCACGCGACGCCGAAGCAGCTGCGCGAGCTGCACATCCGCCTGATGGACTGATCGGACGGGCGGCGCGGGCCCGATCGCTCGCTCCGCCCTTTTCCCGCCGTCTCGATCCGCCTAGACTGGGCTTCGCCCGGAGGATTTCATGGCCAACGACACCGGCGGTTTCCGCTTCCTCGTCGAACAGATCCAGTTGCGCGACCGCGAAGAAGAGGTCGAACGCGGCGGCCCCAAGACCCGCTCCGGCCGTCCCGACCGCCGCGCCGAAGCCGCGCGCCCGACCGAATTCGGCCGCCAGGAGCGCCCGCGCGACGTCGGCCTCCTGTCGCGCCGCTGGCTCTGACGCTCTGGCGGTCTTCCGCGCGCGCCCCGCGTCGCCTCACTCGCCGATCAGTTTGCAGGCGATCTCGATCGGCTTGGAATTGGCCAGCGTCACCGTGTCCTGGAAGATGCCGCAGTCGAGCAGATTGTCGTCGGCCGCCTTGCGCGCCGAATAGACGTTGATCAGGACCGAGGCGGCGCCGGGCTTGATCCACTTCACCCGCTTGGCGTCGAAGGCCTTGCCGGCGAAGGCGAAGGTCTCCTTGCCGCCGGGGATCGGGCGGGTCAGCTCCTCGTGGCCGAGGTCGACTTCGCCGATCTCGTTGTCGATCTTCTTCTTCGTGGCCTCACGGGTCGGCTCGCCGGAATACATGGCGGCGACCGTGACCTGTTCCTTGCGCCTGGTCAGATCGGCTCGAGCTTCGGCCGACAGCGTCACGACGACCGAAAAGTTCGGCGTCGGTTCGGCGGCGAAGCTCGGCGCGGGCGCGGCGGCGAGAAGGACGACGGCGGCGAGGCGGGCGGCGCGAGGCATGGTCATGGCGATCTCCGAACGAGCGGGACGACGACGCCGAACCTCGCACGAAATCGAACGACCGGCGAGGGGGCTCGCCGGTCGCCGGAGATCAGGGCGTCGGTGATCGGGTCTTCCGAGATCAGGTCGTCGGGACGACGGGTTCGCGCGTCCGATCGATCTGGGGCGCTTCGGCCCCGTCGTCGTCGCGGGCGATCTCGCCGACCTGCGGTGGAACCTCCGCGGGATAGGGCTGGACGCGCCGTTCCTCGCGCGCCACCAGATCCGGCGGCGGCTCGGGTTTGACGATCAGCCGGTCGATCGACTTCACCAGTTCCGGCTCGCACAGCACCGCCATGCGCTCCTTCGGACCGAGCCAGGCGAGCACCTCGCCGAAGTTCGTCGCCTCGGCGATCTTGGCGGCGGCCAAGACCGGCTCGAGCTCCGGCTTGCCGCGGGCGCGCAGCGGCGCGGGCAGGTGCATGTGCGCGTGGACGGCGCGGGCGTGCGGATTTTCGACCACCGAGGTGAGGCCGTCCTCGACTTCGGGCAGTTCCTTCTCGGCGAGCGTCTGCGCCGCATGGGCGCGGCCGAGGATGGTCGGCGGATCGGTCTCCTCGGGGATGAGGAGCAGATGCATCTTCTTCAGCGCCAGACCGGCGGCGAGCGAGCCCGACGCCCAGGACAGCGGCACCGCGAGGATCAGGCCGATCACCGTCGGCGACATCCAGGCGAGAATCGCCGGCGAGATCACATAGGCCGCGAGCGTCATGACGACGCCGATGCCGGCGTGCTGCCAGTGATGCCGGATCACCTCGGCGAGCGGGATGCCGCCGTCGTCGCGGCGCTGCGTCTTCCACCCCGAATCGCGGCCGAGCAGGATCTCGGTGACGTGGCGCGACTGCAGGAGCATCATCACCGGGGCGACCAGCGCCGAGATCAGCGTCTCCAGCACCATGCCGACCAGGATGGCGACGCCGCCGCCGGAGCGCCGACGGACCCGGCCGCGGATCAGCGATTCGATCACGCCGAGCACCTTGGGCAGCAGCAGCACGCCCATGGTGACGACGAACAGCGACAGCGCGCGTTCCGAGTCGAACCGCGGCCAAGCCGGATAGAGCGAGAATTCCTTGGAGAAATACTCCGGCCGGATGAATTTCGCCTGCAGGGCGAGGGCGAGGCCGACGAGCAGCAGCATCAGCCAGATCGGCGAGGCGAGATAGCTCATGATGCCGGTGGCGAAATGCACCCGCGACGGCCAGACGAGGCCCTTCGTCCCCAAGAGCGCCATGTGCTGCAGATTGCCCTGCGCCCAGCGACGGTCGCGCATGGCGACGTCGAGCAGCGACGGCGGGCTCTCCTCGTAGGAGCCCTCCAGCCACGGCGCCATGTAGACGCCCCAGCCGCCGCGTCGGATCAGCGCCGCCTCGACGAAGTCGTGGCTCATCACGTGGCCGCCGAAGGGCTTGCGGCCGGGCAGATCCGGCAGGCCGCAGGCCTCGGCGAAGGCCTTGGTGCGGATGATCGCGTTGTGGCCCCAGTAGTTGCCGTCGCGGCCGTGCCAGGCGGCGAGGCCGCGGGCGATCACCGGTCCGTAGATGCGGCCGGCGAACTGCTGCAGGCGGGCGAACAGCGTGTTGCGGTTCACGATCACCGGCAGGGTCTGGATGATGCCCGCCTTCGGATCGTCCTCCATCAGCCGCGCCAGAGTGATCAGGGTCGAGCCCATCATCAGACTGTCGGCGTCGAGGATCAGCATCTGCTCGTAGCGGCCGCCCCAACGGGTGACGAAGTCCTGGATGTTGCCGGCCTTGCGCGCCACGTTCTTGTGGCGGCGGCGATACCACACCGCCATCCGCTCGCCGAGGCGGCGGCGCAGACGGTCGATCGCCAGTTCCTCTTCGACCCAGGCGGTCTGATCGGTGGTGTCGGAACAGACGAAGATCTCGAACCGGTCGCCCGCGCCGAGTTCGATGATTTCCTCGGCCATCGCCTCGAGCGCGCCGATGGTGCGGGCCGGGCTCTCGTTGTAGACCGGCATGACCAGCGCGGTCGTGGTGGTCAGCGGCCGGTCGAGGTCCTTCGGGCGGCGCTCGAAGAAGCCGGCGACGAAGCCGGCGATGCCGGAGGCCGCCGACAGCGCGATCCACGAGAAGGTCAGGCCGAAGAACAGGATCAGCGGCCATTCCAGGCCGACGATGCCGCCGGCCGAGACGACGCCGATCATCTCGCGCACGCCATAGGCGGAGATCAGGAAGCCGAGGCCGAAGACGAAGACGCGGACGAGGCCGGTCTTCCAGCCGGTCGGCCGGTCGACCGTGGTCGGGCGCGGCCCGTCCCAGCGGTCGAGCTTCTGCACGGGCATGGCGAGGGTCGCCTCCGGCGGAACCGGCGGACGGTCGGCGGCGGGAAGCGTGGTCGGGTCGAAGGTCAAGGAACGCGATCCGAGGCGCGAGGGACGATCAGGCGGCGACCCAACGGTAGAGCCACGTCTCGGTGACCGGACGGGTGTCGTCGGTCAGTTGGACGCGGAGCTCGACCATGGGCGCGTTGCCGGGCTCGAGTTCGAAGGTGATGCGATGGCCGCCGATCGCCGGATTGGCGGCGACGACCGGCGCGAAGATGCGGCCGGCGGAGGCCGAGACGGCGGGGCGCAGGGTCGCCGTCGCCGGCATCTGCCCGACGAAGTCGATGGCGAAGCGACGACGCGCGTCGCTCGCGCCCCGGCCTTCGCGGCTCTGCGCGACATGGGCGAGGTCGGTCGGCGTCAGGCCG
Organism: Hyphomicrobiales bacterium; assembly: GCA_021286855.1. GTDB lineage: Bacteria > Pseudomonadota > Alphaproteobacteria > Rhizobiales > Ancalomicrobiaceae > Pinisolibacter. Next base: position 65,457 of record JAJTBO010000003.1, on the reverse strand, counting down.
CTCGCCTGCCAGTGCAGGCGGTAGGCGGCGGAGAACTCCTGGCCGGCCGGAATCTTGGTCGCCGGTCGCCAATAGGCGACGATGTTCTCGTGGATCTGGCTGTCGGAGGGGATCTCGACCAGCACCACCGAGCCCTTGCCCCAGTCGCCGATCGGTTCGACCCAGGCGGAGGGACGCATCTCCCAATGCTGCTCGAGGTCCTGATAGGCGGCGAAGTCGCGGGCGCGTTGGGCGAGGCCGAAGCCGAGCGGGTTCTCGTCGCCGAAGGCGGAGATCTGCAGGGTGGTCGGATTGGCGAGCGGCCGCCACAGGCGTTCGCCCGAACCGGTCTTGACCGCGAGCCCGTCGGAGAGATGCACCGACGGGCGGATGTCGTCCTGCCGGGTGCGGCCGATCGAACCGTAGAGGAACATCGAATTGAGCGCGCCGAGGCCGATGTGGCCGAGGTCGACGCGCGGGTAGATCGTCAGCTCGACGTCGGTCGAGGTCTCCTCGCCCTGGCGCAGAGTGACGCGATAGGCGCCGGTCAGACTCTTCGATTCGAGCAGCGCGTAGAGGCGGATGGAGTTGGCGTTCTCCTCCGGCTTCTCCACGTAGAATCGGGTGAAGGTCGGGAACTCCTCGCCATCGGGCGAAGCGGTGTCGATGGCGAGGCCGCGGGCGGTCAGACCGTAGCGCAGGTCGCGGGTCGTCGCCTTGAAGTAGCTGGCGCCCTGGAAGACGGCGAACTCCGGCCATTTGTCGGCGGTCGCCGGGCGATGCAGCTTGACGCCGGAGAAGGGCAGCACGACGCCGTCCTCGGGCTGCGAGACGTTGGCCCCCCAGTCGAAACGTTCGCGGTCGAAGGAGACCGGCAGGACGAGGCCGTTTTCGACCAGAAAGACGTCGACGGCGAGCTTGTAGACCGAACCGGCCGGCAGCGGCTCCAGCGCGAAGCCGCGATTCTCGCCGCGCCACAGGTAGAGGTCGCGCTTCCAGCGGATCTGGCGGTACTGGTCGAAGGAGAGATCGGCGAAACGAGCCGGCACCCGGCCGCTCGGCTCGACCCACGGCTTCTGCGCCAATCGCCGGGCCTCCTCCTTCAGCATGGCGAAGCCGAAGGGCTGGTCGGTCGAAGGCGGCGACGCCGGCGGCGTTTCGGCGGCCGAAGCGGGGCCGACGATGCCGGCGAAGGCCCAGGCGGCGGCCGAGGCGAGGGACGAGGTCAGGAAGTCGCGGCGATCCATGGGCGAGATCCGTCGACCGAAACATGGCCGAAATTACGGCGGGGGCCTCTCCGGAGCCACGAGCGATCGGGCGTCTCGCTGCGGCGAGCCGCCGTCGACCGGACCGAGCCTCGGAAAGTCGGCCGACCATAGCTCATTCTTTCGACCGGTCAACGACTTCTCGGCGACGAACCGACCTCTTCGAAACGCGCCGCGCCGGCTCTCGACGAAGCGGGAGCCGGCGCGGGAAAGAGCTCATGAAACCGCTCTGCGGTCACAGGCGGCAGCGGTGCAGCCGGCCGTCGTTGCCGCGATAGGTGTCGCTCGACGGATCGTAGGACCGATAGCGCCTGAGGCAGCGCTCGACGTGATCGTCGTCGTAGACGACCGCGCCGCGCGAGGCCGCGCCGGCCGCGATCGCGCCGATCGCCAGACCGAGGATGCCGGCGGCCACGGCGCCGCCGTCGTCGTCACGGTCGCGCCAATGCGGCGGTGGGGCCCGGTGATAGACCGGCGGCGGGGCGCGGTGATAGACCGGCGGCGGCGCCGGCCGAACGTAGCCCGGCCTCGGCCCCGGACCCGGGCGAGCGCCGCCGGGATGCGGCGGCCTCCAGACGTCGTTCTGATCCATGTTGATGGCCGTTTCGGCCGAGGCGATCGCCGGAGTCAGGCCGAGGATCGCGGCCAGAACCAGCGACGTGATACGAGCGGAGCGACGCATGGCGGTTTTCCCTGATCTGACGTTTCGGATGCGCGACGAGCGGCGGCGATCGTCGAGGCGCCGAATTCCGAACTCGCTTCTTCGTCCGTCGTTCGTTCGACGGTTCGGAGGATGTCCCGAAATTCGACTTCGCGGTTCGGAACCGGACCCTCGTCTCACCTCGAGCGCTCTCGGTCTCGTGATGATCAAACAACAATTTGGCGTCGATCCGGTTTCCTACAATAAGGGTTCTTACTTATTCTGACGTTCGACCAAAAAAAGGCCCGTCTGCGACATCGCCCTCCCCGTGCGAGGCTCGGGGAGGGCGATGTCGTCATCGGTCGGTCGCGGCCGGACGCCTCACGAGCAGCCGCTCGTCGCGCCGCAGGTGTCGCACTTCAGGCAGGTGCCGTTGCGCACCAGGGTGAAGTTGCCGCATTCGCCGCAGCTCTCGCCCTCGTAGCCCTTCATCCGCGCCTCGGCGCGCCGATCGGCGACGGTGGCGGGCTTGGCCTCGGCCGCCCCGGCGGTCGTCGGACGGACCTCGACGTTGGCGTCCTGTTTCAGCGCGGTCGCGCCGAAGACGGCGTTGAGCGCCGTGACGGCGGCGGAGGTCTGCGACACCGCGCCGGCCGGGCGGCCTTCGCTCGCCGTGCGGGGAGCCGAGCCCTCGACCACCTTCAGCCGTTCCGGCAGCTTGCCGCGCACCAGACCGCGGGAGACCGGCACGTCGGGCTTGGCGGCCTCGTCGGCGTTGGCGGCCGCGGCGGCGGAGGCGATGTCGTCCGGCTTGACGTGGGCGAGGTCGTGGCGGCCGAGATAGGAGACCGCCAGTTCGCGGAAGACGTAGTCGAGGATCGAGGAGGCGTTCTTGATCGCCTCGTTGCCCTGGACGATGCCGGCCGGCTCGAACTTGGTGAAGGTGAAGGCGTCGACATATTCCTCGAGCGGCACGCCGTACTGCAGGCCGAGCGACACCGAGATGGCGAAGTTGTTGATCAGGGCGCGCAGCGCCGAGCCTTCCTTGTTCATGTCGAGGAAGATCTCGCCGAGGCGGCCGTCCTCGTATTCGCCGGTGCGCAGGAAGATGGTGTGGCCGCCGACCTTGGCCTTCTGGGTGTAGCCCTTGCGGCGGTTCGGCATCTTCTCGCGGTTGCGAACCACCCGTTCGACGACGCGTTCGACGATCCGCTCGGCGGCGATGGCCGCGCGGCTCACCGCCGGCTCGCTCGCCCGCATCGCCTCGATCGCCTCTTCCGCCTCGTCCTCGTCATCGGAGACGAGCTGGGAGTTCAGCGGCTGCGACAGCTTGGAGCCGTCGCGGTAGAGGGCGTTCGCCTTCAGCGCCAGACGCCAGGACAGCAGATAGGCGTTCTTGCAGTCCTCGACGGTGGCGTCGTTGGGCATGTTGATGGTCTTGGAGATCGCCCCCGAGATGAAGGGCTGCGCCGCCGCCATCATGCGGATGTGGCTCTCCACCGAGAGGAAGCGCTTGCCGGTGCGGCCGCAGGGGTTGGCGCAGTCGAACACCGCGAGATGCTCGGCCTTCAGATGCGGCGCGCCCTCGACGGTCATCGCGCCGCAGACATGGATGTTGGCGGCCTCGATCTCGGCCTTGGTGAAGCCGAGCGCCGAGAGCATCTCGAACGACGGGTCGTTCAGCTGCTCGGGCGTGAAGCCGAGGGTTGCGACGCAGAACTCCTCGCCCAGCGTCCATTTGTTGAAGACGAACTTGATGTCGAAGGCCGACTTCAGGGCGCCGGCGAGGCGGGCGAGGGCCGCGTCGTCGAAGCCGCGCGCCTTCAGGGTCGACGGATTGACGCCCGGCGCCTGATCGAGCGTGCCGTGGCCGACGGCCCAGGCCTCGATCTCGGCGATCTCGCTCTCGCGGTAGCCGAGCACGCGCAGCGCCGAGGTGACCGACTGGTTGATGATCTTGAAGTAGCCGCCGCCGGCCAGCTTCTTGAACTTCACCAGGGCGAAGTCGGGCTCGATGCCGGTGGTGTCGCAGTCCATGACGAGGCCGATGGTGCCCGTGGGCGCCACCACCGAGACCTGGGCGTTGCGATAGCCGTGCGTCTCGCCGAGCTCCAGAGCGCGGTCCCAGGCCCTGGTCGCGGCGGCGATCAGCGCCGGGTTCGGGCAGGAGGCGTGGTCGAGCGGCACGGGCGGGGTCGACAGCTTCTCGTAGCCGGTCGCCTCGCCGTGGGCGGCGCGACGGTGGTTGCGGATCACCCGCAGCATGTCCTCGGCGTTCGGGGCGTGGCCGGGGAAGGGGCCGTGCTCGGCCGCCATCTCCGCCGAGGTCGCATAGGCGACGCCGGTCATGATCGCGGAGAGCGCGCCGCAGATCGCGCGGCCTTGCGCGCTGTCGTAGGAGATGCCGGACGACATCAGCAGGCCGCCGATGTTGGCGTAGCCGAGGCCGAGGGTGCGGTAGTCGAAGGAGCGCTGGGCGATCTCCTTCGAGGGGAACTGCGCCATCAGCACCGAGATCTCCAGCACCACCGTCCACAGACGGCAGGTGTGCTCGTAGTTCTCGATGTCGAAGCCGTTGTCGGCGGTGCGGTAGGGCAGCAGGTTGATCGAGGCGAGATTGCACGCCGTGTCGTCGAGGAACATGTACTCCGAGCACGGGTTCGACGCGCGGATCTCGCCGGAGGCCGGGCAGGTGTGCCAGTCGTTGACGGTGGTGTGGAACTGGATGCCGGGATCGGCCGAGGCCCAGGCGGCGTGGCCGATGTCGTCCCAGAGCGCCCGGGCGTCGATGGTCTTCTTGACCTTGCCGTCGGTGCGGCGGATCAGGTTCCACTTCTCGCCGGTCTCGACGGCGCGCAGGAAGCCGTCGGTGACGCGCACCGAGTTGTTCGAGTTCTGGCCGGCGACGGTGAGATAGGCTTCCGAATCCCAATCGGTGTCGAAGATCGGGAAGTGGATGTCGGTGTAGCCCTGACGGGCGAACTGGATCACCCGCTTGACGTAGTTCTCCGGCACGAAGGCCTTCTTGGCGGCGCGGATCTCGCGCTTCAGCGCCGGGTTCTTCGACGGATCGAAGCAGTCGTCGCCGGAGCCCTCGCAGTTGACGCAGGCCTTCATGACGAGGGAGAGGTGCTTGGCGCAGGCCTTGGAGCCGGCGACGAGGGCGGCGACCTTCTGCTCCTCCTTCACCTTCCAGTTGACGTAGGCCTCGATGTCGGGATGGTCGACGTCGACGACCACCATCTTGGCGGCGCGGCGGGTGGTGCCGCCCGACTTGATCGCGCCGGCGGCGCGGTCGCCGATCTTCAGGAAGCTCATCAGACCGGACGAACGGCCGCCGCCGGCGAGCTTCTCGCCTTCGCCGCGCAGCGCCGAGAAGTTCGAACCGGTGCCCGAGCCGTATTTGAAGAGACGGGCCTCACGCACCCACAGGTCCATGATGCCGCCCTCGTTGACGAGGTCGTCGGCGACGGACTGGATGAAGCAGGCGTGCGGCTGGGGATGCTCGTAGGCCGAATCGGAGCGGACCAATTCGCCGGTCTGGAAGTCGACGTAGAAGTGGCCCTGCGACGGGCCGTCGATGCCGTAGGCCCAGTGCAGGCCGGTGTTGAACCACTGCGGGCTGTTCGGCGCGACGAGCTGGAGGGCGAGCATGGCGCGCAGCTCGTCGAAGAAGGCGCGGGCGTCCTCCTCGCTGCTGAAATAGCCGCCCTTCCAACCCCAATAGGTCCAGGTGCCGGCGAGACGGTCGAAGACCTGACGGGCGTCGTGTTCGGAGCCGAAGCGCTCGGCCTCGGGCAGGGCGGCGAGCGCGGCCTCGTCGGGCACGGAGCGCCACAGCCAGGAGGGGACGGTCTCCTCTTCGACGCGCTTCAGACGCGCCGGCACGCCGGCCTTGCGGAAGTACTTCTGGGCGAGGATGTCGGCGGCGACCTGGGAGAAGGCGGCCGGCGCCTCGATGCCGTCGAGCTTGAACACCACCGAGCCGTCCGGGTTGCGGATCTCGCTCGTGGTGGTGCGGAATTCGATCGCCTGATAGGGCGAACGGCCAGCCGTCGTATAGCGACGCTCGATGCGCATGTTCTTCGATCCCCAGCCCGTCGACGCGAGGCGTTCGGCCTCCGCCGCTTCGTCTTCCCCGAGGGCGGCTTCGGCCACCCGATTTCGATGATTCCCCGTGAGACGATGGAATATCTTGTGTCCAGGGTCTCCGCAAATACCAAATATAGCGTTAACGACGCCTTATGCACAGACCGTCGGACCAGCCCGCCGCGCCGTCGCCGAAGGCCGGACACGGCTCCCCGTCCTCCCCCGACGGCCGGCGGGCCGAAAGGTGAGCCACGAGGGTCCACGAACGCGTGACTTTTGGAAATCCGACGGAGCGGGGTGAGCCTCGCGCCTTCGGTACCGAACCTCACGACGCTAGTCCGAGTCCTCCGAACCCGTCAAGCGATTGGGGGCGGGGCTCTGCAGTCGGCTAAATATGGTGTCGGGCGGTGTGGAAAACGGGGACGATCCCGGTCGCGTCCGCAAGCTCCGACGGCGACGGCGAAATTCGTTTCGGACTTCGTGAAAATCGTCTCGATCGGGGCAACCGGATGCTCGAGGAGAGCTGTCATCATCTCCGTGCGAGACCCTATGGTCGGGAGTGCGGGGCATGCGGCAGAACAGAGCGGAAGGTCGCGACATCCGCGATCTCGACGTCGTCTTCGTCGACGACTCGCGCCAGGATCAGGCGATCCTTCGATCGATCCTGTCGGGCGCGCGGGTCGGCCGGATCAGGGGCTTTTCCTCGGCCCGAGAAGCGCATCACGCCATGCTGGTCGAGCCGCCGGACGTGGTCGTCACCGATTTCGACATGCCGCAGGCCGACGGGCTGACGCTGGTGCGTTCGATGCGCGACGCCCGGTCCGGTCCGCTCAACACCGTGCCGGTGATTCTCGTCGCCTCGACGCCGACCCGTTCGCTGATCGAACGCGCGATCTCGCTCGGCGTCCATCACGTCGTCGCCAAGCCCCTGTCGCCGGCGGCGTTGATCCGCCGTCTCGAAGCCGTGACCCAGGATCGCCGCGCCTTCGTCTTCGACGAGGTGGCCGGCCATTTCGTGCTCGAGGACCACGATCGGCTTCTCGCCGGCCAGCGGCAGCGCTGGAAGGACCTGATCGCCGGCGTCCGCGCCTTTCCGACGCGCCGCGCGGTGGGGGGCGCCGCCGAGCCGGCCGAGCCGGTCGAGGTGTCCGAGAATCGGCCGCCCGTGGCGAAGCGGCGCAACGGCCGCGCGCTCGGCTTCGGCGCGGCGACGCCGCACGTCGGCCCCGTCGAAGGGGCGACTGGACAGCGGACCGGGCGCACGGCATAACGGGCGCGATCGAAGCCGAGAGGCGCGCGCGCCCGCGCGAGGCCCTCGCCGAAGCGATCCGGTCGATCGACCCGCGCTCGCGCGCCGGACGGCCGGAGGAGAGGCGCGCCGATGAAGAAGTTCTTGTTGCTGTTTTTCACCTGGTGGCAGGGCACGACCGTCGGCACCTGGTGGCACACCCGTCAGAACGGCGAGTTCGTCGGCGAGGACGAGGCCGGCAACAAGTATTACCGGACCCGCGGCGGCAAGATCGATCCGATCATGGGCGTCGAGCGTCGTTGGGTGATCTTCAACGGCGAAGCGGAGGGCTCCAAGGTGCCGCCCGGCTGGCACGGCTGGATGCACAACCGCACCGACACGCCGCCCTGCGACGAGGACTATCGTCCGCGCGAGTGGCAGAAGCCGCACATGCCCAATCCGACCGGCACGCCGGCCGCCTACCGGCCGCAGGGCTCGATCCTCGGCGCCGCCAAGCGCGCCGCGCAGGGGGGCGACTACGTCGCCTGGAAGCCGGAATGAGTCGATCGGCGGGGTCGGTTCGGCCCTTCGCCACGACTTCGCCACGTCCTGCCGCCATTGCGATCGGCGTCCCGTCGAAACCGGGACGCCTTCGTCGCATTCATTGAGGCTTCCGAAGCATCGTCATGACGCGCCGCCCGAGCTCCGCCGCCGTGTTTCTCCTCGCCTCGGCGCTCGTCGCCGTCGCGCCGTCGGCCGGGTTCGCCGCGCCGAAGACGCCGACCGAGGCCCCGGCGCTGCCGGACGACGAGAACAAGATCGCCCAGCCCTTCGCGATTTTCTCCGGCCTCGACAAGATCACCGGCCGAATCATCTCCTTCGACGTGGCGATCGACGAGACGGTGCAGTTCGGCGCGCTGCAGGTGACGCCGCGCGCCTGCTACTCGCGGCCGCAGACCGTCGCGCCGCTCACCGACGCCTTCGTCGAGGTCGACGAGATCACCCTCGACAACAAGATCCGTCGCATCTTCTCCGGCTGGATGTTCGCCGACAGCCCCGGCCTGCACGCCGTCGACCACGCCGTCTACGACGTCTGGCTGACCGACTGCCGCTCGGCCGCCGACGAGAAGGCCAAGAAGGCCGGCGCGACGGAGCCCGCCGGACAGGCCGCCGCGCCGCCGCCCGCCGCGGCCGAACCGCCGGCCGCGCCGCCGCCGGCCAAGAAGCCGCCGGCCAAGCCCGCGGCGAAGAAGCCGCCGACCGCCGGCGCGCCGCCGCAGAGCCCGTCGCCCTCGGAGAATTGAAACCGCTCGACGGTCGGATCGGTCACGCGCTCGGCTGCGCCGCCGCGACCGCGTCGACGCCGCGCGTCGGCGCGCCCGGCCGGCCGAAGCGATGGAAGTCGGCGGGCCGGGCGAGGGCGAGGTCGAGCCGGCGGCGATAGTCGGCGCGCGGGATCTCGATCGCGCCGAAGCCGGCGAGATGCTCGGTGAGGAACTGGGCGTCGAGCAGGGCGAAGCCGCCGACGCGCAGCCGCGCGACGAGATGGACCAGCGCCACCTTGGAGGCGTCGGTCTCGCGGCTGAACATGCTCTCGCCGAAGAAGGCGCCGCCGAGGCGCACCCCGTAGAGCCCGCCGACCAGACGTCCGTCGTGTCGCGTCTCGACGGTGTGGACCTGCCCCCGACGGAAGAGTTCGCCGTAGGCGGCGCGGATGTCGCGGTTGATCCAGGTGCCGTCGCGACCCGGGGCAGGGGCGGCGCAACCGTCGATCACCGCCTCGAAGTCGGTGTCGACGGTGACCTCGAACCGGTCGGAGCGCACGGTGCGGGCGAGACGTCGGGAGAGGTGGAAGGCGTCGAGTGGCAGCACGCCGCGCAGGTCCGGTTCGACCCAGAAGACCTCGGACGCGCCGGCGTTCTCGGCCATCGGGAAGATGCCGCCGGCATAGGCGCGCAGCAGCAGATCCGGATCGAGAGGCGGGCGGCGTGCGGCCAAGGCGTCATCCATCGTGAAAAGACCCCCGGCCTGGGGCCGAGGGTCGTCGTCGGTCTCGTCGTCGCGCCCTCGATCAGTCGAAGGGCCTGGTCTCCAGGAACTTCTCCAGCCAATGGATGTCGTACATGCCGTTGGCGATGTCCTGGTTGTCGATCAGCTTGCGGAACAGCGGGATCGTCGTCTCGATGCCGTCGACGACGAATTCGTCGAGGCAACGGCGCAGCCGCATCAGGCATTCGACGCGGTTGCGGCCGTGGACGATCAGCTTGCCGATCAGGCTGTCGTAGTAGGGCGGGATCCGGTAGCCCTGATAGACGCCCGAATCGACGCGCACGCCGAGGCCGCCCGGCGGATGGTAGTAGGTGATCTGGCCGGGCGAGGGCGTGAAGGTCGCCGCGTTCTCGGCGTTGATCCGGCACTCGATGGCGTGGCCCTTGAACTCGATGTCCGACTGCTTCACCGAGAGGCCCGCCCCGGCGGCGACGCGGATCTGCTCGACGACCAGATCGATGCCGGTGATCGCCTCGGTGATCGGATGCTCGACCTGCAGGCGAGTGTTCATCTCGATGAAGTAGAACTCGCCGTTCTCGTAGAGGAACTCGATCGTGCCGGCGCCGGCGTAGCCGAGATCGGCCACCGCCTTGGCGCAGATCGCGCCGATCTTCTCGCGGCTCTCGGCGTTGAGCGCCGGCGAGTTCGCCTCCTCCCAGACCTTCTGGTGGCGGCGTTGCAGAGAGCAGTCGCGCTCGCCCAGATGCACCGCGCCGCCCTTGCCGTCGCCGAGGACCTGGACCTCGATGTGGCGCGGCGTGAGCAGCAGCTTCTCCATGTAGACGGCGTCGTCGCCGAAGGCCGCCTTGGCCTCGCCGCGCGCGGTGGCGTAGGCCTCGGCGAGATCGTCGGGGCTCTTGGCGACCTTCATGCCGCGTCCGCCGCCGCCGGCCGACGCCTTGATCAGCACCGGATAGCCGATCGTCTCGGCGAACTCGGCCGCCGCCTCGACCGTCTCGACCGCGCCGTCGGAGCCGGGCACGACCGGGATGCCGAGCCGCTGTGCGGTCCGCTTCGCCTCGATCTTGTCGCCCATGATCCGGATGTGCTCGGCCGAAGGGCCGATGAACTTGACGCCGTGCGCCTCGACGATCTCGGCGAAGCGGGCGTTCTCGGAGAGGAAGCCGTAGCCGGGATGGACGGCTTCCGCGCCGGTGATCTCGCAGGCGGCGACCAGCTGCGGGATGTTGAGATAGCTCTCGGAGGCCTTGGGCGGGCCGATGCAGACGCTCTCGTCGGCGAGGCGGACGTGCATGGCGTCGGCGTCGGCGGTGGAGTGGACCGCCACCGTGCGGATGCCGAGCTCCTTGCAGGCGCGCAGCACACGGAGCGCGATTTCGCCTCGGTTGGCGATCAGGATCTTGTTGAACATGGGCCCGTCCGTCCTCCTCACTCGACGACGACGAGCGGCTCGCCGTATTCCACCGGGCTCGCGTCGTCGAAGAGGATGGCGGTGACCGTGCCCGACTTCGGCGCCGGGATCTGGTTCATCGTCTTCATCGCCTCGACGATCAGCAGGGTCTGGCCCTCGCGCACGACCGAGCCGACCTCGATGAAGGAGGCGGCGCCCGGCGAGGGCGAACGATAGGCGGTGCCGACCATCGGCGACTTCACCACGCCGGGATGCTTCGACCAGTCGGTCTCGCCGGCGGCGGCGGGCGCGGCGGCGGCGGCCGGAGCGGCGATCGGCGCGGCGGCGACCGGCGCGTGCGCGGCCGGGCCGGCGACGGTCACCGGCGCGATCACCTGCACCGAGCGGGCGACGCGGATCTTCAGATCGCCCTGGGCGACTTCGATTTCGGAGAGGTCGGTCTCGGCGATCAGATGCGCGAGATCGCGGATGAAGTCGGTGTCGAAGGGCTTCTTGGGCGTGGCCATCGGGTCTCGTCTCGGGTTCAGGAGGACGACGTCGCGTTTCGGGTCGCGACGATGTTGGCGAGGGCTTCCAGGGCGAGCGTGTAGCCGTACGTGCCGAAGCCGCACATCACGCCGCTCGCCGCCGGCGACACGTAGGAGTGATGGCGGAAGCTCTCGCGTGCGAAGACGTTGGAGATGTGGAGTTCGATCACCGGCAGCGCGACCGCCTTGATCGCGTCGTGCAGGGCGATGGAGGTGTGGGTGTAGGCGCCGGGATTGATCACGATCCCCGCCGCCGTCTCGCGCGCCTCGTGGATCCAGTCGACCAGCACGCCCTCGTGGTTCGTCTGACGGAAGTCGACCTCGAGGCCGAGCCGGGACCCGGCGGCCTTCGCCTGACGCTCGACGTCGGCGAGGGTCGTCGATCCGTAGACCGCCGGCTCGCGGAGCCCCAGGAGGTTGAGGTTGGGACCGTTCAGGACGAAGACGGTGTTCGGCATCTCGGGATCCGGGTCGGCGGCCGAGCCGCGCGACCGAAGGGACGCGATGCGGTCCGAGTCGTCTCCACGGAGAAACGCCCCGGCCGCGCGTCGCGCTTTATAGGCGCGGCGCGGCCGGCGAACAAGGCCTCGCCCGTTCGTCGGGGTCGACCGTCCCCAATCGGGGCGATCTCAGCACTTCTTGGTGGCGGTGCAGCGCGCTTCGGCGATCCGGGCCTGGAGCTTGGAGAAGCCGATCGCCCCGGGGATCACCTCTTCGCCGATCACGTAGGACGGCGTGCCGGAGAGCCCGAGCGCGCCGGCGAGGCCGTAGACCTCCTCGAGGGTCGCGGCGGTCTCCTTGTCGGCGATCGCCCGATCGAGCTCGGCGGCCGGCACGCCGGCGGCGGTCGCCGCCTCCAGCGCCTTGGCCTTGTCGGCCTGACCGCGGATCCCGAGCAGGCGCTTGTGGAAGTCGAGGTACTTGTCCGGCGCGATGCGATTGACGGCGACCGCGATCTTGGCGGCGTCGGTCGAGCCGGGTCCGAGGACCGGGAATTCCTTGAGCACGATCCGGATGTTCGGATCCTTGTCGAGAAGGGTGAGCATGTCGCCGAGCGCGCGCTTGCAGTAGCCGCAGTTGTAGTCGAAGAACTCGACCACGGTGACGTCGCCCTTCGGATTGCCGAGCACCACCTGACGCGAGCTGTCGAAGAGCAGCGAGCCGGAGCTCTTGATCAGCGCCTTCTGCTCGGCCGCCTGAGCGTCGGCCTGCTTCTTCTCCAGCGCCTGCATCGCCTCGGCGATGACCTCCGGATTGGCGAGAAGATAGTCGCGGACGATCTTCTCGATCGCCGCCTTGTCGGGCGCGCCTTCCGCCCGGAGGCCGGCGGGAGCGGCGGCGAGGGCGACGGCGAGAGCGCCGAGGAGCAGGGTCGAGGAACGCTTCGGCATGAGATCTCCGGGGCGGCGCGAGGAATCGTTCGACCCTCTTAGGCGATGATCGTGGCGAGGAGAAGATCCGACTTCGGCCGCGCCGTCACGTCCTCGCGAGCGGGCCGCGCGCGGCCCGATCGGCGGCCGTGCGTCGGCGGCGCTTGTGTCGGAGAGACGGCGTGTGGAGACTGGCGGTCTCCTCTCAGACCGGAGAACCCGCCTCATGTCCGCCCGTCCTCTCGTGCTCCAGACGGGGCCGATCGCTCCCTGGTTCGATGCGCGCCTCGCCGAACTCGCCGACGTCGCGCCAGCCTGGACGGAGGAGGGCCGCGCCCGTCTCTCCGCCGAAGGCGCGACGATCCGTCTCGCGGTCGGATCGGCCCTGCATCGCTTCGACGCCGCCCTGATGGATCGCGTTCCGAACCTTCGCGCCGTCGCCAACTTCGGCGTCGGCTACGATTCGACCGACACCGCCACGTTGAAGGCGCGCGGCGTCGCGCTCTCCAACACCCCCGGCGTGCTCGACGACTGCGTAGCCGATCTCGCCTTCGCGCTGGTGCTCGACGTGATGCGCCGCACCGTCGCCGGCGATCGCTTCGTGCGGGCGGGGCGGTGGGGACCGGAGAGATTTCCGCTCACCACCCGCGTTTCGGGCAAGCGCCTCGGCGTGCTCGGTCTCGGCCGGATCGGCAAGGTGCTCGCCCGCCGCGCCGCCGGCTTCGACATGGCGATCGGCTACCACAATCGGAGGCCCGATCCGTCGGTCGACTTCCTCTTCCACGATCGTCTCGTCGATCTCGCGACCTGGGCCGACGTGCTCGTCGTGCTGTGTCCGGGCGGCGAGGCGACACGGGGGATCGTGAACGCCGAGGTCCTCGCCGCGCTCGGGCCGCGGAGCTACCTCGTCAACGTCGCGCGCGGCAGCGTCGTCGACGAGGCGGCGTTGATCGCCGCGCTGGAGAGCGGCGCGATCGCCGGCGCCGGCCTCGACGTCTATGCCGACGAGCCGAACGTGCCGAAGGCGCTGTGGGGGCGCGACGACGTGGTGCTGACGCCGCACGTCGCCTCGGCGACGGAGGAGACGCGCCGGGCGATGGGGGATCTGACGCTCGCCAATGTCGAGAGCTTTCTTGCGACCGGCCGGCTGAAGACGCCGGTCGCGCTGTGACGCCGAGCCTACGACGTTTCGACCCATTCGAAACGTCGTAGGCTCGGTGTGAAGACCTCCGCGCATTCGTGGAACCCGAGTTCGACGTCCTGCGCGATGCTTCGAGACGGGCGCCCGCAAGGGCGCCCTCCTCAGCATGAGGCGTTTGTTTTCGCATCGAAAATATCAAGCGCCTCATCCTGAGGAGCGCCGCAGGCGCGTCTCGAAGGATCGCGCACGGAGCAGATCCGCAGGTCTTCGGAAACATGCGAAGGTCTCCGGTATGAGGCGGCGCGGCCGCGCCGACGGGGGTGCGGGCGGCGCGAACATCGGCTAGGAAGAGGCCTCAGATCGAGGAGCCACCGATGTCGCCGTTCTCACCCTCCGCCCGTTCGCAGGTCGCGCCCTTCATCGCCATGGAGGTCCTGTCGGCGGCGGTGGCGCGCGAGCGCCAGGGGCATCGGGTGATCCACATGGAGGTCGGCCAGCCCGGCGCCAACGCGCCCTCGCCGGTGATCGCGGCGGCCAAGCGCGCCCTCGACGGGCGGCTCGGCTACACCGAGGCGCTCGGCATTCGCGAGCTGCGCGAGGCGATCGCCGCCCATTACGCCCGCACCTACGGCGTCGAAGTGGCGGCCGATCGGATCGCGGTGACGGCGGGTTCGTCGGGCGCGTTCAATCTCGCCTTCCTCGCCGCCTTTTCGCCGGGCGCGCGCGTCGCCATGCCGACGCCGGGCTACCCCGCCTATCGCAACCTCCTCGCCGCCCTCGGGTTGGAGGCGGTCGAGATCGAATGCGGGGCCGAGACGCGCTGGGCGCTGACGCCGGAGATGCTGCGCGCGGCGCATGCGGAAAAGCCGCTCGACGGCGTGCTGGTCGCCTCGCCGGCCAATCCGACCGGCACCATGTATTCGCCCGCCGCTCTCGACGCGCTGGTGCGGGCCGCAGACGTCCTCGGCCTCTGGTTCATCTCCGACGAGATCTACCACGGCCTCGTCCACAACGGCGTCCAGGCGACGGCGCTCGCGTCGAGCCCGCGCGCCATCGTCGTCAACTCCTTCTCGAAGTACTACTGCATGACCGGCTGGCGGATCGGCTGGATGGTGATGCCGGAGGTCCTGGCCAAGCCGATCGATCGGCTGGCGCAGAACCTGACGCTGTCCAACAACGAGATCTCGCAACGCGCCGCGCTCGCCGCCTTCGATCCCGCCTCGACCGCCGAACTCGACGTCGTCAAGGCCGGCTACGCCGCCAATCGCGCCTTCCTCGTCGAGCGCCTGCCGCGGCTCGGCTTCGACGACCTGCTGCCGGTCGACGGCGCCTTCTACGCCTATGCGAGTTGTCGGCGCTTCTCCAACGACAGCCTCGACTTCGTCCGGCGGATGCTGAACGAGGCCGGCGTCGCCGCGACCCCCGGGGCCGACTTCGATCTGGCGCGCGGCGCGGGCTACGTCCGCTTCTCCTTCGCCGGCACGAAGGCCGACATGGTCGAGGCGGTCGATCGACTGGAGACCTGGCTGCCGAAGCTCGGTTGATCCCGAGCCGACGAAGTTTCGACGGATCGAAGTTTCGTTTGACGGGCCCGAGATCCGCCGAAGGCGGGGCTGGCGGCCGCCCCGGCGCGGTGACAGGATCGAGGCCCGTTCGCAGGGAGTGGCTCCCATGACCCGTCGGTTCGCCGCCATCGCGTTGTCGTCGTTCCTCTTCGCCGCGCCGGTCTCGGCCGCCGAGACCGATCTCGCGCCGTTCCTCGGCGGCTTCCTGAAGGCCTGCGAGATGGGACGCGGCTTCGACGCCTTCCATCGCTCGCTCGCCGAGAAATACGGTTCGACCGGCGATCGGTCCGCCAAACTCTCGATCCCGCCGGCGATGGCGTCGTCGATCGGGGCGATCGAGGCGAAGAACCTCGGCGAATATACCGAGGTGAAGGTGGCGACGACCGGCGTCTTCAAGGGCTTCGCCGTGCGTCGTCTCGACTTCGCGCTCGGCAACGAAAACGGCGTCACGCGTTGGGAGGTTCTCTTCGCGGCGTCGGTCGCCGACGTCCGGGCGAAACTCGGGGCCGAGGTCGGCCGATCGCGGACGGCGTTGCAGAAGAAGGACGTCTTCGAGACCGGGGCCGACACCGGCATCGACGAGAAGGACGGCCTGGCGTCGCTGTGGTGCGACCTCTCCAACTGAGCGCGTCGCGTCACGCGTGGTGCGGCTGCGCCTTCGGCCCGAAGGCGGCCATCGTCGCGCCGAGGACGAGCAACCCCGCGCCGACGCTCCACAGCGCGCCATAGGCGTGGGTCGCGGCGAGCAGGCGCGAGAAGCCGAGCGCGGCCAGCGCCTGGGTCGCGGCGAAGGCGGCGGTGGCCAGAGCCCAGGCGCTCGCGTGGCGGGCGTGGCCGGCGATCTCGCCGGCGCGGCCGCTCGCCAGCATCGCCGCGCCGGGTGTGAGCGCCCCGACGATCAACGACGACAGGGCGAGGATCGGAAAGGCGGTCGAGACGAGCGGCAGCGCGACGCCGAACGCCTTCAGCGCGAGCGCGCCGGAAAAGGCGGCGCGGAAGCCGAATCGATCGGCGGCGCGGCCGGCCAGGAGCGGGCCGAAGGCCGCGCCGACCCCGAACAGGGTCCATTGCAGGCCGCCGGCGGGAAGCCCTCGATCGAGCCCGCGGGCGACGTAATCGACCCAATAGACGGTGTGTGGCACGAAGCCGGCGGCGTCGGTGCAATAGGCGAGGGCGAAGACCAGAAAGCCGCGCGGCAGGCCCTTCTCGTGCGCCGCCGGCGGGGCGAGCGGCACGTCGGGCCAGACGCGGGCGGTGGCGATCGCCAGGACGAGCGCGGCGAGGCCGAGCGCGATCCAGGTGACGGCGACGCCGGAGCGGGCCATCGCCGGAACCAGCGTGCCGGAGAGCGCCACGCCGAGACCGATGCCGGTGAAGACGACGCCGGCGATGGCGCCGCGGCGGGCCGGATCGGCGAACCGCAAGACGGCGGTCGGCGCGACCACCATCAACACCGCGCCGCCGACGCCGGCGGCGAACCGGGCGAACGCCAGCCAGACGAGCCCGAAGGACGCCGCGCCGGCGAGGAGCGCGAGGGCGGTCGCCACCATCGTCCAACGCAACGTCGTCGCCGCGCCGAAGCGGCGGGCGAGCCGCGCGCCGCCGAGCGCGCCGACGAGATAGCCGGCGAAATTGGCGGCGGCGAGCGGGCCGGCGCCGGACGCGCCGATCCAGCCCTCCTCGATCAGGCCGGGCACCAGCGCGGTATAGGCGAAGCGGCCGAAGCCGAGGCCGACCAGAAGGGCGGCGAGGCCGGCGAGCGGGCGTGCGCCGAGGACGCGGACGTCGGACATCGATCCCTCCGGAGCGGAGAGACGACGGTGCCCGACGTCGGCGGGCGGCGGCAAGGGGCGGAAGGGGCGCTCTGCGAACTTCGGCGATCAGTCCTGGAGCATCGACGGATCGATCCGGGCGTCGCCGACCGGCTGCGCCGCGGCGAGCGCCGCCGGCACCTTGCCCCAACGGCCCGGCGCGCCGCGCATGGCGAAGAACGAGCCGCAGCCGTATTTCCAGTCGCGCGGCGTGCCGATGTCGACGTGGACGAGTTCGGAATGGCAGTAGGTGCCGACGCCGCCGATGCCGGGGATGGTGCGGGCGAAGGCGGCGAGGGCTGCGGCCGACACGCCGGGGATTTCGATGTCGGCGGCGGCGCAGGTGCGGTGCATCGAGCCGGAGCGGCCGCGGTTGCGATAGCCGGAGGTGATGACCGCCTTCTGACCGTACTTCGCCTCGATGCGGCGCAGGATGTCGATCAGCTCGGACTTGAGACAGGCGGTCTCCACCGATGCGGTCTGCAGCACGTAGGGCACGCCGAACGGCGTGTCGACGGTGATCTTCGGCGGTGCCTTGACCGGTTCGGTCGGGCTCGAGAAGAAGCCGAGCAGGCCCGTCGGACGGCCGGGGGCCTCGCGACGGGCGGTCGGCGCGGGCGGCGGCAGGGGGGCGTCCTCGTCGGCTTCGGGGATCGCGGCGGCCTCGCCGGGCGCGGGCAACAGCGGGGCCGGGGCGAGCGAGGCGAGATGCGCCGGACGCGGTCGCGGCATCGCCAACGGTTCGGCGGCCGCGGTCGGATGATCGGGGCGCGCCCTGGGAACCGCGACGACCGAATCGTCGTCGTCCTCGTCGTCGGCGCCCTGATCGGCGATCGCCGCGGCGTTGGCGCCGGGCACCACCAGCCCGGAGGGGCCGAGCGAGGCGTATTGAGGGCCGACCCGGTCGACGTGGTCTTCGATCGCCCGGCCGGCGGCGGTCGCCGGCAGGCCGACCGCATAGGCGAGCGCCGAACCGGCGTCCGGCCCGACGTCGACGACGCCGGAGGAGGGTTGGCGCTCGGCCGCCACTTCCGCCGCGATCACCGCGAGTTTGCCGCCGGGCAGGGGCAGGCGATCGGACTTGGCCACGGTCGGCGCGATCACCGGGCGCGGATCGATCACCGGATCGGCAGACACGGCCCGCGGCAGCGACAGGGCGAGCAGGAGAAAGCCGAGCAGAGCCGCGCCCGCGCCGAGCGTGCCGCCGGCGAGCGCATGGCCGAGATGACGACGATCGAGCTGTTCGAGAAGGCGGGAGAGGGGCGAACGCCGCTCGTCCTCGACTTCCATCGCCGATACGAAGATCGCGCGAATTCCTCGGTCCGATCGGGTCGGCGTTGGGCTCATGCGCTCTCGGAGCTCTGGCTACGATCCACGCCTTCGCGCGCCGGGTGGCGGACGTCGGGATCGCGGAGAAACGTTGCGTTGGGCGCGCACCCTAGGTGATTTGCGCCGTTTCGTAAACACCGCCGCCCCGACCCGGCGCCGAGGCGGAGGGGCGGCGGATCGCCGCCCCTCGGACGCGGGCTCAGTCGTTGGCCACGACCTCGACGGAGAGAACGTTCGGCAGGCTCTGCGGGGCCATCATCGCCGCGCCCATGATCTGGCCGAACGGCACCGGCGTCTTCGGCCGGGCGGCGACGGTCAGCGACTTCGGCGTCTCGAGGAACGCGCCGGCGGCGGTGGCCACCTTCTTCTCGAAATCCTTGTTGCCGATCATCGACAGGACGGCCGGCAGGAGCAGCTTCAGCTGCTTGGCGTAGGTCTTCGAATCGACGCCCTGCTGCTTCGCCTGCATGCCGATCAGCCGCGGCGCCAGCGAGGCGTCGTCCCAGCGCAGCGCCAGCGCCTCGACGCTCAACGCCTGCAGCAGCTCCATCTGCTTGGCCTGGTCGCCCTCGGCCTTCTTCATCCCCTCGACCACTTCGGGGGTGACGCCGCCGATGGTGGCCGAGATCTTCAGCGCGCCCATGTCGGCGGCGGAGATCGTCAGGGCGGGAATGTCGAGGCGGCCGGCCTTGTCGTCCCAGGCGCCGGAGGCGGCGACGTCGAGGGTCACCTTGTCGTAGCCGAGCGCGCGCAGCTGGGCGACCTCCTCGTCCTTCGGATCGAGCGGCACGACGAGGCCCTTCAACTCGAAGGAGCCCTTGTGCGGGGCGTCGCCGACCCAGTCGGAGCTCGAGAAGGCGATCGATTGGATCGGGATGACCTTGCCGTCCTCGGTGGTCATGACGAGGCCGGTGGCGGCGACCTGCTCGACCCGCTCGCCGGACATCTTGCCGGGGACGATCTTGGCCGGAGCCTGGGCCTTGTATTTCGTCGCGACGATCTTGTCGGCCTTCAGCTTGGCGTCGTCGGCGTCGAAGTCGAGGCCTTCGGCGGTGACCTCGTCGGCGGAATAGCCGCCGTCGGCGGTCGGGACGGCGCCGACCCAGGTCGTCTTGCCGACCGTCAGCGTGCCGATCTTGCCCTCGTGTTCGGAAACGATCTTCGTGCCGGTGAGGCTGAAGCGGGCGTCGTCGCCCTCGACCGCGCCGAGGGTGATCTCCTTGGCGCCGTTGGCGACGAGCGCCGCTTTGGTGATCTCGAGGACCTTGTCGCGGGCGCCGTCGGCCCAGACGGCGGAGGGAAGCGCGACGCCGAGCGCCAGGGAGAAGGCGAGGAGCCGGGAGGAGCGGATCGGACGCATCATGGGGAACCTCGTCGGGGTCGAAGATGGAGAGGCCGTCGCCGTTGCGCGGCGCCGGGATGAACGCACGTCGCTCATCCCCGCCTCTCGTGGCGGAAGTGAGATCGCGGCCGAAGGTGCGGCAGACGCCGTCTTTTTGCAATCGTTCGTCGCGGTTCGCCGTGCTTCGGCGAAGCTCTTCAGAAACCCTTTACCGTATCGTCGGAGACTGCCGGGAAAACCCTCGTCGGGATGCTCTCTCATTGGGTAGACGCAGCCTCCTTCTCGTGATCGCGATCGCCATGGCCGTCGTCATCGGCGTGGCCCCGCTCCTGTTGGGGCGGCTGATCCTGCACGCACATGCGGACCGATTCGGTCGCGACGAGATCGCGGCGGTCGCGGCGCGCCAGGCTGAGCGGGCGGAGCGGGTGCTCGCCGAGGCGGTGTCGGTGCTGCGCGAGGCCGATCGGGCAGGTTTGACCACCTGTCGGCCGAACGATCTGGCGCTGCTCGGCGAAAAGGCGGCGCGGTCTCAGTTCCTGCGCCGCATCGGCGTCGTCGACGGCGGCGGTCTGCCGATGTGCTTCGATCCGCCGCCGGCCAGCCGGCGCGGCGCGGCGCTGTTCAAACCCGATCCGGCGCGTCCCGTGACGATCGCGTTGCTCGACCCCGAAGCGGTGCCGGATGCGGTCAAGGGCACGGCCGTGGTCGGCTGGCGCACCGCCGCCGACGTCCATCTGGTCGCCGAAATCTCGCCCTCGATGCTCGATCTCGACGGCGGCGCCGATTATCTGCGCGGCGCGCGGTCGGTGGTGGTCAAGGTCGGCGACGGCGAATGGTGGTCGTCCGGCATCCGGCCGACGAAGTCCGAGGACGAGATCGCCACAGAGATCCGCTCCGACTACTTCCCCCTGACGGTCCGGGTGGCGACCAGCCGGGCGGCGCTGCTCGAGCTGGTGCGGCCGCTGGAGGCGACGCTGGCGATCGGTTCGGTCGCATCGACGGTGGTGCTGATCGGCTTCGCGCTCTGGCTCTTCCGCAAACCGACCTCGGAGGTCGACGACGAGATCGTGGTGGCGCTGCGTCGGTCCGAGTTCGAGCCCTATTTCCAGCCGGTGGTGAACATCGACACCGGCCTGATCGAAGGCTGCGAGATGTTGGTGCGCTGGATCCGCGCCGACGGCACGATGATCTCGCCCGGCGCCTTCATGTCCTATGTCGAGACCTCCGGCCACGTCTTCGAGATGACGCGTCTCCTGATGCGCAAGTCGGCCGTCCAACTCGGCGCGCTCTATTCCGAAAATCCGGAATTGAAGCTGTCTATCAATCTCTTCGCCGGGCATTTCGACGATCGGCGCATCGTCGAGGACATCATCGAGATCTACGGCGACGGGCCGATCGCCTACGACCAGCTGGTGTTCGAGGTGACCGAGCGCTATCCGCTGCGCGACGTGCCGCAGGCGCGCCGGATCATCGCCGAACTGCACGGGCTCGGTTGCCGGGTGGCGCTCGACGACACCGGCACCGGCCACGGCGGCCTCGCCTACATCCAACAGCTCGGCATCGACATCGTGAAGATCGACAAGATGTTCGTCGACGCGATGGGGGCCGATCTCGGCGCGTCGACGATCGTCGACGTGCTCGTCGAACTCGCCAATTCGCTCGACATGGGCGTGGTGGCGGAAGGCGTCGAGACCCAGGAGCAGCTGGAACGCCTGCGCGGCAAGGGCGTCACCTCGGCGCAGGGCTACGTCTTCGCGCCGGCTCTTCCCCACAAGGCGTTCATCGATCTCGCCGAGAACATGCTGCACCCGAGCTCGGAAGAGGACGAGGCGGAGAGCGAGACGGAAGCGGACGGCGAAGGCGCCGACGAAGACGCCGAGGCGGTCGAAGCGGCGGCGTGAGGACGCCAGGACGAACGTTTCCCTGGTCTCCGTCAAACAGGCGCAGCCCCCGAAAATCCGTCTCTCAACGACGGAACGTTGAGAATTCGGCCTGTGACATGATCAAGAAAGTTGACGAATAGTAAATGACTCGGAATCATTAAATCTGAGGTGATTCGATTCGCCTCATCTGAAAACCCGAGGGGTTGCCGCCCCTCGGATCTCAGATCTTCTGCAACCGCCTGGAGAGCCTTGCAGCGAGTCATTCAGGAATGAAACGATGGTAAACTCATCGGAGTCGCTGTCAAGGCTTTCTAAGGGGATATAAAGGATCCCTTATATGAAAGTCGAAAACCGAAATTCTCCCCGCTCTCTCACTTTCGAGCAGGCTATCGAGGTGTGGAGCAGGTATTGGGACGGTGAGTATCAGCACCGGATCGCAGCCAGCTATGACGTGAATCCCGGCCGAGTCAACGAGGTCGTGAAGCGTCACAAGCACATCGGTAGCGAAGAGATTGCTGCCGCAAAGCGCGATAGGCCTATCCACTGACCATCGCAAGGTGACAACGAAGGCGGCTTTCGGGCCGCCTTTTTTCCGCAGAAAATTCAAAGCGAGACAAGGCCGGATTCGATCGCCGCTTGACAAACGAACAAAACAAGAACATTGTTGTGGATATCCAGTGGATGGATGCGAAGGAGGACGTCATGAGCCAATTCGTTCGTGGTCTGGCCTGGGATGCCGCGTCGCTCGGAGCCGTCGTGTCGTTCGTCGTGATGATCGCCATGTGGGGCGAAGCGCTCGGCCGGGCGGCATCGTATTAAGAACAAAAGTAGTACGCAATCGGTTCGACCCAAAGGCCGCGCCGGATCGCGCAACGGGCAGGGCGAGACGGTCCTGCCCCCCTGTGGACAGCGAGGACGAGACGCGGCGCGGCGGCGTCTCGATTGAAGCGCCGGCGCGCGGGGTGCAGGGTCGGAGCGCGACGAGTCGGTCGCGGGCGGATCTCGGGAGGCGGACGATGGCAGAAGGCGAGGCGAAGGCCGGGGTCGGCTACGTCCATCTCAGATGCCATTCCGCCTATTCGCTGCTCGAAGGCGCGATGCCGGTCGGACGCCTGCTCGAACTCGCCAAGGCCGACGGCCAGCCGGCGCTCGGTCTCGCCGACACCGGCAATCTCTTCGGCGCGCTCGAGTTTTCCGAGAAGGCGACCGACAAGGGACTGCAACCGATCGCCGCCTGTCAGATCGCGGTCGACTTTTGCGACCAGACGGCGGATGCGGGACGTCGACCGACGCTGCACGAGAAGCTGCCGTCGATCGTCGCGATCGCCCGCGACGAACGCGGCTGGGAGAACCTCGTCCGGCTGGTCTCGCGCTCCTACACCGGCACCGAAGGGGCGGAGCCGCCGCATGTCGAGCCGGACGATCTCGCCGAATTCGCCGAAGGGATCCTGCTCCTCACCGGCGGACCGACCGGGCCGATCGATCGGGCGATCGCCGCGGGGCGGGCGGATCTCGGCCGCGCCCGGCTCGATCGTCTGGCGGCGATCTTCGCCGATCGTCTCTATGTCGAGATCCAGCGGCACGGCATGGAGGAGGAACGTCTGGTCGAGCCGACGCTGATCGACTTGGCCTATGAGAGCGGCCTGCCGCTGGTCGCCACCAACGAGCCCTTCTTCGCTGTGCGCGACGACTTCGAGGCGCACGACGCGTTGATCGCCATCGCGGAAGGACGGGTGATCGCCGAGGAGGATCGGCGGCGGCTGACGCCGGAGCATCACTTCAAGACCCGCGCCGAGATGATCGCGCTCTTCTCGGATCTACCGGAGGCGCTCGCCTCGACGGTGGAGATCGCCCGGCGCTGTTCCTACCGCACGGTGAAACGCAAGCCGCTGCTGCCGCGCTTCACAGGGGCGGGCGCCGATGCGGAGGCCGCGGAGGCGTCGGAGCTGCGCGCCCAGGCGCAGGCCGGCCTCGAGCGGCGGATCGCCAAGCACGGCGTCGCGCCGGGCCGGACGGAGGAGGACTATCGGGCGCGGCTCGACTTCGAGCTCGGCATCATCGAGCGGATGAAGTTTCCCGGCTACTTCCTGATCGTGTCGGACTTCATCAAATGGGCCAAGGCGCACGGCATTCCGGTCGGGCCGGGGCGCGGTTCGGGCGCGGGCTCGCTGGTCGCCTGGTGTCTGACCATCACCGATCTCGATCCGCTGCGCTTCGCGCTGCTGTTCGAGCGCTTCCTCAATCCGGAACGCGTGTCGATGCCCGACTTCGACATCGACTTCTGCCAGGACCGACGCGAGGAGGTGATCCGCTACGTCCAGGAGAAATACGGCCGCGATCAGGTGGCGCAGATCATCACCTTCGGCTCGCTGCAGGCGCGCGCCGTGCTGCGCGACGTCGGCCGCGTCCTGCAGATGCCCTATGGCCAGGTCGACCGCCTCTGCAAGCTCGTGCCGCAGAACCCGGCCAATCCGGTGACGTTGAAACAGGCGCTCGAGGGCGAACCGAAGCTTCAGGAGGCCCGGGAGGCCGAGCCGATCGTCGAGCGGCTGCTCGCCATCGCGATGAAGCTCGAGGGGCTCTATCGTCACGCCTCGACCCACGCCGCCGGCGTCGTCATCGGCGATCGGCCGCTCGACCGGCTGGTGCCGCTCTACCGCGATCCGCGCTCCGACATGCCGGTCACCCAGTACAACATGAAGTGGGTGGAGAGCGCCGGCCTCGTCAAATTCGACTTTCTCGGCCTGAAGACGCTGACGACGCTCGAGACCGGCGTGAAGCTGATCGAGCGCAAAGGGGTCCACGTCGATCTCGCCGCGCTCGATCTCGACGATCCCGCGACCTATGCGCTCCTCGCCAAGGGGGAGACGGTCGGCGTGTTCCAGTTGGAATCGACCGGCATGCGCAAGGCGATCGCCGACATCAAGCCGGATCGGTTCGAGGACATCATCGCGCTGGTCGCGCTCTATCGGCCGGGTCCGATGGCCAACATTCCGGTCTACGGCGCGCGCAAACAGGGGCTCGAGACCCCCGACTACATGCATCCGCTCTTGGAGACGGTGCTGAAGGAGACCTTCGGCATCATCGTCTACCAGGAGCAGGTGATGCAGATCGCGCAGATTCTGTCCGGCTATTCGCTCGGCGAAGCCGACCTGCTGCGCCGCGCCATGGGCAAGAAGATCAAGGAGGAGATGGACAAGCAGCGCATCCGCTTCGTCGACGGCGCGCTGAAGCAGGGGCTGACCAAGGAGCATGCCGACACGATCTTCGACCTGCTCGCCAAGTTCGCCGACTACGGCTTCAACAAGTCCCACGCGGCCGCCTATGCGCTGGTCGCCTATCACACCGCCTGGATGAAGGCGAACCATCCGGTCGAGTTCCTCGCTGCGACGATGACGCTCGACATGTCGAACACCGACAAGCTCGCCGACTTCCGGCGCGAGGCGATCCGGCTCGGCATCGAAGTGATCCCGCCGTCGATCAACCGATCGCGCGAATATTTCGACGTCGCCGACGACAAGATCGTCTATTCGATGGCGGCGGTGAAGGGGGTCGGCGGGCAGGCGGTCGAGCATCTCGTCGCGGCGCGCGGCGACCGGCCGTTCCGCGATCTCTCGGACTTCGCCCATCGCATCGACCCCAAGCAGGTCAACAAGCGGACGCTGGAGAGCCTGATCGCCGCCGGCGCCTTCGACGAGATCGAAAAGGATCGCGGTCGCGTCGTCGAGGCGCTCGATACGATCGTGGCGGCGGCGAGCCGGGTCCGCGTGGACGCCGACGCCGGGCAGGGGGCCCTGTTCGGCGGCACGGCCTCGGTCGAGCCGATCCGGCTGCCGGCGACCGGGTCGTGGACCACCTCCGAGACGCTGCAGCGCGAACATGCGGCGGTCGGCTTCTATCTCTCCGCCCATCCGCTCGACGAATATCGCGGCGTGCTCGACAAGATGCGCGTGCAGATGTGGGCGGAGTTCCAGGCCTCGGTGAAACGGGGCGCGAACTTCGGCCGACTGGCCGGCACCGTGACCTCGCGCCAGGAGCGCAAGACCAAGACCGGCAACAAGATGGGCATCGTGCGCATGTCCGATCCGACCGGCTCCTACGAGGCGGTGATCTTCTCCGAAGGGCTCGCGCAATATCGCGATCTGTTGGAGGCAGGGCAGTCGGTGGTGGTCTACGCGGCGGCGGAGGAGCGCGCCGAGGGCGTCTCGGTCCGGATCGAAAAGGTCGAGCCGCTCGACGCGCTCGCCGCGCGCGAGAGCCAGAACCTCCGCCTCTTCCTGCGCGATCCCAAGCCCGTGGAGAGCATCGCCCGGCAGCTCGAGACGCAGGGGCGGGGCGAGGGCGAGGTCAGTTTCGTGCTGCTGCTCGACGAGGGCGCGCGCGAGATCGAGGTGCGTCTGCCGCACAAGTATCGGGTTTCGCCGCAGGTCGCCGGCGCGTTGCGCGCGGTGCCGGGGATCGAGGCGGTGCAGTTGGTCTGATCGGTTCGGACGAAGCGGCCGGCAAAGCGTCGGCCGGTGCGTGCCCGCGAACCGAGCCGTATCGGGAGCCGCGCTCGAAGCTTCGAGCGTTCATCGCTCGCGAGGGGCGATCGGGAATCTCGTCGTGGAAGCGAGAGGCGCTCGGAACGCTCCTCACCCGCGTCCGCGATAGGAGGGGACGCCCTGATCGGGGATCCACAGGTCGGCCGGTTGCGGGCCGGAGGCCCAGAAGACGTCGATCGGAATGCCGCCGCGCGGATACCAATAGCCGCCGATCCTGAGCCAGTGCGGGCGGACGAGGTCGACGATACGGCGGCCGATCGCCACCGTGCAGTCCTCGTGGAAGGCGCCGTGGTTGCGGAAGGAGGCGAGGTAGAGCTTCAGCGACTTCGATTCGACCAGCCAACCGTCCGGCACGTAGTCGATGACGAGATGGGCGAAGTCGGGTTGGCCGGTCACCGGACACAGCGAGGTGAATTCCGGCGCGGTGAAGCGGGCGACATAGCGGGTGTCGGCCTGCGGATTGGGCACGCGGTCGAGAACGGCGGCCTCGGGCGAGGTCGGCCATTGCGTCGCCTTGCCGAGCTGCAGTCCTGTCGTGTCGAATTCGGTGGTCATGTCGCATCCGTGGTTCGCCGAAGCGATCGGGATCGCCGCGCTCGTCCGCCGTCCTAGCCGCTCGGGCCGCGTCTGTCACGCCGCACGGAGCCGGCTGGGCGGCGGCGGCCCGCTCCGCCTCCCTCCGCGATCTTCCAGATTGTCGGACGTCATACGAAAGTATAAGCGAGCAGGGACGGCGTGTCCCTTCGGATCGTTACCATCCGCCACATGCCGGGGTAGGCAGTCCGCGAGCGATCGGCTACATCAGCGCCGAAACCCGCGTAACGAACGCATCAGGAGAGTTTCATGACCGCCATCGTCGACATCGTCGGCCGCCAGATTCTCGACAGCCGTGGCAATCCCACCGTCGAGGTGGACGTGGTTCTGGAAGACGGTTCCTTCGGCCGCGCCGCGGTGCCGTCGGGCGCCTCGACCGGCGCCCACGAGGCCGTCGAGCTGCGCGACGGCGACAAGCAGGTCTATCTCGGCAAGGGCGTGACCAAGGCGGTCGACGCGGTCAACGGCGAGATCTACGACGCGATTTCCGGCTTCGACGCCGAAGACCAGATCCTCGTCGACAACACCATGATCGCCCTCGACGGCACGCCGAACAAGGCGCGCCTCGGCGCCAACGCCATCCTCGGCGTCTCGCTGGCGGTCGCCAAGGCCGCGGCGCAGGCCGCCGGCCTGCCGCTCTACCGCTATGTCGGCGGCCCCAACGCCCGCATCCTGCCGGTGCCGATGATGAACATCATCAACGGCGGCGCGCATGCCGACAACCCGATCGACTTCCAGGAATTCATGATCATGCCGGCGGGCCTGCCGACCTTCGCCGAAGGTCTGCGCGCCGGCGCCGAGATCTTCCACACGCTGAAGAGCGAGCTGAAGAAGGCCGGCCACAACACCAACGTCGGCGACGAGGGCGGCTTCGCGCCGAACCTGAAGTCGGCGGAAGCGGCGCTCGACTTCGTCATGGCGGCGATCGAGAAGGCCGGCTATGCGCCGGGCAAGGACGTGTACCTCGCCATGGACTGCGCCTCGACCGAGTTCTTCAAGGACGGCAAGTACGTCTACGAAGGCGAGAAGAAGACCCGCGATCCCAAGACCCAGGCCAAGTATCTCGCCAAGCTCGCCGCCGGCTATCCGATCATCTCGATCGAGGACGGCATGGCCGAGGACGATTGGGAGGGCTGGAAGATCCTGACCGACCTGATCGGCGAGAAGTGCCAGCTGGTCGGCGACGATCTCTTCGTCACCAACTCGAAGCGTCTGGCCGAAGGCATCAAGGTCGGCACGGCCAACTCGATCCTGGTCAAGGTCAACCAGATCGGCTCGCTGACCGAGACGCTCGAAGCGGTCGAGATGGCGCACAAGGCGCGCTACACCGCGGTGATGTCGCATCGCTCGGGCGAGACCGAGGACGCGACCATCGCCGATCTGGCGGTCGCGACCAACTGCGGTCAGATCAAGACCGGTTCGCTCGCCCGCTCCGACCGGCTCGCCAAGTACAACCAGCTGCTGCGCATCGAGGAGAGCCTCGGCGACGCGGCGCGCTATGCCGGCCTGTCGATCCTCAAGGCGTGAGCGATCGCCTCTCGGATGAAACGCGAAACGGCGGCCTTCGGGCCGCCGTCTTCGTTTTCGGATCGCTCCACGCTCACGGCAGCGGTCGTTTGTAGATCTTCTGGAAGAGCTTCTGCGCCTTCTCGGTCGCCTGGGCGCGATCGTCGGGGGTGAGCGCCTGATCGCAGTCGATGCGGACGTTGTCCTGATCGGAGGCGTCGGACTTGGGATGTCTCGCGGCGGCGATGACGATCCGCCAGGCGCAGGCCTGCACGTCGTCGATCGGTTCGACCCCGTAGCAGCCGTCGACCCAGCACCAGGCGATGTTGCGCTGGCTCTGATAGTCGCCGGCGAGCGCGCGCGCCTCTTCGGCGCGATAGGCGGCGATCTGCTCGCGGGTCGGATTGAGGACGCGTTGCGGCAGATCCTCGGCGAGGCCGCGCGCCGGCAGGAAGGCGTTGCGCCGGCCTTCCGCGAGCGGTTGGTCGCAGAGCGCCGCCGCGGTCGGCGAGAAGGCGAGCAGACCCGGACGGGCGCCGCCGCCGGCGAGGAAATGCGCCTGCGGCTCGATCTCGCCCGCGAGGGTCGTCGGCGACGACTTCAGATCGACGATCAGCGAGATGTAGACGCCCCAGCCGAAACGCCGCGCCTGGGTGTTGCCCTCGTCGGCGACGGTGGCGCGGATGCGCGTCACGTCCGACGCATGACGCGAAAAGAGCGGGCGGCAGATGTTGCGGATCTGGTCGAGGGCGCGATCGACGTCGACCTTGCCGACGGCGGACGTCTCCATGTCGACGTCGACGTCGTTCGGCCCGCGGCCGCAGGCGGCGAGGGCGACGGCGAAGAGGAGAGGGACGAGCGGTCGGATCATGGCGCGGCTCCGGTGGCGCACGAACGGGATCTTCGCATCGAAGAGTGAACGGAGCGTTGGCGGGTCGTCTCCGTTTCGAACGGGTTTCCTGAAGCGCGCGCCGGTTCGGCAAGGCGACGTTAACCACGGCCTGTTGGAATGATCGGACCCGGCCGGCGACGGTCGGGGCGTATCGTCCTCGGGAAGGTCCGGCGTCCGTCATGTCCACGCGTCAGCATCGCAAGTCCTACGTCCGCCCTCTCGTGGTTCCGCTCATCGCCCTGACGTTTTCCGGCTATTTCGCCTGGCACGGCTGGCACGGCTCGTTCGGCATCGAGGCGCGCCGGCAACTGGCGGTCGAAGCCGATCGGCTCGACCGCGACTTGGCCGCCGTCAAGAAGGAGCGCGCCGCGATCGAACATCGGGTGAGTCTGCTGCGCTCGTCGAGCCTGGAGAGCGACATGCTGGAGGAGCGGGCGCGGGAGATTCTCGGCTTCGCGAATGCGAAGGAGATCGCCGTGGTGGCGAGTGCGCCGCAACATGTTTTGATGAACCGATAACAGGTTGATCTGAGTGTATCAACCAAAGTTCGGTTGATTCAACTTTTCACTATGTTTCGCAGACCCTTATCGTACCCATATTGGTTCCTTTCCGTCACTTGCATCGCCTCGACATCGCTCTATCCTGCCTCCCACGTTCAACGGCGAGACCGCCCTTCGGGAGGATGCGATGGCTGCCCCCAAGTCGACCAGAACCAAGACGTCGGCGGAGACCGAACCGACGTCGTTCACGCGAGACGAAGAGCTCTTCGCCTATCGCAACATGCTGCTGATCCGCCGCTTCGAGGAAAAGGCCGGCCAGATGTACGGCATGGGCCTGATCGGCGGCTTCTGCCACCTCTACATCGGCCAGGAGGCCGTCGTGGTCGGCATGCAGATGGCCAAGCGCGACGATGATCAGTTCATCACCTCCTACCGCGACCACGGCCACATGCTCGCCGCCGGCATGGACGCCGACGGCGTCATGGCCGAGCTGACCGGCCGGCGTGGCGGTTACTCGAAGGGCAAGGGCGGCTCGATGCACATGTTCAGCATCGAAAAGGCCTTCTACGGCGGTCACGGCATCGTCGGCGCGCAGGTGCCGCTCGGCACCGGCCTCGCCTTCGCCAACAAGTATCGCAAGGACGGCCGGGTCGCGATGGCCTTCTTCGGCGACGGCGCGGCCAACCAGGGTCAGGTCTACGAGGCCTTCAACATGGCCGGCCTGTGGAAGCTGCCGGTGATCTACGTGATCGAGAACAATCGCTACGCGATGGGCACCGCGGTCTCCCGCGCCTCGTCGCAGACCGACTTCTCCAAGCGCGGCGTCTCCTTCGACATTCCCGGGGAACAGGTCGACGGCATGGACGTGCGCGCGGTGCGCGACGCCTCGGCCCGGGCGCTGGAGTTCTGCCGCTCCGGCCAGGGGCCCTACATCCTGGAGATGCAGACCTATCGCTACCGCGGCCACTCCATGTCCGATCCGGCCAAGTACCGGTCGAAGGAGGAGGTGCAGAAGATGCGCAACGAGCACGACCCGATCGAGCAGGTGCGCGCCCGAATTCTGACCTCCGGCATGGCGAGCGAGGACGAGCTGAAGCAGATCGACGCGGAAGTCCGCGCCACCGTGCAGAAGGCCGCCGATTTCGCCCAGAACGATCCCGAGCCGGATGCGTCCGAGCTGTGGACCGACGTGGTACGCTGAGGAGACGCGACGATGGCCATCGAAATTCTCATGCCGGCGCTCTCCCCGACCATGGAAGAGGGCAAACTCTCCAAGTGGGTCAAGGCGGTCGGCGATGCGGTGAAGCCCGGCGACGTCATCGCCGAGATCGAGACCGACAAGGCGACGATGGAGGTCGAGGCGGTCGACGAGGGCGTGCTCTCGGCGATCCTGATCCCGGCCGGAACCGAAGCCGTCAAGGTCAATACGCCGATCGCGGTGATCGGCCAGGACGCGAACGACACCGCCGCCAAGGCGGCGTCGCCGGCCCCGGCGCCCGCCGCCGCCGCGCCCGCCGCTCCGGCGATCGTCAGCGCCCCGGCCGCCGCGCCGGTCGCGCCCGAAGCCGACTATCCCGCCGGCACGGAATTCGTCGCGACGACGGTGCGCGAGGCGCTGCGCGACGCCATGGCCGAAGAGATGCGGGCGGACGCCGACGTCTTCGTCATGGGCGAGGAGGTCGCCGAATACCAGGGCGCCTACAAGATCACGCAAGGGCTCCTGCAGGAGTTCGGCGCCGATCGCGTCGTCGACACGCCGATCACCGAGCACGGATTCGCCGGCCTCGCCGTCGGCGCGGCGCTGGCCGGGCTGAAGCCGGTCGTCGAGTTCATGACCTTCAACTTCGCCATGCAGGCGATCGACCAGATCATCAACTCCGCCGCCAAGACGCTCTACATGTCCGGCGGCCAGATGGGTTGCCCGATCGTGTTCCGCGGCCCGAACGGCGCGGCGGCCCGCGTCGGCGCGCAGCACAGCCAGGACTACGCGGCGTGGTACGCCCAGATCCCCGGCCTCAAGGTGGTGCAGCCGTGGACGGCGGCCGACGCCAAGGGCCTGCTCAAGGCGGCGATCCGCGATCCGAACCCGGTGGTGTTCCTCGAGAACGAGATCCTCTACGGCCAGTCCTTCGACGTGCCGGTCGGCGATCACGTCGTGCCGATCGGCAAGGCGAAGATCGTCAAGTCCGGCACGGACGCGACGCTGGTCTCCTTCGGCATCGGCATGACCTACACCATGAAGGCGGCGGCCGAACTGGAGGCGATGGGCATCTCGGTCGAGGTGATCGACCTCAGGACCATCCGCCCGATGGACGTCGAGACGGTGATCCGCTCGGTGATGAAGACCGGGCGCTGCGTCACGGTGGAAGAGGGCTGGCCGGTCTGCTCGATCGGCTCGGAGATCGCCTCGCGGCTGGTCTCGGAGGCCTTCGACTACCTGGATGCGCCGGTTCTCAAGGTCACCGGCAAGGACGTGCCGATGCCCTACGCCGCCAACCTCGAGAAGCTCGCCCTGCCGAACGTCGGCGAGGTGATCGAGGCGGTGCGCGCGGTGACCTACCGCTGAGGGGGGAGAAGGCCATGTCTTTATCCGCCGAAATTAAATTCTATGATTCTCTGGAACTGAAGTGGAGTGAAACTCGGACATTTCGGTCTGAGGATGATCTGAAGCATTTCATGCAGCTCATCGTCGCTACGACCTTGACTGATGCTGAGATCCGTACGGCACCTCAACTCTATGAAGTGACAGGATCCGGAAATCAGTTTTCGTGTGGAACAAATCCGCATGTAATCGTGCGTATCGGCGCAGGGAGAAGCTAATGCCCACCAACATCCTCATGCCCGCCCTGTCGCCGACCATGGAGAAGGGCAATCTCGCCAAGTGGCTGAAGGCCGTCGGCGATGCCGTCAAGGCCGGCGACGTGATCGCCGAGATCGAGACCGACAAGGCGACCATGGAAGTGGAAGCCGTCGACGAAGGCACGCTCGCCGCGATCCTCGTGCCGGCCGGTGCGCAGGACGTCGCCGTCAACACGCCGATCGCGGTGATCGCAGCGGAAGGCGAGGACGCCTCGGCGGCCGCCGCCGCTCCCGCCCCGAAGGCTGCTCCGGCTCCCGCCGCCGCACCGGCTCCCGCGAGTGCCGCTGCGCCTGCGCCGGCCGCCGTCCCGGCCGGTCCGGCTCCGGTCGCCGCCTCCGGCGAACGGATCTTCGCCTCGCCGCTCGCCCGGCGGGTCGCCAAGGAACTGGGCCTCGATCTGACCAGGATCGCCGGCTCCGGCCCGCGCGGCCGCATCGTGCTGAAGGACGTCGAGGCCGCGTCCGCCGCCGGCGCGGCCAAGGCCGGGGCTCCGGCCGCAGCGCCCGCGCCGAGCGCCGCTCCGACCGCCGCGCCCGTCGCCCTGCCGACGGCGCCCTCGGATGAAGCCGTGCAGAAGATGTTCGAGCCGGGCAGCTACGAGGTGATCCCGCACGACGGCATGCGCAAGACCATCGCCAAGCGGCTGATGGAATCGAAGCTGACCGTGCCGCACTTCTATCTGACCGTCGACTGCGAGCTCGACGCGCTGATGGGCCTGCGCGCCCAGATCAACGCGGCCGCCCCGGTCAAGGACGGCAAGCCGGCCTACAAGGTCTCGGTCAACGACTTCGTCATCAAGGCGATGGCGGTGGCGCTGCAGCGGGTGCCGGACGCCAACGTCACCTGGACCGAAGGCGCGATGCTGAAGCACCGCCACTCCGACGTCGGCGTCGCCGTGTCGATCCCCGGCGGCCTGATCACGCCCGTCGTGCGGAAGGCCGAGGCCAAGACCATCACCGCCATCTCGAACGAGATGAAGGACATGGCGGCGCGGGCCAAGAACCGCAAGCTGAAGCCGGAAGAGTATCAGGGCGGCTCCACCGCGGTGTCGAACCTCGGCATGTTCGGCATCAAGGAGTTCGCGGCGATCATCAACCCGCCGCACGCGACGATCCTGGCGGTCGGCGCGGGCGAGCAGCGGGTGGTGGTGAAGAACGGCGCGCCTGCGGTCGTGACCGCGATGACGGTGACGCTGTCGACCGACCATCGCGCCGTCGACGGCGCGCTCGGCGCGGAGCTCCTGGCGGCGTTCAAGGCGCTGATCGAGAACCCGATGGGAATGCTGGTGTGAGCGAAACCCTCCCCCTTGCGGGGAGGGTGGACCGCCGAAAGGCGGGCCGGGTGGGGTCGCCGCCGCGATGGAGGCTTCGAGTATCGGCTCGGAGGTGAGATGCCCCGCTCGTCGATCGATCCCTGGACGCGGGCGTCCGCCAAACGAATGCGGCGCGAGCCGACCGAGGTCGAACGGCGTCTGTGGTGGAGGCTGCGCGAACTCAATCGGCTCGGAGCCGGTTTTCGCCGCCAAGCGGCGATCGGTCCCTACGTCGCCGACTTCGCGTGGTTGTCGGGGCGGTTCGTGATCGAGCTCGACGGCGGGCAACACGCGGAGGAGCGTCGCGCTCGCGACGAGATCCGCGACGCATGGCTTCGAGAGCGCGGCTTTCGCGTGCTGCGCTTCTGGAATTCGGATGTGGTCGAGAACCTCGACGCTGTGCTCGAGGCGATCTTCCACGAAATTCGGGCCGAGTTGCATCGACCCCACCCGACCCGCTCGTCCCGAGCGGGCCACCCTCCCCGCGAGGGGGAGGGAAGAGCGGGCGGCGAGACCGGCGAAACCCATGATGCGTCGAACGGCGGCCACGTCGGGACGCGACGATAGGACGGAGAGCTTCCGATGTCTCAATACGACGTCATCGTCATCGGTTCCGGCCCGGGCGGCTATGTCACCGCCATCCGCGCCGCGCAGCTCGGCTTCAAGACGGCGATCGTCGAGGCCAAGCACCTCGGCGGCATCTGCCTCAACTGGGGCTGCATCCCGACCAAGGCGCTCTTGCGCTCGGCCGAGATCTATCAGTTCATGAAACACGCCTCGGCCTTCGGCCTGAAGGTCGACAACCCGAGCTTCGATCTCGCCGCGATCGTCGAGCGCTCGCGCGGCGTCTCGGGGCAGCTCGCCACCGGCGTCGGCTTTCTTCTGAAGAAGAACAAGGTCGACGTGATCTGGGGCCGCGCCATCCTGACCAACCCGGGCAAGATCGTCGTGACCGGAACCGACGGCGCGCCGAAGGGCACGCTCGGCGGCGGCGAATACGAAGCCAAGCACGTCATCCTGGCGACCGGCGCCAAGCCGCGGGTGCTGCCGGGCCTCGAGCCGGACGGCAAGCTGGTCTGGACCTATTTCGACGCGCTGAAGCCGAACATCCTGCCGAAGACCATGCTGGTGGTCGGCTCCGGCGCCATCGGCATCGAGTTCGCCTCGTTCTACAACGCCCTCGGCGTCGACGTGACGGTGGTCGAGGTGATGGACCGGGTGTTGCCGGTCGAGGACGCCGAGATCTCCGCCTTCGCCAAGAAGAGCTTCGAGAAGCTCGGCCTGAAGATCCATCTCGGCGCCAAGGTCGCAGGCCTCGTGCGCCACGCCGACAGCGTCACGGCGACGCTCGAGGACAAGGCCGGGGTCAAGCGCGAGGTGATCGTCGATCGCGTCATCTCGGCGGTCGGCGTCGTCGGCAACGTCGAGAACCTCGGGCTCGAGAAGCTCGGCGTGAAGACCGACCGCGGCTGCGTCGTCATCGACGCCTTCGGGCGGACCAACGTCCCCGGCCTCTATGCGATCGGCGACGTCGCCGGCCCGCCGATGCTCGCCCACAAGGGCGAACACGAAGGGATCATCTGCATCGAGGCGATCGCCGGCAAACATCCCCATCCGATGGACAAGCAGAAGATCCCGGCCTGCACCTATTCGCAGCCGCAGGTCTCCTCGGTCGGCCTCTCCGAGGCCAAGGCCAAGGAAGCGGGCTTCGAGGTCAAGGTCGGTCGCTTCCCCTTCGTCGGCAACGGCAAGGCGATCGCCATGGGCGAGGCCGAGGGCATGATCAAGGTGGTCTTCGACAAGAAGACCGGCCGCCTGCTCGGCGCGCACATGATCGGCGCGGACGTCACCGAACTCATCCAGGGCTACGCCATCGCGATGAACCTCGAGACGACCGAGGAAGATCTGATCCACACCGTCTTCCCGCATCCGACCCTGTCGGAGATGATGCACGAGGCGGTGCTCGACTCGGAAGGGCGCGCCATCCACATCTGAGCGGCGAGGAGCGAGACGATGGCGGATCAGCAGAGGGGCAGCAAGGCGGCCGAGCCGGGCCGGGGGCGTCAACGCCTCATCCTCCTCGCCATCCTCGGCGTGGCGGCGACCGTGCTCGCCGCGCCGCCGCTGCTGCAACTGTGGATGACGCGGGATCTCTGCCCGACCGAGGTGACGGCGCACGGCTTCGCCGGCAAGAGCGGACGATGGGAGATCGCCCGCTCCGACTGCGGCGCAGGGCGCATCGTCCATCAGCTCCGCATCGTGCCGCCGAAGAGCTGGTCGGTGTTGGTCTACGAGAGTGAACGGGGGCCGTTGCCGATCTCCTGGTCGCAAGAGGGCTTCGTCGGCAAGCTCGAGCTCGATCGGCCGCTCGACGGCGAGGCGAACCTGGTGCTCGACGTGCCGCTCGACGCCAAGGGCCGGCCGAAGGCGCCGATCGTGGTGCGCGACGGCCATCGCGTGGCCGCCCCCTGAGAGGGTTGCTTGCCGGGCCGGCGGCCGGCCTATATTCAATCGCCGAGGAACCGCCTCTTGGGGCGGTCGACGGGAGTTCAGCCGTTGGTCAACGTGGTCGACACGCTCGCGGGCAAGCGCCCCGCAACCGAAAAGCTCCGCCATCCGGAAAAGGCGCATCGCCCGGACAAGCCGGTGGCGCGCAAGCCCGCCTGGATCCGGGTCAAGGCGCCCGGCTCACCGGTCTACGCCGAGACGCAGAAGATCGTCCGCGACAACAAGCTCGTCACGGTCTGCGAGGAAGCCGGCTGCCCGAACATCGGCGAGTGCTGGTCGAAGAAACATTCGACCTTCATGATCATGGGCGACACCTGCACCCGCGCCTGCGCCTTCTGCAACGTCGCGACCGGCAAGCCGCTGCCGCTCGACCCGGCCGAGCCGGAGAACGTCGCGATCGCGGTGGAGAAGCTCGGGCTCTCCCACGTCGTCGTCACCTCGGTCGATCGCGACGATCTCGACGACGGCGGCGCGGCCCACATCGCCGCGACGATCCGCGCGATCCGCGCCACGTCGCCGGCGACCACCATCGAGGTGCTGACGCCGGACTTCCTGAAGAAGGACGGGGCGCTTGAGATCGTCGTCGCGGCCAAACCCGACGTCTTCAATCACAATCTCGAGACGGTGCCGGGCAACTATCTGACGGTGCGCCCGGGCGCGCGCTATTTCCACTCGATCCGCCTGTTGCAGCGGGTCAAGGAGCTGGACGCCGAGATCTTCACCAAGTCCGGCATCATGGTGGGCCTCGGCGAGGAGCGCAACGAAGTGCTCCAGCTGATGGACGACCTGCGCTCGGCCGACGTCGACTTCATCACCATCGGCCAATATCTGCAGCCGACCAAGAAGCACCACGAGGTGACGCATTTCGTCACGCCGGAGGAGTTCAAGTCCTACGAGACGGTGGCCTATACGAAGGGCTTCCTGATGGTCTCGTCGAGCCCGCTGACGCGCTCGTCGCATCACGCCGGCGAGGATTTCGAGCGGCTGCGCGCGGCGCGGGCCGCCAAGCTCGGCAAGGCCTGATGCCGTCGTTCAAGACCACCCGCCGCGTCGCCCACACGGCGGCGAACATGTTCGACCTCGTCGCCGACGCGGAGAACTATCCGAAGTTTCTGCCGCTGTGCGAGGCGCTTCGGATCCGCGGCCGGCAGGCGGCGGGGGAGGGGCGGGAGATCCTGGTCGCCGACATGACGGTCGGCTACAAGGCGGTCCGCGAAACCTTCACCTCGCGGGTTCTGCTCGACCGCCCGGCGATGACCATCCGCGTCGCCTATCTCGACGGCCCGTTCCAGCATCTCGACAACGTCTGGACCTTCGCGGACGCCGGCGACAGGGCCTGCGACGTCGGTTTCTCGATCGACTACGAGTTCCGCAACCGAATTCTCGGCGCGCTGATGGGCGCGATGTTCGACAAGGCGTTCCGGAAGTTTTCCGAGGCCTTCGAGAAGCGAGCGGACACCGTCTACGGAACGCGGTGAGCGCGCGGTCGCTCTCGCCTTCGTTTCGTCCGTCTTTCGACGCCGTTCATCGAACACTGCGTTTCCCGTTTCCCTCGTTTCGAGGCCGAAGGCCGTCGCGTAACGTCGAATTGCGCTTATCGCCCCCCTTCACATGCGTCCTGCGGTCGAATCCGCCGGCGGCGGCGGGCGCGTACCCTGAGATCTCCTCAAAGTCTATCTACGTCGTATTCCATCGGTAATCTGACGATCTTCGCAAGTCGGCGCTGCACATTATGATATTTTTCAAATGAAAAGTCCAAAAGACATGAGCAATCGTCGATTGCATATGTTGAATAGGAAATAAAACATATGTGCAGACGTCGAGCGTGACTGAGCGTTCGTCGGCTGCGCTCGGGAAACGACGGCGGGTCGACGTCAACCATTCTACCGATCGAAGGTCACATCATGAACCGTACCGAAGGAGAGGAGCTCGCCGGGAGCTCCTCGACGAAGAGCCGCAACTTCAATCCGACCTCGAAGATGTTCCATTGGCTGATGGCGGCGATCATCATCGCCGCCTCGATCATGGGCTATTACGGCGGGGCGATGCTCCATTACGGCGTGAGCCAGGAGGAGACGGCGCAGAAGATCTGGGCGATCACGCTGCACAAGCAGATCGCCACGACGACGCTGTTCCTGATCGTCGCGCGGCTCGCCTGGCGCGCCTGGCATCGCCCGCCGGAGCTCACCGACATGCCGCCGATCATGAAGCATCTGACCCATCTCGGGCATGCGTTCCTTTATTTCCTGATGGTGGCGGTGCCGTTCTCGGGCTGGGCGAACAGCTCGTCGGCCGGCTATCCGATCCCGGTCGCGGGTCTCTTCACCATCCCCGGCCTGATGGCCAAGACCCCGTGGCTGACGCCCTATCTGGTCTGGACCCATTGGTTCCTGTCGTGGGCGCTGATCCTGACGGTGACCGGCCACGTCCTCTTCGCGCTGAAGCATCACTTCTTCGACAAGGACGAGACGCTGAGCGCGATGCTGCCGAGCAAGGGCGAGTGAGGGCCTTCGGAGCACAAGATCGTGCGGCGCGCCTCGGGCGCGCCGCCAGCCCGCGGAGCGAAGCGTTTCGGATCCGTGGCCGGCGGGCGGAGGATTTCCCCGTTGTCGAATCCTTTATCGGCCTGCGCGAAGGTATTTCGCCGCCTCAGAACTCGCGCCAACCCGCGATCAGGGTCGATACGGCGATCGCCACCAACATCAGACCGACGATCCGCGTCGTCCACACCGTGAGCGCGGGCGACCGCGCCAGCAGCGCCTGCCCCCGCGCGGCGGTCAAGGCCAGTCCCCCGTAGACGACCGCCTGCAGCACGACCGTCGCCACGCCGATGACCACTCCCTGAAACAGGAACGAGCCGTAATTCGGTTTGATGAACTGGGGAAAGACGGCGAGGACGAAGATCCATGCCTTGGGATTGAGGAGGCAGGTCGCCAGGGCTTGGACGTAGACGATCGACGCCGGCCGAGCCGGCGGGCGTTCGAGCGGACCGAGGACGACGGCGGAGCGGGCGAGACCGATGCCGATCCACATCACGTAGAGCGATCCGACGGTGATCATCGGCTTGGCGAGGATCGGAACGAGAGCGCTCAGGCCCGTGGCGGCGAGCGTGCCGAACGCCGCATGACAGACCCCGCCGGTCATGATGCCGGCGGTGGCCGCCAGACCCGACCGTTTCCCGCCGGTCAGCGCATTGGCGAGGACGAAGGCCATGTCCATCCCGGGCACGACGAGAACGCCGGTCAGCAGAATCAGAAACAGCGTGAGATTTTCGGAATATGGCATCATCGTCATGGACCTCGGTGGTTCGACGGAGCTGGCCGAGCCCTAACGCAGTCCAATTGACGACGGTCTGTCAGTTGTGTTCGGGCAGTCGTGTTCGGGGGAACGATGCGCAAGGCCTCGAGGCTCTTCGAGATCATCCAGGTCCTTCGATCGGCGAAGGCGCCGATCACCGCGGCGCAGATCTCCGAGCGACTGGAGGTCGGCGTTCGGTCCGTCTATCGCGACATCGCCGCCCTTCAGGCGATGCGGGTGCCGATCGAGGGGGAGCGCGGGATCGGCTACGTGCTGCGGCGCGGCTTCGATCTGCCGCCGCTGATGTTCACCCACGAGGAGGCGGAGGCCATCGTCCTCGGCATGGCGCTGGTCGAGCGGACGGGCGATCGGAAATTGGCGCGAGCCGCCGTCGGCGTTCTGGCGAAGGTTTCCGGAGCGGTCTCCGCGCCGGTGCGGAGAACCATGGCCTCCGGGGCGCTTCTCGCGTGGGGGCGCAGCGCGCCGTCGCCCGTCGACTTCGACTTCGAGGTGGTCCGTCGGGCGATCCGTGACGAAGAAAAGCTGCACATCGAGTATCGAGATGCGCAGGACCGGATCTCGACCCGGATCGTCCGACCGTTGGCGCTGGCCTATTATGCCGACGTCGTCGTCCTGGTCGCCTGGTGCGAGTTGCGGCAGGCCATCCGAGACTTCCGGGTCGACCGAGTGATCGGCTGCGTCGCGACCGGCGCGCATTTCACCGACGAAGGCGACAGGCTGCGCTCGATGTGGGCGGCGGGTTTCGCCGCCGATCGCGCCCGATCTTCTTGACATTCCCCCCCATCTCCCTTAACCCCCGCGCCATTCCACACGCGTGGGGTTGGGCGCTCGGTTCCGGGAGGATGTCTCGGGGCCGCCAAGCGTCCTACCGGTGTTTCCTCGTCCGAGGCGACATTTTCCCCCGCGGAGGTTCAACCGGTAAAGGAGACGAGAGCCATGGCTCTGCCCGATTTCACCATGCGTCAGCTGCTCGAGGCCGGCGTCCACTTCGGCCACCAGAAGCACCGCTGGAACCCGAAGATGGCCCCCTTCATCTTCGGCGCCCGCAACAACATCCACATCATCGACCTCGCCCAGACCGTTCCGCTGCTGCATCAGGCGCTGAAGGCGGTCTCGGACACCGTCGCCAAGGGCGGTCGCGTGCTGATCGTCGGCACCAAGCGTCAGGCTCAGGAGCCCGTCGCCGACGCCGCGCGCCGCTCGGCCCAGTATTTCGTCAACGCCCGTTGGCTCGGCGGCATGCTGACCAACTGGAAGACCATCTCCAACTCGATCAACCGTCTGCGCAAGATCGAGCAG
Organism: Hyphomicrobiales bacterium; assembly: GCA_021286855.1. Classification (GTDB taxonomy): domain Bacteria; phylum Pseudomonadota; class Alphaproteobacteria; order Rhizobiales; family Ancalomicrobiaceae; genus Pinisolibacter. The sequence goes on along the minus strand of JAJTBO010000003.1, from coordinate 24,534 downwards.
ACGCTCGGTGGTGACGCCCAGGGCCTCACCAAGAAGGAGCGTCTGAACATGGACCGCGACCGCGAGAAGCTCGATCGCTCGCTCGGCGGCATCAAGGACATGGGCGGCCTGCCGGATCTGGTCTTCATCATCGACACCAACCGCGAGCAGCTCGCCATCCAGGAAGCGCGCCGTCTGGGCATTCCGGTCGCCGCCATCCTCGATTCGAACTGCGATCCGGACGGCATCACCTACCCGATCCCGGGCAACGACGACGCCGGCCGCGCCATCGCGCTCTACACCGACCTGATCGCCCGCGCCGCCATCGACGGCCTGTCGCGCTCGCAGGGCGAGATGGGCGTCGACCTCGGCGAAGCCGAGGCTCCGGTCGAGGAAGTCCTCGCCGCCGAAGACGCCGCTCAGTGACGCCTTTCGGCCCGGGCCTCGCGCCCGGGCCGTTCGTCACCGGACCGTCGCGGATCTCCGGTTCGATGAGGCGAGACGTGGTCTCGGGCGATTCGCCCGGGCCGATCGCTTCTCCCGCCGTCCGCGCGTCCGATCGGGCCGAGCCCGATCGATTTCTACTCATCTGAAGACCATTCAGAGGCGAACATGACGATTTCCGCTTCCCAGGTGAAGGAACTCCGCGAGAAGACCGGCGCGGGCATGATGGACTGCAAGGCCGCTCTCACCGAGAACGGCGGCGACATGGAGGCGGCGATCGACTGGCTCCGCAAGAAGGGTCTGTCGAAGGCCGCCAAGAAGTCCGGCCGCACCGCGGCCGAGGGCCTCGTCGGCGTCGCCACCGACGGCCTGCGCGGCGCCGTCGTCGAGGTCAACTCCGAGACCGACTTCGTCGCCCGCAACGAGACCTTCCAGGGTCTGGTCAAGGGCGTCGCCGCCCTCGCGCTCGGCGCGAACGGCGACGTCGCGACGCTCTCCGCCGCCACCCTGCCGTCGACCGGCAAGTCGGTCGCCGAGAGCCTGACCGACGCCGTCGCCACCATCGGCGAGAACATGCAGCTTCGCCGCACCGCCGCGATCTCGGTCGCCGACGGCGTCGTCGCCTCCTACGTCCACAATCAGGCCGCCGACGGCATGGGCAAGATCGGCGTGCTGGTCGCGCTCGAGTCGACCGCCGACAAGGCCGCGCTCGCCGCCCTCGGCAAGCAGATCGCCATGCACGTCGCCGCCCACGATCCGACCCCGGCCGCCGTGCGCACCGAGGAGATCGACCCGGCCGTGATCGAGCACGAGCGCAAGATCTTCACCGCGCAGGCGCTCGAGTCCGGCAAGCCGGCCGCCGTCGTCGAGAAGATGGTCGAAGGCCGCATCCGCAAGTTCTACGAGGAGGTCACCCTCCTGAAGCAGAACTTCGTGATGAATCCGGAACTGACCGTCGAGGCGCTGGTCGCCCAGGCGTCGAAGGATCTCGGCGCGCCCGTGACCGTGAAGGCCTTCGTGCGCATGGTCATCGGCGAGGGCATCGAGAAGGAAGCCTCGGACTTCGCGGCGGAAGTCGCGGCGGCCGCCGGCGTCTGATCGAAAGCTTTCGAACACGATTTCAGAGGGGCGCTGGTGACGAACCGGCGCCCTTCGTGTATCTGCGCACCCGAAAGCGGCGGCTCGGCTCCGAGTCCCGGCTGCGACGAGGAGACGACGATGACCGAACCGCTCGCCTGGAAACGTGTCCTCTTGAAGCTCTCCGGCGAGGCGCTCGCCGGCGACCAGCCGCTCGGCATCGACACGAGCGTCGTCGGCCGCATCGCCGATGACATCGTCGCGGCGCGCGCCGCGGGGGCCGAGATCGGCATCGTCATCGGCGGCGGCAATCTCTTTCGCGGCGCCTGGCTCGAGAAGCAGGGCACGGACCGCGTGACCGGCGACCACATGGGCATGATGGCGACGGTGATGAACGCGCTCGCCATGCGCGAGGCGCTGAGGGCGCGCGGGATCGACGCGCCGGTCTTCTCCGGCCTGCCGATGCCGACGGTCGCCGAGACCTTCACCCAGCGCGCCGCGACGAAGGCGCTCGCCGAGGTCGGCGTGGCGCTCTTCGCCGGCGGTCTCGGCTCGCCGTTCCTGACCACCGACACCACGGCGGCGATGCGCGCCTCGGAGATGCGCTGCGACGCCATCTTGAAGGCGACCAACGTCGACGGCGTCTACACCGCCGATCCGAAGAAGGATCCGACCGCCACCCGTTTCGACCGCCTCACTTTCGACGAAGCGATCGGGCGAGATCTCAAGGTGCTCGATACGGCGGCTTTCGCTCTTGCCCGCGACAATGCGATTCCGATAATCGTGTTCTCCTTGAAGGAGCCCGGCGCGTTGATCGACGTGCTCGCCGGTTCCGGGCGCGCCACCGTCGTCGCCGGACGCGAGACGGTCGTCGCGTGACTTTTCCGCCGGCCGGACGGGTCGGCGAGCGTCCGCGCGAGGGGCGCGGCATGCATGCGTAGGCGTCGGGGCCGAACCCGCGACGTCGGGGGCGCGAAGGGCGGGGATCTCGGATCTTCGCTTCCGCCTCCTCCCGAGGAAGCCTTCCGAGGAAGTCCAATGGCCAGCAAATTCGACATCGAAGACATCAAGCGCCGCATGACCCAGGCGGTCAGCGTCTACAAGGAAGAGCTCTCGGGCCTGCGCACCGGCCGCGCTTCCACGCATCTGTTGGAGCCGGTGACGGTCGAGGCCTACGGTCAGCGCATGGCGCTGAACCAGGTCGCCACCGTGTCCGTGCCGGAGCCGCGCATGCTGCTCGTGTCGGTGTGGGATCGCGGCATGGCCGGCGCGGTCGACAAGGCGATCCGGGAGGCCAATCTCGGCCTCAACCCGATCTCCGAAGGCGCCACCCTGCGCGTGCCGATCCCCGAGCTCAACGCCGAGCGCCGCAAGGAGCTCGTCAAGGTCGCCCACAAATACGCCGAGGCGGCCCGCGTCGCGGTGCGCCACGTCCGGCGCGACGGCATCGACATGCTCAAGAAGGATCTCAAGGACGGCTTGAGCGAGGACGAAGAGGCGCGTCTGGCCGATCGCGTCCAGAAGCTCACCGACGAGACGATCGTGGAGATCGACAAGCTGCTCGCCGCCAAGGAGCAGGACATCATCAAGGTCTGAGCGGCGTCGGCGACAGCCGCGCACGGGGGCGAGCGATCATGACGATGGTCAGCGACGGATCGAACGACCGTTCCGCCCGCGAAGCGGACGCAGAGACGCCTCGGCACGTCGCCGTCATCATGGACGGCAACGGCCGGTGGGCCCAGGCGCGCGGCCTGCCGCGCACCGAGGGTCACCGCAAGGGCATGGAGACGGTCCGACGGATCATCCGCCACGCCTCGAAACGGGGCGTCGGCCATCTGACGCTCTATTCCTTCTCCTCGGAGAATTGGCGTCGGCCGGCGGAAGAGGTGGGGTTCCTGATGGGGCTCCTCAAGTATTTCATCCGCCGCGACCTCGCCGAGCTGCATTCGGAGAACGTCCGCATCACCGTGATCGGCGAACGCGAGGATCTGGCGGCGGATATCGCCAGCCTGCTCGGCGAGGCGGAGACGGTGACGCAGGCCAACACCGGCCTCAACCTCGTCATCGCCTTCAACTACGGCTCGCGCGACGAGATCGTGCGGGCGGTGCGGATCCTGGCCGAGCGGGTCGCTCGCGGCGAGTTGGCGGCGAGCGAGATCGATCGGGATCTCCTGTCGGCGACGCTGTTCACCGCCGGCATTCCCGATCCCGATCTGGTCATCCGCACGTCCGGCGAGCAGCGTCTGTCGAACTTCCTGATGTGGCAGGCCGCCTATTCGGAATTCGTGTTCTCGCCGGTCCTGTGGCCCGACTTCGACGAGGCCGCCTTCGACGCCGCGATCGACGAATACAACGGCCGCGAACGTCGCTTCGGCGGCGTCGGCGTGCGCCAGGGGGCGAAATGAGCGTCGCTGCGACCGCCGACAAGTCTCGGGAACTGAAGCTCCGGATCGCCTCGGCCGTGGTGATCGGTCCGGTCGCGCTGGCCGTCACCGGGTACGGCGGGCCGGCGTTTTCCGCCCTCTGCGTCCTCTGCGCCGCGATCATGGCGAGCGAATGGGCGACGATCGTCGTCGGCCGGACGTGGGGAGCGGCGCGTCTGGCGGTGATCGCCCTCGTCGCCGGAGCGGTCGTGGTCGGCCTGGGACCGGCGCTCGCCGGCGGCATGCCGGTCAAGGTCGTGCTCGTCGCGGCGCCGCTCCTCGCCGCAGCCATCGTCGCCGGCCTCGAGGCGCGCCGCGCCGGTCGTCCCGAGACGTCGGTCTGGGCGGGCGTCGGCCCGATCTACGCGGCGCTGCCGAGCCTGGCGCTCGGCGTCATCAGGGCCGCGCCGGACGGCGTGTGGCTCGTCCTCTTCCTCTTCGCCGTGGTCTGGTCGACCGACATCGCGGCCTTCTTCACCGGCCGAGCGATCGGCGGGCCGAAGCTGTGGCCGGCGGTGTCGCCGAAGAAGACGTGGTCGGGCGCGATCGGCGGTCTCCTCGCGGCGGCGCTGGCCGGGATCGTCGTGGCTCATTTCGCCGGCGCGCCGCGGCTCGCTCCGGTCTTCGCGGTCGGCATGGCGCTGTCGATCGCCTCGCAGGCCGGGGATCTCTTCGAATCGAGCCTGAAGCGGCGGTTCGGCGTCAAGGATTCCGGCTGGATCATTCCCGGACACGGCGGTCTGCTCGACCGGGTCGACGGGCTGGTGGCCGCCGCCGCAGCAGCAGCGGTCGTCGCCGCGTTCAACGGCGGGCTCGCCGCCGCGCACGGCGGGCTTCTCGTCTGGTGAAGAAGAAACGGGCGTTTCGCCGAAAAAGCGTCGAAAATTCGGTGGAAGGTTCGTAAACCAATGACGTGTCAGACTGACCGAAATCCGGGCGGAACGCTCGGCAGTCGAGGATGGTGATGGAACTTCTGAACGAGGCGGTCTCGATCGTCGGCTACGTGCCGCCGTTCCTGTTCGTGCTGACCCTGGTGGTGTTCTTCCACGAACTCGGCCATTTCCTGGTCGGTCGCGCCTGCGGCGTCGGAGTGGTGACCTTCTCGATCGGCTTCGGCCCCGAACTCTTCGGTTGGAACGATCGGCACGGCACGCGCTGGCGCGTCTCGGCGATCCCGCTCGGCGGCTACGTCAAGTTCGTCGGCGACGAGAACGCGGCGAGCGTTCCCGACCGCGATGCGCTGGCGAGCCTGCCGCCGGGCGAGCGCGACCGCGCCTTCCAGACCAAGTCGGTGGCGGCGCGGGCGGCGGTCGTCGCCGCCGGTCCGATCGCCAACTTCCTGCTGGCCATCGTGATCTTCTCGGGCGTGTTGATGACGACCGGTCGGGTCGATCTCCTGCCCAAGATCGGCGGCGTGGCGGCGGGCGAAGCGGCGGATCAGGCGGGCCTGCGGGCCGGCGATCTGATCGTGGCGATCGAAGGCCGTCCGATCGAAACCTTCATGGACGTCACGCGGCTCGTGTCCGACCGCGCCGGCGAGCCGACTCGGTTCGAGGTCGACCGCGACGGCCGGCGCTTCGAAGTGTCGCTGACGCCGCGTCTGGTCGAGGAGAAGAGCCGGTTCGGCAACCAGCGCCGCGGTCTCGTCGGGATTCGCGCCTCGATGGATCCGACCGATCGACGCATTCACCGATTCTCCCCGCCGGAAGCGCTGGTCGAAGGCGTCAAGGAGACCGGCTTCGTCGTGACGCGGACGTTGTCCTATCTCGGCGGCGTGCTGTCGGGGCGCGAATCCGTCGATCAACTGGGCGGCCCGATCCGGGTGGCGCAGATCTCCGGCGAGGTCGCCGGGCTCGGATTCGGCGCCCTGATCAATCTGGCGGCGTTGCTGTCGGTCTCGATCGGGTTGCTCAACCTGTTCCCGGTGCCGATGCTCGACGGCGGCCATCTGGTCTTCTATGCGGCCGAGGCGATCCGCGGTCGGCCGCTGTCGGAGCGGGCGCAGGACATCGGTTTCCGGATCGGACTGGGGCTCATTCTGATGCTGATGCTGGTCTCTTCCTGGAACGACATCGCGCATTTGGCGAACCTGCGGCGCGGCGGCTGACGGCGGCGCGGAAGACGTTTGTTTTTTCTTCCCTTTCGAAGGTGATGCGTATGATCGAGATGGAAGGCGTGGACGACGTGTCGATCGGGCAACGGTCGTTCGCAAACCGGTCGTCGAAGGCGGCGTATCGGGTTGCGCGAGGCGTAAAAGCCTGTACAAAGCACGGGACGGACGAAGAGATTCAAGCCCTGGACGGGATGGCCGAACGCGTCGCTTCAAGCGATGCTCGGGGGACGGTCGGGGACGAGACGAAACGGGGCCGAGACACGATGAGTTCCTTCGCGACCACGATGAAGAAGACCGCGCTCGTTGCGGCGCTCCTGACGACGGTGGCGCCTGTCGTCGTGGGCGGCGCCTTCGGGGCCGGCGTGGCCAAGGCCGACGTGATCGTTCGCGGCAATCAGCGGATCGAGAGCGAGACGATTCGCTCCTACGTCGTGCAGAACGCCAAGGGCGGCGACACCGATGCGGTCCTCAAGGCGCTCTACGCGACCGACCTCTTCGCCGACGTGCGCGTCTCGCGCGAGGGCGGCAGCACCGTCGTGACCGTGACCGAGAACCCGCAGATCAACAAGATCGCCTTCGAGGGCAACAAGCGCCTCACCGACGATCAGTTGAAGCAGGTCATCCAGATGAAGTCGCGCGGCTTCATGTCGAAGTCCGACGTGCAGAGCGACACGCAGCGTCTCCTCGAGGCCTATCGTCGCAATGGCCGCTATCGGGCGGCGGTCGATCCGAAGATCATTTCGCTGCCGGACAATCGCGTCAATCTCGTCTACGAGATCGACGAAGGCGACAAGACCGCGGTCACGCGGATCAGCTTCTCGGGCAACAAGTCCTATTCGAACGGCCGCCTGCGCGACATCGTGAAGACGCGCGAGACCGGCCTGCTCGGCTGGCTGCGCACCACCGACACCTATGATCCGGATCGCCTGCAGCAGGATCAGGACGCGCTGCGCAAGTTCTACATGAAGAACGGCTACGCCGACTTCCGCGTCGTCTCGGCGACGGCGGATCTCGATCGGGAGCGCAACGTCTTCTTCGTCGGTTTCACGATCGACGAAGGCGATCAGTATTCCTACGGCGACATCGACGTGCAGACCTCGCTGGCCAATCTCGACGGGCGTCAGCTGTCGTCGGCGGTCGGCACCAAGTCGGGTAACGTCTATTCCTCCGAAGAGGTCGAGAAGACCATGGAGGAGCTGTCGCTCGCGGCGTCCCGCGCCGGCTATCCCTTCGCCCAGGTGCGTCCGCGGGCGGTGCGAGACTACGCCAAGCACACGATCTCGATCACCTACTACGTCGAGGAAGGGCCGCGCGTCTACGTCGAGCGCATCAACGTGCGCGGCAACGATCGGACCCGTGACTACGTCGTCCGTCGCGAATTCGACATGGCCGAAGGCGACGCCTTCAACAAGGCCCTGGTGTCGAAGGCCGAGCGTCGCCTCAACCGCCTCGGTCTGTTCAAGAACGTGAAGGTCGCCACCGAAAGCGGCTCAGCGCCCGACAAGATCGTGGTGAACGTGGACGTCGAAGAGCAGCCCACCGGCGAAATCGGCTTCGGCGCCGGTTACTCGACCGCCGACGGCGTGATCGGCGACGTCTCCTTCTCGGAGAAGAACTTCCTCGGCCGCGGTCAGTACGTGAAGGCTTCGGTGCAGTACGGCAAGAGCACGCGTGGTTTCGTGTTCTCCTTCACCGAGCCGTATTTCCTCGGCTACCGCATCTCGGCCGGCTTCGACGTCTACCGCAAGGAAGCGTTGGCGAACTCCTATCGCAGCTACGACGAGCGCAACACCGGCGGCACGCTGCGCTTCGGTCTGCCGATCAGCGAGAACCTGACCTTCGGCGTCAGCTACAACATCAATCAGCAGGAGCTGAAGCTCGCCTCGACCCAGGCGAACGACGTCCTGACCGACGGCGAAGCCTCGCTCGCCTACAAGTACTACGTCTGCGGCGCGTCGAACTGCTCCAGCGTCGGCACGCTGTCGCGGACCCGTCTCACCTCGGCGCCCGGCTTCAACCTCGTCTACAACTCGCTCGACAACGTGCAGTTCCCGCGCGACGGCATCTACGCCAAGTGGACCGAGGAGTTCGCAGGCGCCGGCGGCGATGCGCGCTACATCCGCAGCCAGGTCGATGCGCGTTACTATCGCGAGCTCTGGGCCGACTGGGGCGTGATCGGCATGGCGCGGGCGCGCGCCGGCAACATCACCGGCGTCGGCAAGAAGGTCGAGGTCATCGACAACTTCTTCCAGGGCGGCGAGACCATTCGCGGTTTCGCCTCGCAGGGCTATGGCCCGCGCGACACCTACACCAAGGAGGCGCTCGGCGGCCGGAACTTCTGGACGGCGACGGTCGAGGCTTCGATGCCGGTGCCGGGCACGCCGGAAGAGTTCGGTCTCTACATGTCGGCCTTCGCCGATGCGGGCCAGCTGTGGAGCGTCGACAAGAGCTCGCTGCCGGTCGCCAGCGCGACTTTCGATCCGGTCGACGACAACAAGGTGCGCGCCTCGGTCGGCGTCGGCATCATGTGGCGCTCTCCGTTCGGCCCGCTGCGCGCCGACTTCGGCATCCCTGTGTCGAAGTCGAAGTACGACCAGACGCAGGTGTTCCGCTTCTCCGGCGGCACGACCTTCTGAGGTCTCGAGACCTGATCGATCGGGCCGCCGCTTCATCCGCGGCGGCCTTTTTCTTTGAATTCCAGATCTTCGATCGAGAGTGCGTCCGCGATGTCCGATCCGTCCTTCTTCGTCCCCCCGAAACCCGCGACGATCGCGGAAATCTGCGGTTGGACCGGGGCCGTCTGCGCCGACGAGACGGCGCTGGCCACCGTCGTCCAAGGGGTCGGTCCGCTCGACGGCGCGGGACGCGGCGACGTCAGCTTCTTCGACAACAAGAAATATCTGCCGCAGCTCGTGGAGACGCGGGCGAGCGCCGTGCTGGTCGCCGAACGCTTCGCCAAGGACGTGCCCGAGGGCGTGGTGGCGCTGACCACGCGCGATCCCTATCGCGCCTTCGCCACCGTGGTCGGCCGGTTCTATCCGGCCGCGCTGAAGCTCGAAGGCGCCTTCGGCGGCGAAGCCGGGGTCGCGCCGGGCGCGCATGTGCATCCGACCGCGCGTCTGGAGCCGGGCGTGACGGTGGAGCCGGGCGCGGTGATCGGGGCGCGGGCCGAGATCGGCACCGGCACGGTGATTTCGGCCAATGCGGTCGTCGGCCACGACGTGCGGATTGGGCGCAACTGCCACATCGGACCGCAGGTCTCGCTCATCCATTGCCTGCTCGGCAATCGGGTGAACGTCCATGCCGGCGTTCGCATCGGTCAGGACGGCTTCGGCTTCGCGATGGGGCCGAGCGGCCACCAGAAGGTGCCGCAGATCGGCCGCGTGGTGATCCAGGACGATGTCGAGATCGGCGCCAACACGACGATCGATCGCGGCGCCAACCGCGACACCGTGATCGGCGAGGGGACCAAGATCGACAATCTGGTGATGATCGCGCACAACGTCGAGATCGGTCGTCATTGCGTCATCGTCTCGCAGGTCGGCATCTCCGGATCGACGAAGCTCGGCGACTTCGTGGTGCTGGCCGGTCAGGTCGGCATCGCCGGCCATCTGACGATCGGAACCGGCGCGCAGCTCGGCGCGCGCTCCGGCGTCCATACCGACGTGCCGGCGGGCGCGCGCTGGGTCGGCGCGCCGGCCAAGCCGTTCCGCGAGGCGGCGCGCGAGGTCGCCTGGGTCGCGCGCAACGCTGCGCGCGGTGGGGCGTCCGGGGAAGAATGAGGCGCGGCGTCCGCCGGGACGCCGATGGGCGGCGGGGCCGCCTGCGAAGAGGGGAATGAGGAGCGCGATGTCCGATCAACCGTCCACCACGCTCGAGTCTGTCGACATCCAGGTGCTGCTCGAGCTCCTGCCGCATCGCTATCCGTTTCTGCTGATCGACAAGATCGTCGACATCGACGGCGACGACAGCGGCGTCGGCGTCAAGAACGTCACCTACAACGAGCCGCAGTTCCAGGGGCATTTCCCGGACCGGCCGGTGTTTCCCGGCGTCCTGCTGATCGAGGCGATGGCGCAGACGGCCGGCGCGATGTGCGTCTTGAAGACGCGCAACGCCGGCGGCGCGGGCAAGCCGTCGGTCGTCTACTTCATGACGGTCGACAAGGTGAAGTTCCGCAAGCCGGTGGTGCCGGGCGACACGGTCGAATTCCACGTCCGCAAGCTGAAGCAGCGCGCCAACATGTGGTGGTTCCGCGGCGAGGCCAAGGTCGACGGCAAGGTCGTGGCCGAAGGCGAAGTCAGCGCCATGTTGGTCAGCTGAGCGCCCGGCGAGTCCCGTCACAATTCGACACGCAATGTGATTTCAGCGGAAGCGCCCCGGTCGGTTAGACCGGGCGCGCACAATCGTGAACAAGGACTCGTTCCCATGTCGAAGATTCACCCCTCGTCGATCGTCGAAGACGGTGCGACGCTCGGCGCCGACGTCGAAATCGGCCCGTTCTGCGTCGTCGGTCCTCAGGTGTCGCTCGGCGACGGCGTGAAGCTGGTGAGCCACGTCTCGATCGCCGGCAAGACCGAAATCGGCGCGGAATCGAAGATCTATCCCTTCGCGTCGGTCGGCCATCCGCCGCAGGATCTGAAGTATCACGGCGAGGAGAGCCGCGTCGTGGTGGGCGCGCGCACGACGATCCGCGAGCAGGTGACGATCAATCCCGGCACCGAAGGCGGCGGCATGGTCACCTCGATCGGCGACGACTGTCTGCTGATGGTCGGGGCGCACGTCGCGCACGACTGCCGGGTCGGCAATTCGGTCATCCTGGTCAACAACGCGACGATCGCCGGTCACGTCCATGTCGGCGACCACGCCATTCTCGGCGGCCTGTCGGCGGTGCATCAATGGGTGCGGATCGGGCCGCATTCCTTCCTCGGCGGCCTGTCGGGCCTCGAGAACGACCTGATCCCCTACGGCTCAGCGATCGGCGACCGGGCCCGTCTCGGCGGGCTCAACATCGTCGGCCTGAAGCGGCGCGGTTTCGAACGCGACAGCATCCATAAGCTGCGCGCCGCCTACCGCATGCTGTTCTCGGACGAGGGGACGCTCCTGGAGCGGGTCGAGGACGTCGCGGCGATGTTCGCCGACGAGCCGCTGGTGATCGAAGTGGTGGACTTCATCCGCGCCGGCGGCGATCGGCGCGTCTGCATGCCGCGGTGACGCGGATGAGCGGGGAGGCGAGCGCAGCCGCGTCGGGCGAGCCGTTGATCGTGCTCGCCGGCGGCGGCGCCTTCCCGGCGCTGATCGCGGCGGCGGCGACGGCGCGTGGGCGGCCGGTGACGATCGCCGGCATCCGCGGTGAAGCCGATCCGGCGATCGAAGCCTTCGACCACGTCTGGATCGGCCGGGGCCATCTGTCGCGGCTGATCCGGTTGGCGCGCCGACGCGGCGCGCGCGATCTCGTGATCGTCGGCGGCATGAAGGAGCGGCGAATGCCGCGCCTCTCCGAGATCGATCTCGCCGATCTCTTCGAACTCGCCCGCAACTGGCGGATCCTCACCCATGGCGAGGACGGCGTGTTGCGCCGTCTGGCGCGGCTGTTCGAGGCCCGCGGGTTGCGCGTGGTCGGGGCCGGGGAGGCGGCGCCCGAGCTTCTGATGCCGGTCGGCGCGCTCGGCGCGCATCGGCCCAGCGCCGCCGCGCAGGACTCGATCGCCTTCGGCGTCGAGGCGGCGCTGCGGCACGGGGCCGGCGACGTCGGCCAGGGCGTCGTCGTGACCGGCCGCAAGGTGGTGCTCCGGGAAGGCTCCGCCGGCACCGACGCGATGATCGCCGCCTTCGGTTCGCTGCCCTGTTCGGGCGAGGGCCGAGGCATTCTGGTGAAGTGCCCCAAGCCGATTCAGGACATGAGGCTCGACATTCCGGCGATCGGGCCGGAGACGATCCGCGCGGCGGCGGCGGTGCGTCTCGAGGGGATCGCGGTGATCGCCGGCCGAACGCTGGTCGCCGACCGCGAGGCCGTGGCCCGCCTCGCAGACGAAACCGGGCTGTTCGTGTGGGGCGTCGACGAGCCGAGCGATCGGACCGGGACGGAGAAAGATGTATGAAAGCTGCATCTGAAGAAGACGTCTCGGTGTTCCTGGTGGCGGGCGAGCCGTCCGGCGACCAGCTCGGCGCGCGGCTGATGCGCGGGCTCTCGACGGCGCTCGGAGCGCGGGCCCGGTTCTCGGGCGTCGGCGGGCCGGCGATGACGGGGGAGGGACTCGCGAGCCTGTTTCCGATCGCCGACATCGCGGTGATGGGGATCGGCCCGGTGCTGCGCCGCCTGCCGCTGATCCTGCGGCGGATCCGCGAGACGGCGGATGCGGCGATCGCGGCGCGACCGGACGTGCTGGTGCTGATCGACAGCCCCGACTTCTGCCATCGGGTGGCGGCGCGGGTTCGCAAGGCGCGACCGGATCAGAAGATCGTCCTCTACGTGTCGCCGACGGTCTGGGCTTGGCGGCCGGGGCGGGCGAAGAAGATCGCCCGTTTCACTTCGCGGCTGTTGGCGCTGTTGCCGTTCGAGCCGGCGGCGCATCGCCTGCTCGGCGGGCCGGCGACGACCTATGTCGGCCATCCCTTCGTCGAGCGGATCGAGGAGGTGCGTCGGCCGGAGGGGCGGATGCTGCCGACGGCGGGCGAACGGCCGTTGCGTCTGCTCGTGCTGCCGGGCAGCCGCCGCTCCGAGGTGACGCGCCTGATGGGCGTGTTCGGCGCGACGGTCGGCCGGATCGCGGCGGCGGTCGGACCGCTCGAGGTGGTTCTGCCGGCGGTCGAGCACGTTCGCGGCGAGATCGAGCGGCTCGCCGCCGACTGGCCGGTCGCGCCGCGGATCGTGGCCGGCGAGGTGGAGAAGTTCCGCGCCTTCCGCGAGGCCGATGCGGCGCTCGCCGCCTCGGGCACGGTGACGTTGGAGCTGGCGTTGGCCGGTCTGCCCTTCGTCGCCTGTTATCGGCTCGACGGCATCGGCCGGCTGGTCAAACATGTCCTCGACGTGCCGAAGCCCCTGCGCGGCCTTCTGAAGGTGCGCTCGGCGCTGTTGCCCAACATCGTCGCCAACGAACGGCTCGCGCCGGAGTTCATCGACGAGGACTGCACGGCCGAGAAGATCGCGCCGGCGCTTCTCGACCTGCTCCGGCCCGGCGAGGCGCGGGCGCGGCAGATCGCCGGTTTCGAGGGCGTCGACCGGATCATGCGCGAAGGGCTCGCCGAGACGCCGGGCGCGACCGCGACGCGGGTCGTCCTCGAGCTGCTCGGCGAGGCGTGAGACATTCGAGCGGTTTTCGATCCGATGGCGTCAGACCGAAAACCACTCTGGTATTTCCATCGAGCAAACTCTCTTCGATCGGGTCGGTTCGACCCGATCGGACCATGCTCTAGCGCTCGACCTTCTCGATCACCGCGCCGGGGGTCGAGGCCCATTCGGTCCACGAGCCGTCGTAGAGGCAGAGCCGACCGCGCGGCACGCCCAACACTTCGAACGCCAGCCACAGGATCGAGGCGGTGACGCCCGAGCCGCAGGTGGTCAGGATCGGCTTGTCTAGATCGACGTCCTCGAAGGCCTCGCGCAATCCGTCGTCGTCGGTCAGCCGGCCGTCCTCGACGATGTTGACCGCCGGCGCATTGAGCGCGCCGGGCATGTGACCGGAGGAGATGCCGGGGCGCGGCTCCGGCGCGACGCCGTGGAAGCGGTCGGCGGGCCGGGCGTCGACCACCGTCGCCGAACCTTCCGCCAGCACCGCGACGACGTCGGTCAGGCTCGCCACCCGCGCAGCCTCGAGCCGGGCGTGGAAGACCGCCGGTTCCACCGCCTTCGGCGCGCCGCTCTCGGTCGGACGGCCCTCGGCGATCCAGGCGGGCAGGCCGCCCTCCAGGATCTTGACGTCGGTCGCGCCGAACAGACGGAAGGTCCACCAGGCGCGCGGCGCGGAGAGGAGGCCGGCGCCGTCGTAGATGACGATGCGGTCGGCGTCGGAAATCCCCATCGCGCCGACGGCCGTCCCGAAGACTTCGGCGCTCGGCAGCATGTGCGGCAGATCGGTCGAGGTGTCGGCGACGACGTCGATGTCGAACCGCGCCGCGCCGGGGATGCGGCTTGCGACGTATTCCGCGCCGGCGTCCCGGTTCTGGTTCGGCATGTACCAGGAGGCGTCGACGATCCGGAGGCGGGGATCGGCGAAGGCCTCGGCGAGTTCGGCGGGCGAGACGAAGAAGTCGGAACGGTCGGTCACGGAGCGGTCTCCTCGACGAAGCGGATGCGGACGCGGCGGTTGATCTTGCCCTTTTTCTCGACCTTGGCGATCTCGAAACGGCCGATCTCGCCGGTCGAGCGGACATGGGTGCCGCCGCAGGGCTGGAGGTCGACCGAGGCGTCGCCGCCGATCCGAACGAGGCGGACGCGGCCCGAGCCGCGCGGCGGGGCGACCGACATGGTCTTGACCAGATCCGGCTTGGCGTCGAGCTCGGCGTCGGTGATCCACTCGAAGGAGACCGGATGGTCGGCCGCGACCAGCTCGGCGAGGCGGGCGTTGAGCCCGTCGCGGTCGAGATCGGCCTCGGGAATGTCGAAGTCGAGCCGGCCCTCGTCCACGCCGACCGAACCGCCGGTGACCGGGTAGGGCAGGACGACGGAGAGGAGATGCAGCGCCGTGTGCATCCGCATCAGCCGATGCCGCCGCTCCCAGTCGAGCTCGAGCCGCACCTTCGCTCCCGCCTCCGGCAGCGGCATGTCCTCGATCGCGACATGGGCGATCACGGTCTTGCCGTCGTCGTCCCAGACCGTGGTGGCGACGCCGGTCTCGGTTCCGTCGGCCCAGGTCATCCGGCCGCAGTCGCCGGGTTGGCCGCCGCCGGTCGGATAGAAGAGGGTGCGGTCGAGGATGATCCCGCCCTTGTCGCCGCGACCGATCACGGTGGCGTCGAGGGTGCGGGCGTAGGGGTCGTCACGGAAGACGGGTTCGGTCGCGGGAAACATGACGCCTCGTGGTCGGTTCGACGAAGCGCCGATGGGATCACGAGACGGGCGCGAAGGGAACCTCGAATTCCGCACGGCGGCCGAGCCAGGCGGGAACGGGTAGGCCCTTCTCGGCGAGGAAGGCCGGGTTCCAGAGCTTGGAGAGATAGCGCGCCCCATGGTCGCAGAGCACCGTCACGATGGTGTGGCCGGGGCCCATCTCCTTGGCCAGCCGGATCGCGCCGGCGACGTTGACGCCGGTCGAGCCGCCCATGACGAGGCCTTCGTGTTCGGCGAGCTCGTGGAGCGTCAGGAGCGCCTCCTCGTCGGAGATGCGGTAGGCGCGGTCGATCGGCGCGCCTTCGAGATTGGCTGTGATCCGCCCTTGCCCGATCCCTTCCGTGATCGAGGAGCCCTCCGCCTTCAGAACGCCGTTGGTCACCCACTCGAAGAGGGCCGCGCCATGCGGATCGGCGAGCGCGATCGTGACGTTCGCCTTCTTCGCCTTCAGGCCGAGCCCGACGCCGGCGAGCGTGCCGCCGGAGCCGACGGCGGCGACGAAGCCGTCGATCCGGCCGCCGGTCTGCGCCCAGATCTCCTCGGCCGTGCCTTCGACATGGGCGCGACGGTTGGCGACGTTGTCGAACTGGTTGGCCCAGACCGCCCCGGCCGGCTCGCTCTTCGCAAGGCTCTCGGCGAGCCGGCCGGAGAGCTTCACGTAATTGTTCGGGTTCTTGTAGGGAACGGCCGGAACCTCGACGAGCGTCGCGCCGGCCAGCCGCAGCGCGTCCTTCTTTTCCTGCGACTGGGTCTCGGGAATGACGATCACGGTGCGGAAGCCCATCGCCGAGGCGACAAGCGCGAGCCCGATGCCGGTGTTCCCCGCGGTGCCCTCGACGATCGTGCCGCCGGGGCGAAGGTCTCCCCGCGCGATCGCATCACGCACGATGAAGAGCGCGGCGCGGTCCTTGACCGACTGGCCGGGGTTCATGAATTCGGCCTTGGCGAGGATCTCGCAGCCGGTCGCCTCGGAGGCGCGGCGCAGCCGGAGAAGCGGCGTGTTTCCGATCGCCGAGATCACGTCGCCGCCCGTCCGCGACGCCCCCGTCCCTGCATGCATCTCCTCGCCTCCTCGCAAGCGCTTCGAAGGGGCGATCATGCCGGTTCGCCGTCGGGCGGCGAAGGCATGGAATTGTGAGGAAGGGGCGTTTCGGAGAAAAGCCGTTCCGCGTCGATCAGACGGCGGCGCCTTCGCCGCCCTCCTGCTCGCGCAGCTTCGCCTCGATCTCGGCGCGCAGACGAGCCTGCTCCTCCGCGCCGATCGGGAAGTTCCAGACGAGACGCACGGCCGCGAGCTTCAGAATGATCGGCACGAAACAATAGAGGAAGACCAGCGTCCACTTCGCCTTCGGCGTCTGCTTGACCGGCTTGTCGGGATTGGGGTGGTGATGGCCCTTGCGCTTGTTGACCGGCTTCTGCCGATCGACCTTCGGCGGGGCGACGACCGCGCCTTCGACCGGCGGTTGGGCGACGACATGGACCTCGGAGGAGGTGATGGTGTCGGCGACCCGGTCGCCCTTGTCGTAGCCGACGAGGCCGAGCAGAACGAAGCCGATGCCGAGCGCGATCGACAGGGCGATCTTGTTGGCGAGCGCCCAGGAGGCGAAATAGAAGCCGGTATGTTGCTCGCCGGTTCGGGCGGTGTCGACGTCGATGACGTCGGCCTGCATCGACACCGGCAGCATCAGATCCGCGCCGACCGACATGCCGGCGAGGATCATGATCGCGCCGAAGGCCCAGACCGCGTTGTCGCCGAGATAGTCCCAACCGGCGAAGGGCGACCACACGAAGCCGGCGCAGGCGGTGAGCATGGCGAAGCTCCAGGCGCGGTGCTTGGAGGTGCGCTTGGAGATCCACAGCCACAGGGGCGTCGAGAGCACGCCGAACAGGAAGTAGAGCAGCAGCAGGAAGCGCTGCGTCTCTTCGTTGCCGTGGACATAGTCGCGGACGTAGTAGAGCAGCAGCGTCGCCGGCACGCCGTTGCCCATGTTGGCGAGCGCATAGGCGCCGAGCAGGCGGACGAAGTGTTCGTTCTTCAGGAGCCCCTTGAGGCCTTCCACGAAGTTCAGGTGCTTGCGCGCGACATGCGGCGGCTCGGGCACCGTGAAGACCGTGAGCGCGGTGAAGGCCGGCAGGGTCGCGACCACCAGCACCGACAGCGCGATCAGGACCGGCGTGTCGCCGTGCAGCCCCAGAGTGGAGAGCACGAAGGGCAGGCCGGTCGCCACCAGCGTGCCGATCACCGCCAGAACCTCGCGCGCGGCGAAGATGCGGTTGCGGCCGAAATAACTGGTCGAGACCTCCGCGCCCCAGGAGAGATGCGACAGCGACAGCGCCGTGTAGCCGACCGACAGCATCATCGACCAGACGAAGAACCACCCCGCCCAGAACCACGTGTTCTCGGAGGCGACGTTCGGGAACGGATTGAAGACGAACAGAGCGCCGACCGTCGTCGGGATCGCGGCGAGCGCGAACCAAGTCCGCCGCCGCCCCCAACGCGGCGAGGTGTGGTCGGCGTAGTAGCCGACGAAGGGATCGAGGAACGCGTCGATCAGACGGACGATGGTGATGATCGCGCCGACGGCGATGAAGCTCAGGCCGACGTTTTCGGCGTAGAACTTCGGCACCAGGATCACGAAGGGCAGCTGGAACGCCGCGACCGGGAGAGCAGGCAGAGCGAAGGCGAGAAGACGGCCGAAGCCCAGTTCCGACGACTTTGGATCGGTCGTCGCGGGGAGGGGGGACGCGGACATGATCGCAGGGGCTTTCGCTCGAGGCGCGGCCTTCCGCGCCGGTCGAGGACGCGTCGGACTCGTCGGTTTATGCGACTTTTCTCTGAGTGGGTTTGACCCGAAGCGAGCCGGCCTGTCAATCGAAGCCTGCCGATTTGTCGGTCCGATGTGGGCGATGGTCAATGCGGCGCGGCGGTCGCGGCGAAGGCGTCGAGGGCGCGGGCCCGCGCGAAGGCGTGATCGACGATCGGACGGGGATAGTCGAAGCCGAGCCGGACGCCCGCCGAGGCCAGCGTCGCGGCGTCGGCGGTCCAGGGCGCATGTAGGACGCGGGTCGGCAGCGCCGCGATTTCGGGAACCCAGCGCCGGACATAGACGCCGTCCGGATCGAATTTCGCGCCTTGCGTCACCGGATTGAAGATACGGAAATAGGGCGCGGCGTCGGCGCCCGAGCCGGCCACCCACTGCCATCCGGCCGGGTTGTTGGCCGGACAGGCGTCCACCAGCGTGTCCCAGAACCAGCGCTCGCCGTCGCGCCAGTCGACGAGACCGTGTTTGACCAGATACGAGGCGGCGATCATCCGCACCCGATTGTGCATCCATCCGGTCCGCCAGAGCTGGCGCAGACCCGCGTCGACGATCGGCAGCCCCGTCCGCCCCGTCCGCCAGGCGTCGAAGAAGGCGGGATCGTCGCGCCAGGGAAAGGCGTCGAACCGAGCCTGGAAGTTGCGCGTCGCGAGATCGGGAAAATGGAAGAGGAGGTGGTGCGAGAACTCGCGCCAGCCGATCTCCGACAGGAACTTGTCGATCGAGGCGATCGGCGCGTCCGGTCGCGCCGCGAACGCGGCGACTTCGGCCCAGATCCGGAACGGCGAGATTTCGCCGAAGCGCAGATGCGGCGACAGACGCGACGCCGCTTCGAGGTCGGGCCGGTCGCGGTCGAGTGAATAGGAATATATTCCAGTATCGAGGAAGCGGCGCAACCGGTCGCGCGCGCCGGCCTCGCCCGGTCGCCAGGTCTCGGCGAGACCGCCGGACCAGTCCGGGCCGCTCGGCAGGAGCCGCCAGTCGGCGAGCCGGTCGCTCGCCGCTTCGGCGTCGCGAGGGCGCAGCGCGGTCGGCGCGGCGAGGGGCGGGCGCGGCGGCGGCGCGGCGCGGGCGGCGCGCCAGAACGGGGTGAACACGCGGTAGGGGCCGCCGGTGGCGGTGCGCAGCGCCATCGGTTCGAAGAGCAGGCTCGCCTGGAAGCTTCGCGCCTCGACCCCGCGCTCGCGCAGCGTCGCCTTCAGGTCGCGATCGATGGCCATCTCGCCGCCGCCGTAACGCCGGTTCCAGGCGACGAGGCCGGCGTCGATCTCGGCGACGAGGGCGGGCACGACGATCGAAGCCGGTCCACGGCGCAGGACCAGCGGGACGCCGAGCCGGCCGAGGTCGTCGGCGAGGGCGGCGAGTGACCGGTGCAGCCACCAGCGGCTCGCACTGCCCAGGGGTCTGAGGCCGGGCGAGACCTCGTCCAGCACGAACAGCGCGACGACCGGACGCCCGTCGCGGGCGACCGCGTCGAGCGCGGGGTGATCGTCGAGACGCAGGTCGTCGCGAAACCATATGACGGCGGGGCGTACGGACATCGGCGCTCCTCGATTCGTCGGGCCGTCCGCGGCCCGTCGCCACGATAGCCGACCGGCGGCCGCTCGCGACCGATTCTTCGACGTCGCGACATCGCGTCGATAGGATGAGCCCGTCGCCGAGGCGAGCGCGTCACGATCGAACGCCCCGCCGGTTCGCCGGATCGACAGTCGAACTCAGCCACAGACTGCAAGTCGCGCGAGTAACCGCCCGCGTATTCGGTCGATTTTCGATTACCGAAGACTTTGCGTCTTGCCTCTCTTCGCCGGGCACTGCGTCTCTCGCACTGCGGCGCCCTGAGAGAGACACTCGCGTCGTCCGCGACTTTCCTGGAATTTCACAGTGTTGTCCCAAAGTCGACGAAGAATGTTAAGCCGACGGTAACCGGCCATTCTGCAACACTCGGGAAACCACTCGAGAAACTCCGTCCCTGGGGAAGCGCATGTTCCATTTCGGATCCAAGTCCTCCCGCCGCGCCAAGGCGGAGGAGCCGGCCCTCCAGACCGTCGGCGTTCCGGCGGAAACGGACGCTCCGACCGTCAAGATCGGCGCGACGTCGACGCAGGAGGTGGTCGAGCTGCTCGAGGCCGATCTGAAGCGTTCGGGCAAGCGGATGGAGACGACCGGGCGCGAGACCAAGGCGCGGGTCGGCGAGACGGTGAAGATCGTCGAGGAACTGCGGGTCGACACCGACCGCCTGGTCGAGCAGACCGGCGCGGCCAAGCAGAACATGGCCGCGCTCGCCGACGGCTTCCACGAGTTGCAGGCGACGGCGGAGGAGATCGGCCGGCGCGCGGAGACCTCGCAGCGTCTGGTCGACGAGGCCATCGGCGTGGCGGCGATCGCCTCGCGGTCGGTCGCCGATCTGAAGGTGGCGATCGAACAGATCCAGGCGGTCGTCGCGCTGATCGCCGACGTCGCCGGTCAGACCAATCTGCTTGCGCTCAACGCCACCATCGAGGCGGCGCGCGCCGGCCCGGCCGGCCGCGGCTTCGCCGTCGTCGCCAACGAGGTCAAGGCGCTGTCGGTCGAGACCCAGAAGGCGACGACCGAGATCGGAAGCACCATCGGCCGGCTGCGGACGACGGCGGAGGCCAACATCCAGGCGGTCGACCGGATCATCGGCCTGGTCGGCGAGATCGGACCGGTGTTCGGCGAGGTCACCCAGTCGGTGCAGATGCAGATCGGCACCACGGCGGAGATCGGCCAGTCGGCGGCCGAGACGGCGCGCTTCGCCGAGGAAGTAGCGGAGCGGGCGCACGCGATGAGCGCCGGCATGGCGCGCGCGGCCGAACTCGGCCGTGAGGTCGACAGCGCCACCGACGTGATGAACGGAACCGTCGCAGACATGACCCGCCAGCTCGTCACGGTGCTGCGTCAGACCCCGGAGGCAGATCGCCGGCGTCACGACCGCTGGCCGGTCGAACTGCGCGGCGAAATGCAGATCGGAGCCAACCGGCTGCGCTTCCATACCATCGACCTGTCGCTCGGCGGCGCTCTGGTGGTTCCGGAAGGCCCGGAGGCCATTCCCAACGGTTCGCGGCTCGAGATGGACGTCGTCGGCCTCTGCCGGTTGATCGGCACGGTGGTGGCGCGCAGCGCGCATGGGCTGCACGTCAAGTTCTCGGACGGCGATCCGGCCGCCGAAGCGCAGGTCCGCGCCAAGATCGCCACGCTCGACGCCGAATATCGGCCGATGATCCATCGCGCCGAGCGCGCGGCGGAGCGGATCCGCGGCGTGATCGAAGCGGCGGTCGACGACGGCTCGCTGGCGATGAGCGATCTCTTCGACACCAACTATCGGGCAATCAAGGACTCCGCGCCGGTCCAGTACGAGACCCGGGGGCTGAAGGCGCTGGAGAGCATCCTGCCGCCGGTGCAGGAGGCGATCCTGGTCGAGGACGAACGGATGGCGTTCTGCGCCGCGGTCGACGTCAACGGCTGGCTGCCGGTCCACAACAAGATCTATTCGCAGCCGCAACGCCCCGGCGACGTCCTGTGGAACACCGCCAACAGCCGCAATCGCCGCATCTACGACGACCGCACCGGCCTCCTGGCGGCGCGCAACACCCGTTCCTTCCTGGTTCAGGCCTACATGCGCGACCTCGGCGGCGGCAACATCGTGGCGATGAAGGAGATCGACATCCCGCTGGTCGTCAAGGGACGCCATTGGGGCGGCTTCCGGACGGCCTATCGGATGTGAGCGCATCCCCGTCTTTCATGCGCAGGGGCGTCGGGCGACCGGCGCCCCTTCTTCGTTGGGACGGCGAGATCGCACGTGTTTACTTTTACGGAAAAGACCGTACCATTACGTCAACGACAACCCCACAGGAATGGGCCAACAGGGATGGGAACGAGCATGCGGTCGATGACGAAAACGGCGGTCTTGGGTCTGGCGATGGCGGCGGCGATGGTGACGAGCGCGTCGGCGGGCGATCCGACCGGTCTGTGGCTCCGCTCCAGCGGATCTTCGAAGATCAAGATCGACAAGTGCGGTTCGGCGCTTTGCGGGACGGTGGCGTGGGAGAAGAGCCCGCGCAAGGACGTCTACAATCCGGATCCGGCCAAGCGCGACGATCCGGTCACCGGCAAGCGCGTGCTGCTCGGCATGAAGCCTGACGGCGAGGACCGCTGGAAGGGCGAGGTCTACAACGCCGAAGACGGCAAGACCTATACCGGCTACATCACGCTGACCGGCGCGGACACGCTCAAGCTGCAGGGTTGCGTGCTCGGCGGATTGATCTGCAAGAGCGACACCTGGAACCGCAGCCGCTGATGCAAGGCGCGGCGGCTCACTCCTCGTCCGCCGCGTCTCCCTCCGGCTCCAGGAACAGCACGCACTGTTTCGGACGATTGAAGTAGGTCGGGCTTTCTTCCTGGGCGACCGACCATTCGATGCGCGCGACCGTGTAACGTTGCGCGCGAACGCGTCCAAACGGGGTGAGCAGGATGGTTTCGCCGATACGAGGCATGAATTCCGGCATCTTTGCGAGGACGCGTTTGCCGGCCACCTCGTAATGGACGTCGATCGCCATCGTCTCTTCTCCCGATTCTTTCTCTCGGGTTTCTCAGAGACTCACTTACCACACGAGGGGCGAAACGTCGCCCGGTCGAGCGGCCGAAAACGGACACGGCCCCCGAAATGGGGGCCGTGCGAGGGTTCGACGAGGTGGAAGGGGGCGGGCTGACCCGACCCCGGCCGATCATTGACCGGCGGCCTTGAGGCGCTTGTTGCACTCGCTCCAGTACTGCGGCCACTTCTGACCGGCCTTGATCTTGCCGGCTTCCTTGGCGGCGGTCCATTCGGCGCCGCACTTCTTGATGCGCTCGCGGGCGGCGAGCTGGCCCGGGGTCAGCTGCTTCTCGCCGGCCGCCGGCGCGGCGGTCGGCGCGGCCGGCTTGGCGGGAGCGGCGGTGGTCGCAGCCGGCTTGGCGGCGGTCGCCGGGGCGGCCTTGGTCGGCTCGGGCGGCGTCGCGTCCTCCTCGGCGGTGGCGGCCTTGGCCTTGCGGCAGTCGGCGAGATAGCTCTTCCAGGTCTGGCCGGCCTGCACCTTGCCGTCGGCCTTGAGCTTCTGCCATTCCGCGCCGCACGCCTTCATCACGTCGGCCTGGGCGTTGGCGGAAGCCGCGCCGCACAGGACGGCGAGAGCGAAGAACACGGAACCGATTCCAAACGACCGACGGACCATTGCGGCCTCCCTCGAAACTGTCCTGCCCGGCAGGGCGGGGCGCCTCCCGCAAGTTCGTGCGAGAGGACGAGCGCGCGCAGTCTTCACGAGAATCGGGCGTTTTTCCAGATGTGAGGCGCGGTTTTTCCAGCCGTCCCGAGCAGAGGCCGCCCGCTCCATCGACGACGTCTCGCCGCGACGCAGGGTAAAGCCGATCGAACGGTCCTCCGCGAGGCGCCCGGCTCGCTTCCCACGCCTGCGATTTCGAAGAAACGATCCCCTCCGCCGGTGAGAAATGGTCGCGGCCGCGCGTTTCGTCGCCGAGGAACGCGCTCGCCGGGACGGCGTCGACGCGTCGGCTCGACCACCGAACCGCAGGAGCGCGCCGGAGCGAAAACCGGTCCCTCGTCATCTCCTGCCAGATTGGCGGGCGGAAAAGCTCAATGCCGCCCGAGAGGTAGCCGATGCGTCAGGAACGCCTCTGCCGATTTGACAGAAGAGCGCGCGTCTCGCCTCCGGCAAATCGCGCAAGAGAATCCAAAAAGCCAATTAAAACAAAGGAATAATGTTTCCGAAGCGACTTGGCGCGGGCCTTGCCAAACCGGCGACGTATGGAAAGGGGGGCGCCTCATGGTTCCCGCAAGAGGAATGATCGCCGGCGTGATGCTGTTCGCTTCGCTGGTGACGGCGGCCGACGCCGCCGAGGTCTTCGTCGCCGGCGTCCAGCCGGATCGGCGTCCGGAAGGGGCGCCGCGCGTGCTCCAGACGATGCATTCGAGGGCTTGGTACGTGGAGGCGCTGACCGGTATCGCGCCGCCCTATCCGCACAGCCTGTTCTTCCTCGATGCGCAGGGCGATTGGTACAGCCCCTTCGTCGTGCCGGGCATGCCCGATCGTTACGACATCCGCGGATGGCGCCGGCGCGAAGCGCATCGGCAGTGAATTCCCGATCCATCCGGACGAGTTCGCCCGGATGGGACGCGAAGACGGCGCCGAGGTCGCCGAACTCGAGACATGCGCTTCCGACCTCTCATCGAGCAGAAGCGTCTAATCATAATCGGAGGTATCGATGCGGACGAGCGTTGCGACGGCCCTTAGGGCCGCGACCCTGGTGGGCGCTCTCTTGGCCGGCGTGTCGCTGGTCGCCGCACAAACCGGCATGTCCGGGATGGGCGGGATGAGCGGCATGAACGGCATGGCGGGCATGAACGGCATGTCCGGTATGGGCGGCATGAACGGCATGTCCGGTATGGGCGGCATGAACGGAATGTCCGGTATGGGCGGCATGAACGGCATGTCCGGCATGGGCGGCATGAACGGAATGTCCGGCATGGGCGGCATGTCCGGCATGGGCGGCATGGGCGGCATGTCCGGCATGAACGGCATGTCCGGCATGGGCGGCATGAACGGCATGTCCGGCATGGGC
>JAJTBO010000010.1 GCA_021286855.1 Hyphomicrobiales bacterium | reverse complement strand
CGATCATCGTCTACAACATCCCGCCGCGTTCGGTCGTCGACATCTCGGTCGAGACCATGGACCGGATGTTCCGCGACGGCCGCAACATCAAGGGCGTCAAGGACGCGACCGGAAACCTCGCCCGGCCCGCGCTCCAGCGCATGAAGTCGGGTCCGGAGTTCCTCCAGCTCTCCGGCGAGGACGCCACCGCCATCGGCTTCAACGCCCAGGGCGGCACGGGCTGCATCTCGGTGACGGCCAACGTCGCCCCGAAGCTCTGCGCCGAGTTCCAGGCGGCGATGGCGGCGGGCGACTATGCCAAGGCGCTCGCCTACAACGACATGCTGATGCCGCTGCATCGCACGCTCTTCCTCGAGCCGAACCCGGCCGGTCCGAAGTACGTCGCCTCGCTGCTCGGCAAGATGAAGAACGAACTGCGTCTGCCGCTGGTCGAGGCCTCGGCCGGCGTCCGCGCCGAACTCGAGGCGGCGGCGAAACACGCCGGCATTCTCTGAGCGACGGCATTCTCTGAACGAAAGACGTTCCTCATGTCGGCCGACAAGGGCGGCGAGCGTTACAAGCTCGCCGCCGAAAACCGCAAGGCGCGGTTTTCCTATCACATCATCGACACTTGGGAGGCCGGCATTCAGTTGACCGGCACCGAGATCAAGTCGTTGCGCGGCGGCCGCTCCAACATCACCGACGCCTATGCTGCCGCCTACGGGACCGACATCTTCCTCTACAACTGCTACATTCCCGAATATCTCCAGGCCAACCGGTTCAACCACGAGACCCGGCGGCCGCGGCGATTGCTCCTGCATCGCAAGGAGATCAACAAGCTCCTCGGCGCGGTCGAGCGCGAGGGCATGACGCTCGTGCCCCTCGACATCCACTTCAACGAGAAGGGCCGCGCCAAGATCACGCTGGCGCTCGCCAAGGGCAAGAACGCCGCCGACAAGCGCGAGACCGAGAAAGAGCGCGAGTGGAACCGCGAGAAACAGCGGTTGATGAAGTACAAGGAGTGAGGCGAGGGGCGTGCCGCCGTCGCCTCACGCCGCCATCGCGTCCCTGATCCCGTCGAAAACGCTTCGGAACATCGCCCGCGTCAGCCGGCCGGTGTTCGTGTTGTAGCGCGAGCAGTGGTAGCTGTCGTGCAGTCGGAGGCCGCTCTTAAGGCGATGGATCGCGCCATGCGCGAAGGGATGCGCCGACGGCTTCTCGCCGACGGTGCGCAGGAACGTCTCGTGCGCGACGCGCCCGAGCGCCAGCACGTCGGTGAGTTCCGGATGGGCCGCGAGCGTTGCGACCAGGAACGGCCGGCAGGCGTGGACCTCGGCGGGCGTCGGCTTGTTCTCCGGCGGCACGCAGCGCACCGCGTTGGTGATCAGCGCGCCGACCAGCTCCAGCCCATCCTGCGGATCGGCGCGGAACGTGCCCCGCGAGAAGCCGTAGTCCGACAGCGTCTCGTAGAGCAGGTCGCCGGCGTAGTCGCCGGTGAACGGCCGTCCCGTCCGGTTCGCCCCGCGCACGCCGGGCGCCAGTCCGACGACGAGCAGCCGCGGCCGCTCGCCGACGAAACTCGGCACGGGCGCGTTGAACCAGCTCGGCTCGCGCGCCCGCCAATCCTCGCGAAAGGCGACGAGGCGCGGGCACAGCGGGCAGTCGCGGTCGGGATCGAGCGGCGCGGCGGGAAGGGGCATCGGCGAGGACCTCGCAGGGGAAGGCCGAAACGAAACGAGCCGGAGCGTCGCCCCGGCTCGGTCGAAGCCATGGCCGCTTTCGCGACCCTGATCAAGCCTCGTCGTCGTAGTCCTCGTCGTCCTGCTGGCGGCGCTGCGCCTCGCGCTCGGCCATCCGCGCCATCCGTTCGGACGGATCCCGACCGATCCGGCTCTGCAACGAGGCGAGGTCGACGAAGAGATCGGCCTGACGACGCAGGTCGTCGGCGATCATCGGCGGCTGGGTCTGCAGCGTCGAGACGACCGAGACCTTCTTGCCCTTGCGCTGCAGGGCCTCGACCAGGCGGCGGAAGTCGCCGTCGCCGGAGAACAGCACAATGTGGTCGACATGGTCGGCCGTCTCCATCGCGTCGACCGCCAGTTCGATGTCCATGTTCGCCTTGATCTTGCGGCGGCCGGTGGAATCGAAGAATTCCTTCGTCGGCTTCGTCACGACCTTGTAGCCGTTGTAGTCGAGCCAGTCGATCAACGGCCGGATCGAGGAGTATTCCTGATCTTCGATCAAAGCAGTGTAATAATACGCACGCAGAAGATAGCAGGACGCCTTGAACTCCTGCAGCAGGCGCTTGTAGTCGATGTCGAAACCGAGCGCCTTCGAGGTGGCGTAGAGATTCGCGCCGTCGATGAACAGCGCGACTTTTTCGCGGGGATCGAGCATAGCGTATATTCTTCCATCACGGGGTGTTTGTGAACTCGCCGGCGTTTCTGATCTGAAAATGAGCCGGAGAGCAGGAATCGACCGTCGACTCTGGTTTCTTTTGTGTTTCTCGACTTGAAAGACGCGCCGAGAGGGGACGGTACGTCCAATTTCGTAACATGAAAGACGTAGCCGCGCCACTACATAGGTGGTCACGCCGCATTTCGTGATTTCGGTTCATGCATCGCGAGACCTTCCGTCGGGATGCTCGACAACGCCGAATCATGCCGGTCGTACGGATTGACACGTATCGCAGTTCGAAAGACCCTCTCCCCCCTCGATCTTTGCCTTTCGCGGGGGAGCGAGGGATGTTCGGCATCGAGAAGATCGTCGGCGACTATCGTAATCCGCGATCCCTCGGGTCGCGCCTGCGTCGACGTCGTCTCGCGCCGCTTCTCGCGACGATCGCGCGCATTCGGGCCGAACGGGGCCGTGTCTCGATCCTCGACGTCGGCGGCATGGAGCGCTACTGGACCATCGTGCCCGCCGATGACCTCGCCCGGCTCGGCGTCCACGTCACGCTGCTCAATCTCGCCGAAGACCTCGAACCGATCGAGCGGCCGGACGTGTTCACCGCGATCGAAGGCGACGGCCGTCGTCTGCCCCATGCCGACGACGCCTTCGACATCTGTCATTCCAATTCGGTGATCGAACACGTCTTCGGCTGGGCCGAGAAGAAGCGCTTCGCGCGCGAAGCCCTGCGCGTCGCCCCCCGCCAGTTTCACCAGACGCCGAGCTTCTGGTTTCCCTGGGAGCCGCATTTCGGCCTGCCGATGTTCCATTGGCTGCCCGAACCGATCCGCATCGCGATCACGTTGCGCCACGACCTCGCCTGGACCCCGCGATCGCGCGATCTCGACGACGCGATGAAGGTGATCGAATACGCCACCCTGCTCACCCGCGCTCAGGTCGCCCATCTCTTTCCGGGCACGCAAGTGGTGACGGAACGTCTCCTCGGCCTGCCGAAGTCCTTCGTCGCGACGCGCGGCGTCGACTTCGCGTGAACGGGATCGACGTCGGCGTTGCTTTTGCGCCGGCTTGCGGGTATGTGTCCGCTTTCGAATCCGCCCCGCGAGGAGAAGAGAATGGCGCGCGTCACCGTCGAGGATTGCATCGACAAGGTCGAGAACCGCTTCGAGCTGGTTCTTCTGGCGAGCCATCGCGCGCGCATGATCTCGTCCGGTTCGCCGATCACCATCGATCGCGACAACGACAAGAACCCGGTCGTCGCGCTGCGCGAGATCGCCGACGAGACCATCAGCCCCGAAGATCTGAACGAGGAGTTCATCCACTCGCTTCAGAAGTTCGTCGAGGTCGACGAGCCCGAGCCGGAGACCGCGCCGATGGTCCAGATCTCGGCCTCCTCCGACGACGACGCCGAGATGCAGTTCGACCGCATGTCGGAAGAGGAGCTGCTGCGCGGCCTCGAAGGCCTGGTGCCGCCCGACAAGGAAGAGGAAGACTGAGCCCGACGCTCGGTTTTCCCTCGCACGTCTCCGACGCCCGCCTCGGCGGGCGTCTTGCGTCGTGGGGGGGCGACGCGAAGGGACGCTGGTCCCGACGAAGCGCCCTCTGCTAGAGTGACGTCCCCGCTCGCCGTTCCCGCCTCGAGGTTCTCCCCCGCGCCATGATGCGTCAGTACGAACTCGTCGATCTGGTGAAGCGCTACAATCCGCGCTGCGACGAGGCGTTGCTCGACAAGGCTTATGTCTACGGGATGATGAAGCACGGGCCGCAGAAGCGGGCCTCGGGCGATCCCTATTTCTCCCATCCGCTCGAAGTCGCCGCCATCCTCACCGAGATGCGGATGGACGACGCCACCATCGCGACGGCTCTGCTCCACGACACGATCGAGGACACCGACGCGACCAAGCAGGAGATCGAGCAGAAGTTCGGCGCCGAGATCGCCGGCCTGGTCGAGAGCCTGACCAAGCTGAAGAAACTCGACTTCGTCTCCAAGAAGACCGAACAGGCCGAGAATTTCCGCCGTCTGCTGCTGGCGGTCGCCGCCGACGTCCGCGTGCTCCTGGTCAAGCTCGCCGACCGCCTGCACAACATGCGCACCCTCCATCACATGCGCGAGGACAAGCGCCTGCGCATCGCCGAGGAGACGATGGAGATCTATGCGCCGCTCGCCGGCCGCATGGGCATGCAGAACATCCGCGAGGAACTGGAGGATCTCTCCTTCCGCATCCTCCAGCCGGAGGCCTACGCCTCGATCGTCGGCCGGCTCGAGCAGATGCGCGAGGAGAGCAAGAATCTCATCCCGGCGATCGAACAGGCGCTGACCGAGAAGCTCGGCTCCGACGGCATCCCCGCCAAGGTCCGGGGCCGCGAGAAGAAGCCCTATTCGATCTTCACCAAGGTGCAGAGGAAGGGGCTGTCGCTCGAGCAGCTCTCCGACATCTTCGGCTTCCGCATCGTGGTGGAGAGCCTGCACGACTGTTACCACGCGCTCGGCATCGTCCATACGACGTGGTCGATGGTGCCCGGTCGCTTCAAGGACTACATCTCGACGCCGAAGCAGAACGACTACCGCTCGATCCACACCACCGTGGTCGGCCCGGGCCGCCAGCGCGTCGAGTTGCAGATCCGCACCGAAGAGATGCATCGCTTCGCCGAATACGGCATCGCCGCCCACGCCCTCTACAAGGACGGCGACCGGATTTCCGGTGGCCGCAACATCGTCGATCTCTCGCAGTCGTCCGGCGCCTGGGCGTGGTTGCGCGAGACCATCGAGCGGCTGAACGATCCGAACCTCAACCCGGAAGAGTTCCTCGAGAACACCAAGCTCGAGTTGTTCCAGGATCAGGTCTTCTGTTTCACGCCGAAGGGCAAGATCATCGCCCTGCCGCGCGGCGCGACGCCGATCGACTTCGCCTACGCCGTCCACACCGACGTCGGCAACACCTGCGTCGGCGCCAAGATCAACGGCCGCGTCCGCCCGGTGATGACCGAGCTCGCCAACGGCGACGAGGTCGAGGTGCTGACCGCCAAGGCGCAGGTGCCGCCCGCCGCCTGGGAGCAGATCGCCGTGACCGGCCGGGCGCGGGCGGCGATCCGCCGCGCCACCCGCGACGCGGTCCGCAAGCAGTTCGGCGGCCTCGGTCGCCAGATCCTGGTGCGCGCCTTCGAGCGCGCCGGCAAGGAGTTCTCCGAGACCGCGCTCGCCGCCGCCGTCGGCCGCCTCGGCCACAAGCAGGCGACGGAAGTGCTCGCCGCCGTCGGCCGCGGCGAGATCGCCTCGGAAGCGGTTCTGCGCGCCGTCCATCCGGAACTCTTCGACGCCCAGGGCCGACAGACCCAGCCGCGCGCCGCGACCACCGGCGAAGGCTGGTTCGACACCTCGTCCGTCTCCGGCGTGATGAAGTTCCGCGTTCCCGACGGCGGCTCCGACGACCGCACCTCGATCCCGATCCGCGGCCTCTCCGGCGATCTTCCCGTCCGCTTCGCCCCGGCCGGCGGCGCGGTGCCGGGCGACCGCATCGTCGGCATCCTGACGCCGGGCGAGGGCATCACGATCTATCCGATCCAGTCGCCGGCGCTGAAGGAGTTCGACGAGGAGCCGTCGCGCTGGCTCGACGTGCGCTGGGACATCGATCCGAACTCGCCCTCGCGCTTCCCGGCCCGCATCGCGATCAACTCGCTGAACGAGCCGGGTTCGCTCGCCCAGATCTCGCAGGTGATCGCCGAGAACGACGGCAACATCGACAACATCAAGATGATCCCCAAGGCCGCCGACTTCCACGAGATCATCATCGATCTCGAGGTCTGGGACCTGAAGCACCTGACCCGGATCATCCACCAGCTGCGCGCCAAGCCGATCATTTCGTCGGCGGTGCGGGTGAATGGGTGAGGAGCGGTCCTCCTTCGTTCGTGGAACGAAGGAGGACGAAGAGGTCCGGTGGACCTCTTCGAGCGACGAACGCCCGGAGGGCAGGACGAGGAGCGGTCCTTTCGTCACTGGAAGTGACGAAAGAATGAAGAGCCCCGGTGGACCTCTTCGAGCGACGAACGCCTCGAGCCATGCGAGGGGCCGGAGGAGGAGAGGTCTTCGCCGCCGCCCGCCCTTGACATCCCCCGCCGCCCGCGCGATCCCCTGCGCCGATCCATCATCCCCGAGCGAGGCCTCCCGATGACCCGCGACGAAGTTCTCGACGTGTTCAAATCCTGTGGCGCGCTCCTGTCCGGCCACTTCATCCTGTCCTCCGGCCTGCGCTCGCCGGTCTTCATCCAGAAGGCCCGCGTCTTCCAGTATCCGGACAAGACCGAGATCGTCTGCAAGGCCTTGGCCTCGAAGATCCGCGCGGCCGGCCTCGGCGAGATCGACGCCGTCGTCGGACCGGCGATGGGCGGCATCATCCCGGCCTACGAGACCGCCCGCCATCTCGGCGTGCCCGCCGTGTGGACCGAACGCGAGGGCGGCGAGATGCGCCTGCGCCGCTTCGAGCTGAAGCCCGGCGCGCGCGTCGTCATCATCGAGGACATCGTCACGACCGGGCTCTCCTCGCGCGAGACCGTGGCGGCGCTGGAGGCGATCGGCGCGACCGTGCTGGCGGTCGCCTGTCTGATCGACCGCTCCGCCGGCAAGGCCGATTGCGGCGTGCCGCTGGTCGCGCTCGCCGAATACGAGGTCCCGGCCTATCCCGCCGACGCGCTGCCGCCCGAACTCGCCGCGCTGCCGCCGGTCAAGCCCGGCAGCCGCAACATCTGAGTGGGCGCGGGGCGTCTTGTTCCCGCCACGCCCACCGCCTATCTCTGTGCGACGCGGAGCCCTCGCGGCTCCGCGTTTTTCGTTTCGGCCGTCGCCCACTCCAGGAAGCCGCGTTCCATGTCCTCCGTCTCCGGTCAGCTCCGCCTCGGCGTCAACATCGACCACGTCGCCACCATCCGCAACGCGCGCGGCGGCGGCCTGCCCGATCCCGTCCGCGCCGCCCATCTGGCGGAAGCCGCCGGCGCCGACGGCATCACCGCCCATCTGCGCGAGGATCGCCGCCACATCCGCGACGCCGACATCGAGCGCCTGATGGCCGAGATCGCCCTGCCGCTCAATCTCGAGATGGCGGCGACCGAGGAGATGGTCGAAATCGCGCTGCGCCACGGGCCGCACGCCGCCTGCATCGTGCCGGAGCGCCGCGCCGAGCGCACCACCGAGGGCGGCCTCGACGCCGCCGGCGGCCGCGTCCATCTCGCCCCGATGATCGCCCGGCTGCGGGATCGCGGCGTTCGCGTCTCCCTCTTCATCGAGCCCGATCCGCGCCAGCTCGACGCCGCCGTCGAAATGGGCGCGCCGGTCGTCGAACTGCACACCGGCAAATATTGCGATCTCCTCGACGAGGGCCGCCTCGCCGAGGCCGAGGTCGAGCGCGTCCGCCTCGCCGCCGCCGCCGCCCACGGCGCGGCGAACGGCCTCGAGGTTCACGCCGGCCACGGGCTCACCTTCGCCAACGTCGCGCCGATCGCGGCGATCCCGCAAGTGCGCGAACTCAACATCGGCCATTTCCTGATCGGCGAGGCGATCTTCGTCGGGCTGGAGGCGTCGGTGCGCGAGATGCGGCGGCTGATGGACGCGGCGCGCGCCTGAGCGGCGAGGGGAGGGGGCGATGATCCTCGGCATCGGCTCGGATCTGATCGACATCCGGCGCATCGAGCGTTCGCTCGAGCGCTTCGGCGAGCGCTTCACCCATCGCTGCTTCACCGAGATCGAACGGACGAAGTCGGATCGCCGCGCCGAGCGCGCCGCCTCCTACGCCAAGCGCTTCGCCGCCAAGGAGGCCTGCGCCAAGGCGCTCGGCACCGGCATCGCGCAGGGCGTGTCCTGGACCGAGATGGGGGTGGTCAACGAGCCCTCCGGCCGCCCGACGATGCGGCTTTCCGGCCGCGCCGCCGCCCGGCTCGCTGCGATGACGCCGCCCGGCTTCGCGCCCCGCATCGATCTGACCATCACCGACGATCATCCGCTCGCCCAGGCCTTCGTGGTGATCTCGGCCTGGCCGGAAGACTGGCCTCGGCCCTGATTTGTTGCGTGCGCGCCCCGCGCGCTGTATCACCGGCTCCGACCCGGAACGAGAGTGACATGAGCGAGACGAGCAAGCCGACCCACGAGAATTCCTGGGGCGAAACCATCAAGGTGGTGATTCAAGCGCTGATCCTGGCGCTTCTGGTCCGCACCTTCCTGTTTCAGCCCTTCAACATCCCGTCGGGGTCGATGAAGTCGACCCTGCTGGTCGGCGACTATCTCTTCGTCTCCAAATACAGCTACGGCTATTCGCGCTTCTCGCTGCCCTGGCCGCTCGACCAGATCGGCACGCACGGTCGTCTGTTCGGCTCCGAGCCGAAGCGCGGCGACGTCGTCGTCTTCAAGCTGCCGAAGGACACCTCGGTCGACTACATCAAGCGCGTCGTCGGCCTGCCCGGCGATCGCATCCAGGTGAAGGCCGGCCTGCTTCACATCAACGGCGAGCCGGTCAAGGTCCAACCGACCGAGCCCTTCGTCGAGACCGACTTCTACGGCGTCAAGATCAAGACCCGCGCCTTCCTGGAAACCCTGCCCGGCGGGGTCACCCATACGATCCTGAAGCGCGAGGACGGCGGCTTTCAGAACAACACGCCGGAATACGTCGTGCCCGCCGGCCACTATTTCATGATGGGCGACAACCGCGACAATTCCCAGGACAGCCGCTTCCTCGACGCGGTCGGCTACGTTCCGGAAGAGAACCTGATCGGCAAGGCGCGTGTCGTGTTCTTCTCGATCGACGAAGGCACGCCGCCCTGGCAGGTCTGGACCTGGCCGTGGGAAGTGCGTTGGACGCGTCTCTTCGGGCTCCTGTGATGAAGCGATCGCTCTCCCTCGACGAGGTGGAGGAAAGGCTCGCGCACCGTTTCGCCGATCGCGCTCTGCTCGAGCGGGCGCTGACCCACACCAGCGGCGCGCCTTCCGCCATCGACAGCTATCAGCGCCTGGAGTTTCTCGGCGACCGCGTGCTCGGCATGGCCGTCGCCGACATGGTCTATCGCGGCTACCCGCAAGCCGACGAGGGCGAACTCGCCCGCCGTCTGAATGCGCTGGTCAAGCGCGAGACCTGCGCCGAGGTGGCGCGCGAACTCGGCCTCGGCGCGGCGATCCGCCTCGGCGTCGGCGAAGCCCAGTCGGGCGGTCGCGCCAAGGCGGCGATCCTCGCCGACGTCATGGAGGCGGTGATCGCCGCGATCCATCTCGACGCCGGTTTCGAAACCGCCCGCGCCTTCGTCGAACGCCTGTGGGTCGAACGCATGACGACGGCGCGCGGCCCCTTGCGCGACGCCAAGACGACGCTGCAGGAATGGTTGCAGGGCCGCGGTCTGCCTGCGCCCTCCTACCGGCTGGTCGCGCGCGCCGGCCCGGATCATGATCCGCGCTTCGAGATCGCCGTCGACATCGCCGGCCCGATCGAAGGCCTGACCGGCGAGGGCCGCTCGAAGCGCGAAGCCGAACAGAACGCCGCCGCCCGCGTGCTCCTGCGCGAAGGGCTCTGGAAGGAAGAAACCGATGAACGAGCCTGAGCCGACCCCAGCGGAGGCCGCGGTTCCGACCCGCGCCGGCTTCGTCGCCCTGATCGGCGCGCCCAACGCCGGCAAGTCGACGCTTCTGAACAGCCTCGTCGGCTCCAAGGTGTCGATCGTCACCCACAAGGTGCAGACGACCCGCGCCCTGGTGCGCGGCATCGCCATCGAGGGGCCTGCCCAAGTCATTTTCGTCGACACGCCCGGCATCTTCCGGCCGCGTCGCCGGCTCGACCGCGCCATGGTCACCTCCGCCTGGGGCGGGGCGGCCGACGCCGACGTGGTGGCGCTGCTGATCGACGCGAAGAAGGGCCTCGACGAGGCCGCGATCGCGGTTCTCGACAAGCTCGCCGAGATGAAGCACCGCAAGATCCTGATCCTCAACAAGGTCGATCTGGTGCGCCGCGAGCAGTTGCTCGCCCTGACGGCGGAGCTCAACGCCCGCATCCCCTTCGAGCGCACCTTCATGGTCTCGGCGCTGACCGGCGACCACGTCGCCGACGTGCTGACCTTCCTCGCCGGCGAGATGCCGGAAGGGCCCTGGCTCTACCCGGAAGATCAGATCTCCGACCTGCCGATGCGCCAGCTCGCCGCCGAGATCACCCGCGAGAAGGTGTTCCTGCGCCTGCACGACGAACTGCCCTACGAATCGACGGTCGAGACCGAGCTCTGGAAGGAGCAGAAGGACGGCTCCGTCCGGGTCGAGCAGACCATCTTCGTCGCCCGCGAGAGCCAGAAGCGCATCGTCATCGGCGCCAAGGGCGAGACCATCAAGGCCGTGTCGATGGCCGCGCGCAAGGAGATCGAGGAGGCGGCGGAGCAGAAGATCCACCTCTTCCTCTTCGTCAAGGTGCGCGAGAACTGGTCCGACGACCCGGAGCGCTATCGCCAGATGGGATTGGAGCTGCCGCGGGAGTGAGCCGCTCCGCCCGGAGGGCGCGCCGATGGAATGGAGCGACGTCGGACGGGTTCTGGGCAGCCGCCGGCTCGGCGAGAGCGATGCGCTCGTCGAGTTGATGACGCGCGAGCACGGCCGCCATCTCGGCGTCGTCAAGGGTGGCCGCTCCAAGCGCCGCGCGCCCCATCTCCAGGTCGGCAATCGCCTCGAGGTGGTCTGGCGCGCCCGTCTCGACGAGCATCTCGGCCAGTTCGCCGCCGAACCGACGGACGCCCCCGCCGCTCACCTGATGGCCGACCCGCTGGCGCTGAACGGCGTCCAGACGCTCGCCGCCCACCTGCGCCTCCTGCCCGAACGCGATCCGCACCCGGACCTCTTCGACGACTTCGAGACGCTGATCGCCCATTTTGAGCACCCCCGCCTCGCCGGCGCGCTGGTGGCGCGGTTCGAATGGACGATCATCGAGGCGCTCGGCTTCGGTCTCGATCTCTCCGAATGCGCCCTGACCGGCGTGGCCGGGGAGGCGGCGGATCTCGCCTGGGTGAGCCCGAAGACCGGCCGCGCCGCCGATCGCGCCGCCGGCCTTCCCTGGGCCGATCGCCTGCTGCCGCTGCCGGCCTTTCTGCTCGACGCCGCCTGCGGGCGCGCGGTCGACTGGGCCGGAACGGCGACGGCCGACCTCGTCGCCGGCCTTGCGCTGACCCGCCATTTCCTCGCCCGTCACGTCTGGGAGGCGCGCGCCCTGCCGCCGCCGGCGACCCGCGACGCCTTCCTCGCCGCGCTCCGGCGGGCGCTCGACGCCGATCCCTGATCGCCCTCAGTCGCGTCGGACGAAGGCCTCGACCGCGCCGGCGATCACCAGCCGCCGGATCTTGGACGGCTCGGCTCCGGTGGTCCACTCGACGTCGCTCTCGCGCCGCACCAGCGGCACCAGATCCCACAGCGGCGAGCGGCCGTCCGGTCGGTCGGCGAAACCGGCGGCGAGTTCGGCCTGCCGCCTGAGCAATTCGCCGAAATGGTCGGCGGGAATCGCCGGGCTGAACAGATAGCCCTGGTATTCGTCGCAGTTGCGCGCCTTGAGCCAGGCCAGCTGTTCCTCGGTCTCGACCCCTTCGGCGACCATCCGCATGTCGAGCAGCCGGCACATGCCGATGATCAGCTCGGCCAGAGCCGGCCGCGTCTCCAGCGTGGCGATGAACGAGTGGTCGATCTTCAGCGTGTCGATCGGATGGCGATGCAGCGTGCCGAGATTGGAATAGCCGGTGCCGAAGTCGTCGACCGCGATCGACAGCCCGAGCGCGGCGAGCGCGGCGAGGCAGGCGGTCGAGGCGTTGTCGTCGCCGATCAGCATCGATTCGGTGATCTCGATCTGCAGCCGCCGAGGATCGCAGCCGGTCTCCTGCACGACGTCGGCGACCATCTGCGGCAGCCGCGGATCGCGGAACTGCCGGGCCGACAGATTGATCGAGATCGAGACGTCGTATCCCTCGTCGGCCCAGGCGCGCTGTTGCAGCGCCGCCTCGCGCAGCACGCAGGCGCCGATCTTGTCGATCAGCCCGGTCTTCTCGGCGAAGGGGATGAAGCCGCCGGGCAGGACCAGGCCGCGGCTCGGATGATGCCAGCGCAGCAGCGCCTCCGCGCCGATGATCGTCTCGCCGGCGACGGCGATGCGCGGCTGGTAGAAGACCTCGAATTCCCCGTTCTCCAACGCGCGGCGCAGCTGCGATTCGAGCTGCAGCTGGCCTTCGACGTCGGCCTTCATCGCCTGGGTGAAGGCGGCCCAGCGCGCGCAGCCGTTCGCCTTCGCCGTGTACATGGCGAGGTCGGCGTGCCGCATCAGCGTGTCGAGATCGCGCCCGTCGCGCGGGAAGAAGCTCATCCCGATCGAGGCGGTGACGGTGAGGTCGATCGCTCCGACCTGCACCGGCTGATCGAGCACGGCGAGGATCCGCTCGGCGACCCGGACGGCTCGGCTCTCGTCGCCGTCGAGGGTCAGGCAGATCAGGAATTCGTCGCCGCCGAGCCGCGCCACGAAGTCGTCGGCCCGCACCGCCTCGCGCAGCCGTCGCGACGC
Organism: Hyphomicrobiales bacterium; assembly: GCA_021286855.1. Taxonomy (GTDB): domain Bacteria; phylum Pseudomonadota; class Alphaproteobacteria; order Rhizobiales; family Ancalomicrobiaceae; genus Pinisolibacter. Next base: position 102,098 of record JAJTBO010000010.1, on the reverse strand, counting down.
GACGACCAGGAGACCGTCGCCGGTCGAATGACCGAGCGAATCGTTGATCGTCTTGAACCGGTCGAGATCGACGAACAGCACCGCCGCCTGTTGGCCGACCACATCGACCGCGGCGAGCCGCCGTTCGACCTCGGCGCGCAGCGCGGCGCGATTGGGGAGCGCCGTCAGCGTGTCGTGCTCGGCGAGATAGCGCACCTGCGCCTCCGCCGCCTTGTGCGCGGTGACGTCGGTCTCGCTGACCAGCAGCGCCGGTTGGCCGCTCACCGCGTCGTGGCACCGGCGCACCGAAATCTCGTGCCAGCGCGCGCCGGCGCCGGTGAACACCTGCGCCTGCCGGAGACCGGCGCCCGAACGGCCGACCTCGCGCAGCAGGCCCGCATGCGCCGCCGGTTCGACGAACCGTCCGGCGAAGGTCTCCTGACTGTCCGCCAACGACTGCCGCGCCGCCGGATTGCGGTAGAGCGCGTGGCCGTGCGCGTCGTAGAGCGTGATCATCACCGAGGTGTGCAGCAGGGCTTCGGCGCTGCGAATCGTCTCCGGCGTGTCGGAGATCTCGGCGAGCGCCTCGCAGACCATGCCCATGCGCCCGTCGGCGAGCCGCCGGCCGGAGAAGAGCACGCGCAGCGTCGTCGGCAGCCCTTCCGGGTAGAGCGTCCAGATCTCGGAGAAGGTGACGTCGTCGCGCTCGAAGTCGATCCGGTATTGGGCGAGACGGGTGCGCACCGAAGCCGACATGTCGGCGCCGAGGTCGCGCGCCGCCAACGCCTCGACGCTCGTCGCCCGCCACAGGCGCAGCGCCGAGCGATTGGCCCAGACCACGCGCATCGTCTCGAAGTCGTAGATCCAAACAGGCGTGCGCATCGTGTCGAGGATCTCCTCGCGCGCCGAACCGCCGCCGGCGAGGGCGGGGGTCGTCGGTAGTTCGTCGGCGAGAGGCGAATCCATGAGCGACTCGAAATCTAGGAGACCGTTCCCACCGGGAGGATGACCTACCGGTAGGCGAGAACCAATCTCGTTTCGGAGAATTGACCAATCGTAAATGGTCGAAGGGTCGCGTTGCGCCTTTCCGCCCGGCGCTCGCGCCCCGACCGGGCCGGCCGCCGCATTCCCGCTCAGCCGAGCCCGCTGCCGACCAGGATCAGCGCCAGGATCTGCGGGCTGAGGATCCTGAGGCCCATCACCAACGGATAGACCGTGGCGTAGGCGAGCGACTGCGCCTCCGACTTCGGCGCCATGGCGTTGGCGAAGGCGAGCGCCGGCGGATCGGTCATCGATCCGGCGAGCAGACCGCACAGACTGAGGTAGTCGACCTTCAGGAGGACCTTGCCGACGAAGGCGGCGATCATCAGCGGCGTCAGCGTGACGACCGCGCCCCAGCCGACCCAGGCGAGGCCGTCGCCGTCGGTCAGCGTGGTGAGGAAGCTGCCGCCCGACTTGAAGCCGACCACCGCCAGGAACAGCACGATGCCGAGCTCGCGAATCGCATGGTTGGCGATCGGCGGCATGAACCACACCAGCGAGCCGACGTGGCCGATCCGCGACAGGACGATCGCCGCCAGCAGCGGACCGCCGGCCAGCCCCAGCTTGATCGGGGTGCCGCCGAGCAGTCCGAACGACAGGTCGATCGAGCCGAGCGCGATGCCGAGCGCAATGCCGATGAACATCGGGATCGGATCGAACTCCTTCAGCCGCTGCTCGGAATTGCCGACGAAGCCGGCCACCTTCTCGAGGTCCTCGCGGCGGCCGATGACGTTGAGGATGTCGCCGAACTGCAGCTTCAGGGCCGGCGGCGCGACCAGTTCGACCCCGGTGCGCAGCACGCGCGAGATGCGCACGTCGAACCGCCCCTCGAGATTGAGCGCCGCGATCGACTGGCCGAGCACGTGGTCGGAGGTCACAACGATGCGCTCCCAGGTCAGGTCGGTGCCCTTGGTGGTGAGCGGCGTGGCGTGGACCTCGCCGATCTCCCCGGCGACCGCCGCGAGCCGGGTCTTCGGGCCGACGAGATGCAGCACGTCGCCGACCTCGACCCAGGTGGTGTCGTGCGGCACCCGGAGATGGCCGTCGCGCATCAGCCGCGACACCACCACCTCGCCGCTGGTCAGTCCGGGAAGCTGCGAGATCGTCTTCTCGGCGAGTTCGGTGCGGGTCACCAGCACGTCGAGCGTCTCGATCTCGGCGACCTCCCGCCGGCGACGCGCCTCGAACTCGCGGGCGGCGTGTTCCGGATCGATCCGGAACACGGTCCGGACCGCGGTCATGGTCAGGAGGATGCCGACGATGCCGAACGGATAGGCGACCGCGTAGCCGAGGCCGGTCAGGCCGACCTGCGAACCCGGCAGGCCCATGTCGCGCAGCACCTGCTGCGCCGCGCCGAGCGACGGCGTGTTGGTGGTCGCGCCCGACAGCACGCCGAGCATCGCCGGCAGCGGCACATGCGCGAAGAGATGGATCAACGCCGCCGTCGCCGCGCCGCCGACGACGATCGAGGCGGCGATCAGATTGAGCTTCAGCCCGGCCTTCTTCAGCGCCGTGAAGAAGCCGGGGCCGACCTGGATGCCGATCGTGTAGACGAACAGGATCAGGCCGAACTCGCGGACGAAGTCGAGCACCTCCGCCTCGAGATGCACGCCGAGCCGCTTGGCGAAATCGCCGACGAACAGGCCGGCGAACAGCACGCCGCCGATGCCGAGGCCGGCGCCCTTGAACTCGAACCGCCCGAGCCACAGGCCGAACGTGCCGATGATCGACAAGGCCAGCACCGCCTGCGCCACGCCGGACATGCCGGCGACGAAGTTCCAGATCATGGCCGCTCTCCTCCGCCCCGTCCCGGCGCGCCGTTTCCCTTCGACCGTGGCGGGCGGAATTTCGATTCGCTCGCCGACCGACGTGTCGCGTCGCAGCATTGCTGAAAACACCAATCCCAAAATCGGCAGAAAGGTGTAAGACGAAGGTATGGGCTATGATCGGCGGAGGCGCCGCCCGATCGGGGAGGGGCCATGTCCGACGAGACCGAAGCATCAGATCCCGTCGTCCGCCGCCACCGCGATCTCGAACGGATCGCCAATGTCGCGCTGCGCGCCGGCCGCATCTCGATGGAGAGCGGCGCCAACGCCAGCGCCACCCGCTCTGTGACCGCCGCCGTGGCGCGCGGTCTCGGCGCGGAGGATGTGGCGCTGCGTCTCGGCTACGCCTCCCTGGCGATCACCGTCGCCGGCGGCGGCAATTCCATCACCCGGATGAGCGGCGTCGGCCGTCTCGGCGTCGATCAGCGCCGCGACACCGAGATCCGTCGCCTCGCCGAACGGATCGAGAAGGGCGGCGCGACCGATGTCCAGACCGTCCAGGGCGAACTCGACCGGATCCTGCGCGAGACGCCGCGCCATCCCGAATGGCTGGTGGCCTTCGCCACCGGCCTCGCCTGCGCCGCCTTCGGCCGGCTGCTCGGCGTCGACTGGGCGGCCTTCGTGCCCGTCCTCCTCGCCGGCGCGCTCGGTCAGGCGCTGCGCCATCGGCTCCTGTCGCGCGGCGCCAATCTCTTCGTCGCGGTCGGCATCGTCGCCTTCGTCGCCGCCGGGCTCGGCGGCCTCGGCGCGCTGGCGCTGCGCTCGGCTTCCGTCGGCATGGCGATGATGGCCTCGACCCTGCTCCTGGTGCCGGGCGTGCCGGCGACCAACGCCCAGACCGACATCATGGACGGCTTCCCGACGCTCGGCAGCGCCCGCGCCGTCTGGGTGGTGATGGTGATGGTCTTCGTCGCCACCGGCTTCTGGCTCGCCCGCGCCGCGCTCGGAGGGTTCCTGTGATGGTCGATCTCGCCGCCACCTCCCTCCATCTCCTGCATCAGGCCTTCTTCGGCGCGGTCGCCGCCGGCGGCTTCGGCGTGCTCTTCAATTTCGGCCGGCGCTGCCTCTCCTGGGCGATCGGCTTCGGCGCGGTGGCGCTGACGGTGCGCACCCTGGCGCTCGACGCGCAGTGGAGCCTCGAGGCCGCCTCCTTCGCCGCCGCCTTCGTCACCGGCGCGCTGGCGCTCGTCTTCCGCGACCGCCTCGGCGCGGCGATGGAGACGATCGCGCTCGCCGGCTGCATCCCGATGATCCCCGGCGCCTTCTTCGCCCACGCCCTGCTCGGCTTCTTCGCCCTGACCGCGCCGGACGTGCCGGATCTCCAGGCGACGGTGTTCCAGTCGATGCAGGCGTTCCTGCGGGTCGTCTTCACCCTCGGCGCGATCGGCGCGGGGCTGGTCGTGCCCGGCCATCTCTTCCGCATCGGCCGGTCGTGAAGCGGTGGGAAGCGCGCGCGAACCCTTGCTCCACGCCGCCCTCGCGGGCTAACTCCACCCCATGGGAAAGCGCGTGATTCCGCCTTCGGGCGACGGTGAGGACGACGGATCGGGGCCGGGCGGCGAAGTGCTGCCGGTCAACCTGCGCGAGGCGCTCGAGGAGCGTTACCTCGCCTACGCCCTCTCGACCATCATGCACCGGGCCCTGCCCGACGTGCGCGACGGCCTCAAGCCGGTGCATCGCCGCCTGCTCTTCGCCATGCGCGAGCTGCGGCTCAATCCCGATCAGGCGTTCAAGAAATGCGCCCGCGTCGTCGGCGACGTCATCGGCAAATACCATCCGCACGGCGATCAGGCGGTCTACGACGCGATGGTCCGCCTCGCCCAGGACTTCGCCCAGCGCTACCCGCTGGTCGACGGCCAGGGCAACTTCGGCAACATCGACGGCGACGGCGCCGCCGCCATGCGCTACACCGAGGCGCGCCTCACCGACGTCGCCGTCCTCATCCTCGAAGGCCTCGACGAGGACGCCGTCGACTTCCGCGCCAATTACGACGGTTCGGAAGACGAGCCGGTGGTCCTCCCCGGCGCCTTCCCCAATCTCCTCGCCAACGGCTCCTCCGGCATCGCCGTCGGCATGGCCACCTCGATCCCGCCGCACAACGCCTGGGAGGTCTGTCAGGCCGCCCTGCGGTTGATCGAGAAGCCCGAGACCCCGATCGAAGAGCTGGTCGAACTCGTTCCCGGCCCCGATTTCCCGACCGGCGGCATCATCGTCGAGACCCGGTCGTCGATCCTCGAGAGCTACCGCACCGGCCGCGGCGGCTTCCGCGTCCGCGCCCGCTGGGAGGTCGAGGACCTCGGCCGCGGCCTCTGGCAGGTGGTGGTCACCGAAATCCCCTGGTTGGTCGCCAAGTCGCGCCTGATCGAAAAGCTCGCCGACCTGATCAATGACAAGAAGGTGCCGCTGCTCGAGGACGTCCGGGACGAATCGACCGAGGACGTCCGCGTCGTCCTCGTGCCGAAGAGCCGCAACGTCGACCCGGCGCTGTTGATGGAGAGCCTGTTCAAGCTCTCCGAGCTCGAGTGCCGCATCTCCCTCAACATGAACGTGCTCTCGAAGGGCACCATCCCCGGCGTGCTCGGCCTCAAGGACGTGCTCGCCCAGTGGCTCGAGCATCAGAAGGACGTGCTCGTCCGCCGCTCCGAGCACCGTCTCGCCCAGATCGAAAAGCGCCTCGAGATCCTCGGCGGCCTGCTCGTCGCCTATCTGAACCTCGACGAGGTGATCCACATCATCCGCACCGAGGACGAGCCCAAGCCCGTCCTGATGGAGCGCTTCACGATCACCGACGTGCAGGCCCAGGCCATCCTCGACATGCGCCTGAAGAACCTGCGCAAGCTCGAGGAGATGGAGATCCGCCGCGAGCACGCCGAGCTGACCAAGGAGGCGGAGCAGATCCGCGCCCTCCTCGCCTCGGAAGACAAGCAGTGGAAGATCGTCGCGATGGGCATCCGCCGCGTCGCCGCCAAATACGGCCCCGAGACGCCGATCGGCAAGCGCCGCTCGACCTTCGCCGACGCCCCCGAACACGACACCGCCGCCGTCGAGATGGCGATGATCGAGCGCGAGCCGATCACCGTTGTCGTCTCCGAGAAGGGCTGGGTGCGGACGCTGAAGGGCCACATCGACGATCTTTCCCGGCTCGAGTTCAAGCAGGGCGACAAGCTGCGCATCGCCTTCAAGGCCGAGACGACGGACAAGCTCATCGTCTTTTCGACCGGCGGCCGCTTCTTCACCCTCGACGCCTCGAAACTGCCCGGCGGCCGCGGTCACGGCGAGCCGATCCGCCTCCAGTGCGACATGGACCAGGACCAGGACGTGCTCGACATCTTCGTCCACGTCCCCGGCCGGCGGCTGTTGATGGCGTCGAAGGCCGGGCGCGGCTTCATCGTCGCCGAGAGCGAGGTCATGGCCCAGACCCGCAAGGGCAAGCAGATCCTCAACGTCGCCGCGGGCGACGAGGCGCGGCTCTGCGTCGAGGCGCCGGAGGGCGCGAGCCACGTCGCGGTGATCGGCGACAATCGCAAGATGCTGGTCTTCCCGCTCGAGCAGGTGCCGGAGATGACGCGCGGCGCCGGCGTCCGCCTGCAGCGTTACAAGGACGGCGGCGTCGCGGCGCTGAAGTGCTTCGCCGGCGCGGAGGGGCTGACCTGGACCGACTCGGCCGGCCGCGTCTACGTGCGCTCGCTGACCGAGCTCGCCGACTGGCTCGGCAACCGCGGCGACGCCGGCCGCCTGCCGCCGAACGGCTTCCCCAAGACCAACCGCTTCGACAACGCCTGATGCCCGAGCTCGCGAAGCTTCGACCTGTTCGGAATTTCGGGCGACGAGGATGAGCGGCTTCGTGTCGCGCCGCGCGACGTGAAGAAACACGCGACGACATCGTTCGGTGATCCGGGCCTGCGATAAGATGCGCCGCTCCTCGCGGTCGGGCGTGAGGAGCGGACGAGAACCCGTGGCGCGCCGCGCCAGGACCAGGAGAAGGCGCGCGCCGCGCGCCGAAGAGAGGAAGCGAGATCATGTCCTATCTGCGCAAGGGCGTTTCCGGCGAGCCGGTGAAGATCCTCCAGGCCAAGCTCGGCGTCGCCGCCGACGGCGACTTCGGCCCCGGCACCGAGAAGGCGCTGAAGGACTATCAGTCCGCGCACGGCCTCGCCGCCGACGGCGTCGCCGGCCCCGACACCTTCATGGCCATGGGCCTCGCCGAGCTGGTGCTGCTCGGCGTCGGCTCGAAGGGCGAGACCGTTAAGAAGCTCCAGGCGGCCCTCGGCGTCGACGCCGACGGCGTCTTCGGCAAGGGCACCAAGGCCGCCGTCGTCGCCTTCCAGGAGAAGAACGGCCTCGACGTCGACGGCTTCGCCGGTCCGGCGACGCTCGCCAAGATGCCGGCCTTCGCCGCGGTGGTGACCGAGGCGCACGTGGCGGCCGCCGAGATGCCGGCCGGCGCCGCGCCCTCGGGCGAGGCCCTGCCGACCGCGCCGGGCGCGACCGCCGACGCCTCGGCCGAGCAGCCGCCGAAGAAGTCGGTCTGGGGCACCGTCAAGGGCTGGTTCTCCTGAGGCGATTCGCCGATGTGAGGTATTGGAGGGAGCCGTCCGAGGCCGGGCGGCTCCCTCGTCGTTTCGTTAACCATGTCGCGCCACGCCTGGAATTCTGCGGCCTTCGCATTCGCCCTCGGGTTGCGAGAGTCTCGATCTGTGGATAGTTTGCCGATGACCCAGCGGCGTCTCTCGACGGACGGCCCCGGGTCGGCTGGTATGGCCGCGTTCGGAACGGGGAACTGGTTCGGGGGGACTGGTCCGATGGCGACGATCGAGATCTTGTCGGGCGACTTCGAAAGAGAGACGACCCGCATTCGCTATTCGGAGGCCGGCCGCGCCTTCTTGCGGCTGCGCTCGACCGATGGTCCCATCGAGGATCTGTTTCTCGAGAGCGAGGTGGTCGGCGCGGCGGAAGCCGGCGACGGCGGCGGCTCCTGGGCCCGCGCGGCGCGCGCCGGCGAGCGCGACAAACGCCTCTTCGTGGTCCTGCTTCGCGGGGGACGCAAATTCGTCGCCCGCGGCGACTTCGACGCCTTCCTGCAGTGCGAATGCGCCGCGCTTCCCGCCGATCTGCGTCGCGAGCGCCTGTCGCACCCGCACGGCGGCCCGGCCGCGGTCGCCGAAGCCCGCTTCGGCTCGTGGTTCGGCGCGTCGCTGTTTTCGCGGCTGTTGCCCGGCGGTCGCTGAGCGACCGCCTCACCAAAGAAGCACGGTCGCTGAGCGACCGCCTCACCAAAGAAGCACGGTCGCCGAGCGACCGCTTCACCAGAAAGCTCGGTCGCCGAGCGACCGGCGCTGCGCCGTCAGTCCTGCTCGACGCGGTCCCAGCCGTCCGGCCCGAGATGTTCCTGCGGCAGGAAGCGGCGCTTGTAGTCCATCTTCTTCGACCCCTCGACCCAGTAGCCGAGATAGACGTAAGGCAGGCCGAGCCGCGCCGCACGCCGCACGTGGTCGAGGATCATGAAGGTGCCGAGGCCGCGCCGCTCCTCCTCCGGCTCGTAGAAGGAATAGACCATCGACAACCCGTCGGAGAGCACGTCGGTCAGCGCCACCGCGACCAGCGGCCCCTGGCCGCGCCCGGTGATCGCGGTGTCCGGCCCGCGCCGGCGATATTCGAGCACCATCGTGTCGACGTGGGTGTCCTCGATCATCATCGAGAAGTCGATCACCGACATGTCGACCATGCCGCCGTCGGCGTGGCGGGCGTCGAGATAGGCGCGGAACAGCGAATATTGCTCCGACGTCGGCCGCGCCCCGAGTTCGACGCCGACGAGATCGGCGTTCGCCCGTTCGACGCGCCGAAAGCCGCGCGTCCAGGCGAAGTCGTCGACGTCGATGCGCACCGAGACGCAGGCTCGGCAGCCGTCGCAGGCCGGCCGATAGGCGATGTTCTGCGAGCGGCGGAAGCCGCCCTGGGTCAAGACGTCGTTGAGATTGGCGGCGCGCATGCCGACGAGATGCGTGAAGACCTTCCGCTCGAACCGGTCGGGCAGATAGGGGCACGGCGCCGGCGCCGTCAGATAGAATTGCGGTGCGTCGAGCGGATGCTGCGTCATCGCGCCTCCCACGTCCGGTCGCCCTTCGCGACCCCGAGACGCAGCGCCACGCGCCGGCTCGAACGAAAAAGATACCGCGCTCTTCCCCCGTCGAGAAGGGGATCGAATGCGGCGAAGGAGCGGCGCTCGCCCCTTCCTCGTGGCAGGCTCAACGCCCGGTGAAGGCCAGGACGCGGGCGTCCATCACGACGACGCCGATCGCCAGATCCTGCAGCAACTGCCGGCGCTCGGTGAACAGCCCGACCAGATGGACGAGCGGCGTCAGCGTCACGGTGAGCGCATAGAAGACGACGACGTGCATCAGCGCCGTCAGGGTATCGGGCCGTCGGCCGTCGGTGTGGCGCATCGAGAGCCCCATCGCGCTCATCCCCGGCGTCGCCGAGGTCGGCCCGCCCAGCGTCGCCATCGTGTAGAGCACGCCGAGGATCGGCCACAGCGCCGGATAGATCAGCCAGGCGAGGCCGAAGGTGGCGATGCCGAGGAAGAACACGACGACCGCCGCGAGCAGCCACAGGATCGAAACCCCGACGAGGTCGAAGACATAGGCCATCGCCCGCCGCGACAGGATGTTCTCGAACAGATCCGGCTCGAGCGACGGATCGAAGAGATGGCGGATGGTGATCTGACGGACGGGGTCGGACATCGGGCGATCCTGAGCGAGATACGCGAGATCCCCAAGATGGGGGCTCGCGCTCCCCGCCACAAGGGACGTGCGGAAATGCACGGGGCCTCGTTCCGGTCCCGCGATTGACGCATGCGAGGGGGCTCGTTACCCGTGACGGAGAACCCGACGTCGACGCGAAGCTCCCGTTCGAAGAGGAGCCGCGCCGCAGCCGCCGACGGCGAGAGCGGGGAGGGGAGCGCCCATGGATTTCGATCTCACCGAAGACGCCCGCGCCTTTCGCGATGCCGCCGCCGCCTTCGCCCGCGACGCCTTCGCGCCGAACGCGAGAAGCTGGGACGAAGGGTCGATCTTCCCGCTCGACACCCTGCGCGCCGCCGCCGCCCTCGGCTTCGCCGCGATCTACGTCGACGACGAGGTCGGCGGCTCCGGCCTCGGCCGGCTCGACGCGGCGGTGATCTTCGAGGAGCTCGCCCGTGGCTGCACCTCGACCGCCGCCTTCCTGTCGATCCACAACATGGCGTCGTGGATGATCGACAAGTGGGGCGCGGACGAACAGCGCCACGCCCTCCTGCCGCGTCTGGCGACCATGGAGACCGTGGCGAGCTACTGCCTGACCGAGCCCGGCGCCGGCTCCGACGCCGCCGCTCTCTCGACCCGGGCGATCCGCGACGGCGATCATTATGTCCTGAACGGCTCCAAGGCCTTCATCTCCGGCGGCGGCGCCTCCGACCTCTATGTCGTGATGGCGCGCACCGGCGGCCCCGGCCCGAAGGGGATCTCGGCGATCCTGGTCGAGAAGGGCACGCCCGGCCTCTCCTTCGGCGCGAACGAGAAGAAGATGGGCTGGAAGAGCCAGCCGACCGCGGCGGTGATCTTCGAGGACTGCCGCGTGCCGGTGACGAATCGGATCGGCGCGGAGGGCGAGGGGTTCGCGATCGCCATGGCCGGCCTCGACGGCGGCCGCCTCAACATCGCCGCCTGCTCGCTCGGCGCGGCGGCCGAATGCCTCGACCGCGCCGTCGCCTACGTCAAGCAGAGGAAGCAGTTCGGCAAGCCGATCGCCGACTTCCAGGCGCTGCGCTTCCGTCTCGCCGACATGGCGACCGAGCTCGAGGCGGCGCGCCTACTGCTGCATCGCGCCGCCTGCCGGCTCGACCGCAAGGATCCGAAGGTCGCCGATCCCGCGGTGACCCAGGCCTGCGCCATGGCCAAGCGCTTCGCCACCGACGCCGGCTGGCGCATCGTCGACGAGGCCTTGCAGCTGCACGGCGGTTACGGCTACCTCGCCGATTACGAGATCGAGCGCTTCGCCCGCGACACCCGCGTCCACCGCATTCTCGAGGGCACGAACGAGGTCATGCGCCTCATCGTCGCCCGATCGCTCCTCGACGACTGACTTCCGGGAAGGCATGGCATGACCGATCACTCCATCGACGACGTCCGTTTCGAAAAGCGCGGTCGCGCCGGCCTGATCATCCTCGATCGGCCGAAGGCGCTGAACGCCCTGACGCGCCCGATGGTGCGCGCCATCGACGCCCAACTCGCCGATTGGACGAGCGACCCGGAGGTGGCGCTGGCGGTCCTGACCTCGACCTCCGAGAAGGCCTTCTGCGCCGGTGGCGACATCCGCCGCGTCCATGACATGGGCCGCGCCGGCGAGCCGGGGCTGACCGACTTCTTCCACGACGAATATCGGATGAACCGGCGCATCCACCGCTTCCCGAAGCCCTTCGTCTCGCTGATCGACGGCATCTGCATGGGCGGCGGCGTCGGGCTCTCCGCGCACGCGCCCTTCCGCGTCGGCTCCGAGAAGACCCTCTTCGCCATGCCGGAAGTGTCGATCGGCTTCTTCCCCGACGTCGGCGGCAGCCACATGCTCTCCCGCCTGCCCGGCGAATGCGGCGCCTTCCTCGCCATGACCGGCGGTCGGCTGAAGTGGGCCGACTGCCTCGCCGTCGGCTTCCTGACGCATACGGTCGAGAGCGCCCGCTTTCCCGACCTCTTGGCGTCGCTCTGTGAGACCGGCGATCCGGCGGTGATCGGGACCTTCCTGGCCGATCCGGGCGAGGCCCCGATCGCCGCCCGCCGTCCGGCGATCGATCGGCTCTTCACCGGCGACGATGCGGCTGCCATCGTCGCCCGCCTCGCCGCGGAAGAAGGCCCCGACGCCGACTGGGCGCGGGGGCTCGCCGCCGAGATCGCCTCGAAGTCGCCGACCTCCGTCGCCGTCGCCTTGCATCAGGTGCGGATCGGCGGTTCTCTCTCCTTCGAGGAGTGCATGCGGATCGAGTTCCGCATAGTCTGCCACATCCTGAAGGGGAACGATTTCTACGAAGGCGTCCGTTCGGTGTTGGTCGATCGCGACAACCGCCCGGTCTGGCGGCCGGCGAGCCTCGCCGACCTCGATCGCGCCGAAATCGAGGCGCATTTCACCACCGTCCCCGACGGCGGCGATCTCACCTTCTGAACGACACGACGGCTGGAGAGGCGAGACATGGCCCGCATCGAGACCTCCGCGACGGCGGCCCGCTCCTGGGTGGCGGAACGCGCCTCGGCGCCCTGGCGTCTCGTCCTCTCGATCTTCCTGCGCATCGTCGCCGTCGCCCATCTCGGCTGGGCCCTGTGGGAATGGGCGGCGCTGATCGGCTTCGTGCCGCCGGTGATGGGCGTCGATCCGAAGGCGCATCTGCCGCGCCAGGGCGCCGCCTTCTTCTTCACCGGCGTCGACCCGATCGCCGCCGTCGGCCTCTGGCTCGGGTCGACCTGGGGCGCCGCGACCTGGCTCGTCGCCACCTTCGCCCGCATCCTGATCCACACCGCCTACGCCGGCATCTTCGACTGGACGCCGGTCTGGACCGCCGTGCAGGCGGCGTCGATCCTGATCTATCTGACGCTGTTCTTCCTGTCGGAACGCGCCGAGCGCGAGGAAAAACTGAAGCGGCGTCGCCGCCCCGAATGAGGCTCCCGAGCCCAGTCACCAACGAGGCGGTGAAACCGCCCGAGGAGGAAACATGTCGCGCATCGTCTTCATCGGTCTCGGCAACATGGGCCTGCCGATGGCCGCCAATCTCGTCCGCGCCGGCCACGCCGTGACCGGTCTCGATCTCTCCGGCGACGCGCTCGCCCGCCTCGTCGAGGCCGGCGGTCGCGCCGGCGGCTCGCTGCCCGAGGCGGTCGCCGACGCCGAGGTGGTGATCTCGATGCTCCCCGAGGGTCGCCACGTCGAGGCGGTGTGGGCCGAGGACAACGGCGTCTTCGCCCATGTCGCGGCCGGATGCCTGTTCATCGACTGCTCGACCATCCACGTCGAGAGCGCCCGCAAGGTCGCCGGCCTCGCCGCCGCCCGCGGCTTCGACATGGTCGACGCGCCGGTCTCCGGCGGCGTCGGCGGCGCGGCCGCCGCGACGCTGACCTTCATGGTCGGCGGAACCGACGCCGCCTTCGCCCGCGCCGAGCCGGTGCTCGCCGCGATGGGCAAGACCATCGTCCACGCCGGCGCGCCCGGCGCAGGGCAGGCGGCCAAGATCTGCAACAACATGATTCTCGGCATCTCGATGGTGGCGGTCTGCGAGGGCTTCGCGCTCGCCGACAAGCTCGGCCTCGACGCCCAGAAGCTCTTCGACATCGCCTCCAAGTCCTCCGGCCAGTGCTGGTCGCTGACCAGCTACTGCCCGGTCCCCGGCCCGGTGCCGACGAGCCCGGCCAATCGCGGCTACGCCGCCGGTTTCGCCGCGGCGATGATGCTGAAGGATCTGAAGCTCTCGCAGGACGTCGCCTCGGCCGCCGGTCAGGCGACGCCGCTCGGCGCGGAGGCCGCGCAGCTCTATCGGCTCTTCGTCGATCAGGGCAACGCCGGACGCGACTTTTCCGCGCTCTACGAATTTCTGCGCGGCGCGAACTGACGGGATGCGGCGGTAAAGAGGCGGAAACCTTTCGGACACACCGCTTCTGTACGGGTTAACAGGCGGGCCGATCCGTGATACCCGCCTGTCACACTCCTCGGCGTCGCGTCCCGGCACGCGCCGCCTTCTGACCCCGGAAGGTCGACCGCATGTCCAAGCCCATCACGGAAATCACCGGACGCGGCGTCGTCTCCTCGCTCGGCTCCTCGATCGACGTCTTCGAAAAGGCGCTCCTCTCTGGCGCCTGCGGCATCGGCGACGTGACCGATCTGGTGCCCGGCCTGAAGTTCGTGAACGGCGCGCCGGTGCGCGACTTCGACCCCGCCGCCCATTTCGACGACAAGACCCGCGGCCACATCGACCGCTACACCCAGATGGCGGCGGTCGCCGCCCGTCAGGCCTGGAAAGAGGCCGGGCTCGACGAGAACCCGCCCGAGCCGGCCCGCGTCGGCGTGGTGATCGGCACCGCCAACACCGGCATCGACGCCACCGCCCGCGCCTTCCACAAGATCTTCACCGACGGCAGTCGGCCTTCGCCCTTCACCATCCCGCAGATCATGGGCTCGGCGCCGGCCTCGCGCATCGCCCGCGAGCTCTGCGCCAAGGGCCCTGTCTTCGGCGTCACCTCGGCCTGCGCCTCCGCCGGCCACGCCATGATCGTCGGCGAAGGCCTGATCCGCGCCGGCATCATCGACGTCGCGGTGGTCGGCGGCACCGACAGCTGCTTCGAGATCGGCCTGCTCAAGGCCTGGGAGGCGCTGCGCGTCGTCTCCACCGACACCTGCCGCCCCTTCTCGATCAACCGCAAGGGCCTGATCATGGGCGAAGGCGCCGGCGTCGTCGTCCTCGAGCGCGCCGGCCGCGCCGCCGCGCGGAAGGCGCGGGTGCTCGGTCGTTGGCTCGGCGCCGGCATGTCGTCCGACGCCGGCGACATCGTCGCTCCGGATCCGGAGGGCATGAAGGCGGCGATCCGCGCCGCGCTCGCCGACGCGGGCGTCGAACCGTCGCAGGTCGGCTGGGTCAACGCCCACGGCACCGGCACCGCTTTCAACGACAAGTGCGAATCGGCCGCCGTCGTCGACGTCTTCGGCCCCGCCGCGCCGCCGATCTCGGCGACCAAGTCGCAGGTCGGCCATGCCATGGGCGCGGCCGGCGCGATCGAGGTGATCGCCACGCTCGCCGGCCTCAACCACGGCGTCCTGCCGCCGACGCTCGGCTTCCTCGGCCCCGACCCGGAGTGCCCGGTCGACGCCGTCACCGAGGGGCCGCGTCCGGCGAAGATCGACGTGGCGATCAAGAACTCCTTCGCCTTCGGCGGCCTCAACCTGTCGATCGTCCTCGGCAAGGGCGAGTGAGGCGACGATCCGCTCCGTCGGATAGGCTTCGGCGGGAGGACGTGATTGCTCGAACTCGCTTGCGCGAGGGCTCCAAGCATCGCGCACCGCGCTCGAATCATCTCGCACCACGCCCCTGTTCGAACCCCCGCCTTTCGGCTAGATCCTTCGGCCTCTCCTCATGAGGCCGTAGCCATGTCGTCGCCCGCCGAACTCCGTCTCCCCACCCTCGACGACGTCCGCGCCGCGGCGCGATCGATCGAGGGCGCGGTGATGCGCACGCCGTTCCTGCCGGCGCCGCGCCTGTCGCAGCTGACCGGGGCGGACGTCTGGGTCAAATACGAGAACCTCCAGGTCACCAACGCCTTCAAGGAACGCGGCGCGCTGACCCGGTTGCTCACCCTTTCGCAGGACGAGCGGGCGCGCGGCGTCATCGCGATGTCGGCCGGCAACCACGCCCAGGCGGTCGCCTACCATGCGACCCGGCTCGGCGTGCCCTCGACCATCGTCATGCCGGAGACCACGCCGCACGTGAAGGTGACGGCGACGCGCGGCTTCGGCGCGCATGTCGTTCTCTCCGGCGAGACCGTCGCGGAAGCCGAGACGGAGGCCTTCCGTCTGGCGACGCGCGACGGCCTGACCTTCGTCCATCCCTATGACGACTTCGACGTGATCCGCGGCCAGGGAACCATGGCGCTGGAAATGCTGGAGGATCGCCCCGACCTCGACTGCATCGTCGTCCCCGTCGGCGGCGGCGGCCTCGCCGGCGGCCTTTCGGTCGCCGCCAAGGCGCTGAAGCCGAAGGTCGAGATCGTCGGCGTCGAGACCCGGCTCTACCCGAGCATGTGGGCCGAACTGCGCGATCTTCCCGTCCACGCCGGCGGCTCTACGCTCGCCGAGGGCATCGCGGTCAAGCGCGCGGGACGGTTGACGCTGGAGCTCGCCCGCCGCTTCATGGACGATCTGATCCTGGTCGACGAGGCCGACGTCGAGCGCGCCGTCAATCTCTACCTGACGCTTCAGAAGACCATGGCCGAAGGCGCGGCCGGCGCGGCCCTCGCCGCCCTCCTCGTCGCGCCCGAACGGTTCCGCAACCGCCGGGTCGGCCTGATCCTGTCGGGCGGCAACATCGACCCGCGCATTCTCTCCTCGATCATGGTGCGCGAGCTCGCCCGCGAGGAGAAGATCGTCGCCATCCGCATGATCATCCCCGATCGCCCCGGCGTGCTCGGCGAGATCACCACCGTGCTCGGCCGCATGGGCGGCAACATCCTCGAGGTCGAGCATTCCCGCACGATGCTCAAGGTGCCGGCCAAGGGCGCGACCCTCGACGTCGTCTTCGAGGTCCGCGACGGGGCGCACGCGCAAGAGATCGTCGCCGCGCTCGAGGCCCTCGACTACGTGGTCGAGCGCCTCGGCGGGGCGCGCTGAGCCTCGATCACGACTGCGCGCACGCGCTCCGAGAGCCGTGACCCCCGCCGCCTCGCGTGCTAAGAGGCCGCGAGAATGGCGGCGGGAAGCGCCGATCGGGGACGAGACGATGAGCGACAAGCATCTGGAAGCCGGGCGCGCCGCCGCCGACATGGGGTCGATCCTCTCCGGCCGGCGCATGCGCCGCAATCGGCGCACCGACTGGTCGCGCCGCATGGTGCGCGAGACCCGGCTCTCGGTCGACGATCTGATCTGGCCGATGTTCGTCGTCGACGGCGAGAACGTCGTCCAGCCGGTCAAGTCGATGCCGCGCGTCGAACGCCTGTCGGTCGATCTCCTGGTCCGTCAGGCGGAGAAGGCGGCGAAGCTCGGCATCCCCGCAATCGCGCTCTTCCCCAATACCGATCCCGACCTGCGCGACGACTTCGGCTCCGAGGCGCTCAATCCGGAAAACCTGATCTGCCGCGCCTGCCGCGCCATCAAGGCGGCGGTGCCGGAGGTCGGCCTGATCACCGACGTCGCCCTCGATCCCTATACCAGCCACGGCCACGACGGCCTGATGGAAGGCGAGGAGATCGTCAACGACGTCACCGTCGCCCGTCTCGTCGCCCAGGCGCTGGTCCAGGCCGAGGCCGGCTCCGACGTCATCGCGCCCTCCGACATGATGGACGGCCGCATCGGCGCGATCCGCCGCGGCCTCGACGCCTCGGGTTTCGCCGACGTCCAGATCATGGCCTATTCGGCCAAATACGCCTCCGCCTTCTACGGCCCCTTCCGCGACGCGGTCGGCACCTCGAAGACGCTGGTCGGCGACAAGCGCACCTATCAGATGGACCCGGCCAACACCGAAGAAGCCATCCGCGAGACCGCTCTCGACATCGACGAGGGCGCCGACATGGTCATGGTCAAGCCGGGCATGCCCTATCTCGACATCGTCCACCGGGTGAAGGCGTCGTTCGGCCTGCCGACCTTCGCCTATCAGGTGTCCGGCGAATACGCGATGATCGAGGCCGCCGCCGCGAACGGCTGGCTCGACCGCGACCGCGCCATGCTGGAGAGCCTGATGGCCTTCAAGCGCGCCGGCGCCGACGGCGTGCTCAGCTATTTCGCGCCCTTCGCCGCCGAGATCCTGAAGGCGGGCGCGTGAGCGCCGACCGCGCCGCCGCCGGTCGCTCGGCGCGGCCGCGGCGCGCGCGTCTTCTCCCTCTGCTGGCCGCCGTTTCGCTCCTCGGCGGTTGCGAGCGCATCGACCCGGCGATGCGCGAGGTCTGCCTCGCCACGCTGCCGGCCCTGGTCGGCAAGGCGCGGCCGATCACCGTCGAGACGATCGAGCCGATCGGCGAGCGTGGCGAGACCCTTCGTCTCGTCTGGCGCGCCGGGGTGGACGGCGCGGCCCACGAGACCGCCTGCGCCTTCGGCGAAGAGACCTCCGGCGACGGCCGCGGATCTCTGATCGGCGTGCGCATCGACGGCGTCGATCTGCCGTTGCCCCGCCTCTTCGCGCTGCGGCGCTTCTGGCTCGCCGTGCCCGACCTGCGCGCCGCCGCCCTCGCCGAAGTGCGGGTCGTCGAGGCCGCCCGGAAGTGAGGCCGGCGCGCGCCGTCTCGACCTTTCGACGCCGGCCGGGCGTCCTTTCCGAAAGCTCTTCGAACATCCTTTCCGAAGTCTTGGGGCGTTCGGTTGATCGAATCTGAATCGAATACTGTCGTGTCGATTCAGAAGATGTTCAGCAAAATATCCGGACTGTCGGCTTTACGGAAATTTCATGATGCAATTTAAGGCGATTTTAGAGTCACGTCTGTAGTTTCGTCTCATGAAGTGGCCAGTAGTGCCGCAAGAATGAACGAGCTGAGTGAGGCGTATTCCCATGAACACCGTGAAGAAGGCGGCGGCCGAGATGCCCCGTACGGCCGAGCAGGAGGCCATTCGTCCGCTCTATCTCGAAGCGCTGACGTTGGTCGAACGCCTCCATCGCCGTCTCCTCGACGTGATCAAGGACGAGTTCGACCGGGTCGGCCGTGACGACGTCAACGCCGTGCAGGCGCTGCTCCTGTTCAACATCGGCGGCGCCGAGTTGACCGCCGGCGAACTGCGCACCCGCGGTTACTATCTCGGGTCGAACGTCTCCTACAATCTGAAGAAGCTGGTCGAAGGCGGCTATGTCCGCCACGAACGCTCCCGCGTCGACCGTCGCTCGGTGCGCGTCTCGCTGACCGAGAAGGGCCGCGAGATCGCCGACGTGGTCGATCGCCTCTACGATCGCCAGCTGCGCTCGCTCGAACAGGTCGGCGGCGTCGGGCCGTCGGACTTCCAGACCATCAACAAGTCGCTCCAGCGCCTGGAGCGCTTCTGGACCGACCAGATCCTCTACCGGCTCTGAGGGGAAGCGCTCCGAGCGAAGGAAGCCGAAGTCGAGCAGGCTCGACTTCGGGGCGCTTCTGGACCGACCAGATCCTCTACCGGCTCTGAAGCCACAACGAAATCCGGATGGCGGACCGTGGTAGGCCCGGACGAGCGATCGTCCGGGCCCTTTTTCGTCGTCGCAGGCCGGACATGCGCCCCGTTCGCCCCTTCGGCTCTTGCCAGCCGGCGAGGGAACGGGTTCTGCTCGCCCTTTCGATCGACCGCGCGAGACCCCGGATGCCGCCTGCCTCGAAACTCGTCCATCCGCATGAGATCCTGACCGGTCTCCTCGTCACCCTGGTCGGCTACGCCTCCTCCGGCGCGATCGTCATTCGCGGCCTCTCCGCCGTCGGCGCGAGCGAGGCCGAGATCGTCTCGGCCATGGTCGGGCTCGCGGTCGCCCTCGGCGTGCTGGCGATCGGGCTCAGCCGCTGGACGCGGATGCCGATCTCGATCGCCTGGTCGACGCCGGGCATGGCGCTGCTCGCCACCCTCGGCGTCGGCGCGGGCGGCTTCCCCGCCGCCGTCGGCGCCTTCGTCACCACCGGCGTTCTCGTCGCCGCCTCCGGCCTGTTCGAGCCGCTCGGCCGCCTCGTCGGGGCGATCCCGAAGCCGGTCGCCAACGCCATGTTGGCCGGCGTGCTCCTGAAGTTCTGCGTCGCCCCCTTCGCCGCGCTCACCGCCCGGCCGGTCGAGATCGGCGCGATCGTCCTCACCTGGGTGGTGTTGATGCGCTTCGCTCGGCTGTGGGCCGCGCCGGCGGCGGCAGGATTGGCGCTCGCCTTCATGGCCTTCGGCGGTGAGGGGGCCTTCGCCGGCCTCGCCTTCGACTGGCCGCGCCTCGTCCTCGTCGTCCCCCGCTTCGACCTCGAGACCACCATCTCGATCGCTCTGCCGCTGTTTCTGGTCACGATGGCCTCGCAGAACATTCCCGGCTGGGCGGTGATCGGAACCTTCGGCTATCGCCCGCCGTTCCGCCCGTTGCTCGTCGCCACCGGCGCGATGTCGGCCGCGCTCGCGCCGATCGGCATGCCGGTGGTCAATCTCGCCGCGCTGACCGCCGCGCTCGCCGCCGGCGACGAGGCCGGTCCCGACCGCTCGCGCCGCTGGATCGTCGCCTCGATCGGCGGGCTCGGCCACATGGCGCTCGGCGTCGTCGCCACCGTGGCGGTCGGCCTCGTCATGCGCTCCTCGCCGCAACTGATCGAGGCCGCCGCCGGTCTCGCGCTGGTCGGGGCCTTCGGCGGCGCGACGAAGGCGGCGCTCGACGTCGAGGAGGACCGAATCCCGGCGCTGGTCACCTTCCTCGTCGCCGCGTCGGGCCTCTCGTGGCACGGCGTCGGCTCGGCCTTCTGGGCGCTCGTCGCCGGCATCGCCGTTCACGTCCTCGCGAGAGCGCCGACGCCGTCGCGGCGCTGACGGGCGTTGCGGCGCGGATTTGCGGCAACAACCCGAAACAGCCGATCGCGCGGGAGAAACCGGGCTCGACGGCGACATGTTTCGGCCATATTGGAATGAGTAACCAGAGATGACGGACGGTCGCGACGGCCTCGCGCCGAAGCGTCCTTGAGCATCCGGGATCCGACGCCTTCGTGAGGCGAGGGCCCCGCGCCTCGCGACGTCCCGAAATGTCCCGGTCGCGACCGCCTCGACGCCTCCCGCGTCGCCAGGGCGGCGTCGACGGCCTCGTACCGGCGCCTTCGCGCCCTGATGGAGAACGACGCGGTGCATCGTCATCCTGCCTCGAACGTGTTCCGCCCCACCCGTCGGGCGCTCCTCGCCGGCCTCGCCGGCGCGACCCTGGCCCCGGCGGCGGCCTTCGCGCAGTCGAGCGAGAGCCCGCTCGAGGCGCTGACCCGCGCTCAGGCGGTGCGCGAATGGCAGCAGAAGTTCGACGCCGGCGCCAACGCCGCCCAGGCCGAGCGCATCAAGTCGGAGACGCCGCTCCTGTCGCCGGAGACCGTGGTGGCGATCGAGGCGGCGCTGCCCATGCTGCGCGATCAGCAGGCCCGCGGCGGCTGGCCGAAGATCCAGTCGCCGATGCGCCTCAAGGTCGGCTCCCGGTCCGAGGTGATCGCCCGTCTGCGTCAGCGCCTGGTGGCGTCCGGCGACATGCCGCCGGATCAGGCCCGCATGGGCTATCACGACACCTTCGACAGCTACGTCGACGCCGCCGTGCGCCGCTTCCAGGTCCGCCACGGCCTCCGGCCGGACGGCGTCGTCGACGAGACGGTGATGGAGGTGATGAACGTTCCGATCGAGACCCGCATCTCGCAGCTCGAGATGAACCTCGTCCGCATCCGTTCGATGTCGGGCAATCTCGGCGAGCGCTACATCTTCATGAACATTCCCGCCGCCGAGCTCGAGATGGTCGAGCAGGGCCGGGTGGTCGAGCGTCACAACGCGGTGGTCGGCAAGATCGATCGCCAGACCCCGATTCTCTCCTCGTCGGTGCGAGAGATCAACTTCCACCCCTATTGGCACGTTCCGGTCTCGATCATCCGCAAGGATCTGATCCCGAAGATGCAGACCGAGCCGGATTACCTGACCAAGAACCACATCCGCATCTTCGACAATCACGGCCAGGAGGTCCCGCCCGAGGCCGTCGATTGGAACTCGGTGCAGGCCACCACCTATTCGTTCCGTCAGGATCCGGGCGGCGACAACGCGATGTCGACGGTCAAGGTGACCTTCCCGAACACCCACGACGTCTACATGCACGACACGCCGTTCAAGGATCTGTTCGGCGACAACAACCGCTTCTATTCGTCGGGCTGCATGCGCATCCAGAACATCCAGGGTCTGGTGACCTGGCTCCTGCGCGACACCCCCGGCTGGACCCCGGAGGCGGTCGCCAACGCGCTCGCCGACGGCCAGCGCCTCGACGCCAAGCTGAAGACCCCGGTGCCGGTCTATACGAACTACATCACCGCCTGGGCGACGGCCGAGGGCATCGTCCATTTCCGCGACGACATCTACAACAAGGACGGCGTCGGGATGTTGGTGGCGCAGGAGTGACCGCCGGCGCGGCCTCTGCCGCGCCGAGAGGACCGAATCGAAGAGGCGGAGCGCCGGAGCGCTCCGCCTCTTTTCGTTTGCGCTTCGCCCGCGATCAGATGAACAGCGTCGTGCCGGATTCCTCCGCCTCGGCCAGGAAGGCGGCGACGCCGCCGAACTCGACGCCCTTGATCAGTTCCTCTTCCTTCAGCCCCATCACGTCCATCGACATGCGGCAGGCGATGATCTGCGCGCCGCCGGCGATCAGGCTCTGGAGAAGCTCGTCCGGCCGGTCGACGTGCTTGTCGCGCATCACCTTCTTCAGGAGCTTCGCGCCGATGCCGCCGAAGTTCATCTTCGACACCGAGGAGAGCCGGCTCGCGCCCTTCGGCAGCATGAAGGCGAAGGCGGCGTCGAGAAGGCCCTTCTCCACCCGCGGCGGATCGGCCCGACGCAGCACGTTGAGGCCCCAGAAGGTGAAGAACAGGCTGACCTTCCGCCCCATCGCCATCGCGCCGTTGGCGATGATCAGCGCCGCCATCACCTTGTCGAGGTCGCCGGAGAACACGACCAGCGTGGTCTTGTCCCGGGCCGGCGCGGCGGCGCCTTCGGCCGGGCAGGCGGCCGGCTTGGCGCCCTTGCGCACCACCGCCCGCACGAGCCCCTTGGCGACCTCGACGGTCACGATCTCGTGGCCGGTCTTCAGACCCCAGGCGCGGACGTCGCGGCCGAAGGCCGGATCGGAGGCGGTGACCTCCAGCAGTTCGCCTTCCTCGAGCGCCTCCATCGCCCGGAAGGTCTTCATGATCGGTCCGGGGCATTGCAGGCCGACCGCGTCGATGCGGTGGCGGTCGGCGGCCGGCGGCGTCACGATGGTGCGCCCGCCCATCTCCGCTTCGATTTCGGCCTGATCGCGCCGCTTGATGTCTTCGTAGTCGAAGATGTCGGGGTTCGCCTGCTTCTCGGTCGCCCAGAGATAGGTCTTCAGGCCGCCGGAGAGATTGACGACGTCGAGAAAGCCCGACTGCTTCAGGATCCGATAGGCGAGATAGCCGCGCACGCCGATCTGGCAGAACACGATCACCGGCCGGGTCGGATCGAGTTCGGCGAGCCGGCCGCGCAGTCGGTCGAGTTCGATGTTGACCGCGCCCGGCAGGGTCTGGATGCCGAACTCCTCCGGCGTGCGCACGTCGACGAGCTGCGCCTTGCCGAGCCCTGCGGCGATCCGATCGCGCAGAGCCCGCCAGTCGATCACCTCGTGCGTGCCGGCGAGCACGTTCATCGCCACGTAGCCGGCGATGTTGACCGGGTCCTTGGCCGAGCCGAACGGCGGCGCATAGGCGAGCTCGAGGTCGGCGAGTTCGGCGACCGTGCCCTGATGCCCGATCGCCGAGGCGATCACGTCGATCCGCTTGTCGGCGCCGTCGGCGCCCACCGCCTGCGCGCCGAGCACCCGGCCGTCGAGCCCGTAGAGGAGCTTGAGGCTGAGTTGCCGCGAGCCGGGATAGTAGGAGGCGTGCGAGCCGGAATGGGTGATCGTCGCCCGATAGGGAATGCCGGCGGCGGCGAGCTGCGTCTCGTTGAGGCCGGTCGTCGCCGCGGCGAGATCGAACACCTTGAGGATCGCCGTGCCGAGCGTGCCGCGATAGGGCTTCATCCCCGCCTCGGACTTCGCGAGCATGTTGTCGGCGGCGATCCGGCCCTGCCGATTGGCGGGCCCGGCGAGCGGGATCAGCGCCGGTCGGCCGGTGATCGTCTGCGTCACCTCGACCGCGTCGCCGACGGCGTAGATGCTCGGATCGGAGGTGCGCAGGTACTCGTCGACCCGGATGCCGCCGGTCGCGCCGAGCTCGAGCCCGGCCTCCCGCGCCAGCGCCGTCTCGGGACGGACGCCGATCGCCAGCACGACGATGTCGGCCTGCAGCCGCTTGCCCGACGCCAGGAACGCCAGCGTGTGGTCGCCCTTGTCCTCGAAATGCTCGATCCGGTCGCCGAGATAGAGCTCGATCGACTTGTCCTTCATGTGCGAATGGACGATCGCCGCCATCTCGTCGTCGAGGGGCGCGAGAATGTGCGCCGCGCCCTCGACCAGCGTGGTGAAGAGGCCGCGGTCGTGTAGGTTCTCGGCCATCTCGATGCCGATGAAGCCGCCGCCGATGACCACCGCCCGGCGCGGATGGTCGGAGGTGAGATGCGCCATGATCCGATCGAGATCGGGAATGTTGCGCAGGGTGAAGATGCGCGGGCCGTCGATGCCGGAGAGCTTCGGCCGAACCGGCTCTGCGCCCGGCGACAGCAACAGCCGATCGAAGCTCTCGATCGTCTCTTCGCCGGTTGCGAGATTGCGCAGGGTCGCCGTCTTCGCCGCCCGATCGATCGCGACGACCTCGGTGCGCGAGCGCACGTCGACGGCGTAGCGCGCCTCGAACAGTTCCTCGGAGGTGACCAGCAATTGCTCGCGCGACGGGATCGCGCCGGAGATGTGATAGGGCAGGCCGCAGTTGGCGAAACTGATGTAGGGGCCGCGTTCGACGAGGACGATTTCGGCGCTTTCGTCCGAGCGGCGGATCCGGGCCGCCGCGGTGGCGCCGCCGGCGACGCCGCCGACGATGAGGACTTTCATCTGGAGCTCCCATTCGGAGACGTCTCGAACGGATCTCGGATGAGCCGCGGGCGACGCTCGACGGCCGGCACTCTGCTCGGAGGGAGAAATATTAGATATCGGAGATGTACGAAAGTATTCATACTTAGGAATGACGTCCGCGTCGCCGGCGATCTGCCCTCCGCCTCTCGGTGCTGTCGGAAAGTCGTTTCAGAACAGATGTTTGTGTTTGAAGTCGTGGGCGGATATGCGGTTTGCGCAGCCCTCGCCACGAGGCCGGCGCGTCCTGCGCATGACCCCATGCACGTCGCTTCGGGCTCCCGCGGCGCCGGCGTTCGCCGGTGAGAGCCCGTCTTGCGCCCGCGTCGCGGGAGCCGTGCGATTTCCGCCGCGGTCTCGGGCAAAAGGGGGAAGATCTGAGGCGCGTTTCGTGATATCGGGCGCGGACTGTCGCCGCTGAGCCGGCGTAGCCCCGACGAGGTGCCCATGACCACGACCGCCGCCCCCCTGTTCCCCGGGTTTTTCACCCAGGGGCTCGCCGAGAGCGATCCGGCGCTCTTCAAGTCGATCACCGACGAACTCGCCCGCCAGCAGGACGAGATCGAGCTGATCGCCTCCGAGAACATCGTCTCCAAGGCGGTGCTCGAGGCGCAGGGTTCGGTGATGACCAACAAGTACGCCGAGGGCTACCCGGGCAAGCGCTACTACGGCGGCTGCGAATGGGTCGACGTCGCCGAGAGCCTGGCGATCGAGCGCGCCAAGGCGATCTTCGGCGCCGAATACGCCAACGTGCAGCCCCATTCCGGCGCGCAGGCCAATCAGGCGGTGTTCTTCACCTTCCTCCAGCCCGGCGACGCCTTCATGGGCCTCGATCTCGCCTGCGGCGGCCATCTCACCCATGGCTCGCCGGTCAACCAGTCGGGCAAGTGGTTCAAGCCGGTGCCCTACAAGGTCACGCCAGACACCCACCTGATCGACATGGACGAAGTCCGCGATCTCGCCCGGGCGAACAAGCCGAAGCTGATCATCGCCGGCGGCTCGGGCTATCCGCGCCGCATCGACTTCAAGGCCTTCCGTGAGATCGCCGACGAAGTCGGCGCGATCTTCATGGTCGACATGGCGCATTTCGCCGGCCTCGTCGCCGGCGGCGCGCATCCGAACCCGCTCGACCACGCCCATGTCGTGACCACCACCACTCACAAGACCCTCCGGGGCCCGCGTGGCGGCATGATCCTGTCGCGCGACGCCGATCTCGGCAAGAAGATCAACTCGGCCGTCTTCCCCGGCCTCCAGGGCGGCCCGCTGATGCACGTCATCGCGGCCAAGGCCGTCGCCTTCGGCGAGGCGCTGCGCCCCGAGTTCAAGGTCTACGCCCATCAGGTCGTGAAGAACGCCCAGGCCATGGCGACGGCGCTGCTCGAGCAGGGCCTCGACCTCGTCTCCGGCGGCACCGACACCCATCTGATGCTGGTCGATCTGCGTCCTAAGAAGGCGACCGGCAACGTGACCGAGAAGGCGCTGAAGCGCGCCCACATCACCTGCAACAAGAACGGCATCCCCTTCGATCCGGAGAAGCCGATGGTCACCTCCGGCGTCCGCCTCGGCTCGCCGGCCGGCACGACGCGCGGCTTCGGCGAGGCCGAGTTCCGCGAGATCGGCCTGATGATCGGCGAGGTCGTCAACGGCATCATGAAGAACGGCCCGGACGGCGACGGCCAGGTCGAGGCCCGGATCAAGGAGCAGGCGACCGCGCTGTGCCGCCGCTTCCCGATCTACGGCTGAGCAGACGACGAGCGAACGAAGAAAAGGGGCCGCGGAACGATCCGCGACCCCTTTTTGTTTGGCGCGAGCGAGTTCCTCACGGCGCCTTGACGATCCGCCCCCCGGCCGGAACCACGACCGTCCCGGCGCTGCCCAGATAGGCCTCCAGCGCGTCGACGTCGAAGATGCCCGGCAGCGGGTTCCGCGCTTTTCGGAACACCTTGAAGCCGTCGCCGCCGTCGGCGAGGAAGTTGTTGACGGTGATCCGATATTCGCCCTTCGGATCGATCGGCTTGCCGTCGACCTTGATCGAGGCGATGTCGACCCGTTCGCCGACCGGCTTCTTCTCGTCCCACGTATAGGTGAAGGACTTCGAGACCTGCAGGATGCGCGGTTTCGGCTGGTCGATCCACTGCTGCTCGAGCATCAGATCGAGTTGTTCGCCGGTCAGCGTCACCGTGACGAGGTTGTTGCCGAAGGGCTGGGAGGCGAAGATCTCGCCATAGGTGACCGTGCCGTCCTCCCGCTTCTTCGGCAGATCGGTGCGGATGCCGCCCGGGTTGGTCACTGCGATCACCGCCGCGCCTTTGTCGGCGGCGGTGGTGGCGGCGAGTTGGGCGTCGGCGATCACGTCGCCGAGCGCCATCTCGCCGGCCGGGCTCTCGGCGCGGGTCAGATCCGCCGCGATCTTGCCGACCGGCCGCTCGATCAACGGTCCGGCGACCTTCTCGTAGGCCGAGATCAGCGCCGTCTGCTCCGCGTCCTTGGCGTAGGCGTCGGTGCGCACGATGACGTTGTGCGCCTTCGCCTCGACGATCTGCTTCGACGCGCGGTCGATCTTCAGATCGATGTCGGTGACGATCGTGCCGAACTTGTCGCCGGAGGTGACGAGTTTGCCGTCGAGGGCGCAGTTGTAGGCCTTGTGGGTGTGGCCGGAGATCACGACCTTCACCGCCGGATCGAGCTTCTTGACGATGTCGACGATCGGCCCGGAGATGCCGGGGCATTCGTCGTAGTCGCCGGTCGGGAAGCCGCCCTCGTGGATCAGCACGACGACCGCCTCGACGCCCTTGGCCTTCAGCTCCGGCAGGAGCGCGTTGACCGTCGCGGCCTCGTCGTGGAACTCGACGCCGGCGACGCCCGACGGCAGCACGATGTCCGGCGTGCCCTTCAGCGCCAGACCGACGAAGGCGATCGGAATGTCCTCGAAGGTCTTGATCTCATAAGCCGGGAAGATCGTCTTGCCGCTGTCCTTGTACGTGGTCGAGGCGGCGAGATAGTGGAACTTCGCCCCCGTGAAGGGATGCAGCGCCAGACAGGCCTTGTCGGACGAGCAACCGCCGTTCTGCTTGCGCAGCAGCTCGTCGACGCCCTTGTCGAACTCGTGGTTGCCGACCGCCGAGACCTCGAGCCCCATCAGCGACAGCGACTCGATCGTCGGCTCGTCGGCGAAGAGCGCCGACAGGAGAGGCGAGGCCCCGACGAGATCGCCGGCGGCGACGAACACCGAGTTCTTGGCCTCCGTCCGCTTCTGCTTGACGAGCGTCGCCATCGCCTCCGAGCCGCCGGCCGGGATCGACACGGTCTTCGACGGATCGGCCGGATCCTTGATCTTGATGCCGCCCGGCGACTTCAGATTGCCGTGGAAGTCGTTGATCGCCAGGAGCTTGACTTCGAGCGGGGCGACGTCGGCGGCGAGCGCCGCCGTCGATGAGGCGAGAGCCGCGGCGAAACCGCCGAGAACGAGAGACGTCGAAATCTTCATGACCAACCGATGCGGGGAGAGGGAGCCGAACGGCGATCGTCCCCGTGACGATCGTCATGAAGAATTCATCCGCGTCGCTCTCCGGTCAATGGGCAGGAAGCGGGGGAGGGCGGCTTTCCCACCTCTCGCCACCGCCCCTGCGGATCGTGTAGAAACGCACGGGCTGAGGCCGCGCGCGTCGGGCGCCGGCGGCGGGAGACGACCATGCGCTGTCCCTATTGCGGCAACGACGACACCCAGGTGAAGGACAGCCGTCCGACCGAGGACGGCGCCGCCATCCGCCGCCGCCGCATCTGCTCGGCCTGCGGCGGGCGCTTCACCACCTTCGAACGCGTCCAGTTGCGCGAGCTGACCGTGCTCAAGCGCTCCGGCCGCCGGGTGCCCTTCGACCGCGACAAACTGATGCGTTCGGTCCAGATCGCCTGCCGCAAGCGGCCGGTCGATCCCGAGCGCATCGAGCGCATGGTCACCGGCATCGTCCGCCAGCTCGAGAGCCTCGGCGAACCGGAGGTCAACTCCGAACAGATCGGCGAACTGATCATGGAGGGCCTGAAGGGCCTCGACGACGTCGCCTATGTCCGCTTCGCCTCGGTCTATCGCAATTTCCGTGAGGCCAAGGACTTCGAAGATCTGCTCGGCGAGCTCTCCGCCGTCGAGAGCCCGATCAGGTGACCAGGCCGAGCGCCCTCGACGAACGCTTCATGGGCGCGGCGATCCGCCTCGCCCGTCGCGGCCTCGGCCTCACTGCTCCCAATCCGAGCGTCGGCGCGATCGTCGTCGCGACCGCTCCGGAAGGCTCCCGCGTGCTGGGTCGCGGCGTCACCGCGCCCGGCGGCCGCCCGCATGCCGAGCCGCAGGCGCTGCGGCAAGCAGGGCCTGCGGCGCGCGGCGCGACGCTCTACGTGACGCTCGAACCCTGTTCCCACCACGGCAAGACGCCGCCCTGCGCCGACGCCATCGTCGAAGCCGGGATCGCCCGCGTCGTCTGCGCCCTCGACGATCCCGATCCGCGCGTCGCCGGCCGCGGCTTCGCCCGCCTGCGCGAGGCCGGGATCGAGGTGGTGACCGGCGTCTGCGCCGCAGAGGCCCGCGACGGCCTCGCCGGTCATCTCGCCCGGGTGACACTCGGGCGTCCCCACGTGCTCCTGAAACTCGCCGTCTCCGCCGATCGTCGCATCGGCCGGCGCGACGCCGCCAAACTGCCGATCACCGGGCCGGCCGCCCGCGCCCTCGTCCAGACGATGCGGATCGAGGCCGACGCCATCCTGATCGGCGTCGGCACCGCGCTCGTCGACGATCCCGACCTGACCGTGCGTCTGCCCGGCGCGTCGGCGCTGTCGCCGATCCGCGTCGTCCTCGACGATGCGGCGCGCCTGCCGGGGACGAGCCGCCTCGCGGCGACCGCCGCCGACGTGCCGGTCCGCCTGATCGTCGCCGACCGTGCGCCGGACGACCGCCGCCGCGCGCTCGCCGCCCTCGGCGTCGAGATCCGGCCGGTCCCGCACGGGCGCGACGGCCGCATCGATCCCGCCGCCGCCCTCGCCGCCCTCGCCGCCGACGGCGTCACCAGCGTTCTGGTCGAAGGCGGCGCGGCCGTCGCCGCCGCCTTCCTCGCCGCCGATCTCGTCGACGAGATCGCCCTCTTCGAGAGCGACGTCGTCGTCGGCGACGGCGGCGTCGATCTGCCGGCGATCGTCGAACGCGCGGTCGCCCCCGGCTCGTCCTTCCTGCCCGTCGAGCGCCGAGCCGTCGGCCCCGACCGGCTCGTCCGCCTCCATCGTTCACAGAGCTGATCCACGAGGAGTTCCACCATGTTCACCGGGATCGTCACCGCCGTCGGCGAGATCGTCGCCATCGAGACCCGCGAAGTCGGCGTCCGCCTGCGCGTCGCCTCGTCCTACGCCCTCGAGAGCATCGACATGGGCGCGTCGATCGCCCACATGGGCTGCTGCCTGACCGTCGTCGAGATGGGCCGTCTTCCCGACGGCCGCACCTTCCACGACGTCGAGGCGAGCCCGGAGACGCTGCGCTGCACGACCATGGGCGAGTGGACCGTCGGCTCGAAGGTCAACCTCGAGCGCTCGCTGAAGCTCGGCGACGAGATGGGCGGCCACCTCGTCACCGGTCACGTCGACGCCATCGCCTCGATCGACAGTCGGGTCGAGGAGGGCGACATGGCCGTCTTCACCTTCCGCGTACCGCACGACTTCGCCAGGTTCGTCGCGCCGAAGGGTTCGGTGGCGCTCGACGGCACCTCGCTGACGGTCAACCTCGTCGAGGGCGACACCTTCACCGTCCAGATCATCCCGCACACCCTCGAGGTGACGACCTGGGGCGAGAAGAAGGCCGGCGACCGCGTCGACTTCGAGATCGACCTGATGGCCCGCTACGTCGCGCGGCTCCGGGAGGCCGAAGCGCAGGGGTGACCCCTCTTCCTTCTCCCCTCGCGGGAGAAGGTGCCCCGAAGGGGCGGATGAGGGGGCCGCGAAGCGGCTCTTCGGCGAGAGCCATGAACGGCGAACCACGCCGAAAGGCCGCCCCCTCATCCGGCCTTCGGCCACCTTCTCCCGCGAGGGGAGAAGGAGAGGGCGGCCGGATCGCCCGATTCTCCCCGCGAACGCTGGACAATCCGGCGCGCCTGGATCATTGATCCCGGCTCGACAGAGGATCTCCGCCCGCCATGGCCACCCAGAGCTACCACGCCCCCTTCGATCCCGCCGACGTCGCCGGCGCTTCGGTGCTGATCGTCGAGGGCGGTTTCGAACCGGCGCTCGCCGCCGCCCTGCGCGACGGCGCGACCGCCGTGCTCGATCGCGCGAACGTCGTCCATGAGACCGTGACGGTTCCCGGCGCCCTCGAGATCCCGGCCGCGATCGCCTTCGCGCTGGCCTCGGAGGAGAAGCGCGGCCGTCGTTTCGATGGTTACGTCGTGCTCGGCTGCGTCATCCGCGGCGCGACGGGGCACTACGATGTGGTGGCCGGCGAATCGAACCGCGCCCTGATGGATCTCGCCGTCGCGCGCCGGTTGGCGCTCGGCAACGGCCTGCTCACCGTCGAGAACGACGAGCAGGCCTGGGAGCGCGCCGATCCGAAGCGTCTCGACAAGGGCGGTTCGGCCGCCGCCGCCGCCCTCGCCATGATCGCGCTCTCCCGCAAGTTCGGACTGTGAGAATGACCGACGAACGCCCCGCCGCCGCTCCCCGCGCGGTTCGCCCCGCCAACAAGCGCGGCGCCGCCCGCCTCGCCGCCGTCCAGGCGCTCTATCAGATGGAGATCGGCGGCGGCGAGATCGCCGACGTCCTCGCCGAGTTCGAGATGTTCCGGCTCGGCCAGGAGCTCGACGGCGACGAATATCGCGAGGCCGACGCCGTCTTCTTCCGCGACATCGTCTCCGGCGTCGTCGCCGAGCAGCGGACCATCGACCCGAAGATCCATCAGACCCTGGTCGAGGACTGGCCGCTGAAGCGCATCGACGTGACGCTGCGCGAGATCCTGCGCGCCGGCCTGTTCGAGCTGATGCGCCGCCGCGACGTCCCCGCCAAGGTGGTGATCGCCGAATATCTCGACGTCGCCCGCGCCTTCTTCGTCGAGGACGAGCCGCGCATCGTCAACGCGGTGCTCGACAAGTTGGCCCGCGAGGTCCGCCCTCAGGAGTTCGAGGGCTGAGCCCTCACGCTCCCCAGGTCAGCGTCAGACCGGCGTCGCCGGGATAGCCGCCGGGGAACTCGAGAATGCGGGCGACGAGGCCGAAGCCGGCCGGCTTCAATTCGTCGCGCCAATGCTCGTAGACGTCCGCCGCCGGACCGCGCAGCGTCGTCGGCCAGTTCGGATCGGGCGCGTTGATCATCCGCCCGCCGTCCGAGCACAGCGCCGAAGGGAAGCGGAGGAGGAGGAAGTCCTTCTCGCCGCGTTCGGCCGCCGCGTGCGCCCGCTCGAGCAGGTCGTGCCAGGCGCGGTCGTTCATGTGTTCTCCGGCGAGCTTCTTCACGAGCGCGAGGCGCGCCCTTTCGTGGGCCTGATGCTCGAGTTCGCGCGCCTGTCGCTTGGCGTCCTCGTGCGCCTCGACCAGACGGCGGAAGGTGGCTGCGTTCACGCCCGCCTCGATCGGCGCGGGGGCCGCGGCGACCGGCGGCGGGGGCGGCGGGACGTCCTCGAGCGGCGCGCGCGCCGGGGTCGGCGCGTCGCGCACGATCAGGGCGCGGGCGAGATCGGCGCGCGAGACGACGCCGACCAGCCGCTCGTCCTTCACCACGAACACCCGCTTCACCTTGCGCACCGACAACACCCCGGCGATCGTCGCCATGTCGGCGTCGTCGTCGATCGTGATCGCCGGCGTCGTCATGATCTCTTCCGCCATGCGGGCGTTCGGCTGGACCACCTCGACATATTCGGCCGACAGCGGCTGACCTTCGGCGAGCCGCGCCAGCCAATGATCGCGTCTGAGGACACGCTCGGGCGCGTGTTGGCCGATCAGGTCCCATTCGCTGACCACGCCGACCGGTCGGCCGGTCGGGTCGACCACCGGCACCGCGCTGACGCGGGCGTCGAGCAGCGCCTTGGCCACCTCCGCCAGCGTCGCCTTCGGCGGCACCGTCACCACGGTCTTGGTCATGATGTCGCGTGCGAGCATCTGGAAACCTCCGTTCGGATCGCCGGATGGATCTCCGCCTCGGAAGACGTCCGGCGCGTCTCAACCCCTCAGATGGGAATTTCCTAGCCGAAAATCTTGACCATTCCGTTCACGACCGCTCGATCGCTCGACCGCGGCGGCGCTTCGCGGTATCGAAAGCCGCTCCGTTCGAGAAGGTTCCCGTCGTGCCCGCTTCCGATCGCCCTTCCGAAGACGATCTCGTCGCCCGCTACTTCCGGCCGCTGGCGACCGGCGAGGGCGCCTTGGCGCTGGTCGACGACTGCGCCGCGCTGACGCCGCCGGAAGGCTGCGATCTCGTGCTGAAGTCCGACGCGGTCGCCGCCGGCGTCCATTTCTTCGCCGACGATCCCTGGGATCTGGTCGCCCGCAAGGCGCTCCGGGTCAACGTCTCCGATCTCGCCGCCAAGGGCGCCGAGCCGCTCGGCTGGATGCTCACCCTCGCTCTGCCGGCCGATTGGCGCGAGGCCGACCTCGCCCGCCTCGCCGAGGGCTTCGCCGCCGATCAGGCGACGTTCGGCCTGTCGCTCTACGGCGGCGACACGATTCGCTCGCCCGACGGGTTGGTGCTGTCGATCACCGTCTTCGGCGCGACCCCGCACGGCGCCATGGTGCGCCGCGCCGCCGCCCGGCCCGGCGACCGCCTCTACGTCTCCGGCTCCCTCGGCGACGCCGCCCTGGGCCTGCTTCTGCGTCGCGAGCCCGGCCATCCCGCGTTCGCCGGCCTCGGCGAGGCGGACGCCGCCCATCTCGCCCGCCGCTATCTCCTGCCCGAGCCGCGTCTGCAGCTCGCCCCGGCGCTGCGCGCCCATGCCCGCGCCGCCATGGACGTCTCCGACGGCCTCGGCCTCGATCTCGCCCGGATGTGTCGCGCCGTCGGCCTCGGCGCGCGCGTCGACCTCGACGCCCTGCCGGTGTCGCCGGCGGCGCGCGCCGTTCTGGCCGCCGCGCCCGACCTGATCGAGACGGTGGTCGGCGGCGGCGACGACTACGAGATCCTCGCCGCGATCCCGCCCGAGGCGGCCGAGGCCTTCGAGGCGGCGGCGGCGACGGCCGGCGTGGCGGTCGCCGCGATCGGCCGCGTCGAGGCCGAATCGGGCCTCCGGTTCCAGCGCGCCGACGGCTGCGAGGCGTCGATCCGGGCGGGCGGCTTTCGCCATTTCTGACAGGAGTGCAAACATTTGCCGTCGAATATGGCGAGTGTGACGCGGCTTTCCGTCGCATCCGGAACGACCCACGCATTTTCCCTCATGGCGGATCGTCGCAACGCGCCTTGACGCTCCCGGTCTCGCGGATAGGGTGAAGCGCTCGCCGAGGCAGGAACCTCGACGGGCGGGTCATTCCGTTCCCATCCACCGACCCTCGAGCGGCGTCCGGACAAGCGGCGAGAGATCGCGTCCCGGCGGCCGCGTCACGCACGGGAGGCGTCATGTCCATACTTCTGGTCATTCTCTGCGGCCTCGTCTCCATCGCCTACGGCGTATGGGCGATCCGCTCCGTCATGGCGGCGGACGCCGGATCGGCGCGCATGCAGGAGATCGCAGGCGCGGTCGCCGAAGGCGCGCAGGCCTATCTGAAGCGCCAGTACGCCACCATCGGCGCGGTCGGCGTCGTCATTCTGATCGCGCTCGGGTTTCTGCTCGGGCCGACGGTCGCGGTCGGCTTCGCCATCGGCGCGGTCCTGTCCGGCCTCGCCGGCTTCATCGGCATGAACGTCTCCGTCCGCGCCAACGTGCGCACCGCCCAGGCCGCGATCCAGTCGCTGGCCGGCGGTCTCGACATCGCCTTCAAGGCGGGCGCGGTGACCGGCCTCTTCGTCGCCGGCCTCGCGCTCCTCGGCGTGTCGGTCTACTACTGGATCCTGACGGTCTTCCTCGGCCACGCGCCGAACGATCGCATCGTCATCGACGCTCTCGTGGCGCTCGGCTTCGGCGCGTCGCTGATCTCGATCTTCGCCCGTCTCGGCGGCGGCATCTTCACCAAGGGCGCCGACGTCGGCGCCGACCTCGTCGGCAAGGTCGAGGCCGGCATTCCCGAGGACGATCCGCGCAACCCGGCCACCATCGCCGACAATGTCGGCGACAACGTCGGCGACTGCGCCGGCATGGCGGCCGACCTGTTCGAGACCTATGCGGTGACCGTCGTCGCCACCATGGTCCTCGCCGCGATCTTCTTCGCCACGGCCCCTTCGCTCGCCGCGACCATGCTCTACCCGCTGATGATCTGCGCGACGTCGATCATCACGTCGATCATCGGCACGTTCTTCGTCAAGCTCGGCTCGAACAACTCGATCATGGGCGCGCTCTACAAGGGCGTGATCGTGACCGGCGTCCTGTCGATCGGCGGTCTCGCCATCGCCAACGCGATGACCATCGGTTGGGGTGAGATCGGCGTCGTCGACGGCAAGTCGATCGTCGGCTCGAAGCTCTTCGTTTCGGGCGTCATCGGTCTGGTCGTCACCGGCCTGATCGTCTGGATCACCGAGTACTACACCGCCACCGGCAAGCGCCCGGTCGTCTCGATCGCCCAGGCCTCGGTCACCGGCCACGGCACCAACGTCATCCAGGGCCTCGCGGTCTCGCTGGAATCGACCGCGATGCCCGCCATCGTCATCGTCGCCGGCATCATCTCGACCTACCAGCTCGCAGGCCTCTACGGCACGGCGATCGCAGTGACGACGATGCTCGGCCTCGCCGGCATGATCGTCGCCCTCGACGCCTTCGGTCCGGTCACCGACAACGCCGGCGGCATCGCCGAGATGTCCGGCCTGCCCAAGGAGGTCCGCCACACCACCGACGCCCTCGACGCGGTCGGCAACACCACCAAGGCGGTCACCAAGGGCTATGCGATCGGCTCCGCCGGCCTCGGCGCGCTGGTTCTCTTCGCGGCCTACTCGAACGACCTGCAGTTCTTCGCCGCCAACGGCGACAAATACCCCTACTTCAAGGGCATGGGCGTGGTCTCCTTCGACCTCTCCAACCCCTACGTGGTGGCCGGTCTGATCTTCGGCGGCCTGATCCCCTACCTCTTCGGCGGCATCGCCATGACCGCCGTCGGCCGCGCCGCCGGTTCGGTCGTCGAAGAGGTCCGTCGTCAGTTCCGCGAGAAGCCCGGCATCATGGAAGGGACCGACCGTCCCGACTACGGCCGCGCCGTCGACATGCTGACCAAGGCCGCCATCCGCGAGATGATCGTCCCCTCGCTGCTGCCGGTGCTCGCCCCGCTCGTCGCCTATTTCGGCGTGCTGGCGGTGTCGGGCTCGAAGGCCTCGGCCTTCGCCGCGCTCGGCGCCTCGCTGCTCGGCGTCATCGTCAACGGCATCTTCGTCGCGGTCTCGATGACCTCCGGCGGCGGCGCCTGGGACAACGCCAAGAAGTCCTTCGAGGACGGCTTCGTCGACAAGGACGGCGTCAAGCACCTGAAGGGCTCCGACGCCCACAAGGCCTCGGTCACCGGCGACACCGTCGGCGACCCCTACAAGGACACCGCCGGCCCGGCCGTGAACCCGGCGATCAAGATCACCAACATCGTCGCGCTGCTGCTGCTCGCCATCCTCGCCCACGGCTGAGGCCGGCCACGGGTGCGACGAACGACGACGAACCCCGCGCGGAGCGTTCCGCGCGGGGTTTTCTTCGTCGCGGGCCGGGCGGCGAAACGAAAACGCCGCCGCGAGGGCCGCGGCGGCGCATCGGGAATTCGTCGGTGACCGGCGTCAGTTGCTGGTGAACGGATTGGCCGGGGTCGCCTTGAGCATCTGCGACAACAGGCCGTAGTCGGCGCCCGAGGTCTTGGTCTTGCGGGAGATGAAGTCGAACACCTTCCCGTCCTGCAGACCGTAGTTGGCGATTTCCTTCACCTTGCCCTTGTCGTCGAAATAGACGACCAGCACCTTCTGATCGACGGTCGTCTGGTTCAGGAAGGCGACCTTACGCGAGGCGTGCTGCGAGATGTAGTAGAAGGCTTCGCCGCCGATCGTCGACGTGGTCGAGGGTGAGCCGAGGATCAGCGCGACCTCCTCGCGGCTGGCGCCGACCTGCAACTGGTCGAGGGCGTTGTCCGGCGCGACATAGCCGTGGTCATAGGTCTCGGCGCAGCCGGAGAGCAGAGGGCTCGCGCCGAGGAGCGCGACGAAGGCGAGGCCGGAGAGCGCTCCCTGGAGCGGGCGCGCGAGGCCGCGCGACGAACGACGGTTCATTCCTGTCCTCCCGAAGGCCTCGATCGGCCGGAGTGGGGCGGGCGCGGAGGATCGAGGCGGCCGCCTCGATCGGCCGGACGGTCGTCCGTCCACGCCGGGTCGCTTGGCATCTTCCCTAACCTGCGCTAGGTCGAAAGACAACGTCCACCCCGTCGACCAGGCGTCGCCGCCGTCGAGGAGAGACCGCGACCCATGATCTTCGGCCTGTTCGGACGCGGCTTCGCCGACACCACCTTCGCCCTCTATCGATCGATCGTGGCCGAAGCGCGACGCCCGATCTACTACCTCGACTACGCCGTGCCCGACACGGTGACGGCGCGCTTCGACATGATCGTGTTGATGATGGCGCTGGCGCTGCGCCGTCTGCGCGTCGAGCCGACGCCGCCCGCCGGGGCCAAGGTCGCCGGCGGCGTCCGCGCCACCGAGCCGCACGAACTCGCCCGCCAGCTCCTCGATCTGTTCTTCACCGAGATGGATCGCTCGATGCGCGAGATGGGGGTCGGCGACGTCGCCGTGCCCAAGCGGATGAAGAAGCTCGCCTCGGCCTGGAACGGCCGCGTCGTCGCCTACGACCGGGCGCTCGACGCCGGCGACGTCGCCGAGTTCGCCGCCGCCCTCGCCCGCAACGTCTACGCCGGTCTCGACGACCGCTCCGCCGCCGCCGCGCTCGCCGCCCACGCCTTCGTGGTCGCCGACCGTCTCGCCGACATCGCGGTCGGCGACGTGCTCGCCGGCCGGATCGACTGGCCCGAACCCGTTTCCCCGCCCGAGAGGATGCCCGCATGACCGCCGAACCCGCGACCACCTTCCCGATCGTCCGCACGCTCCTGCCCAGCGACGTTCCGCCGCTGGGGACCCATGTGGCGATCCAGGCGGACGAGGCCCAGCGCGCCGCCCTGGCGAAGCTCGCCGACGCCGTCTCGGTCGAGGCGATGCGCGCCGAATTCCTGGTCAAGCCCTGGGGGCAGGACGGCTGGTCGGTCGAGGGTCGGGTCGTCGCCGACCTCACCCAGGCCTGCGTCGTCACCCTGGAGCCGGTCGTCTCCCACATCGACGAACCGGTGTCCCTGAAGCTGGTGCCGCCGGAGGCGATGGCGCGCTACGAGGAGAAGCCGGACGAGGAGGGCGGCATCGATCTCGATCCCGCCGCCGAAATCCCCGATCCGATCGAGGGCGGCGTCCTCGACCTCGGCCGCGTCGCGGTCGAGCATTTCCTGGTCGGCGTCGAACCCTATCCGCGCAAGCCCGGCGTCGTCTTCGACGCCGAGGCGGCCGGCGTCGGCGAGGGGCGGGCGGAACTCTCCCCCTTCGCGGCTCTGGCGCGCCTCGGCAAGGAGTGATAGGGGAACGGACCGCCCGCCGTCGCCGTCGCCGAGCGACGACTTGCCGGACGGCGACAAACGGGTATTGTCCCGGCCCCGTCGGAACCAACCGACGCATGCGACCTTCGAGATGTCGAAACAGATCACGATTTCCCTCGATGCGATGGGCGGCGACGCCGGCCCCGATGTGGTGCTCGCCGGCGCCGCGATCGCTCTCGAGCGCCGGCCGGAGCTGCGGTTCGTCCTGTTCGGCGACGAGGCGCGGGTCAGACCCGTTCTCGACCGTCACCCCGCGCTCGCCGCCGCCTCGCGCTTCGTCCACGCCGAAGTCGTGGTCCGCATGGACGACAAGCCGAGCCAGGCGCTGCGCGCCGGCCGCTGGAAGTCGTCGATGTGGAAGTCGATCGAGGCGGTGAAGGCGGGCGAGGCCCAGGTCTGCGTCTCCGCCGGCAACACCGGCGCGCTGATGGCCATGGCCAAGTTCTGCCTGCGCACCATGGCCGGCATCGAACGGCCGGCGATCGCCGCGATCTGGCCGACGCTCACCGGCGAATCGATCGTGCTCGACGTCGGCGCGACGATCGGCGCCGACGCCCAGCAGCTGATCGACTTCGCGGTGATGGGCGCGGCGATGGCCCGCGCCGTCTTCGGCGCCGAACGGCCCCGGGTCGGCCTCCTCAACGTCGGCGTCGAGGAGATCAAGGGCAACGAAGAGGTCAAGATGGCCGGCCGCCTGCTCAAGGAGGCCGATCTCGCCGAACTCGACTACACCGGCTTCGTCGAAGGCGACGACATCGGCCGCGGCGTCGTCGACGTGGTGGTGACCGAAGGCTTCGCCGGCAACATCGCCCTGAAGACCGCCGAAGGCACCGCCCGCCAGTTCGCGCGCTACCTGCGCGACGGCATGAACCGGTCCTGGCTCAACCGCATCGGCTTCGCCATCGCCCGCTCCGCCTTCGACCGGCTGAAGCAGAAGATGGACCCGCGCAAGGTCAACGGCGGCGTCTTCCTCGGCCTCAACGGCATCGTCATCAAGAGCCACGGCGGCGCCGACGCCGAGGGCTTCGCCTCCGCCGTCTCGCTCGCCTACGACATGGCGGTCGCCGATCTGACCGCGCGGATCGTCGCCGGTCTCGCCCATTACCATCATGCCGGCGGGACCCCGCCCGTCGCCGACCCGCGAGGTGAATCTTGAGCGTCCTTCGTTCCGTCGTCCGCGGCGTCGGCTCCTATCTGCCGAAGGAAGTGCTGACCAACGCCGACCTGACCCGCATGGTCGACACCACCGACGAGTGGATCGTGGAGCGTTCCGGCATCCGGGAGCGCCATCGCGCCGCGCCGGGCGAATTCACCTCCGACCTCGCCGTAGCGGCCGCCCGCGCCGCTCTCGCCGACGCCGGCCTGACCCCGGACGACATCGATCTCGTCGTCGTCGCCACCGCGACGCCCGACCACACCTTCCCGGCGACCGCCACCGAGGTCCAGGGCAAGCTCGGCATCACCCGCGGCTTCGCCTACGACATCCAGGCGGTCTGCACCGGCTTCGTCTACGCGATCACCACGGTCGACGCGCAGATCAAGGCCGGGCTCGCCAAGCGCGCCCTGGTCATCGGCGCGGAGACCTTCTCGCGCATCCTCGACTGGAGCGACCGCGGCACCTGCGTGCTGTTCGGCGACGGCGCCGGCGCGGTGGTGCTGGAGGCGGTCTGGTCGCCCGGCACGCTCGACGACCACGGCCTGCTCGCCGCCCATCTGCGCGCCGACGGCCGTCACTGGCACAAGCTCTACGTCGACGGCGGTCCGTCGACGACCGGCGTCGCCGGCCATCTCAGGATGGAGGGCAAGGAGGTCTTCAAGCACGCCGTCCACAACCTCGCCGAGGTGATCGACGTGCTGCTCGCCGAGACCGGCTTCACCGCCGCCGACATCGACTGGTTCGTGCCGCATCAGGCCAATCGTCGCATCATCGACGCCACCGGCAAGAAGCTCGGCATCGATCCGGCCAAGATCGTCCTGACCGTCGACCGGCACGGCAACACCTCCGCCGCGTCGGTTCCCCTCGCCCTCGACGCCGCCGTCCACGATGGGCGCGTCAAGAAGGGCGATCTCGTCATGCTCGAGGCGATGGGCGGCGGCTTCACTTGGGGCGCTGCGCTGATCCGTTGGTGACCGGCTCGGTCACGAAACCCGGTTCGCCAGCGTTCGCTTGTGGTTGACCGCTCCGCGGCGAGGTCCTAACCTTCGCGGCGAGCGTCCTGCCGACGGGTACGGCGGACGGACTCCGCGTCGCGCCGAGGAGAGCTTCGACACCATGACGGGAAAGACGATCACGCGCGCCGATCTCTGCGAGGCCGTCTACCAGAAGGTGGGCCTGTCACGCACCGAATCCGCCGATCTCGTCGAAATGGTCCTCGGTGAGATTTCCGATTGCCTGGTCTCGGGCGAGTCGGTGAAACTGTCCTCGTTCGGAACCTTCATGGTCCGCGCCAAGGGCGAGCGCATCGGCCGCAACCCCAAGACCGGGGAAGAGGTTCCGATCTCGCCGCGACGGGTGATGGTGTTCAAGCCGTCCAACGTCCTCAAGCAGAAGATCAACGAGCAGTTGGCCGACGACGCCGAGTGAGGCGGCGTGGGCCGCCGATCAGAGACGCGACATTGGACAAGAGCCCGGACGCCTTTCGCACCATCAGTGAAGTGGCCGGCGATCTCGACCTGCCGCAGCACGTGCTGCGCTTCTGGGAGACGCGCTTCAACCAGATCCGGCCGCTGAAACGCGGCGGCGGGCGGCGCTATTATCGTCCCGACGACGTCGATCTCCTCAAGGGCGTTCGCCATCTCCTCTATGGCGAGGGCTACACCATCCGTGGCGTCCAGCGCATCCTCAAGGAGGAGGGCGTCCGCTTCGTCATGGACGTGTGGCGCGAGGGCGCCCCGCAGCCGCCGCGCGGCGGCCGTCAGAGCGACGACGAGGACGTCCCGCAGGCCGCTGCCCCCCACGCCGCCGCCCAACCCTCCGCGGGCTGGGACGCCGAGGAGGAGGCCGACGTCGCCTTCCTGCACGCCGGCCTCGAACGGGCCGACGCCGAAGCCGAAGCGGTCCCCTCGACCGACGGCGACGAAGGGGCCCCGCTTCGGATCGAGCCGACCATGGATCCGGAGGTCCGCGCCGCGCACGTCCTGGCGCAGCGTTTCGCGCCGCGTGGCCCCGCGCCGTCGGTCGAGCCGGCCGCGCCGGTCTTCGCGCCGTCGTCGCAGACGGGCGGCGTCTCGGCCGCCTTCGTCGAACCGGGCCGCGTCGGCTTCGGCCAGTTGCTCGACCGCCTGCGCCCGCCGACGCCGCCGTCGGCCGCCACCGCCGTCGTCGCCCCGCCGCCGGCCGCCGTCGCGACGATCTCCGGCGAGGGCTCCGCCGGCCTGTCCCGTGACGACATCCGCCGTCTCCAGGCGACGCTCTTCGAACTGCTCGAGTGCAAGCGCCTGCTCGATCAGATGCGCTGACGGGGGCGTCGACGGGGCGTTCCGGCGCGGCTGTGGACCGCTCGGCCGCTCCGGCGAAAGGTGTTGCGCCGTCGGGCGAAACAGTCTAGGGAACCTCGGTCCGACGACGACGGACCCCTCTCGCTCCCAGGAGCGGCGACGGGTTCGCACCGATGGTCGCGGTGTCTGGACGGGCAGTAGCGCAGCCTGGTTAGCGCACTTGACTGGGGGTCAAGGGGTCGGAGGTTCGAATCCTCTCTGCCCGACCACTCAATCCCTTGAAAAATCGAGGGAAATTCGTTCTCCCCCATTGTCGCCTGAAAAGGCTGCAACGGAACGAAACAGCTCCAAGATCCCGGAATGAGTGCCGACCGCCCCGGGAGCTCGGGACGGCGTTCGGCGCCTGTTCATGTTCTTCGCCTGGATCTTCGCGCTGCTGGGCGGGGCCGGGCGGTGTTGTGAAACAAGGAGCGCCCCGAGGCGGCGACCCAGGGACGTCACCTGGAGAAACCGATTTCCAAGCCTCGGAGTGTTCGGATTGCGACGTCTTTGCGCGGATGAGGGCTCCACTCCGCCGGCGAACTCTCGGCACCGTGGATCTTGCGGTGGAACGCCTCGTTTGTCGATACGACGCGGATTTGCAGGAGGGCCCGCAACGTTCCGACGGCGTTCGCGGGCATCTCGTAGCTCTCTCTCTTCTTCGCGGGAGATCATGGACGACGCAGCCCGCCGCGAGAGTAGACGGTCGGCTCTGCGACGAGCGCCCGAACGAGCACGCCTTCTCCTCGCTTGGCCCGGGCGAAACGGATCATCGAGAACTGGCGGATCGACGTCGACGGCCTCCGCCCCCATACGAGCCTCGGCGGCCTCGGCGGCCTCGGCGGCCTCGCGCCGTCGGTGTTCGCCGGTCGGCTTCACCGGGGCCGGATCACCGCCGGACCAAACTCATCTGACCGCCAGGAAAGCGGGCAACACGTCGCGCATCCTATGGGGCGACGTTGGCGGCTCGAAGTCGCGTTCGCCGATCGGTTCCGCCGCCCTTCGCGAAATGCGTGGGCGACGTTTTCGAACGTCGGTCCACGCATGTCTCTTCTCAGGCGTCGACGCCCTTCGGCTTCGTATTGAAGTGGAGCTGATGGAGGGCCGCGTAGCGGCCGCCTCGCGACAAGAGTTCGTCGTGCGGACCCTCTTCGACGACCACGCCGTGCTCGACGACGCAGATCTTGTCGGCGTTGCGCACCGTCTGGAGGCGATGGGCGATGACGAGCGTCGTGCGGCCTGTCGACAGCTCGGCCAGGGCCTGCTGAATCTTGCGTTCGCTCTCATTGTCGAGCGCCGCGGTCGCCTCGTCGAGCAGCAGGATCGGAGCATTTTGCAGAATGGCGCGGGCGATGGCGATGCGTTGGCGCTGGCCGCCGGAGAGCTGGCCGCCGTTCTCGCCGAGATTGGTGTCGTAGCCTTCGGTGAAGCCCATGATGAACTCGTGGGCGTGGGCGGCCTTGGCTGCGGCCTCGACCTCGTCGCGGGTTGCGCCCTGGCGACCGAGCGCGATGTTCTCGTAGACCGTGCCCTTGAAAAGGAACACGTCCTGACCGACGTAGGCGATCTGGCGGCGCAACGTCCGGCGATCGACCGTCGAAATGTCGTGTCCGTCGACCTCGATCACGCCGCCTTCGAGGTCATAGAAGCGAAGGAGCAACGACAGTATCGTCGATTTGCCGCCGC
Organism: Hyphomicrobiales bacterium; assembly: GCA_021286855.1. Classification (GTDB taxonomy): domain Bacteria; phylum Pseudomonadota; class Alphaproteobacteria; order Rhizobiales; family Ancalomicrobiaceae; genus Pinisolibacter. The sequence goes on along the minus strand of JAJTBO010000010.1, from coordinate 58,968 downwards.
CCGATCGTCCGACGAGCGCAGTGGTGCGCCCGGCCTCGGCGACGAGGTTCAGGCCACGCAACACCACCTCGTCGGGACGGTAACGGAAGCGCACGTCGGTAAAGACGATGCGACCCTTTTCGAGCACCAGAGCTGGTTTGTCGTCTTCGGGCGCTTCTCCGGTGGGCTCGGCAAGGAAGTCGTACATGACCTTCACGCCGACGAGGTTCGTCGCGAGCTCGATGTGGACGCGGGCGAGCCGCTTGGCCGGTTCGTAGGCGAGAAGCAGCGCGGTGATGAAGGAGAAGAACGAACCCGGCGTCGCTTCTGCGGAAATCACGCGAATGCCGCCGTAGAGGATCACGCCGGCGACGGCGAAGCCGCCGAGGGTTTCCATCAACGGCGCCGAACGAGCGCCGACGGATACGAGCTTGTTGGCGGCGCGCTCCACTTCGAGGATGGAGATGTCCATGAGGTTTGTGAAACGCGTTTCCAGCCCGAGAGACTTCACCACCTTGATTCCGGCGACGGTCTCCTGGGTCAGCTCCATCACGGCGACGCCTTGGGTATAGCTCGTGTGCATGATCTTTCGCGCGCGCTTGATGAGCTTCTGCACGCCGATGACCGCTGCCGGCATCATGATCAGGCCGACCACCGACATCAGAGGATCTTGAAGGATCATCACCAACATCAGGCCGACGAGCGAGAGCAGGTCGCGCCCGAGAGACGTCACGACGGTGTTCAGAACGCCACCACACGAGCTGGCCATGAAGGCTTGGCGACCGACGAATTCGGATGTGTGGCGCGCCATGAAATAGCGCATGTCCATCTTCAGGAGATGGGAGTAGATGGAGCGCTGAACCGAGGCGACGATCGAGTTGGCGATGCGTGAGAGCGTCACCTGTTGGCCGTAGGTCGACAAGCCCTTGACGGTGTAGATCACCACCACCGAGACGGCGAGCCAGATCACTGCTTGGGCGTCGCGATCGAGAAAGACCTTGTTGATGACGTCGCGCATCAACCAAGCGGCAAGCGAAGTGGAGCCGGCGATGCCGCCCATGCAGGCGAAGGCGAACACATAGCCGCGCCAATGGTTGCGACCGTGTTCCCGGACGAGCCGGGAGATCAGGTGGATCGTGTCGCTCTGGATCACATTGGAGCTCATGGGGCCCGCTTCCTGGTGTGCGACGTTGCCGACGTCGAAAGAGTGGAGGCGAGAGCAAGGCGGAGACCGCTCGATCCCGTCGCTTCCGGAGGGCGCGGTCGGGAGAGGATCCCTCGTCGCGCGGCGCGCGCGACATCGTCTGCTATCTTCGCGGGCGCTTGTCAAATGACCGGACGTCGCCGAGGGCCGAGGGCTGACGAAAAGTCGAAGCGCCACGACGACGGTGGTCGCGCGCCGGTATCGCTCGGCGAGCAGTCTCGTCCCCGGATCGGCGTTGAACCGGCGGCCGCCGTCGCGCGTTCTGTCGCGCCACATGAACTCAGCCGAAAACAATCAAAAGATCAAACAGTTGATCGAATATTCGGAATCTGATTCGAAACGCGAAGACGCTCGCGTGAGGTCTCCGTCGCGGGCGTGCTCGCCCCGATCTCGATCGGAATCGAAATCTGAAGATCCGGAATCTGCGTCCGAAGCCGCCGCCCTCGGCGCTTGACGCATCACGCCTCTTCGGCGATCGGCGCGGCCGGCCGGGTCGGCCAGAGCTGCACCAGCAGCACCGCCGCGAAGATCGCCGCCGAGCCGGCCCATTGCTCCGCCGACAGACGTTCGCCGAGCAACCACCAGCCGAACAGCGCCGCGAAGGGCGCCTCGGTCGCGAATACGATCGCCGCGTCGGAGGCCTCCGAATGGCGCTGCGCCATCGCCTGCAGGGAGTAGCCGACGAAGCCGGAGACGAGCCCGGTATAGGCGAGCTCCCAGCCGGCCTCGCCGATCGCTTCGATCGAGATCGGATCGTGCAGGCCGGCCCACAGCCCGCAGACCGCCGTCACCGCCGCTCCTTGGATCGCCACCAGCGTCATCGGCCGATGCGCCCGTTTCATCGCCAGCCCGACGAAGACGATCTGCGCCGCCCAGGCGACCGCGCCGAGAGTGACGAAGGCGTCGCCGATCACGAAGCTCCCCGTGAGCCCGCCCGACAGGAGCCAGGCCCCGAGAAGCCCCAACCCCGCCGCAGGCCACACCGCCGGCCCCGGCCGTTCGTGCCCGATCGCCAGCGCCGCGAAGGGCGTGAACAGGATGTAGAGCGAGGTGAGGAACCCGGCGTTGGCCACCGACGTGGTCAAGAGCGATACCTGCTGCAACAGGTTGCCGGCGACGAAGACCACCGCGACCAGCCCCATCAGAGCGAGACTGGTCCGGTCGAGCCGCGGCCCCCGGCGCATCTCGGCGAAGGCGAGCGGGGCGATCGCCAGCGTCGACAGCGCGAACCGCAGCGTCAGGAACCACGCCGGGCTCATCGCCTTCATGGCGGTGGCCTGCGGCACGAAGGCGCCGCCCCAGATGGCGGCGGCGAGGAGCAGGAGGAGATTGGCGGTGGAGCGGGTCATGCGGCTTTCGGGGCGAGGGCTGGAGACGAGGTCGCGAGCCTACTCCATCGCCGACGCGCCCGTATCGGTCGAGCGCGTCGGACGAGGAGGTCCCATACCGGCGACGCAGACGTCCCGCGCCCCCGCCTCAGCCGGCCCGCACGCCGGCCAGGAACTGCGCGACCTGCGCGTCGAGCCGCGCCGCCTCGGACCGCAGCTCGCCCGCCATCTGCTGCGAGAAGTCGGCGGCTTGCGCCGTCTCTTCGCTTTCGGAGCGAACCTCGCCGATGTTGAGGCTGACGGTCTCCGACGCCGTCGCGACTTCGGCCATCGATCGGGAGATCTCCTGGACCACGGCCCGCTGCTCCTGAACGGCGGCGGAGATCGCCCGCGCCGTCTCGGTGATGTGCGAGATGGTCGTGTCGACCTCGGCGATCGCCGTGACCGCCCCGTCGGTCGAGCCGCGGACGCCCTCGACGCGCGCCGCGATGTCGTCGGTCGCCCGCGCCGTCTGCACGGCGAGCGCCTTGACCTCCTGCGCCACCACCGCGAAGCCGCGGCCGGCCTCGCCGGCGCGCGCCGCCTCGATCGTCGCGTTGAGCGCGAGGAGGTTGGTCTGCTCCGCGATCGCCCGGATCGTCACCACGATCTCGCCGATCTGCACCGTCATCTCGGCCAACCGGCCGACCGTCTCACGGGTGATCGCGGCGCGCGCCTGGGTCTCTTCGGCGATTCGATTGGAGACGTCGGCCTGACGGGCGATGTTGTCGATCGACGCCGCCAACTCCTCGGTGGCGCGATTGACCAGAGAGACGTTTTCCGCCGAGGCCGTCGCCTTCGTCGAGACCGCGCCGCTGTGTTCGGCCATCGACCGCGCCGAGGCGGTCAGCGACGAAGCCGTGGCTTCCAGCGATTCGGCCGACGCCGCGACGCCGTCGACGGAGCGTTTGACCGAGCTCTCGAAGCGGTCGGCGAGTTCGTGCAGATCGCGCCGCCGCTCGATGGCGATCAGCTTCTCCCGTTCGGCCTGCTCGAGCCGCAGCTTGCCGAGTTTGTCGAGCTCGCCGCGGAACCCTTCGAGCGCCCGGGCCATGTCGCCGATCTCGTCGCGTCGCGCGCCGTCCTCGATCGCGCCGTCGGTCTTGCCCGCCGCGATCCGCTGCATCGCGTCGGTCAGCCGGCCGAGGGCGCGGATCATGTCGCGGGCGAGCGGGACGGAAAGGGCGAGCAACAACAGCGTCACGACTGCGAAGGCGGTGGCGTCCGTCACGATCATCTGCCGCATGTCCGCGTCCAGGTCGTCGATCCAGACGCCGGTTCCGACGATCCAGCCCCAGGGCTCGAAGGCGAGGACCCCGCTCAGTTTGGGCGAGGCGGTCTTTTCGCCGGGATGAGGCCAGTCGTACTGGACGAACGCGACGCCGTCGCCGTGGGCGACCCGCGTCATCTCCGCGAAGAACGCCTTGCCACTCGCGTCGCGGTCGCCGCGCCGGTCGGCGCCGTCGAGCTTCGGTTCGATCGGATGCATCACCATCCGCCCGTCGCGATCGAGGACGAAGACGTAGTCGTCGTGGCCGTATCGGATCGTGGCGAGAACCTCGCGCGCCGCCTTCTGTGCGGCGTCGCGGCTCATCGCGCCGCTCGTCTCCTTCGCCGCGAAGCCCGCGACGATCGATCGAGCCATCGCCAACTCTTGGCGCAGGGACTCTCGCCGCGCCTCCATCGCGTCGGAGGTCTGATCGACGACGCTGTAGGCCGAGAAGGCGGACAGGGCGAGGACGGCGAAGACGACGATCGCGCCGATCTTCATCCCGATGCCCAGGCGGAAGGCGTTGACCTTCATGGGAGGCTCCTTCGAAACCGCACGCCGTCTGCGACCCTTCTCAGGCGAGCGGCGGTTCCGTGTTCGCGAATGGAATGTGCGAGTAGGAGGCTCGTCTAGAGCGGTTTACAAAATCTATATGTCTGAATCTTTTTCTGAAAATTGTGACTTTATACGATCGAACGACGACGAAATGGCGCTATCGACATGAATTCATGGGGGATGAAATGCCAATCAACGTGAAGAATCGCAAAATCTTGCGAAAAATGGATATACGAAATGTGTTCGTATGCATGTGATATTGCAAAGATGAAAACTTGTCATAAATTAAAAGTTGTATCGCTTTCATTTCGCTCAACGCGAGAGCGGGCTTGGTTTCGCGCGTTCGACCTTCCCATCCCCGGTGCGGGTCGCCATGAAACGCGACGGAAGGGACGGGAGGTCGTGCGGCGTGTCGTTTCGACGCAGCGCTTTTCGGCGCCGCCGGAACCGGTCCTCGCCGCGGCGTCGCCCTCAGGCGGCGCGCCAGTCGAGCGCGAGCTCCTCGCGGAAGGCGAAGCGAACGAGATGGCGCGCCACCACGTCCTCGAGTTCGGCGAGACGCTCGGCGTCTTCCGCCGCGACGACGATCGTCAGGCGCTCGGCGTCGGCGGCGAGCGAGACCGGGCCGAGCGGGAAGGTCATGTGGCCCTCGGTCGGCGTGAACTCGGTTTCGATCTTGTGGGCGAAGTGCTTGCACAGCTGCTGGAGGTAGCGGGAGGCGGACGCGGTGGCGATCTCCGCGGTGGCTTGGAGCATGGTGTTTCTTTCCGTTCGTGAAAGGGGGGCGCGGCGCGGCGGCGCCGAGAGGCGAGGGGGGCGGAGCTCGCCCCCAACGCCGGGTCAGAGCTTTTCGATGCGGCTCGCGGTCTCGTCGAGCAGCGCCACCAGCGCCGCCGTCTCGCCCTCGCCGAAGCTCGACGAGGCGAGCTTGAGCCGCAGCGCCAGCCGCAGGTTTTCGACCGCCCGCACGATGCGCGGGTCGCGCTCGCCGCTGCGGGAGGCGCCGGCCTCGTCCATCCGCGCCATCATCTGATCGATCTGGGCGCGGTTGCTCGCCAGCGTCTCGCGGCCCGCCTCGGTGATCGCGTAGAGCTTCTTGGCGCCCTCCGACTGCACCACCTCGATCTGTCCGGTCTCCTCGAGCAGGGTCAGCGTCGGGTAGACCACGCCGGCGCTCGGCACATAGGCCCCGCCCATGCGGTCTTCGATCGCCTTGATGATCTCGTAGCCGTGCCGCGGTTGCTCGGCGAGCATCGCCAGCATGACCAGCCGGAGCCCGCCCTGGGCGAAGAAGCGCCCGCCGCGGCGATGGCCGTGCCGGCCGAAGGCCTTGCCGATCGCGCCGCCGAAGCCGCGGCCGCCGAACTCCTCGCCGTCCCAGGCCATCCGTTCGCGGCCCTCGCCGCAGAATTCGCCCCGCATCCCGCGGAAGCCGTCGCGGCCGAAGCGCCGCATCTTGCGATGTCCGAACATCGTTTCTTTCCTCGTCTCATGGGATCGCCGTCATGGCGTCCGATATGAGTTAGATATATCGAAACAGAGTCGGAAAGCAAGAACCGGCTGAACGAATGCGTATCACTACGTATATCTTTTCTGCGAGCGCCATCGCCAAGCCAGCGCGGTGAGGCCGATGAGGGCGAGGAGGCCCGCCGCCCACCACGACGGCGCGATCCGAAAACTCGTGTCGAAATTGGCGAGCGCGATCGGCGCGATCGGCCGTTTCGTCTTGATCGCGAACCAGACGAGTTCGCTGGCCGCCGCGCCGATCCAGGCGGCGATCGTCGCCCCCGCCAGCCCGCTCGCGCCCCCGCCGTCGCGTCCGGCGACGCGCACCGCCAGCCCGCCCGTCGCCAGTCCGGCGACGATCGCCGCCCAGCCCGGATCGAGCCGCACCTGCAAAAAGACGTGGACGAGCGCCAGGATCGCGATCGGATGGACGAGCCCGTGCAGCCGGTTCCAACGCGGGCCCCCGAGCCGCCGAATCATCCGGTCGGTCGAGGTCGCCGCCAGCGCCGCCAGCCCGATCAGCGCCACGAAACCGATCAGCAGATAGGGGCGAACCGCGATCTCGCCGGCGACCTTGCCGAGATCTCCCGCCTGATCGACGACGTAGAGCGCCAGATGCGCCGCCGCCCACAGGAACGAGGCGACGCCGATCATCCGCCGCACGTCGACGAGCCGCGCCGTCGCCGAGAGCCGGCGCAACGGCGTGATCGCGATCGCCGCGATCAGGGTCTCGATCGCCCGATCGCCGCAGAAGTGCAGCGCCTCGGTCAGCGGCCGCGCGCCGAGATCGCCGCTCGCCGTCCGCCACAGGAGGAGGCCGAGCGGCGCGAGGAGGCCGACGAGCGTCGCGGCGCGGAGCGGGGAGAAGCGACCGGCGCGGTCGCGCCAGAAAAGGAGAGCGGTGAGGGAGAAAGACATCGGACCTCGAAACGGGAAGACACGTCCGAGACTACGATTTCTCGTCGCCCAATGTTTCATCACGTCCGCGCGAGAGCGTGTGAGCGCCCGGCTGGACCGGCTCCGCACGCCGCCTTAGGCTGATCCGAGACGTCGTCGAGGTGGTCGGGAGGACCCCGCATGGACATGCTTCTGTTGTTTCTGAAGTCGGCCGGCATCGGCCTCGCCGTCGCCGCGCCGGTCGGGCCGATGAGCCTCCTGTGCATGCGCCGCACCCTGACGCAGGGCTGGCGCTGGGGCTTCGCCACCGGCGCCGGCATCGCGCTCGGCGACGGCGTCTACGCCGCGGTCGCCGCCCTGGGGCTCGCCGGCGTCTCCGCCTTCGTGCTCGCCTGGGAAACGCAGCTCCACCTCGCCGCCGGTCTGTTCCTGATCTGGCTCGGCCTGAAGACCTTCTTCACCAAGGACGAGGGCCGTGTCGCCGACGTCGGCGCGGTCGGCTCGATCGGCGCGGCCTTCCTCGGCTCGGTGATGCTGACGCTGACCAACCCGCCGACCATCGTCATGTTCGCCGCCGTCTTCACCGCTCTCGCGCCCACCTCCGGTTTCGATCCGCTGGTCGCGGCGGTGACCGTCGCCGGCGTCGTCGTCGGCTCGCTCGGCTGGTGGATCGGCGTGGTCGCGGCGGTCTCCGGCCTGCGCCATGCGCTCGGCCGAAAGGTGCGGCTGTGGATCGACCGCGTCGCCGGCGTCGTCCTCGCCGTGCTCGGCGCCGATCAGATCCGCCGCGCCTGAGGCGGCGATACGGAAACCCCGGACGGTGGGCCGTCCGGGGTCCGGGATCGCGGGCCCGGTGCGTGTTCGAGGAGCCCCCCGCGATCGGAGACGTCAGTAGGCGTTTTCGGTGTTGAGCAGCCTGAGCGGCGTCAGCGCCAGGATCTTCAGGTCGAACAGGATCGACCAGTTCTCGATGTAGTAGATGTCGTGCTCGACGCGCTTGCGGATCTTCTCCGGCGTGTCGATCTCGCCGCGCCAGCCGTTGATCTGCGCCCAACCGGTGACGCCCGGCTTGACCTTGTGGCGCGCGAAGTAGCCGTCGACGACGGTGTCCCAGAGGTGGTTTTCGGTCTGGGCGTTGACCGCGTGCGGCCGCGGCCCGACCAGCGACAGCTCGCCCATCAGCACGTTGAACAGCTGCGGCAATTCGTCGATCGAGGTCTTGCGGATGAACCGGCCGACCGGGGTCACCCGCGGGTCGCCCTTGGTCACCGCCTGTTTGACCTCGTGGTCGCAGCGGTCGACGTACATCGAGCGGAACTTCCACACCGAGACGACCTCGTTGTTGAAGCCGAATCGCTTCTGGCGGAAGAACACCGGCCCCTTGCTCGTCGCCTTCACCGCGATCGCCGCGCCGATCATGATCGGCGCGAGCGCGACTAGCGCGAAGCCGCCGACGACGAGATCGAACGCCCGTTTGGACACCGCGTCCCAGTCGGCGAGCGGCTTGTCGACCACGTCGATGAACGGGATCGAGCCTTCGTAGGTGTAGTTGCGCGGCCGGAACTTGAGCTTGTCGGCATGCGCCGACAGCCGGATGTCGACCGGCAGCACCCAGAGCTGATGCAGCAGCTGCTGCACCCGGACCGCCGCCGTCACCGGCAGCGCCACGATCAACATGTCGAGCTTGATGATTCGACCGAATTCGACGAGTTCCGGGATCGTGCCGAGCTTCGGATAGCCCTCCACCATCGCCGGCGAGCGTTCGTCGGTGCGGTCGTCGAAGACGCCGCAGATGCGGATGTCGTTGCCCGGCTGCGCCTCGAGCCCGCGGATGATCTCTTCGGCCGGTTTGCCGCCGCCGACGATCACCGCGCGCCGCTCCAGCCGCCCGTCGCGCGTCCACCGGTCGACCAACCGCGTCAGGACGAGCCTCGATGCGGCAAACCACGCCAGGCCGCCGACGAACCAGCGCGCCAGGGTCGCGCCGTCGGTCGTCGAGGTTCGGCCGGAAAAGAAGGCGAGCGCCGCCGCGCCGGCGAACAGCATCGCCCAGGCCGCCACCACGCGGCCGAGTTGGAAACCGTAGTCGCGGAAGGCGGCGATCTGATAGGCGTCGGCCGCATGGACCAGCGCCACCGCCAGCGAAGCGCCGATGCCGATCACGCCGACCGTCGTCGCATCGAAGCCGGCGCCGGTCGCCGTCAGCGTGGCGAAGCCGAGCCCGGCCACGACCACGAGGTCGAGGCCGCGCACCGCGCCGGTGAGCATGCGCCGGGAAATCGGCCGGTCGGAGAAGAGCGCCGCCACGTCGCGCGCCTGATCGGAGAGCGACGCCGCGGCGCGCGCCTGTTCCGGCACGGCGGCGAAGGCGTCCGGCAGCTCGCCGAGCGCGGCGACGTCGACGCTCTGTCGATAGAGGGACTTCGGATCGATCTGCTTCATGTCCGTCTCCGGATCGAACCGTCTGTCGAGGCCCGTCCGTCCGTGGAGCGGTCCGGCCTCGTGCGAGGACATCGATGTCGGTCGAGGGCATGATGCCCGGCGAAGGTGAAGGCCGGGTTCATCGCGCAGAAGCGAAGAGTCTGAAAATGCAGTCGAATTTTATTAAGGTTGAAAAGTCGCAAAGCCCGGCGCGCCGTCAGAAGAAGCGCTCGCGCACGTAGATGGTGTCGCCGGGCCGAATCGGATCGGTGCCGGGAACCCGTCCGACCAGCACTTCGCCGTTGATCTGGCGGGTGACGTCGAGCGTGCGCTGATCGGCCCGCGCCGAGAAGCCGCCGGCGATCGCCACCGCCGTCTGCGCCGTCATCCCGGCGACATAGGGGTATTGGCCGGCGTTCTTGACCTCGCCCATGATGAAGAACGGGCGGTACTGGTCGACGTCGACGGAGACGTCCGGATTGCGCAGATAGCCGCCGTTCCGGAGACGCGCCGCGATGTCGCGCTCGAGCTCGACCGCCTTGCGGCCGCGCGCCGGCACCGCGCCGACCAGCGGAATGGCGACGTTGCCGCTGGCGTCGACCGTGTAGACGTTGGTCAGATTGGCCTGATCGAACACGGTGACGCGCAGCCGATCGCCGGCGTCGAACGTGTAGGGCTGATTGAGCACGTCGTGGAACGCCGGGCTCGGGCGCACGTAGTTCGAGCACCCCGCCAGGAGGCCGGCCAGAACGAAGACGTGAACCAATCGAGACGACATCACCGAACCCTTCACACCGGTCATGCCGGCAGATTGGGTCGATATGGTTAATGAAGCTTGAAACCTCGAACGTTCTGCAAGGGGGGCGTCCCGATCGAACATGGTTAACGCGATGCTAACCCCTCGCCGTCAGGGTGGGGCGAGAGGGAGACCGTTCATGGCGCATCGCTTTTCGACTGCGACGGACCCGGATGCCGTCGCTCCCGTCGCTCCGTCCGGCCCCGCCTTGGGCCTCGGGCGGCGTTCGGCGCTCGCCGGCGTGTTTCTCGCCGCCGCGCTCGCCGTGCCGCTCGCGCCGCAGCGCGCCGCCGTGGTGGTGGAGGAGCGGGCGTTGCTCGAGATCGCCGCCGCCGCGTCGAAGGGGGAGGGCGGTCGCGCCGCCGAGGAGGACCGCGTCCTCGCCGCCGAGATCGAACGGCTCCGCTCCGACGACTTCCTGCGTCGCGCCGTCGCGACCCGCTCCGACGGCGCGCCCGACGCCGACGGCGTCACGCCCGCCGAGCGCGATCTCGAGGCGCTGCGCGAGAATCTCGCGATCGAGCGGGTCGATCGCTCCCGCATCCTCGTCCTGCGTCTGAAGACCGCCGACGCGGCCGAGGGCCTGCGCCAGATGGGCCTCGTCCACGATCATTGGATCGCCGCGCTCCTCGAGGCCCGCGCCCGCGCCGGGGTCGAGGTCGATCGCCGCTTCGCGCCCGAGGTCGACGCCGCGCGCCGCCGCGTCGCCGAGGCCGAGGCCGTCGAAGTCGCCCTGGCGCGGCCCGATGGCGGACAGGACGACCTCGCCGCCATGCGCGCGCGCCGCCTCGACGCCGAGACCCGCCTGAAGCGCCTGGAGGACATGGCGCGCGCCGGCGACAAGGGCGCCGACCGCGCCGTCGATCTCGCCCCGACCGCCGGCCTGCAACGGTTGCGTGAGAAGCGCGGCCAGCTGCGCGCCCGTCTCGCCGAACTGTCGGTGACCTATCTCGCCAATCATCCGCTGATGAAGGAGGCGACCGAGCAGCTCGCCGACCTGCGCGCCGAGATCCGCGCCGAACTGCCGCGCGCCGTCGCCGAAGGGCGGGCGTCTCTCGCCGCTCTCGATCGCCGCATCGCCGAGACGGCGGCCGAGACCACCGCGTCGATCCCGGTGACCGAAGCCTCGGCGCTCGCCGCCGCGCGCGTCGATCTCGCCGCGACGACGGCCCGCCGCGACGCCGCCCGCGCCGAGGCGGCGCGCTCGACCGCCGTCGACGCTCGCGTGGTCGTCCCACCGAGCGTCGTCGCCGCGCCGTCGCGCCTGCCCGCCTTCCTGCTCTCCGCAGCGCTGGCGCTCCTCGCCGTCCTGGTCTTCGTCGGCGGCCGTCGTCGCCCTCGCGCCGTCGCCACGGCCGCCTCGATCGCCGCCCTCGAAGAGGCGATCGCCGCGCCGATGCCGACGCCGGTCGTCGAGACGGTCGCGCCGCCCCCGGCCGTCGCGCCGCCGCCGAGCCGCGCCGTCGAGCCGATCGACGTCGACGCGCCCGCCCGCGCCGAGGCCCATCGCCACGTCCTGCGCCGCGCCGCGCGCCGGCTCTGGCCCGAAATCGCCTGTGAATGCGAGGGCGCGAACGCTCGCATCGTCGTCGTCTCCACCACCGACGCGGCCTGCGCCGGCGGCGCGGCGAGCGCGCTCGCCGAAGCGGCCGGCGGCGCGGTCGGCCTCGTCGATCTCGTCGGCCTCGGCCGTGAACACGCCCTCGGCGTCGCCGATCTGCTCGACGGCCGCGCCGCCTTCTCGGAGGTGGTGCGCCGTGATCCGGCGACCGGCGCTTGGCGGGTCGGCGCGGGTCGCCGCAAACTCGCCGACGCCGATTTCGCCGATCCGGCGCTCGCCGGCCTGCTCGACGCCTTCGCGGTGGATTGGGGCGATATCGTCGTCGACGCCGGCCGGCTCGACGGCGGCGACGGCATGGCGACGCTGCTGCTCGCCGCCGACGTCATCGTCCTCGCCGAAGAGGACGCCGCCGATCCGCGCGCCCTGCGCGCCTTCGCCGCCCTCGTCGAGGCCGGCCGTCCGACCTTCGTCCTCGCCGCGCGCGAGGCCGACGCCGATTGGGCCTCGGCGGCCTGAGGTTTCGGATGCGCGAGGGGCGACCGCGTCGTCAGGCGTCGGTCTTCGGCCGGCGATACATCCAGCGCACCACGAACGCCGCCGGCGGCACCCAGGCGAGCCCGGCGACGACGAAATAGGCGAACTGCGTCCAGCCCGATTTCGAGGCGACCACCACGTCGCCGATCGCCGTCGCGAAGAAGACGTAGACGACGATCCACACGACCAGGATCAGGGAACCGGCGAAACGCCGCGCGGCAGAGGTCATGGCCGGTCCTTCTCGGTTGGCGGCCGACCCGGCCTCGGCGAGGCGCGGCGGCGGCGTGACGCTGTGATTTCCGGTCGCATCCCCTTCGAGGCCGCTTCGTCGGATGTTGGAGGAGGCGATGGACCCGGTCTATATCTCGGAAGCCGAGGCGGAGTGAAGAGACACATGGTGCCGACGACGATGGAGCGAGCCCTCGACGCGCGTCGGCGCGACGAGACGGCGGATCGTCCGGTCCGCCTCTGGCTCTATCTCGTGGCGGCGCTGATCTTCGCCATGGTGATCGTCGGCGGCGTCACCCGGCTGACCGAATCGGGTCTGTCGATCACCGAATGGCAGCCGCTCCTCGGCGCGCTGCCGCCGCTCTCCGACGCCGATTGGCAGGCCGCCTTCGACCGCTACCGCGAGATCCCGCAGTATCGGTTGATGAACGCCGGCATGTCGCTGGAGGAGTTTCGCTCGATCTACTGGTGGGAATGGTCGCACCGCCTGCTCGGCCGGGCGATCGGCGTCGTCTTCGCCGTGCCTTTGATCGTCTTCTGGGCGACCGGCCGCATTCCGCGCGCCCGTCTCGCCCGGCTGTCGGCTCTCTTCGTGCTCGGCGGCCTGCAGGGGGCGATCGGCTGGTGGATGGTGTCGTCGGGCCTCGCCGACCGGGTCGACGTCGCGCCGCTGCGCCTCGCCGTCCACCTGACCTTCGCCGCGATGATCTACGCCGCGGTTCTGTGGACGGCGCTGACGCTCTCCTCGCGCGGCCGCAGCCCGCGCCCGTCGCCGGTCCGCCGCATCGGCGCCGCCGCGGTGCTCGGATGGATCTTCCTGCAGATCTTCCTCGGCGCGCTCGTCTCCGGCAATCACGCCGGCCTCGTCTACGACACTTGGCCGCTGATGAACGGCGACCTCATGCCGCCCGACGTCTTCGCGATGTCGCCGCTCTGGACCGATCTCGTCGAAAACCCCGCCACCGTGCAGTTCCTGCATCGGATGAGCGCCTATGTGCTGTTGGCGCTGGTGATGGTGCAGTTCGTCACCATCGTGGTGACGGCGCGCACCGCCACCGCCCGCGTCTCCGCCTTCGTGCTCGGCTTCGCGGTGGTCTTCCAGATCATGGTCGGCATCTCGACGCTGCTGATGCACGTCCCCTTCGCGCTCGCCCTGATCCATCAGGCGACCGCCATGGGCGTGCTGACCGCGGCGGTGATCCACGCCGTCTCCGTCTTCGCCCCCGGCCGCATGGAGACGACGCTGCTCCATCACGAGGGCTGATCGATCCTCGCTGGCAAAACGCGAAGGGCCGGAGCGGTCGCCCGCGCCGGCCCTCGATTCTCGCGTCTCGGTCCATCTCAGCCGGCCAGCGCCTGCTCGAGATCGGCGATGATGTCGGCCGCGTCCTCGATGCCGATCGACAGCCGCACCACGTCCGGCCCCGCGCCGGCGGCGACCTTCTGGGCGTCGGCGAGTTGGCGGTGGGTGGTCGAGGCGGGGTGGATGATCAGCGAGCGGGTGTCGCCGATATTGGCGAGATGACTGACCAGCTTCACCGTCGAGACGAGCTTCACGCCCGCCTCGTAGCCGCCCTTCAGGCCGAAGGTGAAGACCGCGCCCGCGCCCTTCGGCACGTATTTCGTCGCCAGCGCATGATAGGGGTCGTCCTCGAGCCCGGCGTAGGACACCCAGGAGACCTCCGGCCGCGACTTCAGCCACTTCGCCACGGTGAGGGCGTTGGCCGAGTGCTTCTCCATCCGGAGCGGCAGCGTCTCGATGCCGGTCAGGATCTGGAAGGCGTTGAACGGCGAGATCGCCGGCCCGATGTCGCGCAGGCCCAGCACCCGCACCGCGATGGCGAAGGCGATCTGGCCGAACGCCTGCCCGATCACCATGCCCTGATATTCGGGCCGCGGCTCCGACAGCATCGGATACTTGCCCGAGGCCAGCCAATCGAAGGCGCCGGCGTCGACGATCACCCCGCCCATCGAATTGCCGTGGCCGCCGAGGAACTTGGTCGCCGAATGGACGACCACGTCGGCGCCGTGGGCGATCGGCCGGCACAGCGCCGGCGAGGCGAGCGTGTTGTCGACGATCAGCGGCAGACCGTGTTTCTTGGCGATCGCCGAGATGCCCTCGATGTCGGTGACGACGCCGCCGGGATTGGCCAGCGCCTCGATGAAGATCGCCTTGGTCTTCGGGCCGATCGCCGCCTCGAAGGTCGAGAGATCGTCCGGATCGGCCCACTTCACCGTCCAGCCATAGTTCTTGAAGGCGTGGTTGAACTGATTGATCGAGCCGCCGTAGAGGCGCTTGGAGGCGACGAACTCGTCGCCGGGCCCCATGATCGTGTGGAAGATCAGGTGCTGCGCCGCATGGCCCGAGGCGACCGCCACCGCCGCCGTGCCGCCCTCCAGCGCCGCGACGCGCTCCTCGAGCACCGCCGTCGTCGGATTGGTGATGCGGGTGTAGATGTTGCCGAAGGCCTGCAGACCGAACAGCGAGGCGGCGTGGTCGACGTCGTCGAAGACGAAGGCGGTGGTCTGATAGATCGGCGTGACGCGCGCGCCCGTCGTCGGATCGGGCTTGGCGCCGGCATGGACGGCGAGGGTGGAGAAACCGGGCGAAGTGGCGGTCATGGGACGCTCCCTGCGGCGGGCGTCGACGCCCGTCTCGAAAAGGCATTCTTTGTCGGGCATCGATGGCGCGCCGTCAAACGATGCCGTTCCACGAAATCGACGAATTCGGGAACGAAATTTCGCCACGGACCACACCTCGCCCGGCCGCCCACGCGAGTCCCGGCGAACCGCATCGCCGCCGCCCGCGCGAACGGCGTGACGGCGCGTCCGAATGGGATATGCTGCAGCCGTCGGTTCGGCTTTCGGGAGGCCCTCATGCCGTCGCGTCGTACTCTTCTCCTCACCCTCGCCGCGCTCGCCTGCGCGCCGCTCGCCGCCCCCGTCAGCGCCGAGGAGCCGAGCGCCGAAGCCTTTCTCGGCGCGATCTACAAGAAGATCGCCGGCGGCAAGGGTGATTCGGGCGGCCAGATCTATTGGCTGGAGCCGAAGGACCGGCCGAAGTGGTTCTCCGCCGCTCTGGTCAAGCTGTGGGCCGCCGCCGAGAAACGCGCCAAGGCGCGCGACGACGAACTCGGCCCGATCGACTTCGACCCCTTCACCGCCTCGCAGGACCCGCAGGTGAAGAAATACAGGATCGAGAAGCTCGACGCGGTGCCGCCGGTGACGAAGCTGCGCGTCGTCCTGACCGGCGGCTACGAGACCGAAGCCGACGGCACCCTGGTCTTCGATCTGGTGCAGGAGAAGGGCTGGAAGATCGACGACATCCAGGGCTCGAGCAGCGGCGACCGCTGGAGCCTCAAGGAGATTCTGTCGATGCCGTGAGGTCCGCTTCGGGGCCGCCCGGGGCACGACGACGTCACGGGTCGGGCGCTCTGCACGATGGTTCGAGACGGCGCTGCGCGCCTCCTCACCATGAGGCCCATGTGGTTGATGTGACTATGAAAAGCGCCTCATGCTGAGGAGCGGGCCTCAGGCCCGCGTCTCGAAGCATCGCGCACCGACGACGGCCTCGTCGCCTCACATCCCGAGCCGCGGAATCTCGATCGCCGGGCAGCGGTTCATCACGACCTCCAGCCCGGCCGCCTCCGCCTTCGCCGCCGCGGCGTCGTTGCGCACGCCGAGCTGCATCCACACCACCTTCGCCCCGACCGCGATCGCCTGATCGACCACCGGCGCGACCGCGTCGGAATTGCGGAAGACGTCGACCATGTCGATGGCGACCGGAACGTCCGCGAGGCTGGCGAAGACCGGCCGGCCGAGGAGGTCCTTGCCGGCGAGGCCCGGATTGACCGGATAGACCTCGTAGCCGCGTTCGATCAGGAATTCGGCGACGTGATGCGACGCCCGCGCCGGATTGGCGCTCGCCCCGACGATCGCGATCGTCTTCACCCGCGTCAGGATCGAGCGGATCAGCGCGTCGTCATAGGCGTCGTGGCTCATCGCTTGGTCTCCTCGCCGAGGCGTTCCTCGATCTCGGCCTCGAGCGCCGCGATCCCCTGTCGGCTCTTCAGATAGAGAAATCGCCCGAGCGAGGCGAGCCCGACGAGCGAAATCGCCGTCCCGAGGACGAAGATCCAGGCCGGCCGCGCCGACGTGTCGAAGACCCCGAGGAGAAACGCGATCGCGACGATCCCGATGCCGATCGGCAGCAGCGCCCGCCACATCAGCGCGAAACCGGCCGGCGGCGGAGGAGGGGCGACGAGCGGCGAGGGCGAAGGGACGATCACGGGCGATGGCTCATCCGATGGGCCGCGCCGACGGCGGCGTTTCGAGACGTTGTACACCGAATCGACCCATGCGACAGTCCCCGCCGTCCGAGGAGCCATCGATGCCCACCGCCCGCGATTGCCTGATCGTCGTCGACGTCCAGAACGACTTCCTGCCCGGCGGCGCGCTCGCCGTGCCGAGGGGCGACGAGATCGTCCCCCTCGTCGGCCCGCTCGCCGCCCGTTTCGAAACCGTCGTCCTGACCCAGGACTGGCATCCGGCGAGCCACGTCTCCTTCGCCACGAACCACCCCGGCCGCCCCCCCTTCGAGACGATCGATCTGGCCTACGGCCCTCAGGTGCTCTGGCCGGCCCACTGCGTCCAGGCGACGCCCGGCGCGGCGCTCGCCGACGGGCTCGACGTGCCCCACGCCGTGGTGATCCTGCGCAAGGGCGCGAATGCAGAGGTCGACAGTTACTCCGCCTTCCGCGAGGCGGATCGGACCACCGACACCGGCCTCGCGGCGCTCCTGAAGGCGCGCGGGATCGAACGGGTCTTCGTCTGCGGATTGGCCACCGACTTCTGCGTCGCCTGGACGGCCGAGGACGCCGCCGCCGCCGGTTTCGCGACGGTGGTGGTGGAGGACGTCTGCCGCGCCATCGATCTCGACGGCTCGCTCGCCGCCGCCCGCGCGACGATGGCCGCCGCCGGGGTGGTCTTCACCACCGCCGATCGGATCGCCTGATCGAGCGTCAGTTCCGCGTCTTGTCGTCGGCGACGATCTCGATCTCGCGGTCGTAGCCGGCCTGGACCGAGAAGTTGCGGGTGAAGATCCGATCCTGGTTCTTGGCGACCAGCGAATAGTCGCCTTCCGCCAGAACGATCGTCGGGAACGCGCCGACGCTCTCGGTGACTTGGTCGCCGGCCGGCGTCAGCACCAGCCACGAGGTGTTGGTCAGCGCCTCGCCGCCCGGTTCGTTGACCAGCTTCAGCGTGATCTGCGCCGCCTTGTGATAGACCGTCGCCTCGGTGAGCTTGCCCGGATTGACGTGGATCTCGGCCCGCGCCACCGCGTTGAGATCGCCGTAGTGGGCGACGACGCGATAGGTGTCGGCGTTGAGGCGGATGATCTTGCCGGGCCCGACGCCCATCACCAGCGCCTGCCGATCGCCGCGCTGGTCGGCGTCCATCGAATAGACGTCGAAGGTGACCTTGTCGGCCGGCAGCGGCAGATCGCCCGCGCCCAGCGCCGAGAGCCGCAGCCCGCCGGCGTTGAGGATCAGCGTCTCGCTGCGCGTCTGGTCCTTGGTCACCGTGACGCGGGTGGTCGCCCCGGCCCGGCCATAGGCGGCGTGGACCAGATAGGAGCCGGGCTCGAGATCGAATTCCGCATCGCCGCCCGACGCCGTGACGACGAGCTGCAGCTTGTCCTCGACGCTGTTCTTCTCCTTGAAGATGCGCCAGACCAGACCGTTGCGGATCGTCGGAGAATTGTCCGTCACCAGCGCCGAGAGCTTCAGCGTCGGCCCATAGGCCTTGGCGACGTCGGTGGCGATCGGCTGGACGGCGACCGCCGGACGCCCCGGCGTGGCGGCGGCGGGCGGCGGATTGGGCGCGTAGGAGAACGGCGAGCCCGGCGGCGGTCCTCCCGGTGGGGGGCCTCCCGGCGGCGGTCCCCCCGGGGGCGGCCCGCCCGGCGGCGGCGCCAGCGACAACGGCTGCCCGCCGGCCGGCTGCGCCGCCGCCGATCCGACGACGGCGAGCGTCGCCGCGAGGGCGAGGGCCGGGACGAGACGGGTCGAAAGCGATGTCGCGCGCATGAATCCTCGTCTTCGCCGGACGACGGCGACTCGGGCGTCGCCCGAAAAAACCTCAGGAGAATGGCGAGATCAAGTCTCGCATGCTTCCGGCGAAGAGTTCTCGCGCCGCATCCGTTCGCGACACGCCCGGCGGCGCGCGTTGACAAGTCCGCGTCGAGGCGGTTCCCTCGCCGCCGATCTCTTCGAAACCCGCCCGAGACCCCCGCCCGATGCCGACCCCGAACGAAGCCGCGCTCTCCCTGCTCGAGACCCGTCGCACCATCGCCGCCCTGCAACTGGCCGAACCCGGCCCGAGCGACGCCGAGATCCGCCGCATGATCGCAGCGGCGAGCCGGGTGCCCGACCACGGCAAACTGACGCCCTGGCGCTTCGTGCTCTATCGCGGCGCGGCCCGCGCCGTCCTCGACGAAAAGCTGACGCCGATCTTCCGCGCCCGCTTCCCCGGCGCGCCGGAGGGCAAGGTCCTGGTCGAAGCGCAGCGCTTCTCCGCGCCGCCCCTGACCATCGGCGTCCTCTCGACCGCCGCCGAACACGTCAAGATCCCGGTCTGGGAGCAGGAGCTCTCCGCCGGCGCGGCGACGATGAACCTGATGCTTGCCGCCCACGCCCTCGGCTACGCCGCCCAGTGGCTCTCCGGCTGGTGCTGTTATGACGACGAGGCGGCCGCGTTGCTCGGCCGCAAGCCCGGCGAGCGCTTCGCCGGGCTGGTGGCGATCGGCGCGCCGACCGTGCCGCCGGTCGATCGGCCGCGCCCCGCCTTCGAGGACGTCGTCACCGAATGGAGCGCCTGAGCCGATGTTCTACGCCGTCGCCGATGGGCATCCGGGCCTGCCGCACGACCCCTTCAAGGCGATCGTCGCGCCGCGGCCGATCGGCTGGATCTCCACCGTCGACCGCACCGGCATGCACAATCTCGCGCCCTACAGCTACTTCAACGCCGTCGCCACCCAGCCGCCGATGGTGATGTTCTCCTCCGACGGCTGGAAGGACACGGCCACCGCCTGCGCCGAGACCGGCGAATTCGTGGTCAATCTGGCGAGCTACGACCTGCGCGAGGCGATGAACGCCTCCTCCGCGCCGCTGCCGCGCGACCGCTCGGAGTTTCCCCACGCCGGCCTGACGCCGGCGCCGTGCCGGCTGGTGCGCGCGCCGCGCGTGCTCGAGGCCGCCGCCTCGCTCGAATGCCGGGTGGTCGAGATGTTCTCGCCGAAGACCCTCGAGGGGGAGCCGATCACCAATCAGATCGTCATCGGTCAGGTCGTCGGCGTCCACATCGCCGAGCGCTGCCTCGTCGACGGCCGCTTCGACCTCGCCCGCGCCAGCCCGATCGCCCGCTGCGGCCACGACGAATATCTCGGCGTCGACGGCATCTTCCGGATGGGCCGCCCGAAGTGAACCGCGAGACCGAAACGCAGCCCGAGGCCGCACCCTTCCGCCGCAGGTCCCTCGCGGCGGCGCTCCTCGCCGCCCTGCCGGTCGTCGCCGCCGCCGCGATCGGCAGCCGCGCGACCCTGCCGGCCATCCCCGACTGGTACGCCGGTCTCGCCAAGCCGGCGATCACGCCGCCGAACTGGGTCTTCGGTCCGGTCTGGACCGCTCTCTACGCGCTGATGATCGTCGCCTTCCACCGCGTGCTGACGGGCGGCGGCGGCGAGGGGAGGGGGCGCGCGATCGCGCTCTTCCTCGGCCAGATGGCGTTGAACGCCCTGTGGTCGGTCGCCTTCTTCGGCCTGCGCTCGCCCGGCGCCGGCGTCGCCGTCATCCTGGCGCTCGACGTGGCCGTGGCGGCGACGCTGATCGCCTTCTACCGCAGGGACCGGATCGCGGGGCTGTTGCTCGCGCCCTATCTCGCCTGGATCGGTTGGGCCACGGCGCTCAACCTCGGCGTCTGGTGGTTGGCGCGCTGACGCCTCACCGTCCGGCCCGCATCAGCAGCCGCCGCGCCCGCATCAGATGCGGCCGGTCGAGCATCACCCCGTCGAGCGCCAGCACGCCCGGATCGCCCGCCGCCGCGAAGGCCTCGACGATGCGGGTCGCCTCCGCCACGTCCGCCGCGCTCGGCGTGAAGGCGGCGTTGATCACCGGGACCTGCGCCGGATGGATCGCCATCTTGGCGGTGTAGCCGTCGCGGGCCGCCGCCGCGCATTCGGCGGCGAGCCCGTCGAGGTCGCGGAAATCGGTGAAGACGCCGTCGATCGGCGCGCATTCGGCCGCCGCCGCGCCGAGCAACGTCATCGTCCGGGCGAGGCGGAAGGCGTCGAGGAAGGCCCCGTCGGGGCCGCGCGCCGTCGTCGCGCCGAGATCGGCGGAGAGATCCTCCGCCCCCCAGGCCATGCCGACGAGCCGGCGCGAGGCGCCCTTGTAGGTGCCGGTCTGGAACACCGCATGCGCCGTCTCGGTGACGATCGCGACGATCGCCGTATGTCCGTCGGCGATGCCGTGCACGGCCTCGGCGACGGCGATCTTGGCGGCGAGCCGGGTGATCTCGGCGCCGCCGGCCGCCTTCGGCAGCATGATCCCGTCGCAGCCGCTGGCGACCGCCGCATCGAGATCGGCGTCGACGAGGCCGGTCGAAAAGCCGTTAACCCGCACGAAGATCTTCGGCCGGTCGCTCACCGCGGCCTGCGCCGCGACGAAGGCGACCATGCCGGCGCGCCCGTCCTCCTTGGCGTCGGCGGCGACCGAGTCCTCGAGGTCGACGATCACCACGTCGGCCCCCGAGCCGAGCGCCTTGGCGAGTTTTTCCGGAGCGGTGGCGGGGACGAAGAGCAGCGAGCGCATGGCGAAGGTTCCGGCGACGGAAGGGGAGCGAGCGTCGATATCGCGGCCTCAGGCCGTGGGCTCGACATTCGGCCGACGTTTCATGAAGGCTTGACGACGGCACTCCGCCACCAGGGTTCCATCCTGCTTGTAGGCGCGGTGCAGGAACTCGACGATGCCGGCATCTGTGCGTGACTTGGAGATTCGCGCCGAAACCACCTCCGTTTCGGCGCGAATCGTGTCACCGTGAAAGACCGGAGCCGGAAACTTCACGTCGGTCATGCCGAGATTGCCGATCAGCGTTCCGAGCGTGGTGTCGTGGACCGACAGGCCGATCATCAACCCGAGGGTGAAGATCGAATTGACCAGCGGGCGACCCCACTCGGACTTGGCGGCGAAGTCGAAGTCGACGTGCAGCGGCTGCGGATTGAAGGTGAGGCTGGAGAAGAGAAGGTTGTCCATTTCCGTCACCGACCGCGTCAGCGGGTGGCGGATGACGAGACCGGGGACGAGGTCTTCCAGATAGAGGCCGGGCATCGGACGTTTCCCTCGAGTGGGGGCGGAGCGTTCGGCGGGTCGCCGGCGCTCTCGGTTTCGTGGCCGCGCGAAGCGGCGGGTAGGGGACGATTGGAGCCGACATGCAGGTCGACGGCAAGGGTGCGGTGGACAAACGGATCGCGGGAGCCTTCAAGGCCGCGGCCGACGCCACCGGCGCGTCCTTCGACTACCTGCTGAAGACCTCGCAGCGCGAGTCCGACCATCGGACCGATCTCGCCGCCTCCGGCTCTTCGGCCAAGGGGCTGTTCCAGTTCGTCGACCAGACCTGGTTTGAACTCGTCCGCCGCGAGGGTCCCTCGGTCGGGCTCGAACGCTTCGCCGACAAGATCACCACCGACGGCAAGGGCGGCTGGACCGTCGCCGATCCGGTCGACCGCGCCAAGATCCTGGCGCTGAGGACCGATCCGCTGGTCTCCGCCGTGATGGCCGGCAAGTTCACCCAGGACAACGCCCGACGCCTCGGCGACGCCCTCGGCCGCACCCCCTCCGACGGCGAACTCTACGCCGCCCACGTCCTCGGCGCGGCCGGCGCGACGCGCCTCTTCCGCCTCGCCTCCAGCGAGCCGAACGGCGCCGCCGCCGTCTCCTTCCCCAAGGCCGCCGCCGCCAATCCCGGCCTCTTCTACGAGGCCGGCGGCCGCGCCCGCACCAACGCCGATCTCTTCGCCAAACTGACCCGGATGCCGGAGAGCGACGCCGATCCGGCCTCCGCCCGCATCGCCTCGGCCCATCGCAATCTGAGCGCCAACGCCTCCAAGACCGACGCCGCCTCGGTGGCGCTGCTGCTGCGCGCCCAGGCCGCGGCGGTGGTCGGCGAGGAGAAGCCCGGCTCGACCGGCCGTCCCTCCGCCTCCGACCTCGCCCTCGCCAAGGCGGCCTTTTCGCAGACGCCCATCCCTGGTTCGTCCGACACGGTCGAGGCCGGCCGGCTCGACGGCTGGCGCGCCAAGCTGTCGCGCGACGCCTTCACCGGCCTCGTCCGCAACGAGGCCGGCGCGGATGGAGCCAGCGCCGCTCTCGACGCGACCCGCGTCCTGCCCGGCGCGACCGGCGCGCTGGCGATGAAGGCGGTCGCCGCCGCCGGCCACGCCGGGGCCGGCGCGATCGAGCGCGTCGACCCCGACGCGCCGATGAGCCTCGCCGCCACCGCTCCGCCGCCGTCGGTCCAGGCGCTCGAACGGGCCGTTCCGGAACGCCCGAGCCGCTACGCCGGGGCGTTGGCCGCCGGCGCGCCGGCCGCGCCGCTGCCGATGGTCGACGCCGCCCGCGGCGAGGTCCGGCCGAGCCGGCTGCTCTTCGAGAACTGGACCGGGGCCAGCGACGAGGCGCTCGCCGCCGGCGTCGTCCGGGTGCGCACCTCGGCGGTGACGCCGACCGCCGCCGCCGGGGCGACCGTCTCGGCGAGCCTGCCGACCGCCGCCGGTCCGGCCGCTCAGACGCCGCTCGCCGTCGAGGTCCGCCGCACCGCCGGCCGCAGCCGCCTGCGGCCGCTCGATCTGATCGCCCTGTCGCGGGCCGGCGTCGCCCGCGCCGGCGGCGGCGACGAGTGATCCGGCCCGACAGGGTGAACGAAACCTCGAGAATCGTGGTGAACCCCTCGTTAATGAGTGACGTGCGATCCTTTGCGACGTGAAACGTCTCGAGCCTCCCCGGACGGGGCGGGCTCACGTCGCGAGTGGTCTCGAGTATGGTCGTCGATCGTTTCTTCGCCTGGGTCCGTGACGCATCCCTCGATCAGCGCCTGCGCGTCGTCGCGCCGATGGCGCGCGCCCTCGCCGACGCGCCCGAGGGGAAAGAGGACCGCGAGACCATCGTCGCGGCGCTGACGGTCCTCGCCGCCGATCCCGAGATCGCCGTGCGCCGCGCCGTCGCCGAAGCGCTCGCCGAACGCGACGACGCGCCCAGACATCTCCTTCTCGACCTGATCTGGGACGAGCCCGAGGTCGCCGAACCGATCGCCCGGTCGAGCGAAGCCCTGATCGACGCCGAATTGATCGAGGCCGCCGCCGCCCATCCCGACGTCGCCCTCGCGCTCGCCCGCCGCCGCCGCGTCGGCGCGAGCCTCGCCTCCGCCCTCGCCGAGACCGTCGATCGGCGCGGCGCGACGGCGCTGCTCGCCAATCCCGGCGCGGACGTGTCCGCCGCCGCGCAACTGCGCCTGGTCGATCGCTTCGGCGAGTTCGCCGACGTCCGCGAGGCCTTCGCCGCGCGGCCCTCGGTGCCGGTCACCGTCCGCCACCGCATCCTGGAGAAGCTCGCTGAGACGATCGGCAATCTCGTCGTGCTCGGCGGCAAGGGCCGCGAGGAGCGCGGCCGGGCGCTGACCCGCGACGCCAAGGACCGCGCCACCGTCGCGCTCTCAGGCGACGCCGGCGACGGCGAGATCGTCGTTCTGGTCGATCATCTGCGCTCGACCGGCCAGCTCACCACTCGCCTGATCCTGCGCGCCGCCTGCGTCGGCGATCTGCGCTTCGTCGAAGAGGCGATCGCCCGTCTCGCCGACGTGCCGGTCCGCCGGGTCGCCGCCCTTGTCGCCGACGGTCGCGAGAGCGCCTTCCGCGCCCTCTATCTGAAGGCCGGCATGCCGGTCCGCGCCTTCCCCGCCTTCGCCGCCGCGCTCGACGTCCATCGCGATCTCTTCGCCGAGACCGGCGGTTGGGACGGCCGGCCGGGCGATCGGGCCCGCTTCTCCCGCCGCCTCGTCGAGCGGGTGTTGACCCGCCTCGAAATGCCGTCGCGCCGCGACGCCGACGATCTCCTCGCGCTGCTGCGCCGCTTCTCCGCCGACGCCGCGCGCGAGCAGGCCCGCGCGCTCGCCGCCGCCCGCGCCCAGGAAAAGCCGGTCGCGCTCGCCGCTCCCGTTGCGGAGCCGGTCGACGCCCCCGCCGACTTCGCCGCCGAAGGTCCGGCCGAAACCGTCTTCGCCGAGATCCGCGTCGAGCCCTTCTTCGCCGACGCCGACGCCGACGCCTTCGGCCCGGCCTTCTCCTTCGAAGCCGAGATCGCCGAGGCCGCCGCCGCCGACATCGTCGCCCATCGCGCCGGCGCGCCGATCGGCGACGATCTCGACGAACCGGTCGGTCTCTTCTCCCACGTCCGCCTGGAGGACGTGCCGGCCGAATGGTTGGCGGAGGAGGAGGCCGAGTTTTCCGAGAGCGAGGCGGGCGCGATGCTCGCCGTCGCGGCGTCGGCGCTGCGCGGCGGTCTGGCCGCCTGAATCCCGCGATACGAGAACGGCCGCCGTCCCTTCCGGGATCGACGGCCGTCGTCGAAGATCATGTCGGGGCGAGCCCGCCTCAGGCGGCGTGGCCGATCTGTTCGAGATAGTCGTGGGTCACTTCGTCGAGCCGGTCGGCGAGCCGGCGGGCGGTCGAGGATTCGTCCTCTCGCGCCTGTTCGACGATGATCGCGCGCACCGACAGCACGTGTTGCTGCACCAGTTCGCGCGGCAACCGTCCGGTTTCGAGTTTGGCTTCGATCAGTCGGCACAGGCTGGCCGCGATCCGTCCGGCGATCGGAAAGCCGAGCGTCGCCGCCTGTCCCTTGATGTCGTGCGCGGCGCGGTGGAAGGCCTCCAGCGCCTCGCCGTCGAATTCGGTCTCGTCGGCTTCGGCGAACAGGGTGACGAGGCGGCTCGTCTCCTCCGCCATCCAGTCGTCGAACCGGTCGGCCATGCGCGCCACCGCGGCTTCCGCCGCTTCGATCGGATCGAGTTCGCCGGCGCGCGCCCGCTTCGGCCGCGCCTTGCCGCGCAGATCGTCGGGCGCGGCGAAGAACTCGGCGTCCGGCCCGATCTCGATGCCGTCGACGAGTTCGTTCGTATCGGCGGCGTCGACCTCGAGGTCCGGTTCGGGCGTCTTCGGGGCGGAACGTCTGGGCATGGTCGTCTCCGAGGAGGATCGGCGTCGCTCGACGGCGCGCGCCGTCGAGGCCGAGGCGTCGACCTTCGATGGAGGAGCATCCCCCCGTTTTCCTTAAGGATCGGTTTGCGATCGCCGCTGGACGGGCCGGGCGCGTCAGTATTGAAACTGCTCGGCGAGGATCCGCTCTTCCCAACTGTGGTCGTGATCGAACATCAGGAGGCTCTCCGACGCCGCGTCCTGACGCACGACGACACGCTCGACGTCGCGGATCTCGGTGTGGTCGGCCGCCGCGCCGACCGGCCGTTTGCCGGTGTCGAGGGCGTCGACCACGATCTCGGCGTGATCGGGCACCAACGCCCCGCGCCAGCGGCGCGGTCGGAACGGGCTGATCGGCGTCACCGCCAGGAGCGGCGCGCCGAGCGGAATGATCGGACCGTGGGCGGAGAAGTTGTAGGCGGTCGAGCCGGCCGGCGTCGCCATGATCAGACCGTCGCAGATCAGTTCCGACAGACGCTCCTTGCCGTCGATGGCGATTCGGAGCTTCGCCGCCTGATAGGTCTGCCGCCACAGCGCCACTTCGTTGAAGGCGCGCGCTTCGCGCATCTCGCCGTCGCGGCCGGTGGTCTGCATGATCAGGGGCCGGATCCGCGTCGTCTCCGCCCGCGCCAGCCGCTCCATCAGCCCGTCGAAGCGGAAGTCGTTCATCAGGAAGCCGACGCTGCCGCGATGCATGCCGTAGATCGGCTTGCCGGTGTTCATGAACCGGTGCAGCGCGGTCAGCATGAAGCCGTCGCCGCCGAGCGCGACGATCACGTCGGCCATCTCCGGCGGGCTCGACCCGTATTTGTGCGAGAGACGCCGCCGCGCGGTCTCCGCTTCGTCCGAGGCGGAGGCGACGAAGGCGACGTTCTCGACGTGCCGCGTCGACGGGCGTTCCTCGGGGGGCATGGGTTGCTTTCCTTCGCCGTCATCTCGATCGGCCGGGGCGCCCGGCCGGCGCGGGTTCGCGCTGGACTGCCCCCGTGATCCCATGTTCGAGTGCGCGTGGTCAACGCGCGGAAAGGCGAAGACGATGGCCGATGAGACATCCGAAGGACTGGTGGCGATCTGGTCGACCTGGCCGGATGCGGCCTCCGCCCGCGCCGCGGGCCGCGCCCTCGTCGAGGCGCGGCTCGCGGCCTGCGCCGTGGTGATGCCGGGGCTCGCTTCGATCTATCGTTGGAACGACGCGATCGAGGAGGCCGACGAGGTCGGCCTCCTGATCAAGACCGCGCGGGGCGCGCGTGACGCTGCGATGGCGGCGATCGAACGCGATCACCCCTATGACGTCCCCGCCGTCGTCGCCCTCCCGGTCGAGGCGGCGGGCCGCGCCTACGGCGACTGGGTCCTCGCCGAGACCGCGCCGCCGGCATGACGGCCGATCACATCTTCTCGATGCGGTAGCCGTCGTGGCAGCCCTTGCAGGTCTTGCCGATCTCGGCGATCGCCGACTTCAGCCCGGCGACGTCCTTGCCGACGGCCTCGGCCTGCCCGGGCAGGACGGCGCGGAATTTGTCCAGCGCCGCCTGGAAGCCGGCCGGATCCGACCAGATCTTCGGCGAGGCCGCGGTTTCGCCGCCGCTCTCCGAGCCCTTCGGGAACATCGTCGCGACGTCGATCGAATTCGCCTTGGCGACGATCGTGTCGTAGGCCGCCTTCGCCTCCGCCGCGTTCCACGGCTTCTCGCCCTTGACCATCTTGACCAGGACGCCGCCGAAGGCGCCGCCGATCTCCTTCATCGTCGCCTTGCGGGTCTCGATCGGCCCGATCGCGAAGGCGACGCCGGCGGAAAGTACGATCGTCAGCGACACGGCGGTCGCGATTCGGGGGGCGAGCTTCATGCGGATCTCCTCCTCGGTTTGCGGACGGCCCGCTCTCCTCTCGCGAGCCTCCGATCGTGACAGTGGCGGAGCGCTCGTCCGCGCGCACGTCAAAGTGACGTGAAGGCGCGCCGAGGCTTGCGGCCGGCGCGCGCCTGGGGCAAGGGGAGGGGGAGAGCCGCGCCTCGGAGAGCCGATCATGTCCGATGAAGACCCCGTCGTTCCCGCCGCCGAGGAGCCGCCGGCCGCGCCGCTGCCGCCGGCGATCGCCGGTCTGGCGCTGGCCCTTCTCGCCGCCCTTCTCGCCTATCAGATCATCGGGTCGCCGCTCGCCGCGCTCGGCGGCTTCTTCGGCGGCGGGCTCGTCGCCTTCCTCGCCTGGACGCCGCTGGTGCTTCGCCCTGCCGGCGTCTCGATCGGCGGGGCGGCGGCGACCGGCGCTCTGGCGCTCGCTGCGGCCTATGTCGGCGCCGGCCTCGTCGCCGGCGGCGGTTCGCGCGTGCTCGTCGATCACGACGCGGCGGTGATGCTGGTCTTCACCTTCTGGATCGTGCTGCCGGTGATGGTCGCCGCCGCGATCGGCCTGGCGATCCTGCCGCGCCTCCTCGGCCGGCGCTGAGGCTCGCCTCGGCGCGCTCCGCCTCTCAGGCGACTGCGCGTCCGCCGCCCTCGACCAGTTCGAGGTCGGCCGGTTCGACGAGACCGGCGGTGAACTCGTTCAGATCGAAGTCGAGATGATCGGGCACCGCCTCCGCGTCGACGGCGGCGGAGATGACGTAGCCCTGCACCTCTTCGCAGCCGAGCGCCCTCAGTTCGAACAGCTGCGACAGCTTTTCGACGCCCTCCGCCACGGTCGCCATGCCCAGCGCCGCGGTCAGCTCCAGGATCGCCCGCACGATCGCCCGGCTCTGCGCATTGGAGTCGATGTCGTCGACGAAGCTCTTGTCGATCTTGATCTTGTCGAAGGGGAAACGGCGCAGGTAGTTGAGGCTCGAATAGCCGGTGCCGAAGTCGTCGAGGGCGACGCGGACCCCGAGCGTGCGCAGGTCGCGCAGCATCGCGAGCGTCTGCTCGCCGGCGTCGAGCAGGGTCGATTCGGTGATCTCGACCTGCAGGCGGTTGGGGGTCAGGCCGCTTTCGTCGAGCGCGTCGACGATCACCGCGAGCAGACGGCGATTGCGGAACTGCACCGGCGACAGATTGATCGAGACGCGCACGTCGGCCGGCCAGGTCGCCGCCTCCCGCATCGCGGTGCGCAGGATCCATTCGCCGATCGGCACGATCAGCTTGCTCTCCTCGGCGATCGGGATGAACTCGCCCGGCGACACCGCGCCGAATTCCGGCGAGCGCCAGCGCACCAGGGTCTCGAAGCCGCACACCCGGTTGGCGCCGAGATCGACGATCGGTTGATAGACGAGGTGGAGCTGGCCGGCGTCGAGCGCCGTCCTGAGCCCCTGTTCGATCCGCCGCCGCCGGTCGGCGCGGGCGTCCATGCCGGTCTCGAAGAAGCGAAAGGTGTCGCGGCCCTCTTCCTTGGCGCGATAGAGGGCGAGGTCGGCGCTCTTCATCAGGTCGGCCGGGGTCGAGCCGTCGTCCGGGGCGACCGCGATGCCGATCGAGGCGCCGATGGTGAAGTCGACGCCGTCGAGGGCGAAGGGCTGGTCGAAGGCGGCGAGGATGCGATGGGCGGCGTCGGCGGCGTAGTCCGGGCGGTCGCAGTCCGAATGCAGGAGCGCGAATTCGTCGCCGCCGATCCGGGCGACGAGCCATTCGCTGCCGACCGAGGCCTTCAGCCGTCGTCCGACTTCCGCCAGCAGCGTGTCGCCGACCGGATGGCCCATCGT
Organism: Hyphomicrobiales bacterium; assembly: GCA_021286855.1. Lineage (GTDB taxonomy): Bacteria > Pseudomonadota > Alphaproteobacteria > Rhizobiales > Ancalomicrobiaceae > Pinisolibacter. The sequence goes on along the minus strand of JAJTBO010000010.1, from coordinate 29,677 downwards.
GTCGTTGACCGTCTTGAAGCGGTCGAGATCGATGCAGAACAGCGTCGCCCGCCCGTTCGCCTGTTCGTCGGTCAGCGCGTCGTCCAGCTCCTGCGCGAATTTGGCGCGGTTGGCGAGGCCGGTGACCGAATCGGTTTCGGCCAGGAAGGCGACCCGCGTCTCGGCCGCCCGCCGCTCGGTGATGTCGGAGGCGACCCCCTGGTAGCCGCAGAACAGGCCGTTGGCGCGGAACACCGGCCGACCGGTGACGCTCCAGCTGTGACGTTCGTCCATGATCACGAGATCGAGGACGTGGTCGCGGAAGCTCTCGTACCAGTCCATCGCCTCGTAGAGTTCGCTCGCGCCCCGCGCCTCGCAGGCCGAGAGCAGAGCTCTGAGCGGCATTCCGGAAAGCTCGCTGGCGTGGCGTCCCGCCACCTCGCAGAAACGGCGCGACGGATCGACGATCCGGCCCTCCGCGTCGACCTCCCACAACCAGTCGGAGCCGTGTTCGTGGAAGTCGTTGAGGAGCAGGCCGATCACCTCGCTCTTCTCGGTGAGTTCGGCGCGGTTGCGGGCGTTTTCGGAGAAGCGGGCCGCCTGGATCAGGACGTTGCGGGTCAGATAGACGCCATAGACCACCCACATGGCGACGACCAGCGCGCGCGTCGAAGGCGTCTCGACGTCGCCGGCCGCCAGCATGGCGAGGAGGCCGGACGAGACCAGGATCCAGACGTAGGCGATCGCGGCGCTCGGCACGGTGGTCATGCCGAAGGCGCCGCCGGCGATCATGCCGGTGAGCAGGATCTCCATGAACAGCTGGTGGAACGTGTCCGAGCCCGGCAGCAGCACCATCGGCGCGACGCCCCAGGCGGTCGCCAGGATGACGGCGTTGATGCGGGTCTGGACGATGGCGCGCGGCGAGGCGGCGATGATCGCGCGACGGCGCGACTTCCTCCAACCGCGCAGGGCGATCGCGGCGAAGACGGCGATCGCCGAAAACCAGACGAGAAGGAAGCCGAGCGAGGCCTGCTGGCGAAAGGCGATGGCGACGGCGCCGGCGCACAGGAGATTGGCCGTCGCCGACATCGGCGTCAGTTCGACGATCGCGGCGACCTGTTCGCCGCGAATGCGGCGGGCCGTCTCCTCGTCGATCGGCGTCGCCGCGCGCCGCGTGTCTCGCGTCGCCCGCCGCTCGCCGTTCCGTCTCTCCATCGATCCCGCCACGCCCATTGCGCCCGACACGCTCGCCCGCCGTAAGATCCCCGCTGTCGACGCTAATGGTAAATGCCCAACGGAAACTTAACGAATTCTGGCATTTCGCTTGTGTTTCCGCGGATATCGGCGCCGTCGCGTCAGCTCGGGCGACGCGCGGCTCGGGACGACTACGCATGGATCCGAAGGCGCCGACCGCCCATGTCGAAGGGTGACGTCGCCCTGCGGAGAACGTCCGTGACCGATCGCTGCGAGCCGAATGCCGTCCTCGCTGGCCTCGACGAGGCCGAGGCGGCGCGTCGGCTCGCCCTCCATGGTCCCAACGAAATTCCTTCGCCCGGCGGTCGGTCGGCGCTCGGCGTCGTCGCCGAGGTCCTGCGCGAGCCGATGTTCCTGATGTTGCTCGCCGCCGCCGGCCTCTATCTGATCGTCGGCGATCCGATCGAAGGGGCGGTGCTCTCGCTCTTCGCCGGCCTCTCCGTCGGTCTGGTGATCGTGCAGGAGATCCGGGGCGAACGCGCGCTCGACGCCCTGCGTGACCTCTCCGCCCCGACCGCGCGGGTGCGTCGCGGCGGGCGCGATCGAGTCTTGCCGGCGCGCGAGGTCGTGCCCGGCGATCTCCTCGTCCTCGCCGAGGGCGACCGTATCGCCGCCGACGCCGTTCTGCGCGACGCCTCCGGCCTCGTCGTCGACGAATCGCTGCTCACCGGCGAGAGCGTTCCGGTGCGCAAGAGCCCCGAGCCGCGCGCCGCCTTCTGCGACGAACGCCCCGGCGGCGACGATCGGCCCGAGGTCTGGGCCTCCACCCTGGTCGTCGGCGGACGCGGATGGGCGGACGTCGCCCGCACCGGGGCGGCGACCTCGGTCGGCGCGATCGGCCTGTCGCTCGCCGCCATCGACGAGACCGCCACCGGCCTTCAGGCGGCGATCGCCGGCATCGTCCGCGTCTTCGCGATCTTCGGCGGCCTCGCCTCCGCCGCCCTGGTGCTGCTCGTCGGCCTCCAGGACGGCGATTGGATCGCCGGCCTTCTCGCCGGCCTCGCCCTCGCCATGGCGATGCTGCCGGAAGAGTTTCCGATGGCGCTGGCGATCTTCGTCACCCTCGGCGCGCGCCGTCTCGCCGTCGAACGGGTGTTGACCCGCCGACCGGCGATCATCGAGACGCTCGGCGCGATCACCGTCCTCGCTGTCGACAAGACCGGCACCCTGACCGAGAACCGCATGCGCCTCGCCCTGATCGGCGACGGCGCGGACGAGGTCGATTGGGACGACGCCCGGCAGCCCTCGCTCCAGCCGTCGCTCGCCCGCCTCCTCGCCGCCGCCCGCCGCGCCTCGCGCCGCGACGGTCCCGATCCGATCGACGCCGCTCTGCGCCGCGCCGCGCCCGACGAGGCGGACGGCGAACGCGTCGCCGATTGGGGCGTCACCCCGGATCTCCTCGCCATGACCCGCGTCTGGCGCGATCCCGCCGGCCGTCTCTCCGCCGCCGCCAAGGGCGCGCCGGAAGCGATCTTCGATCTCTGCCGTCTCCCTCTCGAGGAACGTGAACGGCGCGGCCGCGAAGCCGCCGATCTCGCCGCCCGCGGCCTGCGGCTGCTCGCCGTCGCCGAGGCCGACGATCTTCCCGCCGCGCCGGCCGATCCCCGCGACGTCGCCTTCCGCTTCCTCGGCTGGGTCGGCTTCGCCGATCCGTTGCGGGCGAGCGTGCCGGCCGCCGTCGCCCGCGCCCGCGCCGCCGGCGTCCGCGTCGTCATGATCACCGGCGACATGCCGGCGACCGCGCTCGCCGTCGCCGCCGCCGCCGGCCTTTCGACCGCCGCCGGCTGCCTGACCGGTCCAGAAATCGAGACGATGGACGAGGCGACGCTCGCCGGGCGGGCCGCCGAGGTCTCGGTCTTCGCCCGCATCATGCCGGCCGAGAAGCTGCGCGTCGTCCGCGCCCTCCAGGCCTCCGGCGCGGTGGTGGCGATGACCGGCGACGGCGTCAACGACGCTCCCGCGCTCGAGGCCGCCCATGTCGGCATCGCGGTCGGCCCGCGCGCCACCGACGTCGCCAAGGAGGCCTCCGACATCGTCCTGCTCGACGAGGACTTCGGCGCGATCGTCTCCGGCGTCCGCCTCGGTCGCCGCATCTTCGACAATCTGCGCAAGGTGATGATCTACATCGCCGCGATCCACGTGCCGATCGCCGGCGTCGCGCTGATCCCGGTGGTGCTCGGCCATCCGCCGCTGATCCTGCCGCTGCACGTCGCCCTGATCGAGATGGTGATCGATCCGATCTGCTCGATCGCCTTCGAGAGCGAGCCGGAGGAGGAGGGCGTGATGGAGAGGCCGCCGCGTCCGCTCGCCGAACCCTTCGTCGGTCTCGGCCATCTCGCCTGGGGGCTGGCGCAGGGGCTCGGCGTGCTCGTCGCCTGTCTGGTGGTGGAGGCCTTCGCCCGGCGCGACGGCCACGCCGCCGACGAGGTGCGCACGCTCGTCTTCATCGCCCTGACCGCCGGCAATCTCGCCCTCGTTCAGGTCGACGCCGCGCTCGGCTCGGCGATCGTGCGCGCCTTCACCCGGGTCAACGGCGTCTCCTGGGCGATCACGCTCCTCACCGCCGGCGTCCTCGCCGGGGTGATCCTGACCCCCGGCCTCGCCGATCTCTTCGGCTTCGCCCGCGTCGCCGCCGGGCCGGCCCTCGGCGCGATCCTCGCCGGCGTCGTCGCCCCGATCCTGTTCGATCTCGCCAAGTTCGTCCCCGCCCTCAGGCGCCGTCCTCGGCCGGTCTGACCGGTTCGGACTTCGCCCCGCCGCGCCCGATCAGCGAGGCCCCGGCTCCCGCCGGCAACCGCGCGAACAGCGGGCCGGCCAGCATCGAGATCACCCCGAGCGCGACGAGCGCGATCGAGAAGTCGGACGCCGTCGGCGGCGTCGTCGAGCCCGCGCCGAGGAGATGCAGCGTCGAGGCGCCGAGCGCCACGCCCGCCGACAGCGACAGCTGCTGCATCATCGAGGAGAAGGCGGTGGCGCGGCTCATCTCGGCCTCCGAGACGTCGGAGAAGGCGACCGCGTTGATCGCGGTGAACTCCAGCGACCGGAAGAACCCGCCGAGAAGCAGGATCCCCATCAGCAGCGTCACCGAGGTGCCCGCTCCGACCAGACCGACCGCGGCGAGAAAGCCGCCGGCCAGCACCGCGTCGACGATCAGGATGCGGCGGAAGCCGAACCGGTCGATCAGCCGCTTCGCCGTCACCTTCATGGTGATCGCGCCGATCGCCGAGACGAAGGTGGTCAGCCCCGATTCGAGCGCCGACCGGCCGAAGCCGATCTGCAGCTGCAACGGCAGCAGAAAAGACAGCGCCCCGACGCCGAGCCGGAACACCGAACCGCCCACCACCGCCGCCGCGAAGGTCGGCAGCCTGAGCAGGCCGAGATCGATCAGCGGCCGGTCGATCCGTCGCGCGCGGCGCACGTAGACGAAGACCAGGGCGAGGCCGACCGCCGCCGCCGCGAGATCGGCCCAGCCCGGCACGATGTCGCGTCCGACCGTCTCGAAGGCGAAGACCAGCGCCGACAGGCCGACCGCGCTCGCCAGGAACCCCGGCAGATCGAACGGCGGCGGGTTCTCCTCGCGGATCTCCGGCAGCACCGCCAACGCCACCGCCATGCCGACGAGCCCGATCGGCAGATTGATCCAGAAGATCCAGCGCCAGGAAGCGACGGTGGTGACGAAGCCGCCGAGCGGCGGCCCGATCACCGGCCCGATCAGGGCGGGAATGGTCAGCCAGGCCATCGCCGAGATCAGCTCGCTGCGCGGCACCGAGCGCAGCATCACGAGCCGCCCGACCGGCGTCATCAAGGCGCCGCCGAGCCCCTGCATCAGCCGGCCGCCGATCAGGACCTCCAGCGACGGCGCGCCGCCGCACACCAGCGATCCCGTGACGAACAGCCCCATCGCGCCGACGAACACCCGCCGCGCCCCGAACCGATCGGCGATCCACCCCGAGGCCGGGATGAACACCGCCATCGCGACCAGATAGGTGGTGATGGCGAGGTTGAGCCGGACCGGCGGCAGGCCGAGATCGAGCGCCATGCGTGGCAGCGCCGTGGCGATGATGGTCGAATCGAGATGTTCCATGAACAACCCGATCGCGACGATCAGGGGCACGGTTCGAGAGACGCCGAGGGACATGAGGTCTCGTGGAGCGAGAGAAAGCGCGGCCGGCGGGCGGAAAGGCCGTCGAGACGATCTAGCGCGCCGAACGTCGCAGGACCACGACGAACGCCGCATTTCTCCCCCGCGCCGTTCACTTGTTCGCGACGCCGCCGCGAAAGCCGGCGCATTCCGAGTGAAAGAGAGCCTCTCGGCTTCGCGCGATTGCGCCCCGGGGCCCGGTCGAGCAGTGAGGGCCCCGTTCGGCGCCCCGCTCGTGGAAAACAGATATGCGACGCCGTCTCGCGACGTCGGGATCCTCGGTATGGTAGAAGGGCGATCCCGAAGATCCGGCCCGATCGGGCGAGGTCGAGGTCGAGAGGAGACATCCGATGGACGCTCATGATGCGTCGATGTCCGACGGGGAGCGCCCCGTCTGCGTGGCGGTCGACTGGGGCACGACGCGTTTCCGGGCGCATCTGGTCGGCGGCGACGGACGTCTCCTCGCCGGCGTCGCCTCCGACGACGGCATGAGCAGGGTCGCCGCGGGCGCCTTCGAAGGGGTGCTGACGCGCCTGTGCGGGCTGTGGCTGCGCGACCATCCCGGCATCCCCGTCCTGATGGCGGGCATGGTCGGCAGCCGCAACGGCTGGCGCGAGGCGCCCTATGTCGCCTGTCCGGCCGAACCGGCGTCGATCGCCGCCGGCGTCCTGACCTTCGAGATCGCCGGCGGCGTGCGCGTCGACATCGTCCCCGGCCTCGTCGTCGACGACACGATCGCCGACGTCATGCGCGGCGAGGAGACCCAGATCCTCGGCGTCGGCGTCGACGACGCGATCGTGGTCCTGCCCGGCACGCATTCCAAATGGGCCGTCCTGAGGAAGGGACGGATCGAGACCTTCCGCACCTACATGACCGGCGAGGTCTTCGCCCTGTTCACCGGAGGCTCGGTGCTGCGCCTCCTGGCCGAGCCGCCCGCCGATGCGGCGGCGGAACGCGCCGCCTTTCGCCGTGGGCTGGCGGCGGCGTCCGCCCCCGGCGGCCTTCTCGCCAACGCCTTCCAGGCCCGCGCCGGCGTCCTGACCGGCCGACTGGCGCCGCAGGACGTCGAGCCCTATGTCTCGGGACTGTTGATCGGTTCGGAGATCTCGGAGGCGACGAAGTCGGCGCCCGCCGATCTTCCCGTCCTGCTGGTCGCCGACGGCGTCGTCGCCACGAACTATCGCGAGGCGATCGAGGCGGCCGGCAGGAGCGTCGCCGTCGTCGATCCCGAACGCGCGTTCGTCGACGGGCTCATCCGCATCGCCCGCAGACGGGAGGAGACCGATGTCCGCCTTCGCTGAGTTCCGAGAGGCCCTGGCCGCCTTTCCCGTCGTCGCCATCCTGCGCGGCGTGCGTCCCGAAGAGGCGGTGGCGGTCGCCGAGGCGCTCGTCGCCCGAGGGGTCCGCATCGTCGAGGTGCCGCTCAACTCGCCCGAGCCGTTGCGTTCGATCGAGGCGCTCGCCCGCGCCTTCGAAGGCCGCGCCGTGATCGGCGCGGGCACCGTGCTGACGCCCGAGGAGGTCGAGCAGGTCGCGGCGGCGGGCGGTCGCCTCGTCGTCTCGCCCAATGCCGACGTCGCCGTCGTCGCCGCCACCAAGCGGCTCGGCCTCGTCTCCTCGCCCGGATTTCAGACGCCGAGCGAAGCCTTCGCGGCGATCCACGCCGGCGCAGACGTGTTGAAGATCTTCCCCGGCGAGGCGGCGACCCCGGCGATCGTTCGCGCGCTCGCCGCGGTGATCCCCGCCTCCGTGCCGATGCTCCTCGTCGGCGGGGTCGCCGCCGACACGATCGAGCGCTGGCGCGACACGCCGATCGCCGGCTTCGGCATCGGCTCGTCGCTCTACAGGGCCGGCGACATGCCGGCCGCCGTCGCCGGCAAGGCGGAGGCCTTCGCCGCCGCTCTGCGCAGCGCCGGGCGCATCCAGCGTTTCCCGATCCAGGGAGAGACCCCGTGAAGATCACGAAACTCACCACCTTCCTCGTGCCGCCGCGTTGGTGCTTCCTGAAGATCGAGACCGACGAGGGGATCTCCGGCTGGGGCGAGCCGGTGCTCGAGGGCCGCGCCGCCTCGGTCGCGGCGGTGGTCGACGAACTCGCCGACCACCTCGTCGGCAAGGACCCGTTCCTGATCGAGGATCACTGGACGGTCCTCTACCGCGCCGGCTTCTATCGCGGCGGCGGCCTGCACATGAGCGCCCTCGCCGGCATCGATCAGGCGCTCTGGGACATCAAGGGCAAGGCCTTCGGCGTGCCCGTCCATCAGCTCCTCGGCGGCAAACTGCGCGATCGCATCCGCGTCTATTCCTGGATCGGCGGCGATCGCCCGGCCGACACCGCGCAAGCGGCCCGCGACGTGGCGGCGCGCGGCTTCACCGCCGTCAAGATGAACGGCACCGAGGAACTGCAGTTCGTCGACAGCCATGCGAAGATCGACGCCGTGCTCGCCCGCGTTCAGGCGATCCGCGAAGCCCTCGGACCGGACTTCGGCATCGGCGTCGACTTCCACGGCCGCGTCCACAAGCCGATGGCCAAGGTCCTGGCGAAGGAGCTCGAGCCCTACCGGCTGATGTTCATCGAAGAGCCGGTGCTGTCCGAACACGCCGACGCGCTCCGCGACATCGCCGGGCAGATCTCGACGCCGATCGCGCTCGGCGAGCGCCTCTTCAGCCGCTGGGACTTCAAGCGCATCCTCTCCGAAGGGCTCTGCGACATCGTCCAGCCCGATCCCTCCCACGCCGGCGGCATCACCGAGACCCGCAAGATCGCCGCCATGGCCGAGGCCTACGACGTGGCGCTCGCCCTGCATTGCCCGTTGGGTCCGATCGCGCTGGCCGCCAACCTGCAGCTCGACGCGGTCTGCTACAACGCCTTCATCCAGGAACAGAGCCTCGGCATCCACTACAACCAGGGGAACGACCTGCTCGACTATCTCGTCGACCGCTCGGTGTTCGACTATGCGGACGGCTTCGTGGCGATCCCCGAAGGGCCCGGTCTCGGCATCGAGGTGAACGAAGACTACGTGCGCGAGCGGGCGGCGGTCGGCCATCGCTGGCGCAACCCGGTCTGGCGTCACGCCGACGGCTCCTTCGCCGAGTGGTAGGCCGACGATCTCACGTCGAGAAGGGCGCCTCGCGCCGGCTCGGGCCGAGGCTGCTGCGCCGTGCGACGATCTCGAAACCGAGGTCGACGACGGGCGTGTCGATCGGCTCGCCGGCGACGCGCGCGATCAGCATCTCGATCGCCCGGCGGCCCATCTCCGTGCGGTTGGTTCGCACGCTGGTGAGCGAGGGATGGGCGACCGCCATCATTTCGAGATCGTTGAAGCCGCAGATCCCGAAGTCCTCCGGCACGGAAATCCGGCGTCGTTGACATTCGAACAGAACGCCGACCGCCAGATCGTCGTTGTTGCAGAACACCGCGTCGACGTCCGGGGCGCGGGAGAGCAGCTCGCTCAGGAGCTCGCAGCCCAGCGTCACCGTCGAGGCGCGGCGTGTGGTGACGATCAGCCGCTCCTCGAAGATCCCGTCGTCCTTCATGACCTCGGCATATCCCTCGAGCCGGCGCTGGGTCCTGGGATCCATGCGGGCGCCGAGAAAACCGATCCGGCGATAGCCGCGGTCGCGCAGGTGGCGCGTCGCCGCGCGTCCGGCGTCGCGGTGGGACAGGCCGACCATCATGTCGATCGGGTCGTCGCCGATCTCCATGATCTGCACGACCGGGCAGGCCGCCTGACGCAGGAGCGCCTTCGACCGCGCCGACTGGTCGACGCCGGTGACGATCAGGCCGGCGGGACGCTGGCGCGTGAAGACCCCGAGGAGGCGCTCCTCTTCGAGGACGGAATAGCGGGTGTTGCCGAGTTGGATGTTCAACGGCAGCCCTTCGACGCGGTCGTAGATGCCGCGCAACACGGCGGAGAAGACGTTGTTGGTGACGGAGGGAATGAGGATGCCGAGGACGTCGGTCCGCGCCGAGGCGAGCGCCCTGGCGGCGGGGTCGGGGACGTAGCCGAGCCGCGCCACCGCCTCGGTGACGCGCAGCCGCACCGCTTCGGAGACGAGTTCGGGTTTGCGCAGGACGCGCGACACCGTGACAGCGCTTACACCGACCGCCTCGGCGACGTCCACCAATCTGATTTTCTTGTCCAAGGGACGGTCTCACAATCACACGGCGCATCCGCCGCGACAGTATAGCCGGTTGCGTCCGGTTGACAAATGACAGCGCTATCATCTAAAAGTCTCGCCCATAATTCAACAACGATGGGGGAGGATCGGCACTTGCAGGGCCGGGCGGCGGGATCGGTCCCGACATCGCCGTGGCTCGATCCTCTGGTCATCGGAGCGCGGTCGTTCGCCGCCGCCGGTGGACCGAGACCGAGCCCCTGGGTCTCCGATCGAAGATCGCCGGCCGACCATGTCCGGCAGCGCAGTGCGCCGAAAGGGCCTTCCATTCCTCGCGACTGCGATCGCCGGTGACGCCTGATCTCGGATCATCTCCGAGGTGAGAACCGTTCTCCGGAATACATCCAAGAACAATCGGGTGAGGAACTGCGAAAATGAAGAAGATGCTCACTTCCGTCGTGGTCCTGTTGTCGTCGTTGTGCCTGTCGGCCGGGGCCTATGCTCAGACGAAGGAAATTCGCGTCCTGCTCGCCAACCATCCCTACGGCGAGCTGCTGAAGAGCCAAATCCCCGAATTCGAGAAGCAGTCGGGGATCAAGGTCAACTTCGAGAGCCTGCAGGAGAGCCAGCTCACCACCAAGCTGACCACCGAATTCGCCACCAAGTCCTCGTCGGTCGACGTCTTCATGACGCGGCCGTTGCAGGAAGGTAAGATGTTCAACAAGAACGGCTGGTACGAGCCGCTGGCGAAATACGACTTCTCCGACTATCCGAAGACCGTCATGGGCGTGGCTCAGGCCGGCGGAGCGCCCTATCTGGTGCCGCTCGTGACGGAGTGGCAGGTCCTTTACTATCGCAAGGACCTGTTCAAGGCGGCCGGGCTCGAGGTTCCGAAGACCTTCGCCGAGCTCGAGGCCGCGGCCAAGAAGCTGAATTCCGACGCCGTCGCCGGCATCGCCTCGCGCGGCAAGGGCGCGGCCGCCGTCACCCAGCTGTCCAGCTACGTCTACAACTACGGCGGCGCCTACATCGACAAGGGCGTCGCGGTCTTCGACAAGCCGGCGGCGATCGACGCCATCCGCTACTACGGCAAGATCCTCGGCAGTTATGGCCCGAAGGGCGTGACGTCGATGTCGTGGGAGAACATCATGCCGCTGTTCCAGGCCGGCAAGGTGGCGATGTGGACCGACGCCTCGGTGTTCTACGGCCAGGTCGTCGATCCGGCCAAGACGCAGATCCCGGCCGCCGACGTCGGCATCGCCAATCTGCCGGCGGGCCCGAAGGCGTCGAGCCCCTTCATCGTGACGTCCTGGGGCATCGCGGTGGCGAACCAGTCGAAGAACAAGGAAGCGGCTCTGAAGTTCCTCGATTGGGCGAGCAGCAAGGACCTCGCCATCAAGGGCATGCTGTCGAACATCACGATGGCGCGCACCTCCGTGTGGAAGGACCCGAAGGTCGTGGCCGCGGTCAATCCGGGGCTGGTGGCGACGCGTGACCATGCGGCCGAGTTCGGCAACCCGCTCGACCGGCCCTACATGAGCGCGGTCGGCGAAGCCCGCGACCAGATCGGCGAACTGATCATCGAGTCGATCAACACCAAGGGCGAATCGGCCAAACTGCCCGAGATGGCCAAGGCCAAGGCCGCTCGCGTCGACGAGCTGCTCAAGGACGCGGGCGAGTACGGCAAGCCGTGATCGACCGCGGGTGAGTGAACCCGAGGCGACCCGACGGCGCGTCCGTCGGATCGCCTCGACCGGGACGGCCGCGCGCCGTCCCGCGTCGATCGGGATCGGGAGAGAGCGATGCGCCAACCGAGCTTCGTCGAACGACATCTGCGGGTGATCTTCCCGCTGCCGGCGATCCTGTTCATCGCCTTGCTGATGATCTTCCCGATCTTCTACACGCTGGCGCTCAGTTTCACGAATTGGAACCTGACCTCCGGCATGCCCATGAGTTTCGTGGGACTGCGCAACTTCTTCCGCGTCTTCGCGGAACCGCGGTTTCACGACGCCGTGTGGCGGACGTTGTCGTTCACCTTCCTGGCGGTGTTCTTCGAGGCCGTGCTCGGCACCGCCATCGCTCTCATTCTGAACCGGGCCTTCATCGGCAAGGGGCTGGCGAAGCTCCTGCTGTTGCTGCCGCTGGTGGCGACGCCGGTGGCGGTCGGCATCGTCTTCAACCTCTTCTACGATCCGACCATCGGGCTGGCCAACTGGGCGCTGTCGTCGCTCGGTCTGCCGCAGGGGCTGTGGGTCTCCGACGCGACTTCGGTGTTGCCGTCGTTGGTCATCGTCGACGTCTGGCAATGGACGCCGATGATCACTCTGATCGTCCTCGCCGGTCTCGCGGGCCTTTCCGAGGAGCCCTTCGAGGCGGCGCGCGTCGACGGCGCGACGCCGTGGCAGGTGCTGCGCCACGTGACCATCCCGATGGTCATGCCGGTCATTCTGACCGCCGTGATCCTCCGCCTGATCGATGCTCTGAAGACCTTCGACATCATCTTCGCCATGACCGGCGGCGGGCCCGGCTACGCCTCGGAAACCCTCAACATCATGGGCTTCAAGTATTCCTTCGAATACTTCCGCATGGGGCAGGCCTCGGTGATCCTGATCGCCTTGTTCTTCTTCGTGCTGCTGTGCAGCCTCGGCATCATGAAGCTTCGCTCGTCGTCCGAAAATTGAGGCCCACGATCCAGGCGTCGTCAGCGGGGAGGGGAACTGCGATGAAGAAGAACGTCGTTCACGAGATCCTGTTCTATCTCGTCGTGATCTTCATATCGCTGATGGTGCTGTTCCCGTTCCTGTGGATGCTGTCGTCTTCGTTCAAGACGCAGACGGACATCATCGCCTGGCCGCCGAAGCTCCTGTTCACGCCGACGCTGCAGAACTACGAGAAGGTGTTCGGCGAGCAGGACTTCCTGAAGTACTTCATCAACTCGACCGTCGTCGGCGGGCTCGCGGTCGGCCTGTCGCTGGTGCTCGGCCTGCCGGCGGCCTATTCGATCTCGCGCTTCACGCAGCGCCGGCTCGCCCTGTTCATTCTGCTGGCGCGCCTGATGCCGGGCATCTCCTTCCTGATGCCCTGGTACATCATCTTCTCGCGCCTCGACCTGATGGACACCTATGTGGCGCTGGTGCTCAGCCACATGTTGATCGCGCTGCCGATCGTCGTGTGGATCATGTCCGCCTATTTCAACTCCATCCCGGTGGAGCTCGAGGAATCGGCGATGGTCGACGGGGCGACGCGCCAATACGCCTTCTGGGCGATCATCCTGCCGATGTCCGGTCCAGGCATCATCACTTCGGTGACGCTGTCGTTCATCTTCTCCTGGAACAACTTCATGTTCTCGCAGGTGCTGAGCATGGAGAAGACCAAGACGCTGCCGATCGCCGTCTACAACTTCGTCTCCTATGCCGAAGTCGACTGGGGCGGGGTGATGGCGGCGGCGGTGGCGATCATGGCGCCGGCGATCGTGCTGACGATGATCTTCCAGAAATTCGTCGTCAAAGGCCTGACCATGGGGGCGGTCAAGGGCTGATCGGCCCCGCCCTTCTCGAACAACGACAACCGACAGCGAGCGATCCATGGCGTCCGTCGACATCGTCAATGTGAAGAAGTCCTTCGACCGAGCCGAAATCCTGCGCGGCGTCTCCGTCGCGATCGAGGACGGCGAGTTCGTCGTGCTGGTCGGCCCGTCCGGCTGCGGCAAGTCCACGCTGCTGCGCATGATCGCCGGGCTCGAGAGCGTCACCGGCGGCGAGATCCGGATCGGCGGCGACGTGGTCAACGACCTGCAGCCGCGCGACCGCGACATCGCGATGGTCTTCCAGAACTATGCGCTCTATCCGCACATGACCGTCGCCGACAACATGGCCTTTTCGCTGAAGCTGCGCGGCGTGGCGCGGCCGGAGATCGACGCGCGGGTGAAGCGGGCCGCCGAGATCCTCGGGCTCACCGGCTATCTTGCCCGCAAGCCGCGCCATCTCTCCGGCGGTCAGCGTCAGCGCGTCGCGATGGGCCGCGCCATCGTCCGCGATCCGCGGGTGTTCCTGTTCGACGAGCCGCTGTCGAACCTCGACGCCAAGCTCCGCGTCGCCATGCGCAGCGAGATCAAGGATCTGCACCAGCGCCTGAAGACGACGATGATCTACGTCACCCACGACCAGATCGAGGCGATGACGATGGCCGACCGCATCGTCGTCATGCGCGAGGGCGCCGTCGAGCAGATCGGCGGTCCGCTCGAACTCTACGACGCGCCGAGCAATCTCTTCGTCGCCGGCTTCATCGGCTCGCCGGCGATGAACATGCTGAAGGGACGGCTCGAGACCGGCGCGCGCACCGGCTTTTCCGCCGAGAACGGCATCTTCGTGCCGCTTCCCGCGAACGCCGCGCCGGACGGGCTCGTCGGACGGCCGCTGGTGCTCGGGATCCGGCCGGAGCACCTGCGGATCGCCCACGAGCCGTCGAACGGCTTCGAGGTCGTCGCTCGGATCGTCGAGCCGACCGGATCGGAGACCCAGGTGACGGCGACGGCGAAGGGCGCCGAGATCATCTCGCTGTTCCGCGAACGTCAGGCGATCCGGCAGGGCGACGCGTTCAGCCTGGAGCCGATCCTCGGCCATCTCTTCGACGCGACGAGCGGCGACCGGCTCGCGACGATCTCGATCTGACGTCGGCCCGCGCGGCGGTCCGCCGAGCCGTGACGCCGATCGATCTCCGCAGGACGCCGGCGACCCGCCGCGTCCCGCGTCCCCTCGTTCGTCGACCCTCTCGTGGGGTCGATCGGAGAACAGGCCCGACCCCATGCCCGATCTCGCCAATCACACGATCAATCCCGAGTTCGCCGACCTCTTCGTCGAGGAGGCCTACAACCCCTATCGCAGCTGCATCCAGGGGCTCTCGAACGAGCCGATCACGGTGCGGGCCCTGCTCGCCCGCGCCGAGGCGCTGCTCGAGGACGACGCCGACTTCGCCGGGCTCGGCGACTTCTCGCTGGCGACGATCGTCGAGCGGCTGGCGACGAACCGGCCGCGCATCGCCATCATCCAGGGCTCGCCCGACCACCCCGCCCATCTCGCCGATCACGAGCATGCGCTGCGCGCCGCCGCCCGCGTCTGGCAGAACGGCGGCGTGCCCTTCACCTTCGGCATTCCGGTGATCTGCGACGGCACCGCTCAGTCGAACATCGGCCAGAGCTATTCGCTCGCCTCGCGCAATCACACCGCGATGGCGGTGAACATCAATTTCGAAGGTCACAGCTACCACGCCGCCTACGTCATGTCGGGCTGCGACAAGACCCCGACCGGCATCCTCTCCGGCCTCGCCGCGGCGGATCGGGCGCGGCGCGAGCCGGAGCGGGGCACGGCGCCGGTCTGGGCGGTGTTCGTGCCGGCGCACGTGTTGAAGGGCGGGACCATCCCCAAGGCGACGCGGCGCGCGCTCGCCGAGATCCAGGAAAAGGCCGTCGCCGCCGGCGATCCCCAGCTCGCCGCCGACATCGAGGAGAACTGCCGCTACATCCTGCAGTGTTCGTCCGGCGAGGCCTTCCTCGGCCAGCTCAATCGCGCCGTCGGCCGCGGCCTCGTCGAGCAGCGCCGAGCCGATCGCCTTCTCGACGAGATCGCGGCGGCGACCTGCGACGAGAAGGGCGGCATCTGCGCCTTCAACGGCACCGGCAACTCCTCGCGCACGCTGGTCTCGGCGCTCGGCTTCGTGCCGCGCGGCGCGGAGCTCCTGATCGCCGAACCGGAGCTCTCGATCGTCGAGGCGAGCGTCGACACGCTGTTCCGGATGATCAACAAGCCGGAATACGCCGTCTGCGAGATCCTGAAGGCCAATTACGCCAACGCCATCCGCGTCCACGGCGCGACCGGCTCGTCGTCGAACCTGATGCTGCACATGCCGGCGGTGATGCGCCACGCCGGCTTCGACGTCACCCTGTTCGACTACGCGCGGGTGCGCGACGCCCATCCGGTGCCGGACATCTTCGCACACTCGCTGACCGAAGGACGCGACACCTTCACGCTCGCCTGTCAGGCCAAGGCCGGGCAGAACGCCGGCCTCGACAGCATCGTCAAGGTGCTCGCCGACCTCGGCGTGCCGATGGATCTCGACGCGCCGACGGTGATCGGCAAGACCTGGGGGCAGCGCATCGCCGCGCTCGCCGTGGCGGTCTCGCCCGATCTGCCGCAGGAGCGCTCGGTCATCCGGACGACGCCGATCCGCGCCATCTCCGGCACCGACGTGCTCGCCGGCAACTTCTTCTCCTCCTGCACGCTCAAGGTCGCCGGCATGTCGACCGAGCAGCACCACCGCTTCGACGGCCGGGTCTTCCTGGTGCGTCACTACGAGAACGAGACCGACTGCAACCGCGAGCTCCAGTCGACCGATCTGGTCGAGACGCTCTGCCGGACGATGGATCTGCCGCCGGCCTTGACCGACCGCCTGCGCGCCGTCAACGGCGGCGACGTCGGCGACGGGCTGGCCGAGATGGTGGTCAAGGGCACGCTGGCCTTCGCCTTCGTCATCGCCGGACAGGGCCCCAAGGCCTTCGGCATGCCGGAGATGTTCGCGCCCTCGGCCTATCTGCGCCACCAGGGCGTTCTCGAACGCACCTCGCTCCTGATGACCGACGGCCGTTATTCCGGCGTCACCAAGGGCGCCTGCATCGGCCACGTGACGCCGGAGGCCTACGAGGGCGGCGGCATCGGCGCGCTCGTCACCGGCGACCTCCTGTGGGTCCGGCTCGGGACGCGCCGCATCGACCTGCTCGACCGCGCCGCCTTCCTCGCCGGCCGGCTGGAGCCCACGGCCGAACCGCCCTTCGCCGAGCGTGCGGCGCTTCTCGCCGAACGGCAGGCGCGGATGGAGCGGCGCAAGCGGCAGGTCGCCGCCTGTTCCTGGATCGACGAGACGACCGACGCCGAGAAGGGCGTCGTCCCTCTCTCCGTCGATCGCCGCGCCGTTCTTCCCTGGGATTCCTGAGCGCTCGCTCAGAGGTTCTCCAGCGTCTTCATGCCGAGGATGCCGCCGACGATCAGGCCGGCGAAGGTGAGGAAGGAGCCGACCGCGAGCGTGGCGGCGCCGGTCAGGGCCTGACCGACGGTGCAGCCGAGCGCCATGACGCCGCCGATCCCCATCAGGACCGCGCCGAACAGATTGCGTTGCATGTCCTGGACGTCGAAGAAGGTCGAGAGCTTCAGCTTGCCGGTCGCCGCCGCCGCCAGGAACGCGCCGATCATGGTGCCGAACAGGCTCGCGACGCCGAAATTGGGGATCGGACCGGCGGTGTAGCGCTCGATCCAGTCGAGCGCGTCGCCGGAGGGCCGGACGAAGGTGAGCGAGGTCGGGACGGCGGCGGACGAGGCCATCTCGTCGTAGGCGAGGGCGGTCAGCGCCCAACCGGCGGCGACGCAGGCGCCGACGCCGATCGCGCCGAGGATGTGGTTCGGCGAGGCGACGAAGCCGCGATCGGCGAGCGCCCAGCCGGACATCGCCAGGACGATCGCCGCCGCCGCGATCTTCTCGGCCGTCCCCGGATCGAGCGAAGAGAAGCGGGCGAGGAACGCGCCGACGCTCTGATCGGCCATGTGGGCGCTCGCCAGATCGATCGAGGTGGCGTTCGCCAGCGCGGCGCGGGCCGGGCCGAGGACGCCGCCGATGGTGGCGTAGGCGGTGAGGCCGATGACGATCACCACGACGAGCGAGCGCAGGTCGCCAGTCCCGGCGCGCACCAGATTGCGACTGCCGCACCCGCCCGCGAAGACCATGCCGAAGCCGAAGACCAGTCCGCCGACGACGGCGCCGAGCCAGTCGAACGTGGTGGTGAGATAGATCGCCTTGGAGAGGTCGAGCCCGCCGTAGAGGCGCAGCGCCTGCGTCGCGGCGATCGCCACGGCGGAGGAGAAGACCCAGGCGCGCAGGCGGCGGGCGTCGCCGAAGTTCAGGAGATCGGAGAGCGATCCCATGGTGCAGTAGTTGGTCTTCTGGACGATCGCCCCGAAGAGAATGCCGATGACGAGGCCGCCGATGGCGATCGACGTCGCGGCGTCGGCGGACAAGAGATCGTGAAGCCCTTCCATGTCGTCCTCTCCTCGCGGCGTCGTCGAATGGTCCCGCGCCGTCGTTTCTCACCTTCGTCGAGCCGTCCCCCGACGTCGCCGCCGCAGCCTCAGAACTGCGCCTGCTCGGCTTCGAGGTAGGCGATCGAGACGTATTTGCCGATGTTCCTGTCCCAGCCCGCGGTCGTCGCCGCCTGCGAGGCGACGCGGGGGTCCTTCAGGGCGAAGGCGAGAGCGCCGTCGAGCGGGACGCCCCGTTCGACCGCCCTCACGCAGCTCTCCCAGATCCCTTCGAAGAGGTCGCGTTGCCACGCGAGAACCGCCGCGCCGGGCGCGCCGTGGGCGGGCAGCCAGACGGTCGTCTTCGTCGCGGCCTGGAGGTGGTCGAGCGTGTCGAAGGTCCCCTTGTAGGACCCGTCGTCGAGGTTCGCGATGCGATGATCCATCAGCACGTCGCCGACGCAGGTGACGCCGTCCTCGACCACCTCGACGCAGAGATCGCAGGGCGTGTGGGCGCGGCCGTAGTGATGCAGGCGCAGGGTGACGTCGCCGAGCGAGATCTCGAAACCGTGGCCGACGTCGTGGTTCGGGGCCACGATGCGGGTGCCCATGGTCGCCCCGGAGGTCCACTTGACCATCGAATCGCGCCAGAAGGAGCCGGTCTCCCCTTCGATGGCGATACGCGTGTCGCGATGCGACCAGCGCGGCAGATCTTCGCCCCAGGCCTCGACGAAGCCGTGGTTCCCGAGCCAATGATCGCCGTGATAGTGGGTGTTGACGATGCCGACGACGGGCTTCGCGGTCATGTCCTTCAGCCGACCGACGGCCATCCGCGCGATCTGCAGCGACGCGCCGCTGTCGACCACCACGACGCCGCTGTCGCCGACGACGAAGGTGATGTTCGACATCATCCCCTGGTTCTCGCGCGTCGGAAAACCGTCGGGCGCGCGGATCAGGAAGACATGCGGCGAGATCCGCTCGATCGGTCGGTCGGCCACCGGCGGTCCGAGGACATGGGCCGCCAGATCGCCCGCCGCCTCGGCGACCCCGGACAGCAGATCGCGGCCGGCCGTCAGGCCGAGGGCGGCGGAGAACCCGCCGGCGAGGACGAGGCGTCGCGTCGTCGTCATGGCCGATGTCTCTCCTCCGCGAGGGGATGGGGCGATCTCATGAAACCGCATGGGCGAGCTCCCGGCCGGCGTCGCCGCGATCGACGAGGCGATCGGTGAGGACCGCGCCGATCCACATCGACCACAGGACGATCCAGGCGGTCAGCGCGAAGACGGAAGCGCCGGAGACGCCCGCGCCGACGGCGCAGCCGCCCGCCGCCACGCCGCCGAAGCCCATCAGGCACCCGCCGAGGATGTAGCGCCGCATGCCCGCGCCGCTCCGGAACCCCTCGAGCTTCAGGTCGCCGCCGAGCGCGCCGGCGAGAAACGCGCCGAGCACGACGCCCGGGATCAGCCCGAGATCGAAGGAGAGGGCTCCGCCCGGCGGCGCCAGCACGTACATCAGCGTGTCGGCCGAGGGCGAGGTGAAGGACAGGGCGTGCACCGGCACCATCTCGAAGGAGGTGGCCGCCATGGCGAAGTTGAACCACCACGCCAACGCCACCGTCAGCCCCACCCCCATCGCTCCCACAGCGGCCCAGAGCGTGACGCGGGCGCGCGCCGCCACGACGATCCCGGCGATGAGCCAGACGCCGCCGAACAGCGCGCCGCCGACGTGGCCCATGTGGAAGAGGCCGAGGAGATCGCGCGAATTGCCGTCGATGGTCCACAGGCCGTTGAGCCAGGCGCGCAGCGGCGACAGCGCGCCGTCGCGCGAGGCCTGGGCGATCACCGCGAAGACGAGGCCGGAGAGCAGAGCCCGGAGATTGCCCGTCGCCGACAGCACCAGCATGCGGCCGCCGCAGGCCCGCGTCAGCGCCATGCCGCAGCCGAACATCGTCCCGCCGACCACCGCGCCGGAGAGCGAACCGGTGTTGTTGAGCTGACGCACCTGACCGGTGTCGAAGAGACCGAAGATGACGAGCGCCTGCGTGGCGATCAGGGCGGTGGCGAAGGCGAAGAGCCAGATCGCCATGCGCGGCCCGAGGAAGCCGTGCCCCGCCTCGAGCGTGGCCGAGCGCAGGCAGAAGCGGGAGCGCTGGGCGAACGCGCCGAACAGGATGCCGATCGCCGCCCCGCCGAGGGCGAGGACCCATTGATCGCCGAGACGTTCGATGAGGGCATCCAGCACGGGTCGAGCCTCCGGCGCGATCGGTCAGGGCTTGATGTAGGCGTAGTGCTCCTGCGCCTGCAGGCGCATGATGCGGACGACGCCGGAAGGCGTGAAGTCGGCGTCGAGGACGAAGCGGTCCTTCTCGAGCTTGCGCCGCTTCATGGTGATCTCGCAGACCTCGAAGGCGACGCCGGCGGCCTTCAGTCCGGAGATGAGCGGGGCGTATTCCGTGCCGCTCTTCGCCTCCTTGGCGCCGTCGAAGAGGAAGTCGACGCCGTCGGCATGGGCGACGACGACGATCTTGGTGTCGGGCGCGACGTCGAGGTGGTTGCGGATGTTGCGCAGGGCCTTCAGGGCCTGAACCGCCGCGTCGTCGATGTGATAGACGACCTTGTCGCCGGCCAGCGCCGGCGCGGCGAAGGCGAGAAGAAGCGCGAAGGCGGCGATGAGCGTCGCGCGCAGCGATGTCCATGATGCGGGCATGGAGGTTCCTCCTGAGATCGAGCGGGCGGCGTCACGACGCCATGCCGGGATTGCCGTCGATGTTCTTCAGTGTCGGCAGATCGAGCTTCGGCGGCGCGATGGTCTTCTTCGCCCGCATGTGCCGGGCGACGAGGTCCCAGATCGGCTCGCCGCCGGCGTCGCGGGCCGCCTCCGACACCGGAGCCCATCCGGCGACCCGATAGGTCTTTCCCGCCTCGATCGGTTTGCCGGCGATGCGCATGTCGTCGATGCGCGCCCCCATCGGGGCGGTCGGATCGCAGCTCCAGGTCATGCCGCCGACCCGAACCATGTCGCCGCCCTGCTGGTAGTAGGGATCGGGGTTGAAGAGGTTGTCGCAGACGTCCTCCAGCACCCCCTTGATCTGCTCGCCGGTCATCGGCGTCAGCGTCGTCCAGGGGTAGGTGATGGCGGTCTGATCGAGCAGATTTTCCAGGGTGATCGCCTCGCCCGGCAGCACCGTGGTGCCCCACCGGAAACCGGGGGAGAAGGCGATCTCGGCGTTCTTCTCGGCGATCAGGGCGTCGAGGATGAGCTGATCGAACGAACCGTTGAAGTTGCCGCGCCGATAGAGCAGGCCCTCGCTCACCGCCAGGGCCTCGCCGAGCTTCGCGTCGTGCGGCGCGCGCAGCTTCGCGATCAGCGCCGCCATCTCGGCGTCCGGCGCCAGGAGGTTGGCGAAGACCGGCAGCAGGCGGTAGCGGAAGTCGAGCACGCGGCCGCCCTTCACGTCGAAGTCGAGCACGCCGAGGAACTTGCCGTTCGAGCCGGCGTTGGTGACCAGCGTCTTGCCGCCGGGGGCGTCGACGATCACCGGCTTCGGCATGCCGTCGTGGGTGTGGCCGCCGAGGATGGCGTCGACGCCGTGGATCCGCGACGCCATCTTCAGATCGACGTCCATGCCGTTGTGCGAGAGCACCACGACCACTGCCGCGCCCTTCGCCCGGGCGGCGTCGACGGTCGCCTGCATGTTTTCTTCCTGGATCCCGAAGGTCCACTCGGGGACCATCCAGCGCGGGTTGGCGATCGGCGTGTAGGGGAAGGCCTGGCCGACGACGGCCACCTTCACCCCGTTCACCTCGCGCATCACGAAGGGTTCGAACACCGCATCGCCGAAGTCGGCGGTCTTGATGTTCTGCGCGACGATGTCGATCCGGCCGGCGAAGTCGGTCTCGGCCACCTCCTTCACCCGGTCCTGGCCGTAGGTGCATTCCCAGTGCAGCGTCATGACGTCGACGCCGAGCAGCTTCGCCGCCTCCACCATGTCCTGGCCTCGAGTCCACAGGGCGAGGCCGGAGCCCTGCCAGGTGTCGCCGCCGTCGAGGAGGAGGGCGCCGGGCCGGGTGGCGCGCAGGCGCTTCACCAGGGTGGCGAGATGGGCGAAGCCGCCGACGCGGCCGTAGACCTTCGCCGCCCGCTCGAAGTCGAGATAGGTGAAGGCGTGGGCGAGCGCGCCGCCGGGGGCGACGCCGAACTGCTTCAGGAAGGCTTCGCCGACGACGTGCGGCGGGTGGCCGGCCATGGCGCCGACGCCGAGATTGACGTTGGGTTCGCGGAACCAGATCGGCTTCAGCTGCGCGTGGCAGTCGGTGATGTGGAGGAGCGAGACGTTGCCGAAGGCCGGCGCGTCGTAGAGCG
The DNA here is from genome assembly GCA_021286855.1 of Hyphomicrobiales bacterium. Taxonomy (GTDB): domain Bacteria; phylum Pseudomonadota; class Alphaproteobacteria; order Rhizobiales; family Ancalomicrobiaceae; genus Pinisolibacter. The sequence continues at coordinate 7,762 of JAJTBO010000010.1, read as the reverse complement.
CCTCGGCGGCGGCCTCGGCGCGCGCGATCTCGGTCGGCAGGGCCATGCCGGAGGCCGAGGCCATGGCGAGGACCTGCAGGAATTCACGACGGTTCATGACGCCTCGCTCCACCTTGGCGGGGCGCGCATGCGCGCCCTCGGCCGATCTTCACTTGTTCACGGGCGAGTTGGGGTCGAGCAGCAGGGCCATGAGGTCCTTCACCTGCTGTTCGCCGAGGATGCCCATGTGGCCGGCGCGCGGCATGTTGGAGCAGGCGTTGGAGGACTTGGAGTTCCAGATCCTGGCCCAGGTCGTCTTCAGAGCCTCCTCCGAGGTTCCCTTCAGCTTGCCGTAGCCGACGAGGCTCGGGCCGATGGTGCCGTAGGAGATCTCGGCCTTGTCGATCTGGTGGCAGTTGTAGCAGTTGCCGCCGTTGACCTGATCGGCCTTGTCGGTGGAGGTGAGGCCACGCCCGGACTGGGCGATCTTCTCGCCCGCCTTGAAGTCGCCGAGGAACTTGCCGTCGCTCGGCCATTTCACGGCGGCGAGATTGGCGGCCTCGATCTCGGCGCGCGCCTTGGCGGCGTCCTTGGCGTTGCTCTTGATCGGATCGGAGCAGAAGGCCTGGGTGGCGTCCTGCTTCAGACGGTCGAGCTTGACGATGCCCTTCTCCCGGAAACCGGACTTCAGCATGGCCTCGAAGGCGGCGTCGTCGGCGCCGGGCCCCCAGGCGCTCTCCGCCGCGAAGGCGGGAAGCGGGGCGGCGAAGAGGAGGGCGGAAAGGGCGGCGATGCGCAGGTTCGTCGTCATGGAGCTCTCCTCACCGCTTGATGCCGGGGGTGTCCATGGTCGCGCCGTTGGCGGTGGCGGCCATGAACATCGAGAGGGCGACGGTGACGTCGGAGCCGTAGATCGGCTCGGGGAAACGCTGCTGGCGGAAGCAGTCGGCGAGGCGCCACTGCATGCTCCACATCTGCCCGGAGCTGACCCGATAGGCCGGCCACGAGGTCCAGCCGGCCGCCGCGCCCTTCTGCGTGGGAATGTTGGGAAGGTCCTGAAGCCGGATGCGCGCGCCTTCCTGCCCGTGGCAGGTCGCGCAGGAGAAGTCGTGCGGCCCGCCCTGGAAGTAGAACATCCGCTTGCCGAGATCGAACATGGCGCGCTCTTTGGGATGCGTCGCCGAGGCCGCGACCTTCACGCCCTTCGACTGACCCGAGACGTAGGTCGCGAGGGCGACGAGTTCGTCCTTCTCCGGGCTCGTCCACCGGGCGTCGACGTATTTCTTGACGTCGACGCCCTGAAGGGTGGCCATGCAGGTGAGGATGCGGCTCTCCGCGTCCTGGACCTTGTCGGTGTCGGCGAAATAGCGCGGCAGATGGGCATAGGCCCCGGCGACCACGCCCGGGCCCATGCCCAGGTCGCACGTCTCGAGCGAAACGCTCTTCGGACCGGCGGGCTTCTTCCAGAGTTCTTCGCCCTGAGCCTCGAAGAGTTCGGCGGGATTGCCGTCGCGAAGCGCCTCGCGATACTTCTCGATGCCTTCGATCGTGGCGTCGCTCTCGGCTCGGGCGACGCCGGCCGAGACGGCGGCGACGAGGAGCAGAGTGGCGAGGCCGGCGCGGGGGTGTGCCGTCATGGATCGCATCTCCCTCGGTGGGATCGTCGAAAGGGAAAAAGGGGGCGTCGCGCGTGCGGCGATCAGGCGATCGTCGCTTGGTCGGTGCGGCTGTCGCCCTTGCTGTCGACCCAGGTGATGGCGACCTTGCCGCCCGCCGCGCCGCCCTTGATCTTGAAGGAGAGGTAGGGGTTCTTCGAGATCGAAGGTCCCCACTGCGCCTTCATCACGTCCTTGCCGTCGAGCTTGGCCGTCACCTCGGCGATGAACCACGCCGGGATCGGATTGCCGGAGGAGTCCTTGCGGAAGCCGGTCTCCATCTCGTGGCTCATCAGAACCTTGACCTCGGTGACGCCGTCCTTGGCGGTGGCGCGGATCTTCATCGGATTGCCCATGTGCGCGTTCTCCCGGTCCGATGTCAGCCGCCGCAGCCGCCGAGGGTGACCTTGATTTCCTTGGTCGCCGTGAAGTGCTTGCCGCCGGCCTGAACCAGCACGACGACGTTCGAGGTCTGGCCCATCTTCACGCGGGTGGTGACGTCGGGCAGCATGTCCGGACCGATCTCGAAGACGGCGGCCAGGGGGCTCGGGTTCTTCTCGATCAGCACCGAGATCTGGGTGGTGCCGGGGATCTTGGAGACCGCCTGCACGGGCACCACGGCGCCGTTCTCGGCGATGTCGGAGGCCAGGATCTGGATGTCGGCGCTCTCCTTGGCGTCGGCGACGCCGAGCGACTTCAGGGCGTCGGCCGGCGTCTTGCCTTCGAAGGCGGCCTTGTTCCATTCGGCGAAGGCGAGCCGCGGCGCGAGCGTCGTCACCAGCGCCGTCGTGAGCCCCAAGCTCGCCGCTCGCGCGAGAAATCCGCGCCTGTTCAGGGGTTGGTCGGTCATGTCTCGACGTCCTCTCCTCGCCTCGCTCGATGCGTGATCCGGCCCTAGGGGAACCGGGTCGGAGCGGAGGGGAGGAGACGGCCTCGGCCGTGTGTCGGGATCGATGCGCGGGGACCGTCGCGCCGCACGTCGTCGCGCGGCGCGCGACCATGCGACGTCGATCGACGGCGAATGCCCGCCGTCGCCCTTGCCCGAAACCGTCTTCCCTCCCTCGCGGGGCCGAGCGATGCGTGCCGCTCGGCTCTCCGACGGCGGCGATGGTCGCCGAGGGGGCGGAATTTTCCCATCCGGGAGGGTTGCGGGGGCGGCTGGGTGTTTTACCCCAGGATCAGATGTCAGTCGGGTCGGAGGCCCAGGCGATCAACTGCGCGACGGAGTTGACCCCGGCCTTGGCCATCAGGTTGGCGCGGTGGTTCTCGACCGTCTTGGCGGAGATGTCGAGTTCGAGCGCGATGGCCTTGGAGGTCTTGCCGGCGACGACGCGCGCGAGCACCTCGCGCTCGCGTTCGGTGAGGGCGGCGAGGCGGCGTTCGAGCAGTCCGCGCCGTCGCCGCTCGGCGATCGCCTCGCGGCTCGCCTCGAGCGCTTCGCCGACGCGATCGAGCAGGATCTGATCGTCGAAGGGCTTTTCGAGGAAGTCGAAGGCGCCGAGGCGGACGGCGCGCACCGCCTTGGGGATGTCGCCGTGACCGGAGACGAAGACGATGCCGACCGTCGAGCCCCGCCGCAGCAGCTCGCCCTGCAGCTCGAGCCCCGACAGCCCCGGCAGGCGGACGTCGAGCACGACGCAGCAGGGCCGAGCGTCGTCGAGCCGCTCGAGGAACTCCCGCGCCGAGGTGCAGGTTTCGTAGGCGTAGCCGAGCGAGGCGACGAGGAAGCCGACCGAATCGCGCACGGCGGGATCGTCGTCCACCACCCAGATGATCGGCGCGTCGTCAGACATGGTCTTCCTCTTCGATGAGCGGCAGCCTGAACCGGAAGGTCGTCGCTCCCGGCGTGTCGAAATCCGGATCGAGACGCCCGCCGTGCGCCTCGGCGATCGTGCGGCTGAGCGACAGACCGAGCCCGAGCCCCTCCGGTTTGGTGGTGAAGAAGGCGTCGAACAGCGAATCGCGCGCCTCCGGCGGCACGCCGGGGCCGTTGTCGGTCACCGCGATCAGCACCGCGTGATCGACGACCCGGGCGGAAAGGACGATCTCGGGATCGGGCCGACCGGCCGCCGCCTCCAGGGCGTTCTGCAGGAGGTTGAGCAGCACCTCCTCGATCTGGAGCCGGTCGGCCCGCACGATCGGCAGCGGCCCGGTGAGATCGGCCTCCACCGTGACGCCGCGCGCCGCCGCGGTCGGCTCGAAGAGGGCGAGGGCGTCGGCGACGATCACGGCGGGGTCGATCGGCAATTGGCGCGACGGGGTCTTGCGTACGAAGTCGCGCATGCGTTTGACCATCGAGCCGGCGCGCTCGGCCTGCAGCGCGATGCGCCGCACGCCCTCGCGCACGCCGTCCGGGTCGATGCCGGCGTCGAGGCGTCGTTCGCAGCCGCGCGCATAGGAGAGAATCGCGGCGAGCGGCTGGTTGATCTCGTGCGCGAGCGAACTCGCCATCTCCCCCATCAGCGACAGACGGACCGTGTGCTCCATGCGCTCCGCCTCGAGCCGGGCCTTCTCGTGGGCGGCCTGGAGTTCGGCGGTGCGGCGACGCAGCAGATGGGCGACCCGAGTGACGTGGACGAGCCACCACAGCGCCGCCATCGACGCGGCGATCCCCCACCACCGGTATTCCCATAGGAAATCGAGGATGCCGAGCCGGGTGAACGGCGCGTAGGGGCCGACTTTGAGCGCCCGATAGAGGTCCTGGACGCGGTGGTAGCTTTCCGGCGCGCTCCACACGATGTCGCCGCTGCTCGGCTGCATGGCGAGGAGGGCGTCGGCGACCTGCCGGGCCATCGCCGGCGAGGTCTGCGCCACCTTGACGAAGGGCCAGCCGGGATAGAGGCGGGTGGAGACCTGACAGTTCAGCGTGCCGGAAGGTCGGCGGCCGACGACGCGAAACTCCTCCGGCTTGACCTTTCCCTCCGCGATCAGTTTCTCGAGCAGGCAGGAGCGGACGATGCCGGCGTCGGCGCGGCCGGCGCGCACGGCGTCGACGACGCCGTCGACCGGAAAGCCGACGAAGAGCGGCCGGGCGTCCTTGAAGGGGTCGACGCCGCGGTCGAGGAATTCGAGCCACGCCGCGCGAAACCCGAAGGCCTCGGGCGCGACGGCGGCGATGCGCCGTCCCTTGAGATCGGCGATCGACTGGATCTCGCCGAGGTTGGTCGGCGCCAGAATGGTCGCCCCGACCGCCTCGGACGCCGAGGTGCCGTCCATGTCCTGCACGGTGGCGATGGCGGTGGCCGAATAATCGATCGCCAGCTCGAGGTAATGGCCGGGGTTGGTGACGACGAAGTCGATCTCGTCACGAGCGATCTGCGTGGTGAGGAAGGCGGCGCTGCCGGCGATCATCTCGACGCGGTAGTGCGGCAGGGCGCGAGCGAGCTGGGCGACGGTCGTCTCGAAGGTGCGTTCGGCATCCTCCGAACCGCGATAGGCGAGGACGCCGATGCGCAAGAGGCGTGGCGCGTCGGCCGCATGCGCGGCGACGGCGAAGAGCGCGACGACGATGCCGAACATCCGCCGGAGGCTCGAACGGATGCATTTCAACCGGTTCATATGGCGACGTTGGACGACCGCGACGGATTTGTCCACGCGTTCGACGATCGCCGCGCCCGGTCGGTTCAGCCGCAGGAAATGCGGCCGCAGCGTCGCTGCATGGCGGCGAATCGCTCGAGCGTCGGCCGTCCCGGCCAACCGATGAAGGCCACGTCTCCGATCACGAACGTCGGGGTGTACAGGAGGCCGAGCCGTCCGGCGAGCGCGCGCTGGCCGGCGACTTCTTGCCGCGCCGCCGCGATCTCCTCCTCGCCCACCTCCAGCCCGAGCGAGCTCGCCAGCGCCTGCGCCTTCGCCCCGTCGACCTTGCCGCGCGCCTGGAGCAAGGCGGCGTGCAGGGCGCGCGCGCCGTCGATCCCATGCCGGCGGACGACGGCGGCATGAAGCTGCGCCGCCTCGACGGAGCCCGGCCCGAGGATCGGCAGGTGAAAGAGCACGAGCGCGAGACCGTCGTCGGCGCGGGCCAGCTCGTCGAGCTCACGCCCCGCGTTTCGGCAATAGCCGCAATTGTAGTCGAAGGCCTCGACGACCACGACGTCCGCGTCGGCCGGGCCGAAGCGCGTGAGGCCCTGCGCCCGCGAGATCCCCTCCCGGTCCGTCAACACGACGTTGCGCATCGGCGAGCCGTCCGCCGCCGCGAGGCCCGCGATCGTCTCGGCCTGCGAGGGGCGCGCGATCGCGGTGGTCGCCAGGGTGAGAGCGCCCGCGAAGAAGCCTCGTCGATCGATCATCTGCGGATCTCCCTCGCTGCGTCGGCCCCGCCCGTGGCCCGAGCCGGCGCAGGGCGCCCACCGGTAGTCGGGCCGGTCGACGGATCGCACGATCCGCCCGTCTTCATCGCTCGGTTCGCCGCGTCCTCGAATACGGAAAGGCGAGGGCGGGCGGAGGGTTGGTGCCGGCGGAGGGGATCGAACCCCCGACCTTCGGTTTACAAAACCGCTGCACTACCGCTGTGCTACGCCGGCCCGCGCGCGGAGATAACATGCGCCGCCGATCGCGCAAAGGGCGAGATCCGGCTCAGCCCTGCGTCTGCTTCTTGCCGACGACGTAGAGCGACAACACCGCCGCGTTCGAGACGTTGAGCGACTTGATCTGTCCCGGCACGTCGATCCGCGCCAGGTGGTCGCAGGCCTCGCGCGTCACCGGGCGCAGCCCCTTGCCCTCCGCCCCGAGCACCAGCACGGTGCGGCGGCCGACCGGCGTCTCCTCGAGCGTCGCCGGCCCCTCGCTGTCGAGCCCGACGACCGTGAAGCCCTCCTTGCGCAGCGTGGTCAGCGCCCGGGCGAGGTTGACGACTTCGATGTGGGTCACGAGATCGAGCCCGCCCGACGCCGCCTTGGCGAGCACGCCGCTCTCCGCCGCGCTGTGGCGGGTGGTGGTCAACAGCGCGTCCGCCCCGAGCGCCACCGCCGAGCGCACGATCGCCCCGACGTTGTGCGGATCGGTCACCTGATCGAGGGCGAGGACCAGCCGCGCCCGGCCGAGATCGGTCAATTCCACCGCTTCCAGCGGCCGCGTCTCGACCAGCACGCCCTGATGCACCGCGTCCTCGCCGACCCGCGCGTCGATCCACTTCGGATCGACCACCTGTGGCGGCACGGGAAAGACGACGCCCCGCTCCTCCAGCCGGGAAAGCGCGTTGCGGGTGGCGTAGATCGCGTGGATCACCCGCGCCGGATTGGCCAGCGCCGTCTCCACCGTGTGCAGCCCGTAGAGGAAGACGCGGCCGTCCGGCGCGCCCGATCCCTCGCGTCCCCGCCGCCGCTGATGGACCGGCGGCCGGGTCGGATGGCGACCGGCCTTGGCGATGCGGCGCGGAGAATCGGTGTCGGACATGGAAAGGCGTTCCGATTGGGGAGGAAGTCGGCTCCTTTTGCCCGCTTCCGCGCCGCCGCGCAACGCATCCCGCCGAAGGGTGGGGAAGGGCGGCCCCGCTTCGCCGGTGAAAAGACGCGCGACGGGCGTTGACAGGTCGGCCCCGTCTCGCCATAACGGCGCCCGCAACGGCTCTCCGGCCCCTCGGGGCGGGAGACGTCGGTTCGTCCGGCCCGGTGACGGGCACGGTCGGAGAGTTGGGGGAATGTCCCGAGCGGCAAAGGGGGCGGACTGTAAATCCGCTGGCTAAGCCTTCGTAGGTTCGAGTCCTACTTCCCCCACCACTTCGAGCCCGAGCGAACCCGCCCCGGTCGGCGCGCGCGGGTATAGCTCAATGGTAGAGCAGCAGCCTTCCAAGCTGAATACGCGGGTTCGATTCCCGCTACCCGCTCCAATCTCTTCTCCATCTTCGTCCGGCGTCGACCGCGGCCCCGCATAGGGTTGCTTCGCCGCCTCTGCGCGCAAGCGACTTGGGGCCGGAGCCCGCTTCTCCGGTGGGCGATGAAAAAAGCCTCTTGAACCGCGTCGCGAAAACCCCTATCGGATCGCCCAACTCGGACGAAGCCGGCGCGAGAGCGCGACGCTGCGTCCTCCATCGACGTCTCGGCACACCAGCCTTCGAAGGGCAAGGAACAGGGATATGGCCAAAGAGAAATTCGAACGCACGAAGCCGCACTGCAACATCGGCACGATCG
>JAJTBO010000032.1 GCA_021286855.1 Hyphomicrobiales bacterium | reverse complement strand
GTGAAGGCGGCCGCACCGTCGGCGCCGGCGTCGTCGCCAAGATCATTGCCTGATGATCTTCGGCGTCCGCGACGCGGACGCCGCTTGCCTCCCGAGGCGAGCTGTGGAAAAAGTTTCGCCGCGACAGGTCCTCGATCGGTCGCGGCGGAGGACGGCAAAAGCCGAAATTCGACTGTGCCTCTAGGGGTATAGCTCAGTTGGTAGAGCATCGGTCTCCAAAACCGAGGGTCGGGGGTTCGAGTCCCTCTGCCCCTGCCAGTCGATTTTTCGCTTGAGATCGTCCGATTTGCGCACTAGGTAGAACCTCCCAGCGAGGCGCGCGAGGGATCACCCTCCCGCGCCCGCCTGTCGTGAGCGGCGGATGGCCAAGACCAATCCTTTCAATTTCATGCAGCAGGTGCGTGACGAGATCTCCAAGGTGACTTGGCCCTCGCGCAACGAGACCGGCGTGACGACCCTGATGGTCGTGGCGATGGCCTTCCTGGCTGCGCTCTTCTTCCTGCTGGCCGATCAGGTCATGGGCTGGGGCGTCAGCCTCGTGCTCGGCCTCGGTCATTGACGGCGGGGGGAAAGGGATCCATGGCCATGCGTTGGTACATCGTGCACGCCTACTCGAATTTCGAGAACAAGGTCGCGGAGTCGATTCGCGAGCGCGCCGCTCAGAACGGTCTCACCGACATGTTCGAGCAGATCCTCGTGCCGACCGAGAAGGTCGTCGAGGTGCGCCGCGGCCGCAAGGTCGACACCGAGCGCAAGTTCTTCCCCGGCTATGTCCTGGTGAAGGCGGAGCTGACCGATCAGGTCTTCCACCTCATCAAGAACACGCCGAAGGTCACCGGCTTCCTCGGCGCCGCCGACAAGCCGATGCCGATCCCGGAATCCGAGGCGCTCCGCATCCTGCAGCAGGTGCAGGAAGGCGTCGAGCGCCCGAAGCCTTCGGTCACCTTCGAGGTCGGCGAGAACGTCAAGGTGTCCGACGGGCCCTTCGCCTCGTTCAACGGCGTCGTCGAAGAGGTCGACGAGGAGCGGTCGCGCCTCAAGGTCGCGGTGTCGATCTTCGGTCGCGCCACGCCGGTCGATCTGGAGTACGGTCAGGTCGAAAAGATCTGATCGCCATGCGAATTCGAAACCGCCTCCGGCAGGGCTTTCCGCCGGGGGTGGTTTCGTTCCGTCCGGGGAGACCCGGGCGTCGTCGGATCGAAGGATCCGGCATCGTGTCCGTCGCCTCGGAGCAATTCGGGGACCGGACGGGCGGGAGGTTCTCCGGGGTCGTCGCCGGACGCCGTCGGAACCCGACCGCCGAACTCCTCGTGCGCCGGCCTCGCGCCGGTCTGATTTGGGAGCCATGAAATGGCGAAGAAGGTCCAGGGCTACATCAAGCTCCAGGTGCCGGCGGGTTCTGCCAATCCGTCGCCGCCGATCGGCCCCGCGCTCGGTCAGCGCGGCCTGAACATCATGCAGTTCTGCAAGGACTTCAATTCGAAGACCGCGGAAATGCCGAAGGGTCAGCCGACCCCGGTCGTGATCACGTACTTCACCGACAAGTCTTTCTCCTTCGAGTTCAAGACGCCGCCGGCTTCGTTCTTCCTGAAGCAGGCCGCCAAGCTCGACACCAAGAAGAAGCCCGGCTCCGGCTCCAAGACGCCCGGCCGCTCCTTCGTGGGCCAGGTCACCCAGGCCCAGGTGAAGGAGATCGCCGAGAAGAAGATGAAGGACCTGAACGCCAACGACGTCGACGCCGCCGCGAAGATGATCGAAGGCACCGCCCGGTCCATGGGCCTGCGTGTGGTGGAGTGAGACGATGCCGAAGATCGCCAAGCGTACCGCCAAGGCCCGTGAGGGCATCGATCCGATCAAGCTCTACGCCCTCGAAGAGGCCGTGAAGCTGGTCAAGGAAAAGGCCACCGCCAAGTTCGACGAGACCGTGGAGATCTCGATGAACCTCGGCGTCGACCCGCGTCACGCCGACCAGATGGTCCGTGGCGTCTGCAACCTGCCGAACGGCACCGGCAAGACCGTGCGCGTCGCCGTCTTCGCCCGTGGCGCCAAGGCCGACGAGGCCAAGGCCGCCGGCGCGGACATCGTCGGCGCCGAAGACCTGCTGGCCGAGATCCAGGGCGGCAAGATCGACTTCGATCGCTGCATCGCCACCCCGGACCTGATGCCGCTGGTCGGCCGTCTCGGCAAGGTGCTCGGCCCGCGCGGCCTGATGCCGAACCCGAAGGTCGGCACCGTCACCATGGACGTCACCAGGGCGGTGACCGACGCCAAGGGCGGCGCGGTCGAGTTCCGCGCCGAGAAGGCGGGCATCGTCCACGCCGGCGTCGGCAAGGTGTCGTTCTCGGTCGAAGCGCTGATGCAGAACATCGTCGCCTTCGCCGACGCGGTTCAGAAGGCCAAGCCGACCGGCGCCAAGGGCACCTACGTCCAGCGCGTCGCGGTGTCCTCGACCATGGGACCCGGCCTCAAGGTCGACCCGTCGAGCGTTCACGCCGCCTCCTGAGCGGTGTGAAGAATTCTCCCGTCGGATCTTCCGGTCCGGCGGGCGATGCCTTCTCCGAGCGATCGGGGAGGGCGGTTCCCCGAGAAATCGGGGCGCCTGTCCGAGACCGAGGGCGCCGAGGGGGAGACCCCGAGGCTTAATTCGTCGAACTCGAGTGCGATTCGAGGGGCCCTCCGAGACGGGATGAAACGAATTTCGAAGGGTGGGTCGACCACGGCTTCGGAGCGGTTCGGACCGTTGATCCTTTGACCTCCGCGTGAGCGCGAGGAGACGAGGGGACAGGAAGCGTGGCGTGAGGGGCAACCCGAGCGCCCCCTGAAACCGGCCTTCGCTGGCTCCGCCACGAAGGTCAAAGGTAGATGAGGCTGTCGTGGAAAGAGCGGAAAAGCGCGAACTCGTCGCGTCCCTCAACGTCCAGTTCAAGACGACTGGGTCCGTTGTGGTCGCGAAGTACGCGGGGCTCACCGTCAAGGACATGACCGCGTTGCGCGGTAAGGTCCGGGCTGTCGGTGGCACCGTCAAGGTCGCGAAGAACCGCCTCGCCAAGCTGGCCCTCGTCGGCACCGAACTCGAGCACATGGCGCACCTGTTCAAGGGGCCGACCGTGATCCTTTCTGCGAAGGATCCGGTCTCCTCCCCGAAGGTCGCGTCGGAATTCGCCAAGGCCAACGACAAGTTCGTGATCCTCGGCGGCGGTCTCGGCAAGCAGACCCTCGACGCCGCCGGCGTCAAGGCTCTCGCCGAGCTGCCTTCGCTCGAAGAACTCCGCGCCAAGATCGCGGGCGTCATCAACCAGCCGGCGACCAAGCTGGCCTCGGTTCTGGCCGCTCCGGCCGGTGCGCTCGCTCGCGTCATCCAGGCGCATGCCGACAAGGACCAGGCGGCGTGAGCCGTCTTCGCATCAAACAATCGAACTGTTCGAACCATTCGAAGGAAGTGACCCATGGCTGATATCGCCAAGATCGTGGACGACCTGTCCGCCCTGACCATCCTCGAGGCCGCCGAGCTCGTGAAGATGCTCGAAGAGAAGTGGGGCGTCTCCGCCGCCGCGCCGGTGGCCGTCGCCGCCGCCGCCGGCCCGGCCGCCGCCGCCGCTCCGGTCGAAGAGCAGACCGAGTTCAACGTCATGCTGATGGACGCGGGCGCCAACAAGATCAACGTGATCAAGGAAGTGCGCGCGATCACCGGCCTCGGCCTCAAGGAAGCCAAGGACCTGGTCGAAGGCGCTCCGAAGGCCGTCAAGGAAGGCGTGTCGAAGGACGAGGCCGAGAAGGTCAAGAAGCAGCTCGAAGGCGCCGGCGCCAAGGTCGAGCTCAAGTGATCCGGCGCGGGGCGTCGCCCCGCGTTTCGAGAACGATCCCGGGTCGCGGTTTCGCGGCCCGGGATTTTCGGCGCTGATGGGGCGGACGGCTCCGAGGCTGCCGAAGAGGCGAGAATCGTGTCATCAGTGATGGTGGGGAAATCTCCCTGCATCCTGTGAGCGCGGTGGGAAGTTTTGAGATCGAAGGGGAGGCGACGGTGCTCCCGAACATCCCGAGGCTCGCGCCTCGGACCCGGATGTTCCGGATTGCCGTCGGTCAACCCGAGCGAGGACGACAATGGCCCAGACGTTCAACGGTCGTAGACGAGTCCGCAAGTTCTTCGGTTCCATCCGAGAAGTCGCGGAGATGCCCAACCTCATCGAGGTCCAGAAGGCGTCCTACGACCAGTTCCTGCAGGTCGACGAGCCCAAGGGCGGTCGCCCGGACGAGGGCCTGCAGTCCGTCTTCAAGTCGGTCTTCCCGATTTCCGACTTCCAGGGCAAGGCCCTGCTCGAGTTCGTGCGCTACGAGTTCGAGCCGCCGAAGTACGACGTCGACGAGTGCCGTCAGCGCGGCATGACCTTCGCGGCCCCGCTCAAGGTGACGCTGCGTCTGATCGTGTTCGACGTCGACGAGGACACCGGCGCCAAGTCCGTCAAGGACATCAAGGAGCAGGACGTCTTCATGGGCGACATGCCGCTCATGACCGACAACGGCACCTTCATCGTCAACGGCACCGAGCGCGTCATCGTCTCGCAGATGCACCGCTCGCCGGGCGTCTTCTTCGATCACGACAAGGGCAAGACGCACGCGTCGGGCAAGCTGCTCTTCGCCGCGCGCATCATTCCCTATCGCGGCTCCTGGCTCGACATCGAGTTCGACGCCAAGGACATCGTCTATGCGCGCATCGACCGCCGCCGCAAGATTCCGGTGTCGTCGCTGCTGTTCGCGCTCGGCATGGACGGCGAGACCATCCTCGACACCTTCTACAACAAGCTGTCGTTCGAGCGTTCCGGCTCGGCTTGGCGCGTGCCCTATGATCCGGCGCGGATGCGCGGCTACAAGGCCGTCACCGACCTGATCGACGCCGACACCGGCGAGGTCATTCTCGAGGCCGGCAAGAAGCTGACCGCCCGCGCCGCCAAGCAGCTCGCCGAAAAGGGCCTCAAGGCGCTCAAGGTCTCCGACGAGGACGTCGTCGGCCAGTACCTCGCCGAGGACATCGTCGACGCTTCGACCGGTCTGATCCACGCCGAGGCCGGCCAGGAGCTGACCGAGAAGTTGATCCGTCAGATCCTCGATCTCGGCCATCTCGAGATCCCGGTCCTCGACATCGACCACATCAACACCGGCGCCTACATCCGCAACACGCTCGCCGTCGACAAGAACGAGAGCCGTGAAGAGGCGCTGTTCGACATCTACCGTGTGATGCGTCCCGGCGAGCCGCCGACCATCGAGACCGCGGAGGCGATGTTCCACTCGCTGTTCTTCGACGCCGAGCGCTACGACCTCTCCGCCGTCGGCCGCGTCAAGATGAACATGCGCCTCGACCTGCAGGTCGAGGACACCGTCCGGACTCTGCGCAAGGACGACATCCTCGAGGTGATCCGCACCCTCGTCGACCTGCGCGACGGCAAGGGCGAGATCGACGACATCGACAACCTCGGCAACCGCCGCGTCCGTTCGGTCGGCGAGCTGATGGAGAATCAGTATCGCGTCGGCCTGCTCCGCATGGAGCGCGCCATCAAGGAGCGCATGTCCAGTGTCGAAATCGACACCGTCATGCCGCAGGACCTGATCAACGCCAAGCCGGCGGCCGCCGCCGTGCGCGAGTTCTTCGGCTCCTCGCAGCTCTCGCAGTTCATGGACCAGACCAACCCGCTCTCCGAGATCACGCACAAGCGTCGTCTCTCGGCGCTCGGCCCGGGCGGTCTGACCCGCGAGCGCGCCGGCTTCGAAGTCCGCGACGTGCATCCGACCCACTACGGCCGCATGTGCCCGATCGAGACGCCGGAAGGCCCGAACATCGGTCTGATCAACTCTCTCGCCACCTTCGCGCGGGTCAACAAGTACGGCTTCATCGAATCCCCCTATCGCAAGGTTCGCGAGGGACGGGTGACCGAAGAAGTCGTCTACATGTCGGCGACCGAGGAGTACAAGCACTACGTCGCCCAGTCGAACGCCATCATGGACAAGGACGGCCGGCTCGAGGAAGAGCTGATCGTCTGCCGTCACGCCGGCGAACCGTTGATGGTTCCGGTCGATCGCGTCGACTACATGGACGTGTCCCCGAAGCAGTTGGTCTCCGTCGCCGCGGCGCTGATTCCGTTCCTGGAGAACGACGACGCCAACCGCGCGCTGATGGGCTCGAACATGCAGCGTCAGGCCGTGCCGCTGGTGCGCGCCGAGGCGCCCTTCGTCGGCACCGGCATGGAATCGGTCGTCGCCCGTGATTCGGGCGCCGCGATCGGCGCCAAGCGCGGCGGCGTCGTCGATCAGGTCGACGCGACCCGTATCGTCATCCGCGCCACCGAGGATCTCGACCCGGCCAAGTCCGGCGTCGACATCTACCGGCTGATGAAGTTCCAGCGCTCGAACCAGTCGACCTGCATCAACCAGCGTCCGCTGGTCCGCGTCGGCGACATCATCGAGAAGGGCGACATCATCGCCGACGGTCCCTCGACCGATCTCGGCGATCTGGCGCTCGGCCGCAACGTCCTCGTCGCCTTCATGCCGTGGAACGGCTACAACTTCGAGGACTCGATCCTTCTCTCCGAGAACATCGTCAAGGACGACGTCTTCACCTCGATCCATCTGGAAGAGTTCGAGGTGATGGCCCGCGACACCAAGCTCGGTCCGGAAGAGATCACTCGCGACATCCCGAACGTCTCCGAAGAGGCTCTGAAGAACCTCGACGAAGCCGGTATCGTCTACATCGGCGCGGAAGTCCGTCCGGGCGACATCCTGGTCGGCAAGATCACGCCGAAGGGCGAGAGCCCGATGACGCCGGAAGAGAAGCTTCTGCGCGCCATCTTCGGCGAGAAGGCCTCCGACGTCCGCGACACCTCGCTGCGCGTGCCGCCGGGCGTCCAGGGCACCATCGTCGAAGTGCGCGTCTTCAACCGCCACGGCGTCGAGAAGGACGAGCGCGCCATGGCGATCGAGCGCGAGGAGATCGAACGCCTCGCCAAGGACCGCGACGACGAGCAGGCGATCCTCGACCGCAACGTCTACGGCCGCCTGACCGAGATGCTGATCGGCAAGACCGCGATCTCCGGCCCGAAGGGCTTCAAGAAGGAGCAGGTCCTGACCCAGGAGCTGATCGAGGAGTATCCTCGCTCGCAGTGGTGGATGTTCGCCGCCGCCGACGAGAAGCTGATGGGCGAGATCGAAGCTCTGCGCGGTCAGTACGACGAGAGCCGCCGCCGCCTCGAGCAGCGCTTCATCGACAAGGTGGAGAAGCTGCAGCGCGGCGACGAGCTGCCCCCGGGCGTCATGAAGATGGTCAAGGTCTTCGTCGCCATCAAGCGCAAGATCCAGCCGGGCGACAAGATGGCCGGCCGTCACGGCAACAAGGGCGTCGTTTCTCGCATCGTTCCGGTCGAGGACATGCCCTATCTCGAGGACGGCACCAACGTCGACATCGTGCTGAACCCGCTCGGCGTGCCCTCGCGCATGAACGTCGGCCAGATCCTCGAAACCCATCTCGGCTGGGCTTGCGCCGGCATGGGCAAGAAGATCGACGCCATGCTCGAGGCCTATCGCAAGTCCGGCGACATGACGCCCCTGCGCGGCGAGATCGAGGAGATCTACGGCGCCAACATCAAGGGCGAGCAGCCGTCGGACTACGACGACGCCTCGGTGGTTCGTCTGGCCGAGACCGTCCGCAAAGGCGTTCCGATCGCCACCCCGGTCTTCGACGGCGCCAAGGAGCACGACATCGAGGCGGCGCTCGACCGAGCGGGTCTCGCCCACTCCGGTCAGGTCACCCTCTTCGACGGGCGCACCGGCGATCAGTTCGACCGCAAGGTCACGGTCGGCTACATCTACATGCTGAAGCTGCACCATCTGGTCGACGACAAGATCCACGCCCGTTCGATCGGCCCCTACTCGCTCGTCACCCAGCAGCCGCTGGGCGGCAAGGCGCAGTTCGGCGGCCAGCGCTTCGGCGAAATGGAAGTCTGGGCGCTCGAAGCCTACGGCGCGGCCTACACGCTGCAGGAAATGCTGACGGTGAAGTCGGACGACGTCGCCGGCCGCACCAAGGTCTACGAGGCGATCGTCCGTGGCGACGACACCTTCGAGGCCGGCATCCCGGAGAGCTTCAACGTTCTCGTCAAGGAAATGCGCTCGCTCAGCCTCAACGTCGAGCTCGTCGACGCCCCCGGCCCGCTGGCCGAAGGCGAAGAGGGCGGCGATGGGGAAGCGCAGGCGGCGGAGTGATCCGCCGCCCGGGCGGGGAGGGGTTCTTCTCCCCGCCGCAGGTGTTGGCGTTCGAAGCGCCGGACGCGTGAGGAGAGCGGCGATCCCGCCGACCCCCGCGGACCGAGCCGAGTGACAGGATATCTCGCGGCGAACCGCACCCGCGCCCCGGCGGCAGGGGCGAGGACGGCGCCGACAGGAGACGGCCGATGAATCAAGACGTGATGAACATCTTCTCGCCCCAGACCCCGACGGCGCCGGTCTTCGACGCCATCCGGATCTCCATCGCCAGCCCTGAGAAGATCCTCTCCTGGTCCTACGGCGAGATCAAGAAGCCCGAGACGATCAACTACCGGACCTTCAAGCCGGAGCGCGACGGTCTGTTCTGCGCCCGGATCTTCGGACCGATCAAGGACTACGAGTGCTTGTGCGGCAAGTACAAGCGGATGAAGTACAAGGGCGTCATCTGCGAGAAGTGCGGCGTCGAAGTGACCCTGTCGCGCGTCCGCCGCGAGCGCATGGGCCACATCGAGCTCGCCGCCCCGGTCGCCCACATCTGGTTCCTGAAGTCGCTGCCGAGCCGCATCGGCATGCTGATGGACATGACGCTCAAGGATCTCGAGCGCATCCTCTACTTCGAGAACTACGTCGTCACCGAGCCGGGCCTGACGCCGCTGAAGCTGCATCAGCTGCTCTCCGAAGAGGAGTACGTTCGCGCTCAGGACGACTACGGCGAGGACAGCTTCACCGCCTCGATCGGCGCGGAAGCGATTCGCGACATGCTCTCGGCGATGGATCTGCCGAAGATCGCCGACGACCTGCGCGTCGAGATCGCGGAAGCCACCGGCGAGCTGAAGCCGAAGAAGCTCGCCAAGCGCCTGAAGCTGGTCGAGAGCTTCATCGAGTCGGGCAACCGGCCCGAGTGGATGATTCTGACCGTCGTGCCGGTGATCCCGCCGGATCTGCGCCCGCTCGTCCCCCTCGACGGCGGCCGCTTCGCGACCTCGGACCTGAACGACCTCTACCGTCGCGTCATCAACCGCAACAACCGTCTGAAGCGCCTGATCGAGCTGCGCGCCCCGGACATCATCATCCGCAACGAGAAGCGCATGCTTCAGGAAGCGGTCGATGCGCTGTTCGACAACGGCCGCCGCGGCCGCGTCATCACCGGTGCCAACAAGCGTCCGCTGAAGTCGCTCGCCGACATGCTCAAGGGCAAGCAGGGCCGCTTCCGTCAGAACCTGCTCGGCAAGCGCGTCGACTACTCCGGCCGTTCGGTCATCGTCGTCGGTCCGGAGCTGAAGCTGCATCAGTGCGGCCTGCCGAAGAAGATGGCGCTCGAGCTGTTCAAGCCCTTCATCTACTCGCGTCTCGACGCGAAGGGCCTGTCGTCGACCGTCAAGCAGGCGAAGAAGCTGGTCGAGAAGGAACGTCCCGAGGTCTGGGACATCCTCGACGAGGTCATTCGCGAGCATCCGGTGATGCTGAACCGCGCCCCGACGCTGCATCGTCTCGGCATCCAGGCTTTCGAGCCGGTGCTGATCGAGGGCAAGGCGATCCAGCTGCATCCGCTCGTCTGCACGGCGTTCAACGCCGACTTCGACGGCGACCAGATGGCCGTGCACGTGCCGCTGAGCCTCGAGGCTCAGCTCGAAGCGCGCGTGCTGATGATGTCGACCAACAACATCCTGCACCCGGCCAACGGCGCGCCGATCATCGTGCCGTCCCAGGACATCGTTCTCGGCCTCTACTACCTGTCGCTGATGAACGCCAACGAGCCGGGCGAAGGCATGGCCTTCGGCAACCTCGGTGAGATGCAGCACGCCTTGGACAACAAGGTGATCACCCTGCACACCAAGATCCGTGGTCGTTGGAAGGGTGTCGACAAGGACGGTAACGAGTACTCCAAGATCTACGAAACCACTCCGGGTCGTATGTTCATCGGTGAGCTCTTGCCGAACCATCCGGGAATCACGTTCGACGTCTGCAATCAGCAGATGACGAAGAAGAACATCTCGGGGATGATCGACGCGGTCTACCGGACCTGCGGTCAGAAGGAGACGGTGATCTTCTGCGACCGCATCATGTCGCTCGGCTTCCGCAACGCCTTCAAGGCGGGCATCTCGTTCGGCAAGGACGACATGGTCATCCCGGACACCAAGCCGAAGATGGTCGAGGAGACCCAGGCCGCCGCGAAGGAATTCGAACAGCAGTACCAGGACGGCCTGATCACCCAGGGTGAGAAGTACAACAAGGTCGTCGACGCCTGGGCGAAGTGCACCGACCGCATCGCCGAGGAGATGATGAAGCGCATCTCCACGGTCCAGATCGATCAGGAGACCGGTCGTCAGAAGCAGATCAACTCGATCTACATGATGTCGCACTCCGGCGCCCGTGGCTCTCCGACCCAGATGCGCCAGCTCGCCGCCATGCGCGGCCTGATGGCGAAGCCGTCGGGCGAGATCATCGAAACCCCGATCATCTCGAACTTCAAGGAAGGCCTGACCGTGCTCGAGTACTTCAACTCGACCCACGGCGCCCGTAAGGGTCTGGCCGACACCGCCTTGAAGACCGCGAACTCGGGTTACCTCACCCGTCGTCTCGTCGACGTGGCGCAGGATTCGATCATCACCGATCAGGACTGCGGTTCGCAGAACGGCATCCACGTACAGGCGATCGTCGACGCCGGTCAGGTCGTCGCCACCCTCGGCAGCCGCATCCTCGGCCGCGTCGCGGCGGAAGATCTGACCGATCCGGCGAACGGCGATCTGATCGTGCCGAAGGGCGTGATGATCGAGGAACCGCACGTCAAGAAGATCGAGGCCGCCGGCATCCAGTCGGTCAAGATCCGCTCGGTGCTGACCTGCGAGACCAAGATCGGCGTCTGCGTGCAGTGCTACGGCCGCGACCTGGCGCGCGGCACGCCCGTCAACATGGGCGAGGCGGTCGGCGTCATCGCCGCCCAGTCGATCGGCGAGCCGGGCACCCAGCTCACCATGCGCACCTTCCACGTCGGCGGCACGGCGCAGGTGGTCGACAGCTCCTTCGTCGAATCGAACTTCGAAGGCACCATCGCCATCAAGAACCGCAACGTGGTGCGCGACTCGGAAGGCCGCCTGATCGTCATGGGCCGCAACGTCACCGTCGCCGTCGTCGACGCCGACGGTTCGGAGCGCGCCACCCATCGTCTGATCTACGGCGCCCGTCTGTTCGTCGACGAGGGCGACAAGGTGAAGCGCGGCCAGCGCATCGCCGAGTGGGATCCCTACACCCGTCCGATCCTGACCGAAGTCGAAGGCGTCATCGCCTACGAAGATCTGGTCGACGGTCAGACCATGCAGGAGACCACCGACGAGGCGACCGGCATCACCAAGCGAGTCGTCGTCGACTGGCGCGCCTCGACCCGGACCTCGGATCTGAAGCCGGCGATCATCATCAAGGGCGTCGACGGCAAGATCTCCCGTCTGAGCCGCGGCGGCGAGGCGCGTTACACGCTCCCCGTCGACGCGATTCTCTCGGTCGATCCGAACTCCAAGGTGCACGCCGGCGACGTCGTCGCGCGTATCCCGCTGGAGAGCGCCAAGACCCGCGACATCACCGGCGGTCTGCCGCGCGTCGCCGAACTGTTCGAGGCGCGTCGCCCGAAGGACCACGCGATCATCGCGGAGACCGACGGCACCATCCGCTTCGGCCGCGACTACAAGAACAAGCGCCGCATCCTGATCGAGCCGACGGACGGCGGCGAGCCGATCGAATACCTGATCCCGAAGGGCAAGCACGTCCATCTCCAGGACGGCGACACCATCGAGAAGGGCGAGTACATCCTCGACGGCAACCCGGCGCCGCACGACATTCTGGCGATCAAGGGCGTGGAGGCTCTCGCGGCGTTCCTCGTCAACGAGATCCAGGAAGTCTACCGACTGCAGGGCGTCATCATCAACGACAAGCACATCGAGGTGATCGTTCGCCAGATGCTGCAGAAGGTCGAGATCACCGATCCGGGCGAGTCGGACATCATTTCCGGCGAGCAGATCGATCGCCTCGACCTCGACATGATGAACGAGAAGCTGATCGCCGAGGGCAAGAAGCCCGCTTCGGGGACGCCGATTCTGCTCGGCATCACCAAGGCGTCGCTGCAGACCCGCTCCTTCTTCTCCGCCGCCTCGTTCCAGGAGACCACCCGCGTCCTCACGGAAGCGGCCGTCGCCGGCAAGATCGACGCGCTGGAAGGCCTCAAGGAGAACGTCATCGTCGGTCGCCTGATCCCGGCCGGCACCGGCTCGGTGATGAACCGCGTCCGCCAGATCGCTCGCCACCGCGACGACTTGATCGTCGAGGAGCGCAAGACGCAGGGCGGTCCCGGCGTCGAGACCCCGGCGCTGCCCGCCGCCGAGTGAGTCGGATCGGACGCAAGAAATCGAAAGACGCCGCGGCCCAGACCGCGGCGTCTTTCATTTCGGGCGCTCGCGGCGCCCGGTGACGCCGGATCTTGCCGGCCGCCGCTCCGTCGTCGAAGGCTTATTCGAGATCCTTCACGGGAATCGTTCGAATCTTCGCCGTACTTCTGTTCCGAATCGGGTCGTCTTGCGGAATCCCCGGTAGGAAGAAGCGGAGTCGTCGCCGGCGATTTCTCGAATCGAAGGTGACGAGACGTCGTTCGACGTCGGCGCGGAAACCTCTTCGTGCGACGATTCGGGGATTCGCCCACTTCGGAAAGCCGAAGACTTGCATGACCTTCGTCATCGAACCGCAGGATTCCGCGAGTTCGGCCGGAGGACTCGGGAAGCGGCGATTTTCCTGACGTTTTACCGGGTCCACCCCCTTGACGGAGGGGGGAGAGGCGAGTAGGTTCCGCCCACTTTCGCGGCAGGCCCGTCGGCCGCCGATGCTTCGTTCGGCCTTTCGAACGGAACAGGGCGCCGAGACGCTGCCGGGATGGCGATGCGAAAAGCCGAAGATCATGACCGAGTCCGCTCGGTCCTCTGAGTTTCGCGCCGGACGGGGAGGTTCTTCCCCTGATCCGGTGCTTTTCGTTCGTTCCCTCGAGGAAACGGTTCGCCGCCCGGTGGTGTTCCCCAGGCAGTCGCACGAGGACGCGCCGAGCGCAGGAAAGAGGGGGCCCGAGGGCCCTGGTCACGAGAAGGCTGAAGACGAATGCCGACGATCAACCAGCTCATCCGCAGCCCGCGGCAGGCCCCCACGAAGCGCAACAAGGCGCCGGCCATGGAAGCGTGCCCGCAGAAGCGCGGCGTGTGCACTCGCGTCTACACCACGACGCCGAAGAAGCCGAACTCCGCGCTCCGCAAGGTCGCCAAGGTTCGTCTGACCAACGGCTTCGAAGTGATCGGCTACATCCCGGGCGAAGGTCACAACCTTCAGGAGCACTCGGTGGTCATGATCCGCGGCGGCCGCGTCAAGGACCTTCCCGGCGTGCGCTATCACATCCTGCGCGGCGTCCTCGACACCCAGGGCGTCAAGGACCGCAAGCAGCGCCGTTCGAAGTACGGCGCCAAGCGTCCGAAGTGATCTGGTAAACCTTAAGTTTCGAACGACCGAGGAAGACATATGTCCCGTCGTCACTCTGCCGAGAAGCGTGAGATCAACCCGGATCCGAAGTTCGGGGATGTCATCGTTTCCAAGTTCATGAACAACGTGATGGAAGACGGCAAGAAGTCGGTCGCCGAGACGATCGTCTACGGCGCCTTCGATCTGATCGAGAAGAAGACTCGGCAGGATCCGCTGTCGATCTTCCATCAGGCTCTCGAGAACGTTGCGCCGCAGATCGAAGTTCGGTCGCGTCGCGTCGGCGGCGCCACCTACCAGGTGCCGGTCGAGGTTCGCACCGAGCGTCGCCAGGCTCTGGCGATCCGCTGGCTGCTCACGGCCACCCGTGGCCGCAACGAAAAGACGATGACGGAGCGCCTCTCTGCGGAGCTGCTCGACGCGTCGAACAACCGCGGCAACGCGGTGAAGAAGCGGGAGGATACCCACCGCATGGCGGAGGCGAACCGCGCCTTCTCCCATTACCGCTGGTGAGTTCCGCTTTAGACGTAACCGACGAGGTCGATCATGCCCCGTACGCACGCCATCGAAGACTATCGCAATTTCGGCATCATGGCCCACATCGATGCCGGCAAGACCACGACCACCGAGCGTGTGCTCTATTACTCCGGTAAGAGCCACAAGATCGGCGAAGTGCACGACGGCGCCGCCACCATGGACTTCATGGAGCAGGAGCAGGAGCGTGGCATCACGATCACTTCGGCGGCCACCACGACGTTCTGGAACGGCAAGCGCCTGAACATCATCGACACCCCCGGCCACGTCGACTTCACCATCGAAGTCGAACGTTCGCTGCGCGTGCTCGACGGCGCCGTCTGCGTCCTGGATTCGAACCAGGGCGTCGAGCCGCAGACCGAGACCGTGTGGCGTCAGGGCGACAAGTACAACGTCCCGCGCATCGTCTTCGCCAACAAGATGGACAAGATCGGCGCCGACTTCGACCGCTGCATCTCGGACATCAAGACCCGCCTCGGCGCGCGTCCGATCCCGATCCAGATCCCGATCGGCGCCGAATCCAACTTCAAGGGCCTCGTGGACCTCGTCCGCATGAAGGCCGTCGTGTGGGAAGACGAGGCGCTCGGCGCCAAGTACCACGACGAAGAGATCCCGGCGGATCTGAAGGACAAGTGCGAGACCGCTCGCATGGAGATGATCGAGGCCTGCGTCGAGCTCGACGAGGCCGCGATGGAAGCCTATCTCGAGGGCAACGAGCCCGACGAGGCGACCATCAAGCGGCTCCTGCGCAAGGCCGTCATCACCGGCGCCTTCTACCCGGTCCTGTGCGGCTCGGCCTTCAAGAACAAGGGCGTTCAGCCGCTCCTCGACGCCGTCGTCGACTATCTGCCGTCGCCGCTCGATCGCCCGGCGATCAAGGGCATCGACGTCAAGACCGAGACCGAGACCGAGCGCAAGTCGTCCGACAGCGATCCGCTGGCTCTCCTCGGCTTCAAGCTGATGGACGATCAGTACGGCATCCTGACCTTCTGCCGCATCTACTCGGGCAAGCTCGAGAAGGGCGTCTCGCTGCTGAACTCCGTTCGCGGCAAGAACGAGCGCGTCGGCCGCATGGTGCTCATGCACGCCGACAGCCGTGAGGAGATCTCCGAGGCCTACGCCGGCGACATCGTCGCTCTGGTCGGCCTCAAGGAGACCCGCACCGGCGACACGCTCTGCGACCCGAACCACCCGGTCATTCTCGAGAAGATGGAGTTCCCGGAACCCGTCATCGAGATGGCGGTCGAGCCGAAGTCGAAGGGCGACCAGGAAAAGATGGGCATCGCGCTCGCCAAGTTGGCGGCCGAGGATCCGTCCTTCCGCGTCAACACCGACTCGGAGTCCGGTCAGACCATCATCAAGGGCATGGGCGAGCTTCACCTCGACATCAAGGTCGACATCCTGAAGCGCACCCACAAGGTCGAAGTCAACGTCGGCGCTCCGCAGGTCGCCTATCGCGAGACCATCCGTCGCGCCGCCGACATCGACTACACCCACAAGAAGCAGACCGGCGGCACCGGCCAGTTCGCCCGAGTGAAGTTCCACATCGAGCCGAACGAGTCCGGCAAGGGCTTCGAGTTCGAGTCGA
>JAJTBO010000009.1 GCA_021286855.1 Hyphomicrobiales bacterium | reverse complement strand
TCGCGCCTCCGTGGGAATCCCCCGCGAGTCGGAAATTCATCGGGCTGGTATGAGAAGCGCGAAAGGCCGGGCGAACGCCCGGCCTTCCCTCATCGACGCCGATCCCGACGCGACGCTCAGTTCTTCGCCTTGTCGACCAGCTTGTTCTTGCCGATCCACGGCATCATGCCGCGAAGACGGGCGCCGACCTCTTCGATCGGATGCTCGTCGGCCAGACGCCGGGTCGCCTTGAAGCGGGCGAGGCCGGCGCGGTACTCCTGCATCCACTCCGAGGTGAAGCGGCCGGTCTGGATGTCGGTCAGGACGCGCTTCATCTCCGCCTTGGTCTCGGAGGTGACGATGCGCGGGCCGGTGACGTACTCGCCCCACTCGGCGGTGTTGGAGATCGAGTAGTTCATGTTGGCGATGCCGCCCTCGTAGATGAGGTCGACGATCAGCTTCACTTCGTGCAGACACTCGAAATAGGCCATCTCGGGGGCGTAGCCCGCCTCGACCAGGGTCTCGAAGCCGGCGCGGATCAGCTCGACGAGGCCGCCGCACAGCACGACCTGCTCGCCGAACAGGTCGGTCTCGCACTCTTCGCGGAAGTTGGTCTCGATGACGCCCGAACGGCCGCCGCCGACGCCGCAGGCGTAGGAGAGCGCGAGGTCGTGGGCGTTGCCCGAGGCGTCCTGATGGACGGCGATCAGGCACGGCACGCCGCCGCCCTTCTGATATTCGCCGCGCACGGTGTGGCCCGGGCCCTTCGGCGCGATCATGACGACGTCGACGGTCTTCTTCGGCTCGATCAGGCCGAAGTGGACGTTGAGGCCGTGGGCGAAGGCGATCGCCGCGCCGTCGCGGATGTGCGGGGCGATCTCGCCCTTGTAGATGTCGGCCTGCAGCTCGTCCGGGGTCGCCATCATGATCAGGTCGGCCCAGCCGGCGGCCTCGGCGACGGTCATCACCTCGAGGCCGTCGGCGACGACCTTCGCGGCGGTGGTCGAACCGGCCTTCAGCGCGATCCGGATCTCCTTGCAGCCGCTGTCCTTGAGGTTCAGCGCGTGCGCCCGGCCCTGCGAGCCGTAGCCGACGACGGCGACCTTCTTGCCCTTGATCAGATTGAGATCGGCATCGGAATCGTAATAGACGCGCATCTCGCGTTTCCTTCCGTGAGTGACGGTCGTCAACCGACCGCGGGTTCTGCTCCGTGGAGCGTCAGGAATTGCCGGACCGCCCGTCGGGCGTCCCGGCGGATGGTCTCGGGGTGGGCGTCGATCCGGTCGCCGAGCAGCAACCGGATCTGAGTGTCGCGGGCGACGAGCCCGAAGAAGGTGCGGAAGGCCTCTTCCGCCTCCTCGAAGTCGAGAAGGCCGGCGGCCCGACCCGCCTCCAGGACGGGCTTCAGCCGCCGCCCCATGGCGAAGCGGCCGTTCTCCAGAACGATCGCGCCGAGCGTGTGGATCTCGCCGCCGCGCGTCTTCGCCGCCGCGCCGATCGCCACCCGATTGAGCGCGACCGAGGTCTCCGACCCGATCACCGTCAACCAGTTGACCGCGAATTCCTCCAGCCGCTCGGTCAGGCTCGCCCGATCGAGCCGCGACCGGTCGATCGGCCCGACCCGAACCTGCGCCGCCTGCCAGCGCACCGTCGCGACCAGGAGGCCGTCGCGGTCGCCGAACCACTTGTAGAGCGTCTCTTTCGAGCACGACGCCGCCCGCGCCACGCCCGTCATGGTCAGCCGGTCGCCCTCCTCGACGAGCAGACGCAGCACCGCGTCGAGCACGCCGATCTGGCGCTCGGTCGGCAGGCTCTCGTCGGTCGGATCGGACGTCGTCGAGGACACGTCGCGCCTTCGCTTTCGCAGTGCAGCGTACTGTACCGTACGGTACGGCTTCGCGCGCATCGGTAGCCCGCGCGACGACCGCGGTCAAGAGGGAGCGACGCGCGATCGCCTCACTTTCCCCAAAGGCAGCTTGCGTCGATACCCCCATACCGCAACCGGTGGTTTCACTATCCGCATTTGGAAAAACGCCGAGCCTGACGCGTTGAATTTTTGATTTTTCAACTCCTGCACGATCTGATGAGCGTCGAAGGTCGTCGGGCGCTCAATCTTTGAGCGTCCATCGAAGTTCAACGCCCACGGAAAGGACGCAGAACCCGATGCACGCGACAATCGAAGAAGCATTCGCAGATCTCGGCATCGCGGAAATCGATCGCAGCAGGCTCGCCGCCGAGACCCCGCAACTGGGTGATGCGTTGGCCTTTGCTGCGAATTGCTTGGCCCAGGATATCGCGCGGGAGCCTCTCCTCCCCGGTTTCGCAGAAACCGACGACGAGGTGATCGAGGCGCGGCAGATCGAGCATTGGATCCACCTCTTCACCGAGGAGATCGGCGAGGACTACGTCCGCAGGGTCACCCGCATCGGCCTCGAACAGCGCGAGCGCCGCATCCTGCCCCACGACCATGTCCGAGCCTATGGCCGCTTCGCGGGCGAATTCGTCGGGGAGCTGCTGCGGCGGTCGACCCGGCCGGCGAACGAACTCGCCGACGTCGTCGCCACCATCACCAAGCTCGTCCACTTCGACATGGCGATGGCGCTGCGCGCCTATGAGGCGACGGTTCTCGACTGAGCCCCGTTCACCCCGGCGTCCGGCCCGTCGCCGGCGTCCGCGTCGCGCCCGCGCCCTCGTCCTTCTTGACCTTGTAGAGCTGGAAGTTGCGGCCGTCCCAGACCAGATCGAGATTGCTCGGATCCGGATTGTCCGCCTCGCGCTCGGTGTAGAGGACGAAGACGTAGTCGTCGTCGACCGTCCAATTGTCCCAGAAGTGATCGCGCGGTTCGTCGTCGTCGCGCACGTAGGACGTGGCGACGAGCTGCGAGACGCGCGGCGGTTCGCCGTCCTCGGTGTCGACCTGATCGTGATAGGGCGGCTTCACCGTCATGATCTGCTTGCCCTTGACCGCGAAGGCGGTCGAGACCAGCGCCGAACGTTCGATCATCGCCAGACACGGCGCGTGCGAAATCGAGGCCTGGATCGTCTCGGTGCCCTTCGGATCGTCGGCGACCGAGACCAGCATCCGCGCGCCGCGCGGCACGCTGGCGAGCGAGGCGCGGATGTCGGCGTAGACCGCGCCGATCCGCTGCCAGTGCGACGACACGTCGGCGACCCGCAACACCGCGAAGCCGACCACCAGCGCCAGGAACCCGGCCTTCGACCACTTGTCCTCCGGATCGAGATGGACGAAGCCGACGAGCATCAAAAGCAGCGCCACCGGCATCCGCTGATCCGCCATCTCCGAGCCGAACAGCGTGTAGGGCATCGCCAGGAACACCGCGAAGCCGAACGCCGCGAGCGGCATGGCCGCCCCGTGCACCGACAGAATGCCGCGCCTCAAGGCCCATCCGAGCGCCACGGAGCCGAGCGCCAGCAGCGCCAGATCGTGGGTGTCGACATAGGTGCGGAAGACCAGTTCGAGCCCGGCGATCTTGCTCTGCGAATCCCAGACCGCCTCTTTGACCAACCCCCAGGTCGACGAGCGCATCAACAGCGGCACGAGCGGCAGAACCGGCACGATCAGAGCGACGAGATCGAGCGCCAGAGCGCGATCGAAGCGAAACCGGCGCTTCGCCCACGCCCACAGCTCATAGGAGCCGATCGCCAGCCCATAGAGCCCGACCGCGTAGAGATGGCAGACGTAGAGCACGAGGCAGAGCGCCGTCGAGACGACGAGCCGGAGCCACAACGGCCTCTCCTGCAACCAGATCCACAGCGCCAGCCCCCACATCGCGAGACCGACGCCGAGCAGGTAGTTCATCATCCCGAACAGCAGGATGCCGTTGTAGACGAGGACGAAGGCGACCAACGGAAAGGCGTTGTAGCGCCCGTAGAGCGCCCGGTGCACCGCCATCGGTCCGGTGACCATGGCGAGCAGCGTCAACGCCGTGAAGATCTGCCCGGCCCGATAGATGTCGAGGAAGCGATCGAGCGCCGGCACGATCAGATCCATCGCCAGATTGGGGATCAGCTGCCAGTCGATCCGATAGAAGGCGGAGAGGTGCGGATCGACGCCCTCGACCGCGATCACCCGCATCCGCGCCAGATGGTTCACGTAGTCGGCGAGCGGCGGCACGTCGACCAGGAACACCGGCGTGACGACGAGCAGCGACAGAGCCACGAAGGCGATCGAGAATTCGTGGTCGAGCAGGAATTCGACGGGGCGCGAGCGCGCGGGCGCGTCGATCGGGCGCGGAGACGAAGCGTCGGGAGAGGTCATGGGGGGGCCGATGTCCGAAGATCGACGAAGCGGCGGTTCGCCTCGTCGCGGCTCCGCGTTGGATCCGCATTGCGGCGAATATCGGACGGCGGGAATGAGCGCCACGGGGCTCGCGAAAATATTCCCGTCCGTGTCCGGAAAGCCGCGGATCGCTCGCGTAAAAGGCGGAACGCCCGCCCGGCGTTCACGCAGGGCGGGCGTTCGAAGCGTCTCGGCGCGCGCGATCGATCACATCGGCTCCGGCCCGCGCGCGATCGCGGCGACGCCGGTGCGGGAGTATTCGACGAGGCCGAGCGGGCCCATCAGACCGACGAACTCGTCGATCTTGTCGGTCTTGCCCGTGATCTCGAAGACGAAGCTCTCGGTGGTCGCGTCGACCACCCGGGCGCGGAAGGCGTCGGCGAGGCGCAGCGCCTCGACCCGGGCGTCGCCCTTGCCCTTCACCTTGATCAGCGCCAGCTCGCGCGCCAGCACCCGGCCGTTGACCGTCAGGTCGACGACCCGATGCACCGGCACCAGGCGCGCCAACTGGTTCTTGATCTGCTCGATCACCATCGGCGTGCCGGTGGTGACGATGGTGATGCGCGACAGATGCGCCTCGTGCTCGGTCTCCGACACGGTCAGAGATTCGATGTTGTAGCCGCGGCCCGAGAACAGGCCGACGACGCGGGCGAGGACGCCCGGCTCGTTGTCGACGATCACCGAAAGCGTGTGGGTCTCGGGGCTCTCGAAGACGACCTGCGAGGGATAGTGCGTGGTGTTCATGGGAAGTACCGCCAAATCGGATGAGAAAATTCGGACGAAACGGCGAAGGGCGCGGGGTCTCCCCCGCGCCGCCTCACACCAGCATCTTGCCCTTTTCGTCGATGACGGAGCCGATGTCCTCGACCATGTCGCCGAAGAGCATCTCGTTGTGCGCCTTGCCCGACGGGATCATCGGGAAGCAGTTCTCGGCCGGATCGACGATGCAGTCGAAGATCACCGGCTTCGGCGTGTCGATCATCTCGAGGATCGCCGCGTCGAGATCGGCCGGCTTGTCGCAGCGGATGCCGACGCCGCCGAAGGCGTCCGCGAGCTTGACGAAGTCGGGCAGCGCCTCCGAATAGCTCTCCGAATAGCGCCCGCCGTGCAGCAGCTCCTGCCACTGCCGGACCATGCCCATGTAGTGGTTGTTCAGGATGAAGATCTTGATCGGCAGACGATACTGCACCGCCGTCGAGATCTCCTGCATCGTCATCATCACCGAAGCCTCGCCGGCGATGTCGATGACCAGGCTCTTCGGATGCGCCATCTGCACGCCGACCGCCGCGGGAATGCCGTAGCCCATGGTGCCCAGGCCGCCCGAGGTCATCCAGCGGTTCGGCTCGTCGAACTTGAAGAACTGCGCCGCCCACATCTGATGCTGACCGACCTCGGTCGTGATGTAGACGTCCTTCTTCTTGGTCAGCTCATAGAGGCGCTGGATCGCGTATTGCGGCTTGATGATCTCGTCGGAGCCGCGATAGGCGAGGCACTTGCGCGCCCGCCAGCTGTCGATCTTCTTCCACCACTTGTCGAGGGCCTTCTTGTCGACCTCCGGCTGGGTCTGCTTCCACACCCGGATCATGTCCTCGAGCACATGGGCGACGTCGCCGACGATCGGCACGTCGACCTTGATGATCTTGTTGATCGAGGACGGATCGATGTCGATGTGGATCTTCTTGGCGAGCGGCGCGAAGGCGTCGAGCCGGCCGGTGATGCGGTCGTCGAACCGCGCGCCGACGCACACGATCAGGTCCGACTCGTGCATCGCCATGTTGGCCTCGAGCGTGCCGTGCATGCCGAGCATGCCGAGGAACTGCTCGTGCTCGGCCGGGAAGGCGCCCAGCCCCATCAGCGTCGAGGTGATCGGGAAGCCGGTCGTCTTGACCAGCTCACGCAGCAGCTGCGACGCCGCCGGGCCCGAGTTGATGACGCCGCCGCCGGTGTAGAACACCGGCCGATGCGCCTTGCCGATCATCTCGACCGCCTTGCGGATCGCCTCCATGTCGCCCTTGATCTTCGGGCGATAGGTCTTGTGCGAGATGTTCTTCGGGCCGACGTAGGTCCCCGTGGCGAACTGGACGTCCTTCGGAATGTCGATGACGACCGGGCCGGGACGGCCGGACTTCGCGACGTGGAAGGCCTCGTGCAGGATGCGCGGCAGATCGTCGATGCTCTTCACCAGCCAGTTGTGCTTGGTGCAGGGCCGGGTGATGCCGACCGTGTCGCACTCCTGGAAGGCGTCGTTGCCGATCAGATGGGTGGGAACCTGACCGGTGATGCAGACGACCGGAATGCTGTCCATCAACGCGTCGGCGAGGCCGGTGACCGCGTTGGTCGCGCCCGGACCGGAGGTGACGAGAACCGCCCCGACCTTGCCGGTCGACCGCGCATAGCCTTCCGCCGCATGGACCGCGCCCTGCTCGTGGCGGACGAGGACGTGGCGGATCTTCTCCTGCTTGAAGATCTCGTCGTAGATCGGCAGCACCGATCCGCCCGGATAGCCGAAGAGCACCTCGACGCCCTGATCCTGCAGGGCCGTGATCACCATTTCCGCTCCGGTCATCTGCCGTGACATGGGCTCTTCTCCGGTCTGTCGGCGTCTCTCGCCGCGTCGTCTCGAGTGGGTCTGGGGTCTTCCGGGGAGGTAACAAAAAAGGCCCCGGTGGGGGGCCTTGATCCGCGCGCTCGCTGTCGATTGCCGAAGCCTTCAGGCTCCGTCAGCGGCGCGCGATACGAGTACGAGAATGTCCCTGTGCGACATGGGCCGCAGATCCTCTCCGGAACTTCGAACGGGCGCACCGTAGACGCGCCGGCGTACTCGGTCAAGAGGCCCGCCACCCGCGCCGGATCGTCGCAGCCGCCGTGGCGATCGCCGCTTCCACCGTGGCTTCACGCGCCCACTCGCCCATCCGCCCGCGCAGCCAGGTCGACTGGCGTTTCGCATATTGCCGCGTCTCGACGATCCCGCGTTCGATCGCCTCTTCGAGGGAGATCCGCCCCGCCGCCGCGTCGGCCAGCGCCGCCACCCCGATCGCCCGCGTCGCCGGCAGATCCGGAGAAAGTCCTCGCGCCGCGAAGCTCGCCGCCTCGTCGACCGCCCCCCCCTCGACCATCGCATGGAACCGCCGCGCGATCCGCGCGTGCAGCGTCGCCCGCTCCGGTTCGAGCACGATCCTGACCGCGTCTTCCGGCGCGACGAGCGGCGACGAATGCGGCTCGGCCTGCCAGTCGGCGAGCGAGCGCCCGGTCGCCTCGATCACCTCGAGCGCCCGCGTCAGCCGTTGCGTGTCGGTCGGGCGCAGCCGCTCCGCCATCGCCGGATCGCGCAGGGCGAGATCACGGTGGAGCGCCTCCGCCCCGACCTCCGCCGCCCGCCCTCGCCAATGCGCCCGAATCTCTTCTGCAACTTCGGGAACCGGGGCCAAGCCCTTGGTGAGAGCCTCGAAATAGAGCCCGGTGCCGCCGACGAAGATCGGCAACGGAATCTCTTCCTGAAGATGAAGATCGTCGAGCGTCGCCGCCACGTCGGCGAGCCAGTCGACGACCGAAAAGGAACGGCTCGGATCGACGTGGCCGTAGAGGCGGTGCGGCGCGAGCGCCTCTTCGGCCGCGCTCGGACGGGCGGTGAGGAGACGCAGGCCGTCGTAGATCTGCATCGAGTCGGCGTTGATCACCACGCCGCCGAAGGCGCGCGCGAGCTCCAGCGCCACCGCCGACTTGCCGCTCGCCGTCGGCCCTGCGATAAGCACCGCGCGCGGAAAGCTTTCCCCCTCGCCCTTCATCTCCTCGCCCCGTCGCTCGCCGATCGATCCGGAGCTTGTTCACGATCATGACCCATGTCGCAACCCTGATCTCGGCCCCGACCGCCCCCGCCGTCACCGACGCGCTGATCGAAGCCGCCCGCCTGCGGCTTTCCGGCGGCGACACCGCCGTCCTGGCGACGGGCGTCGCGGCCGACGTCTTCGTGACGCTCGAGCCCGGCACCGAGAAGGAGATCGCCGAGGATCTGCGCGTCGCCCTCGGCGCGGCCGTCGACGTCGTCGTTCAGCCGGTTCGCGCCCGCGCCAAGGGCCTGCTCGTCGCCGACATGGATTCGACCATGATCGGCCAGGAGTGCATCGACGAACTGGCCGCCGAACTCGGTCTGAAGGAAAAGATCGCGACGATCACCGAACGCGCCATGCGCGGCGAGATCGCCTTCGAGCCGGCGCTCAGGGAACGCGTCGGCCTGCTCGCCGGGCTTCCCGCCTTGGTCGTCGGCAAGGTGATCGCCGAACGCATCCGCCTCACCCCCGGCGCGATCGAACTGGTCCGCACGATGAAGGCGAACGGCGCCTATACGGCGCTCGTCTCCGGCGGCTTCACCGTCTTCACCGGCCCGATCTCGAAGATGATCGGCTTCGACGAGCATCGCTCCAACACCCTGATCGAAGAGGACGGAAAACTCGCCGGCCGGGTCGGCGAGCCGATCGTCGGTCAGGACGCCAAGCGCGCCGCCCTGCACGAGCTTTCCGAGACCCGGAAGGTGCCGCTGCCGCTGACCCTGGCGGTGGGCGACGGCGCCAACGACCTCGCCATGATCCGCGACGCCGGCCTCGGCGTCGCCTTCCACGCCAAGCCGAAGGTGGCGGCGGAAGCGGCCGCCCGCATCGACCACGGCGACCTGACCGCCCTCCTCTACCTGCAGGGCTATCGAAGAGCCGATTTCGTCGGAGCGTGAGGACCGCCGTCCAAACGACGCCGACGAGGACCGCGCCGATGCATCTCGAGACCGCCCGACTGACGCTGCGCCCCTTCCGCGCCGTCGATCTCGACGCCTTCGCCGCGATCAACGCCGACCCGGAGGTGATGCGGCATTTCCCCGCGACGCTCGATCGTGACGAGACGCTCGCGGCGATGCGTCGCTACGAGGCGCATCGCGCCGCCCACGGCTTCGCCATGTCCGCCCTCGAGGAACGCGCGACCGGCCGGTTTCTCGGCGTCGTCGGCCTGCAGCGCATCCCCTTCGACGCGCCCTTCACGCCCGCCGTCGAAGTCGGTTGGCGCATCGAACGCGCCGCCTGGGGTCGGGGACTGGCGTCCGAGGCGGCGCGAGCGGCGGTCGACTGGGGCTTCGGACCGGGCGGGTTCGCCGAGATCGTCGCCGTGACCCTGGCCGACAACCAGCGTTCACGCGCGGTGATGGAGCGTCTCGGCATGACCCGAGATCCGGTCGAGGACTTCGACCACCCGCTCGTGCCCATCGGCCATCCGATGCGGCGGCACGTGCTCTACCGTCTGCGCCGATCGAGCTGAGCGCGAAAATCGAAAACGGCGTCGGATCGCTCCGACGCCGTCCCGAACTCTCCCGTGGCGCGCGCCTCACTCCACCGCCAGCGTCACGAAGCGCATTTCGCCCTCGGGGGTCGAGATCAGCACCAGCGCCCGCTTCTGCCCGCCGGCCTTGAGCGCCGCGAACTTCTTGACGACGTCGTCGGGGCCCGCGACCTCCTCCTGGCCGACCTCGAGGATCACCTCGCCGGCCTGCACGCGCTTCTCCGCCGCGGCGGAACCGGGCTCGACCGCGGTCACGACGACGCCCTTGGCGATCTGATCCTTGATCTTGAAGGCCGTCCGCGCGGCCTGATCGAGCGCGCCGAGCGTGACGCCCGCGACCTTCGCCGCCGGCGTCGCCGGCTTCGCCGCGTCGGGCTTGCCGGAGGTCTCCTTCTCGGCGGCCTTCTCGCCCTCTTCCAGCCGGCCGAGCTCGACCTTGAAGGTCGCCTCCTTGCCCTTGCGCAACACCACCACGTCGACGGTCTTGTCGACCGGCGTGTCGGCGACCATGCGCGGCAGTTCGCGGACGTTCGGAACGTCCTTGCCGTCGAATTTGACGATCACGTCGCCGGCCTGGAGCCCGGCCTTCTCCGCCGGCCCCTTTTCGGTGACGCCGGCGACGAGCGCGCCCTTCGCCTGCTTCATGCCGAGGCTCTCGGCGATGTCGTCGGAGACGCCCTGGATGCGCACGCCGAGCCAACCGCGCCGCGTCTCGCCGAACTTCTGCAGCTGCGCCACCACCGCCGAGGCGGTCTTCGAGGGCACAGCGAAGCCGATGCCGATCGAGCCGCCGGTCGGCGAGACGATCGCCGTGTTGATGCCGATCACCTGACCGTACATGTCGAACAGCGGGCCGCCGGAGTTGCCCTTGTTGATCGCCGCGTCGGTCTGGATGAAGTTGTCGTAGGGGCCGGAATGGATGTCCCGGTTGCGCGCCGAGACGATGCCGAGCGTCACCGAACCGCCGAAGCCGAACGGATTGCCGATCGCCATCACCCAGTCGCCGACCCGCGCCTCGTCGCTGTCGCCGAACGCGACCGCGGTGAGCGACTTCTGCGGCTTGACCCGTAGGAGCGCGATGTCGGTCTTCTTGTCGCGACCGACGATCTCCGCCTTCAGCTTGGAGCCGTCGGTGAAGTTGACGGTGATCTCGTCGGCCCCGTCGATGACGTGGTTGTTGGTGACGACGAGGCCGGTCGGATCGATCACGAAGCCCGAGCCGAGCGACTGGATCTTGCGCGGCGCGCCGCCGTTCTTGCCCATCTGGTTCTTGAAGAACTCGTCGAAGAACTCCTGCAGCGGCGAACCGTCCGGCGCCTGCGGGATCGGGATCGACTTCTCCGCCGCCACCGTCTGCGAGGTCGAGATGTTGACGACCGCGCCCTGCAGCCGTTCGGCGAGATCGGCGACCGAGGCCGGACCCTGACGGGTCGGACGGCTCGTCTCCGTCGGGGTCGCCGCGGCCGTCGGAGCGACCGCCTGCGCGCCCGCGGGCGTGATCGCGGAAAGACCCAGGACCGCGCCGAGGAGGAGCGGCGCGGCATATCTGCCGAGCGTGGAGGTGGTGGTGCTCGTCGTCACGTGGGGTCGTCCTTCCCTATCGTCACCCGGCGCTCTCGCGCCGCGGCCCTGTCGTCACCCGGCGCTCTCGCGCCGCGGCCCTGTCGTCACCCGGCGCTCTCGCGCCGGCGGCCCGTTGGTCGTCCGGCGTCGTCGCGCCGAACCTCGTCGCGCCCAGATGAACGGCGGAATGGGGCGGAACCATGCCCGCCCCGCCGTCATCCGCGCGCCAGCCAGACGAGGCCGACCCCGGCGACCAGGGCCGCCAACCCGCCGAGCCGGAACGTCGCCGCGTCGACGAGCCGCGCCGCCTCGATCATCCGCTTCATCAGACCGGGGGCGAGCGCATAGGCTGCGCCCTCGATCGCCAGGACGAGACCGAGCGCGGTCAGAAAGTCGCCGCCGCCCGGTCCGTTCGTCACTTCGCCCGCGCCTCCGCGCCGCCCTTCGGGTCGGTCAGATAACGGAAGAAGTCCGACGAGTTCGGCGACATCAGCACCCGCGTGTCGGATCCCTTCATCGACGCCTCATAGGCCTGCATCGACCGCCAGAAGGCGAAGAAGTCGGTGTTCTTGTTGAAGGCCTCGGCGAAGATCTTGATCCGCTCCGCGTCGCCCTCGCCGCGCGCCCGGTCGGAATCGCGCTGCGCCTCGGCCAGGATGATCTCCTTCTCGGCGTCGGCCTTGGCGCGGATGCGCTGGCTCTCCTCGCCGCCCTTGGCGCGAAGTTCCGTCGCTTCGCGCTGACGCTCGGTCTGCATCCGCTGGAACACCGCTTCGGAGTTCTTCTGAGGCAGATCGGCGCGACGCAATTTGACGTCGACCACCTGGACGCCGATGCCCTTGGCCTCGTCCTCCACCTGCGACCGGATCTTCTCCATCAGACCGGAGCGGTCGTCGCGCACCACGTCGAAGAAGGTGGCGTCGGCGAGCACGGCGCGCACCGCCGACGAGACGAAGGTCGTCAGCCGCTGGTTGCCGCCCTGGATGGTGCGGACCGACTGATAGAACTCGACCGGATCGACGATCCGATAGCGCGCGAAGGCGTCGACGACGAGCCGCTTCTTGTCGGAGGCGATCAGCTCCTGCGGGTCGAGATCGACGTCGAGGATGCGCTTGTCGAGATATTCGACGTTCTGGATGAACGGCGCCTTGAAGTAGATGCCCGGCTCCACGACGGCGCGCTTCACTTGACCGAACTGCAGCACCAGAACCTGCATCGTCGGCGTGACGACGAAAGCGACGCCGGAGACGAAGGCGAACACGACCGCGGCGGCGATCGCGATGAGACCGATCAGACCGTTCTTCATCACTGGCCTCCCGTCGGGGTCTTGACGCCCGGCTTGCGGGTCAATTGATCGAGCGGCAGATAGGGTTGGATCGCCCCCTCTCCCTTGCCCTGATCGACGATCACCTTGTCCATGCCGCCGAAGACGCGTTCCATCGTCTCGAGATAGAGCCGCTCACGCGTCACGTCCGGGGCGAGTTCGTACTGCGCCAGCACCGAGGTGAAGCGATCGGCCTGACCGCGCGCCTCCTCGACGATGCGCCGCTTGTAGGCGGTCGCCTGGGCGGTGATCGCCGCAGCCTGGCCGCGCGCTTCCGGCACGACCCGGTTGGCGTAGGCCTGCGCCTCGTTCTGCAGGCGCTCGGCGTCGATCCGCGCCGCCTGGACGTCGCGGAAGGCGTCGATCACCTGGGTCGGCGGATTGACCTTGTACATGTTGACCAGACGCACCTCGACGCCGGCCTTGTAGCCGTCGAGCGTCTTCTGCATCAGCTGCTTGACGTCGGTCTCCAGACGTCGCTGGTTCTCGGTCAGGATGTATTCGATGGTGTTCTTGCCGACCACTTCGCGCATCGCGCTCTCGGCGACCGCCTTCACGGTGGCCTCCGGGTTCTGGATGTTGAAGAGATAGGCGGTGGCGTCCTTGACGTTCCACTGCACGCGGAACGACACGTCGATCATGTTCTCGTCGCCGGTCAGCATCAGCGACTCGTCCGGCACGTCGCGGCCGGGAATGCCGCGCAGGCCGTCGCCGTCACGCTGGCCGACCGAGAGCTCGCGCACCGCCAGGACCTTCGGCGTGAACACCTGTCCGATCGGATAGGGGAAATTGTAGTTGAGGCCCGGCGTCGTCTGGGAGACGACCTTGCCCAGCACCAGTTCGACGCCGAGTTCGTCCGGCTCGACCCGGTAGAAGCCGGTCGCCAGCCACAAGGCCAGCGCCGCCACCGCGCCGAGCCCGAGGCCCTTGGCGCCGAGCCCGCCGAACGAGCCGCCCGACCCGCCGCCGCCCGGCAGCCAGCCGCGCAGCTGTTCCTGACTGCGACGGAGCAGTTCTTCGAGATCGGGGGGCTGATTGCCGCCGCCGCCGGAGGGGCCTCTCGGGGGTTGCCCCCAAGGGCCGCCGCCGCCGCCCTTCCATCCGCCGCCGCCGTTCTGGTTGCTCCAAGGCATGTCGTGTCCTCTTTCGGGGAATTGCGTCCGAACGACCGCCTCCCGCGCGAGGCGAGCCGCGGCGCGTCCGAACGCGCTCCTCGTTGTATAGGTATCGCGGCGGGTGGTTTCAACGCGACGGACGGCGAGAAGGTTGCCGAAACGTCACGCCCCGGCGCGCCCGGCCGTCCGCCGGCGCAGCGTGACGAAGTCGAAATCGGCCTCGTCGCGCGCCTCGCGAACGCCCGAAATCCGCGCGATTTCGACCCAAGACGCCGGATCGAGCGGCGGGAAGGTCACCGCTCCCTCGGTCGAGGGAGAGAGCTTCACCTGCGTCAGTTCGATCCGATCGCAGACGGGAAGCGCCTGGGCGTAGATCTCGCCGCCGCCGACCACCGCCACGCCGTCGACCCCGTCACGAGCCGCGATCGCCCGGCCGCGCGCGATCGCTTCGGTGAGCGATCCCACGACCTCCGCCCCTTCGGCGCGAAAGTCGGGATCGCGCGTCACGACGATCGTCGTGCGCCCCGGCAGCGCCCGCCCGATCGAGGCCCAGGTGCGCCGGCCCATGATCATCGGCCGGCCCATCGTCTTCGCCTTGAAGTGCGCGAGATCCGACGGGATCCGCCAGGGCAGGTCGCCGTCCCGGCCGATCACGCCGTTCTCCGCCGCCGCCACCACGCAGAAGAGCGGGATCTCGCTCATGCCCCCTCCTCGGCGAGGCGGACCAGCGCCGCCCCGTCGACCCGCATGCCGATCCATTCGGACTTCGGTTGCGCTCCGAGCGAGCGATAGAAGTCGATCGACGGCGTGTTCCAGTCGAGCACCGCCCATTCGAACCGCGCCAACCCCTCCGCGACGCAGCGCTTCGCCAGATGGACGAGAAGCGCCTTGCCGTGGCCCTTGCCGCGATGCGCGGGATCGACGAACAGGTCCTCGAGATAGATCCCGTGCCGCCCCTCGAAGGTCGAGAAGTTGTAGAACCACAGGGCGAGCCCGACCGGCTCTCCGTCCTCTTCGACGAAATCGCAGAACGCGCGCGGCCTCTCGCCGAACAGCGCCGCCTCGAACGAGGCCTGGTTCGCCCGAACCTCGTGCTCGAGCTTCTCGTAGGCCGCGAGCTTCTGCACGAAGGCGAAGACCAGCGCCCCCTCGCCGGGCCGCGCCGGACGGATCGAAACCTTGCTCATACCGCCACCGGCGCCTTGATGTGGGGATGGGGATCGTAGTCGACGAGCTCGAAGTGCTCGAAGCGGAAGTCGAACACGTCCCTCACCGATGGATCGACGATCATCTTCGGCAGCGGCCGCGGCTCCCGCGAAAGCTGCGTCTCCACCTGCTCGAGGTGGTTCAGATAGAGATGCGCGTCGCCGAAGGAATGGACGAACTCGCCCGGCGCGAGCCCGGTCGCCTGCGCCATCATCTGCGTCAGGAGCGCATAGGAGGCGATGTTGAAGGGCACGCCGAGGAACACGTCGGCCGAGCGCTGGTAGAGCTGGCAGGAGAGCCGCCCCTCCGCCACGTAGAACTGGAACAGGCAGTGGCAGGGCGGCAGCGCCATCTTCGAAACTTCGGCCGGGTTCCAGGCCGAGACGATCAGCCGTCGACTGTCCGGATTGCGCCGGATCATCTCCTGGAGCTGCGCGATCTGATCGATCGCGCCGCCGTCCGCCGTCGGCCAGGACCGCCACTGATGGCCGTAGACCGGACCGAGATCGCCCTTCTCGTCGGCCCATTCGTCCCAGATGGAGACGCCGTTCTCCTTGAGATAGGCGATGTTGGTGTCGCCTCTCAGGAACCACAGCAGCTCGTGGACGATCGACTTCAGATGCAGCTTCTTGGTGGTCGCCATCGGGAAACCGTCGGCGAGGTCGAAGCGCATCTGATGGCCGAAGATCGAGCGCGTGCCGGTGCCGGTGCGGTCGGTCTTCTCCACGCCCTCGTCGCGGATCTTCCGCATCAGATCGAGATAGGCCTTCATCGACGGACTCCGAGGGCGACTCGCCGCCTAGCGCGAGAGAGCCGCGAGGATGGAACGTCGCCGCGCCCCGCGCAACGCGCGTCCGCCGGCCTCCTGCCTTAAGAGCGCCACGCTCGCCGTTCAATCGTCGCGCCGCCTTCGAACCGACTTCTTCAGAGGAAATTCCATGCGCATCGCCCATGTCGCCCTCTGGACCGCCGATCTCGACGCTTCCGCCGCCTTCTGGGCCCGACATTTCGGCGTCGAGGTCGGCGACGAATACGTCAGCCGCAACCGACCCGGCTTCCGCTCGCGCTTCCTGCGCTTTCCCGAAGGCGCGTCGATCGAGCTGATGACCGGCCCCTGGGTCGAGGACGGCCGCGCCGATGGGCGCGAACGCGCCGGCTGGACCCACGTCGCCGTCTCGCTCGGCTCGGAGGCGGCCGTCGACGCCCTCGCTCGCCGCCTCGCCGCCGAGAACGCCCTCGTCTCGCCGCCGCGCCGCACCGGCGACGGCTATTGGGAGGCGGTCGCCCTCTCGCCCGAGGGCGCGCAGATCGAGATCGTCGCCTGAGGCCGGCTCACTCCGCCGCCTCGCGCTCCGGGAGCATCCCCTCCTCCGTCTCGAAACTCGCCACGATGTGTCCGGCGAGCGCCTCGACCGCCGCGCCGGTGGCGCGCGGCGAGCGCATCATCTGGATCTCGTAATGGCCGATGGCCGGCAGAATGCGCTCGTCGATCGGCACCAGATCGCCGTCGACGACGCTCGCCGGCAAGGGCGCGACGGCGAGGTCGGCGAGCACCGCCGCCATCTGCCCGACGTAGTGCTGGCTCGAATAGGCGACGCGGTAGGCGAGCCCCAACGAATCGAGCGCGTCGAGCGCCCGGAGCCGCCACGAACAGGTCGTGCCGGAGACGGCGAGCGGCAGCGGCCGGCGCTCGTGCGCCTCGCCGTAGCGCGCGCCGGCCCACACCAGCTTTTCCCGATGCACGATCGTGCCGGTCGTCGGAACGTGGCAGCCGAGCCCGGCCGAGACCAGCGCGATGTCGAGCTGACCGGCGTCGAGACGGCCGACCAGTTCGCTCGACGGCCGACAGTCGACGTCGACCTGAACCAGCGGATGCGAGGCGGCGAAACGCGCCAGGATCTTCGGCAGAAAGCGGGTCGCATAGTCGTCCGGCGTGCCGAGCCGGACCATGCCGGCGGTGTCGGCGCAACGGAACCGGGCGAGCGCCTCCTCGTTCAGCCGGAGGATCCGCCGGGCATAGCCGAGCAGGTCGTCGCCGGCCTCGGTGAAGACGACGTTGCGCCCGTCCTTGGCGAACAGCGGCCGGCCGACGATCTCCTCGAGCCGCTTCATCTGCATCGACACCGCCGAGGGCGTGCGATGCACCGACTGCGCGGCGCGGCTGAACGAGCCGGTCCGGGCGATCGCCACGAAGGTCTTCAGAAGATCGATCTCCAGCATCGCCGACCCGCCGAAATTCAGGCCCAGCCCCTCGCCGCCCCCGTCCATGTCGCATCTCCGAAGTTCAATTCATCTGATGCATGAGTTTATTTCTTTTCGTTTGTCTGATCAATCGAAGCCGCGCACTCTCTCGCTCACGAACCGGTGTTTCCGACCGACCCGACCGCCGCCACCGCCGCAGGCCCCGCCTTCGGCGAACGGGAGATTGCGCCATGCGTGAAGCCGCCTTCGAAATCGCCCTCGGCCGATCCGACTTCGGCCGCTCCTTCGCCGAGACCGTCCGCGACGCCGCGATCGACCTCCTTCGCCGGTTCGGCCGCCGCCGCCGCGCCGCCGCCGACCTCGAGCATCTGCGCGAGATGGACGCCGCCCGTCTCGCCGATCTCGGCCTGACGCCCGCCGATTTCGTCGGCCTCGGCGCCGATCTCGACCCGCTCGCGGCGACCCGTCGCCTGGCCCGGCTCGCCCGACGCCGGAGCCTCGCCGATCGTTGGGAGGCCCCGTGAGCGCGACGGCCGAGGGAAAAGCGCGGGCGGGGCCTTTTCGCCGCCCTCCCCCTCGCCTATATTCCTCGGGTCGGTCGCAAGGCCGACTATGGCGATAAACGAACGGTGCAATAAGCCTATCGGACCCGGGGGCAGTACCCGGCGCCTCCACCCGAGCCCATCTTCCGCCATCGGCGAGGTGGGCTCCGGCGGGGGCGAACCAGGATCGACGAGGGTCTAAAAGCTGGTCTTTCGCTCGGCATGATACCGCCGTCATCGGGTCAAAATTATAGTTGCCAACGACAACTATGCTCCGGTTGCCGTCGCCGCGTGAGCGGTGCCGTCACTGGGAATCAAGTCCTGACGTGTAGCAGCGTCTAGGCGGGGCTCGGGGGCGCCTGGCAACAGAAGCCCTCACTTCACCCCCTCGCCGCCTCGTACGGACGCCCCGGCGTGGTCATCCGCGCCCGATTGGGCTAGAAGGGGAGGACGACTCCCCGCGAGACGCGAGCCACCGGTCATGACGCAAGATCTCATCCGTTACGACGTGTTGGTCCAGGAGGCCCTGCGCGGGGTCGTCCGCAAGGTGATGGGCGAGGT
Organism: Hyphomicrobiales bacterium; assembly: GCA_021286855.1. Taxonomy (GTDB): domain Bacteria; phylum Pseudomonadota; class Alphaproteobacteria; order Rhizobiales; family Ancalomicrobiaceae; genus Pinisolibacter. Next base: position 106,540 of record JAJTBO010000009.1, on the reverse strand, counting down.
CGCCAAGACCGGCCTGCCCGGCGACCATCACTTCTACGTCTCCTTCGACACCCGCCATCCCGGCGTGCGCCTGTCCGGCCGTCTGCGTCAGCGCTATCCCACCGAGATGACCGTGGTGCTCCAGCACCAGTACTGGGACTTCGAGGTCACCGAGAACTGGTTCGAGGTCAACCTCTCCTTCTCCGGCGTGCCCGAGCGGCTGCACGTGCCGTTCAACGCGGTCAAGGGCTTCGTCGATCCCTCCGTCGAATTCGGTCTGCAGTTCGAAGTGATCTCCGAGGGCGAGGGCGAGGCCGAGCCGGAAGGCCCCAAGCTGGTGCCGATCGAGCCCTCCACCATCCCGACGCCGCCGGTCGAAATCGCCCGCGCCGAGCCCGCCGAAGAGGTCGCGAAGACGCCCGAGGCGACCCCGCCGGAGAGCGAGCCGGCGGCCGAGCCTGCGGCAACTGCTACCGTCGTCTCTCTCGACAAATTTCGCAAGAAGTGATCAGATTCGCGGCGTCGAGGCGAACATGACCGAGATCCTGTCGCTCTCCAAGGCCCGCAAGGCGCGCGAACGCGCCGACGATCGGCGACGCGCCGAGGAAAATCGCGTCCGCTTCGGCCGCACCCGCGCCGAACGCGAAACCCAGGCCCTGCAGGACGACCTCGGCCGCCGCCGTCTCGACGCCCACCGCCGCGACGAAACCCTTCCTTCCGACGAAGAAGGCTAGGCTCTCGGAACGGCCGAACATCCGAGGAGGCTGCCATGGACAAGCGTTCCATGACCATCGCAGGCCACCGCACCTCGGTCGCCCTCGAACCCGAGTTCTGGGCCGCGCTCGAGTCGATCGCCGTCAAGCGGTCGCTCTCTCTGTCGTCGCTCGTCGCCGAAATCGATGGCGTCCGGGCCCCCGACCGCAACCTCGCCTCCGCCATCCGCGTGGCGGTGCTCACCCACCTCGGCGACGCCGTCCAGAAGACCTGACCGGCTTCACTCCGCCGTCGCGGACCCTGCGCCCGTCGCTTCGGCGGCGGGCGGCGGCGTCAGACGCATCGGCGCCTCCGTCGCCGCGCTCGGCTTCGCCGGCGTGATCGGCGACGGCGAAGGCCGTCGCGGAGCAGCCGAGGGCGCGCCCTCCCCGGCTCCGCCCGTCGCCGCCCCATCCGGCGGCGCGACGATCGACGGCGCGACGATCGACGGCGTGACGGTCGCCGGAGGCGTCATCGGCGCGACGGGAGCCGGCGACGGCGGCGCTTCGCGCGCCCGTTTCCGCTCCTCGAGCCGCTTCAGCAACGACGAAAAGCGCAGGCGCTCGATCCGATCCTGACGCGCCGTCTCCGCCGCTTCGATCTCTCGCTCCAGCCGGTGCAACGTCAGGAAAGCGTCGAGCCCGGCGGGGTCGTAGTCGAGCCGCGGATCGTCGAGCCCACCGGACAGCGTCAGATCGAGGCTCGGCGCGGCATGCGAGACCGCCGACAGGCGCGCCCGCGTCGCCTCGCCGGCCGGCTCCACCGACAGCCCGCCGTCGATCCGATCGGCGACGAGATCGCCGCTCGCCCGCCCGGTCAGACGCCCCGCCTCGAGCGCCACCGTCGATCGCGGCGTCTGCAGCCGTCCCTTTTCGACGATCAGCGGCAGATCGAGCGGCGGCAGCCGGGTCACCGCATTCGTCATCGCGCCGATCACCGCCTCGGCCGAGCCCTCGCCCTCGCGCGGCGCCCGGAGCGCCTCGAGCCCGACGCCGCTCAGACGGCCGTCGTCGAGCCTGAGCCGCCCGCTGCCCGACAGCGACGCCGCCAACGCCGCCGGACCGTCGCCCGACGCCTCGAAGGCGAGATCGCCGCCGAGCCGCCCGGCGAGCGCCGGCCGACGGCCGTCGCGGCCGGTGTCGAAATCTGCGATCGCCCCGGCGAGCCGGCCCGATACGGCGACGCCGCTCTCGCCGCGCCGCGCCCTGAGGTCGCCCTCGAGCCGCGCCGCGCCGATCTCGGCCCGCAGCCCCTCGACCCGCAACGCTCCCGCTTCGACGCTCGCCTTCGCCGAAACGGCGCGCGCCGACCGTTCCCCCGGCAGGTCGAGCGTCGCGATCGTCGTGTCGAGCGTCGCGTCGAAGGGCAGGCCGAAGGCGATCCCGGCCAGCGTCGCAATCTCGGCCCGATCGACCGCCAGCCGACCCGTGACTCGATCGCGCCGCCCGCCGAGATCGACGTCGCCCGACGCCTCGATCCGCGCGTCGGCGATCGCGCCGGCGAGCCGCGACACCGTCCACGTCGCGCCCCATCCCCACGCCGTCGCCTCGACGTCGACCGGAATGCGCCGTTCCAGCGCGGCGATCGGATCGCCGGCGAACCCGGCGAGCAGACCGACGTCGGGGGCGACGAGCCGCCCACGCCACGTCGCCCGCGGCGATCCGGTCTCGGGCGCGACGATGCTTCCCTCCGCGCTCACCCGGCGATCGCCGAGCCCCGCTTCGAAGGCGAAGCCGAGCCCTTCGCTCGCCCGCCCCGCCACCGTGCCGGTGAGAATCACCCGATCCTTCGGCTTGGCGTCGAGGAGCCGGGCGGCGAGATCGGAGATGGTCGCGCCGTCGAGCGAAAGACGCCCGTCGAGCCGACCGTGCGCCGCGTCGTCGAGCCGCCCCGCCCAGCGCGCCGCGAGCGTCAACGCGCCGCCGGCGGCATGCCCCGTCGCGCTCGCCTCGAGCCCGCCTTCGCCGCTCGCCTCGTCCCGCCGCCCTTCGACGACGAGCGCGACGTCGAGCGGTCCGGCCGCCGCGCCGATCGGTTCGGCGACCGCGCCGAGCCCCGGCGAGACGAGGTCTGCGAGAACGCGAGTCGCCGGTCCCGGCTTCTCCGCCGCGATCTCCGCTTCGAGCCGCCCGTTCGGCGTGCGCGACAGATCGGCGATGCGGCCCGAGATCGAGATCCGCGCGCCGGCGAGATCGGCGAGCGCCAACCGATCGATCGCGATGGCGTCGCCGCCGGCGTGCAGCGCCACCCGCGCGCCGCGCCCGACGATCTTGCCGAAGGTCAACGCGCGCACGTCGAGATCGAGATCGAGGCCGCCGCGTCCGAACCCGGAGCGGCCGTGCGCCGAGCGCTGCAGGAGCGCCGCCAGCCGCTCGCCGTCGAGCCGTTCGGCCGAGAGCCCGAGCCTGAGCAGTCCGTCGGCGCGGCTCTCGACCCGGCCGCGCGCCTTGGCCGCGCCGAGGCCGAGTTCGAGATCGCCGCCGGAAAACCCGTCGCGCGACAGCGTGAAGGCGCCGGCGAGCGAGAGATCGCCGATCCGCCGATCGCCCACCGCCTCGCCCGACCACCACGCCGCCAGGGACTCCGGCGCGGCGACGGCGAGCGAGCCCGTGCCGTCGAGGATCCGGTCGGTGAGATCGGCCCGACCGGCGAAGGCGAGCTTCGCCTCGCCCGGCAACCGCGTCTCGAAGCGTTCGATGGTGATCCCGCCCGGCCGCGTCGCGATCTCGGCCGAAAGGTCGGTGACCAGCCCGCCGGCGAAGGACGCCGCATCGAGGCTCACGCTCAGCCGCGTCGCGCGCGGCGGCCGGGTCTCGGCGAGGAGCGCCCGCGCCTCGTCGATCATCGCGGTCAGACGCGCCCGCGCGCCGCCGGCCGCCGCGCCGCGCCCGGCGTCGAGATCGATCCGTTTCGCCTGGAGCGTCGCCTCGAGCCGCGCCTGCGGCGAAAAGGCCGCCCGCGCCGAACCGGTCAGCCGCAGCGTGTCGCCCTCCTCGCCGAAACGGACGGCGAGGTCGTCGATCGAAAGCCCGTCGGCGTCGAGCGTCGTCGCGCCGGAGACGGCGATCGTCGGCCGCGTCTCGGTTCCCGCCCGCTCGAGCGTGAGCGCGCCCATCGCCCGCGGTCGCCCGCTCTCCCCGCCGATCGTCAGATCGCCGGAAAGCGTCGGCCCGTCGTCGAGCCCACCGGAAAGCCGCAGTCGCGGACCGTCGGAGCCCCGTCGCGCCGCGATCCTGAGCGTCCCGGCGCGCCCTTCGACGAACCCCTTCGCCTCGATCCGCCAGGCGCCGGCGAGGCTTTCGACCGTCCCGCGCCCTTCGAGCCGCGTCGCCGACCATTCGCCGTTCGTCCGGGCGTCGTGCAACCGCAGCCGGCCGTCGACGAAACGGATCGTCTCGATGCGCACGTCGGCGAGATCGGCGGCGCGCTCCGGCAGGCCGACCATACGGCCGTCGCCGTCGATCTCGGCGTCGACCGCCGGCCGATCGAGGACGAGGTCGGAGACCCGCGTCTCGCCGCGCACCAGACCGGCGACGTCGAGATCGAGCTCGAACCGGCCGACCCGGAGGGTCGGACGGGCGAGATCGCCGATCACCACGTCGCCGAAACGGACCCGAGGCGCGGGCAGGAGACGGGCGTCGACGTCGCCGAGCACCTTGACCGGCAGGCCGACGATGCGGCTCGCTTCCGCCTCGAAGACGGCGCGATGCGTCCCCCAGTCGACGAAATAGGGCCCGACCAGCGCCGTCACCAGCGCGAGGATGATCGCGAAGCCGACGCCGATGTAGAGCGAATTCACCGCGCCCTCCCCCGCCCGGCCTGCGTCACGACGCCACGATCTTGCCCGGGTTCATGATGCCCTTGGGATCGAGCGCCTGCTTGATCGCCGCCATCGCGTCGAGGGCGGCGCGGCCGTGTTCGGCCTCGAGATACTTCATCTTGCCCTGGCCGACGCCGTGTTCGCCCGACGCGGTGCCCTCCATCGCGAGCGCCCGTTCGACCAGGCGTCCGACGAACCGCTTGACCTTGTCGATCTCGCTCGTGTCGTCCGGATGAAACAGCGGCAGGACGTGGAAGTTGCCGTCGCCGACATGGCCGACGATCGGCGCGACGAGGCCGTCGGCCTCGATGTCGGCCTTGGTCTCGGCGATGCACTCGGCGAGCCGCGAGATCGGCACGCAGACGTCGGTGGAGAAGGTCTGGCAGCCGGGCCTGAGCGCCAACCCGGCCCAATAGGCGTCGTGCCGCGCCGTCCACAGCTTCGTCCGCTCCTCCGCCTTGGTCGTCCAGGTGAAGGGCCCGCCGCCGAGATCGGCCGCGATCTCGCCGAAGCGGGTCGACTGTTCGGCGACCCAGGCGTCGGTGCCGTGGAACTCGAGGAGGAGCAGCGGCGTCTCCGGCAGGTCGAGCTTCGAATAGAGATTGCAGGCCTTGACCTGCACCTCGTCGAGAAGCTCGATGCGGGCGACGGGAATGCCGGTCTGAATGGTCAGGATCACCGCGTCCGCCGCCGCCTGCACGCTCGGGAACGGGCAGATGCCGCCGGCGATCGCCTCGGGAATGCCGGAGAGCCGGATGGTCAGCTCGGTGATCACGCCGAGCGTGCCCTCCGAACCGACGAAGAGCCGGGTCAGATCGTAGCCGGTCGACGATTTCTTCGCCCGCCGCGAGGTCGTGACGATCTCGCCGGACGCCGTCACCGCCCTGATCGACAGGACGGTGTCCTTCATCGTGCCGTATCTGACGGCGTTGGTGCCCGAGGCCCGCGTCGCCGCCATGCCGCCGAGCGTGGCGTCGGCGCCCGGATCGATCGGGAAGAACAGGCCGGTGTCGCGCAGTTGTTCGTTGAGCGCCTTGCGCCGGATGCCCGGCTGCACGACCACGTCGAGATCTTCCGGATGCACCGCGACGATCGCGTCCATCGCCGAGACGTCGATCGAGACGCCGCCGTAGGGCGCGTTGAGATGGCCCTCGAGCGAGGTGCCCGCGCCGAACGGCACCACCGGACAGCCCTCGGCCGCGCAGATCCGCACGATCTCCTGCACCTCGGCTTCGGACCGGGCGAAGACCACCGCGTCCGGCGGCTGATTGGCGATCCAGGTGAGCGTATGGCCGTGCTGTTCGCGCAGCGAGGCCGAGGTCGACAGCCGTTCGCCGAACCGCTCGACAAGCCGCCCGATCGCCGCCGCGATCCCCGCCTCGTTGCGCATGCGTCCGCCCATCGGTCTTCTCCCGGTCTTCGTCGACTGTCGATCGGCGCGGACCCTAGCAGTCCGCGTCCGGCTTCGAAAGGACGCCGCGCGCCGGACCGCCCTGCGGCAACGAGCGCGCCACCGCCCGCGACAGCGCCGGCCCGAGCAGGATCAGCACGAAGAAGCGGACGAGCTGCAGGGCCAGCACGAAGGCGACGTCGACCGGCGTCGCGGCGGCGATGATCGCCACCGTGTCCATGCCGCCCGGCGAGGTGGCGAGATAGGCGGTCAGGGGATCGACGCCGAGCTCGGCGACCAGAACCCGCGAGACCAGCGCCGCGAAGCCCATCAGCGAGAGGATCGACAGCACGATCCACGGCAACGCCCGCGCCGCATGCGCCACCGCCGCCCGCGTGAAGCCGAGCCCGATCGTCAGCCCGACCCCGGTATAGGCGAGGATCAGGAGCCACGTCGGCAGCACGAAGACGAAGACGTCGGACCCGTGCAGGATCGCCCCGGCCAGCAGCGGCCCGAGCATCGCCCCCGAGGGAACTCGGCTCACGACGCCGAGCCCCGCCGTCGCCGCGACGATCGCGATCGTGAGGCCGAAGGCGGGAAGATCGAGCGGCGGAAAGAACGCCGGCGGCGGCGGCATCGCGTCGACGCCGACCCAGAGCCGCGCCACCAGAGACGCCGTCGAGGCGACGAACAACACGCGCAGATACTGCATGAAGGCGACCAGCGGCACGTCCGCCCCGTGCGACGCCGCCTGGATCACCATCGCCGAGGCCGCGCCGGGCGAGGAGCCCCACACGCCGGTCGTCCCCGGCGTCACCCCGAACCGCGACAGGAGCCAGCCCGACAACGTCGCCGCCGCCACGATGGTCGCCACCGTCGCCATCAGGATCGGCCAGTCGGCGACGAAGGTGGCGACGATCGACGGCGTCAGCGCCGCCCCGAGCATCGCCCCGACCACCGCCTGCGCGCTCAGGAACGCCGGCTTGGGCGTCCGCATCTCCGCGCCGGCGAGCCGCGTCGCGACGCCGACCGCCAGCGGCCCGATCAGGAACGCGCCGGGCAGACGTAACGCCTCGAGCCCGACCGAGACGGCGATCGCGGCGATGGTCAGTCCCCCCCAACGCGCCAGACCGATCGCCACCTTGCCCCTCTCCCGCCCCACGCCTCTTCGGCGCTCGAAGCACCACGGCCGCGCGCGCCGGTCAAGCGCTCCCGCCGGCAGGCCAGCCCCGACATCCGCAAGAACCGCGACTCGCATCTGTCATCGATTTGTCATAAATGCCGCCGGACGTTCTCGCGGAGGTTCGCATGCTGTCGTGGTTCCGGGCCTTGATGCCCAGGGAAGACGGGTTCTTCGATCAGTTCGAGCGCCATTCCCAGGTGCTCCTGGCCGGCGCGGAAGCGTTGCGCGACCTCCTCGCCGAGACCGGCGACCTCGCCGCCGCCTGCGCCGAGGTGGCGCGCCTCGAGCACGCCGCCGACGACGTCACCGACGAGGTGCTGCAGTCGGTCCGCCGCTCCTTCATCACCCCCTTCGACCGGGTCGACATCAAGGATCTGATCGAGTCGATGGACGGCGCGATCGATCAGATGCATCAGACCGCCAAGGCGATCGCCCTCTACGAGGTGACCGAGTTCGACGAGCCGATGCGCGAGATGGCCGAACTCGGCGTCGAAGCGGCGAAGCTGACCGTCGAGGCGATGCCGCTCCTGCGCCGTCTCGCCGCCAACGCGCCCGCCATCGGCGCTTATGTCGCCGCGATCGGCGAGCTCGAGAGCCGCGCCGACAAGGTTCACGACGCCGCCCTGAAGCGCCTCTTCCTCGCCCATCGCTCGCGCGATCCGATGGCCTTCACCGTCGGCGCCGAGATCTACGGCCACCTCGAACGCGTCACCGACCGTTTCGAGGAAGTGGCGAACGAGATCTCCGGCATTCTCATCGAACACGTCTGAACGGTCTGTCGGCATCATGGACGCCACTCTGGCCCTGCCCCTGCTCGTCGGCCTGATCGCCGTGGCGCTCGCCTTCGACTTCCTCAACGGCCTGCACGACGCCGCCAATTCGATCGCCACGATCGTCTCCACCCGGGTGCTGTCGCCGCATTACGCGGTCGCCTGGGCGGCCTTCTTCAACTTCATCGCCTTCACGGTCTTCGGCCTGCACGTCGCCCAGACCATCGGCAAGGGCATCGTCGAGGCGAGCATCATCGACCCGCGCGTCGTCTTCGGCGCGCTCACCGGCGCGATCGCCTGGAACGTCGTCACCTGGATCGCCGGCATCCCCTCGTCCTCGTCGCATGCGCTGGTCGGCGGCCTCGTCGGCGCCGGCCTCGCCAAGGCCGGGCTCGACGCGGTGGTGATGTCGGGGTTCCTCAAGACCGTCGTCGCCATCGTGCTGTCGCCCCTGATCGGCTTTCTCCTGGCGATCGTCCTGGTGTTGGCGGTCAGCTGGATCTGCCGCCCCCTGACGCCCTTCGCGGTCGATCGCGGCTTCCGCTCGCTGCAGTTCGTCTCCGCCTCGCTCTATTCGCTCGGCCACGGCGGCAACGACGCTCAGAAGACGATGGGCATCATCGCGGTGCTGCTGTACTCGCAGGGCCTGCTCGGCGGCGAGTTCCACGTTCCCTTCTGGGTGGTGATCTCCTGTCAGGCCGCGATGGGCCTCGGCACGCTGTTCGGCGGCTGGCGCATCGTCCACACCATGGGCTCCAAGATCACCCGCCTGACGCCGATGCAGGGATTCTGCGCCGAAACCGGCGGCGCCATGACGTTGTTCCTGGCGACTTGGCTCGGCGTGCCGGTGTCGACCACCCACACCATCACCGGCGCGATCGTCGGCGTCGGCGCGGCGCGGCGCACCTCCGCCGTGCGCTGGAACGTCGCCTCGTCGATCGTCGTCGCCTGGGTGGTGACGATCCCGGCCTCCGCCGCAATTTCGGCGTTCGCCTGGTGGATGGTGGGCTGCCTCTGATGTCGAAGAACCCGCCGAAGACCGCCAAAGTGCCTGCCTCGTCGATCGAACACCCTCGCCGCCAGGTCGCGGCGCTGCCTTGGCGGCCCGTCGAGGGCGGCGTCGAAGTCTGTCTCGTCACCACCCGCGAGACCGGCCGTTGGACGGTTCCGAAGGGCTGGCCGATGAAGCGGCTGACCGACCGCTCCGCCGCCCGCACCGAAGCCGAGCAGGAGGCCGGCGTCACCGGCAAGGTCGCCAAGGCGGCGATCGGCGCCTACACCTATTGGAAACGGCAGCCCGAAGGGTTCGACTTCGTCCGCGTCGAGGTCTTTCCGCTGCGCGTCGTCTCCCATCTCGCCACCTGGAAGGAACAGGGCGAACGCCAGGTGCGCTGGCTCCCCCTCGCGGACGCCGCCCTCCTCGTCGATGAGCCCGAGCTGAAGACGCTCCTCGCCGCCTTCCGTCCGCTCGAGGCCTGAGCCTCACCCGCCGACGATCGCCCCGATCGCCGCGCAGGCGCCCACCACCGCCCAAGGCGGCGTCTTCCAGGCGGTCAGCGCCACGAAGGCCGCCGCCGCCATGACGACGTCGCCCGGCCGGGTCACGCCGCGCGTCCACACCGGATCGAAGAAGGCGGCGGCGAGCAGGCCGACCACCGCCGCATTGACCCCGGCGAGCGCCGAACGCACCCGCGTCCGTCCCCTCAGCCGCGCCCAGAACGGCAGCGCTCCGCCGACCAGCAGCCACGACGGCGCGAAGATCGAAAGAAGCGCCACGACCCCGCCGAGCGCTCCGCCCGGACCTTCCGTCGCCGCCGCGCCGAGAAAGCCGGCGAAGGTGAAGAGCGGCCCCGGCACGGCCTGCGCCGCGCCGTAGCCGGCGAGGAAGGCGTCGGCCGAGACTCGCCCGGTCTCGACCATCTCGGCCTGCAAGAGCGGCAGCACCACGTGGCCGCCGCCGAACACCCAGGAGCCGGCCCGCCAGAAGGCGTCGACGAGATCGACCGTCCCGCCGCCGATCGCCGCCAGAAGCGGCAGCGCGAGCGACAGCCCGGCGAAGGCGGCCAGCATCGCCGTCGCCTCGCCGACCCCGATCGCGCTGTGGAGCCCCGTCCCCGCCCCCGCCGAAGCGCCCGCAGTCGGCCCGCGCCCAAACGCGGCGAGACCGAGCCCCGCCACCGCGCCGAGGCCGATCGCCCCGAGCTGTCCGCCGACGCCCGGCAGGAGCGCCGCGACCGCCAGCCCCCCGACCGCGATCGTCGCCGTCTCCCGCGTCGAGGCGAGCGTCCGGATCATGCCGAGGAGCGCCGCCGCCACCACCGCGACCGCCGCCGTCTTCAGCCCGTGCAGGGCCCCGCCCGCGCCGCCGCCGAGCGCCGAGAGCCCGAGCGCGAAGCCGATCATCGCCACCGCCGAAGGCGCGGTGAAGCCGAGGAAGGCGGCGAGCGCGCCGAGCCGACCGGCCCGGATCAGCCCCAGCGCCATGCCGACCTGCGACGACGCCGGACCGGGAAGGAACTGGCAGAGCGCCACCAGATCGGCGAAGGCGGCGTCGTCGAGCCAGCGCCGACGAACGACGAACTCCTCGCGGAAGAAGCCGAGATGCGCCACCGGCCCGCCGAAGGCGGTGAGCCCGAGCCGGCCGAAAGCGAGAAACACCTCGCCGATGCGCCCCGCCCTCATCGCCCTCTCCCTCGCCCGGTTGCCACGGCGATGCCGTCGACGCCATCGAGACGAGTTTCGTGACGATCGTGTGACGCGGACCGGCGGCTCAGGCGCTGCGCACCTCGGTGAGGAACCCGTCGAGTTCGGACCTGAGCAGCGTCGCCTGCCGCGCCAGATCGCGAGCCGAGGCGAGCACCTGCGCCGACGCCGCGCTCGAATTCGTCGCCGCTTCGGAGACGCCGGTGATGTTGGCGCTGACGTCGCCGGTGCCGAGCGCCGCCTCCTGGAGATTACGGGAGATCTCGCGCGTCGCCGCGCCCTGTTGTTCGACCGCCGCGGCGATCGACCCGGCGATGCCGTTCATCGAGGTGATCGTCTGGCCGATCCCGGCGATCGCCCCGACCGAACGTTGCGTCGAGGTCTGGATCGACCCGACCTGCACCCCGATCTCCGAGGTCGCCCGCGCCGTCTGTTCGGCGAGCCCCTTGACCTCCTGCGCCACCACCGCGAAACCGCGCCCGGCCTCACCCGCCCGCGCCGCCTCGATCGTGGCGTTGAGCGCCAGGAGATTGGTCTTGGCGGCGATCTCGGTGATCATCTGGACGATCGCGCCGATCTGTTCGGCCGCCACCGCCAGTCCCCGCACCTCTTCCGTCGTCGCGTCGGCCTCGCCGAGCGCCGCCGCCGCCACCTCGGCCGAGCGCTCGACCTGTCGGCCGACCTCGTTCACCGTCGCCGAGAGCTGTTCGGTCGCCGCCGCCACGTTGCCGACGTTGGCGTTGGCCTGTTCGGACGCCGCCGCCACCGCCGTCGCCTGGGAGGAGACCTCCTCGGCCGAGGAGCTGAGGGTGCTCGCCGCCGCCTCGAGCTGCCCTGCCGCCGCGCCGACCGTCGCCACCACGCCGCCGACCCGTTCCTCGAACCGATCGGCGAGCGCCAACCGCGCCTGACGCCGTTCTGCGGCGGCGCGATCGGCCGCATCGCGACGCGCCGCCTCGAACGCCTGCTTCTCGCGCGCCGTGTCGCGGAAGACCTCGAGCGCCCGCGCCATCGCGCCGATCTCGTTGCGCGCGTCGCGGTTCGGAACGGCGATGTCGAGGTCGCCGTCGACGAGGCGTCCCATCGCCCGCGTCAGCCCGCCGATCGGCCCGGCGATCGAACGCCCGATCCAGACGGAAGCCGCGGCGAGCGCCGCCACCGCCGCCGCGAAGGCCCAGATCATCCGCCGCCCGATCCGATCCGTCGCGGCGATCGCCGCCGCCTCGGCGCGATCGCGCAGCTCCGAGGCGTCGTGCTGGAGCGCGTCGAGCGCCGGCGACATCCGGCGATGCGCCTCCTCCATCTCCGCCTGCGAAGCGGCGACCGCCTTCATTCCCTCGACCCAGGCGAGAAACCCGTCACGGTAACCCTGGACCGTCGTCTGCAACCCGATGCGGTCCATCAGCGGCAGATCGAGGCTCGCGACACGGTCGCCGAGCGTCTTCGCCGTCTGTTCGAAGGCGGCGACGTATTTGGCGTCGCGGCGCATGATGAAGTCCTTCTCGTGCCGCCGCATCTGCAACAGCGCGATCTTGGCGGGCGCGTCGCCGAGCCCGTCGACCGACGTCTCGATGTCGTGCGCCTGCCGCCGCAACCGCCCCTCGAGCCCGGCGTCGGGCGTCAGGCCCAACCTCCGGCGCGCCTCGGCGAGCGCGTCGAAGGCGGTGAAATAGCGCCGCGCGCCCGCCGTCACCTCGCCGACCCGGTCGGCCATCGCGCCGGTCGCCGCCGCCTCGAGCGGGCCGAAGAGGTCCGTCGCCCGCGCCCGCTCCGTCGCATGCTCGTCGAGCGTGGCCTGATCGGGCCGCAACAGGAAACTCTTCTCGGCGCGCCGCAGTTCGAGAAAGGCGATCTCGAATCGGGTCGCGCCGTCGAAGAGCGCCCGCCCCGCCGCCGCGCTCGCCCGCGCCGCCTCGCCTTCCCTCTGCCCTTCGGCGACGATCGCGCCGACCCCGGCGAGACACACCAGCGCCACCGCGACCAGACTGCCCACACGGAATTTCACGCCGAAATCCGAGAATCGGAATTGCATGGCCCCACCTCCACACCCCGAGATGGTCCATGAGAGAAGCGCTTGGTTTACGAAACCTTGCAGACACAGAAAATCCGACGAAATATCGTATAGAATTTCAGTAGAAAAGTCGATTTCGATAGAAATTACGCAGCGTAAATTTGAATTCATCGCCATTTTTCACGATGAAGGAACCAGCGCCCACGCCAATCCTCGCCTCCGCCATCGTCATGACGGCGAAGGATCGTCGTTGCCCGCCGCCGCGTCTCGTGCTCATTTTCGCGGCAGAAGCGCCGCGCGAGACGGCGCGACGATGGGAGGAGCATGTGCCGCGGAGGTTCTTCCACCGCCATCAGCCGAGCGCGCCGCCGGCGAAATGGATCAAGGCCGGGATCGGCACGACCATCGCCTTTCTGGCGATCTGGGCGCTCGGCGAGGCGACCGGCGCGACGCTGATCGTCGCCCCCTTCGGCGCGTCGGCGGTTCTGGTCTTCGGCGTGCCCGACAGCCCGCTGTCGCAACCGGCCAACGTCATCGGCGGCCACGGCGTGGCGGCCCTCGTCGCGCTCCTGACCGACCATCTCCTGCCCGGCGGCCCGTTGAACCTCGCCGCCACCGTCGGCGGCGTCATCGCCCTGCTCGGCCTCTTGCGCCTGACCCATCCCCCGGCCGGCGCGACGGCGCTGGTGGTGATGCTGACCCATCCGCACTGGAGCTTCCTCGCCGCGCCGGTGCTGATCGGCGCGGTCCTCTTGGTCCTGGTGGCGATCGCCACCCACCGCGTCCCCCCGCGCATCGTCTACCCCCTGCCGCTGCCGGCGGTGGAGCGCCCGAAGAAACCCCGTTGGGCCGACTGGCGCGGCGAGGACACGGAGTGAGCGGGCTCACTTCACCCGGAAATAGTTCCGGAGCGCGAGGCCGATGAAGAAGACGAGGACGATCGAGAGGAGGTTCTGCGAGATCGTCGCGAGCTGAAATCCCGGCGGCGGGATCGGCCGGCACGGCTCGACCAGCGTTCCCGTCGCCGTCTCGCCCTTCGTCGGCCAGACGCCGCAGAACAGAAACTTCTTGGCGTCGGCGTCGATGGTGAGCGGCCCGACGAAGGGCACGGCGTTCGAGACCGCCAATTGCCCGACGACGGCGTCGTAATCGGCACGCACATGCGCCTCCGCCGTCTGCCACCCGCGCACGACGGCAAGCGCGTCCTGCCCGGCGAGCGATTTCGTCACCGTCTCGCGCGCGGTCGCCACCGCGCTCTCGCGCCGATCGGCGAGAAGATGCGCGTAGACGAGATCGAAGGCGGGAATGCTTACCGCGAGCCACGCCGCCGGTCGCAGCCAGGAGCGGCCGTAGTCGGACAGCGCCCAATAGAGCGCCATGACGGCGATCCACAGGCTGTGCCCGGCGAGAGCGCCCCAGCGCTTTTCTCGGAGAAAGCGATCGAAATAGATCCCCCGCTCCGCCTTGCGCTCCTCGATGTAGAGATCGCGCTCGAAGTCGTGGTTCTTGGTCGCTTCGATCTGGGATCGAAGAGCACGCAGGCGGAGGGCGACGGAACTGTCGGTCGTCCATTCCGGCTTCCACCACGGCCGATCGGCCGACGCGAACCCGACGCGCGCGCCGGTGAAGTCGATGCGCTGGAGATTTTCCGACTCACTGAAATCAGGCGGAAAATCAAATTGCGCATTTGAAAAATCCGCGATCCTCTCAAACGATCGCTTCGTAAAAGCGGCACCACTAAAAAATCTCACTCCAGCCAAACAAATATCTGAAAATCTCGACGGACCAAAACCCTCGATATCTCTAATTTTCTTATAGTTTTCGATTTTTACATTAATCTCACCTGATGAGTATGAATTGCTTGATTGCCACGCCTTTAACGATGCGCCGATATCGCTTTCACCGCTCCTTCCCGTAAAATCGGCCAATCCGAAAAACTGCGCCTCCTGGAAATTAATTCGACCGCAAAACGACGCCCCCTCAAAACTGACGCGTTTAAGAAACGAAGACCTCGAAAATTCAGCCCACAGACCGAACCTAGAATAGGAGAACGATGCCAAATCACCAAACTCAACCTTACCAAAAAATACGAAATTATCAAATATAGCCCCAGAAAATGATGCCTCATTACCGAAGATTGAACCAGAAAAATCTATCTTATCTGAGAAAATTGCCAAACGAAAATTCGAATAATGCCCGAATTCGAACCCCGAGAACGAAATCCCCCGGTTCTCCTCCGTCCGAAAATCCACACCCTCGAACGTGACACGCACGCCCGCATTCTCTGGTTTCCGCCGCCACGCGTTCCACCGCTCGCGCGCTTCCGCTCGAGCCTCGTCGGTGTCCGCGTGCGGCCGCGCCAGATCCAGAAAGAACGCCTGATCGTAGACTGGCTGCGGCGGCCGCCTCCGCTTCGGCGGTGGCATCGTTTCCACCTCGGCCCCCTCTCCAGTCGTCTCGTCTCTCGGCAGCGTCTCGTCGTCGCTCATGGCGGCGATCCTCGCGCGAGTCCTCCGCCGGGCGCAAGCATGTCGCGCGCCCTTCGACCGTCATCCCCGGCCGGAGCGAAGCGGAGGGGAAGGGGATCTAGGGCGGCGGCGGGTCGAAAACGAAGGGCCACCAGCCGGGCTCCGCCGATGGATCCCCTTCCCGCGCCTGCGGCGCGCCGGGGATGACGGCCGGAGCGGCGGCGCGCCCCTTCCTTCTCCCCTCGCGGGAGAAGGGGGAGTGCGGAGCAGCCGTTCATTTCCATCCCTGGCGCCCCCTTCCCCACCGCCCTCCTCGCGCCCATATCCGTGATATCGTGCCCAGTGAACGAACAGAGAATCACGATCGCGGCCGGGCCGCTCGATCGCCCCATTCCGAGACTCGAGAACGCATGACCAACGGTTTCGACCGCGACGACGATCCCTTTTCGCCCGGCTGGACGCCGCGCCCCGCCGCGCCGCACCCTGCTCCCGCTGACGACGACGATTGCCCGATCCCCATGCCCGGCGGCCCCGCCCGCGCCTGGGACGAGGCGTCCGCACCCCGCGTCGGTGGCGTCGCGCACCGCGCGTCCCCGGATGCGCCATCGATGAAACCGGGCGGCATCGCAGCTCGCGCCGCCGCCGCCAATTTCGCCGCCCCCTCCGCCGCCTTCTTCGACGGCCTCAATCCCGAGCAGCGTCAGGCGATCGAGGCGACCGAGGGCCCGGTCCTGGTGCTCGCCGGCGCCGGCACCGGCAAGACGCGGGTGCTGACCACCCGCATCGCCCACATCCTCGCGACCGGCCGGGCGCGGCCGGGCGAGATCCTCGCCGTCACCTTCACCAACAAGGCGGCGCGCGAGATGAAGGAGCGCATCGGCCGGCTCGTCGGCGAGCGGGTCGAGGGCATGCCCTGGCTCGGCACCTTCCACGCCATCGGCACGCGCATCCTGCGCCGCCACGCCGAGCTGGTGGGGCTTCGCTCCGACTTCACCATCCTCGACATGGACGACCAGATCCGCCTGATCAAACAGGTGATCCAGGCCGAGGGCGTCGACGAGAAGCGCTGGCCGGCCCGCCAGTTCGCCGCCTTCATGGACGGCTGGAAGAACAAGGGGCTCACCCCCGATCAGGTGCCGCCGCTGGAGGCCCGCGCCTTCGCCAATGGCAAGGGCGTCGAGCTCTACCGCGCCTATCAGAGCCGCCTCTTGACGCTCAACGCCTGCGACTTCGGCGACCTGCTGCTGCACGTCATCCGGATCTGGCGCGATCGCCCGGACGTGCTCGCCGATTGGCAGCGCCGCTTCCGCTACATCCTGGTCGACGAGTATCAGGACACCAACGTCTGCCAATATCTCTGGCTGCGCCTGCTCGCGGTCGGCACCAAGAACGTCTGCTGCGTCGGCGACGACGACCAGTCGATCTACGGCTGGCGCGGCGCCGAGGTCGACAACATCCTGCGCTTCGAACACGATTTCCCCGGCGCCCTGGTGATCCGCCTCGAGCGCAACTACCGCTCCACCACCCATATTCTCGCCAGCGCCTCCCACCTCATCGCCCACAACGAGGGTCGGCTCGGCAAGACGCTCTTCACCGAGCAGGACGATCCCGACGCCGAGAAGCTGCTCGTCGCCAACGCCTGGGATTCGGAGGAAGAGGCCCGCTCGATCGGCGACGAGATCGAGGGCTTGCAGAGGAAGGGCGTGCGGCTCGACGAGATCGCCATTCTGGTCCGCGCCTCCTTCCAGATGCGCGAGTTCGAAGACCGCTTCGTCACCTTGGGACTGCCTTATCGCGTCGTCGGCGGCCCGCGCTTCTACGAGCGCATGGAGATCCGCGACGCCATGGCCTATTTCCGGGTGGTGGCGCAGCCGGCCGACGATCTCGCCTTCGAGCGCATCGTCAACACGCCGAAACGGGGCCTCGGCGACGCCACCCTGCAACTGGTCCACGCGCTCGCCCGCGCCCAAGGCGTGCCGCTGCTCGAGGCCGCCTCCCGCATCGTCGAGACCGAGGAACTGAAGCCGAAGGTGCGCGGCACGCTGAAGAGCCTCGTCCAGAGCTTCGCCCGCTGGCGCGACCAGCTCGACGCCCTGCCGCACGGCGAACTCGCCGGCCTGATCCTCGACGAGGCCGGCTACACCGAGATGTGGCAGAACGACAAGTCGGCCGAAGCGCCCGGGCGGCTGGAAAACCTCAAGGAACTGATCAAGGCGATGGAGGACTACGAGAGCCTCCCCGCCTTCCTCGAACACGTCGCCCTGGTCATGGACACCGACAACGACCAGTCGGTCGAAGCGGTCAATCTGATGACGCTGCACTCCGCCAAAGGCCTGGAGTTCGAACACGTCTTCCTGCCCGGCTGGGAGGAGGGTCTCTTCCCGCACCAGCGGGCGCTCGACGAAGGCGGCCGCGCCGGCCTCGAGGAGGAACGGCGGCTGGCTTACGTCGGCATCACACGGGCGAAGAAACGCGCCTGGCTGTGGTTCGCCTCGAACCGCCGCATCCACGGAACCTGGAATTCGTCGATCCCTTCGCGCTTTCTCGACGAACTGCCCGAACCACACGTCGAGATCCGCGAGAGCGGCTCCTCCTACGGCGGCTACGGCCGCTCGCGCTTCGACCAGGCCGAGCCCTTCGGCTCGACCTACGCGACGCCCGGCTGGCAGCGGGCGCAGGCGCAGAAGCAGGGCCGCATCGCCGGCGGATGGGGCTCGCAGGCGAGCGATCACGCCGACGAGGACCGCGGCGCGACCGACCGCAACTGGGGCGGCGCGACCCGCGGCCGCTTCGGCGAGGCGCAGGGCCGCAACGGGCCGCAGGGCTTCGAGGAGAGCGGATCGCGCTGGCGCCCCGAGGTCGAGCGCTTCGAGCGATCGCCGGCCCGCGACCGTTGGGGCAACCCGCTGCGCGAGAAACACGTCAAGGTCATCGAGGGCGCGCTGATCGCCAAGTCGGTGACCGCGACCCCGTCGAAGTTCGCGATCGGCGACCGCGTCTTCCACCAGAAGTTCGGCAACGGCACGGTGGTCGAGATCGAGGGTGAGAAGCTCTCGATCGATTTCGACCGCGCCGGACGCAAGCGGGTGCTCGACGGCTTCGTCACCGCGACGGCGTGAATGCGCGCCGCCGCCAGCCCGCCTCACGAGGCCTCGACCGGACGGCGGCTCTTGCGCTTCGCCGCCATCGCGAGACCGTCGCGCAGGTTGAGCGTGAGCAGGGTGAGGTTCGTCGCCCCGGCGGCGAGTTCGATCGCCTGCACGGCGGTGAAGAGGCCGTCGAAGGCCCCTGCCGTCGCGCGAGTCGCCAGGAACAGCGCCGCCGGGACGAGCACGACCAGCCCGTTCGCCGCGACGATCCGCATCCGCTTCGCCTTCACGGCGGCGGCGCCCGCCTTCGCCCCGCCGGAGAGCCGAAAGCCCGACCCGCCCGCCGCCGCCAGCGCCGGGATCAGCAGCAGAAGCCCCCAGGCGATCGCCCGTTTGGCGACGGCGATCGTCGCGGGATCTCCCATCGCCTCGACCGCCACCGTCGACGTCATGAAGACCGCGATCGTGGCGAGGCCGACGAAACCGGCCGCCGCATGGATGGAGCGCAACGCGTCTCGGGATATCATGAGGACTCTCCGTCATCGATTTACATAGTAAGCTATGTAAATCATTCCTCGCGAGACCGCAAGCCGACCATGCCCCTCGAACGCACGCTCTCCGCCGGCTACATGACCAACTGGGCCGCCCGCCTGTTCGCCGTCGCGATCGAGCGGCGGCTGAAGGCGCGCGGCCTCTCCTCGGCGCATCTGCCGGTGTTCTTCGCGCTCGCCGACGGCGCGGCGCGGACCCAGAAGGATCTCGCCGCCGCCGCCGCCGTCGAGCAGCCGACCATGGCGGCGACGCTCGCCCGGATGGAGCGCGACGGCCTGATCAGGCGCGCCCCCGATCCCGCCGACGGCCGCAGCTCGCTCGTCTCCCTGACCGAGACCGCGCTCGCCGACGTCGACGCCGTGCGCCGGGCGACCGACGAGGTGAACGCCCTCGCGCTCGCCGACCTCGCCCCGTCCGAGCGGGACATCTTCCTCTCGCTCCTGGAAAAGGTGGTGACCGCGCTCGCCGCCGACGCGCCGGAAAAGCCGCCGCGCGCCGCGCGTCGCAAGGCCACGGCTTCGACCGCGGACGGATCGCCTTGACCCCCCGCGATCAGGCCGAAAACCGCTCGCGATAGGCCTGCGGCGCGACGCCGAAGCGGCGTTGGAAGGCGCGGCGCAGCGTCTCTTCGCTGCCGAAGCCGCAGCGCCCGACGATCCGCCCGATCGCCCGCCCCTCCTCGAGCATCCGCCGCGCCGCTTCGAGCCGGAGCTCCTCGACGGCGCGGGCCGGCGTCCGTCCGGTCGCGGCGAGATAGTGGCGCGAGAAGCTGCGCACGCTCATGCCGACCCGATCGGCGAGATCGGAAAGCGTCAACGGCCGATCGAGATGGGCGACGATCCAGGCGTTGAGATCGTCGAACCGCCCCTCGCCGTCCTGCAGCTCCAGCGCCGTGCTGAACTGCGACTGCCCGCCCGGCCGCTTCAGAAAGACGACCAGCTGCCGCGCCACCGCGAGCGCCGTCGCCCGGCCGAGATCGTCTTCGACCAAGGCCAGCGCCAGATCGATCCCCGCCGTCACCCCGGCCGAGGTCCAGACGTCGCCGTCGCGCACGAAGATCGGATCGGGCTCCAACCGCACCTGCGGATACCTCTTGCGGAACGCCTCGCAGCGATGCCAGTGCGTCACCGCCCGCCGCCCGTCGAGGAGCCCGGTCTCGGCGAGCAGGAACGCCCCCGAACACACCGAAGCGACCCGCCGCGCCGCCTTCGCCCGCTCGCAGATCCAGTCGACCAGCGCCGCGTCCTCGCACGCCCCGTAGACGCCGAAGCCGCCGGCGACGATCAGCGTGTCGAGCGCCGCGTCGACCGCCGGCAGCCGCTCCGCCTCCAGCGCCAACCCCGACGAGGTGACGACGCGCGGTTCGGCCGCCACCACCACCGGAGCGTAGGGCGGCGTCTTGCCCGCCGCCCGCGCCCCGTCGTTGGCCGAGGCGAAGACCTGCAAGGGACCTGCGACGTCGAGAAGCTGAACGTCCGGGTAGGCGAGGATTTCGATCCGTCGACGCATTTGGCCGAAACCGTGGGCTGATTGGCGATCCAGCCAAGACAGGATCATCTAGCCTCCGGCGCGTCAACCCGGAGTTCCCCCATGACCGTCCACATCGGCTTCCTGCTCTTTCCCGGCGTCCAGCAACTCGACCTGACCGGGCCCTACGAGGTCTTCGCCTCCGCCCCCGGCGCCGAGGTCCATTTGGTCTGGAAGACGCTTCAACCCGTCGCCACCGCGACCGGCCTCGTCCTCGCCCCGACCGTCACTTTCGCGGATGCGCCGGCCTTCGACGTCGTCTGCGTGCCCGGCGGCGGCGGCGTCAACGCGCTCCTGACCGACGAGGAGACCCTCGCCTTCCTGCGCCGTCAGGCGGAGAGCGCCCGGTTCGTCACCTCGGTCTGCACCGGTTCGCTGGTGCTCGGCGCCGCCGGCCTCCTCCAAGGCCGCCGCGCCACCACCCATTGGAACGCGATGGACTTCCTGCCGAAGTTCGGCGCGACGCCGGTCGAGGCCCGCGTCGTGCGCGACGGACGTCTCGTCACCGCCGGCGGCGTCACCTCCGGCATCGATTTCGGCCTGACGCTGCTCGCCGAACTCTTCGACGAGACCACCGCCCGCACCGTCGGCCTCGCCCTCGAATACGCTCCCGCGCCGCCCTTCGGCGACGGCGTCCCCTCGGCCGCCGCGCCGGAGATCGTCGAAATCGCCAAGAGCCGCATGGCCAAGTCCCGCGCCGAGCGCGAGGCGATCCTGGCGGATTGGTGAGAAAGCGGCCGAAGCGGCCCGAGGGCGCGCAGTCGCGGCCCAAAAACAAAAAACCCCGGAGGTGAGACGCTCGTCTCGCAACCGGGGCTTCCTGAGGTTCACCTCGACCGTTTCTTCGCCCGCCAGTACATCCGTGGTCGGCCCGAAAAGTCGGGAGGTTCCCCGAGACCCTCCGGCAACGCGCCATCCGGATCTCCATGCCCTCATTCAATACGCGAATGATGAAGAAAGTATGAAGGCGGCGAGACGCTTTCATGACCGACGGCCGCAGGCGACAGCCCGTCCACGCCGTGCTATCCCGCAGCCCATGCCGGCCCACGTCTATCGTCTGACCACCACCCGCTCCTTCGCCACCCGCATCGCCGATGCGCTGGGCGAGGGCGAGATCGTCTTCGCCTTCGCCGACGCGGCCGGCGCCTTCGATCACGGCGACGGCGCCTGGGGCGTCGAGGCCTGGTTCCCCGAAGCGCTCGACGAGGCCGATCTCGCCGAGGCGCTCGCCGACATCCTGGAAGCCGACGGCGTCGCCACCCGCGAGGCCGCGCTCGCCGTCTTGGCGACCGCGACGCTGAAGCCGCTCTCCGCCGCCGACTGGGCCGAAACCGGCGTCGGCGATCTGCCGCCGATCCGCGCCGGCCGCTTCCGCGTCTTCGGCGAACACAATCGCCCCGAGACGATGCGCCGCGAGGATGTGCTGATCGAAGCCTCGTCCGCCTTCGGCTCCGGCGACCACGCCTCGACCCAGCTCTCCCTCCTCGGCCTCGACGAGATCCTGAAATGCGCCCGGCCGAGGACCGTCCTCGACCTCGGCACGGGCACCGGCATCCTCGGCCTCGCGCTCGCCCGCCTCGCGCCCGGCGCGCCCGTGCTCGCCACCGACATCGCCCCGCATGCCGTCGCGACCGCCGAACGCAACCGCCGCCTCAACGCCGTCGACCGCCGCTTCCGCGCTCTTCTCGCCGACGGCCTTTCCGACCGGCGCATCGTCGCCGCCGCGCCCTTCGATCTGGTCCTCGCCAACATCTTGCCCGACCCGCTCTGCCGGCTGGCCGGGCCGCTCGTCCCCCTGATCGCGCCGGGCGGCTTCCTCGTCGTCGCCGGACTGAGGATCGGCGAGCAGGCCCGTCTCGAGAGCGCCTATCGGGCGCGGGGCTTGCGCCTCGTATCTCGCCGTTCGATCAAGGAATGGGCCTCGCTCACCTTCCAGAAGCCCTGACACCGGAGACGCTCATGCCCGCCGTCCAGGTCCGCCTCGTCGCCGAAGGCGCCGAATCAGAACGCCTCGAGCGCCTGCTCGGCGACGCCTTCGAACTCGAGGGCTGGCCGGTCACCCGCGAGGAGACGGTGCCCTATTCCGAAGTGTGGTCGGTCGACACGCTGGTGCTCGACGCCGAGGACGAAGAGGAAGCCGCCGCCTTCGTCCGCGACGCCCTCGGCGACGACGCCGTGCGCTTCGAACTGACCACGA
Source organism: Hyphomicrobiales bacterium (assembly GCA_021286855.1). GTDB lineage: Bacteria > Pseudomonadota > Alphaproteobacteria > Rhizobiales > Ancalomicrobiaceae > Pinisolibacter. The sequence goes on along the minus strand of JAJTBO010000009.1, from coordinate 84,098 downwards.
CCGTCCTCGATCTCGACGCCAACTGGATCGCCATGAGCGAGGAGATCCGCCACCCCGTCGAAGCCGGCCGATTCTTCGTCCACGGCTCGCACGACCGCCATCGCCGGCCGCCCTCCGGCGTCTCGATCGAAATCGACGCGGAGATGGCCTTCGGCACCGGCCACCACGCCACCACCTGGTGCTGCCTCGTCGCCCTCGACCGGCTTCTGAAGACGCGGCGATTCGAACGCCCGCTCGATCTCGGGACCGGAACCGCCGTGCTGGCGATCGCCATCGCCCGCGTCCTGCGCGTGCCGGTCGTCGCCACCGACATCGACCCGGTCGCCGTCGCCATCGCCGCCGACAACGCCCGCCTGAACGGCGTCGGCCGCGAGGTCCGCGCCATCGTCGCCGACGGCATGAAGGCCCGCCTGCTCGAACAGGAAGGCCCCTGGGATCTGGTCGTCGCCAACATCCTGGCGCGCCCTTTGACCAGACTGGCCTTCCCCGTCGCCGCCCAACTCGCCCGCCGTTCGGTGGTGGTGCTCTCCGGGCTTCGCACGGTGGAGCGTTCGCTGGTCCTCTCGGCGTGGCGAATGCAGGGCCTGCGCCTCGCCTTCGAGATCGAACGCGACGGTTGGCTCGCCCTGGTTCTCGAAACCGGCGATCGTTGATCCCACCGTTCGACCATCGCCGCGACGGGTCTCCACCGTCGCCGCCACGTCGATCCGACCGCCGATTTCGAGACGGCGCCACGGCGACATGCGAACCACGCGTAGAAGTCGCGTCGGACGGTCCTGCCGTGACTGCGAGGCCTTCGCGCGCCCTCGGAAGTGGTCCATGAGACACCGCGGACGCTTCTTACGCAGTAGTATGGTACATAATTATACTCGAGAAATTCGAATAAATGATCTGCATACTCGCCGCAAATCGACCGGTGTATGCAAACCGCTGCGAAATCAAAGTCGCGTGCGCTCGTAATATCAATTATTGACCGCCGGAGGACTGCGTACCTACATTCGACTCGCAAAGATCGGCGGCCGCCTGGGCAACCTCGGACCCCGACGAAACGAACGAGACGGGAGGGACGACATGCCTCGCATGAAGATCGCCAACGGTACTTGGATCCTCGTCGGTGACGGTCGCAGGGCGATGGTCCTGCGCAACGACGGTCTGGCGGAATCGCCGAACCTGCATTGCATCTCCAGCCGCGAGACCGAGAACCCGCGCACCCGCGACCAGGGGTCCGACGCGCCCGGCCGCGCCTTCGCCTCGGTCGGCGCGATGCGTTCGGCCGTCGACACCACCGACTGGCACGACGAGGCCGAGAAGCGCTTCGCCGCCTCCCTCGCCGCCGATCTCAACGCCGCCGCGCACGACGGACGCTACGAACATCTGATCGTCGTCGCCCCGCCGCGCATCCTCGCCGAACTGCGCCAGGATCTCTCCGGCGAGGCGCGGGCGCGCCTGCGCGCCGAGATCGACAAGGACCTGACCCGGCACACCATCGCCGACATCGAAACCATTCTCCTCGCCGCCGGCTGACCCGGCCGCCGCGCCGCCTCTCCCCCGGGCCGGCGCGGCTCCCGAAGGCTCCGACGACCACCCGCGCGCCTTCGACCCGAGGCGCGCGGTTTCTTTTCGCATGCCGGCCATCGATCGCCGGGGATGCGAGAGGAGTTGCCGCCGGCTCGGCCGCCGCTACACTCCGCTCATGTTCCAGAGCTTCGACACCCTCGCCGACCCCACCCTCGGCGCTCCCCGCCTCGCTCGCCTCCGCGAAGAGATCGCCCTCGCCGGCCTCGACGGCTTCCTCGTGCCGCGCGCCGACGAATTCCAGGGCGAATATGTGCCGCCCTCGGCCGAACGGCTCCATTGGCTGACCGGCTTCTCCGGCTCCGCCGGCGTCGCCGTCGCCCTGAAGGATCGCGCCGCCATCCTCTCCGACGGCCGCTACACGCTGCAGATTCGGGCGGAGGTCGACACCACGGCCTTCACCCCGGTCGACGGCGTCGAGACCCCCGTCCACGCGTGGCTCGCCGAGGCCGTCTCCGCCGGCATGAAGATCGGCTTCGACCCCTGGCTGCACACCCGCGCCCAGGTCCGCCGCCTCGTCGAGGCGCTGGCGAAGCGCGGCGCCGAAGCGGTCGCCGTCGCCGAAAACCTCGTCGACCGCATCTGGACCGACCGCCCCGCGCCGCCGCTCGGCCGCCTCTCGGCGCAGCCGCTCGCCTTCGCCGGCGAGGACGTCGCCGCCAAGATCGCCCGCATCGCCGCCGAACTCACCGCCGAAGCCTTCCTTCTGACCCAGCCCGATTCGATCGCCTGGCTGTTCAACGTCCGCGGCCGCGACGTCGCCCACAATCCCGTGCCGCACGCCTTCGCGCTGCTTCCCAAGACCGGCCGCCCGATTCTCTTCGTCGACCCGGCCAAGCTCGATGACGCCGTCCGCGCCCATCTCGCAGCGCATGTCGACGTCGCGCCGCGCGAGACGCTGCTCGAGGAGCTCGACGCGGTCGGCCATGTCGGCGCGCGCGTCGCGCTCGACGCCGCCGCGACCCCCGAGATCCTGGTGCGCCGGCTGGAGGCGGCCGGAGCCGAGATCGTCGAGGCCGAGGATCCGGTGATCCTGCCCAAGGCCTGCAAGAACGCCGCCGAGATCGAGGGCGCTCGCGCCGCCCACCGCCGCGACGGCGCGGCGCTCGCGAAGTTCCTCGCCTGGTTCGACGCCGAAGGCCATACGAGCGACGAGATCGCCTGTTGCGAGAAGCTGGAGGCCTGCCGCGCCGAAACCGGCGAGCTGGTCGACCTCTCCTTCGGCGCCATCTCCGGCGCCGGCCCGAACGGCGCCATCGTCCACTACCACGCCACCCGCGCCACCAACCGCAAGATCGAGCCCGACAGCCTGTTCCTGCTCGATTCCGGCGGCCAGTATCGCGACGGCACCACCGACGTCACCCGCACCCTCGCGGTCGGCGCCCCGAGCGCCGAGATGCGCCGCTGCTTCACTCTGGTGCTGAAGGGCCATCTCGCGCTGGCGAACGCCCGTTTCCCGGTCGGCACGACCGGCGTCGCCCTCGACGCCCTCGCCCGCATCGCCCTGTGGCGGGCCGGGCTCGACTACGACCACGGCACCGGCCACGGCGTCGGCTCGTTCCTCTCCGTCCACGAGGGACCGCAGCGCATCTCCAAGACGGGGACGGTGGCGCTGAAGCCCGGCATGATCCTGTCGAACGAACCGGGCTACTATCGCACCGGCGAATTCGGCATCCGCATCGAAAATCTGGAGATCGTCACGCCGGCCGCCGAGATCGCCGGCGGCGAACGGCCGATGCTCGGCTTCGAGACGCTGACCCTGGTCCCGATCGATGTGCGCCTCGTCGACGTCGCCCTGCTCGACCGCGGCGAGATCGCCGCGCTCGACGCCTATCACGCCCGGGTGCGGGCCGAGATCGGCCCGCTGCTCGACCCCGCGACCCGCGACTGGCTCGATCGCGCGACCGCGCCTCTCTCCTCCCGCCCTCTCACTCCTTGAACGCATCCGAGGATCGACCCATGGCCGACTACAGGCTCCATTGCTTCGGCGAGAGCGGCAATTCCTACAAGGCGGCGCTGATGCTGGAGCTTTCCGGCTGCGATTGGGCGCCGCTGTGGGTGCCCTTCTTCGAAGGCGCGACCCGGACCGCCGAATGGCGCGAGGGGCTGAACCGGATGGGCGAAGCCCCGGTGCTCGTCCATGGCCAGCGCGTCCTGACCCAGTCCGGCGTCATCCTCGACTATCTGGCCGAGGAGACGGGCAAGTTCGCCGGCCGCGACGCCGACGAGAAGCGCGAGATCTGGCGCTGGATCCTCTTCGACAATCACAAGTTCACAAGCTATTTCGCCACCCTGCGCTTCATGCTGGCGATGAAGAAGATGCCGGAGAGCCCGGTCACCGAGTTCCTGCGCGGCCGGGTGATCGACGCCTACAAGGTGGTCGAGAAGCAGCTCACCGTGACCGACTGGCTCACCGGCGACCGCCCGACCATCGCCGACCTCTCGCTTTCCGGCTACGTCTTCTACGACGAGGACGTCGGCCTCGACCGCTGGGCGATGTTCCCGGCGATCGACGCCTGGCGCGACCGCCTGAAGGCGCTGCCCGGCTGGAAGGGGCCGTGGGATCTGATGCCGATGAAGTGAGGGGGGAAATATTTATGTCAAACGAAAAAATACCGGAAGGCCAAAGATTTTCACACGTCTATATATCTCATCCAGATCTCTTATCCGATAGCGTCCGTATGCGTCGTCGGATCGGATCTGTGCTTTTTCGTTTCTACTCACGAGATTTGGTGGACCTACTGAATAGAGAGATTGGAACAAATTTAGACCGCAGGGGAAGTGCTTTGGAGAGTTACTGGCCACCTGCCATGGAAAAAGCCGAACTTAGAGATCTACTAGATGGAATAACAGTAGTTGCAAGAAATGTTGGATATAATTTAGATAACTTTATAACTGAAGTACGCCGCATCTTCTCCGAAGAGAAAGTTAGATATTCTATCGACAAATTGGGTGGCGTCCATCTCTCCGTTGATTCTGAGTTTGAGCAAGCAAAAATATCCGCAATCAGAAACCTCAACTCATCACGATATCAAAACGTGAAATTCCATTTTGAAGCCGCATATACATATCTTGACGGTATTCCACCAGATTTAAAAGCAGCAATTCGAAATATATTCTTCGCAAACGAGGGGCTTTTCAGGATAATTTTCCCGGAATCCCAGCAACTTAGCGGAGCTGAGCTGAAGAAACATCTAAAACCGAGACTGGATCAATTTTACAATGGTCAGGATCCTGCAATTCATGTAGCTCAAAAACAATTGGCACAATTTTCAGCTTGGATCGATGGAGCGCATTTCTATCGCCATGAACCCGGCACGGAGAAACTCGCTCAACCTCCATTCGAAATGACAATTCATTTCGTCGCAGCCGGCGCAGCTTGGTTGCGATGGCTGTCCACTTTCGACAATGCCTCCCAACGCACATTGTGAACACCAGCTCAACGAACCGCCTCTCCCCCGCTGCCCCGTCCGCATTGAACGAACGTGATATTTTCATATTCGGAATTTTGCATATAAATCCCTTCAGAAGGTTCGACATTTCGATCCCCTCGGGGACGCGGTGTCCCCGAGGGGAGAGACGGCCAGATGGCAACGCAAGGTTCGAAGAAGCAGATCGTCATTCTCGGCGCCGGCATTTCCGGCCACACCGCCGCGCGCTACCTGCTGCGCGGCCGCAAGAAGACGAAGACCCCTTACGAGGTCGTGGTCGTCTCGCCGAACGCGCTGTGGAACTGGATCCCGTCGAACATCTGGGTCGGCGTCGGCCAGATGACCAAGGATCAGGTCACCTTCGACCTGAACGAGCTCTATCGCCGCATCGGCGTGCCCTTCCATCAGGCCAAGGCCCTGTCGGTCCACCCGGAAGGCGACGCCGACGACGCCGCGCCCTACGTGCTCGTCGAATACACCAGCGCCGAGAAGGCCGGGCAGACCGCCAAGGTGCCCTACGACTACCTGATCAACGCCACCGGCCCGAAGCTGAACTTCGGCGCGACCGAGGGCCTCGGTCCCGATCACGGCCACACCGTGTCGGTCTGCACCGCCGATCACGCCCTCGAGGCGAACCACAAGCTCCAGGAGACGATCGCGGGGCTGCGCCGCGGCGAGACGAAGACCATCGTCATCGGCACCGGCCACGGCACCTGCACCTGCCAGGGCGCGGCCTTCGAATACATCTACAACGTCGACCACGTCCTGCGCGACGCCGGCGTCCGTGACAAGGCTCGGATCGTCTGGATCTCCAACGAGTACGAGCTCGGCGACTTCGGCATGGGCGGCGTCCACATCGAACGCGGCGGCTACGTCACCAACGGCAAGGTCTTCGCCGAATCTCTGATGGTCGAGCGTGAGATCGAGTGGATCACTCGCGCCGCGGTCAACAAGGTCGAGGCCGGCAAGATCCACTACGAGCTGCTCGACGGCTCCAAGAGCGAGCTCGACTTCGACTTCGCCATGCTGATCCCGCCCTTCTCCGGCGTCGGCGTGAAGGCCTTCGACAAGGCCGGCGAGGACATTACGCCCAAGATCTTCGCGCCCTCCGGCTTCATGAAGGTCGACGCCGACTACACCGCCCGTCCCTACGCCGAATGGTCGGCCAAGGACTGGCCGTCGACCTACCAGAACCCGACCTATGCCAACCTCTTCGCCATCGGCATCGCCTTCGCGCCGCCGCATCTGATCTCCAAGCCGATGACCAGCGCCAACGGCACGCCGATCAATCCGGCCCCGCCGCGCACCGGCATGCCCTCGGCCGCCATGGCGATCGCCGTCGCCCGCTCGATCTGCGACATGCTCGACGGCGCGGCCAAGCCGACCCACACCGCCTCGATGGCCAAGATGGGCGCGGCCTGCGTCGCCTCCACCGGCCGCAGCTTCTTCTCCGGCTCGGCCGCGACGATGACGGTGTTCCCGGTCGTCCCGGACTACGAGAAGTACCCGGAATACGGCCGCGACCTGTCGCTGACCTTCGGCGAGATCGGCCTCGCCGGTCACTGGATGAAGTCGTTGCTGCACTACACGTTCATCTATCAGGCCAAGATGAAGTTCGGCTGGGAACTGCTGCCGGATTGATCGCACCCGCCCCGACGTTCCCTCATTCGAGACCCGTGGAGATCGACCCGTGACCGTGACCAACCGCGACCCCTATCAGCAGGCCTACTACCCGCCGAAGCCGACCGGCTTCACCATGTTCATGCGCAAATGCGTGGCGTGGCAGCTCGTGCGCTTCCTGGTCATCAACCTGAAGATGATCAAACTGATGCGCAATTCGCACTGATGAGGGAGGGCGAACGCCCCACCCCTCGGCGAGGCCTTCCCCCTCCCCTCAGGGGAGGGGCAGGGGTGGGGTGAACGCCGCCACGCGGCGGACCGCCGGGACTTTCGATCGCGACATCCCGAAGCTCTCGCCGAACTCGCGACGCCGAACCTCACCCGCCTCGCTGCGCTCGGCGCCCTCCCCTGAGGGGAGGGCCGCGCGCGAGCCGCCGTCGACGGGGATGAACTCACGCGTCGGCCGTAGATCGAGAGAGCCCTCTCACCCGCCGACGCCGGGCGCCTCGTGCCCCGTGCGCTCGACGTATTCCTTGTAGCCGCCGCCATAGGCGTGGACGCCCTCCGGCGTCAGCTCCAGCACCCGGTTGGAGAGTTCCGCCAGGAAGTGGCGGTCATGGCTGACGAACAGCATCGCGCCCTCGTAGTCGCCGAGCGCCTGGATCAGCATCTCCTTGGTGGCGAGATCGAGATGGTTGGTCGGCTCGTCGAGCACCAGGAAGTTCGGCGGGTCGTAGAGCATCGCGGCCATCACCAGCCGCGCCTTTTCGCCGCCGGAGAGCACCCGACAGCGCTTCTCGACGTCGTCGCCCGAGAACCCGAACGCGCCGCACAGCGCCCGGAGCGACCCTTGGCCGGCCTGCGGAAACCGCGCGTCGAGCCATTCGAAGATGGTCGCGTCGCCGTCGAGCAGATCCATCGCGTGCTGGGCGAAATAGCCCATCTTCACCGAGGCTCCGAGCTTCACGGTCCCCGCGTCCGGCTCCGCCGCGCCGGCGACGAGCTTCAACAGCGTCGACTTGCCCGCACCGTTGACGCCCATCACGCACCAGCGCTCGCGCCGCCGGATCGAAAAGTCGAAGTCCTCGTAGATCGTCTTCGCGCCGTAACGCTTCGAGACGCCCTCGAGCCCGACCACGTCCTCGCCGCAGCGCGGCGCGGGCGGAAAGTCGAACTGCACCGTCTGACGGCGGCGCGGCGGCTCGACCCGGTCGATCTTGTCGAGCTTCTTGACCCGGCTCTGCACCTGCGCCGCATGCGAGGCGCGCGCCTTGAAGCGCTCGATGAAGGCGAGCTCCTTGGCGAGCATCGCCTGTTGGCGCTCGAAGCGGGCCTGCTGCTGCTTCTCGGCGAGCGCACGCTGCGCCTCGTAGAACTCGTAGTCGCCGGAATAGGAGGTGAGCTGACCGGCGTCGATCTCGATGATCCGGCCGACGATCCGGTTCATGAAGGCCCGGTCGTGCGACGTCATCAGGAGCGCGCCCTCGAAGTCGTGCAGGAACTGCTCGAGCCAGATCAGGCTCTCGAGGTCGAGATGGTTCGACGGCTCGTCGAGCAGCATCGCATCGGGCCGCATGAGAAGAATACGCGCCAGCGCCACGCGCATCTTCCAACCGCCCGACAGCTTGCCGACGTCGCCGTCCATCATCTCCTGGGTGAAGGAGAGCCCGGCCAGCACCTCGCGGGCGCGACCCTCCAACGCATAGCCGTCGAGCTCCTCGAAGCGGTGCTGCACCTCGCCGTAGGCCTCGATGATCGCATCCATGTCGTCCATGCGATCCGGATCGGCCATGGCATGCTCGAGCGCGTGCAGCTCGGCCGCGATCTCGCTGACCGGCCCCGCCCCGTTCATCACCTCCGCCACGGCGGAATGACCGGACATCTCGCCGACGTCCTGATCGAAATAGCCGATGGTGACGCCGCGATCGACCAGCACCTGGCCCTCGTCGGGGATTTCGCGGCCGGTGATCATCCGAAACAGCGTCGACTTGCCCGCCCCGTTCGGTCCGACGAGGCCGACCTTCTCGCCCTTGAGGAGCGCGGCCGAGGCCTCGACGAAGAGGAGCTGATGGCTGTTCTGCTTGGAGATCGAATCGAGGCGGATCATGGGCTCGCCGGATGGGAACGTGGGGGCCGGCGGCCCCGAGGAGGACGCGCGAGCGCCCCGTCTGTCGCACGAGGCCGCGCGCGTTCGCAAGGGCGAAGGCGGCAAACCGCGCCGCGATCTCCCCTTCTCCCCTTCTCTCCTTGCGGGAGAAGGAAGAGGGCGCCCAAATTCGCCGGAACCGCCGGCGCGCTCACATCTCCGGCAGTTCCCGCGGCCGGCGATCCTCGCCGATGGCGACGAAGGTGAACACCGCCTGCGTCACCTTGGCCATTTCGTCGCTTTCGCGGGGACGCCGCCAGGCCTCGATCAGGATCTTCATCGAGGTGCGGCCCGAGCCGACGATCGTGCCGTAGAAACTGACCTCGTCGCCGACCAACACCGGCTTCAGGAAGGTCATGCCTTCGACCGCGATGGTGGCGGCGCGTCCACGCGCCCGCCGCGTCGCGACGTTGCCGGCCGCCAGATCCATGTGCGCCATCAGCCAGCCGCCGAAGATGTCGCCGGCCGGATTGGTGTCGCCCGGCATGGCGATGGTGCGGATGACCGGCGGCGTGTCGGGGGGAAGTTCGGACATGGGGCGACCTCGTGCGGCGCAGGGGCCGAGCGCTCGACCGATCGGCCGAGTCGGCAACCGAGCATCGCACGGCGCATCGAAACCGTCGACGCGACGCCTCAGCGCCGATCGAGCGGGTCGATCCAATAATGCCGCAACGCGGTGCAGGTGCTCGACGCGCACATGCGCCGATCGAGCGCCTCCGGACCGAAGGTGCGGCGGACGATGGTGCGGGCGACGGTATAGAAACGGAACATGGCGGGCGCTCCCACGGATCGAGGGCTCTCGACGCCCGTCCCGGCCTTCTTCCCTCTCCTCGGCGCTTTGCGGCCGCGTCCCGGCGACGTTGCCCGTCGCTCCATGTCAGAATGACAGAAACATTCCCTTCGACGAAGGTCTGAGAAGCATGCCATCCCCTCGGCGGACGCATGCCGCGCTTCCCCCTCCCCCCCGGTCGACCGCGTATGGAATTCCGACCGCCGACCGGCTAGGGATGAGCGATGCTTTCGGCAGGGAGCCCGACCATGGCCGTCACGATCGTTCCGACCCGTCCCATCGCCGGCCAGAAGCCCGGCACCTCCGGGCTGCGCAAGAAGACCCGCATCTTCATGGAGCCGGGTTATCTCGAGAACTACGTCCAGGCGATCATCGAGGGCGTCGGCGGCGTGAAGGATCGCGAGATCGTCGTCGGCGGCGACGGCCGCTTCTTCAACGACACCGCGATCGGCGTCATCCTGCGCATGCTCGCGGCGAACGGCGCGAAGCGCGCCATCGTCGGCCGCGCCGGCATCCTGTCGACGCCGGCCGCCTCCAACCTGATCCGCAAGCGCGCCGCCTACGGCGGCTTCGTCCTCTCCGCCTCGCACAATCCCGGCGGCCCCGACGAGGATTTCGGCCTGAAGTTCAACGTCGCGAACGGCGGCCCGGCCCCGGAGAACGTCACCGACGCCATCTTCGCGCGGACCAAGGAGATCGCCGAATACCGGATCGTCGAGGAGACAGCCCCCTCGATCGAGACGCTCGGCGCCTTCGATCTCGCCGGCATGACGGTCGAGATCGTCGATCCGGTCGTCGATTACGTCGAGATGATGCGCGAACTGGTCGACTTCGACCGCATCCGCGCCCTCTTCGCCTCCGGCTTCACGCTGCGGTTCGACGCGATGAGCGCGGTGACCGGTCCCTACGCCACCGCCATCCTCGAAGGCGAGCTCGGCGCGCCGAAGGGCACGGTCGTCAACGGCACGCCGCTGCCCGATTTCGGCCACCACCATCCCGACCCGAACCCGGTCCACGCCAAGGAACTGTTCGACATCATGTTCGGCGCGAACGCGCCCGACATGGGCGCGGCCTCCGACGGCGACGGCGACCGCAACATCGTGCTCGGCCGCGGCATCTCGGTCGCGCCCTCCGACAGTCTGGCGCTGCTCGCCGCCAACCTGCATCTCGCCAAGGGCTACACCGCCGGGGTGAAGGGCATCGCCCGCTCGATGCCGACCAGCCGCGCCGCCGACCGCGTCGCCGAAAAGCTCGGCGTCGGCATGTACGAGACGCCCACGGGGTGGAAGTTCTTCGGCAATCTGCTCGACGCCGGCAAGGTGACGATCTGCGGCGAAGAGAGCGCCGGCACCGGCTCCGACCACGTCCGCGAGAAGGACGGCCTGTGGGCCGTGCTGATCTGGCTCGACGTCGTCGCCACCCGCCGCCAGTCGATCCAGGCGATCGTCCACGACCACTGGAAGACCTACGGCCGCGACTACTATTCGCGCCACGACTACGAGGGCCTGCCGACCGACCTCGCCGACGCCCTCTTCGCCGACCTGCGCGCCTGCCTGCCCGCCCTGCCCGGCAAGGTCTTCGCCGGCCTCGTCGTCGAAACCGCCGACGACTTCGCCTACACCGACCCGACCGACGGCTCGGTGTCGACGAAACAGGGCGTTCGAGTCGGCTTCACCGACGGCAGCCGCGCCATCTTCCGTCTTTCCGGCACCGGCACCGAAGGCGCGACCCTGCGCCTCTACGTCGAGCGCTTCGAGGACGATCCCGATCGCCACGACCTCGACCCGCAGATGGTGCTGGCCGGCGTGCTCGAAGCCGCCGACGTCATCGCCGGCATCGAGAAGCGGACGGGCCGTGACCGCCCGAACGTCATCACCTGACGAGCGGAAGAACGGGACGCGGCGACACGCTCGCCGCCTCGCGCGCCGAACGCCTCAATAGAAGTTGCGATGGGCGTAGTCGTTGCGCGCACGCGCGCGCATCTCGTCGCGATCCGACAACTCCAGATCGATCCGCGAAGAAGCGGCGCAGGGCGTTTCGGCGATCGACGACGGGATTTCGTAGCGTCCGGCAAATAGACGGCCGACGAATTTGACGAGACGGGTCATGGAGGCCTCCTTCGAAGGAAATTCGAAAGCCCTCTCGCCCGACGTTCTCCACTGACGACGGCGACCTCTCCGTGGAGCCCGCCTTGTTCGTGCGACCAAAGTCGCAGGCGATCATGGCGAACTCGCGACGCACATGGCAATTCATGCCCGTCATGCAATTTTGTGCGGAATGACGTCCGCCTCACCCCTCCCCGACCAGCGCCAGCCATTCCTCCTCGGTCATCACCTCCACGCCGAGGTCGCGCGCCTTGGCGAGTTTCGAGCCCGCCCCCGGCCCCGCCACCACGATGTGGGTCTTGGCCGAGACCGAGCCGGCGACCTTCGCCCCCAAGCGCTCCGCCTGGGCCTTCGCCTCGTCGCGCGTCATCTTCTCGAGAGAGCCGGTGAAGACCACCGTCTTGCCGGCGATCGCAGTATCCGACTTCGGCTTCTCCGCGTCGACGATGATCAGATGCCTAGAAAGCTCCCTGAAAGCTTCATAACTCTCGTCTCGCATAAAGTATTCAGAAATCGCATCAAAAACCACCTCACCCATATTATCTATGTCTATAAAATACTTAAATCTCTTATGCTCTTCACGTCGAAGACGCCATACATGCGACGAGAGATGCCACCAGCCATGACGAAACTCTCTCGCATATTCGGATTTAAAGTATCCCTCGCCAAACCGTTCAAAAAGAGACGAATCGATATCAGTCCAAATTCGACTGGATTCGCGACAAATCCACATCAGCCGCTCAAAGGCAGCATCGGCGCTTCCCAACTCAGCTTTTATCAGCGATAGACGTTGTGCTGGAAACTGCCTCTTCGTGATCAAGAATCCCTCAAGAGCATCCCATCCATAAGCAGCATCAGAATTATAATAATCAAATACAATTTCAATAAGCTTAGACGCCGTGATTGGGCCAATCCCCTTTATATACCTAATTGAATTAAGCAACTTCAACGCATTATTGGTCGCATCGTGAAAAAATGAATAGATGCCATACAAATCGACATGAGAGGCATCGTCCTCGTTCACTGATAGATCTGCAATCCAAATTGACCTTATTTCAGATCGTATTTTTTCTACAAAGCTCGAAAAACTCGAGAAGCTGCCAAAATATTTCGCGATAGATTTTGCCGTCGTCTCGCCGACGTTGCGGATGCCGAGCGCGAAGACGAAGCGCTCGAGCGAAATCGTCCGCCGCGCCTCGATCGCCTCGAACAGCTTCTTCACCGAGACCGCGCCGAAGCCTTCCTTGTTCTCGAGCTTCTTGAGCCCGTTCGCGGCGTTGCGCGCCGCCAGCGTGAAGATGTCGGAGGGCTCGCGGATCGGCAGGTCGGGATCGTTGAAGAAGAATTCGATCTGCTTCTCGCCGAGCCCCTCGATGTCGAAGGCGCGGCGAGACACGAAATGCCGGAGATGCTCCTGGCGCTGGAAGGGGCAGGCGAATTCGCCGGTGCAGCGGCGGATCTTGCCCTCTTCGCCCGCCGCCGTCTCCTCGCGCGTCAGCGCCGTCTTCAGATCGCAGAGACAGAGATGCGGAAAAGCGAAGGGCGCGCGGGCCTCGTGCGCCTCGTCCTTCACCACCTCGACGATCTGCGGAATGACGTCGCCGGCTCGCTGCACCACCACCGTGTCGCCGATCCGCGCGTCGAGCCGGGCGATCTCGTCGGCGTTGTGCAGCGTCGCGTTGGTGACGACGACGCCGCCGACCGTGACCGCGGCGAGCCGCGCCACCGGCGTATGCGCGCCGGTGCGGCCGACCTGGATGTCGATGCCCTCGAGCACCGTCCGCGCCTTCTCGGCCGGGAACTTGTGGGCGATCGCCCAACGGGGCGAGCGCGACACGAAGCCGAGCCGGGTCTGCAGATCGATCCGATCGACCTTGTAGACGACGCCATCGATGTCGTAGCCGAGCGAGGCGCGATCCGCCTCGAGGGCGCGATAGACGTCGAGCATCTCCTCGACCGAAGCGCAACGCCGCATCCGCGGATTGACCGGGAAGCCCCAGCGCCCGAACGCCCCGACCCGCTCGAACTGCGTCGCGATTTCCCACTCCGGCGAGATTTCGCCCCAGGCGTAGGCGAAGAACTTCAACGGCCGCGACGCCGTGATCTTCGGATCGAGCTGGCGCAAGGACCCCGCCGCCGCGTTGCGCGGATTGGCGAAGACCTTGCCGCCGAAGGCCTCGGCGCGCGCGTTCAGCGCCGCGAAATCGACATGCGCCATATAGACTTCGCCGCGCACCTCGAGCACCTCGGGCACGCCCGCCGGCAGCGTCTGCGGCACGTCGGCGATGGTGGCGACGTTCGCCGTGACGTTCTCGCCCTCCGCCCCGTCGCCGCGCGTCGCGGCATGGACGAGCCGCCCCTTCTCGTAGCGGATCGACAGCGACAGCCCGTCGATCTTCGGCTCGGCGGTGAAGACGACCGCTTGCCCGTGGGTCGCCAGGAACTTGTGGACACGGGCGACGAAGTCGGCGACGTCCTCTTCGGAGAAGGCGTTGTCGAGGGAGAGCATCGGCACGGCGTGCCGGATCTTCTCGAACTTCTCGGACGGCCCCGCGCCGACGCCCGCCGTCGGGCTGTCGGCCCGCTTCAGCTCGGGAAACGCCGTCTCGAGCTCGACCAACCGCCGCCGCGCCGCGTCATAGGCGGCGTCCGACATCGTCGGCGCATCGTCCTGGAAGTAGGCGAGGTTCGCCGCCTCGACCAGCGACGTCAGCCGCGCGATCTCGGCGGCCGCGTCGAGCGGCGAGAGGGTGGCGACGGGGAGTTCGGCGGAGGACGGCATGGACGCACCTTCAAGGACGCACGAGTCATGCGCGGGAGATTATCCGCCCCGTCCGCCACGGACCATGGGTGAGTGTGCGTGGAAGGTCTCGAGACCGTGCGCGATGCTTCGAGACGCGTCCTGCGGACGCTCCTCAGCATGAGGCGTATATATCTGTTTCAACTAAGAAAAGCGCCTCATGCTGAGGAGCGGGCCATCGGCCCGCGTCTCGAAGCGTCGCGCGCCGAGCCCGCTTCATCCGACGTCGGCCGCGCCTCACCCTGCCAACAGGCTCTCCGCCGCCGCCCGCGCTTCCGCCGAGATCACTTCGCCCGACAGCATCCGCGCGATCTCCTCGCGCCGCGCCTCCGGCTCGAGTTCGCTGACCCGCGTCACCACCCGGTCCGTGCCGTCCGAGGCCGGCTCTTTCGAGATCAGGAAATGCGTCCCCGCCCGCGCCGCCACCTGCGGCGCATGCGTCACGCTCATCACCTGCACCTTGTCGGCGAGTCGCGCCAGCCGCTGGCCGATCGCGCCGGCCACCGCGCCGCCGACGCCCGTGTCGATCTCGTCGAAGATCAGCGTCGGCGCCGACCCCTTGTCGGCGAGCGAAACCTTGAGCGCCAGCAGGAAACGCGACAGCTCGCCGCCCGAGGCGACCTTCATCATCGGCCCCGGCCGCGTGCCCGGATTGGTCTGGACGTGGAACTCGATCCGGTCGACGCCCTCCGCCCCCGGCGCGTCCTCGGTGCGATCGACCAGGAACCGCGCCCGCTCGAGCTTCAAGGCCGGCAGCTCCGCCGCCACCGCCGCCTCGAGCCCGCGCGCCGCCTCGCCCCGGGCCGCCGACAACGCCGCCGCCGCCGCGCGATAGGCGGCCTCCGTCTCCCCGACCGCCGCCTCGAGCGCCGCCAGCTTCTCCTCGCCGTGGTCGAGATCGGAGAGATCCGCCGTCATCTTCACCCTTAGCGGCGCCAGCGCGTCGACCGCGCAGGAATGCTTGCGCGCCGCCGCGCGCAGCGCGAACAGCCGCTCCTCGGTGCGCTCCAGCTCGCGCGGATCGAAATCGGCCTCGCGCAACATCGCCTCGAGCGCCCCGCGCGCCGCCTCCAGGAGATCGATCGCCTCGCCCATCGGCTTCAGCGCCTCCTCCGCGAGACCCGGCAGCGACCCGGCCTTGCGCTCCAGCATGCGCATCAGCCCGACGATGGTCGGGATCGGCGATTGCGAGCCCTCGAAGGTTCCGACCGCCTCGGAGAGGTCGCCGGCGACCTTCTCCGCCTGCATCATCCGATGCCGCCGGGTGGCGAGCTCGGTTTCTTCGCCCACCTCCGGCTTCAACTGGTCGAGCTCTTCCAGCGAAGCCCGCAGATAATCGGCCTCCCGCCGCGCCGCCTCGATCCGGGCGCGGTGGCCGTCGCGGTCGCGGATCGCGCGACGCCAGGCGCTCCACGCCGTCCCGACCAGCCCGACCCGATCCTCGAGACCGCCGAAGGCGTCGAGCAGGCGGCGGTGCTCGCGCTCGTCGATCAGCGCCCGATCGTCGTGCTGTCCGTGGATCTCGACCAGCCGCTCGCCGACCTCGCGCAGCAGCGTCGCCGACACCGGACTGTCGTTGAGAAAGGCGCGGGTGCGTCCGTCGGCGGTCTGCACCCGCCGCACGATCACCTCGCCGACCGCCTCGATGTCGTTCTCGGCAAGAAAACGGCGGGCCGGATGATCGGCGGCGACGTCGAACACCGCCGTCACCTGCCCCTGCGCCGCCCCGTGACGCACCAGCCCCGCGTCGCCGCGCCCGCCGAGCGCCAGCGCCAGACTGTCGAGCAGGATCGATTTGCCGGCGCCCGTCTCGCCGGTGAGCACGGTCAGCCCACGGGTGAAGTCGATCTCCAACCGCTCGATCAGAACGATGTCGCGGATCGACAGGGCGGCGAGCATGGAAGGTCCGTGATTCTCGTCGAAGGCGTCGCCGGACGATACCCGTCGGGAGAACGAATCGGAACCCCCTTCGATCGCTTGCGGCCCGTCGGCGTCAGAACAGCTTCACGTTGGTGAGCGACCGCGAGATCCAGCTCGCGGTGTCCTCCTGCGGTTCGTAGCCGCCCTTGTTGAGGAGCGCGTAGCTGTCCTTGTACCACTGGCTGTCGGGGAAATTGTGCCCGAGCACCGCCGCCGCCGTCTGCGCTTCGTTGATCACGCCCATCGCGTAATAGCACTCGACCAGACGCGCCAGCGCCTCCTCGACGTGACGGGTCGTCTGATACTGCGAGACGACCACCTTGAAGCGGTTGATCGAGGCGAGATAGCGACCCTTCTTCAGATAGAAGCGGCCGATGTCCATCTCCTTGCCGGCGAGCTGGTCGCGGACGTTGAGCACCTTCTTGCGCGCGTCTTCGGCATAAGGAGAGCTCGGATATTTGGTGATCACCTCGCCGTAAGCCGCGAGCGCGCTCGCCGTGCGCGCCTGATCGCGGCTGACATCGGGGATCTGCGCGTAGTAGCTCTCGGCGACGATGTACTGGGCGTAGGCCGCGTCCGGGCTCGACGGATAGAGCGTGATGAAGCGCTGCGCGCCCTGGATCGCGTCCGTATAGGCGCCGCGCTCGTACTGGGTATAGGCCTGCAGCAACACCGCGTTCTTCGACAGCTGCGAATAGGGGTGGAGCCGGTCGACGTCGTCGAACTTCTTGACCGCTTCCGTCCGCTTGCCCGCCTCGAGCGCCACCAGGCCTTCGTTGAAGAGCTTGTCGGCCGGCTCGATCTTGTCGTCCATGTCCTTCTGCGAGGCGCAGGCGGAAAGGACGAGCGCCAGCGCCACCGCCGAGCCCACGCGCGTGAACGACCCGAAACGCCGAGACGTCGCGCCGAGCTTCGCCGAAGTTCCCTTGCTCATCTGCCAGCCATCCCCTTTGAGCGGGCGTCCCGCCCGAGTCCAACCTCGCACGGCTCGTTCGCGTGTCCGCGTCGACGGCCGAACCCCGCGTTCGACCTTCTAACCCGCCGAACGCTCGCCGTCATCTTCGTGGGAAGGCATTGGTCCGATTTTGTGGCGAAGCGCCGGCCGAACGGCGGCGATCGCCTCAGGCCACCTCGGCCCGGAACGCCGGCGCCACCATCGCGGTGCCGAGTTCGGCCGCCGGGCTCGCCGGCCGGCTCGCCGCCTCGACCAGCGCCCAGGCGGTCGGATCGGCGAAGAGCTTCTCGAGGGTGAGGAAGTTCAGGCGATGGCCGCCCTTGTAGGAGCGATAGAGCCCCTGGATCGGCGCGCCGGACAGCGCCAGATCGCCGATCGCGTCGAGCAGCTTGTGGCGCACGAACTCGTCGACGAAGCGCAGGCCTTCCGGATTGAGGATCCGGTCGTCCTTGATCGCCACCGAATTCTCCAGGCTGGAGCCGCGGCACAGGCCCATCGGCAGGAGCTTCTCGAGATCGGCGACGAAGCCGAAGGTGCGGGCCCGCGAGATCTGGTTGCGGAACACGTCCGGCGTCAGATCGACGCCGATCGCCTGCCGGCCGATCACCGGATTGGCGAAATCGATGGTGACCTCGTAGCGCGAGCCCTCGTAGGGACGCAGCTCCGCCCACGCCGAGCCGTTCTCGACGCGGACCGGCTTCAGAACCTTGAGGACCTTGCGACGCGCCACCTGCCGGACGACGCCGGCCTGATCGATCGCCTCGACGAAGGCTTCCGAAGAGCCGTCCATCACCGGCACTTCCGCGCCGTCGATCTCCACCACCACGTTGTCGAGGCCGAGGCCGCGCAGAGCCGCCATCAGATGCTCGATCGTCGCCACCGAAGCGGCGCGCGGATCGCCGACCATCGTGCACAGATCGGTCGCCGAGACGTTCGCCCAGGTCGCCCGAATCTCGACGTCGCGCCCGCCCTCGAGGCCGGTGCGCAGGAAGGTCACGCCGCTGTCGGGATCGGCCGGGTGGAGGGAGAGAGAAACGCGCTGCCCGCTGTGGACCCCGATGCCCACGATCCGTACGCTGTCGCCGATCGTGGTCTGGTGGTTCATCGTGCTGCGCGCCATCGTCTTCCGTCCATCTTCCCCGCGCCCTGCCGCAATGCGGCAAAGTGCGGGAACTTCGTTCTTCCGGTCGCCTCGAGCGCGTCTTCCGCGTCCCTCGCGGGGTGCGGAGCGCCGTTTCGACGACCCTCTCGATCCTCAAACTACCTGCGTCGCGAGGAGAACCGAAATCACGCTTCGTTACAGTTTGTTACCACCTGTCTTTTTTAAAATCGCTCGAAAATTCAATGCACTGCCGAAGGTCGTCGGTCAATGGAAACGGGGCCCGTCACGTTCCTGACGGACCCCGTTTTGCGATCTTCGCGACCTGCCTTCGGGTCAGTTGCTCTGGCGACGCAGGAAGGCGGGAATCTCGAGGTTGTCCTCGTCCGCGATCCGCGACTGGGCCGCCGGGCGTCCCATCGGATCGAGGTGGCCCGCCGCAGTGCGATGGCCCGGCTCCGGCGCGCGCGACGCCGGACGCTTGGCGTATTCCTCGTGCGCCGCCGAGCGGGGAGCCGGCTCGCGCGGCGCCTGCTGGAAGCTCGGCTCGCGCGCCATCGACGGCTCGTCGTGCTCCTCGCGGCGGCCGAGGCCGTGGGCGAGACGCTTCAAGAGGCTGCGCGGACGGCTGTCCTCGCCGAGGTCTTCGGCCGGCGCCATCTGACGCTGGGCGATCGGCGGGAACTCGTCGAGACGCGGCACCCGGGTCTGGGCGGTCGGACGCTCGGCGGTCGGCGGGATGTAGGGGCTGCGGTCGATCTGCGGCTCGGGCCGCATCATCGGCTGCTCGATCTCCTGGATCGGATCCTTGTGCTGGAACTTCGGTTGCGCCGGCTCGTAGCGCTGGATCGTCACCGCCGGATCGGCCGCCGCCTGGGTCATCGGCGCGTGCGCCTCGACCATCGGCTTCGGCGCCGGCGGGACGACGTCGATCTCGAGCTCCATGCGGGCGGCGAGCGCGTCGCGGACCATCTCCTCGGTGCGCGTCGGCGCGACCGGGGCGGGCTGCGGCGCGACGGCGACCGGAGCCGGCTGCGGCGCCGGAGCGATCGGGGCGGCCGGCGCGGCGGCGCGGCTCGGCTCGAGCGCGGCGGGGACCGGACGGCCGGCGGCGCGCAGACGGTTGGCGAGGTCGGCCATGCGGACTTCCTGCGCCGACGGCTCGTTGTGGCGAGCGATCTCCTGATCGATCCCGGTGGCGACCACCGACACCCGGACCACGCCCTCGAGGCTGTCGTCGAAGGTCGCGCCGAGGATGATGTTGGCGTCCGGATCGACTTCCTCGCGGATGCGGGTCGCCGCTTCGTCGACTTCGAACAGCGTCAGGTCCTTGCCGCCCGAGATCGAGATCAGCACGCCCTTCGAGCCCTTCATCGAGGTTTCGTCGAGCAGCGGATTGGCGATCGCCGCCTCGGCCGCCTGCAGCGCGCGCTTGTCGCCCTGCGCCTCGCCGGTGCCCATCATCGCCTTGCCCATGCCGCGCATGATCGAGCGGACGTCGGCGAAGTCGAGGTTGATCAGGCCTTCCTTGACCATCAGGTCGGTGATGCAGGCGACGCCCGAGTAGAGCACCTGATCGGCCATCGCGAAGGCGTCGGCGAAGGTGGTGCGCTCATTGGCGATGCGGAACAGGTTCTGGTTCGGAATGACGATGAGGGTGTCGACGCTCTTCTGCAGCTCGGTGATGCCGCTGTCGGCGACGCGCATGCGCCGCGCGCCCTCGAACTGGAACGGCTTGGTGACGACGCCGACCGTGAGGATGCCCATCTCGCGCGCCGCCTTGGCGATCACCGGAGCCGCGCCGGTGCCGGTGCCGCCGCCCATGCCGGCGGTGATGAACACCATGTGCGCGCCGGTCAGGTGATCGTTGATCTCGTCGAGGACCTCGTCGGCCGCCGCCCGGCCGACTTCCGGCATCGAGCCGGCGCCGAGGCCTTCGGTGACCGCCACGCCCATCTGAATGAGCCGCTCCGCCTTGGACAGCGTCAGCGCCTGCGCGTCGGTGTTGGCCACGACGAAATCCACGCCCTTGAGACCGGCCTGGATCATGTTGTTGACCGCGTTGCCGCCGGCGCCGCCGACACCGAACACGGTGATCCGCGGCTTCAACTCCCGAATGTCGGGCATCTTCAGATTGAGCGTCATGGCATCCTCGCTGCTCCCGCCCATGGGCGCCGGGCGGGCGTCTTCGTCACCGAACGTTTCGTTCTCGCCCGTCGCCGGGCGGTCCGACCCACTCATCACCAACTCTCCTTCAGCCACTGGCCGACGCGGGCGAGGTAGTGCCCCCCCGCGGCGGCGGCCGGCCGACGCCGGTGTCTGAGATCGAACTGCTCGATCTGAGCCACCTGCGGATAGATCAACAGGCCGACGGCGGCGGCGAAGGCCGCGCCCTTGGCCGCCTGCGGCAACCCGGCGATGCCGAGCGGCCGACCGAGACGCACGTTGCGTCCGAGAATCCGTCGCGCCACCTCGACCACCCCGGTCAACTGGCTGGCGCCGCCGGTCAGAACCACGCGCTTGCCCACCCGCCCGGCGAAGCCGGAATTGGCGAGACGATCGCGCACCAGCTCCAGGATCTCCTCGACCCGCGGCCGGATGATCCGGGTCAGCGCGCCGCGCGGCACGTTGACGATGTCGTGACGCTCCGCCCCGACCGAGGACACGCCGATCACCTCGTGGTCGTCCGACGAGGTGGCGAGCGCCGAGCCGTGCAGCGTCTTGATCCGTTCGGCATCGGCGAGCCGGGTCGACAGGCCCTGCGCGATGTCCATGGTGACGTGATGCCCGCCGATGGCGATCGCGTCGACGTGGCAGAAGGCGCCGTCGGCGAAGACCGCCATCGAGGTGGTGCCGCCGCCCATGTCGACGCAGGCGACGCCGAGATCGGCCTCGTCGTCGACCAGAGTGGCGAGGCCGGAGGCGTAGGGCGTGGCGACGATCGTCTCGACCTCGAGATGGCAGCGGTTGACCGCCAGTTCGAGATTGCGCACCGGCGCGCATTCCGCCCCGACCACGTGCATGTCGACGGCGAGCTTCTCGCCGAGCATGCCGACCGGGTCCTTGATGCCGCGCGCGCCGTCGAGGGCGTAGCCGATCGGCAGCGAATGAATGAGCGTGCGGTCGTCGGTCAACGAATGCGACGCGCCGGCGGCCAGAACCCGCTGGATGTCGGCCTCGTCGACCGCCTGCGTCGCGACGTCGACATGCGCCCGATAGACCTCGGAATGCAGCCGTCCGGCGGTGATGTTGAGGATCAGCGATTCGATCGTCAGCCCGGCCATCCGTTCGGCCGCGTCGACGGCGAGCCGGATCGACTGCTCCGCCTCGTCGAGATTGACCACCATCCCCGACTTCATGCCGCGCGACCGCTGCATGCCGTAGCCGAGCACCGTCATGTCGTGGGTGCGGCCGGGCAGCACCTTGTCGACCGCCCGCGGCGTCAGCTTGGCGATCAGGCAGGTGACCTTGGTCGAACCGACGTCGAGCACCGAGACCACCGTCGCCCGGCGGGTCGACAGCGGCCGCATGCGCGGCACGGTTTGATCGAGCGGAGGCAGCGTCGTCATCCTCGCGCCTCCTTCTTGGCGCCGGTCTTCAGGCGCATCTGTTCGCGCCGCGCGTCCGCCGCCGCATCCGACAGGCGGACGAACAGGCGATCGGGAACGCGCAGATCGACCACGACCAGATCGCGGTCGAGCAATTTCTTGGACGCCTGGAGATCGGCGACGCGCTGCAGCGCGGCTCCCGGGTTTTCCTCCGGCAGCAGGACCTCGACGCCGTCGACGGTGATCAGGTTCCAACGCCGCTCGGCGACCAGCACCGCGGCGCGGATCCGCGGCCTCAGCGACGGCTGCGCGTTCATCAGCGCCACCGCCTCCTCGACCCGCCCGTTGGCGCCCTGGCCGACGATCAGCGGCAGGCCGGCGTTGCGGGTCTCGAGCACCTCGCTCATCACCGCGCCGTTGCGATCGACCACCCGCACCTTGCCGTCGTCCTGCCACAACGCGAAGGGCTTGCGCTCGGTGAGGTCGACGACGATGCGGTTCGGATAGAGCTTCTTGACCTCGACGTCGGCGACCCACGGGATCTCGGCGATCCGCGTCCGCGCCCGATCGGCGTCGACCATCAGCAGCGACGAGGTCTGGGTGACGTCGATGCGGTCGGAGATCTCGGTCGAATCCGCCTCCGACAGTCCACGGATCTCGATCGAGGCGACCGAGAAGCCCATGCCGGCGGTCAGCGCGTCGAGCGTCGTCCGCCACGCTCCCGACAGCGCCATGCCGTAGGCGCCCCAGGCGCCGAGGAAGGCGAGCGCGGCGAAGGTGCCCTGCATCGGGCGCACCGAGGAGAGAGCGGCGTCGACGGCGCGGACCGAACGACGCAGGAGACGCATCGTCCTGCGCCAGTGAAATCCCGCGTCCTGCGGAATCTCACGGGCGTAGGGCAAGCGCTCGTATCGCTCTCGTCCCCTCACCGGTCGCAACTCGCGTCCTCCACCAACCAGGTCACCAGGGCCTCGAACGAGAGCCCCGAATGCGCCGCCATCTCCGGGACCAGGGAGGTCGCCGTCATGCCGGGCTGCGTATTCACCTCGAGGCAGACCAGTTCCCCCGTCCCCTCGGCGTCGTATCGGAAGTCGGCCCGCGACACGCCGCGACAGCCGAGCGCCCGATGCGCTCTGACCGCCAGCATTTGAACCTCTTGGTAAATATCTGGTAAAATTCGCGCCGGAAGGACGTGACGCGAACCGCCTTTGCGATACTTCGCGTCGAAGTCGTAGAAGGCCTGACCCTCGGGCAGGATCTCGATGATTCCGAGCGCCCGCTCCTCCCCCGGCCGCCCCATCACGGCGCAGGTCAGCTCCAGTCCTGCGACGAACTTTTCCACCAGAACCGTGTCGCCGTAGGGCCAGTCGTCGCGCAGGAGCTCCTGCGGCGGATGGGTTCGCTCCGCCGAAACGATGATCACGCCGAAGGAGGAGCCCTCCGCCACCGGCTTGACCACATAGGGAGCGGGCATGACGTGCTCGCGCGCCGCTTCGAACCGCGACGTGACGACGCCGCGGGCGAGCGGCAGCCCGGCCTGGGCCAAGACCATCTTGGCCTTGGCCTTGTTCATCGCCAGCGCCGAGGCGAGGATGCCGGAATGGGTGTAGGGGATCTTCAGGGTCTCCAGGATGCCCTGGATCGCGCCGCCCTCGCCCCACGGCCCGTGCAGGGCGTTGAAGGCGACGTCGGGCTTCAGAGCCTCGAGCCGGCTCCAGACGTCCTTGCCGACGTCGAGACGGCTGACCCGGAACCCCGAGCGCTCCAGCGCGTCGGCGCAGGCCTCGCCCGACCACAGGCTGACCTGCCGCTCCGAGTCCCATCCCCCCATCAACACCGCGACGTGCTTCGTCATGTCGTTCATCCCTTCGAACGGCCCGCGCACGACGCGGGACCCGAATCGTCGCGTCGCCCGCGGGAGCCCTCCCACGAACGCGCGACGCGTGACGCAACTCTTCGAACGATGGCGCGAGGCAGCCCGGCGAAAACCGGGTCGCGCCGGGACCAGGCGACGCGGTCCCGCCTCAGAACCCCAGGAAGGGCTCGATTTCTCGGCCCTCGGCGAACCGGCCGAGGCGCTTGATCTCCCAGTCGAGACGCACGCCCGAAGTCTCGAACACCCGCGCCCGCACCGTCTCGCCGACCATCTCGATGTCGAAGGCCGTCGCCTCGCCCTCGTTGATCAGGAAGTTGCAGTGCATCTGCGAGACGTGCGCCCCGCCGATCGTCAAGCCACGGCAGCCCGCGGCGTCGATCAGCTTCCAGGCCGACTGCCCCGGCGGGTTCTTGAAGGTCGAGCCGCCGGTCTTCGAGCGGATCGGCTGCGCCGTCTCGCGATGTTCGGTGACCGCGTCCATCTCCGCCGAGATCGCTTCCGGATCGCCGGGCGTCCCCTCCATCGTCGCGGAGAGGAAGATCAGGTCGGCCGGCGCGCCGCAGTGGCGATAGGCGTAGCCCATCTCCGCATTCGTCAGCGTGACGATTTCTCCCGCGCGTGACATTGCGGTCACGCTCACGACGCGCGCCGCCGTCTCGCCGCCGTTCGCCCCGGCGTTCATCCGGAGCGCCCCGCCGACCCCGCCGGGAATGCCGAAGTAGAAGGCGAAACCGGCGAGCGAAGCGTCGAGCGCCGCCCGCGCCAACATCTTGTCGGCCGTCGCCGCCCCGACCTCGAGCCGCGTCTCGCCGCTCCGCACGACGCCGCCGAAGCCCTTCTGCGACAGACGGATGGTGACGCCGTCGACGCCGCCCTCGCGCGCCAAGAGATTGGAGCCGAGCCCGACCAGCGTCACCGGCACATCGTCCGGCAGACGCTTCAGAAAGCCCGAGAGGTCCTCCGCGTCGGCCGGTTGATAATAGAGTTCGGCCGCGCCGCCGACCCGGAACCAGGTGGTGTCGCCGAGGGCGAAACCCGGCACCAGGGCGCCGCGGACGTCGCGGGTGTCGAGGCGGGCGAGAAGATCGGTCGACGACATCGAGGGATCCGCTTCCTGGATGGGACGCGACGGCTCAGGCGAGCGCCGCCAACTGCTTGGGGAGCGCGTAGGCCCACTGGGTGATGTTGCCGGCGCCGAGGAAGACGACGTAGTCGCCCTCCCGCGCCTGCGCGCGGATGATCTCGGGGATCTGCTCGGGCCGTTCGAGCGGCGTCACGTTGCGGTGGCCGCGGCCGCGCAGCCCCCCGACCAGCGCGTCGCGGCTGGCGCCGGCGATCGGCTGTTCGCCGGCCGCATAGACGTCGGCGACGATCACGAAGTCGGCGTCGTTGAACGACTGGCAGAACTCCTCGAAGAGCGCCGCCAGACGCGAATAGCGATGCGGCTGCACCACCGCGAAGACGCGCCCGCCCCGGCCCTCGCCGTTGACCGCCGAACGCGCCGCCTTCAGCACCGCCATGATCTCGACCGGATGGTGGCCGTAGTCGTCGAACACCGACACGCCGTTCCAGGTCCCCGTCGGCGTGAACCGCCGCTTGACCCCGGTGAAGCCGGCGAGCCCTTTGCGGATCGCTTCGGCCGGGATCTCGAGCTGGTCGGCCACCGCCACCGCGGCGGTGGCGTTCGAGACGTTGTGGACGCCGGGCATGTTGACGACGAGGTCGTCGATCGTCTTCTCGGTGCCGGCGATGCGATCGCGCACGGTGACGCGGAAGCGCGACTGTTGGCCGGCCGCCGACAGGATCTCGTAGCGCACGTCGGCTTGCGGATTGGCGCCGTAGGTGACGATGCGGCGATCCTCGATCTTGCCGATCAGCGCCTGCACGTCCGGATGATCGAGGCACATCACCGCGAAGCCGTAGAACGGCACGTTCTCGACGAAGTGGCGGAAGGCGTCCTTGACCTTGTCGAAGGTGCCGTAGTGGTCGAGATGCTCGGGGTCGATGTTGGTGACGACCGCGATGTCGGCCGGCAGCTTGACGAAGGAGCCGTCGCTCTCGTCGCTCTCCACCACCATCCACTGGCCCGCGCCGAGCCGGGCGTTGGTGCCGTAGGCGTTGATGATGCCGCCGTTGATCACGGTCGGATCGAGCCCGCCGGCGTCGAGCAGCGCGGCGACCATCGAGGTGGTGGTGGTCTTGCCGTGGGTGCCGCCGACCGCGATCGCCGACTTGAAACGCATCAGTTCGGCCAGCATCTCGGCCCGGCGCACGACCGGCAAGAACCGCGCCCGCGCCTCGACCAGCTCCGGATTGTCGGCCTTGATCGCCGAGGACACCACGACGACGCGGGCGTCGCCGAGGTTTTCGGCCTTCTGACCGACGAAGACGGTGATGCCCTTCTCGCGCAGACGCTGGACGTTGGCGTTGTCGGCCGCGTCCGAGCCCTGGACCGTGAAGCCGAGGGTGTGCAGCACCTCGGCGATGCCGCTCATGCCGATGCCGCCGATCCCCACGAAATGGACGGGACCGATGGTCGAGGGCATCTTCATGGGGTCTTCCTTCGAAAAACGGATGCGAGCCGGAGCGCGCGCGATTCGCGCGCGCCTCTCCACCTTTCCCAGGATTGTCGAGGCGTTGCAACCATGTGACGGCGGATCTAGCGTCGCGCCGCCACCTCTTCGACCAGATCGGCGAGGCGCGCGACCGCGTCCGGCCGTCCCGCCCCCCGCGCCGCCGCGGCGGCTTCCGTGAGCTGCTCGGGGTCGGTCATCGCCTTGGTCAGCTCCTCGGCGAGCCGAGCCGAGGTCAATTCGCTCTGCCGGATCGTCCAGGCCCCGCCGGCTCGTTCCAGATGCGCGGCGTTGGCGGCCTGATCCTGATCGAGCGACCCCGGCAGCGGCACCAGGATCGACGGGCGGCCGATCACCGACAGTTCGGTGACGCTGGACGCCCCCGACCGGCAGACCACGAGATGGGCGGCGGCGATGCGCGCCGGCAGGTCGATGAAGAACGGTTCGACCTCGGCCTGGACCCCGACCCGCTCGTAGCCGAGCCGGACCGCCGCCAGATCCTCCGGCCGCGCCTGTTGCACGACGACGAGCCGCGCCTTGAGATCGGGCGCCAGCGCTTCGACCGCCGGCGGCAGGAGTTCGGAGAAGAACCGCGCCCCCTGGCTGCCGCCGAACACCAGCAGGCGGAAGGCCCCGTCGAGCGCCGGCGGCTCATAGGGCACCCGCGCCGCCGAGATCACCATGTCGCGCACCGGATTGCCGGTCTCCACCGCCTTCGCCGCGAAGTCGCCGAGCAGGCTCGTCGCCGGAAACGACAGCGCGATCCGCGTCACCCGCGTCGCCAGCGCCCGGTTGGCCCGTCCCATCACCGCATTCTGTTCGTGCAGGATGGTCGGCACGCCTCTGAGCTGCGCCGCGAACAAGGGCGGAAAGGTCGGATAGCCGCCGAAGCCGACCACCGCCTTCGGCCGGATCCGGCCGATCAGCCGCCACGCCTGCAGGACGCCGCGCGCCAGCCGCAATGCGGTCAGGGCGAGCGCCGCCGGATTGCGTCCCTTGAAGGTCGCCGAGGAGACGATGTTGACGGCCCGGGCCGGGAATTCGCGCCCGTATCTGTCGGCCCGCTCGTCGGTCGCCAGTTCGACCACGTGGCCGCGTCGGCCGAGTTCCGCCGCCAGCGCCTCCGCCGGGAAGAGATGACCGCCGGTGCCGCCGGCCGCCAGAAGGATGGTGTCGCCCATGTGTGTTCGGCCCCCTCGGACGCGACGGATCAGACGGCGTGACCGGGCGCGTCTTCGTGACGCTCGATCTGGATCGGCGGCGCGAAACGCGTCGTCTGCGGTCGACGACGGGTCAGCGCCATCAACGCCCCCATCTCGAAGGCGACCGCCAGTAGCGACGAGCCGCCGTAGGAGATGAACGGCAGCGTCATGCCCTTGGCCGGCATCAGCTGCAGATTGACCGCCATGTTGATGCCCGACTGCACGCCGATCAACACCACCAGCCCGACCACCGCGTAGCGGATGAAGGAATCCTCCTCCCGCGCCGCGTGGGAGAGGCCGCGGAAGACGATCCAGGCGAAGATCCCGGCGAGGACGCCGCAGGCGATCAGGCCGAATTCCTCGCCGACCACCGCGAAGACGTAGTCGGTGTGCGCGTCGGGCAGGAGCCGCTTGACTGTGCCTTCGCCCGGGCCACGGCCGAACCAGCCGCCGTTGAGGAAACTGTCGTGCGCCTGCTGCGCCTGATAGCCGTCGGCGGTCATCACCTTGCGCGGCCCCCCGCCCTGCTTGTCGAGGAAGCGGTTGATGCGCGCATGGACGTGCGGCACGAAGGTGTAGGCGGCCCACACGCCGGCGACGCCGAGCCCGCCGAAGCCGACGATCCACCACACCGACATGCCCGCGACGAAGAACACCGCGCCCCAGGCGGCCGAGGTGAGCAGCGTCTGGCCGATGTCCGGCTGCGCGATCAGGAGCCCGTCGACGAGGCCGAACAGGCCAAAGGCGACCACCGTCGCCGGCATCTCCGGCCGCCGCTCGCGCGAGGCGAAGAGCCAAGCCGTGATCACGATGAAGGCCGGCTTGACGAATTCCGAAGGCTGCACCGAGAAGCCGAGGACGTTGATCCAACGCCGCGCGCCCTTCACCTCCTGGCCGAACAGCAGCACGGCCGCCAGAAGCACCAGCGATCCGGCGAAGATCAGCAGCGACATCCGCCGCACGTCGCGCGGCGACATCAGCGACACGCCGAACAGCACCGGAAGCGCCAGCACGAAGAACACCGCGTGGCGCTTGACGAAATAGAACGTGTCCGAAACGCCGATCCGCTCCGCCACCGCCGGCGAGGCGGCGAAGGAGAGCACCAGCCCTCCGACGAGCAGCGCCATCGCCGCCACGATCAACGTGCGGTCGACGGTCCACCACCACTGAGCGAAGATCGAGCGATCGGTCCGGTTCATGCCCCATCCCCTCCTGGGATCGCGACGCCGTCGAGAGCGCGCACGAGCTTTCGGAAATGATCGCCGCGGACCTCGAAGTTCTTGAACTGGTCGTAGGAGGCCGAGGCCGGCGAGAGCAGCACCACCGGCTCGTCCGCCCCGTCCGCCGCCGCTTCCGCCGCCGCCAGCTCCAACGCCCGCTCGATCGTGCCGGCGCGCTCGAAGGGAACATGTCCCTCCAGCGTCGCGGCGAAGTCGTCGGACGAGACGCCGATCAAATAGGCCTTGGCGATCTTCGGGAAGAAGCCGTCGAGCGAGGCGATGCCGCCCGCCTTCGGCTTGCCGCCGACGATCCAGTGGATCCGGTCGAAACTGGCCAGCGCCTGGGCGGTGGAATCGGCGTTGGTCGCCTTGCTGTCGTTGACGAAGAGCACGCGCCCCCGCCGCCCGACCGTCTCCATCCGGTGGGCGAGACCGGGGAAGGTCGCGAGCCCCGCCGCGATCGCCGCCTCCGAAAGTCCCAGCGCCCGACAGGCGGCGACCGCCGCGCAGGCGTTCTGCGCATTGTGCCGGCCGCGCAGCGACCCGACCCCGGCGAGATCGGCGACGACGGTCTCTACCCCGCCCGCCGCCGCGACGATCCGCGACCCGTCCGCGAAGACGCCGTCGGCAAGCCGCCGCGACGCCGAGATGCGCACCACTTCGTGGCCTTCCGAGGCGATCAGATCCGCGACCTTCTCGCTCAGCGCGTCGTCGACGCCGACGACCGCGGTCCGCGCCGCCTCGACCATCCGCTCCTTGATCGCCGCATAGGCCTCCATCGTGCCGTGCCGATCGAGGTGATCGGGCGACAGATTGGTCAGAATGCCGACGGTCGGATCGATGCTCGGCGCGAGATCGATCTGGAAGGACGAACACTCGACCACATAGGTCTTTCCCGGCGCAAAGTCGTCGAGCGACAGCGCCGCGCGGCCGATGTTGCCGCCCATCTGGGCGTCGCCCCCGGCCGAGCGGATCAGATGATCGATCAACGCCGTGGTGGTCGACTTGCCGTTGGTCCCGGTCACCGCCACGAACGGCGCACCGCGCCCCCGCTCGCGCCGTTCGCGCGCGAAGAGTTCGACGTCGCCGAGGATCGGCACGTGCGCGGCCTGCGCCGCCTTCACTGTCCAATGCGGTTCCGGATGCGTCAGCGGCACGCCCGGCGCCAGCACCAGCACCGCGACCGCCTTCCAGTCGATCTCCGCGAGCGAGGCCACTTGGACGCCTTCGATCGCCTTCGCCGCTTCGCGGCTCGCCTCCGCGTCGTCCCAGGCGACGACCGAGGCGCCGCCGGCGACGAGCGCCCGCGCCGTGGCGAGACCGGATCCGCCGAGACCGAACAGCGCGACGTTGCGCCCGCGAAAGGATTCGACCGCGATCATTCCGCTCACCTCAGCTTCAGCGTCGACAGGCCGATCAGCGCCAGCACCACCGAGATGATCCAGAAGCGGATCACCACCTGCGGCTCCTTCCAGCCGAGCTGTTCGAAGTGATGGTGGATCGGCGCCATCTTGAAGACCCGCTTGCCGGTCATCTTGAAGCTCGCCACCTGGATGATCACCGACATCGCCTCGAGCACGAACAGGCCGCCGACGATGGCCAGCACGATCTCGTGCTTGGTGGCGACCGCGACCGACCCGAGCAGGCCGCCGAGCGCCAGCGACCCGGTGTCGCCCATGAAGATCGCCGCCGGCGGCGCGTTGAACCACAGGAAGCCGAGCCCGGCCCCGACCACCGCGCCCAGCACCACCGACAACTCGCCCGCGCCGGCGATGTGGTTGATGCCGAGATAGGCCGAATAGTCGACGCGGCCGGAGAGATAGGCGATCGCCGCGAAGGTCGACGCCGCGATCATCACCGGCACGATGGCGAGCCCGTCGAGGCCGTCGGTGAGGTTCACCGAATTGCCCGCCGCCACCACCACCGTCGCGCCGAACACGACGAAGAACCAGCCGAGGTCGAGGAACAGATCCTTGAAGAACGGGAAGGAGATCGCGGTCGCGTGGGCCGACCGGCTCCACCACACCATCAAGATCACCGCGATCCCGGCGATGACGAATTCGAGCGCCAGCCGCTGCTTGCCGGAAAAGCCCATGTGGCTCTGCTTGGTGACCTTGAGATAGTCGTCCCAGAAGCCGATCGCGCCGAAACCGAGCGTCACGCCCATCACGGCGAGCACGTAGACGTTGGAGAGATTGGCCCACAAGAGCGTCGAGACCAACAGGCCGGAGAGGATCATCAGCCCGCCCATGGTGGGCGTGCCCTTCTTGGTCAGGAGATGCGAGGCCGGCCCGTCCTCGCGGATCGGCTGGCCCTTGCCCTGCTTCACCTTGAGGATGGCGATGATCGACGGCCCGAAGAAGAAGACGAACAGCAGC
The DNA here is from genome assembly GCA_021286855.1 of Hyphomicrobiales bacterium. Lineage (GTDB taxonomy): Bacteria > Pseudomonadota > Alphaproteobacteria > Rhizobiales > Ancalomicrobiaceae > Pinisolibacter. The sequence continues at coordinate 52,860 of JAJTBO010000009.1, read as the reverse complement.
GCCGTCAGGATCGCGCCGCCGGTCCGGAAGCTCTGATACCGGAACAGGTTGAAGAGGATGAACCGGTCGGAGAGTTCTCCGAGGACGTAGAGCATCTCGTGTCTTCCTTGTCAGAGCTCTTCGAGGGCGCGGGTGGAGGCGAAGCGGGTCTTGAGCGTCTCGACGATCGGCCCCATGCGGCTGCCGTTCGATCCCTTGATCATCACGGCGTCGCCGGGTTGCAGCGCCGCCAACAGCGGCGCCTCGATGTCCTTGGAGGCGGTCGCCTGCGCGCCCTGCATCTCCGGCGGCAACGCATGCCACAACGCATGCATCAACGGCCCGGCGCAGTAGACGCGGTCGATCCGCGCCGCCTTCAGGCTGCCGGCGAGGTCGACGTGCAGCCGCTCGCCCTGAGGGCCCAGCTCCAGCATGTCGCCGAGCACCGCGATCCGCCGGCCCTTGAGCCCCACCGGGGTCTGGCCGAGCAGGTCGATCGCCGCTCGCATCGAGGCCGGATTGGCGTTGTAGCTCTCGTCGATCAGCAGCGCTTCGCCGTGGCCGAGGTGCAGCGTGTGACGCTCGCCCCGCCCCTTCGGCGGCGTCATCGCGGCGAGCGCCAGACCGGCCCGGGCGAGATCCGCCCCGACCAGCGCGACGACGGCGAGCACCGCCAGCGAATTCTTGACGACGTGCCGCCCCGGCGCGCCGATCTTGTAGGTGATCTCCGATCCCAGGATCGAGGCGACCGCGGTCGAATTGTCGGCCTGCAGCGACACGACGAGAAGCCGCGCCTCGCAGGCCGCGCCCTCGCCGAAGCGCACGATCCGCGCGCCCGCCGCCGCCGCTCCGCGCGTCAGGATGTCGATCTGGGCGACGTCGCCGTCGATCACCGCCGCGCCGTTCGGCTCGAGCCCGGAGAAGATCTCCGCCTTGGCCTCGGCGATCTCCTCGATGTCGCGGAACTGGGCGAGATGCACCGGCGCCACCGTCGTCACCACCGCCACGTGCGGCCGCACCATGGCGGTGAGCGGCGTGATCTCGCCGGGATGGTTCATGCCGATCTCGAAGATCGCCCAGCGGCAGTCGGCCGGCATCCGGGCGAGCGTCAGCGGCACGCCCCAATGGTTGTTGTAGGAGGCGACCGAGGCGTGGGTCTTGCCCTGGTCGGAAAGCACGTGGCGCAGCGCCTCCTTGGTCGAGGTCTTGCCGACCGACCCGGTCACCGCGACGATCTTCGCCTTGGAGCGCGCCCGCGCCGCCCGGCCGAGCCGCTCCAGCGCGGCGAGCACGTCGTCGACCGCGACGTAGCGGCCGTTCGCCGGCAGATCGGCGAGCCGATCCTCGGCGACGACGCAGACCGCGGCGTCGTACTTCAACGCCGCCTCGACGAAGTCGTGGCCGTCGCGCGCCTCGCCCTTGATCGCGAAGAAGGCGTCGCCCGCCCCGATCGTACGGCTGTCGATCGAGATCCCCTCGATGCGCTCGACCGGACGGCCGACGACGCGGCCGCCGCAGCCGGCGGCGAAATCGGCGAGGGTCCACAGCGTCTGGGTCATGCGGAAAGGGCCTCCAGGGCGGAACGGACCGATTCGTGATCGGAGAACGGCAGCACCGTCTTGCCGACGATCTGGCCGGTTTCGTGGCCTTTGCCCGCGACCACCAGAAGATCGCCCGCACGAAGCATCGCCACCGCCTCGGCGATCGCCTTGCCGCGGTCGCCGATCTCGATCGCGCCCGGCGCGGCGGCGAGGATCTGACGGCGAATTTCGGCCGGATCCTCTGATCGCGGATTGTCGTCGGTGACGATCGCCACGTCGGCGAGACGCGTCGCGATCTCGCCCATGATCGGCCGTTTGCCGGGATCCCGGTCGCCGCCGCAGCCGAACACCACGACGAGCCGGCCCTTCGTATAGGGCCGAACCGCCTCCAGCGCCTTTTCGAGCGCGTCCGGCTTGTGCGCATAGTCGACGAAGACCGGCGCGCCGGCGGGCGTCGCGCCGACCCGGTCGAGCCGGCCGGGCGCCCCGACCAGCCCTTCCAGCGCCGCGAGCGCTTCGGCCGCCGTCGCGCCGGTGACGATCGCCAGCCCCGCCGCGACCAGCGCATTCGACACCTGGAAGGTGCCGACGAGCGGCAGCGCCACCCGGTGGGTCGCGCCCGCCGCCTCGATCGTCAGATGCTGCAGACCCGCCTCCGCCTCGACCGAGACGAGCCGCAGCACCGTCCCCTTGCGCCCCACCGTGAAGACGGCTGCGCCGACCTCCGCCGCCCGCGCCGCGGCGCGTTCGCCGTCGAGCGTGTCGACGTCGATCACCGCCGGCGCGCCCTTCGGCAGCAGGCGGTCGAAGAGATGCATCTTGGCGTCGAAATAGGCCGCGACGCTCGGATGATAGTCGAGATGGTCGCGCGACAGGTTGGTGAAGGCCCCGGCCGCGACGCGGACGCCGTCGAGCCGGTGCTGGTCGAGCCCGTGCGAGGACGCCTCGAGCGCCACATGGGTCACGCCGTCCGCCGCCAGACGGGCGAGATCGCGGGCGAGATCGACCGGATCGGGCGTGGTCAGCGAGCCGTAGGTCGCGCCCTTCGGCTCGACGATGCCGATCGTGCCGATCGAGGCCGCGGCATGGCCGAGCCGCGCCCAGATCTGCCGAGTGAAGGCGGCGACCGAGGTCTTGCCGGAGGTGCCGGTCACCGCGACGATCGTCGCCGGCTGCGCCCCGAAGAACCGCGCGGCGAGGAGCGCCAACGCCCGCCTCGGCTCCGCCGCGCGCAGCGCCGGCGCGGCGAGCCCGCCGAGATCGGCCCCTTCGGCCGCCAACACCGCGACCGCGCCGCGTTCGACCGCCTGCGCCGCGAAACGCGCGCCGTCGGCCTTCGCGCCGGAAAGCGCCGCGAACAGGAAGCCGGGCTCCACCTTGCGGCTGTCCGCCGTGATCCCGACGATCTCCGGATCGCCGGACGGCGTCGCTTCGCACACGCCGTCGATGAGTTCGCCGAGCCGCATCTCCGCCGCCGCCTCGCCGCCACGCCGCTCTCGAGCGGCTCAGTTGGATGCGACCGTCCCCTTCGGGAGGTCGTACTTGGGCATCACGCCGAGCAGGGGCGCGATGCGTCGAATGATCGCCCCGGCCGCCGCGCCGGCGTTGAGGCCGGCGGTGGCCGGTCCCTCGCCGGTGAGCTCGGCCTTCGGCTCGTCGAGCACGGTGAGCACGACGTAGCGCGGATCGTCCATCGGAAAAGCGGCGAGGAAGGAATTGAACCGCTTGTTGCCGACGTATTTTCCGTGCTCGATCTTCTCCGCCGTGCCGGTCTTGCCGCCGACCCGATAGCCCGGCACGTCCGCCTTCGAGCCCGATCCGCCGGTGCCCGGCGTCGCGTTCAGGCGGAACAGATACCGCATCTTGTCGCTCGTCTCGGGCTTCAGGACGCGGTGCGCCTCGGCTTCCGCCGCCTCGCGGTTGCGCGGATAGAACGTCGGCTCGACGTAGAGCCCGCCGTTGATCACCGCCGCGCCCGCCACCGCCGTGTGCATCGGCGTCACCGAGATGCCGTGACCGAACGACATGGTCGCCGTCGAGACGTCCGAATTGCGCTTGGGATACAACGGCGAGCCGAGATCGGGAAGCTCGGTGTCGAGCTTGCTGTGGAAGCCCAGCTTTTCGAAGAAGGCGCGCTGCGCCTCGGTTCCCACCTTCAACGCCATCCGCGCCGAACCGACGTTCGACGAATAGATGAAGATCTCCGGCACCGTCAGCGGCCGCCCCTTGGCGTGGAAGTCGGTGATCCTCTGCGATCCGAACGACAGCGGCGAGGTGTCGTAGACGTCGTTCAACGTCACCTTGCCCGAATCGAGCGTGAACGCCGAATTGAACGTCTTGAACACCGAGCCCATCTCGTAGACGCCGAGCGTGGCGCGGTTGATGTGCTCCTTGAGGAAGGCCTGATTGCGGTCGTTCGGATCGAAGTCCGGCAACGACACCATCGCCAGGACCTCGAGCGTGTGCGCGTCGAGCACGATGCCGACGCCGGCCACCGCGTGGAACTTCTGCACCGCCTCCGCCATCTCGTCGCGCACCACGTGCTGGACGCGGATGTCGAGCGACAGACGCTTCGGCTTCATCTCGCGCTCGCCGCCGAATCCGGCCGCGTGCAGCGCGTCGAGCCCCATGTCGCGGTCGATCGCCCGCTCCATGCCGAGGATGCCGTGGTTGTCGACGTCGACGGTGCCGAGCACGTGGCCGGCGAGCGGTCCGCCCGGATAGAAGCGGCGGCTCTCCTCCATGAAGCCGACGCCGGGCAGACCGAGACGGAAGATCTTGCGCTTCTGTTCCGGCGTGATCTCGCGCCGGAGCCAGACGAAACCGGCCTTGCTCGACAGCTTCTTGCGGATCCCCTCGTCGCCCCGCAGCTCCGGGATGACCGAGCCGAGCGCGTCCATCGCCTCCTCGACGTCGAGGATGCGCCGCGGCTCCGCATAGAGCGACGACGATTTGACGTCGGTGGCGAGCACCTCGCCGTTGCGGTCGAGGAGATCGGGCCGCGCCGTCGACACCTGGGTCTGACCGCTCGCCAGCGCCTCGGTGTGCTCGTCGCTCGCCGAGCCGAGCGAGAACAGCCGCATCGCCACCGCCGCATAGACCACCGCAAAGCCGAGACCGACCAGCAGCAGGCGCTTGCGCGACGCCCCCTGTTGCCGCGCCGTGCGCGTCTCGGCGCTGTCCGTCTCGACGGCGACGGCCGGCTCCGGCGGGGCCGTCGGCGCGTCGAGTTCGGGCGAGGAAAGGTTCGGTTCGTCGCTCACCGGTTCACCCTGGACGGCTCGGAGGATTTCGGGAGGGGCGTCGGCAACGGCGCCAGCACCATCGGCGCGCCGCCGCTCTTCGGGATCGAGCCGGTCGTCTTCGGCGTCGCCCCGCTCGACGGCAGCCGATCGAGGAACTTGCCGATCGAACCGGTGTGTTCGACCGCCCGTTCCGGCTGCGCCAGCTTGATCGACCCCTTGGTCGCCGACTTCGGCGGCAGGGCGGCCTGTTGCGCGCCGACGGGCGCCGCGCCGTTCGGCCGCACGGTCGGCGCGCCGGGCGCGGCCTGCGGAACCGCCGGTTTGAACGGAATGTCGTCGATCGAGCCGATCTGGGTCGGATCGAGCGGATCGAGCTCGAGATAGGCGTGGTGCTTCTCGGTCAGCTCCTGCAGACGGCGGGGCTGGTTGAGCAGGCTCCATTCCGCCTTCAGCGTGGCGATGGCGTCGCGCTCGGCCTCGATCTTGCGATTGATCTTGGCCACCCGCGCCGTCGCCTTCTCCGCTTCGTACTTGAAGTCGTAGACGACGCCAGCGCCGATCAACATCAGAGCGATCAGCAGGAAGTTGATCATCCGCATCATCGCGCCGCCCTCCGGCCCGAAAGCTCCACCCGTGGCAGGCCGAGCGCCGCCGCGTCGACGTCGCGCGCCGCCGCCTCGGTGCGCACGCCGGCGCGCAACTTGGCCGAGCGCGCCCGGGGGTTCGCCGCGACCTCCGCCTCGCTCGCCTCGTCGTGGCCGCGCATCGGCGCGGTGAAGGTCGCCGGCGCGACCTCTTCGCGCGGCGCATGGCGCGAGCCGCCCGCCTGCACCCGGCAGCGGTCGGCGAAGAACCGTTTGACGATCCGGTCCTCCAGAGAATGGAAGGTGACGACGACCAGCCGTCCGCCCGGCTTCAGGATCCGTTCGGCGGCGGCTAGCGCCCGGACGAGCTCGCCGAGCTCGTCGTTGACCGCGATTCTGAGCGCCTGGAAGATCCGCGTCGCCGGATGGATCTCGTGCGGCTTCGCCCGGATCACCGTCTCGATCGTCTTGACGAGCTGCTTGGTCGTCTCGAACGGCGCGGCCTTGCGCGCCTCGACGATCGCCCGCGCCGCCGGTCCCGCCTTCTTCTCTTCGCCATAGGCCCAGAAGATCCGCGTCAGCGTCGAGAGGTCGAGCTCGTTGACGAGATCCGCCGCCGACGGTCCGGCGCAGGCCATGCGCATGTCGAGCGGTCCGTCGAACCGGAAGGAGAAGCCGCGCTCGGCCCGATCGAGCTGCATCGAGGAGACGCCGATGTCGAGGACGACGCCGTCGACCGCCGCCACGCCGAGCCCGCCGACCAGCGCGTCGAGATCGCCGAACACGCCTTCGACGAGACGCAGCCGTCCGCCCGAGGCGGCGACCAGATCCTGCCCGGCCGCGATCGCCGTCGGATCGCGGTCGATCGCGATCGCCTCCGCGCCGCGATCGAGGATCGCGCGCGTATAGCCGCCCGCGCCGAAGGTGCCGTCGACGTGAACCTCGCCGGCGGCGGGCGCGAGCCGCGCCAGCACCTCGTCGAGCATCACCGGCAGATGGGGCCGTCCCGTCTCCGCCGTCCGACCTTCGCTCATGAACCGACCTCCGCTCCTCCTCGCATCACGCGAACCTCGCCCCCCGCGCGCCGCGCCGCGGCGACGCTCGCCGAACGACTTCGGCGAAGGGATGGGAAGGGCCGAACCGGCGCGCGACATCGTTGAAGAGACCCGTATGAACCCGTGCGAGACCCGACCGGCGACGCCTCGCGCCTCCGCTTCGGTCGGTCCGCCCATTCGAACACCGCCGGGGTTAATCGCGCGTTTACGATGAAGGTTTCGTTGACACGGGGCCGCCTCGCGAAACGCTCGAGAAGAGGCGCGACGGCCTGTAGATCCGGCCTCGACGCCCTGGGCGCCTTCGCCGGCGACCTTCACGGGACCTCTCCAGACAGGAGCGCGGCGTCTCGCCGCGCTCGCCGGGCGGCCATGGTCCTCGGGCGTCCGCGCCCGCGCGCCGGGGAGAAGTGAGCCAGTCGGCCTGTAAGCCGGGTTCTGTATGGCGGGCTTTCGCCCACGTGGCGGCCATTCGTCTGGGACGCCCGTTGCCGGACGCCTCGCGCAACCAACCCGGGCGACTGGTCCGGAAAAGACTGGAACTCTTGCGAGCCCGCGCCGCCCCTATTCGGTCTTGCTCCCGGTGGGGTTTGCCATGCCGTCCCCGTCGCCGGGTCCGCGGTGGGCTCTTACCCCACCTTTTCACCCTTGCTCCGCCGGAACCGCCCGAAGGCGATCTCCGTCTTTCGACCGGACATCGGAGAGTTCCGACGTCCGCGGCGGAGCGGTCTGTTTTCTGTGGCACTTTCCCTGAGGTCGCCCTCGCCGGTCGTTGACCGGCACCGTCTTTCCGTGGAGCCCGGACTTTCCTCCCCGGGGAGATCCCCGGAGCGGCCGCCCGGCCGACTGGCGAGGCGACACATGGGGGAAAGGGCGCGCCGGGTCAAGCCGGCGAACTTCAGATCATCCCGGTGACCGCCTTCGCCCGGCGGCAATAATCGGCCGCCGCCGGTGAAATCCGCTTCGTCGAGATGCCGCCCTTGTACTTGGCGATGGCCAGACACGGGTCTCCCTTAGCCGCGACGAAGTCCCAGCCGAGCTCCTTCATCCCCCAGACGATGTTGGTCTCGGGATCGAGCAGACCGTCGTTCGTGCCCCTGTAGCCCTGGAAGCGCGCCGTCGAGGGCATCACCTGCATGAGGCCCATCACCGAATGCGCGCCCCTGAGGCGCGGATCGTACTTGCTCTCGACCCAGCCGACGCCGAGCGCCAGCCACAGCGGCACCTTGTTCTTCGCCGCCTCCCGCTCGATCAGCCGCAGATAGGGCAAGGCCTCTTTCGGCACCTTCTTCGGCGGACCGAGGATGCCGTCCTCGGCCAGGATCGGCGGCGTCTCGGCGAGCCGCTCCGGCGCGCCGACCGCCTCGGCCGCGTCGATCGCCGCGACCCGCGCCGCCACCGTCGGCTGCGACGGCCGCCGCCGCGGCGTCGGCACGGCGATCGGCCGCGGCATGCCGGCGAAGGCCCGATCGGTCGGGGTCTCGACGCCGCCCGGCGCGGCGAAGCCGAGCGCCGCTTCGCTCGGCGCGAAACCGCCGACCCCAGCCGGCGGCGCGAAGGCTTCCTCGGAGGTCGCACGCAGGCCCGGCGCCTCGCCGCCCGGAGGCGTGGGCGCGGTCTCGGCCGTCGCCGGGGCCGAGCCGAGGTCGAGCGGCGGCGGCGACGCGACCACCGCGAAGGCCGCGCCGACCCGCGCCTCCACCGCCGCGGCGTCGACCGGCGTCGTCCCCTCCGCGTCGTCGCCGAACGCGGGGGCGACCGCGACGAGAAGCACGGACAGACCGAGCCGCGTCGCGCCCCTCATGCCACCACCTCCCCGACGTCGCGCCGCGCCAGGAGCCGCCGCAACGTCGACAGCGTCGACGGGTCGGCCACTCCGTCGACCCGTTCGGGCCGGAAGTGGCGCTGAAACGCCTCGACCACGTCGCGCGTCGCCGCGTCATAGACGCCGTCGATCGCCACGCCCCAGCCGTAACCGGCGAGCAGCGCCTGCAGGGCCGCCACCGGCGGCGACCGTTCGCCGACCTGCAACGCCCGCCCCGTCTCGCCGCCGCCGATCGGCGTCGGTTCGACCCACAGGCCGATCCCTTCCGCCGCCAGACGCCGCCAGGGAAAGCGCTCGCCCGGATCGCGCTTGCGCCCCGGCGCGACGTCGGAATGCGCCAGCACCCGATCCGCCGGAACGCCGTGTCGCCGGACGATGTCGCGGGCGAGCGCGATCACCGCCGCGATCTGTGCCTCGGGAAAGTCGCCGTAGCCGGGATGGACCTCCGCCGGATCCCCGCCCTGCCGATCCGGGAGCGCGGCGAGATCCCACCAATGGCCGGGATGGGCGATCTCGATGCCGATCGAGGCGGAATTGACGTCCTCCTCGCCGGCCCAGGACGACCGCCCGGCGTGCCAGGCCCGCCGCGCCTCCGGAACCAGTTGCGTGATCGCCCCGTCCTCGGCGACGACGTAATGGGCCGACACCTCCGAGCGCGGGTCGATCAGCCAACGGATCGCCCGCTCCGCCATCGTCAGGCCGCGCCCGGCCGGCATGCCGGTATAGTGCAGGAGCAGGAGATCCGGGCCGCTCGTCGCCCACCGCCCGCGCCGTTCGCCGTGGTTGGGCGACGGCCGGACCGCCGCGACGCCCGCCGCGTCGGCAGGAAAGTCGGGCGACGTCGCGCAAGACACGCTCACCCCTCCCCTCCTCGCCCGCCGAGGCCGCGTTCGAGACGCACCTGCTCCCAGGCAGCGTTCAACGCCGCCAGCCGATCGTTGAGGATCGCCATCGCCTCGTGCGGCAGGCCGTGCGCGAAGTGGCGATCGGGATGGCACTCCGTCACCGCTCGTCGCCACGCCGTCTTGACCTCGGCGTCGCTCGCCTGCGCCGCGACGCCGAGCACGGCGTAGGGATCGCCCCCCTTCAGACGGACGAACCCGCCGGCGATCCGCCGGAACCGCGCCCGATCGAGGCCGAAGATCTCGCCGACCCGCTCCAGGAAGGCGAGTTCGGCCTCGTGGACATAGGAATCGGCGACCGCGATGTGGAAGAGCCCGGTGAGCACATCGGCGAGGAACACCTCGTCGCCTTCGGCCAGCGCCGCGATCCGACCGGCATGGGCCTCGTAACCGGCGACGTCGCGCCGGGCGAGGTCGAACAGCCGTTCGACGTTGTGCGCCTCGCCCTCCGGAATTTCGACGACGCGCCGGAACATCGCCACCTCGTCGGCGGTGACGACGCCGTCGGCCTTGGCCATCTTGGCGGCGAGCGACACCAGCGCCACGGTGAAGGCGACCTCGCGATCGCCCGCCCACCACTCGCGGATCCGGTCGAGGATCGTCTCGCAGAACGGCCCGACGCCGGTCAGGTCGCCGAAGAAGTCGGCGAGCCGTCCGATCGCGCCCCACAGACGCGATCCCGCCGCCTCGGTCTTCTCCATCGTCTCCTCGATCGCATCGCCGAGGCCGTGTCTCGTCCTGCCGTCCATCTCGGCTCCCCGTCTCGCCGGCACACTAGTCCGACGCCCGCCTCGCTTCAATCGAGCGACCGCGGTTGCCGGCCGCGGCGGCTGCGACTAGCTTCCGCGAGGCCCATGCGAGGACGCCCCATGCTCGACCCCGAACTCGGCCTGAAGGGCGTCTCCCTTCGCGCGCCGGAGCTGCCGCCGCTCGCCCCCCTCGACCTCGAGGTGGGACGCGGCGAACACGTCGCCCTGCTCGAAGCGGGCGACGGCGCCGCCTTCACGTTGCTCCGCATCGCCGCCGGCTTCGAACGCCCCGACATCGGCCGCGTCATCTTCGCCGGCCGCGATCTCACCGACCGACCGCCGGCCGACCGCCCCACCCGTTGGGTGCCGACCGGCCTCGCCTTGTTCGCCACCGCGACGGTCCTCGACAATCTCGCCTTCGCCCTGCCCGCCGAGATCGCCGAACGGCGGGAGCGCCGCGCCCGCGCCCTCGACCTGCTCGCCCGGCACGGTCTCGCCGGCCTCGCCGAACGTCGACCGAACACGCTCGCCCCGACCGAAGCCGCGCGCGTCGCGCTGTTGCGCGCCCTCGCCGGCCGGCCGGCGGTCCTGTTGCTCGATCGCCCCTTCCTCGGCGCGCCGGTCGGCGAGCGGCGCGCCCTGCGCGACGCCTTCGACGCGATGCGCCGCGACGCCCCCTGCGCCGTGCTCGAACGCTGCGACGATCCCCGCGAGGCCCTCGCCCACGCCGATCGAGTGGCGCTCTTCGAAGCCGATCGGCTCCTCCAGCTCGACACGCCGGATCGGATCTGGTCGCATCCCGCCTCGCCGGCCGCGGCGGTCCTCGCCGGCGAAGCCGACCTCCTGCCCGGCCGGCTGCTCGGCCTCGACGGCGGCTTCGCCCGCGTCGAGACGCCGATCGGCGAGGTTCGCGGCGTGTTGCGCGAGGTCGTCGCCCCCGGCGAGGCCGTCGTCGTCGGGTTCCGCCCCGAGCGCGTCGACCTCACCGAGGCGGCGGCCGCCGACCCCCGTCTCGGCGTCCGCTTCGAGGCCGACTTCGTCGAGCGCCGCCTGGAAGGCGCCGCCGTCCGTCTCGTCTTCACCGTCGGCGGCCAGAGGCTCGTCGTCTCCCGCCCGGAGCGGGGCCTGCGTGGCCTCGCCCTCGCCGGCCGCACAGCGCTCGCCGTCGAGGCCGACGACGTCTGGATCCATCGCGCGCCGCGGAGACCGTCGTGACACGCGCGCCTCGCCCCCCCACTCTCGCCGTGCGGATCGCCTCGGCGTTCACCGCCCTCGTGGCGCTGACGCTCTTTTCCGCCCTCGTCGTCCGTTCGACCGAGACCTGGATCACCGCCGATCCGGTCACCACCCACCGCCTCCTCGATCTGCTCGCCGAACGCCGCAGCCTGATCCGCGCCTGGGAGACGGCCGGCCTCGGCGAGGCGCGGTTCGCCCTCGACGCCGAAATTCGCGCCACCGGCGCGCATATCGCCGAGCTCGACGCCACCATGCCGCCGCCACGGCGCGTCCATGGTCTCGCCCCCTGGCGCAGCCTCCTCGCCGACCTTCCCCACATCGCTCCGATCGTCGTCGAGCTCGCCGGCGAGACCTGCCTCTCGCTCGCCGTCGCCTTCGCCTTCGGCGTCGCCCTGACCCGATTGGGCCCCCGCGCCCGCTTCGTCGTCTTAACCCTGGCGATCGCGCCGCTCGGCCTGCCCCCGCCGCTGTGGGCCTCCGCCTTCGTCCGTCTCGCCGCCGTCTTCGGCCTGCCGCCGAGCGATCGCCTCGCCGACGTCGCCGAGATCTTCGTCGGCATGCCCTTCGCCCTGATCCTCGGATGGGTGGCGACCCGCCGCATCGACCCGCGTCGGTTGGAGGCCGCCCGCGATCTCGGTCTGTCGATCCGCGAACGGATCGTCCATGTCTCACTGCCCGCCGTCGCTCCGGGGTTCGCGATCGCCGGCGTCGTCGTCTTCGCCCGTCTGCTCGACGACCTCGCGATCGCCCGGCTGATCGGCGCGAGCGACGCCGGCCATCGGTTCGGCGCCTGGATGCGCCACCGCATCGTCGCCGGCGTCGACTTCCCCACCGCCGCCGCCGGCGCGCTTCTGGCCGGGGTCGTCGCCGTCGCGATCGCCGCCCCCCTCGTCGGCCTCGCCGTCCGCAGCGCGACCCCTCCCCCGACCGTCGCGCCGCGATGGCCCTGGGCCGAACGGGGTCGACCGATCGGACCCGCCCTGATCTGGCTGACGCCGTTCGTCCTGATCGCCGCGATCATCGGCGTCGTCGCGCTCCAGGCCGCCGTCGCCGGCTTCGATCTGCGCGCCGAGCGCTTCGTCGTCGCGACCGAAGAACTCCTGCGGGCCGGCCTCGCCGGCCTCCTCGCCTTCCTCGCCGCGATCGCCCTCGTCCTCGCGTTCGATCCCGCCGAGCCGAACCGCCGCCGAGCCGCCGCCGCCGTCCTCGCCGCCGCCGCCGCCCTGCCCGCCCCGACCGTCGCCTTCGCCGTCCGCCTCTTCGCCGACGACCTCGGCGTCGAGGCCGGCGCCTGGATCGCGACGCTGGCCGCCGCCGTCGCCGCCGTCGGACTGCCCGCCGCCCTGTTGCTGCTCGGTCGCGCGCCGCGCGAGCCGGCCGGGTCCGTCGCCCCACCGGCGCGGCGCGAAGCGCTGCTCCGGCGGCTCGTCCCGCTCGCCCCGCTCGCCGCCGTGCTCGCCGTCGTCCGCGCCCTCGCCGCCGCCGATCTCGGCACGATCGTCGGCCTCGTCGACCGCACCGCCCTCTTCGATCGGCCGGCCGCGCTCGCCGATCCCGCGGCCGCCGTCGGAATCGTCTCCGCCCTCGCCATCGGGCTCGTCGGCGCCTGGGCGACCGAACGCGCCCGCACCGGCGGCGTCTGAGCGTCGCCGCCGCAATTCCTTACGCGATCAAGAACTTGGGGCCGGTCCTCGAGCCGCGGCCGTCGCGCCTTCGCGCGCGACTCGATGTGTCCACGGATCGCCCCAACCGATTCGTCGGACTCGTCTTTCCGCCGGTCTTCGCGCGAACTCTCGCGCCGTCTTCGCCCGGCGTCGCAGCGAACCGAAGAGAAGTCTCCGCCCTTCCCCTCAAGCGATTCCGCCGACTCGCGTTTTCGGCCTCGTTCGCAGCCTGCCTCAGACGTCTTCGCCGGCGACCGCCTCCGGCGTCGGTTCGCCCCAGGTTTCGACCGTGGCGAAGCCCTCGAGCCCGTCCGGATCGTCCTCGAAGGCGTGTTCGACCTCGACGAACGTGTCCGGATGAAAGCCGTTGAAGCGCGTCCGAAGCGACAGCGAATAGGCCCCGATGTGGCCGATCTCGATGAAGTCGCCGGTGTCGACCGTCGAAGGCAGCCAGAACGGCCGCGACAGGATGTCGACCGAATCGCAGGTCGCGCCGAGGACCCGGAAGTCCTCCAGCCGCTTCGGATCGCCGACCCGCCGCTTGCGCGCCGGATCCGGGATCAATCGCGCCGGCAGGGTGATCTTGCCGGTCCAACTGTCCGACAACGACCCCCAGATGCCGTCGTTGATGTGGATCCGCTTGCCGTCGCGCAGCAGCACCCGGACGATCACCGACAACGACCGCGCCACCATCACCCGCCCCGGCTCGGCGACCAGCGCCACGTCGTCGAACCCGTGCCGCGCGACGTCCGCCGCGAGATCGCGGACGAGCCGCGCCGGATCCGGCACCGACCGATCCGGACCGCGCGGATCCCGCCCATAGGGCGCCGGGAAGCCGCCGCCGACGTCGAGCCCGCAGAGCGGCACGCCGGCCTGACGCCGGACCGAGGCCGCCAGCGCCAGCGCCGCGTCATAGGTCGAGATCTCCTCGACCTGGCTGCCGACGTGGAAACAGAGGCCGGCGCGGAACCCGGCGCGATCGACCCGCTGCAACAGCTCCGCCGCCTCGCGCGGCGCCGCACCGAACTTCTTGGAGAGCTCGTAGGCGGCATGCCCGCGGGTGGCGATGCGGACGAAGAGGGAGATCGCGGCCGGATCGAGATCGAGCGCCTGGACCGCCAGCCGGATCTTCTCGAACTCGTCGGGATGATCGAGCGCCATGGTGCGGATGCCGTAGCCCTCGAGCGCCCGGCGGATGTCCGACATCGCCTTGACCGGATGCATGTAGAGCTGCTCGGCCGACGGCGCGACCGCCCGGACCGCCTCGAACTCCGCCCGCGAGGCGACGTCGAAGCACGTCACGCCGGCCCGCGCCACCGTCTCCAGCACGAAGGGCTCGCCGTTGGTCTTGACCGCATAGGCGGTCTTGCCGGGAAAGGCGTCGAGGAAGGTCGTCACGTCGCGCGTCAGGACCGCCGGACGGAAGCAATAGACCGGCTCGTCGGGCCTGAGCGCCAGGGCCGCCGCCCGACCGGTCTCGAACTTCGCCATCGCCGTCATGCGCCCGGCCCTCCCCTATCCCGAAGTCGACCTCGATCGCGCCATCCTCGCCCCTGCGGGTGTCGGCGCGACGACGCCGTCATTTGTCGAGGAGGTTCATCGGCGCTTCGAGCCCATCCTCGCCGGGCAACGACCCGGTGACGTCGGCGCGATCGGCCGGAAACACCGTGTCGTCCTTGAAGAAGGAGAACAGCCGGCCGCCGTCCGGCACCGGCTCGTCGCCGCCACGGCAGACCCGGCGGCCCTTCGAATGGCGGGCGAGATCGAGGTGGAGATGATCCTGATGCGCCGCCCCGGACGCCGGACCGAGCACCGTGGTGAAGTCGTCGCAGGCCTGCCCGCCGACGGTCCTCAGGAAATTCGCCTCCGACGCGTCGGCCGAGCGCCAACCGCCCTTCACCCGCACGGTGCGGCCGTCGGCGAGCTTGAAGCCGGAGACGTCGATGGCGTTCATGTAGGCGTGTTCGGACATGTAGCGGCTGCCGGCGATCGAGCGGCAGCTGTAGGTGCCCATGTGCTCGACCCCGACCACCGGCTGGCCGAAGAAGGCCTCCGCCGCCGGCTGGACGACCCGCTCCAACCAATTGTCGGTCGCCGCCACCAGCGGGCAGTTCATCGCCGTCCGTTCGTTGAGCGGAATGCGCCGGTCGCGCCCGAGCGCCGTCACCTTGAACGGCCGATCCGCGCCGCAGGCGCCCGGCCCGTCGACCTCGCCGATCGGGCGGACGTCGTCGGAGGGACGCACCTCGCCGGCGGCGAGGCACTGGTTCTCGGCCTGGCTGCGCCAGGCCGCACGCTTGGGGCCGCCCCACCCGAAGAGGGAGCAGCCGCCGAGCACGGCGGAGAGGCCGAAGACGAACGCAGGGTACAAGATACGCTTCATGATATCGACAATGCGCGCGGATCCGGAAAGCTTTCGTTAATGTCGGGGCGATTCGCCGCCTCTCTCGGACCGCTCCCCTTGTCCTTCCCGGCCGCTCCGTTCGCGCTCCTTCTCGCCCTCCTCCTCGCCGCGCCGCCGGCGCGCGCGGAAACGCCCGCGCCCGCCGCTGCGCCCGCCGCCGACGCCGCGCCGCGCCCCTGGACGCCGCGCGAGAAGACGATCCGCAAGGGCGCGCCGGAGGCCCGCGTCGCGGTTCCCGATTTCACCGCGCTGCCGGCCGCGCCGCCGCTTCCCCCCGGCCTCGCCGGATCGGTGCGGCGCGTCGAGCTGCCGCCGGGCGAAAAGCTCGTCGCCCTCACCTTCGATCTCTGCGAGACCTCGAACGAGGTCGCAGGCTACGACGGCGAGATCGTCGACACGCTGCGCCGGCGCGGCGTGCCGGCGACCTTCTTCGTCGGTGGCCACTGGGCGCTGACCCATCCCGACCGATTCCGCGAGCTCGCCGCCGATCCGCGCTTCGAGATCGCCAACCACACCTGGACCCACGCCAATCTGCGCACGGTCGACGACGAGCGCCTCGCCCGCGAGATCCTCGCCCCCGAAGCCGCCTTCCGCGCAGAAGGCTGGACGAAGCCGTCGCGCTTCCTGCGCTTTCCCTTCGGCGCCTGCGACCCCCGCTCGATGAGCGCGGTCAACGCCGCCGGCATGGCGGCGATCCAGTGGGACGTCTCGACCGGCGACCCCTCGCCCTTCACCTCCGCCGCCGCCATCGTCGGCGAAACGCTCGCCGGCGTCCGCCCCGGCTCGATCGTGCTCGCCCACGCCAACGGCCGCGGCTTCCACACCGGCGAGGCGCTGCCGCGCCTCCTCGACGGGCTGGAGAAGAAGGGCTACCGCTTCGTCACCGTCGGCGATCTGTTGGCCAAGGGCCGGCCGGTGATCTCCCCGACCTGCTTCGACGCCAAGCCCGGCGACACCGACAAATACGACCACTGGACCGGACCCGGCGGCCACCGTCCTTCGAAGACCGCCCTCCCCACCCCGGCGAAACCCTTCGGCGCCCCGACCCCGGGCGCGCCGGCGCCTTCCCCTCTGCGAGGAGCGAACCCGTGAACGAACCGCCCTTCGCCCCCCGCAGTCACGATCTCGGCGACGGCATCACCCTCGCGCCGATCCCTCCGGAGGCGGTCGACGCCCTCGCCGCCCGCGTCGTCGCGCTCGACCCCTGGGCCCGCGCCGGCGTTCCCGCCGCCGCCCTGGTCGAGCGGATGACCCGCCCCTGGGCCGCCACCCATCGCTTCGTCGTCGAACGCGAAGGCGCCGCCGTCGGCTACGTCTCGGTGCGCTGGCCCTTCATGCGCGGCCCCTATCTCGAGAACATCGCGATCTTCCCCGAGGCGCAGCGCCGCGGCCTCGCCCGCCGGGTGATCGCGTGGATGGGGCGCGAGGTTTCCGGCGCCGAGGCCAATCTGTGGCTCTGCGTCACCGAATGGAACGAGCCGGCGCGGGCGACCTATCGCGCGCTCGGCTTCGTCGAGGTCGGCCCGCTCGCCGATCTCACCGCGCTCGGCCAGAACGAGATCTTCATGCGCAAGATCCTCACCCCGCCCGTCCCGTGAGCCGACCGCCGGGTTCGTCGGTCTCGCCCCCTTTCATCGGCGTCCATTTCGGCCCAGACTGGCGCAGACCGTTCCCGACGGAGCAACGTCCCATGTCGACCGTACTCGTCACCGGCGCCAATCGCGGCATCGGCCTGGCGCTCGTCACCGCCTATGCCGAACGCGGCGACGACGTCGTCGCCACCGTCCGCTCGCCCGACCGTCTCCACGATCTCGCCGCCGTCATCGAACGGCACCCCGACCGCATCGAGGTCCATCGGCTCGAGGTCACCGATCCCGCCTCGCTCGCCGCCTTCGCCGAACGCCTCGCCGGCCGGCCGATCGACGTGCTGATCAACAACGCCGGCGTCATGGGACCGGAGCGGCAGACGAGCCTCGACATGGACTTCGCCGGCTGGCTCGAGGTCTTGAAGGTCAACACCCTCGCGCCGCTCGCCGTCGCCCAGGCGGTCCTGCCCAACCTGCGCCTCGTCGAACGCGCCAAGATCCTGACCATCTCCTCCGGCATGGGCTCGCTCTCCAACGCCAAGTCGGATCACGTCGCCTACCGCTCCTCCAAGGCGGCGGTGAACAAGGCCATGCAGTGTCTGTCGACCGACCTCGCCGAGGAGGGCATCGCCGTCGCGGTCTGCCACCCCGGCTGGGTCCGCACCGACATGGGCGGCGCGAACGCCGACATCTCGCCGGAGATGAGCGCCGCCGGAATCCAGCGCATCGTCGAGCGCATGACGCTCGTCCATGCGCCGGTCTTCCACGTCTGGGACGGCGGCGTCCTACCTTGGTGAGCCGGCGCGCGGCGGCGCGACGGATGCGCGGTTTCTTCGCGGGTGCAGGGTATAATTTTCGGAATCTCTCGGCGGCGCAGCGACGAATTTACCTTCCTCGCCCGCCTCGATCCCCCTAGACTCCGTCTCCGCCGTCACAGAACGGCCTCGACGAAACGAGTGAAGGAGGACCCAATGGCCCTGAACCGGACCTTCGACCTGATCATGGTCTCCGCCGCGTTCCTGTTCGTTTCCGCGATCTGCGTGGGTCTCCTCTGACCCCCGCGCCGTCTCGCCTCCCGCCGAAGCGTGCGGAGGGAGACCGGGCTCGACGAGCCCGCAGCCTCGAGACCGGCCCGCCTCGTGCGGGCCGCGTTCGTTTCGAGATCCGAATTTCATGAACGGAACTTAAGCTGACATCGCGCCCCGTTCTGCTATCGACGACGAGCGGGATCGCTCCCGATCCGAGCCGCGATGGAGACTTTCATGACCGCCCTTTCCGACACCCCCGCCGCTCCCCGCAACTGGGACGGCGTCGTCAAGGCGCTGCATTGGACGATGGCGCTGCTCATCCCGCTCGCCTGGGTGCTCGCGGTGATGCGCGAGGACCAGCCGCGCGAAGTGGTGATGAAGCTGATGATGGCCCACAAGAGCATCGGCCTCCTGGTCTTCGTCCTGCTCCTGGCGCGCATCGCCTGGCGGGCGACCCACGCCGCCCCCGAGACCGAGACGACGCCCTGGGAGCCGCTCGCCGGCATGGCCGCCAAGGCCGGCCACGGCATCCTCTATCTCCTGATGATCATGGTGCCGCTCGGCGGCGTGGCCGCGTCCTTCGCCGCCGGCCGCTCGCTGCCCTTCTTCGGCCTGTTCGAGATCGCCTCGCCGATGGCGGCGAACAAGGGCCTCGCCGAAGCGATCGGCGGCGTCCACGAACTGGCCGGCCACGCCCTCCTGGCGATCGCCCTCGCCCATGCGGTCGTCGGCATCCTCCACCACGTCGTCCTGAAGGACCGCACGCTGATGAAGATGCGTCCCTTCGCCCGCGACTGACGCCGCCGCCTCGACCGAATGCGACGATGCCCCCGCGCGCACCGCGGGGGCATACGTGCTTTTCCGGAGCGCGAAGACGTGGTTACCTGTCGGGAGTGGAGGAACGACCTCGCTCCGGCCGGTGGGCCGATCGTCATGCTTCCCTCGGGAGCCTGACAGCGAGGTCGACGTCGAGGGAGGGACGGTCGATGTGGGATTCTCGGGGAAGCGTCGTGGCGGCGCTGTCGATGGCGGCGGCGTCCGCAACCCTCTCGCTCGCCGCCGCCGGTCCGGTCGAAGCCGAAGAGAAGTCCCCGATCGTCGTCGCCTTCGACGACGCCTCGCGCCCCGGCGAGCCTGCGCCCGCCGCCGGCGACGGGCCCGCCTTCCAGGTCAATCTCTGCAACAAGTCGGCCTATCAACCGATCTGGGCCGTGGTGGCCTATCGCTTCCGCCCCGGCGATCGGGAGATGACCGCGGCCGGCTGGTACCGCATCGACGGCGCCACCTGTCGCCCCTTCCGCGGCGCCTTCGGCGCGAACGGAAGGGTCCTGTTCGCCTATTACGTCGAGTGGGACGGCGGCAAGCGCGTCTGGGACGGCAATCGGCAGGGCTCCGTCTGCGTCTCCAAGAAGGTCTTCCGTCGACCGCTGTCCAAGGGCTACGTCTGCGGCTCGGGCGAGAAGCTGGTCAAGGTCCATTCGATGTCGATCGATCGCGCCGCGCCGATCCAGTCGATCAACCTCAACTGAGCCGATCGCGCCGCCGTCGGCCGACGAAGCTCAGTCGGCCGACAGGATGACGTTGCGCACGATCGGATAGATCTGGTTTTCCCAGCGCTTGCCGGAGAAGACGCCGTAGTGGCCGACGCCGGCCTGCATGTGGTGACGCCTGCGATAGGGCTTCAGCGACGGCGTCAGATCGTGCGCCGCCGCCGTCTGGCCGAGCGAGCAGATGTCGTCGCGCTCGCCCTCGACGGTGAGCAGCGCCGTACGGCGGATGGCGCTCGGATCGACCTTGCGGCCGCGATGGGTCATCAGCCCCTGCGGCAGACGCGCCTCCTGGAACACCCAGGAGATCGTCTCCAGATAGAACTCGGCGTCGAGATCGAGCACCGCGAAATATTCGTCGTAGAAGGCCTTGGCGGTCGCCGCCTTCTCGGCCTCGCCCTTGGCGAGGTTCTCGTAGAGCTCGACGTGCGCCTTGACGTGCCGGTCCATGTTCATCGACATGAAGGCCGAGAGCTGCACGAAGCCCGGATAGACCCGCCGCCCCGCGCCCGGAAACCGCGAGGGCACCGTGGCGATCAGGTTGGTCTCGAACCAGTCGTAGGGCTTCGACGTCGCCAGCTCGTTGACCTTGGTCGGATTGATCCGGGTGTCGACCGGCCCGGCCATCAGCGTGATCGAACGCGGCGTCGCCGGATCGTCCTCTTCGGCCATCAAGGCGGTGGCGCACAGAACCTGGACGCAGGGCTGGCACACCGCCACCACGTGCGTCCCCGGCCCGAGCACCCGAAGGAAGGTCATCAGGTCGTCGACGTAGTCCTCGAAGCCGAACCGCCCCTGCGAGAGCGGCACGTCGCGCGCGTTGTGCCAATCGGTGATGTAGACGTCGTGATCGGTCAGCAGCGTCTTGACCGTGTTGCGCAACAGCGTGGCGAAATGGCCCGACAGCGGCGCCACCACCAGCACCCGCGGCTGCGGCGTCTGCACGTCCTTACGGAAATGCAGCAGCGTGCCGAAGGGCGCGACGAACCGCGGGCGCTCCTCGACCTTGACCCTCTCGTTGCCGACCATCACCTCGTCGATGCCGTAGGGCGGTCGGCTGTGGGTGAAACTCGACCGCGCCACCATCTCATAGGCCGCGGCGAGTGATCGCAGCGACGAGGTCGAGGAGGGCGAAATCCAGGGCTCGATGAGGGAATGCGCGGAACGCGCCAGGGACCGCAGCGGATCCATGAGGTCGTTCTGATTCTGATAGGCGAGATACATCATGCGCTTGTTGCGACCGGAGCCGACCGATGCCGCGTCGCCCGAAGGCCACCGTCTCGTTCGTCCGCGGCGCAGCGAAGAGACCCTTACGCCGAAAGACTAGTGCCTTCTTTGTGCACATGCGAGATAAATTTGAAATGTCGATGCGATCGACCGCCCACGGCGGCGCCCGTGGGGGCGAAACGCGCGCGTGGGAGGATGGATCATGACGGCGGCGACGCTGACGATTTCGAGCCGAAACTATTCGTCCTGGTCGCTGCGCGGCTGGCTGATCACGCGGATGAGCGGTCTGCCCTTCGAGGAGAAGATCGCCTCGCTCGACGATCCCTCGACCCGCGCCGAACTGCTGCTGCTGTCGCCGTCCTTCCTGGTGCCCTGCCTCTCCCACGACGGCCTGGAGATCTGGGACACCCTGGCGATCGCCGAATATCTCGACGAACTCCGGCCCGATTGCGGACTGATCCCGAAGGAGAGGGTCGCCCGCGCCCACTGCCGTTCGATCGCCGGAGAGATGCACTCCGGCTTCGCCAATCTGCGCTCGGCCCTGCCGATGAACCTCAAGGCGCACTATCCGGGCTTCAAGGTCTGGGCCGGCGCGCGCGGCGACGTCGAACGTATCGAGACGATCTGGAAGGAGGCGCTCGCCGCCTCGAAGGGCCCGTATCTGTTCGGCGCGACGCCGACCCTCGCCGACGCCATGTACGCGCCCGTCGCCGCCCGCTTCACCACCTACGACGTGACGCTCTCGCCGGTCTGCGAAGCCTATCGCGCCACGATCATGGCCTGGCCGCTGATGCGCGAATGGATCGAGGGCGCGCTCGCCGAACCCGAGGAGCTCGACGAACTCGACGTCGAGTTCTGACGCCGCTCATACCCGGCGCACGAAGTTTCGAAGAGGTCGAAATTTCGTGCGCTCGGCATCACCCGCCGAGCAGCTCCGACAGCGGCTTGACCGGAACCGCCGTGTCGACGAGTTCGAGGTCGCGCTCGATCTCGTCGAGATGGTTGGTCATCATCGCCACCGCCTCCGCGCCGCGCCCGGCCACGATCGCCTCGACCAGCGCCGTGTGATGATCGGTCTTGCAGCACTGCGACCGCGACCGCCGATAGAGCAGGATGATCAGGCTCGACCGAGCCACCAGCTCGCGCAGGAAGTTCTCGTAGACACGGTGCCCGGCGATCCGCGCCAACACCACGTGGAACTCGCCGGAGAGCCGGATCGCCGCGCGATCGTCGCCGTCACGCTCCGCCGCCTTCTCCTCGGCGAGATGGGCCCGCAACATCGCCGCGCCGGCGCCGTCGCAGACCCGGGCCGCCAGCTCGGTGATCGCCGGCTCGATCAGCCGCCGCGCCTGGAACACCTCCGCCGCCTCCTTCACCGAAGGATGGGCGACGAAGGCGCCGCGATTCTTTTCGATGACGACGATGCCCTCGTGCGCCAGCGACTGCAGCGCCGCCCGCACGATCGTCCGGCTGACGCCGTAGATCGCCCCGACCTCGTCCTCGCCGAGCTTGGTGCCCGGCCCCAGTCGCTGTTCGAGAATGGCGCGGACGATGTCGCGGTGGATCGCCTCGGCCCGCGTTCCGCCCCGATCGCCCGCCGCCTCCATCGTCGTCTCCGAGACGCCGCCGCTCATCTCGCCTCCGATCCGCCTCTTCGGGGCAATGCCGAAGCGAAGCGCCCTCGCTTCGCCCACCACTCAAGGTGAGGTTTTCCGAGCCATTCTGCAACCGGTCTTGTTTGTATACAATTTTGGGCCAATTCGTGCGCACATGCCCGATTTTAAGGCATGCTTTCGATCGACCTCGGCGTCGTTCGGCGTCATCCTGTGGGGAAAGCTCAATCGAAACAGCGACCGCCGCGCCACCGTTGGTTGGCACGCGACTTGCGAATAACCGGCGACGAAGCCGGCACCCACGGAGGGACGATGCCCCACCCCGCCGCACTCGAACTCGCCGATCTGACCCGTCGCTACGGCCCCGTCGTGGCGGTCGACGGCATCGACCTTAAGATCCCCGCCGGAACCTATTGCTGCCTGCTCGGTCCGTCCGGCTGCGGCAAGACAACGACGCTGCGCATGATCGCCGGCCACGAGGCCGTCAGCGAGGGCGACGTCCTGCTCGGCGAGGCCAACGTCACCGACCTGCCGCCGGCCCGCCGCGGCACCGCGATGATGTTCCAGTCCTACGCCCTGTTCCCGCATCTCAGCGTCCTCGACAACGTCGCCTTCGCGCTGAAGATGCGCGGGGTCGACAAGAAGACCCGCCACGACAAGGCCCGCGCCCTGCTCGACCTCGTCGCCATGAGCCCCTATGCGGCGCGTCTGCCCTCGCAGCTCTCCGGCGGCCAGCAGCAGCGCGTCGCGCTCGCCCGCGCCCTCATCACCGAGCCGCAGATCCTGCTGCTCGACGAGCCGCTCTCCGCCCTCGATCCGTTCCTCCGGGTGAAGATGCGCGCCGAGCTGAAGCGTCTGCAGCGCGAGCTCGGCATCACCTTCATCCACGTCACCCACGGCCAGGAGGAGGCGATGGCGCTCGCCGACCTCGTCGTGCTGATGAACGGCGGCCGCATCGAGCAGCAGGGCTCGCCCCGCGACGTCTTCAACGCGCCGCGCACCGAATTCGTCGCCCGCTTCATGGGCGGCCACAACGTCTTCGAGACGGCCGCCGGCAAGATCGCGGTCCGCTCCGACCTGACCCGCCTCACCCGCGGCGACGGCCCCCGTCCGGCCTTCGTCCGCACCATCGAATACCAGGGCCCGCACGTCCACGTCGTCGTCGCCACCGCCGACGAGGCCGAACATCTGGCGATGATCCCGGAAGCGGTCTTCGACCGCGATCCGTTCGAGCCCGGCGCCGTCGTCTCGATCGCCTGGGACGCGGAGGCCGCCCACGCTCTCGCCTGACCCCTTTTCCGGCGCATCCGAGGAGCGGAGCGCCCTTCCCGAGGAGACTGGAAGATGTCCGATGCGACCGTGAAGAATTCGGGTCTCAGCCGCCGAACCTTGCTGAAGAGCGCCGCCGGCGTCGCCGGCCTCGCCGCCGGCTCCGGCGCCATCACCGGCTTTCCCTATGTGAAGTCGGCCGAGCCGAAGGTGCTGCGTTATCTCGGCACCGCCGTCAACGAAGGCGACGAGATCTCCAAGAAGTGCTTCGCCGACACCGGCATCAAGATCGAATACGTCACCGCCACCACCGACGACGTGACCAAGCGCGTCATCACCCAGCCGAACTCCTTCGACGTGCTCGACACCGAGTACTTCAGCCTGCGCAAGCTGATCCCGTCGGGCAACATCCTTCCGCTCGACGCCCGCAAGATCAAACAGTTCGACAACATCACCCCCGTCTTCACCAAGGGCGAGCTGCCCAACGGCAAGAAGATCGGCGGCCAGGGCACCGCGCCGTGGAAGGTGCTCTATCTCGAGGGCGAGACCTCCAAGACCTTCTCCAAGACCCCGACCGATTGGGTCACGCTGATCCCGACCGTCTACAACGCCGACACGCTCGGCATCCGCCCCGACCTGATCAAGCGCCCGATCTCGTCCTGGGCCGAGCTCCTCAATCCGGAGTTCAAGGGCAAGGCGGCGATCCTCAACATCCCCTCGATCGGCATCATGGACGCGGCGATGGTCGTCGAGGCGACCGGCCAGTACAAGTATGCCGACAAGGGCAACATGACCAAGGCCGAGATCGACCTGACCATGAAAGTCCTGACCGAGGCCAAGAAGGCCGGCCAGTTCCGCGCCTTCTGGAAGGACTTCAACGAGAGCGTCAACCTGATGGCCTCGGGCGAGACGGTGATCCAGTCGATGTGGTCGCCGGCCGTCACCAAGGTCCGTTCGATGGGCATCCCCTGCGTCTTCCAGCCGCTCAAGGAAGGCTATCGCTCCTGGGCCTCCGGCTTCTGCGTGTCGAAGGCCGTGTCCGGACCGAAGCTCGACTGGGCCTACGAGTTCGTCAACTGGTTCCTGTCGGGTTGGACCGGCGCCTATCTCAACCGCCAGGGCTACTATTCGGCCGTCCTCTCCACCGCCAAGGCCAACATGGAGCCCTACGAGTGGGCCTATTGGATGGAAGGCAAGCCGGCCGAGAAGGACATCCTGTCGCCGACCGGCGCGCTGCTCGAGAAGGCCGGCGCGGTTCGCGACGGCGGCTCCTACGACGACCGCATGGGCAACGTCGCCTGCTGGAACGCCGTGATGGACGAGAACGACTACATGGTCCGCAAGTGGAACGAGTTCATCGCCTCGTGACGGTGAGACGCGGCGAGGGGCGGACGATCCGCCCCTCGCCGCCCACCTTCGGACGACCGCGGAAGACGGAGACGCGCCCATGACCCCCTCGACGATCGCCCGCCACATGGTCGCCTGGGCTCAGGCCGCGCCGATGGCTCTGGTCTTTCTCGCCTTCTTCGTGATCCCGCTCGCCCTCGTCGTCACGGTCTCCTTCTGGGACTACAACGACTGGGAGATGATCCCGACCTTCTCCGGCCGCGGCTACACCGAGAGCTTCGAGGGCTGCCTGACGAAGCTGCCCGAAGCCTGCACCATGTTGAAGACCTATGGCCAGACGCTGAAGTTCTCCTTCCTGGTCTGGTTCTTCACCTTGGCGATCGGGTTCACCGTCGCCTATTTCCTCGCCTTCCACGTGACCTCGACCACCTGGCAGATCGGTCTGTCGCTGCTCTGCACCATCCCGTTCTGGACGTCGAACGTCATCCGCATGATCGCCTGGATCCCGCTGCTCGGCCGCAACGGCCTCGTCAACAAGACGCTGGTCGGCCTGCATCTGGTCGATCGACCGGTCGAATGGCTGCTCTATTCGGAATTCTCGGTGGTGCTGGCGCTCGTCCACCTCTTCACCTTCTTCATGGTGGTGCCGATCTTCAATTCGATGATCCGCATCGATCGCCGCCTGATCGAGGCCGCCCGCGACGCCGGCGCCACCGGGTGGCAGACGCTGTGGAACGTCATCGTGCCGCTCTCCAAACCCGGCATCGTCATCGGCTCGATCTTCGTCGTCACCATCGTCATGGGCGACTTCGTCACCGTCGGCGTGATGGGCGGCCAGCAGATCGCCTCGGCCGGCAAGATCGTCCAGACCCATCTCGACGCGCTGCAGTTCCCGGTCGCCGCCGCCAACGCGGTGGTCCTCCTCGCCGCGACGCTGTTGATCATCGCCGCCATGACCCGCCTCGTCGACGTGCGCAAGGAGCTGTGAGATGACCGACGGACGCTCGCGCGGCTTCTACGTGCTCGCCGCCTTCTTCGCGGCCTATGTGCTGTTCCTCTACGGGCCGATGATCGCCATCTTCGTCCTGTCCTTCCAGGGACCGGACGGCGGCCTCACCTTCCCGATGAACGGCGTCTCGCTCGCCTGGTTCGAGAAACTGTGGGAGGGCGGCGGCATCGTCGACATCGGCGCGGCCTTCCTGCGCTCGATGAAGCTCGGCGTCGTGGTGATGCTGCTCACCGTCGCGATCTCGGTCTCCGCCGGCCTCGCCTTCCGCCGCCGCTTCCCCGGCTCGGCGCTGCTCTTCTACGTGGCGGTGGCGAGCCTGATCGTGCCGTCGATCGTCACCTCGCTCGGCATCGGCCTGGAGTTCCGCCTGATCGACGACGGCGTCAAGCATCTCGCCGACGCCTTCGGCTGGACCGGGATCCAGCGCCACTACACCACCTCGATGAACCTCTTCACCTCCGGCCTCGGCGCGCATCTGACCTGGACCCTGCCCTTCGGCCTGCTGATCATGTTCGCCGTCTTCAACCGCTTCGATCCGCGCTACGAGGAGGCCGCCCGCGACCTCGGCGCGACGCCCTGGCAGACCTTCCGCCATGTCGTGCTGCCGATCATCCTGCCCTCGGTCGTCGGCATCGGCCTGTTCGGCTTCACCCTCTCCTGGGACGAGATCGCCCGCTCGAGCCAGGCGATCGGCTCGGTCAACACGCTCCCCCTCGATCTTCAGGGATTGACCACCACCGTCACGACGCCCGACATCTATGCGCTGGGAACCGTGACGTCGGCCGTCTCCTTCCTGGTGATCGGCCTGACCCTCGTCACCATCCGTTCGATCGCCGCCCGTCGCGCCCGACACGGCGACGATTCCGATGCCGGACTGGTCTGAGGCGACGATGCGGATTCATCTGGTCAACCCCAACACCACCCGCTCGATGACCGAGAAGGCCGCCGACGCCGCCCGCGCCGTCGCCGCCCCCGGCACCGAAATCCGCGCCGACGAGAGCGCCTTCGGACCCGTCTCGATCGAAGGCCCCTGGGACGGCGCCATGGCCGTGCCGGGCCTCCTCGCCCGGATCGAAGAAGCGATCGCCGCGGGCGTCGACGCCCATGTGATCGCCTGTTTCGACGACACCGGCCTCGACGCCGCCCGCGCCTTGTCGCCGAAGCCGGTGATCGGCATCGGCGAGGCGGCCGCCCACATGGCGACGCTGGTCGCCGAACGCTTCACCGTGGTGACCACCCTGTCCCGCTCGATCGCCACCCTCGAGGCCAATCTCGTCCGCTACGGCCTCGCCGCCCGATGCGCGAAGGTGCGCGCCGCGGAGGTGCCGGTCCTCGACCTCGAAGATCCCGCTTCCGACGCCTGCGGCCGGATCTCCGAGGAGATCGCCCGAGCCCTCGTCGAGGATCGCGCGGAAGCGATCGTGCTCGGCTGCGCCGGCATGACCGACCTCGCCCGCCGTCTCTCGCAGATCCACGGCGTGCCGGTGATCGACGGCGTCGCGAGCGCCGTGACGCTCGCCGAAGGGCTGGTGCGAATGGGGATTTCGACCTCGAAGGTCGGCGGCTGGGCGACGCCCCGGCCGAAGCCCTGGGGCGGCCCGCCGTTGCCTCAGGCGCGCCGCGCCGACTGAGCCGCGTCGGCCGGCTCGGCCTGCGCCAGGGCTCGCCAGCCGCGCAGCACCGCCGCCGCCAGACGCCCTGCGGCGTCCGGACAGTCGAGCCCGCCGGCCGCGCGCACCTCGTCGACCGCCGCGACCACGCCGACGAGGCCGACGTTGGCCGCCGCCCCCTTCAACGTGTGCAGCGCCGTGCGCACCCCCTCGCGGTCGCCCCTCGCATGCGCCGCGGCGATCTCTTCGACGAGGCGGTCCGCGTCCTGGCGGAACACGTCGGTGAGTTCGGCGAGCCCCTCCGCGCCGAGCGCGTCGAGCAGTCCGGCCCGATGGGCTTCGTCGACCGCCGCCGCATCCGTTCCGACCTCTCCCACGTCCGACGCCGTCGCCGGGGTCGCCGGCGCCTCGCCCGACGTGTCGGCATGCGCCGCCAGCGTCGCCGCGAGCTTGTCGCGGGTGATCGGCTTGGTCAGGAAGTCGTCCATGCCGGCGGCGAGACAGGCCTCGCGGTCGGAGGCGAAGGCGTTGGCGGTCAGCCCGACGATCGGAACGCGCGCGTCGCCGCGCTCGCTCTCCGCCGCGCGGATCCGTCGGGTTGCCTCGAGCCCGTCCATAACCGGCATCTGCATGTCCATCAGCACCACGTCGAGCCCGCCGCGCGCCGCCCGTTCGACCGCCGCAGCGCCGTCGTCGACCACTTCGACGACGAAGCCGAGCCGCTCGAGCAGGCCCTTGGCGACCGTCTGATTGACCCTGTTGTCCTCGACCACCAACACCCGGCCGCTCCCGATCGGCGCATCGGCGACCGCCTCGCCGACGAAGGGCGAGGGATTGCCGCGCCAACGGGTTCCCTCGGCGCGATGCGCCAGCAGGCGGGCGAGCCGGCGCGGCGTCAGCGCTCCCTCGACCACGTCGACCGCCTCCGCCGAGAAGGCGCGAGCGCCGTGCCCGAACACCACCACTTCCGCCGTCCGATCGACCCGCCCCGCCAGCGTCGCCGTCGCGAAGGCGGACGCCTCCCACAGCGCCACCCGACGCCGGTCGCCGCCGGCCGCGGCGCGATGCGAGGAATGGCCGAGCTGCGCCAGCGAGCGCTCGACGACCGAGCCGACCAGCGGCGTCGCCGCCTCGACCCGAACCTCGAGCCCCGGCGCGATCGCGACTGGTTCGTCGTCGACGATCCGATCGGCCGGGATCTCGAACCAGAAGGTCGAGCCGAGCCCCTCCCGGCTCTCCACCCGCACCTCGCCGCCGAGCGCCTCGACGATCCGCCGCGTGATCGCCAACCCCAGGCCGGTGCCGCCGAAACGCCGGCTGATCGAGGCGTCGGCCTGCGTGAACTCGCCGAACAGCCGCGTCTGGTTTTCCTGCGAAATGCCGATGCCGGTGTCCTCGACGAGGACGCGCAGGCCGCTGCGGCCTTCGCCGCGCCGGGTCTCGAAGATGCGCACCGCGACCGCGCCGTGCTCGGTGAACTTGACGGCGTTGCCGACCAGATTGACCAGGATCTGCCGAAACCGGGTCGGATCGCCCATCCACGAACCGAGCGGATGCGTCGCCACCAGTTCGATCCCCTTGGCGTCGGCCCTGGGCGCGAACATGTCGACGACGCCGTCGACGATCTCGCCGAGATCCATCGGCCGATGCTCGAGATCGATCTTGCCGGATTCGAGCTTCGAGAAGTCGAGGATGTCGTTGATCAGCGCGACGAGCCCTTCCGAACACTGCCGGATGGTGCCGAGCCGATCGCGTTGATGCATGTCGAGCGGCGTCGCCGCCAACAGCTCCGCCATCCCGACGATGCCGTTCAACGGCGTGCGGATTTCGTGGCTCATCGTCGCCAGGAACGCCGACTTCGCCTTGGCGCCGGCCTTCGCCGAGGCCGCCGACTGGGCCAGCTCCTCCGACAGGCGCTGCAGACGGAACCGCGCGATCTCGAGCTGACGCAATTGCCGCCAGATCAAGACGATGACGGTGCCGAGCGCCAACGTCATCGCCGCGATCGCGCCGCCCAGCATCTCGTAGATCCGCGCCGTCTCCTCATGGCTCTCGGTCTGGAGGTCGGCCCGAATGTGATGCGTGCCGGTCAGCAGTCGTTCGGTGGCGGCCTTCAGCGCGTCCACCTCGCCGAGGAGCTTCGGAAAGTCGGTCGGATCGATCACGTTCCTCGCCGCCATCTTGTCGAAGATGGGGACCAACCGGTGCAGGATCGCCGAGGTGTCCTCGGTCAGCTCCTTCAACATCGGATCGTTGCGGAACTTCGCCGGAAAATCGGCGTCCTCCATCGTCTCGTGGCGCGAATAGAGGAGATCGAAACGGAGCAGGAGATCGGCGAGCGACGCCTTCGCCGGATGTTCGATCGCCTCGTGGACGATCTCGGCGAACTTCGTCGCCTCGCGGTCGATCTGATAGGTCGCCCACAGCGCGTCTTCGCGAATCGACGAAGAGACCGAATGATTGTTCGTCCACAGCGCGTGGAAGGTCGACAGGATCCCGCCGAACAGCATCAGGCCGGCGAACAGGATCGCCACCACAGCCTTGTTGCGGCGCACGGCTCCGGCGTAGGCCATCAGGATCTTGCGATTGCGCATCGGGTTCTCCGAGAACGGCGGCGAGGCTCGGCGACGCGCCTCAGCGCACTTCGATCGACTTCACCTGCCAAGCAGAACGCGAGAAGGTCCTTTCGTTGTAGAGCGACGGGTCGACGTCGAAGGGGTAGATGACGAAGATCGGTCCCTTGTCGCGCACCGACATCGGCTTGCCGTCCTTCTTCACCGCCAGGATCACCGGCCACTTGCGGAAGTCTTCGACCGGCACGTCGACGGCGTAGTCGTTGAGCGCCACCACGTGCAGGCTTTCGCCGCTCGCCCCGACCGCATCCAGGAGCGCCGAGCCGAGCGGTCCTTCGAACCGAGTCTTGCCCTTGGTCCACGGCGTCTCGGTCTCGGTGACCCGGCCGGGCAACGCCGACAACTGCCCCAGGTCGAACTGCGCCGTCGCCCCGACGTTGGTCGTGGCGATCTTGCCGGTGACGGTGAGCACCACCGCGCCCTTCGGGGGGGCGAGCGTCCCCGCCTGGGCCGGCGCGAGCAGGGCCGTGCAGAGGGCGGCGGCGACGACGCTGCGGAAGAAATGGCTCATCGGATGTTTCCTCTCGCGACCGATCTGCGCCGGTCGTTCGTCGTGGTCTCAGGCGGCGGCGGAAGCGCCGTCGCCGTGTCCGGTGCCGGCGATCGCGGCGATCTCCTCGAAGCGACGGAAGAACACTTCGACGCAGGCCGGATCGAAGTGCTTGCCGGCGCCCTCGGCGATGAAGGCGCGCGCCTTGTCGATCGGCCAGGCCGGCTTGTAGGGCCGGACCGACATCAGCGCGTCGAACACGTCGGCGAGCGCGGTGATCCGGCCGGCGATCGGGATCGCCTCGCCGACGAGGTGTTTCGGATAGCCCGTGCCGTCCCACTTCTCGTGATGGCTGACCGCGATGTCGGCCGCCATCTGCAGGAGCTTCGACTTCGAGCCTTCCAGAATGGTCCAGCCGAGATCGGTGTGGGTCTCCATCACCCGGCGTTCTTCCGGCGTCAGCGCGCCCGGCTTGAACAGGATCTCGTCGGGAATGCCGACCTTGCCGACGTCGTGCATCTGCGCGGCGATCTCGATCAGACGGCACTCCTCCTCCGGCAGCCCGAGTCCTTCCGCGATCAGGGCGCAGATCCGCGACATCCGGGCGATGTGATCGCCGGTGTCGGTGTCGCGCCGTTCCGTGGCGCGGGAGAGCCGCCAGATGATCTCACGTTCGCGCTCGACCAGCTCCTGCGTCTTGATCCCCACTTCGCGATCGAGGATCGCGGCGCGGGCGGCGAGCTGCTTCTGCGCCCGGCGCAACTCCAGGAGATTGCGCACCCGAACGCGGAACTCGAGCGGATCGAGCGGCTTGGTCAGAAAGTCGGTCGCCCCGGCCTCCAACGCGTCCATCAGCACCTTGCGCTCGTCGAGGGTCGTCACGACGACCAGAGGCACCGTGGCGTGCCGACTCATCCGCCGCATGCGGCGGGTGAACTCGACGCCGTCGATCTCCGGCATGACGTAGTCGACGAGCACCAGGTCGACGTCGGTCGTCTCGAGGGTCGCGAGCGCCGCCTTCGGGTCGGAGAAGGTCAGGGTCTCGCAATCGTCGACCCGGACGACCAACTGGCGCACCAGCACCAGATTGGTCATGTTGTCGTCGACGATCAGCACCTTGTACATGGGCCGCGCTCTCCGCATTCGTATCCGACCATCATGAACTCATGAAACGACTCGAATTTCAACATTATGATGCGGGAATGGGCGGATGACGACTTCGAGAGGTGAACAGAATTTCAATCCAATTGTAGAAACAGAGCGCCCATCCCCGTTAAGAAACCCTCGAGATGAAGGAGTTCTTGATCAATTACTTAAAATTTCAGCGATTCGCAGTCCCTCTTCGCCGCGCCCGCGGCGTCGCCGCCGTCGGGCCGCGCGCCATCCCCCTTGCCCGATCCCACCGCCACGCCGTAAAGCTCGAAACGCGAGGAGAACGATCGGATGGCGCGCACTTTGGGTTCGGTGGGGGAAAAGACCTTCGAGGCGATCCGCGCCGCCGGCACGCGACTGATCTGGGCGCACGGCTTCGAGGCGATGAGCCTGAGGCGTCTGGCGGCGGAAGTCGGCATCCAGCCCGGCTCGCTCTACAATCACTTCGAGACCAAGCAGGCGCTGCTGTTCGACATCGTGCGTTCGCACATGGAGACCCTGACCGCCCGCCTCGACGAGGCCCTGGTCGGCCACGAAGGCCCACGCGATCGGCTCGTCGCCTTCGCCGCCTTCCATTCGCGCTATCACATGACCCGGCGCATGCAGGTCTACGTCGCCAATTCCGAGCTGCGCAGCCTGGAGCCGGAGAACCGCGCCGCGATCGTCGACCTGCGCCGCGCCTACGAACGCCGGCTGGAGACGATCCTTGAGGCCGGCCGCGACGCCGGTCTCTTCCGCGTCGACGATCTGAAGATCACCACCTTCGCCCTGATCTCGATGATGACCGGCATCTGCGAGTGGTATCAGCCCGACGGCCGCCTGAGCGAGGCCGATCTCGTCCGCCTGCACGTCGACATGGTGCTGCGCGCCGTCGGCGTCTGAGGCGGCTCCGGGCGCACCGCGCCCTCCCCTCCCCCCTTGACTCCGCCGCAAATAAAAACGAACGTTCGTTCAAATCGAGCGATCAGTCTCGGGAGGAAACGTCCATGGCGGAAGGACCGATGGCGGTCGTTCGCGACGAACTCGACCGCCGCGCGCCGGCCTTCGCCGCCAATCGCGCGGCGCTCGAGACGCGGCTCGCCGAGCTCGACGCCCGCGTCGCCCGCGTCCTCGAAGGCGGCGGCGCAGGCGCCCGCGCCCGCCACGAATCGCGCGGCAAACTCTTCGTCCGCGAGCGCCTGCGCCTGCTGCTCGACCGCGGCGCGCCGTTCCTGGAGCTCGGCCAGCTCGCCGCCACCGGCATGTACGGCGACGAGGTGCCCTCCGCAGGCCTCGTCACCGGCATCGGCCGCATCTCGGGCCGCGAATGCATGGTCGTCGCCAACGACGCCACGGTGAAGGGCGGCACCTATTTTCCGATGAGCGTGAAGAAGCATCTGCGCGCTCAGGAGATCGCCGCCAAGAACCGCCTCCCTTGCGTCTATCTGGTCGATTCGGGCGGCGCCAATCTGCCCAACCAGGACGAGGTCTTCCCCGATCGCGACCACTTCGGCCGGATCTTCTACAATCAGGCCCGCATGTCGGCCGACGGCATCCCCCAGATCGCCGTCGTCATGGGCTCCTGCACCGCCGGCGGCGCCTATGTGCCGGCGATGTCCGACCAGTCGATCATGGTCCGCGATCAGGCCACCATCTTCCTCGGCGGCCCGCCCCTGGTGAAGGCCGCGACCGGCGAGATCGTCACGGCCGAAGACCTCGGCGGCGCCGACGTCCACACCCGCACCTCCGGCGTCTCCGACCTGATGGCCGAAGACGACGCCCATGCGCTCGGCCTCGCCCGCCGCGCCGTCGCCGGCCTCGCCCGATCGAAACCGCAGGGGCCGGAGCTGCGTCCGCCGCGCCCGCCGCTCCTCGATCCGGAAGACCTGCTCTCCATCGTCTCGGCCGATCCGAAGCACCCCTTCGACGTCCGCCAGATCATCGGCCGCTTGGTCGACGGCTCCGAATTCGACGAGTTCAAGCCGCTCTACGGCACGACGCTGGTCACCGGCTTCGCCCATGTCTGGGGCTATCCGGTCGGCATCGTCGCCAACAACGGCATCCTCTTCTCCGAGAGCGCGCTCAAGGGCGCGCATTTCGTCGAGCTCTGCGCCCAGCGCGGCGTACCGCTGATCTTCCTGCAGAACATCACCGGCTTCATGGTCGGCCGGAAATACGAGGCCGGCGGCATCGCCAAGGACGGCGCCAAGTTGGTGACCGCGGTCGCCTGCGCCGAGGTGCCGAAGATCACGATCGTGATCGGCAATTCCTTCGGCGCCGGCAACTACGGCATGTGCGGCCGCGCCTACGATCCGAACTTCCTCTTCATGTGGCCGAACGCCCGCATCTCGGTGATGGGCGGCGAACAGGCGGCCAACGTCCTCGCGCAGGTTCGCCGCGACGGCCTCGAGGCCAAGGGCGGAACCTGGAGCATGCAAGAGGAAGAAGCCTTCAAGGCCCCGATCCGCGCCCAATACGAGGAACAGGGCTCGGCCTGGTACTCGACCGCGCGGCTGTGGGACGACGGCGTCATCGATCCGCGCGACACCCGCCTGGTGCTGGCCCTGTCGCTCTCCGCCGCCTTCAACGCCGCTCCGAAGCCGACCCGCTTCGGCGTCTTCCGCATGTGAGGACCGGCCGATGACCGCCCCCGCCTTTCGCCCGATCCGTCGCCTGCTCGTCGCCAACCGCGGCGAAATCGCCGTCCGCGTCATGAAGACGGCGCGCGCCATGGGCATCGAGACCGTCGCCGTCTTCTCCGACGCCGACGTCGACGCCCTCCATGTCGCAACCGCCGACCTCGCCGTCCGTCTCGGCCCCGCGCCGGCGCGCGAGAGCTATCTCGACGCCGCCAAGATCCTCGAGGCGGCGCGAGCGACCCGCGCCGACGCTATCCATCCCGGTTACGGCTTCCTGTCGGAGAACGCCGACTTCGCCGAAGCGATCGAAGAGGCCGGCCTGATCTTCGTCGGTCCGCCGGCCTCCGCGATCCGCGCCATGGGCTCCAAGGCCGCCGCCAAGGCGCTGATGGAGACGGCCCACGTGCCGCTCGTCCCCGGCCATCACGGCGAGGACCAGTCGGAGGCGACGCTTCGCGCCGCCGCCGAGCGCATCGGCTTTCCCGTCCTGATCAAGGCCTCGGCCGGCGGCGGCGGCAAGGGCATGAAGGTGGTCGAGCGCGCCGAGGACCTCGCCGAGATCCTCGCCTCGGCCCGACGCGAGGCCAAGGCCGCCTTCGGCGACGACCGCGTCCTGATCGAGAAGTATCTCGCCCGGCCCCGCCACGTCGAAGTCCAGGTCTTCGCCGACGCACTCGGCAACACCATCCACCTCTTCGAGCGCGACTGCTCGCTGCAGCGCCGCCACCAGAAGGTGATCGAGGAGGCCCCGGCCCCGGGCATCTCGCCGGAGCGACGCGCCGCGATGGGCAGCGCCGCGGTCGACGCCGCACGAGCCGTCGGATACGTCGGCGCCGGCACGGTCGAATTCATCGTCGAAGGCGACCAATTCTTCTTCATGGAGATGAACACCCGTCTCCAGGTCGAGCATCCGGTGACCGAGGCGATCACCGGCCTCGACCTCGTCGAATGGCAGATCCGGGTGGCGCGCGGCGAGCCGCTGCCGCTCGGCCAGGACGAGATCCGGCTCTCCGGCCACGCCGTCGAGGCCCGCCTCTACGCCGAAGACCCGGCCCGAGACTTCCTGCCCCAGACCGGCCGCCTCGCCCGCCTCGCCTTCCCCGACGGCGTCCGCATCGACGCCGGCGTGCGCGAGGGCGACGAGATCTCACGCCACTACGATCCGATGATCGCCAAGCTGATCGCCCACGGGGCGACCCGCGACGAGGCGCTCGATCGTCTCGCCGCCGCGCTTCGGGCGACCGAACTCGACGGCCCGGCGACCAATCTCGGCTTCCTCGAACGCCTCGTCGATCACCCCGGTTTCCGCGCCGACGCCCACGACACCGGCTTCATCGCCCGCGAGGCCGCGTCCCTGCTGCCCGATCCGCCGATCGACCAGCGCCTCGCCGTCGCCGCCGCGCTGATCCGACTGGCGAGCGAGATGCGCGACGCGCCCCGCGCCGCCGCCGACCCGTTCTCGCCCTTCGCTTCGGCCGGCCCCTTCGCGCTCAACGCCGCCGCCCGCCGCATCATCGTCCTCCACGACGGCGCGGCCGAGCGTGAAGTCGTCTTCGAGACCCGCCGCGGCGAAACCCGCGTCCTCGTCGACGGTTCCGCGACCCCGGTCGCCTGCGCCCTCGACGGCGACGCCGCCCGCGTCCGGGTCGGCGACGCCCGCTTCGCCGTGCGCTTCTCCCTCGACGGCGATCGCATTGCGCTCGCCTCGCCGCTCGGCCGCGCCCGGCTGACCGAGATCGACCCGCGCGAGGGCGCCGCCCATCACCATCACCACGCCGATCGGCTCACCGCGCCGATGCCCGGCTCGGTCGTCCAGGTCCTGGTCGAAGCCGGCGCGACGGTCGAGGCAGGCGCGGCGCTCGTCGTCGTCGAGGCGATGAAGATGGAGCACGTCGTCCGCGCCCCCCACGACGGCGTCGTCGAGACGATCCGTGTCGCCGTCGGCGACGTCGTGGCGGAAGGCTACGAACTGGCGGTGATGGCCGCGGAGGCGTGACGCAACCGAGGAGCGAACGATCGCCATCTCCGGTCGCTTCAACCGTCTCCCGTCGAGTGTTCCGATGAGGCCTCGTCGGGGAGCCCGCCATGGTCGTCCGTCCGTATCTGCTGTCGAGCCTGCTCGCGCTCGCCGTCATCGTCGCGGCGACGCCGGCGCTCGCCCGCTGCGTCCTCGACCCTACGCCCTGTCGCGGCTGCGGCTGCAAGGGCGGCCCCGGCTGGCGCGAGATCGCCACCGGCCGCTGCGTCGGTTTCCGCGACATCGACCGGCGCTGCGGCCGCCCGCCTTCGCCCCGCCTCTGCGTCTTCGAAAACGCGCCGGGGACGGGGGCGAACCACGACTGCGCCCTCGCGCCGGCCACCCCGCCGAAGGACGATCCGAAGCCGCGCCCCTGACCTCCGTCGCCGTCGGCGCAGGCCTCACCCGTCCAGCAGCGCCTCGACCTCGGCGATCGTCTCGACCACCACGTCGGCCAGAGGTCCGAGGCTCTCCCGCGTGCCCGTGCCCGTCAGCACGCCGACGACGAGGCCCGCTCCCGCCGCCCGCGCCATCGCCATGTCGTGCGCGGTGTCGCCGACGACCGCGATCTCGCCCGGCGCGCAGCCGACCGCCGCCGCGAAGGCGAGCGCCTGACCCGGTCCCGGTTTCGCGCCGTGGCCGCTGTCCCAGCCGGCGGTGAAGGCGAGGAGATCCGAAAGGCCGAACTGCGCGGCGAAGGCCGCGACCGCCGCCGCGTTGTCGGAGGAGGCGACGCCGAGGGCGAGCCCGCGCGTCGCCAGCCGCCCGAGGATCGCCGGCAGATCGCCGACCGGAACCATCGCCGAAGCCGCGTCGAGAAACAGGCGATCGAGCGCCTGCGCCAGCTCGTCCCGCGCGAACGCCGCTCCGGCCGCGATCATCGCCGCCGCGATCTCGCCCGCCGACCCCGCCGCCATGATCGCTTCCGGAAAGAGCGCCCGCCCGGTCGCGTCGACCCCGACTGCTGCACGGACCCGCTCTTCGAGCGCCGCGTCGCCGGCCGCCGCGAGCCGCACGGCGCGCGCGTTCACCGGCGTCCAGGAAGCGGCGTAGTCGACCAGCGTGCCGTCCTTGTCGAACAGGATCGCCCGGATCGCTCGCGCCATCTCAGTCCTCGCCGAGGACGAGCAGATCGTCCGCGCCGAACATCAGCCGCACCGGCGCGCCCGGCTCCGGCGGCCGTGTCGCCGTCTGATTGAAGCTGTCGAGCGTGATCGTCTGCCGACCGAGCTTGACCCGGGTGCGCACCACCGCGCCGAGGAAGGCGACGCTCTCCACCGTGCCGGCGAGGCCCGAACCGTTGAGGCCGAGCGACACCGCCTCCGGCCGAAGCGCCACCGTCACCGGCTCGCCCGTGCCCCGCCCGTCGAGGCCGCGCGCCACCGGCACCTCGATCCCGTCGAGCCGCATCCGTCCGGCGTCGATCACCTCGCCCTCGAGCAGGTTGAGCGTGCCGACGAAGGAGGCGACGAAGCGGGTCTTCGGCCACGTGTAGATCTCGAACGGCGAGCCGACCTGCGCCGCCTTGCCCTCGTGCATCACCACGACGCGGTCGGACATCGACAGCGCCTCTTCCTGATCGTGGGTGACGAAGATCGTGGTGATGCCGAGCTCCTTCTGCAGCGCCCGGATCTCTTCGCGCAGGGAGACGCGGATCTTGGCGTCGAGCGCCGACAGCGGCTCGTCGAGGAGAAGCACCTGCGGCCGAACGGCGAGGGCGCGCGCCAGCGCGACGCGCTGCTGCTGGCCGCCGGAGAGCTGCCAGGGGAAGCGATCGCCGAGATCGGGCAGGCCGATCAGCTTCAGCATCTCCTCGACGCGCTCGCCGATCTCCGCCTTGGCCATGCCGGCCACCTTCGGCCCGAAGCCGACGTTCTGCGCCACCGTCAGGTTGGGGAAGAGCGCATAGGCCTGGAACACCATGCCGATGTTGCGCTGGTTCGGCTTGAGCCGGGTGACGTCGCGCCCGTCGATGCGGATCGTGCCGGTGGTCGGCTTCTCGAAGCCGGCGACCATGCGCAGCACCGTCGTCTTGCCGCACCCCGACGGCCCGAGGAAGGAGACGAATTCGCCCTTCTCGATCGAGAGGTCGAAGTCCTTGACGACGCGCGTCGCGCCGAACGACTTCTCCAGATGGCTGAGATCGAGGAAGGCCATGTCCTATCGCCTCGCTTTCGCGAACGTCGAGAAGTGGGTGAGGAGCTGGATCAGCGCCATGCAGGCCCAGGTGATGGCGAAGGCGATCACCGCCAGCGCCGACGGCTCGTAGGCCCGGTTCGAGCCCATCCAGACCATGTAGGGCCCGAAGGTGTCGAGGTTGAGAAGCGCCGCGAAGACATATTCGCCGATCACGATGGCGAAGGTCAGGAACGCGCCGGAGAGCACCGAGACGAAGACGTTGGGCAGGATCACCGTCGCCAGGATCCGGCCCCAGCCCGCTCCCAGCGACTGCGCCGCTTCGGTCAGCGTCGCCACGTCGATGGTCCTGAGGCCGGTGTCGACGGCGCGATACATGTAGGGCAGCGACAGCGTCGCATAGCCGAACAGGATCAGGAGGTTGGTGCCGAGCCACGAGCCCGTCAGCGGCAGCCACGACGAGGTGTTGTAGATCCGGATGTAGCCGAACACGATGACGATCGGCGGGATCACCAGCGGCAGCAGCGTGACGAACTCGACGACCGGCCGGATCGACGGCAGCCTGAGCCGGATCCAATAGGCGGTCGGCACCACGATCAGCACCCCGAGCACGATCGTCAGCAGCGCCAGCACCACCGAATAGCCGAAGGTCTGTTGGAAGTGGGGGTCGCCGAGGACGACACGATAGGCTTCGAAGCTGTAGACGCCGCGCTTCATCCGCAGCGAAAACTCGAACATGCCGATCAGCGGCAGGAAGAAATAGAGCGCGCCGATCAGAACGACGGCGATCGACCAGAGCCTGCCGCGCATCACTTCACCCACCTTTCCGCCCGCGTCCGAAGCACGACGTAGACGAGGTTGGCGAGCCCCGTCAGCACGATCATGCCGAAGGCGACGGCGTAGCCGAGATGCGGATCGTTGAGCACGTCGCCGCGGATCTGGGCGAACAGGATGATCGGCACGATCGACAGGGCCGAGCCGGTCAGCGCGATCGCGGTCGCGACCGCCCCGAAGGAATTGGCGAAGAGCAGCGCCATCGTGCCGAGCAGCGACGGCCACAGGACCGGCAGCGCCACCATCCGCCAATACTGCAGATCGGTCGCCCCGAGGATCTGCGCCGCCTCGCGCCATTCCTTCTTCAACCCTTCCAGCGCCGGCGTGATGATCAGGATCATCAGCGGGATCTGGAAATAGAGATAGGTCAGGCAGAGGCCGGCGAAGGAGATCAGGTTGAAGCCCGTGCCGTAGAGGTTCACCCCCAACCAGTCGCGCATCAGGATCGTGACGAGGCCGAGCCGGCCGAGCGTCGCGATGAAGGCGAAGGAGAGCGGCACGCCGGCGAAGTTCGAGGCGACGCCGGAGAAGGTCAGCACCGAATCGCGCACCCATGCCGGCATCCGGCCGAACACGATCGCCGCGGCGATGGCGAAGCCGATCAGACAGCCGAGCACGGCGGTGACCAGGCTGAGCCGGATCGAGATCCAGAAGGCGGCGCGGATCGACGGCGTGAACAACGCGACGATGTTGTCGAGCGTCAAGGCGCCGTCGGCGTTGCGGAACGCCCCGACGACGATGTTCATCGTCGGCAGCAGCAGGAACAGCGTCGCGAACAGCAGGAACGGGACCACGCCCAGCCAGTTGAGCACCAGCCGGGACCGCAGGAAGGTCTGAGGCGCCGAGGCGGCGACGAGGCTCATGGGGCGCGCTTCCCGTTCGGA
The DNA here is from genome assembly GCA_021286855.1 of Hyphomicrobiales bacterium. GTDB lineage: Bacteria > Pseudomonadota > Alphaproteobacteria > Rhizobiales > Ancalomicrobiaceae > Pinisolibacter. The sequence continues at coordinate 12,679 of JAJTBO010000009.1, read as the reverse complement.
AAGAGGGCCGCCGCCCGCGGAAAAGCGCGGGCGGCGGCGGACGATCACTTCACGTTGGCGCCGACCACCGCGTCCCAGTTGCCCGAGACTTCGGCCTTGTTGGCGGCCTGCTCGTCGAGCGTGGGGAACTGCGCGGCGGCGTAGTTCTCGGCCGGCGGCAGCTTGTCGAGCAGCTCCTTGGGGATCAGGCCGGCCTTCGACATCGCGTTGAAGCGGATCGGGTGGCAATAGCCCTTGAGCCAGCCGGTCTGGCCTTCGTTCGAATAGAGGTACTCCATCCAAAGCTTGGCGGCGTTCGGATGCGGCGCGAAGGCCGAGATCGCCTGCACGTAGACGCCGGCGACGCCGCCCTTGGTCGGAACGACGACGTCCATGGGCGGATTGCCCTTCAGGCTGTCGCGCCAAGCGAGCAGGTTGTAGTCCCAGGCCGCCACGATCGGGGTCGCGCCCTGCGCGATGGTGCCCGACTTGCCGGTCACCGGCACGAAGTTGCCCTTCTTGTTCAGCTCGGCGAAGAACTTCAGGCCGGCTTCACCGGAGCCCTTGCCGAGCGCCGCGCCGGTCGAGGCGCCGGCCGACATGATCGCCAGGATCGCCTGGTTGGAGGCGCGCGGGTCGCCGGTCAGGGCGACGGCGTTGGCGTAGTCCGACTTGAGCAGGTCGGCCCATTCGGTCGGGGTGGTCTTGACGATGTCCTTGTTCACGCCGAAGGCCATCACGCCGTAGTAGTCGCCGTACCAGAAGCCCTCGGCGTCCTTGACGTTGTCCGGGATCTCGGCCCAGGTCGAGACCTTGTAGGGCTGGATCAGGCCGTCCTTCTTGGCCGACGGGCCGAAGGCGAGGCCGACGTCGATCACGTCCGGAGCCTGCGGGCCCTTGTTGCCCTTGTTCGCCTTGATCGCCTCGATCTCGTCGCCGGAACCGGCGTCCGGATTGAGTTCGTTGACCTTGAGGCCGTACTTCGCCTTGAAGCCGTCGATCACGCCGCCGTAGCCGCACCAGTCGTGCGGCAACGCGATCACGGTGAGCTCGCCTTCCGCCTTGGCGGCGGCGACGAGGTCGTCGAGCGAAGCGGCCGAGGCCGGCGCGACGGCGGCAGCGACGACGAGGAGAGCGGACGATGCGAGAAGAGCGGTCTTCATGAGGCTCGATCCTTCGACGGAGCCCGCGAACGCGGGCGGAAAGAAACGGTTGCGAGGGCCGTCGCCGGCCCGACCGAACGGGAGTATCGCCATGACATGACGGTTCCGTGTCGAGCGCCCTCGGCGATCGACCGTGACGGCGGACGAACGGCTTCACGAATCCCGCCGCGAGGCGTCATCGAAACGTCGCACCACCGTCATCCGAGGAATGGAGCAGAGCCCGGCCGTCGTGGTCAAGGGGAGACGTCCTCGCAACCGGCGCTTCCCTCGATCGCCTGCGAAATGGGCAGACGAACCTCTCGACCCGGCCACGAAATCCGCTAGATGAAGAACGTCGAGACGATCGTTCCGCCGGCGCCCGCCCGCCCCGAACCGGGCCGATGCCGATCGTCGCGCCCCCGACCAAGGTCGATCCGCGCGGGCGGTGGGATCTCGGCGGAAAAGTGGCTATATACGCGCGACACTTCGTCACGCACTCTCACCCCGAGGGAAAGAGACAGTCATGTCGATGCTCGAATCCTATCGCCAGCACGTCGCCGAACGCGCCGCTCTCGGCATCCCGCCGCTGCCGCTCTCCGCGAAGCAGACCGAGGGGCTGATCGCCCTGCTGCGCGAACCGCCGGCCGGCGAAGAGGCCTTCCTCGTCGAGCTCCTGACCCATCGCGTGCCCGCCGGCGTCGACGACGCCGCCCGCCTCAAGGCCGGCTTCCTCGACGCCGTCGCGAAAGGCAAGGAAAAGAACGCGCTGGTCTCCCGCAAGCTCGCCACCGAGCTGCTCGCCACCATGCTCGGCGGCTTCAACATCAAGCCGCTGATCGACCTGCTCGCCGACGCCGACGTCGGCGCGGTCGCCGCCGAGGGTCTGAAGAAGACCCTGCTGATGTTCGACTACTTCCACGACGTCAAGGACCTCGCCGACAAGGGCAACGCCAACGCCAAGGGCGTCATCCGGTCCTGGGCCGACGCCGAGTGGTTCACCTCGCGTCCCGAGGTTCCGACCTCGATGACGCTGACCGTCTTCAAGGTCTCGGGCGAGACCAACACCGACGACCTGTCGCCGGCTCCCGACGCCTCGACCCGCCCCGACATCCCGCTGCACGCGCTCGCCATGCTGAAGAACCCGCGTCCCGGCATCGAGCCGGACGAGGCGGGCATGCGCGGCCCGACCAAGCAGCTCGCGAAGCTGATCGCCATGGGCAACCCGGTCGCCTATGTCGGCGACGTCGTCGGCACCGGCTCCTCGCGCAAGTCCGCCACCAATTCGGTGCTGTGGTTCACCGGCGAGGACATCCCCTACGTCCCCAACAAGCGCTTCGGCGGCGTCTGCCTCGGCACCAAGATCGCCCCGATCTTCTACAACACCATGGAAGACGCCGGCGCGCTGCCGATCGAGCTCGACGTCAACCAGATGGAGATGGGCGACGTCATCGAGCTGAAGCCCTATGAGGGCAAGGCCCTGAAGAACGGCGCGGTGATCGCCGAGTTCAAGGTCAAGTCCGACGTGATCTTCGATGAAGTGCGCGCCGGCGGCCGCATTCCGCTGATCATCGGCCGCGGCCTCACCGCCAAGGCGCGCGAGGCGCTGGGTCTGCCGGTCTCGACCCTGTTCCGCCTGCCGACCGAACCGGTCGACAGCGGCAAGGGCTACACCCTCGCCCAGAAGATGGTCGGCAAGGCCTGCGGCCTGCCCGAGGGCAAGGGCATCCGTCCCGGCACCTATTGCGAGCCGAAGATGACCACCGTGGGGTCGCAGGACACCACCGGCCCGATGACCCGCGACGAGCTCAAGGACCTCGCCTGCCTCGGCTTCTCCGCCGACATGGTGATGCAGTCCTTCTGCCACACCGCGGCCTATCCGAAGCTGGTCGACGTCCAGACCCATCACGAGCTGCCGACCTTCATCTCCAACCGCGGCGGCGTCGCCCTGCGGCCCGGTGACGGCGTCATCCACTCCTGGCTCAACCGTCTCCTCCTGCCCGACACCGTCGGCACCGGCGGCGACAGCCACACCCGCTTCCCGATCGGCATCTCCTTCCCGGCCGGCTCCGGCCTCGTCGCCTTCGCCGCGGCGACCGGCGTCATGCCGCTCGACATGCCGGAATCGGTGCTGGTGCGCTTCAAGGGCACGATGCAGCCGGGCGTCACCCTGCGCGATCTCGTCAACGCCATTCCGCTCGCCGCCATCAAGGCGGGCAGCCTGACGGTCGAGAAGAAGGGCAAGAAGAACGTCTTCAACGGCCGCATCCTCGAGATCGAGGGTCTGCCGGACCTCAAGGTCGAGCAGGCCTTCGAGCTCACCGACGCCTCCGCCGAGCGTTCCGCCGCCGCCTGCACGGTGCGGCTGAACAAGGAGCCGATCATCGAGTACATGACCTCGAACATCGTGCTGATGAAGTGGATGATCTCCAACGGCTACGCCGACGCCCGCTCGCTCGAGCGCCGCATCAAGGCGATGGAGGCCTGGATCGCCAATCCGGTCCTGATGGAGCCCGACGCCGACGCCGACTACGCGGCGGTGTTCGAGATCGACATGGATCAGATCAAGGAGCCGATCCTCGCCTGCCCGAACGATCCCGACGACGTCAAGACTCTGACGGAAGTCGCCGGCGACAAGATCGACGAGGTCTTCATCGGCTCGTGCATGACCAACATCGGTCACTTCCGCGCCGCCGGTAAGATCCTCGCCGGCAAGTCGGACATCCCGACCCGCCTGTGGATCGCCCCGCCGACCAAGATGGACGCGATGATCCTGACCGAGGAGGGCTACTACTCGGTCCTCGGCAAGTCGGGCGCGCGCATGGAGATGCCGGGCTGTTCGCTGTGCATGGGCAACCAGGCGCAGATCCGCAAGGGTTCGACCGCGCTATCGACCTCGACCCGCAACTTCCCCAACCGTCTCGGCATCGACACCCGGGTGTATCTGTCCTCGGCGGAACTCGCCGCGGTCGGCGCGCTCTTGGGCAAGATCCCGACGGCCGAGGAATACATGGCCGCGGTCGGTGGTCTGGCCGGCAAGACGGCCGAGGTCTACCGCTACATGAACTTCGACCAGATCCCGGAATTCGTCGAAGTGGCGGAGAAGGTCGCGGTGTGACGCTGCGACCGGACCGATGGGAAACATCGAGGCGAGCCGGGGGAAACTCCGGCTCGTCTTGCGTTTCGCACGAAGGCGGCGACGGAAGGAATGCGAAGGGGTCGCCCGACCTACGGCCGCCGTCGCCGAGCGTCACTTGAAGTCGGCCGCATCCATCCAGAAGCTCGACGCTCGCTTCGCGTCGCGGAGCCTCCACGTCGGGCCGCTCGGCGCGACGCCGCCCTCCGCCCACATCGCCGTGCCTCGCGGGAAAAGGACGCAGCCCTTTTCCCCCATCAGCGGAATCGGATTGAGGTGGCCGGCGACCAGGCGCTTCACCTCCCGGAGATCGTCGGCGTTCGGACACCCGACCGCCAACGTCCCCCGGACGATGCAGCTGTCCGCAGGATCGGCGCCACAGGCCTCGGCCGGGCCGATTCCACTCGACAGGATCACCGCGAGCGCGATCGCCGCTCGGCCGAATTCGTCTCTACGCCGCCGTCGATTTTCCATCGTCGAATTCTCCCGACCGAAAAGATTGCCCCGTGGGCTCTCGGCCGGGACGAACGCGCCGTGGTTCGCCGAAGAGATCGCGGTCAGTCGGAACGCCTGACGGACTTGATCTCCGGCATCGGTCGTCCGGAGCGATCGGCGATCTCTCGGTCTTGCGATTCCAGGAAGGCTCGCGCCGGCTCGTCGCCATCGAGCCCTTCCAGAATCTCCTTGGGCACGCGCCGGTTGGAGCGGCGGGTGTCGTCGTCGTAGAACACGTCGAAGAGGACGAATTCGCTCTTCGTGGTCGGCTTGCGGGCCATCGTCGTCGTCTCCGGCAGAGGTCTCGGGTCGCGTCTCGGCGGGACCCGACCGAAAAATCATTCGGCGGAGGCGGCGGCCGGCGCGATGACGGCGGGACGAGGCCGAGCCGGACGCACCTTCGGCTTCGGTGCAGGAAGCAGACCGTCGCGCTGAGCCTGTTTGCGAGCCAGCTTGCGGGCGCGCCGCACCGCTTCGGCCTTTTCCCGCGTCCGCTTTTCCGAGGGCTTCTCGTAGGCGCGGCGCTGTTTCATTTCCTTGAAGACGCCTTCGCGCTGCATCTTCTTCTTCAGGACGCGAAGCGCCTGATCGACATTGTTGTCGCGAACCAAAACCTGCACGAATTTTCCGATCACATCAGAGGAACGGGCCTCCCCGTCGGCGCATCGGCGCGGGGGAGGAGCAAGCGCCGCGCCCGGGCCCCGACCACGGAAGCCGAAGAACCGAGAGGACGAAAATTCTGGATAATTCGGGAATCCTACGTTCGACCTTCGAACGTCCCGACGCCTTCTCTTTATGATATGGGAGGGCGCACCGCCAGTGGTCAAATAGCAGCCGGAAAATTTTGTGCCGCAGAAAATCGGACCGACCGCGCCCGAAAAATTCGTGCCGTTTTCCCGGAAGCTCCGATCATCTCGCCGCGTTCGGCATTTCGTCTCGACGAAAGCCTTGTTTCGAACACGATTCAGCTATATGTATGTCCCATCGAGTTTTGGCCGAATTGGCTGGAGCCGCATTTCGTTCGTGAACGCAGCGGCCCGTTCCTGACCTTCCACGACATCGATGAACACCCGGCCGGGCGCATCAGCGCTCGCCATCCGTCATGCGTCCACGAAAGGACATCCCATGAGCTCCGGCACCGTCAAGTGGTTCAACGCCACCAAGGGATTCGGCTTCATCACCCCCGACGAGGGCGGCACCGACGTCTTCGTTCACATCTCCGCCGTGGAGCGGTCTGGCCTCATGGGCCTGTCCGACGGCCAGAAGGTGACCTACGACATCGTCGCCGATCGTCGCTCGGGCAAGAGCTCCGCAGAAAATCTGCGCGCGGCCTGATCCGAACCGACGACGCCCATCACGATCGCCGAACGGAGATCTCGAACGGGGCGTCGCGATGACGAAGGAGGGTGCGTTCCCGACGAGGTGAACGCGCTCGACGGATCCGAGAACATTCGATCCGCGCCGACCACGGATGTACTGGCGGGCGGTGTCGAGATGTTCGGCTCCGACGAGACCCCGACTGCGAGGTGAAGGCCTCGGAGTTGGGGTTTTCTTCTTTACGAACGAGTTTTTGAGGAAAGGACGCCGACGTGACGACGATCCACATCTTTTCGTCGACGAGCGGCTCCGGCCTCTTCGCCTTCACCGCCGAGGCGGAGGGCGGAAACCTCCCGACCCGGCACGGACCGTGGCGGCACATGGCCCGCGTTCCGCCGAACGGCGCGCTGCCGCACCACATCGATCGCGAACCGGTCGAGGACGCCATCGAAAAGCACGGTTTCCAGATGTGGCGCCCACGTGTTCCGAAGGCGTGATCGGCGTCGTCGAGGCCCCCTCGCCCGTCGCCGACCGCATCTCGCAGACCTCGTACGATCAGGGGAGATGCCGGCATGATCCGCCTCGCCGTTCGTCACGAGACGACCTATCGTTATCGGCGTCCCGTCGTCTTCGGCCCCCATCGCCTGATGATCCGACCGCGCGACGGGCACGATCTGCGCGTGGTCGAAAGCGAGCTCACGCTCTCGGTTCCCGGAGATGTCGGCTGGGCCTACGACGTGTTCGGCAATTCCATCGCCACGGTGCGTTTTTCCGCCGTTGCGGCGACGCTCACCTTCGTCAGCCGACTGGTGCTCGATCGTTGGTCCGATCTGGAGCCGCGTCGTGAGATCGACGCCTCCGCCCGCACCTACCCCTTCGACTATTCCGCCGACGACCGCGCCGATCTCGGCGCGCTCCGAGAACCGCAGATCGACGATCCAGACCGGCGTCTGGCGCGATGGGTGGCGCACTTCGTCGCGGCGCGGCGAACCGACACGCTGGCTCTTCTCGGCGACCTCAACTCGGGCATTTCCTCCTGGGTCTTCTATCAATCCCGCGAACAGGAAGGAACGCAGACCCCGCTCCAGACGTTGGATCGAGGCTGGGGCTCCTGCCGAGACTTCGCCGTCCTGATGATGGAGGCGGCGCGCCATCTCGGCTTCGGCGCGCGGATCGTCTCCGGCTATCACGCCGGACCGTTGACGAGCCCGAATTGCGCCGTGCCCGGTTCGACCCATGCCTGGGTCGAGATCTTCGTCCCGGGACCCGGCTGGATCGCCTTCGATCCGACCAGCGGAACCATGGGAGACGAGACGCTCGTGCCGGTGGCGCGCGGCCGCACCATCGAGCAGATCGTTCCGATCGCCGGATCCTTCGTCGGCGTTCCCGACGACTTCCTCGGCCTCGACGTCGCCGTCACGGTCCGAAGCATGTGATGTCCGGCGCGGCGCGCGGTGACGCCTCCTTCCCGTCGAGGCGGCCCGCCCTCTCCCCGCCGCATTCCCCCGCCATGCCTGCCACGTCGCCCTCCGCTCCCGACCCGACCGACGCGCCTCATGTCCCTCCCCGCCTTCGCCCGCCGCGCCCTGGCGCCGCTCCTCCTCGCCGCGCCCCTCCTCGGCTGCGCCTCGATCGACAACGCGCCGGTCAACCGTCCCTCGACGCTGCCGAAGCTCACCCAGGCCAACACGCTCGCCGGCGACGACACGCTGCGCTCGACCATCGTCGCGCTCGCCTTCTCCGGCGGCGGCACCCGCGCCTCCGCCTTCTCCTTCGGCGTGCTGAAGGGCCTTTCCGAGACGCCCGCGCCGAACGGCGGCGCGCTGATCGATCAGGTCCGCTTCGTCTCCGGCGTCTCCGGCGGCTCGGTCACCGCCGCCTATTTCGGCCTGAAGGGCCGCGCCGCGCTCTCCGACTTCGAGAGCCGCTTCCTCTATCGCGACGCCGAGGAGAGCTTGCGCACCCAGGTCTATTCGGTCGGCAACCTGATGCGCGCCGCCGACGGCGGCGTGAACGATCGCTCGGGCCTGCCGACCTGGCTCGAGAAGAACCTCTTCGGCAAGGCGACGCTGAAGGACCTCTCCCGCCCCGGCCGCCCGGTCGTCTGGATCAACGCCTCCGACATCTATTCGAAGACCCCCTTCGTCTTCGAACCCGTCACCTTCGCCGCGATCTGTTCCGATTGGGAGAGCTACCCGCTCTCCGAGGCCGTCGCCGCGTCGGCCGCCGTGCCGATCGTCTTCGCGCCGGTGGTCATCCAGAACTACGCCAAGAAGTGCGGCTTCAAGCTGCCCGACGAGCTCGAGGCGCAGGCCCACGCCCGCGACACCTCGCCGATCGTCAAATCCTATCTCAAGGCGCTCCAGGACTACCGCGACGCCGACAAGATCAAGTTCGTCAAGCTGCTCGACGGCGGCTTGACCGACAACTGGGGGCTTTCCGCCTTCAACGTCCAGATGGCCGCCGCCCGCGAGCCCTGGCGGCCGATGACCAAGGCCGACGCGATCTCGGTCTCCGACTTCCAGTTCATCGTCGTCGACGCCGGCCGCAACGTCGCCGGCGACTGGACCAAGACGCTCGAGGGTCCGAACGCCCAGGAGCTGCTCGACGCGGTCGCCGACACCGCCGTCGACAGCGCCGTGCGCTCGTCCTACGAAGTCATGCGCCTGCAGATGAAGCTGTGGGAACAGCGATTGAAGCAGTGGCGCTGCTCGCTTTCGCCGGAGGAAGTGTCGCAGGTGCGCGGCTCGACCGACGGCTGGGTCTGCGACGCCGTCTCGATCCGCCTCGACCGCGTCTCCTTCGAGGATCTCGGCACGAGCCGCGCCGCCGAGCTCGGCCGCGTGCCGACCCGCTTCAAACTCTCGCCCGATCAGGTCAAGATGACGGTCGACGCCGGCGAGGCGGTGATCCGCCGCGTCTTCGGTCCGAAGCCCGAGGGCCGCGACGACCGCTGAGGGAGAGGACGATGCACGACGAGACGACGGCCCACGGCCACGCCCATCCCGAGCCGCACGCCCATCCGCACGAGCATCGCCACGCCCACCCGCACACCCACGTCCATACCCACGAGCATCGCCACGGCGATCTCGTCCATTCCCATCCGCACGCCCATACCCATGTCCACGAACACGCCCATGTGCACGAACACCTGCACCACAGCGTCCACGACCATGCCGATTGCCACGAAGGCGCGCCGGAGAGCCATGACCACGACCACGGCGACGGCCTGCACGGCGGCCACGGTCACGGCCATCGCTGATCTCCTCCGCGATCGCCGGTCTTGACGCCGCGCGGGCGAGCGGCTCCTCTTTCGCCCATCTCGAGATCAGCCCCCAAGGAGCCGCCCATGGCCGCGACCAATCCCTTTCTGCGCGAAGCCAATCTGATCGGAGGCGCCTGGGTCGGCGCCGACGACGGCGACACCCATCCGGTGACGAACCCGGCGACCGGCGAGGTGATCGGCCGTATCCCGAACTGCGGCCGCGCCGAGACGGCGCGCGCCATCGCCGCGGCGCAAGCCGCCTTCCCGGCCTGGGCCGCCAAGACCGCCGCCGAGCGCGCCGCCATCCTGCATCGCCTCGCCGACCTGATCGAGGAGAACGTCGACGCCCTCGGCGAACTCCTCACCCTGGAGCAGGGCAAGCCGCTCGCCGAAGGCAAGGGCGAGGTCAAGGGCTCGGCCGCCTATGTGCGCTGGTTCGCCGAAGAGGCCCGCCGCATCTACGGCGACACCATCCCCTCGCCCTGGGCCGATCGCCGCATCATCGTCCAGAAGGAGCCGGTCGGCGTGATCGCCGCGATCACCCCCTGGAACTTCCCCTCCTCGATGATCTCCCGCAAGATCGGCGCGGCGCTCGCCGCAGGCTGCACGGCGGTGGTCAAGCCGGCCGAACTCACCCCCTATTCCGGCCTCGCCTGGGGCGTGCTCGCCGAGAAGGCCGGCGTGCCGGCCGGCGTCGTCAACATCGTCACCGGCACGGCCGCGCCGATCGGCGACGAGTTCATCGAGAACCCGGCGGTCAGGAAGCTCACCTTCACCGGCTCGACGGCGATCGGCCGGATGCTCGCCGGCCGCGCGGCGCAAGCCCTGAAGCGCGTCTCGATGGAGCTCGGCGGCAACGCGCCGTTCCTGGTCTTCGACGACGCCGACATCGATCTCGCCGTGTCGCAGGCGGTCGCCTCGAAGTTCCGCAACTCCGGCCAGACCTGCGTCTGCACCAACCGCTTCTTCGTCCAGGCCGGCGTCTACGACGCCTTCGCCGCCAAGTTCGCGGCGGCCGTGGCGGCGTTGAAGGTCGGAAACGGCTTCGAGGAAGGCGTCGTCCAGGGCCCGCTGATCGAGGAGAAGGCGGTCTGCAAGGTCGAGGACTTCGTCGCCGATGCCCTCGCCAAGGGCGCGGCGGTGGCGACCGGCGGCAAGCGCCACGCCCTCGGCCAGACCTTCTACGAGCCGACCGTGCTGACCGGCGCGACCACCGCGATGGCCTTCGCGAAGGACGAGATCTTCGGCCCCGTCGCCCCCCTCTTCCGCTTCGAGACGGAGGAAGAGGTCGTCGCCATGGCCAATTCGTCGGAATACGGGCTCGCCGGCTACGTCTTCACCCGCGACCTCGCCCGCGCCTTCCGCGTGTCGGAGAAGCTGAAGTTCGGTCAGGTCGGCGTCAACGCCGGCGTGATCACGACGGAAGTCGCGCCCTTCGGCGGCGTCAAGTCGTCGGGTTTCGGCCGCGAGGGCTCCAAATACGGCCTCGACGACTATCTCGACGTCAAATACCTGTGCATCGGCGGCCTGTGAGGCCGACCTCATCGACGAGAAACGGCGGCCCACGGCCGCCGTTTCCGCATGAGACGCGGCGGAAAGATGGCCCTGAGGCGAGGCTTCGTCCACAGCCGGACGTTTCGCCGTCGAAATCGCGCGAAGGGCACTTGCGTGGGGCGAAGGGTGCGGCTATATCGACCCCCGTCCGGCGCTCGCGCCGCGCCGCTGCTCCCTTCGTCTAGCGGTCTAGGACGTCGCCCTCTCACGGCGAAAACAGGGGTTCGAGTCCCCTAGGGAGCGCCATCTATCTTTTTTCGTTATTTTTCAATGACTTGCTAGGGGCTCTACCCCAAGCATTCGGCTTGATTCTACCCCAACGGTCGGGGCACTTCTCGCACCGCCCGACTCGCCCTAGCCGCCGATCCTTTCGGATCGCAGGCAGGATCACCTTAGTGACCCAGTTCTGGAACTCCTTCGCCCGCGGCTTGTCGGAGCGCATGACGAGCTTGTAGAGGCCGCTCTCGGAGACAGAGAGGAGGCCGAGGCCGGTGGAACGGGGTAGTTTGACTACCCTCTTCTCCGCCCGATCGAGGTTCGCCTTGCGATAGCGATTGAGCGAATCGACTCCCATTGGTATCGTTCAACCCATGGCAAGATGCACAGCACCAGTACGAGGTCATCAATCGCAGGCGGCCGCAGAGGCTTGTCCTGCTTGCAGAGGTGGCCGGTTTCGCGGGTACGGATATTACCCGTCCTACTCCACTCCATCTTTTTCAGCCTACTCCCCATCCTACCCCTCACCGGGGAGCAGTAGTGGCAACCGGAGCAGCGGAGGAGGCAGTGGCGGACGTCCGCGTTGGTCCCGTGCTGGCTCTTCCGTAGTCTACACGGCCGCCGAAATTCGGACGCTGACACCATTCCGTGAAAGCGTTGAGAAACGGGCTGTCATACCCGACCTCAGGGACGTATTTCTGTGTCACGCCTGGGACGATAGAAAAGGTGCAGCCAAAGATCTTCACGACTTGCTCGAAGCGAGCGGCGTTTCTGTGTGGTTCAGTGAGAAGGATGTTCTTCTCGGCAGCTCATTGCTCCGCGAAATTGACAAGGGACTCGTGAAGTCTCGAGTCGGGATAGTTTTGGTGACGCCCGCATTGTTGCGGAGACTTGCTGGTGAAGGAATCGCAGACAAAGAGCTTTCAGCTCTTCTGGCGCGTGATCTTCTTGTTCCTATCGTCCACGATACAACATATGAAGCCCTCCGAGACGTCAGCCCACTTTTAGGCTCACGAAGCGGCTTGAGCACAGCAGAAGCGTCGATGTCTGACATCGCAGCCAAGTTGGCCGAACTAGTTAAGTTCTGAGCGCCTTGCCCAGTTACACCTTCTCGTACTTCTTCATGTGGTCCCGGATGCTCACGCCGTTCTCGGCCTTGAAGGTGCGATCGACGAGGGCAGCCTTCGGTTCGGCGATGGTGAGCCGTTCGCCCTGCTCCTCGATGAGCTTCGCCTGATCGGCAGCCAGCTGGAGGGCCTGGGCGAAGGACTGAGGGACAGCGTAGGGAGCGATCACCGGGCCGGCACCCTCAAGCTCCTTCAGACGCCGTTCGGCCTCGTCGAAGGCATCGATGTACTTCGACTTGAAGGCCAGCGCCTTGCGACCGGTGAAGCCCATGGCGGTGAGCATGAAGCCCTTGCGGTCCATCTCGTAGGCTCGATCCATGCGGGTTCCGAAGCCGACGCGGACCGGGATCTCAATCAAACGGAAGTTCGTTTTGATGGCGTCGGACTGTCGGAGCATCTCATACCAGCCCGATGAATTTCCGACTCGCGGGGGATTCCCACGGAGGCGCGA
>JAJTBO010000008.1 GCA_021286855.1 Hyphomicrobiales bacterium | reverse complement strand
GTGAAGGCGGCCGCACCGTCGGCGCCGGCGTCGTCGCCAAGATCATTGCCTGATGTGATCTGGGCCGGGGAGGGGCATCCCTCCCTGCGCCCGATCGGCACCTCAGAGGGTTCCGTAATGAACGGTCAGAACATCCGCATCCGCCTCAAGGCGTTCGACCATCGGGTCCTCGACGCCTCGACGCGCGAGATCGTCTCGACGGCCAAGCGCACCGGCGCTTCGGTCCGTGGTCCGGTTCCGCTGCCGACGCGGATCGAGAAGTTCACGGTGAACCGCTCGCCGCACGTCGACAAGAAGAGCCGCGAGCAGTTCGAAATCCGCACCCACAAGCGTCTCCTCGACATCATCGATCCGACCCCTCAGACGGTCGACGCGCTGATGAAGCTGGATCTCGCTGCGGGTGTCGACGTCGAGATCAAGCTCTGATCGGGTTTCCCGAAAAGAGCCTCTGGATCGACAGCCATGCTCGGCGGATGAGAATCCCTCCGAGCCTCTGACTAAATCCGGAGCGTTTCACTTTGGTGACGCTCCCTCGAGAGAAAGAGAACGCCATGCGTTCAGGTGTGATCGCACAGAAGCTGGGCATGACCCGCATCTATACCGATGCGGGAGAGCAGGTCCCCGTCACGGTCCTGCGCCTCGACAATTGTCAGGTCGTCGCCCACCGGACCGAAGAGAAGAACGGCTACACCGCGCTGCAGCTCGGCGCCGGTCTCGCCAAGGTGAAGAACACCACCAAGTCGATGCGTGGTCACTTCGCCAAGGCCGAGGTCGAGCCGAAGCGCAAGCTGGTCGAGTTCCGCGTCGACGCCGACAAGATGATCGACGTGGGCGCCGAAATCACCGCCGACCACTTCGTCGTCGGTCAGTTCGTCGACGTCACCGGCACTTCGATCGGCAAGGGCTTCGCCGGCGGCATGAAGCGCTGGAACTTCGGCGGTCTGCGCGCCACCCACGGCGTGTCGGTCTCGCACCGTTCGCTCGGTTCGACCGGTAACCGTCAGGACCCGGGCCGCACCTTCAAGAACAAGAAGATGGCCGGCCACATGGGCGCCGAGCGCGTCACCACCCAGAACCTCAAGGTCGTCCGCACCGACGTCGAGCGCGGCCTGATCCTGGTCGAGGGCTCGGTTCCGGGCTCGAAGGGCGGTTGGATCGTCGTTCGCGACGCCGTGAAGCGCAAGGCGCCGGCGGATCTGCCCATGCCGGGTTCGTTCCGCAAGCCCGTCGCTCCGGTCGCCGCCACCACCGAAGAGAAGGGGGCCGAGTGATGGAGCTCCAGGTCAAGAAACTGGACGGCACCGACGCCGGCACGATCTCCGTCTCCGACGAGATCTTCGGCCTCGAGCCCCGCGCGGATCTGATCCAGCGCGTCGTGAAGTGGCAGCTCGCCAAGCGCCAGGCCGGCACCCACAAGGTGAAGGGCCGCGCCGAGATCGCCCGCACGGGTAAGAAGATGTACAAGCAGAAGGGCACCGGTTCCGCCCGTCACGGCTCGGCCCGCGTGCCGCAGTTCCGTGGTGGCGGCCGCGCCCACGGCCCGGTCGTGCGCTCCCACGCCCACGATCTGCCGAAGAAGGTCCGCGCCCTCGGTCTGAAGCATGCGCTTTCGTCCAAGGCCGCTTCGTCCTCGATCGTCGTCCTCGAATCGGCTACTGCGGCCGAGCCGAAGACCAAGACGCTCGCCGCCCAGTTCGAGAAGCTCGGCTTCGCGAACGTTCTGGTCGTCGCCGGCGCCGAGATCGACGTCAACTTCGGGCTCGCCGTGCGCAACATCCCGAACGTCGACGTGCTCCCGATCCAGGGCATCAACGTCTACGACATCCTGCGTCGTCAGGTTCTCGTCCTCACCAAGGACGCGGTCGACGCGATCGAAGCCCGGTTCCGGGCGGAGGCGTGAACATGACCGTGCAGCTCTCCCACTACGACGTGATCCGCTCGCCGGTCATCACCGAGAAGTCGACCATCGCCGCCGAGCAGAACAAGGTGGTGTTCAACGTCGCCAAGTCCGCGACCAAGCCGCAGATCAAGGCCGCCGTAGAGGCCCTGTTCAAGGTCAAGGTCGAGAAGGTCAACACCTTGATCCGCATGGGCAAGGTGAAGCGCTTCAAGGGCTTCGTCGGCAAGCAGGACGACGTCAAGAAGGCGATCGTGACCCTCGCCGAGGGTCACCGCATCGACGTCACCACCGGCCTCTGAGGGACGAGGGTAGATCAAAATGGCGCTGAAGACCTTCAATCCGGTCACGCCCAGCCTTCGTCAGCTGGTGATCGTCGACCGCTCCGGCCTCTACAAGGGCAAGCCTCTAAAGACCCTCACCGAGGGTCTCTCGAAGTCGGGCGGCCGCAACAACCTCGGCCGCATCACCGTCCGGTTCCGGGGCGGCGGCCACAAGCGGACCTATCGCATCGTCGACTTCAAGCGTCGCAAGGCCGACGTTCCGGCGACGGTCGAGCGGCTCGAGTACGACCCGAACCGGTCGGCGTTCATCGCGCTGGTCCGGTACGCGGACGGCGAGTACTCCTACATCCTGGCGCCGCAGCGCCTCGCCGTGGGTGACACCGTCGTCTCCGGCCAGTCGGTCGACGTGAAGCCCGGCAACGCGATGCCGATCGGCAACATCCCGGTCGGAACCATCGTCCACAACGTCGAGATCAAGCCCGCCAAGGGCGGTCAGATCGCGCGTTCGGCCGGTTCCTACGCGCAGATCGTCGGTCGCGACCAGGGCTACGTCATCGTCCGCCTCGGCTCCGGCGAGCAGCGCCTGATCCTCGGCGCCTGCATGGCGACCGTCGGCGCGGTGTCGAACCCGGACCACATGAACACCTCGATCGGTAAGGCGGGTCGTTCTCGCTGGCTCGGTCGTCGTCCCCACAACCGTGGTGTCGTCATGAACCCGGTCGACCATCCGCACGGCGGCGGCGAAGGCCGCACTTCGGGCGGCCGTCATCCGGTCACCCCGTGGGGCAAGCCGACCAAGGGCAAGAAGACCCGTTCGAACAAGGCGACCGACAAGTTCATCGTCCGTTCGCGCCACGCCAAGAAGGGTAAGTAATCCATGGCTCGTTCTGTCTGGAAAGGCCCGTTCGTCGACGGTTACCTCCTGAAGAAGGCCGAGAAGGCTCGGTCTTCGGGCCGTAACGAGGTGATCAAGATCTGGAGCCGCCGCTCCACGATCCTGCCGCACTTCGTCGGTCTGACCTTCGGCGTGTACAACGGTCAGAAGCACATTCCGGTCCTCGTCAGCGAGGAAATGGTCGGCCAGAAGTTCGGTGAGTACTCGCCGACCCGGACCTATTATGGTCACGCGGCCGACAAGAAGGCGAAGAGGAAGTAAGCCCCATGTCGAAGCCGAAGACCGAACGGGCGCTGAAGGATATCGAAGCTCAGGCGATGACCCGGATGATCCGCGTCAGCCCGCAGAAGCTCAACCTCGTCGCCGCCCTCATCCGTGGCAAGAAGGTCTCGACCGCTCTCGCGGACCTCACCTTCTCGCGCAAGCGCATCGCCGGCACCGTCAAGAAGACGCTGGAGAGCGCCATCGCCAACGCCGAGAACAACCACGAGCTCGATGTCGACAGCCTCGTCGTCGCCGAAGCCTTCGTGGGCAAGGCTCTGGTCATGAAGCGGTTCCACGCTCGTGCCCGCGGCCGCGCCTCTCGCGTTGAGAAGCCGTTCTCGAACCTGACGATCGTCGTCCGCGAAGTGGAGTCCGCCTGATGGGACAGAAGGTCAACCCGATCGGTCTCCGGCTCGGCATCAACCGGACCTGGGATTCCCGCTGGTACGCCGGCAAGGGCGAGTACGGCAAGCTGCTGCACGAGGATCTCGCGATCCGCAAGTATCTGCTCGCCGAGCTGAAGCAGGCGGCCGTCTCCAAGGTCGTGATCGAGCGTCCGCACAAGAAGTGCCGCGTTTCGATCCACACCGCCCGTCCGGGCGTGGTGATCGGCAAGAAGGGCGGCGACATCGACAAGCTCCGCAAGGGCGTCGCCAAGCTGACCGACTCGGAAGTGCACATCAACATCGTCGAAGTGCGCAAGCCCGAGATCGACGCCAACCTGGTGGCCGCGTCGATCGCCCAGCAGCTCGAGCGTCGCGTCGCCTTCCGTCGCGCCATGAAGCGCGCCGTTCAATCGGCGATGCGTTTCGGCGCCGAAGGCATCCGCATCAACGCCGCCGGGCGTCTGGGCGGCGCGGAGATCGCTCGCCTCGAGTGGTATCGCGAAGGTCGGGTTCCGCTGCACACGCTGCGTGCGGACATCGACTTCGGCGTCGCCACCGCGATCACGGCCTACGGCACCTGCGGCCTGAAGGTCTGGATCTTCAAGGGCGAGATCATGGAGCACGATCCGATGGCCTCGGAACGTCGTGCTCTCGAGCCGGACAACACCCGCCGCGAGCGTCCCGAGGGCCGCGAGCGTGATCGGGATCGCGACGGTGAGCGTCGGGGCCGTGGTCGTCGCGACCGCGATCGGGACAGCGAGCGGGCCTGAGGCCGGCAGCGCGTAAGAGAAACGAGAGAGAACGACGATGCTGCAGCCGAAGCGCACGAAGTTCCGCAAGCAGTTCAAGGGTCGGATCAAGGGTGACGCCAAGGGCGGTTTCACCCTCGACTTCGGGTCCTTCGGACTGAAGGCGTTGGAGCCGGAGCGTGTCACCGCCCGGCAGATCGAGGCGGCCCGCCGCGCGATCACCCGTCAGATGAAGCGTCAGGGCCGCGTGTGGATTCGCGTGTTCCCCGACGTCCCGGTTTCCTCGAAGCCGACCGAAGTGCGCATGGGTAAGGGCAAGGGCGCTCCCGAATATTGGGCGTGCCGCGTCAAGCCCGGGCGCATCATGTTCGAGATCGACGGCGTGAGCCCGGAGATCGCCGTCGAGGCGCTGCGCCTCGGCGCCGCGAAGCTTCCGATCCGCACGCGCTTCGTCGAGCGCATCGCCGACTGAGGGGATTGACCGATGAAGATCGCCGACATCCGGACGAAGACGGCCGACGAACTCGCCGACGAGCTCGAGAAGCTGAAGAAAGAGCAGTTCAACCTTCGTTTCCAGAAGGCCACCGGACAGCTCGAAAATACGGCGCGTGTGCGCCAGGTCCGCCGTGACATCGCGCGGATCCAGACCGTGATCACCGCCAAGAGCGGAAACTGAAGGAGACGGCCATGCCGAAGCGCGTGTTGCAGGGCGTCGTCGTCAGCGACAAGAACGACAAGACCGTCGTGGTCGAGGTGGAGCGTCGCTTCACCCATCCGCTTCTGAAGAAGACCGTGCGTCGTTCGAAGAAGTACCACGCCCACGACGAAGAGAACCGCTTCAAGGTCGGTGACCAGGTCGCGATCGAAGAAACCCGTCCGCTGTCCAAGCAGAAGAATTGGGTTGTCCTCGGTCCGGTCGGCGCAGCTTGAGCTCGGTGACGGAAACTAGGAAAGGCGGTCGGTCATGATTCAAATGCAGACCAACCTGGACGTCGCCGACAATTCTGGCGCCAAGCGCGTCATGTGCATCAAGGTGCTCGGCGGTTCCAAGCGTAAGTACGCCACCGTGGGCGACATCATCGTGGTGTCGGTCAAGGAGGCCATTCCGCGGGGACGTGTGAAGAAGGGCGACGTCATGAAGGCGGTCGTCGTTCGCGTCTCCAAGGACATTCATCGGGCGGACGGACAGGTGATCCGGTTCGACCGCAACGCGGCCGTTCTGATCAACAATCAGAAAGAGCCGATCGGTACTCGTATCTTCGGACCGGTTCCGCGCGAACTCCGCGCCAAGAACCACACGAAGATCCTCTCGCTGGCGCCGGAGGTGTTGTGATGGCGGCGAAGATCAAGAAGGGCGACAAGGTCGTCGTGCTCGCCGGTCGTGACAAGGGCAAGGCGGGCGAAGTGATCCGGGTGATGCCGACGGAAGAGCGTGCGCTCGTCCGTGGCGTCAACATGGTTCAGCGGCATCAGAAGCCGCAGGGCGTGAACGAGGGCGGGATCATCTCCAAGGAGGCTCCGATCCATCTCTCGAACCTCGCCATCGCCGACAAGGACGGCAAGGCTACGCGCGTCGGCTTCAAGACCCTGGAAGACGGCCGCAAGGTCCGTTTCGCCAAGCGTTCGGGAGAAGTGATCGATGGCTGAGGCTGCTGCCCTGACGCCGCGGATGAAGAAGCACTACGAAGAAGTGGTGCGCCCGGCGATGATCGAGAAGTTCGGCTACAAGAACCCGTTCGAGGTGCCGACGCTCGACAAGATCGTTCTGAACATGGGCGTGGGCGAGGCGACCGCCGACTCCAAGAAGCCCACCGTCGCCGCCGCGGACCTCGCTCAGATCGCCGGCCAGAAGCCGGTCATCACCCGGGCCCGCAAGGCGATCGCGCAGTTCAAGATCCGCGAGAACATGCCGATCGGCGCGAAGGTCACCCTTCGCAAGGCGCGCATGTACGAGTTCCTGGACCGTCTGGTCACCATCGCGCTGCCGCGCGTTCGTGACTTCCGCGGCCTGAACCCCAAGAGCTTCGACGGCCGTGGCAACTACGCCATGGGCGTGAAGGAACACATCGTTTTCCCCGAGATCAACTACGACAAGGTTGATCAGATCTGGGGTATGGACATCATCGTCTGTACGACGGCGAAGACCGACGACGAAGCCCGGGAGCTGCTCAAGCTCTTCAACTTCCCGTTCCGTCAGTGAGCCGTTACGGCAGAGGATTGGAAAGACATGGCCAAGAAGAGCTCGATCGAGAAGAACAACCGTCGTCGCAAGATGACGGATCGCGATCTCAAGAAGCGCGCCGAACTCAAGGCGACGATCATGAATCGCGAAACCGTGCCGGAAGAGCGCATGCAGGCGGTGCTGAAGCTCGCCGAAATGCCGCGCAACGGCGCCAAGGTGCGTATCCGCAACCGCTGCGAGGTGACGGGCCGTCCGCGCGCCTTCTATCGCAAGCTGAAGATGTCGCGCGTCGCGCTTCGTGAACTGGGCAACCTGGGTCTGATCCCGGGCCTGGTCAAGTCGAGCTGGTGAGGACACGATCCCCATGACCATGACCGATCCTCTGGGCGATATGATCACCCGCATCCGCAATGCCCAGATGCGGAAGAAGACCAAGGTGTCGACCCCTGCCTCCAAGCTGCGCGGCAATCTGCTCGACGTGCTGAAGTCCGAAGGCTTCATCCGCGGTTACGCCAAGGTCGAATTCGACGGCGGCAAGTCCGAATTCGAGATCGAGCTGAAGTACTTCGACGGCCAGCCGGTGATCCGCGAGATTTCTCGCGTGTCGAAGCCGGGCCGCCGGGTCTACACCTCGGTCGGCAACATTCCGCGCGTCGCCAACGGCCTCGGCGTCACGATCCTGTCCACGCCGAAGGGCGTGATGGCGGATCATGCCGCTCGCGAGGCGAACGTCGGCGGCGAAGTCCTCTGCAAGGTCTTCTGAGGCCGGAAAACGAGACGGGAAAGAAACCCATGTCACGTATCGGAAAGAAGGCCGTGCCGGTTCCCGCCGGTGTCACCGCGGAAATCGCGGGCCAGGCCGTCAACGTCAAGGGCCCGAAGGGCGCCCTTTCCTTCAACGTCCACGACCTGGTCGAAGTGACCAAGGGCGAGGACGGCGTCTCCGTCAAGCCGCGCGACGAGTCCAAGCAGGCTCGTTCGCTGTGGGGCATGTCGCGGACGATGATCTCCAACCTGATGGTCGGCGTGTCGAAGGGCTTCGAGAAGAAGCTCGAGATCAACGGCGTCGGCTACAAGGCGGCCCTCAACGGCAAGACCTTGACGCTGTCGCTCGGCTACAGCCACGACATTCTGTTCCCTGTTCCCGAGGGCATCACCATCCAGGTGCTCGGCCCGAAGCAGGACCAGATCATCGTGTCCGGCATCGACAAGCAGCAGGTCGGTCAGGTCGCCGCGGAGATCCGCGAGTGGCGCGGCCCCGAGCCCTACAAGGGCAAGGGCGTCAAGTACTCGACCGAGAAGATCTTCCGCAAGGAAGGCAAGAAGAAGTAAGGAGCTGCCGCCATGGCCCATCAGACCACTACGGAGCGTCGTGCGGCTCGCGTGCGCCGTGCCGTCAAGGCGGCGGCGAACGGCCGGCCCCGGCTCTCGGTTCATCGCTCGTCGAAGAACATCTACGCGCAGGTCATCGACGACGCCACCGGCGTCACCGTGGCCGCGGCTTCGACCCTCGAAGCCTCGCTCAAGGGCAGCCTGAAGACCGGCGCCGACAAGGCGGCGGCGGAAGCCGTCGGCAAGCTCGTCGCCGAGCGCGCCGCGGCCGCCGGTGTGAAGCAGGTCGTGTTCGATCGCGGCCGCTTCATCTACCACGGTCGCATCAAGGCTCTCGCCGATGCCGCCCGCGAGGGCGGTCTCGAGTTCTGACAACGAATTGCCGCGCGCCGTGAAGGCTGCGCAACAAGGACAAATCGACATGGCAAAGCTCGAGCGGGAAGAACGCGACAGCGAATTCGTCGACCGGTTGGTGCACATCAACCGCGTCGCCAAGGTGGTGAAGGGTGGTCGTCGCTTCGGCTTCGCGGCGCTCGTCGTCGTCGGCGACCAGAAGGGCCGCGTCGGCTTCGGCCACGGCAAGGCCCGTGAAGTGCCGGAAGCCATCCGCAAGGCGACCGAGGCGGCCAAGCGCGGCATGATCCGCGTGTCGCTGCGCGAGGGCCGCACCCTCCATCACGACGTCGTCGGCCATCACGGCGCCGGCCGCGTCATCGTCCGCGCCGCCCCGGCCGGCACCGGCATCATCGCCGGCGGTCCGATGCGCGCCGTCTTCGAGACCCTCGGCGTCCAGGACGTCGTGGCGAAGTCGATGGGCTCCTCGAACCCCTACAACATGGTTCGTGCGACCTTCGACGCTCTGAAGGCCGAGGACAGCCCCCGCTCCGTCGCCGCTCGCCGCGGTATGAAGGTGTCGACCCTCCAGGCTCGCCGCGGCGCCGAAGGCGCCGAGGCGTCGGCCGAGGCGTGAGACGAACCGGCGGGCTCCGTTCGTGAGAACGGAGCTTCCCGGTCTTGATTGATTGAAGGGTGAACCCCATGTCGAACAACGCCCCGGTCAAGACGATCACGGTCGAGCAGGTCGGTAGCCCGATCCGCCGTCCGGACGTTCAGGAGAAGACCCTGATCGGCCTCGGCCTCAACAAGCGGCATCGCCGTTCCACCCTGGAGGATACTCCGGCGGTGCGCGGTATGATCGCCAAGGTCGCCCATCTCGTTCGCATCGTCGAAGAGAACTGATCCGAGGACAGAACGATGAAGCTCAACGAGATCAGCGACAACATCGGCGCCGCCAAGAAGGGCAAGCGCCTCGGCCGCGGCATCGGCTCCGGCCTGGGCAAGACCTCCGGCAAGGGCGTCAAGGGCCAGAAGGCGCGCTCCGGCGTCGCCATCAAGGGCTTCGAAGGTGGTCAGATGCCGCTGCATCGCCGCCTGCCGAAGCGCGGCTTCACCAACATCTTCCGCCTCGACTACAACGAGGTCTCGATCGTCCGCGTTCAGGTGGCGATCGATGCGGGCAAGATCGACGCTTCGGCTCCGATCACCGCCGAAGTCCTCAAGGCGGCCGGCGTCATCCGCCGCGTCAAGGACGGCGTGCGTCTGATCGGCCCCGGCGAGCCCAAGGGCAAGCTCTCCTTCGTGATCGCGGGCGGCTCCGCCCCGGCGATCGCGGCGGTCGAGAAGGCCGGCGGCAAGGTCGAGGCGACCGCCAAGAAGGCCGAAGCCGCCGAGTGATCGGCCTTCGGACGAATTTCGGGGGCGGCCGCGCAATCGGCCGCTTCCGCGCGAATGGACATATCTCCCTGACGAAGCACCGGAGACCGACATGGCGTCTGCTGCCGAACAGCTCGCGGCCAATCTCAACTGGGGTGCCTTCGGCAAGGCCGAGGAACTGAAGAAGCGCATCTGGTTCACGCTGGGTGCGCTTCTCGTTTATCGGCTGGGCACTTACCTGCCGCTGCCGGGCATCGACGCCGCCGCGCTCGCCAAGGCGTTCAACAACGCGCAGACCGGCATCATCGGTCTGTTCAACATGTTTTCCGGCGGCGCCGTCGGTCGCATGGCGATCCTGGCGTTGGGCATCATGCCCTACATCTCCGCCTCGATCATCGTGCAGCTGATGACGACGGTCGTGCCGTCCTGGGAGGCCCTCAAGAAGGAGGGCGAATCGGGCCGCAAGCAGCTCAACCAGTACACGCGGTATCTGACCGTGCTGCTGGCGATCTTCCAGGCCTGGGGCATCGCCGTCGGCCTCGAGGGCGCGTCCGGCGTCGTCGCCCATCCCGGCATGTTCTTCCGCCTCTCCGCCACGCTCACGCTGGTCGGCGGCACCATGTTCCTGATGTGGCTCGGCGAACAGATCACCTCGCGCGGCATCGGCAACGGCACCTCGCTGATCATCTTCGCCGGCATCGTCGCAGGCCTGCCGCACGCCATCGCCGGCACGCTCGAACTCGGCCGCCAGGGCGCGATCTCGACCTTTGCGATCGTCGCCATCATCGTCGTGGCGATCGTCGTGATCGGCTTCGTGGTGTTCATGGAGCGTGCCCAGCGTCGGCTCCTGATCCAATATCCGAAGCGACAGGTCGGCAATCAGATCATGCAGGGCCAGTCCTCGCATCTGCCGCTGAAGCTGAACACTTCGGGCGTCATCCCGCCGATTTTCGCCTCGTCGCTGCTGCTGGTTCCCGCGACCATCGCCAACTTCCAGCAGGGCCAGACCACCGGCTGGTTGACGACGGTGACGGCGTTGCTCGGCCATGGCCAGCCGCTCTACATGGTGGCCTATACGGCGCTGATCGTCTTCTTCTGCTTCTTCTATACGGCGATCGTCTTCAATCCGACCGACACCGCCGACAATCTGAAGAAGCACGGCGGCTTCATTCCGGGCATACGCCCGGGCGAGCGCACGGCCGAGTACATCGACTATGTGCTGACCCGGATCACCGTGCTCGGCGCGATCTACATCGTGGCGGTCTGCCTATTACCCGAATTCCTCATTTCCTATACGGGCGTCCCGTTCTATTTCGGCGGCACGTCGTTGTTGATCGTGGTTTCCGTCACGATGGACACGGTGTCGCAGATTCAGGGACATCTGCTCGCGCATCAGTACGAAGGTCTGATCAAGCGGGCGAAGCTCAAGGGGGGACGTCGATGAGGCTCATTCTGCTCGGACCGCCGGGCGCCGGCAAAGGCACCCAGGCCGCGCGTCTGGTCGAGAAGTACGGCATCGTTCAGCTCTCGACCGGCGACATGCTGCGCGCCGCGGTCAAGGCGGGCACCGAAGTGGGTCTGAAGGCCAAGGCGGTGATGGAATCGGGCGGTCTCGTCTCCGACGACATCGTCATCGGCGTCGTCTCCGACCGCATCGACGAGGCCGACTGCGCCAAGGGCTTCATCCTCGACGGCTTCCCGCGCACCGTGCCGCAGGCCGAGGCGCTGACCAGGATGCTCGCCTCCAAGGGCCTGAAGCTCGACGCGGTGATCGAATTGGTCGTCGACGCCGAGGCGCTGGTCGCCCGCATGGAGAACCGGGTCAAGGAGACGATCGCGGCCGGCGGCACGCCCCGCGCCGACGACAACCCGGAAAGCTTCCGCAAGCGGCTGGCCGAGTACCAGGAGAAGACCGCTCCGCTGTCGGGCTACTACGCTTCGACCGGCGAGTTGAAGACCGTCGACGGCATGGCTTCGATCGACGAGGTCACGGTCGCGATGGCGGCGATCCTCGGCGCCTGAGCCGGGTGAGGGGAGGGCGAAGGCCCTCCGACGGAGATCGGAGACCGCGGCCGAAACTTGCGTTCGGCCGCGGAATCCTTTATGGACCGGCCCACATCGCGACGCGTCGTCGATCGGGGTCGGAAACCTCATGGGTTTCGGCCGCCGATCGTCTTCGTCGTGAAGGGGTCGAGTCGAACTCGATGTCGAGAGCGTCGTGGAGGCGTCCTCGAGGGAAGAACTGGAGAGAAAACCGTGGCCCGCATCGCTGGCGTCAATATTCCCACGAACAAGCGCGTCGTCATCGCGCTTCAGTACATCCATGGCATCGGCCAGAAGAAGGCCGACGAGATCATGGGTAAGGTCAACATCGCGTACGATCGTCGCGTCAACGAGCTGTCGGACGCCGAAGTCCTGCAGATCCGCGAAGTGATCGACCGCGACTACGTCGTCGAAGGCGACCTGCGTCGCGAAGTGGCGATGAACATCAAGCGCCTGATGGATCTCGGCTGCTACCGCGGCCTGCGTCATCGTCGCGGCCTGCCGGTCCGTGGCCAGCGCACCCACACCAACGCCCGCACCCGCAAGGGTCCGGCGAAGCCGATCGCCGGCAAGAAGAAGTAATTCGTTTCGGTGGCGCGCGTCGCGAGACGTCCGCCCCGGTGGAGCCGCTGGTATTACGGCGGTGAAGATATCGTAGTGAAGGAAGTCACATGGCCAAGGAAGCCACCCGCGTCCGCCGTCGCGAACGCAAGAACATCACCTCCGGCGTCGTGCACGTGAACTCCACGTTCAACAACACGATGATCACCATCACCGATGCGCAGGGCAACACGATCTCGTGGTCGTCGGCCGGCGCGCTCGGCTTCAAGGGTTCGCGCAAGTCGACCCCCTACGCCGCGCAGGTCGCCGCCGAAGACGCCGCCCGCAAGGCCGCCGATCACGGCATGCGTACGGTCGAGGTGGAAGTCCGTGGCCCCGGTTCGGGCCGTGAATCCGCGCTGCGCGCTCTCCAGGCGGCCGGCTTCATGGTGACCTCGATCCGCGACGTGACCCCGATCCCGCACAACGGTTGCCGTCCGCGCAAGCGTCGTCGCGTCTGATCGCATCCCCGGCGAGGGCGGGTTCGTCCCCTCGGAAGCGGCGGGTCGTCCACCCGCCGCTTCGTGCGTTTCCGATCGGTTTCGCGGGCAGGGTGGCGGACACCACCGATATCCCGCCGAGATCCCACGAGAAGGTGTTTCCAAGTGACGATTCACAAGAATTGGCAGGAACTCATCCGCCCGAACAAGCTCGAGGTGAAGCCGGGCGACGACGCGCGCCGCAAGGCGACCGTGGTCGCCGAGCCGCTCGAGCGCGGCTTCGGCCTGACGCTGGGCAATGCGCTGCGTCGCGTGCTCCTGTCGTCTCTGCAGGGCGCGGCGGTGACCGCGGTGCAGATCGACGGCGTGCTGCACGAGTTCTCCTCGATCCCCGGCGTGCGTGAGGACGTCACCGACATCATCCTGAACGTCAAGGAGATCTCGGTGAAGATGCACGGCGACCTGCCGAAGCGCATGGTCGTGCGCAAGTCGGGTCCGGGCGTCGTCACCGCCGGCGACATCCAGACCGTCGGCGACATCGAGATCCTCAATCCCGAGCACGTGATCTGCACCCTCGACGAGGGCGCCGAGATCCGCATGGAGCTGACCTGCGCCACCGGCAAGGGCTACGTCCCGGCCGACCGCAACCGTCCCGAGGACGCGCCGATCGGTCTGATCCCGGTCGACAGCCTCTATTCGCCGGTCAAGAAGGTCTCCTACAAGGTCGAGAACACCCGTGAGGGCCAGGTTCTCGACTACGACAAGCTGACGCTGTCGATCGAGACCGACGGTTCGGTCACCCCGGAGGACGCGGTCGCCTACGCCGCCCGCATCCTGCAGGATCAGCTGGCGATCTTCGTGAACTTCGAGGAGCCCCGCAAGGAGGCCGTCGAGGAGAAGATCCCCGAGCTCGCCTTCAACCCGGCGCTGCTCAAGAAGGTCGACGAGCTCGAGCTGTCGGTGCGTTCGGCGAACTGCCTGAAGAACGACAACATCGTCTACATCGGCGACCTCATCCAGAAGACCGAAGCCGAGATGCTCCGCACCCCGAACTTCGGCCGCAAGTCGCTCAACGAGATCAAGGAAGTTCTCGCCCAGATGGGTCTCCATCTCGGCATGGAGGTCACCAACTGGCCGCCGGAGAACATCGAAGAGCTCGCCAAGCGCTACGAGGATCACCAGCTCTGAGATTTCCTCGTCGAGGGGACTTCTCGAGCGGTCCTCGAGGCTCTATAGAGCCCCGAGAATTTCGGATCGGAGCCACGGCTCCGATCCAGGAATACGCGAAGCCGGCCCGGCCGGCGGCGTGACAAAGACTTCCAAGCCCGGACGCAGAATACCCGGGGCGCCACGGTGACGAGCCGGGGCTCCCGTCGCGTGCGGGAGACCGACCACCGAAGCGCCGATCGCGAGATCGCCGCGAGAAGGGCAGGGGTGACCCGCCCGGCACCTGGAGAAGACCGATGCGTCACGGCAAGGCTGGCCGCAAGCTCAACCGCACCTGGGAACATCGCAAGGCGATGTTCGCCAACATGGCGGCCTCTCTGATCACCCATGAGCAGATCGTCACCACCCTGCCGAAGGCGAAGGACCTGCGTCCGATCGTCGAGAAGCTGGTGACCATGGCCACGAAGGGCGACCTCAACTCGCGTCGTCTGGCCGTCGGCCAGGTCCGCGACGAGAAGGCGGTCAAGAAGCTCTTCGACGTGCTCGGCCCGCGCTACAAGGACCGCGCCGGCGGTTACACCCGCGTTCTGAAGGCCGGCTTCCGCTACGGCGACAACGCCGCCGTCGGCGTGATCGAGTTCGTCGACCGCGACGTCTCGGCCAAGGGCGCCGAAGACCGCGCCCGCCGCGAGGCCGAAGAAGCGGCCGAGTGATCGGAACGACGTTTCATCGGATGATTTCGAAACGCCCGGAGGCTCACCTCCGGGCGTTTTCGCGTTCCTCGAAGGCCGCCTTCGCCGCCTCGATCCGCTCGCGGTTCTCCGCCGCCCAGGTCCAGACCCCGCAGAAGGCCGCGCCGAGCGAGCGGCCGAGGTTGGTCAAGGCGTAATCGACGTGCGGCGGCACCACCGGATGGACGGTGCGCGAGACCAGCCCGATCCGCTCCATGTCGCGCAGCGTCTTGGTCAGCATCTTCTGGCTGATCCCTTCGACCCTCCGCCCGATCTCGCCGAAACGCAGCACGCCGCCCTCGGTGAGCTCTTCCAGGACCAGCAACGTCCACTTGTCCGCGACCTGCGCGATGATCGCCGTCACCAGCGCCTCCACCGCCGGGTCCTCGGGGGAGGGGTGGACGCAGGTCGCCGCGAACAGGCTGTCGATCGCCGGCGTTTCGGTCATCGCACACTCTCCTTCAGGTAAGTATGGATATGAATGGTGCCTTCTTACTAAAAGAGAGTTAGCCTCCTATCTTGCCCTCACGCAACCGAAGAAGGGGCCTCCCCATGGACATGAGCGGCAACACCATTCTCGTCACCGGCGGCGCGTCCGGCATCGGCCGTCGTCTCGCCGAAGTCTTCCACGCCCGCGGCAATGCCGTCATCGTCGCGAGCCGCCGTCGCTCGGCGCTCGACGCGGTCGTCGCCGCCAACCCCGGCATGATCGCGATGGAGTTCGACGTCGCCGATCCCGCCTCGATCGCGGCCTTCTCGGCCGAAATCCTCGCGAACCATCCCGATCTGAACGTCGTCCTGCACAACGCCGGCATCATGCGCCGGGAGGCGCTCGCCGCCGGCGACTGGCTGGCGACCGCCGAGGCGATCGTCGCCACCAATCTGCTCGGCCCGATCCGCCTCACCGAGGCGCTGCTGCCGCATCTCCTCGCGAAGCCGAAGGCGGCGATCCTCACCGTCACCTCCGGCCTCGCCTTCGTGCCGAGCGCCTGGTTCCCGACCTATTCGGCGACCAAGGCGGGCCTGCATTCCTGGACCCAGGCGCTGCGCCGCCAGCTCCGCGAAACCTCCGTCGAGGTGGTCGAGATCGCGCCGCCCTATGTGCAGACCGAGTTGACCGGAGCGCATCAGGCGGTCGATCCGCGCGCCATGCCGCTCGAGGACTACATCGCCGAGACGCTGAGCCTGCTCTCCGCCACCCCGACGCCGGCCGAAGTGATCGTCGAGCGCTGCCGACCCTTGCGCGACGCCGAGAAGACCGGCGCCTTCGAACAGATCTTCGAGGCGATCGCGGCGAGTTGAAGGGTGCGCGCCGCCCGCAAATGCGCACCTTCGGGCGAGGCGGCCATCGGGCCGCCTCTTTTCGTCTCTTCGATCGGGCGGTTCTCGCCCGCGCACTGGAAAGCGCCGCGGAGATCTCTTAAGTCGGAAGACGTCCGAGGAGATGAACCATGGCCCGATTCCCCGCGCGTCTCGCCGCGACCCTCGCCTTCGCCGCGCTCGCGACCCTGCCGACCGCCTACGCCGTCGCCGAGACGAGCGTGCCGGAGACGAAGGGCGAGATCGCGCTCTCCTTCGCCCCCGTCGTGCGCCGGGTCGCGCCCGCCGTCGTCAACGTCTACGCGACCCGCAAGGTCGCCCAGCCGGTCAATCCGCTCTTCGCCGATCCCTTCTTCCGCCAGTTCTTCGGTGGCGGCGAAGCGGCGCCCTCGGCCCGCATTCAGGCCTCGCTCGGCTCGGGGACGATCGTCGACCCCTCCGGCGTCATCGTCACCAACGTCCACGTCATCCGCGACGCCACCGACGTCAAGGTCGCCCTCGCCGACAAGCGCGAATACGAGGCCGACATCCTCCTCAAGGACGAACGCACCGACGTGGCGGTGATCAAGATCCGTCAGAAGGGAGTCTATCCCTCCGTCGAGATCGGCGATTCGGAGAACCTCCAGGTCGGCGATCTGGTGCTGGCCGCCGGCAACCCCTTCGGCGTCGGCCAGACCGTGACGCAAGGCATCGTCTCCGGCCTCGCCCGCACCCAGGTCGGCAACGGCGACTACCGCTACTTCATCCAGACCGATGCGGCGATCAATCCCGGCAATTCCGGCGGCGCGCTGGTCGATCTCGCCGGCCGCCTCGTCGGCGTGCCCTCGCAGATCTATTCGCAGTCGGGCGGCTCGGTCGGCATCGGCTTCGCCATTCCCTCGACCATC
This sequence comes from Hyphomicrobiales bacterium, assembly GCA_021286855.1. GTDB lineage: Bacteria > Pseudomonadota > Alphaproteobacteria > Rhizobiales > Ancalomicrobiaceae > Pinisolibacter. The sequence continues at coordinate 111,738 of JAJTBO010000008.1, read as the reverse complement.
GTCAAGTTCGTGCTCGAGCAGGCGAAGACCGGGTCGGTCGTCCATCGCCCCTGGCTCGGCGCGACCCTGCAGAACGTCACCGCCGACGTCGCCGAGGGCCTCGGCGTCGATCGGCCGATCGGCGCGTTGGTCACCGGCCTCGTCAAGGGCGGCCCGGCGGCGGAAGCCGGCCTCGAGATCGGCGATCTCCTGATCGCGGTCGACGGGCGCGAGGTCGACGATCCCGACGCCTTCGGCTTCCGCTTCGGCACCCGCCCGCTCGGCGGCTCGGTGCCGGTCGAGCTGATCCGCAAGGGACGTCGGCAAAACATCGCCATCGCCTCGCGCGCCGCGCCCGAGACGCCGCCGCGCGAGGCGAAGACCATCGACGTCGAGTCGCCCTTCGCCGGCGCGACGGTGATGAACCTGTCGCCCGCCGTCGCCGAGGAGCTGCGTCTGCCCTTCGATCTCGACGGCGTGGTGGTCGCCTCGGTCGCCGGAGGATCGCCCGCCGCACGCATCGGCCTGCAGAAGGGCGACGTGGTCCGCGAGATCAACGGCGCGGCGGTCGATCGCACCGCGACGCTGGCGCGCCTCGCCGCGTCCCAGCCGACGATCTGGCGCATCGCCATTCAGCGCGACGGTCGTATGCTGCGCATGGCCTTCCGCTGAGGAGGACGACGTGGCCGATCTCTTCGCCGCCGCCGGTCTCGACCGCGCGAGCCCCCGCCCGCTCGCCGACCGGCTGCGCCCGAAGCAGCTCGCCGACGTCGTCGGCCAGGATCACCTCGTCGGCCCGGACGGGACCATCACCCGCATGCTGCGCTCCGGCTCGCTCGGCTCGCTGATCTTCTGGGGGCCGCCGGGAACCGGCAAGACGACGGTGGCGCGGCTCCTCGCCGGCGAGACCGATCTCGCCTTCGAACAGGTCTCGGCGATCTTCTCCGGCGTCGCCGATCTGAAGAAGGTGTTCGAGACGGCGCGCGGCCGCCGCGCCATGGGCAAGGGCACGCTGCTCTTCGTCGACGAAATCCATCGCTTCAACCGCGCCCAGCTCGACAGCTTCCTGCCGGTGGTCGAGGACGGCACCGTGGTGCTGGTCGGCGCGACCACCGAGAACCCGAGCTTCGAACTCAATGCGGCGTTGCTCTCCCGCGCCCATGTTCTGGTCTTCAAGTCGCTCGACGAGCCGGCGATCGAAAAGCTGCTCGATCGCGCCGAGGCCGAGCTCGGCCGGCCGCTGCCGCTCGACGGCGACGCCCGCGCGGCGCTCGTGCGCATGGCCGACGGCGACGGCCGCGCCGCCCTGACGCTGACCGAGGACGTGTTGCGCGCCGCCCGCGAGGGCGAGATCTTCGACGCGGCCGGCCTCGGCGAGGTCGTCCAACGGCGCGCCCCGATCTACGACAAGAGCCAGGACGGCCACTACAATCTGATGTCGGCGTTGCACAAGTCGGTGCGCGGCTCCGATCCCGATGCGGCGCTCTACTGGTTCGCGCGCATGCTCGACGCCGGCGAGGACCGGCGCTACATCGCGCGACGGATCGTCCGCATGGCGGTCGAGGACGTCGGCCTCGCCGATCCGCAGGCGCTGGTCGTCGCCAACGCCGCCAAGGACGCCTTCGACTTCCTGGGAAGCCCGGAGGGCGAGCTGGCGATCGCGGAAGCTCTCGTCCACGTCGCCACCGCGCCGAAGTCGAACGGCGTCTACACCGCCTTCAAGGCGGCGATGCGCGCCGCCAAGGAGGGCGGTTCGCTGCCGCCCCCGAAGCACATCCTGAACGCCCCGACCAAGCTGATGAAGCAGGAGGGCTATTCGGAGGGCTACCGCTACGACCACGACCAGCCCGACGCCTTCTCGGGTCAGAACTATTTCCCCGAAAAGCTCGGCCGCCTGCGCTTCTACGATCCGCCCGAACGCGGGTTCGAGCGCGAGATCCGCAAGCGCCTCGACTGGTGGGCGAAGCTCCGCCGCGAGCGCGGCGAGGGGTGAGGACGATCGAGCGACGCCCGACGCCGGCGGCGTCGGGCGTCGTCCGGCTCAGTTCGCCGCGACGATGAGGCGACCGTCGGTCTTCGCTCCCGCGGCGGCGGTCAGTCGGCCGAGCGTCCGGATCTGGGCGACGATCTCGTTGCGGTAGACGAAGCCGGTGTCGCGCTTGGGCAGCTTGGTCAGGTCGTAGCCCTTGATGCCGGGCGGCAGGCCGCCGGCGATCTCGCGCCCGTTCCACGCTTCCGCGAAACCGCCGTTGCCGATGTAGGAGCCGAAGGCGACGCGGAAGGACGTGTCGAGCGCCTCCGCCGCCGGCCGGCCCTTGATCGTCACGTCGACGGCCTTCGCCTCCTTCGCCGAAGCGCCGAGCGCGATGCGATAGCGCAGCGCGGCGGAGAAGTGCAGGAAACCGCGGCTGACGTAGGACTTCAGATCGATCGGCGGCGTCGCCGCGAGCTCCTCCGGCCGCACCACGCGTTGCGCGTTGGAATCGAGCATCGCCTGGATGTCGCGGCCGGTCATCGTCAGGATCTGGATGGAATCGGCGAAGGGCATCACCTGGAACCAGTCGGCGAAGGTGATGGGCCCCTGCTCCGGGATGCCGGCGACGAGGCCGGTGGCGTTGAAGACGGCGATGTCGACCGCCCCGTCGGGGAACTGCGCCGACCGCGCCACCAGCAGATCGTTCATCAGATCGGCGATCGCCGTCTCGCGAACATAGCGATCGGCGCGGGTGCGCTCGCCGCCGACCGACGCGTCGGCGTCGGCGGTGGCGATCGTCTCGGTCAGCCGCTCGTCGAGCTTGGCGAGCAGCGGCGTCACCGCGAGGCCCTGGAACCCTTCGTCCCAGTCGCCGGTCTGTTGCAGGCTCGCCGCCTTCGGATCGGCGGCGGGCACGCGGAGGTCGGACTTCTTCAGCGCGTGCAGCCGCGCGGCGGCCGCCACCAGCCGGGCGCCCCCCGCTTCGCGCGTCAGTTCGAGCGTCGCCTCGCCGAGATGGCTGCCGTGGAAGCCGGCCTGGACGATCGCGACGCGTCCGGCGACGAAGTTGCGCGGCTCGAGCGCCTCGGCGTTGAGCGCCGTATGGGTGTGGCCGCCGACGATCAGAACCGGCCGGTCGGTCAGTTCGGCGGCCAATTCCGCCAGCCGGGTGTCGCCGAGCGCCAGACGGCGTTCCGCGCCGGCCGCCTGCGCGCCCATGCCGGAACCGCCGTAGCCGAGATGGGACAGGATGACGACGACGTCGCAGGCCCGTCCCAGCGCCGGCAGCAGATTGCGCACGACGACGGCCGGATCGGCGACCGACAGGCCGGGGTTTTCGGCCGTGCCGGTGCGGGTGTCCTCCGGCGTGGTCAGGCCGAGGAGGCCGATGCGCAGGCCCTTGGCGACGCCGATCAGCGCCGGATGGTAGTGCCGGCCCCGGGTGAGATGCGCGGTGTCGACGATGTTGGCCGAAAGCGCCGGCAGATCGCCGTTGCGCGCCAGGAGGTCGGCGAGCACGGCCGTGCCCCGGTCGAATTCGTGGTTGCCGAGCACCGCCGCGTCGACGCCGGCGACGACGAACGAGCGATAGGAGGGATGGACGATCGTCTCCTCCGGCGTGAAGGCGAGCAACTCGTCGAGCAGACTGCCGGTCTGGTCGTCGCCGCCGGAGAGGAACAGCACCACGTCGTCCTTGCCCGCGCCGGCGCGCGCCGCGCGCACCTTCTGGACGATCTGGGCGAACACGCGCGTCTCGCCGCGCGCCGGATGCGGCACGGTGACGTTGTTGTGCAGGTCGTTGAAGTGCATCACCGTGAGGCGACGCGTCGCGCCGGCGGCGAGCGGCTCGACCGGCACGGTGAGATCCGCGACCGGGCCGGCGAGCGGATCCACGTCGAAGCGGTAGAGGCGTTCGAACGCGCCGACCGGATTGGGCGCGAGGCGGCGCGCCACGCTCGCCTGTGGCGACGAGGCGCCGCTCGGCGACGCGCTCGGCGCCGCCGCAGCGGCGATGTCGATCGCGAAGGTGGTGGGGACGAACGGAGTCGTGGCGACGCCCGCGAGGAGTGCGCGTCGGGACAAAGCGGCCATGAGAGGCTCCCTGAGGGGATTTGTCCTTCCGACCATACGGAAGAGGACGCCTCAGGATGCGCCCGACGCATTACACGGCCGTGACGTCCCGCGCCCCGCGCAGAGCGGTCACTTCCGATCGAGCGCGAAGGCGTCGCGCACCTTGATCGTGACGAGGGCCGCCACCGCCGCCTTGACGAGGTCGCCGGGCACGAACGGCAGCGACACGAAGAAGGCCTTGGAGAGGCCGAGCTTGGTGACGAAGGCGAGCCAAGCGATGCCGCAGACGTAGAGCAGCGCGATCGATCCCGCGACGCCCGCCCCGAAGAGACCGGCGAAGCGCGCGGCCGCCGCCGTCTCGGCCCGGTCGAGCCGCATCGCGAGGAAGCCGGTCACGAAGGCCGCCGGCGCCCAGCCGAACAGGAAGCCGGCGGTCGGTCCCGCATAGACGCCGAGGCCGCCGCGCCCGCCCGCCAGCACCGGCAGGCCGAGCCCGACCAACGCGATCACCACGATCGCCGCCAGCGCCCCGCGCTTCGGTCCGAGAATCAGACCGGCGAGCATCACGCCGAGCGACTGCAGGGTGATCGGCACGCCGCCGGCGAGCGGAATGGCCGGGACGATGCCGAGCGCCACGATCAGCGCGGCGAAGAGGGCGACGTAGCCGAGATCGCGAGTGGTCATGGGGATGGTCGCTTCCTTGTTGGTCTTGGTCTGCGAACGGTTCTCACCGTGAACTATTGGAATTCTTCTGCGGTGGAAAGCCCCGCGCGTCGATCGCGTCGGCGATCCGTTCCGCCCGGACCAGGGTCCGCACCACCAGGGGCACGATCACCGCGATCGGATGGTTGGAGAGGCCGCGCGCCGCCTGCGCTTCGCGGATCGCCGTCGCCTCCTCGACGATCAGCGGCACGAAGCGCAGCGCCAGGGTCAGCGCCAACGAGGCCCGCGCGGCGTCGATCAGTCCGAGACGATCGAAGGGCCCGAGCGCCCGTTCGAAGACCTCGCTCAAGGCTTCCGTCGTGGTCGTCGCCACCACCGCCTGGGCGAGGAAGGCGAGGGCGGAAAGACGCAACGCCACCGTCGCCGCGGTGCGCCCGTCGAGAAAGATCCAATCGACTGCGCCCACGGCGGCGATCACAAAGAGCGGACCGGTCAGCGCCCTTCGGATCCGCTCGAAACCGAGGCCGGTCGAGACGAGGGCGGCGAGGGCGAGGCCCGCCGCGCCGGCCAGCGCGCCGCGATGCTCGACGAGAAACAAAGCGGTGGCGAGCGCTGCGAGGCCGATCAGCTTGACCCCGGCCGGCAGCCGGTGAAACCACGACTGTCCCTCGCCGCCGAGCCCTTCGATCATGCCGAGCGCTCGCGATGGAAGGCGATCGCCGCCGCCGCCGCCCCGTCGAAGGCGACGCGGCCGGCCTCCAGCACGATCACCCGTTCGAAGTCGACGAGGAGGTCGAGATCGTGCGCCACCACGATCGCCTGCTCCGGCAGGGCGTGAAGAAGCCGCGCGAAGCGATTCCGATTTCTGAGGTCGAGCTGCGAGGTCGGCTCGTCGAAGAGCAGCGTCTTCGGCTCGATCGCCAACAGGCCGGCGAGCGCGACGAGTTGCTTCTCGCCGCCGGAGAGTTCGTGGATCCGCCGCCGCGCCAGGGCCTCGACGCCGAGCCGAGCGAGCGCCGCGGCGACCCGTTCGCCCGTTTCGGCGCGGCTCCAGCCGTGGTTCTTCAGGCCGAAGGCGAGGTCGTCGGCGACGATGGGGAAGACGATCTGGTCGTCCGGGTTCTGGAACAGGAGCCCGGTCGCGGCGCGCACCGCCCGCGCCTCGCGCGCGACGTCGCGCCCGTCGACGGTGAGCGATCCCACGCTCACCGGCGCGAGGCCGACGATCGCCTTGAGCAGCGTCGACTTGCCCGATCCGTTCAGCCCGACGACGCCGATCCGGCGCTCGGAAAGCGTCAGCGACACGCCGTCGAGCGCGCGCCGTCCGTCCCGTTCGACGCCGACCCCGTCGAAGACGATGGTCTGACACGGTCGCGCCGTCGCGTCCGCTCCGCCCTCGTCCCGTGTCTCGGTCTTCTCGTCGAACACGTCGCCGATCCTCTGCCGCGGCGATGTCGCCGCCGGGCGATCGTTGTGCGGAGCGGGACGCGGCCTGTCAAGAAACGCCGTCGCAGGATCGCGGACGGGCGTTTGCTCAGCATCCGGGCGTGACTCCGCGTGCCCGAGGAGGCATGGAGAAGAGACCTTCCCCAAGCCGGAGACCCGCGATGCCGCTGCAGTTGAAACTCCTCGCCCTGGTCTTCGTCGGCGGCGGTCTCGGGTCCACCCTGCGCTACGGCGTGACCCTGGCGGCGCTGCGTCTTCTCGGCGCGGGTTTCCCCTGGGGCACCTTCGCGGTCAACGTGATCGGCTCGACGGTGATGGGCGGCTTCGCCGGCTACCTCGTCAGCCGCACGCCCGGCGTCGGATCGGACGCGCTGCGGCTGTTCTTCATGACCGGCGTCCTCGGCGGCTTCACCACCTTCTCCGCCTATTCGCTCGACACGGTGGCGCTGTGGGAACGCGGCGCGACCGCGACCGCCGTCGTCTATGCGGTCGGTTCGGTGGTCGTCTCGCTCGCCGTCCTCGCCGTGGCGTTGGTCGCGGCGCGCGGCTGGTTCACCACGTGAGGCCGCGGCGCGCTCGGTCGAATCGATTTCTGAAGACGGCCGAGTTCGAGCGGAATCGTCACTTCAACCGATCGGGAATTCGATTCTGCGGCAAGCGCTTGGAGTCGTTTCCGGAATCACTTCGAAAAGCCGGCGGAATCGAAATCTGAGCGACCGGAATCGTCACATGAACGGCGCGTTCGGCGGTGCGAGGATGAATCGGAATCGGAAGATGAAGACGCCCGCGGTCGCCGCGGGCGTCTTCGTCTCGCATGTCGGCGGGCGGAGCGACGCTCCGCCGGCGGCTCACCAATGGCGGCCCCGGAACTCGGCCGGCGTCACCCGGCCATCGCCCTTGCCGTCCATCTTCGCGAAGATCTTGTCGTGGTCGGCGAGGAACTCGGCCAGGCTCACGACGCCGTCGTGATTAGTGTCCATCGGCGCGAAGCGCGACGCCTTCTGCTGCTGCATGGCGTCCATCCGGGCGGGGTTGTAGCCACGCTGCGCGCCCATCCGGACGCTCATGTATTCGTCCTTGGTGAGGGCGCCGTTCGAGTCGGCGTCCATCGCGGCGAAGACGGCTTCGGCGGCGGCCTTCATCTCGGCCCTGTCGATCACGCCGTCCTTGTTCTCGTCGAGCGCGGCGAAGCGTTCACGCCACGGCGCGTTCGGGTTGAGCCCCATGCCGCGGCCCTGACCCATGCCCATCCCCTGACCCATGCCTTGGCCCATGCCCATTCCCTGACCCATGCCCGGGCCGGGTTGAGCTTCGGCGACCAGCGCGGCGGCGGCGACGGAAGCGGCGAGAACGGTGGCGAAGGTGACGGTCTTCCAGGTCATGACGAACCTCCCTCGGCGGGCGAAGACACGACGCGGCCGTCGCGACGAAGGACATCCCTCGCGCGTCGTCGTCGGCATCTCTGTCTTCGACGGGTTGGAAAGAGGTTTCCCGGACTGCTCGTCCGCTCTGTCGAACCTCTTTCTTCGACGCTCCAATAGTACGACGCGACGTATAACTTCACCAGTTAACTCGCCGTAAGGTGCGCCTCAGGCGCGCGAGGCGATCGCCGCCGCCGCCCCGCCCATGGCGACCGCGCTCACCCGGCGGGTCAGCCGCACCGCCCGCTCGGAGGTCAGGAACCCGCGCGCCCGGCCGGCGACGCCGACCCAGGAGAGATCGACGAAGGCCATCACCGCGATCTGCACGGCCGTCAGCTCGGCCCATCCGGCGAAGTCGAGATGGGCGACGTCGACCAGGGTGGGCAGCAGCGCCAGATAGAAGACCATGATCTTCGGATTGCCGAAGGTCAGCGACAGCCCGGTCAGGAACATTCTGAGCCCGCTCTGCTGCGCGGTCTCTTCCGGATGTCCCGCCTCGGCCGGCTTGCGCCACAGCCCGACGGCGAGCCACAGCAGATAGAGGACGCCCGCCCACTTCACGATCGTGAAGACCTCGTGCAGCTGTTCGGCGAGCGCCGACAGACCGGCGACCGCCGCGGCGAGCCAAGCCGCCTCGCCGAGCCACATGGCGGCGAGGAAGGGAAGCACGGCCCGGGGCCCGCGCGACAACACCTGCGCCACCAGCGCGACGACGCTCGGCCCCGGCGAGCCGGCGTTGAGGAACAGGGCTCCGGCGAACAGGGCGAGGGCGAAGAGCGTCACGGCGCGATCTCCGTCCGGACGAACCGTCCGCCGATCCAGCGATAGAACGGCGTCGGATGCGCCGGTCCGAAGGACGGATCGAAGGCGAGACGGGTGTCGAGCTCGTCGAGCACCGCCTTGGTGATCGGCGGCAGTTCGGGCCGCGCCCGCGCTTCGGCGAAGGTCACCCAGGCGACGTCCTCGAGCTCGCCGGACGGGCCGACGCCGTCCGCGTGCCGTCCGCCGATCGCGCTCGCCGGCACGGCGAAGAAGCGCGTGTCGAAGCGGCGCGGCCGTCCCGGCGGGGTGATGGCGCGGGCGACGAAGCGCATCGCGCCGATCGCCGGTCTGAGCCCATGCGCCCGAAAGGCGGCGGCCGCGTCGTGCGGGTCGAAGGGAGCGTCGCTCGCCGCCTCGCCGGAGGGCGCGCCGATCAGCAGGCCGGCTTCCTCCCAGGTCTCGCGGATCGCCGCGACGGCGAAGGCGCGGGCGCGGGCCGCGGTCTTCGGCCCCTTCATCTCGATCGAGAGCGAGGCGAGGGTCGCCGCGTCATAGTCGTCGGCGAGCGCCACCCGGCTGTCGGCGGCGTCGACCCGGCCGCCGGGAAACACCCAGGCGCCCGGCATGAACTTGTGGCCCATGTGCCGCTTGCCCATCAGTACGCGCAACGCCCCGTCGCCGCCGCGATCGAGCACCAGCAGCGTCGCGGCGTCGCGCGGGCGGAAATAGGGGGCCTTGCCGGTGCGGTCGAGGGCGTTGAGTTCGGCGAGAATGTCGGCGACGGAGCGCATCAGGCGGCCTTCGGCGGCAGGAGGGGAGACGGAGAGGGAGAGGGCGCGGCGGCGGTGCGGCCGAAGCCGTGCAGGCGGAGCGCCCATTGGAGCCCCACCACCGCGCCTTTGATCGGGCGGAGCAGGGCGAGCGAGAGGAAGAGCGTCAGCGGCAGCCAGATCGCGGCCTCGATCCACATCGCCGGCGCGAGGAGCCGTTCGGTCAGGAGCAAGCCGCTCACCACGACGTGGCCGACCACCAGGATGGTCAGATAGGGCGGCAGATCGTCGGCGCGGTGATGGTGGAGCTCGGTCCCGCAGACGCGACAGACCGGCCGCACCGCGAGATAGCCCTCGAAGAGCCGGCCCGCCCCGCACGCCGGACAGCGCCCGCGCGCGCCGCGCCGCATCGCCCGCCCGACCGGTCGCGCCGCCTCGGACGAGGGCTGCGGACGTCCGCCGCCGCTCTCCTCGAAGGGAACCTTCATCGCGTCTCCCCGCCGGTCGCCCGGCGTCTCGGCAGCGGGCTCAGGAGAGCCCGATCGCCACCACTTTCGCCCAGGCCGGCCGCTTCTGCAATTCGCCGTACCAGCGGTCGAGATGTGGCGTCGCCGGCCGTTCGATGTCGAGCCCGTACCAGACATAGGCGAACGGGCCGAGCACGATGTCGGCGAGACCGAACTCCTCGCCGGCGAGGAAGGCGTGCGCCGAGAGCGCCGCGTCGGCGATCATGAAGAGCCCGGCGCAGATCTGCCGGCCGCGCTCGATCGCCGCGAGGTCGCACTTCTCCGGCGGCGTGCGCAGGAGGCCGAAGATCACGTCGCGGAACGGGTAGGCGAAGGAATGGGTCCAATCCATCCACTGTTCGGCCTTGGCGCGCCGGCCGGGGTCGGTCGAAAGCAGCCGACCTTCGCCGTATTTCGCGGCGAGATAGCGGGAGATCGTGTTCGATTCCCACAGCGTCAGATCGCCGTCGACGAGGGTCGGGACGAGCCCGTTCGGGTTCATCGCCCGATAGGCCGGCGTCGCGACGACGCCGAAGGCCCCGCCGGCGTCGTGGCGCGTATAGGGAAGGCCCAGCTCTTCGCAGGTCCACAACACCTTCTTGACGTTGACCGAGTTGGTCCGACCCCAGATCTCGAGCATCCGCATCACCCTTTGCGTTTCGGCCCCTTGCGTCCGCGCGACGGCGCGCCGCGGACCTTCGCCTTGTCGCGCGCCACGATCCCGGCGATCCGCCGGCGCCCCATACCGCGCTCGATCACGCCTTCGGACAAGAGCTCGAAACGCAGGGCTCCCGCGAAGGGCTGCGCTTCGACGAGCCTGACCTCGACCGTGTCGCCGAGCCGCCAGGTCTCGCCGGTGCGGCTGCCGATCATCGCGTGGGTGGCCTGGTCGTAGACGTAGTAGTCGTCGCCGATCGTCGCCGCCGGCACGAAGCCGTCCGCGCCGGTGTCGTCGAGCCGGACGAACAGGCCCGACTTGGTCACGCCCGAGATCTTCGCCCGGAAGGTCGCGCCGACCTTGTCCATCAGCCAGCGGGCGATCAGCCGATCGATCGTGTCGCGCTCGGCCGCCATGGCGCGCCGTTCGCAGGCCGAGATCTCCGCCCCGATCCCCTCGAGCTTGTCGTCCCAGGTCTCCGGCAGACCGTCCGAGCCGAGCCCCAACGCCCGGATCAGGCCGCGATGCACGACGAGGTCGGCGTAGCGGCGGATCGGCGAGGTGAAATGCGCGTAGCGCCTGAGATGCAGGCCGAAATGACCGATGTTGTTCGGATTGTATTCCGCCTGCGCCTGGGAGCGCAGCACCACCTCGTTGACGAGCCCGGCCTTCGGCGTGTCGACGACCTTGGCCAGGATCGAATTGAACATCGCCGGCTTCAGCCCGCCCTTGCCCGCCAGCTTGATGTCGAGGGTGGAGAGGAACTCCTTCAACGCGTTGATCTTCTCGTCCGACGGCATGTCGTGGATGCGGTAGAGGAGCGGCGTCTTGTGCTTCTCCAGCGTCTCCGCCGCCGCGACGTTCGCCTGGATCATGAACTCTTCGATCAGCTTGTGCGCGTCGAGCCGTTCCGGGACGATCACCTTGTCGACGGTGCCGTCGGGCTTCAGCAGGATCTTGCGCTCGGGCAGATCGAGATCGAGCGGTTCGCGGTGGTCGCGCCCCTTCTTCAACACCGCATAGGCCGCCCACAGCGGCTTCAACACGCCTTCGACCAGTGTGTCGGTCTTCTCGTCGACGCGGCCGTCGATCGCGGCCTGCGCCTGCTGGTAGGCGAGCTTCGCCGCCGAACGCATCAGGATGCGGTGGAACGTATGGGAGAGCTTGCGCCCCTCGGCCGAGAAGATCATCCGCACGGCGAGCGCCGGCCGGTCCTCCTTCTCGCGCAAGCTGCAGAGGTCGGTCGAGATCTTCTCCGGCAGCATCGGCACGACGCGATCGGGGAAATAGACCGAATTGCCGCGGTGCTGCGCCTCGCGGTCGAGCGCCGCGCCGGGCCGGACGTAATGGGCGACGTCGGCGATCGCCACCGTGCAGACGAAGCCGCCCGGATTTTCAGGATCGTCGTCCGGCGTCGCGTGGACGGCGTCGTCGTGGTCCTTGGCGTCGGGCGGGTCGATGGTGACGAGCGGCAGGTCGCGCCAGTCTTCGCGTTTTCCGAGCTTCACCGGTTCGCAGGCTTCGGCTTCCGCCAGCACCGCGACCGGGAAGACGTGCGGAATGTTGTGGACGTGCAGCGCGATCTCCGAGACCGCCCGTTCCGACGCCATCGAGCCGATGACGCTGCGCACCTTGGCGCGGCCGAGCCCGAGCCGCCCGCCCGACCGGATCAGATCGACGGCGACGAGGTCGCCCTCCTGCGCGTCCTTGAGATCGGCTTCGGCGACCTGAAGCTCGCGGCCGCGCTTTTCGATCGGCACGATCCGCGCGCCGCCGGGCACGAGATGGACGACGCCGAGCGCCTCCGGCGGCTTCTTGTCGAGAACCCGGATCACTCGCGCCGCCTGCGCCACGCCCTCGGGCAGCTCGACCTCGACGTCGGCGACGCGCAACAGAACCCGATCGCCGACCCCGGCGGATGCGGGCCGCGGGCCCGTCCGGCGTCCCCGCACCTCCGGCAGGATCAGGACGACGGGGGCCGGGCCGTTCTCCTCCTCGTCCCATTCGTCGGGCGTGGCGAGCAGCTCGCCGTCGGCGTCGCGGCGCGTCACGTCGGCGACGAAGACGGTGGTGAGCGCCCCCTTCGGCGCGAGCTTGCGCCGCCGCTTCTCCACGACGCCCTCTTCGGCGAGCTCCTTCAGGATCCGCTTCAGCGCGATCTTCGCCCCGCCGGTGATGCCGAAGGCGCGCGCGATGCCGCGCTTGCCGGCCTCGCCCGGGTGTTCGGCGAGATGGGCGAGGATCTCTTCGCGCGACGGCAGGGCGTCGCCGAGGCGCTGTCGCGAACCGGGGGCGGGCGTCTTGATGATCGGAGGAAAGGCCAAGGCTGCGTCGTCCCGGTTCGATTGCGAGCCGGCAGGATAGACCCTCGCGGAGCCCCTGTCGCCGGGCGCGACGCGGTCGTCCTCAGATGCTCGCCGTCTTTCCCTCGACGAACAGGAAGTCGGAGGTCTCGACGCTCTCTACGCCGGTCTGGCGATGCGCCGCGCCGAAGTCGAGATCGACGTCGTCGACGTAGCGGTTGCGGCCGCCGGCCTTGGCCATGTAGAGCGCCCGGTCGGCGCGCACGTAGAGCGCCGAGAAGTCGTCGTCCTCGCTCGAGCGGGCGATGCCGATCGACGCGGTCGGAGCGATCATGCCGTCGCCGACCGGAATGTGGATTTCGCCGATGCGGCGGCGCAGCTCTTCCGCCCAGCCGGCGCAGAAGCGCAGGCGCGCCGCCTCGTCGTCGAACGGGCATTCGATCGCCACAGCGAATTCCTCGCCGCCCATCCGGCCGATGATCGCGCTGCGGCAGAACAGGTTGCGCATCACCCCGCCGACCGCCGAGATCACCTCGTCGCCCATCGGATGGCCCCATCGATCGTTGATCGACTTGAAGCGATCGAGATCGGCGAGCAGCAGCGCCATCGTGCGTCCCGCCGCGATCCGCTCCTCGACCTGAGCGACGAAGGTCCGGTTGTTGAGCAGGCCGGTCTGCTGGTCGGTGCGGGCGAGCGTCGACAGCGTCTGGGTCGATTCCCACAGGTCGAGATACATCCGGCCGAATTCCCAGGCGATCGGCACCGACAGCAGCGAGGCGGCGACGAACACGCCGGCGAAGGTGCCGATCTGCGCGATCACGCCGGTCTGATGAAATTCGACTGCCGCGGTGATCGCCGCCAACAGGCCGATGTACAAGGTCATTCGCGTGACATAGAGCCATAGATCGCGCCGGGAACGGATGTTCCGGCGACAAGCGATCTTCAGAACTCGTTGGAAGAACTGCACGACGACACGACCTCCCCGAGACGAAGCCGACGAGCTTCAGGATACGGGACGGTTCGTAGGATATCCGGAACGAGCAACCAAAGTCTTTCCGCTAGGGAATCCCCGGTGGCAATTCTCTGGAATGGTTGCCGAAACATTATCGACCGAAACCGCCGCGCCTCTCGACGAGACGCGGCGATGCGGCGAGCGGACGGTCAGTCGAACGGCTTCTCGGCCGCCTTGCCGCCGGTCGCCTTGGTCTTCGCCTTCGGCTTCGCCGCGGGCTTGTCGGTCTTGGCGGCGGGCTTCTTCGCCGTGGCGGTCTTGCCCTTCGCCTCGCCGTCCTTCGCTGCCGCCGCTTTCGCGGGCGCCTTCGGCGCGGCCTTCGCGCGGCTCGGCTTCGCCGGCGACTTGGCCGCCTTTTCGGCGAGCAGCGCCACCGCGATCTCCATCGTCACGGACTGCGGATCGAGCCCGCGGGTCAGCGTCGCGTTGGTCTTGTCGTGCGCCACATAGGGGCCGTAGCGCCCGTCGCGCACCGTCACCGGACCGCCCAGCGTCGGATGCTCGCCGAGCTCCTTCAGCGCCGCCGGCTTCGCCCGCCCGCGCCCGCCCGCCTGCTTCTCGGCGATCAGCGTCACCGCCCGGTTGATGCCGACGTCGAAGACCTCGTCGGCGGAGGGGAGATTGGCGTAGACGCCGTCGTGCAGCACGAAGGGCCCGAATCGACCGAGCCCGGCGGTGATCGGCTTGCCGCTCTCCGGATGCAGCCCGACCTCGCGCGGCAGAGAGAGGAGCTTCAGCGCCTTTTCGAGATCGATCGAAGCGGCGGTCCAGCCCTTCGGCAGCGACGACCGCTTTGGCTTGTCGCCTTCGCCGAGCTGCACATAGGGCCCGAAGCGGCCGGAGCGCAGCGACACTTCGAGCCCGGTCTCGGGATCCGTGCCGAGGATCTTGGTGCCGTCGCCGCCGGGGCCTTCCGCCCCTTCGCCTTCCGCGCCGGAGGCCTGCATCTGCCGGGTGAAGCGGCATTCGGGATAGTTCGAGCAGCCGATGAACGAGCCGAACTTGCCGAGCTTCAGCGACAGACGCCCGACGCCGCAGGACGGACAGGCGCGCGGATCCGAACCGTCGCCCTTGTCGGGGAAGACGTGCGCGCCGAGCAGCTCGTTGAGCGCGTCGAGCACGTCGGAAACGCGCAGCTCCTTGGTCTGCTCGATCGCCGAGGAGAAGTCGGTCCAGAAGGCGCGCAGCACGACCTTCCAGTCGATCTCCGCCGCCGAGATCTTGTCGAGGCTCTCCTCGAGGTCGGCGGTGAAGTCGTATTCGACCCAGCGCCGGAAGAAGCTCTCCAAAAAGGCGGTGACCAGACGGCCCTTGTCCTGCGGGATCAGGCGGCGCTTGTCGAGGGTGACGTAGTCGCGATCGCGCAGCACCTGCAGCGTGGCGGCGTAGGTGGAGGGACGGCCGATGCCGAGCTCCTCCATCTTCTTGACCAGCGTCGCCTCGGTGAAGCGCGGCGGCGGCTCGGTGAAGTGCTGATCGACGGTGATCTTGCGCCGTTCCAGCCGGTCGGCTTCCGCCATCGCGGGAAGACGACGGCTCTCCTCGTCCTCTTCATCGTCGCGGCCTTCGGAATGGAGCCGCAGGAAGCCGTCGAACTTGACGACCGACCCGGTGGCGCGCAGCGCGACGACGTCGCCGCCGGCCAGCGCCTCGATGTCGACGGTGGTGCGGTCGAGCACCGCCGATTCCATCTGGCTCGCCACGGTGCGCTTCCAGATCAGCTCGTAGAGCTTGGCCTGCTCCGGCTCCAGGAACTTCGCCACGTCCTTCGGCCGGCGCGTGAGATCCGTCGGCCGGATCGCCTCGTGCGCCTCCTGGGCGTTCTTCGCTTTGGCGGTGTATTTGCGCGGCGCCTCCGGCAGGTAGTTCGCGCCGAAGTCCTCGCCGATCACCTTGCGGATGCCGGCGATGCCCTCCGGCGCGATGTCGACGCCGTCGGTTCGCATGTAGGTGATCAGGCCGACGGTCTCGCCGCCGATCTCCACGCCCTCGTAGAGCCGTTGCGCCAGTTGCATCGTGCGCGCCGCCGAGAAGCCGAGCGCATAGCTCGCCGACTGCTGCAACGTGGAGGTGGTGAAGGGCGGGAACGGGTTGCGCCGAACCGGCTTCTTCTCGATCGAGGCGACGGTGAAGGCGGCTTTTTCGAGGGCGCGGCGGATCCGCGTCGCCTCGCCTTCGTTCGCCACGTCGAGACGGCCGAGCTTCTTGCCTTCGAAGCCGACGACGCGGGCGTCGAACTCCTCGCCCGCCGGCGTCGCCATCCGCGCCACGATCGACCAGTATTCCTGCGCCACGAAGGTCTCGATCTCGTGCTCGCGATCGCAGACGAGCCGCAGCGCCACCGACTGGACGCGGCCGGCCGAGCGCGCGCCCGGCAGCTTGCGCCACAACACCGGCGACAGATTGAAGCCGACCAGATAGTCGAGCGCGCGCCGCGCCAGATAGGCGTCGACCAGCGCCTCGTCGATCGCGCGCGGATTTCGCATCGCGTCGAGCACCGACTGTTTGGTGATCGCGTTGAAGACGACGCGTTCGACCGGCTGGCCCTTCAGCGCCTTCTTGTCCTTGAGCACCTGCAACACGTGCCAGGAAATCGCCTCGCCTTCGCGATCCGGGTCGGTGGCGAGAATGACGCGCGACGAACCGCGCACCGCCTTGGCGATCTCGGCGAGCCGCTTGGCGCCCTTGCCGTCGGCCTCCCAGTCCATCGCGAAGTCGTCGTCGGGACGCACCGACCCGTCCTTCGCCGGCAGGTCGCGGACATGGCCATAGGACGCCAGCACCTCGTATCCGGGACCCAGATACTTGTTGATGGTCTTGGCCTTGGCCGGAGATTCGACGATGACGACCGCGTTCATGGGGCAGAGCCACTCCGACGAGAGGGAGACGGCGAAACCGTCGCCCCCGGGGATCACCCGCCTTCGCTCCTATGAACCGACCGAGCCGGCGGGAACGACGACGCCTCTTCGCGACGGGAGAGGCCCCGAAGCGAATTCCTTGTGAGGATCGACGAGAAATGCGACACTTGCAAGTGTATCGCACAACTCGACACAACCTTTGGGGTGCAAATCTGAGGGGTTGCGCCTCGAAGGCTCCTTGAATGGGGCGCGGCGGGGCGGGGGTCAAGCCCCGAGGTCGCGCAGCGCGGCTTGCGAGTCGATCCAACCCGAGACGTAGAAAATACAACCGTAAATAGATAGACTATACAATAACAATTACTACGATCATCGGCGTGTGTCGAGGCGTCGCGTCGGCCCACCGCTCGGTTGGGGCCTCGGCGAAGGCTTTCCCCGGCGTCTCGGCGACGGGTTGGGAAGGCGTGAGATGACCGGAATGGTCCGTTCACCGGCGAAGCCGAACGAGGCGGCCGCCTATATCGAACAGGCGACGGCGGAGTTGCGCGATCTCGCCGCCAAGTCCGGCATGCCCTTCCTCGCCTATCTGATCGACATGGCGCGCATGGAGGCGGCGACCCGCGTCCTGACGCCGCCGCGCTCGCCCGCCGTCGGGGTGGAGCCGCGCGGCGAACTCCGCTGAGGAGAGCGGATCCCGCGCCATCGGCGATTTCTCCGGCGGATATCCCACTCCGTGCGCCGATCGCCCCTTGCCGGGGGGGAGGGGAGATCCTAGAACCTCCTCTTCGATGACGAACGCACCATCGACCCCGGCCCCCGCCTTTCCGCACCGCCACCTCCTCGGCATCGAGGGGCTGACGCCGTTGCAGATCCTGTATCTTCTCGACAAGGCGGACGAGGAGGTCCTCGTCTCCCGCCAGATCGAAAAGAAGAAGAGCGTTCTGCGTGGCCGCACGCAGATCAATCTGTTCTTCGAGGCCTCGACCCGGACCCAGTCGTCCTTCGAGATCGCGGGAAAACGTCTCGGCGCCGATGTGATGAACATGTCGGTCGCCTCCTCTTCGGTGAAGAAGGGCGAGACGCTGATCGACACGGCGGCGACGCTGAACGCCATGCGCCCCGACATCCTGGTGGTGCGGCATCACGCCGCCGGCGCGGTGCATCTCCTCGCCCGCAAGGTCTCCTGCTCGGTGATCAACGCCGGCGACGGCGCGCACGAGCATCCGACCCAGGCGCTGCTCGACGCGCTGACCATCCGCCGCCACAAGGGAGCCATCGAGGGTCTGACGGTCGCCATCTGCGGCGACATCGTCCATTCCCGCGTGGCCCGCTCCAACATCCTGCTGCTGAACGCGCTCGGCGCGCGGGTCAAGCTGGTCGGCCCCTCGACGCTTCTGCCCTCCGGCGCGGACCGGCTCGGGGTCGAGACCTTCACCGAGATGAAGAAGGGGCTGGAAGGCGCCGACATCGTCATGATGCTGCGCCTGCAGCGCGAGCGGATGAACGGCTCCTTCGTGCCCTCGGTGCGCGAGTATTTCCATTATTGGGGCCTCGACGCCGAGAAGCTCGCCTATGCCGCCCCCGGCGCGCTGGTCATGCACCCCGGCCCGATGAACCGCGGCGTCGAGATCGACCCCGAGGTCGCCGACGGTCCGCAGTCGCTGATCTCCGAACAGGTCGAGATGGGCGTCGCCGTCCGCATGGCGGTGCTCGAGACGCTCGCCGAACATCTGCCCACCGCCTGAGGTCGACCCCGATGCCGCCCATGACGCCGCAAGCTCCGATCGCGGGTGGCCACGACCGCCGCGCCGCCGACCATCGCCCGACCGTCTTCTCCCACGCCCGCATCGTCGATCCGGCCCGCGGCCTCGACGCCGTCGGCTCGGTCATCGTCGCGGAGGGCCGCATCCTCGCCGCCGGCCCCGAGGTTCTGAACCAGGGCAGCCCGGAAGGCTGGGAGGTGGTCGACGCGACCGGCAAGGTCATCGTCCCCGGCCTCGTCGACATGCGCGTCTTCATGGGCGAACCCGGCCACGAGCATCGCGAGACCTTCGCCTCGGTCTCCCGCGCCGCCGCCGCCGGCGGCGTGACGACCATCGTCACCATGCCCGACACCGATCCGGTGATCGACGATCCGGCGCTGGTCGACTTCGTCCTGCGCCGCGCCCGCGAGCAGGCCGACGTCCGCGTCCACCCGATGGCGGCGCTGACCAAGGGCCAGGAAGGCAAGGAGACCACCGAGTTCGGCCTTCTGAAGGAGGCCGGCGCGGTCGCCTTCACCGATGCCCGCCGCTCCGTCGCCTCCTCGCTGGTGATGCGCCGGGCGCTGACCTACGCCCGCGATTTTCGCGCGCTGATCGTCCATCACGTCGAGGACCCGAGCCTCGCCGGCGCCGGCGTCGCGACCGAGGGCGAGTTCGCCACCCGCATGGGCCTGCCGGGCATTCCGCGCGAGGCCGAGAGCATCATGCTCGAGCGCGACATGCGCCTCGTCGACCTGACCCGCGGCCGCTATCACGCCAGCCAGCTGTCGACCGCCCAGTCGGTCGAGATCCTGCGGATCGCCAAGGCGCGCGGCCTCGACGTCACCGCCTCCGTTTCGATCGCCCACCTCTCCCTGAACGAGCTGGATATCGGCACCTATCGTTCGTTCCTGAAGTTCTCGCCGCCGCTGCGCCACGAGGACGACCGGCAGGCGATGATCGAGGCGGTCGCCGACGGGATCGTCGACGTGATCGTCTCCTCGCACGACCCGCAGGACGTCGAGACCAAGCGCCATCCCTTCGCCGAGGCCGCCGACGGCGCGATCGGCCTGGAGACCCTGCTCTCGGCGAGCCTGCGCCTCGTCCACGACGGCCGCCTCTCCTGGAGCCGGCTCGTCGAGGCGCTGTCGCTGCGCCCCGCCGAACGGCTCGGGCTGACCGCCGGGCGTCTGTCGCCCGGCAGCCCGGCCGACCTCGCCGTGATCGATCCGGAGATGCCGTGGCTCCTCGATCGTCAGGCGCTCGCCTCGCGCTCGAAGAACACGCCTTTCGAGGACGCCCGCTTCACCGGTAGAGTCGTCCGCACCCTGGTCGGCGGCCGTACCGTCCACGCCCTCGACGCCTGATCCATCCCCAGACAAGGGACGCCGAAGATGCTCACGACCCTCGTTGCCGCGGCCTTCGGCTATCTCCTCGGCTCGATCCCCTTCGGCCTGGTGATCTGCCGGCTCGCCGGCCTCGGCGACATCCGCGCGATCGGCTCCGGCAACATCGGCGCGACCAACGTGCTGAGGACCGGCCGCAAGGGTCTGGCGCTCGCCACCTTCCTCGGCGACGCCTTGAAGGGGACGGTCGCGATCCTGGTCGCCCGTCATTTCGCCGGCGAGACGGCGGCGATGGCGGCGGCCGTCGGCGCCTTCTTCGGCCACGTCTTCCCGGTCTGGCTGGGGTTCAAGGGCGGCAAGGGGGTGGCGACCTACATCGGCGTGCTGCTCGGCCTGTGGTGGCCGGCGGCGATCGCCTTCTGCGCGGTCTGGCTCGCCATGGCCTTCACCTTCCGCATCTCCTCGCTGTCGGCCCTGACCGCCAGCGTGGTGGTGCCGCTCGGCCTGTGGCTCGGCGGTTGGGCCTCGGGCGCGATGACGCTGGTGCTGGTGGCGCTCGCCGCGCTGGTCTGGTTCCGCCACAAGGAGAACATCGTCCGTCTCCTCGCCGGCACGGAGCCGAAGATCCGCGGCAAGAAGGCCGACGCCTGAGGGGGCGATGGCCGGAGTTCGGCGCGGTGGTTGGTGCGCAGCGCTCGGGACAGGGTGCGCGATGGTTCGAGACAGGCCTGCGGCTTTCCTCACCATGAGGCGTTTTTGGTAGTAGCGACTATTACATACGCCTCATGGTGAGGAGAGCCCGCAGGGCTCGTCTCGAACCATCGCGCACGGCATCCGAACCATCCGGCACAAGGCGCCCGACCGTCCGCCCGCGCTGCCCGGTCCATCGGCCGACGGCGCAGGATACGCTCCTCCGAAATTCAAGGTTGTATTCCGCGTGTGACGTTTCCATAGTGCGTCCGACCCGGGGAGGGCGCGCGCGTGGAACTCTTCGCCTTCGACGACACCGACGACCACCTCACCCGCCCGACGACCCCGCCGATGACCGAGGCGAGCCGCCTCGCCTGGCTCCGCCTGATCCGCTCCGACAACGTCGGACCCGTCACCTTCCGCCAACTCGTCAACCACTTCGGCTCGGCCGCCGCGGCGCTGGAGGCCTTGCCCGAACTCGCTCGGCGAGGCGGCGCCCGCGCCCGCATCCGCATCGCCGGCGAGGCCGAGGTCGAGCGCGAGGCGGCGACCGCCGCCGCCTGCGGCGCGCGCTTCGTCGCAATGGGCGAGCCGGATTATCCCAACCGCCTGCTCGCCGTGGAGGGTCCGCCGCCGCTCCTCGCCGTCAAGGGCGGCTCGGGCGTGCTGCGCCGTCCGGCCGTGGCGATCGTCGGCGCGCGCAACGCCTCGCTCGCCGGCCGCAAGATGGCGGCGATTCTCGCCGAGGGCCTCGGCCGCGCCGCCTTCGTGATCGTCTCCGGCCTCGCCCGCGGCATCGACGCGGCCGCCCACGAGGCGAGCCTCGACACGGGAACGATCGCCGTCTTCGCCGGCGGCCTCGATCGGCTCTATCCGCCGGAGAACGCCGGCCTCGCCGATCGGATCGTCGCGACCGGCGGCGCGCTGGTCTCCGAGATGCCCTTCGGCTGGGAGCCGCGCGCCCGCGACTTTCCCCGCCGCAACCGCCTGATTTCCGGCATTTCGCTCGGCGTCGTGGTGGTCGAGGCGGCGCTGCGCTCCGGCTCGCTGCACACCGCCCGTTTCGCCGGCGAGCAGGGCCGCGAGGTCTTCGCCGTGCCCGGCAGCCCGCTCGACCCGCGCGCCGAGGGCGCGAACGACCTGATCCGCGAAGGCGCGACCCTGGTGACCCGGGCCGACCACGTCATCGAGGCGCTCGCCCCGATCGTCGGCCGCCGCTTCGAGCCGCCGACGGCCTCGGAGGCCGGCGACGACGATCTCGATCGGCCGATGGACGTGCCGGAGAGCGCCCGCCGCCGCGTCGTCGAAGCGCTCGGGCCGACCCCGGTCGGCGTCGACGAGATCCTGCGCGCCACCGGCGTGCGCCCCGGCGAACTCCATCTGATCCTGATGGAGCTGGCGCTCGCCGGCCGGCTCGAACGCCATGCCGGCGCGCGCGTCTCGTTGATCCCGTGAGGATCAGATCCCGAACGCCGTCTTCCACCGCCTCAGCCAGTCCTTGCGGCTCGAAAAGCCGACGAGCCCGCCGTTGATCGCGCGCGTGACGCCCTCGACGTCGTCGGCGTCGGCCATTTCGTTGCAGGTCCGGCCCTTGCGGGTCGAAGCGGCCCATTCGGCGGCCGCGATCTTCGCCGACCACACCGCCGAAAAGGCGAGGTCGGGCTCCTCGGCGAGCGGGATGCCGAGCGCCGCGCCGTATCGCTCATAGGATTCGCGCCCGGTGATCTGCAGGAGGCCGCGCCCGATGTAGCGCCAGCCGTCGCCGGCGCCCTCCGGCCCGTTGCCCATCCGGCCGCCGTAAACGTGCTCGGCGAGCCGCTCCGGCGCATGGGCGAAGGTCGCGGCGACGGCCGGATCGCGGAACCGGCTCGGCCATACCTGCGGCAGGCGCGCTTCCGAATAGTTCAGGCTCTCGACCCGGATCGTCAGCCCGTCGGTCTCGTGACAGATCTGGGCGAGGAAATGGGCGAGCCGCAGCGCCGAAGCCGGGATCCCGAAGGGCGCGAGATCGACGTCGGCCCGGTCGAGGGCGGTGAGATAGGCGGCGCGCGCATTCGGCGCGAGCCGGTGGAGAAGCGAGGAGGTGAGGACGGACGACATGGGATCGGGAACTCCGGTTCGGTCCCGTCCGCCCGGAGCGCGTCGCGCGCCGCCCATTGTCGCTCGAGAATCGGCGAGGAGAAGAACTTCGCCCCGATCCCCGCCTTTCAGCCCCCGGCCCGCGCCGCCGCTTCCTCGGCCGCCTCGCGGGCGGCGCGGGCGACCGCCTGCATCCGGTCGAGCGCCCCTTGAAGGATGAAGCTCGCCGCCATCTTGTCGACCACCTCGGCGCGTTTCGCCCGCGACGTGTCGGCCTCCAGAAGCGTGCGGGTGACGGCGGTGGTGGACAGCCGCTCGTCCCAATAGGCGAGGGGGATCGAGGTGAGCGGCGCGAGATTGCGCACGAAGGCCCGCGTCGCCTGGGCGCGCGGACCTTCCGAACCGTCCATGTTGAGCGGCAGACCGAGGATCATCCCGGCGATTGCGTGTTTCTCGCAAATCCCGAGAAGTTCGGCGACGTCGAGCGAGAACTTGCGTCGCTTGATCGTCTCGAGCGGCGTCGCGATCCGCCGGCCGAGGTCGGAGAGCGCCAAGCCGATCGTCTTGGTGCCGAGATCGAGGCCGATGAGGCGCGCCGAAGCGGGAAGCCGCGCGAACAGGTCGGGGAGGGCGAGGGTGGGATCGGGCGCGGCCATGGGGTCCTCGCGGGGATCAGATGGAAGGGATGAAGGCGAGAAAATCGGTCGTCCCGACGTCGACGCCGGCCTGCGACAGGAGCGTCGTCGCCTGTCCCCGGTGGTGGGTCTGGTGATTGAAGAGGTGGACGCAGAGGAGCCCGAACGGCTTGGTGAAGGTCTCGCCCCTGGTGCTGCGGTAGGTGAGCGGCGCGTCGAGATCGGTCTCGTCGAGCGACGTCGTCCATCGCCCGATCAGCCGATCGAGCAACTCGCGGCGTTCGCGCAAGGGGCCGAGCGCGCCGAACTGGATCTCGCCGAGCGACTGCGGCTGCGGCAGCTCGCGCACCGGCGTGAGCGGCCCGCCCGAGCGATGCTCGGCGAAGCGCTTCAGCCAGATCGTGTCGCCGACCACCAGATGCTCGAGCGTGCCGAGGAGAGAGCCGAAGAAGGCGCCGCGATCGGCCGCGACCGCTTCCGCCGGGAGCGTCGCGGCCGCGTCGTAGAGCCTGGCGTTCATCCAGGCGTTGTAGTCGGCCATCAGCCGCAGTTGGTCGGCCCGATCCATCTCACTTCGCCTCCAGCCGCTGCCCCAGCCGTCCCGCCAGATCCTGCACGTATTGCCACGCCGTGCGGCCCGAGCGCGCGCCGCGCGTCGTCGCCCATTCCAGGCTCTCGGCGACGAGCCGGTCGTCCTCGACCGTCAGGCCGAAATGCGCCACGTAGCCGCGCACCATGGCGAGGTAGTCGTCCTGGCCGCATTTGTGGAAACCGAGCCACAGGCCGAAACGGTCGGAGAGCGACACCTTCTCCTCGGTCGCCTCGCTCGGATTGATCGCCGTCGAGCGCTCGTTGTCGATCATCTCGCGCGGCATCAGATGGCGGCGGTTGGAGGTGGCGTAGAACAGGACGTTCTCCGGCCGCCCCTCGATGCCGCCCTCCAGCACCGCCTTCAGCGACTTGTAGCTGGCGTCGCCGGCGTCGAACGACAGATCGTCGCAGAACACCAGGAAGCGGAACGGCGACGCCGCGATCAGCGTCAGCAGCACCGGCAGGCTCTCGATGTCCTCGCGATGGATCTCGACGAGCTTGAGCGGCGATCCGCCCTCGCCCTCGAGCCGCGCGTTGACGTCGGCGTGCGCCGCCTTGACCAGCGACGACTTGCCCATGCCGCGCGCCCCCCACAGCAGCGCGTTGTTGGCCGGAAGGCCTCGGGCGAAGCGCTCGGTGTTGCCGGTGAGCTGATCGCGGACGAGGTCGACGCCCTTGAGGAGCGAGATCGCCACCCGGTTGACCCGCGCGACCGGCGCGAGACGCAACTCGCGCGCCGACCACACGAAGGCGTCGGCGGCGGCGAAGTCGGGCTCTCGCGGCCGCGGCGGCGTCAGGCGGTCGACCAGGGCGAGGAGCGCGTCGAGGCGATCGACGAGAGGGGTGAGATCGGCGGCGGTCAAGGCGAGCTCCGGCAGGAAACGGGACGACGAACGATGTAGCACGCTCCATCGGCGCGGAGAACGGATGGGACGTTCGCCCATCGGCCGCCACGTTTGCAAAGCCGAGCCCGATGGCTATAGTCCGCGCGGCCGGGGGAATCCCCCTTGCCGAGCCCCTTTCGCATGCCCACCTGCGGGGCGTGTCACGAGCGATCCGTCGGGATCGTCGAGGCCGTCGCAGCCGTGGGCGTTCGCGCCGTATCGAGGAGTTTCCGATGTTCGTGACCCCCGCCTTCGCCCAGGGCGCCGCCGGCGCGTCCGGCGGTGTCCAGGACGTGATCGTGTCGCTGGTGCCCTTCGTCTTCATCCTCGTCATCATGTGGGTGATGATCATTCGGCCGCAGCGCCAGCGTCAGAAGGCGCACGACGAGCTGGTCAAGAACCTGCGTCGTGGCGACGTCGTCGTCACCGCCGGCGGCCTCATCGCCAAGGTGGTCAAGGTGGTCAACGACGCCGAGGTCGAGGTCGAGATCGCCGACGGCGTCAAGGCCCGCGTCGTGCGCTCCACCATCGGCGAGGTTCGCGCCAAGGGCGAGCCGGTCAAGACCGAAGGCTGACGTCTCTTCCCGCCGGATCGCCGATCCGGCGGGGCTTCGTTTTCGCGGCCCCGCCGCTCTCCCATCTGAGGACGGTCCTCGATGCTGCATTTCTCGCGCTGGAAGATCTGGGCGATCGTCGCGTCCTGCGTGCTGTCGATCCTCTTCGTCGCTCCGAACTTCGTCGACCGCGCGACGTTGGCGAAGCTGCCGGGCTTCATGCCGCATCGCCAGTTGACCCTCGGCCTCGACCTCCAGGGCGGCGCTCATCTGCTGCTCGAGGTCGACACCCAGGCGATGGTCAAGGACCGCCTCGACGTGCTGCGCGACGACGTCCGCCGCGTCCTGCGCGAGGACAAGATCGGCTATTCCGGCCTCGGCCTGCAGGGCACCACCGTCCAGGTCCGCATCACCGATCTGTCGAAGCTCGACGACGCCGAAAAGAAGCTGCGCGGCCTCGTTCAGACGCTCTCCGACACGGTCTTCACCGGCAACCGCGTCGTCGACGTCGAGGTCGCCCGCGCCGAGGACGGCCTCTTCCGCCTGACGCTGACGCCGGTCGGCCTCGAGTTCCGCTCGCGCAAGGTGGTCGAACAGTCGATGGAGGTGGTCCGCCGCCGCGTCGACCAGCTCGGCACCACCGAACCGGTGATCGCCCGTCAGGGCGCCAACCGCCTGCTCGTCCAGGTGCCGGGCCTGCAGGACATCGATCGCCTGAAGGACCTGCTGCGCCAGACCGCGCGCCTCACCTTCCACATGGTGGTCGGCGTCGGCCAGCAGGCGATCGAGGGCTCGCGCCCCGCCGACACCGAGGTCCTGATGACCCGTGACGATCCGCCGACGCCGGTGCTGGTCGAGAAGCGCGCCATGTTGACCGGCGAAGAGTTGGTCGACGCCCAGGCGAGCTTCTCCTCGCAGTCGAGCGAGCCGATCGTCTCCTTCCGCTTCAACACCTCCGGCGCGCAGAAGTTCGCCCAGATCAGCCAGCAGAACGTCGGCCGTCCCTTCGCCATCGTGCTCGACAAGGACGTGATCTCCTATCCGGTGATCCGCGAGCCGATCCTCGGCGGCTCCGGCCAGATCTCCGGCAACTTCACCGTCCAGGGCGCCAACGACCTCGCGCTGCTGCTGCGCGCCGGCGCGCTGCCCGCCGATCTGACCATCGTCGAGGAACGCACCGTCGGCCCCGGCCTCGGCGCCGACTCGATCGCCGCCGGCAAGGTCGCGGCGGGCGTCGGCACGGTCCTGGTGGTGCTCTACATGATCGCCAACTACGGCCTCTTCGGCCTCTTCGCCGACGTCGCGGTGGTCTTGAACATCGTCATGCTGATGGCGGTGCTGTCGCTCCTCCAGGCGACGCTGACGCTGCCCGGCATCGCCGGCATCGTCTTGACCATCGGCATGGCGGTCGACGCCAACGTGCTGATCTACGAGCGCATCCGTGAGGAGCAGAAGCTCGGCCGTTCCGCCATTTCGGCGATCGACGCCGGCTTCTCGCGGGCGCTCGGCACCATCGTCGACTCCAACCTGACCACCCTGATCGCCGCGGTGGTGATGTTCTTCCTCGGCTCCGGGCCGATCAAGGGCTTCTCCGTCACCCTCGGCGTCGGCATCCTCACCACGCTCTTCACCGCCGTCACCGTGACCCGGCTGATGGTGGCGCTGTGGGTGCGGAAGGTGCGACCGACCCGGGTTCCCATCTGAGACGCGACCGACGGTCGACCCTGCGGTCGGCCATCTCGAAGTTCTTGCACACGGATCGAGCCATGCGCCTGATCAAGCTGATCCCCGAAGACACCAAGATCCCCTTCATGGGGGCGCGTCTCGTCACCTTCCCGATCTCGATGATCCTGGTTGCGATCTCGATCGCCCTGGTCGCGGTGGTCGGCCTCAACTACGGCATCGACTTCGCCGGCGGCACGGTGATCGAGGTGCGCTCGCACGTCTCGCCGGCCGATCTCGGCAAGATTCGCTCCGAACTCTCCGAGGCCAATCTCGGCGAGGTCCAGGTCCAGGGCTTCGGCCAGCCCGACGACGTGCTGATCCGCATCGGCCAGCAGGAGGGCGGCGATCTCGAGCAGCAGGCGGCGGTCGCCAAGGTCAAGGGCATCCTCGGCGAAGACTATGACTACCGCCGCGTCGAGGTGGTCGGCCCGCGCGTCTCCGCCGACCTGCGCCGCGACGGCGCCATCGCGGTGGTCGTCTCGCTGGCCCTGGTGCTGATCTATCTGTGGTTCCGCTTCGAGTGGCAGTTCGCCGTCGGCGCGGTGCTCACCACCATCCACGACGTCGTGCTGACGCTCGGACTGCTCGCCGCGCTCGGCATCAGTTTCGATCTGACCGCCATCGCGGCGATCCTGACCATCGTCGGCTACTCGCTCAACGACACCGTCGTCATCTACGACCGAATTCGTGAGAATCTTCGAAAATACAAGAAGATGGATCTGGCCGCCCTGATCGACCTGTCGATCAACCAGACCCTGACCCGCACCATCCGCACCTCGACGACGACCTTTCTGGCGATGCTCGCCATGCTGATCTTCGGCGGCGAGGCGTTGCGCGGCTTCAACTTCACCATGCTCGCCGGCATCGTCATCGGCACCTATTCGTCGATCGTCGTCTCCGCGCCGTTGCTGATCTTCCTCAACCTGCGTCCGGGCGGCGGCAAGGACGCGAAGACGGAAGAGACCGCGCCGGCGACGGCCTGAGACGAGGGGAGGGCGTAGCGTTGAGCGAGGACCGTGTCGTCGGCCGCCTGCCCACCCCTGCGCCGATCGAGAGCTGGGGCGCCGGCGGCTTTCGCTTCGCCGACATGAGCCACCGCGGCTCGCTCCTCTGCCTGCCCTCCGGTATGGCGGCCTGGGATCCGGGCGTCCCGCCGGTCTTCGACGAGACGACGCTCGCGCCGCTCTTCGCCGAGGCTGCGGCGATCGACATCTGTCTCCTCGGCACGGGGCGCACGCTCGTCCCGTTGTCCGAATCCTTGCGCTGGCGCTTCCGCGACGCTCGGATCTCCGTCGAGGCGATGGCGACCGGCCATGCCCTGCGCACCTGGAACATCCTGTTGGGCGAGCGCCGGCGCGTCGCCGCCGCGCTTCTGGCGGTGGATTGAGGCGCGACGAACCCTATGTCTGCCTCCATGCCCGCCTCCGAACCCGCCTCCGCCGAAGAGCCCGCCGCCGAAGCCGCCGCTTCGCGGCTCACGGCCGCCTATGTCGAGGCCTCGAGCCTCGCCCGCCGCCATGATCCCGATCGTTGGCTGGCGAGCCTGTGGGCGTCGGACGACCGGCGGCCGCATCTCCACGCGCTCTATGCCTTTTCCGCCGAGATCGCCCGGATCCGCGACCTCGTCTCCGATCCGCTGCCCGGCGAGATCCGCGTCCGTTGGTGGGCCGACATGCTGGCCGGCAGACGCGGCGGCGAAGGCGACGCCCATCCGATCGCCGCCTGTCTCGTCGACACGGTGCGTCGCTTCGACCTGCCCCTCGAACCGCTCGATCGCCTGATCGAGGCGCGGATCTTCGATCTCTACGACGACCCGATGCCGAACCTCGCCGAGTTCGACGCCTATTGCGACGACACCGTCGGCACGGTCGTCGGGCTCGGATGCCGGCTGCTCGGCGGCGACTGCGCGGATCCCGGCGTCGCCGCCGCGATCCGCGCGGCCGGCCGGGCCTGGGGGGCGACCGGCTTGATGCGGGCGCTGCCCTTCCACGCCGCGCGCGGCCAGATCTTCCTGCCGGTCGATCTCCTTCGCGCCCACGGCGGCGATCCCGCCGACCTTCTGGCCGGCCGGCCGAACCCGGCGCTGACGGCGACGCTGTCCGCCCTGCGCGGCCGGACCCGCGAGGCGCTGGCTGAGACGCGCCGTCTGATCGGCCACATTCCGATCTCCGCCGCGCCGGCCTTCCTGGCCGTCACCCTCGTCGAACCGATGCTCGACGTGATGGACCGGCCCGACTGGAACCCGTTCCGCGATCCGGTCGCCCTGCCGCCGTGGCGGCGGCACTGGCGGCTGTGGCGCTCCGCCCGTCGCGCCCACCGCGCCGCGAAGCGGCGCGGCGAGATCATGTGACGGCGGGCCGTCTCAGACCGTCTCGGCCGCGTTCCAGGCGGCGAGATCGGCTCGCGCCCGCGCCGCCATCGCCCGTTTCTTCTCGAGCGTCTTCTCCGTGCCGCGCAGGCGACGCCCGTCCTTGGTCTTCGGCGCTTCGATCGGCGGGAACAGGCCGAAGTTGACGTTCATCGGCTGGAAGGCCCGCGGCCGGCCGGCGGAGGCCTCCTCCGCCGTCTCGGCGAGATGGCCGCCGGTGACGTGGCCGAGGAGCGCGCCCATCGCGGTCGTCGCCGGCGGCGCGATCGGGGCCCGCCCGAGCCGCTCGGCGGCGGCGAAACGGCCGGCGAGATGGCCAATCGCCGCGCTCTCGACATAGCCCTCGCAGCCGGTGATCTGCCCGGCGAACCTCAGCCGCGGCTGGCCCTTCAGCCGCAGGGTCGCGTCGAGCAGTTTCGGCGAATTGAGATAGGTGTTGCGATGGAGCCCGCCGAGCCGGGCGAACTCGGCCCGCTCGAGCCCGGGGATCATCCGGAACACTCGGACCTGTTCGGCATGTTTCAGCTTGGTCTGGAAGCCGACCAGGTTCCACAGCGTGCCGAAGGCGTTGTCCTGGCGGAGCTGGACGATGGCGTAGGGCTTCACGTCCGGCCGATGCGCGTTGGTCAGCCCGACCGGCTTCATCGGCCCGTGCCGGAGCGTCTCGCGGCCGCGTTCCGCCATCACCTCGACCGGCAGGCAGCCGTCGAAATAGGGCGTCGAGGCCTCCCACTCCTTGAACGAGACCTTGTCGCCGGTCAGCAGCGCGTCGACGAAGGCTTCGTACTGCTCCTTGTCCATCGGACAGTTGAGATAGTCCGCGCCGGTGCCGCCCGGTCCCGCCTTGTCGTAGCGCGACTGCCGCCAGACGACGCCCATGTCGATGCTGTCGGCATGGACGATCGGCGCGATCGCGTCGAAGAAGGCGAGGCCGCTCTCCTCGGTGAGGCCGAGGATCGCCTCGGCGAGCGCCGGCGAAGTCAGCGGACCCGAGGCGACGATCACGTTGTCCCAGGCCGGATCGGGCAGGCCGGCGATCTCCTCGCGCCGGATCTCGATCAGCGGATGCGCCTCGAGCGCCGCGGTGATCGCTTGGGCGAAGGCTTCGCGATCGACCGCCAGCGCGCCGCCGGCCGGCACCTGATGGGCGCCGGCCGCCCGCATCACGATCGAGCCGCAGGCTCTGAGCTCGGCGTGCAGCACCCCGACCGCGTTGGTTTCGCCGTCGTCCGAGCGCAGCGAATTGGAGCAGACCAACTCGCCGAGCCGGTCGGTCGCATGCGCCTCCGTGCTCCTGACCGGCCGCATCTCGTGCAGGATCGTCGGCACGCCGCGTTCGGCCAGCGCCCAGGCGGCTTCGGTTCCGGCGAGGCCGCCGCCGATCACATGGACCGGCGCGGGGAGAGAATTCGTCGTCGTCATGATGGCCTACGGTCTCCTGAGGCAGTCCGATACCTGTCGTCGTCTTGCTCGGCAAATATTGCCTGTTCAACCGTCGAGAAAAATCATCGTAATGGGTCGTCGAAATTCGTTGATTCGAAGTCGTGATTCGAATGGGAGTTCCGATGCGCGCCTTCCGGACGTCGTTGCCGCTGGCTCTCTTCCTCGCCCTGGCCGCCTGCAAGAGCGGGCCGGACGAAGCGTCGCAGAAGATGTCGTTGGTCGAGGAGACCGACGACACGGTCACCGGCTCTCTGCCGCGCGGCCACACCTTCCGGCTCGATGCCGGCGTGGTGCAGTGGTACGCCGAGCGCGGCGCCGCCCTTCCGGTTCGCGACCGGCTGCCCTACTGCCACGGCTACGGGTGCGAATTCAAGACGCCGATCGCCATCGGGCCGGACGAAGAGGCGCAGGTCGCCGCGATCTTCGCCAAGAACGGCGGTTCGCCCGAGGCCGAGCGCCATGCCGTCGACCTCGCCGATCAGTGGTGGGAGAAGCTCGCCGCGCCGCAGCTCGGCGGCCCGCCCGACGTTCGCGGATCCGACAACGCCCATTCCCATCAACTGGGCCAGACCGACTGTCTCGACGAGGCGACCAACACGACGACCCTGCTCGTCTATCTCGAGCGCAAGGGCTACCTGAAGCATCACCATGTCCGCCGGCCGGAATCGCGGGGCGCCTTCCTCTATGCTCACGCTACCGCCGTGATGACCGATCGCACCACCGGCGTCGACTGGATCGCCGACAGCTGGATGCGCGACAGCGGCGATCCGATCGACGTGATGACGCTCGAGACCTGGTACTCGCTCGCCTACGTCGATCCGACCTCCTGAGCCGATCTCTCGCCGAACGAAGCCGCCGCTCGACCTTCGGTCGGGCGGTTTTCGTTCGTGCGGGAGCTTGGAAACGAGACGCCCGCCGGAGGGAGGAGGAGCCGGCGGGCGCTCGAGAGACCGATCCGAGCAGGGAGGAGAGCTCGTTCGGCGACCGGATCGCCGCGAGGGAGGAGGTGCGGGGATCCGTATGGGAGACGAATGTCGTCGTCGGAAGGAAGCGACCGTACGGATACGGCTCGGCGCGTCCCTTCGACCCCTCTTTGATAGGACAGTTTCCCTGTCCCAATAAGAGCGGAGTTCGCATGCCGATCATGCGAAAATGCATGGATGCATTTTGCAGATATGCTGAAATGTCTGGGGTGTCGTCGGCGAGTCTCGGCGGCTCGGCCTTGCCGCGTCGTTCGATCGCGGCAGGCGCCGGATCATTCGGACGCATCTCGATCGGAGCACGGCCGGGCGCCGTGATCCCGATCCGGGGGGGCTCGCCCGGCCGCGCCGCCGTACCGCAGGCATGACGCCGCCGGCGCCGGCGGGGGAGGGCGTAACCACGGGCACGACATCGCGCGATGTCCGCCGATCCGGCTCGCCGCGGTCAGCGCTTCGCCGGGCGTCGCTTCAGGAGATCGGTGAGGAACCGGCCGGTGTGGCTGCGCGGCTCCGCAGCCACGTCTTCGGGCCGGCCGACCGCGACGATCTCGCCGCCGCCGTCGCCGCCCTCCGGGCCGAGATCGACGAGCCAGTCGGCGGTCTTGATGACCTCGAGATTGTGTTCGATGACCACCACGGTGTTGCCCTGGTCGACCAGTTCGTGCAGCACCTCGAGCAGCTTGGCGACGTCGTGGAAGTGCAGCCCGGTGGTCGGCTCGTCGAGGATGTAGAGGGTCCGGCCGGTCGAGCGCCGCGCCAGTTCCTTCGACAGTTTGACGCGCTGCGCCTCGCCGCCCGACAGCGTCGTCGCCTGTTGGCCGACGTGGATGTAGCCGAGCCCGACCCGCGACAGGGTCTCGAGCTTGTCGCGGATCGCCGGCATCGCCGCGAAGAACTCGACGCCTTCGTCGACCGTCATGTCGAGCACGTCGGCGATCGACTTGCCCTTGAACGTCACCTCCAGCGTCTCGCGATTGTAGCGCTTGCCCTTGCAGGCGTCGCAGGTGACGTAGACGTCGGGCAGGAAGTGCATCTCGATCTTGATGACGCCGTCGCCCTGGCAGGCCTCGCAGCGCCCGCCCTTGACGTTGAAGGAGAAGCGCCCCGGCTCGTAGCCGCGCGCCTTGGCTTCGGGCAACGCCGCGAACCACTCGCGGATCGGCGTGAAGGCGCCGGTGTAGGTCGCCGGGTTGGAGCGCGGCGTCCGTCCGATCGGCGACTGGTCGATGTCGATCACCTTGTCGATGAGCTCGAGCCCCTCGATGCGCTCGTGCGGCGCGGGGTTCTCCTTGGCGCCGTTGAGTTTGCGGGCGACGGCGCGGAACAGCGTGTCGATCAGGAAGGTCGACTTGCCGCCGCCCGAGACGCCGGTGACGCAGGTGAACACCCCCATCGGGATTTCGGCGGTGACATGCTTCAGATTGTTGCCGCGCGCCCCGACCACCTTGATCGCCCGGCCGGGATCGATCCGCCGCCGCTTCTTCGGCACCGCCACCTCGAGCGCGCCCGAGAGGTACTTGCCGGTCAGCGAATTCGGGTCGGCCAGGATCTCCGCCGGGGTGCCGCGCGCCACGATCCGCCCGCCGTGGACGCCGGCGCCCGGTCCGACGTCGACGACGTAATCGGCTGCGAGAATCGCGTCCTCGTCGTGCTCGACGACGATGACGGTGTTGCCGAGGTCGCGCAGGTGCTTCAGCGTCGCGAGCAGCCGTTCGTTGTCGCGCTGGTGCAGGCCGATCGACGGCTCGTCGAGCACGTAGAGCACGCCGGTCAGCCCCGATCCGATCTGCGAGGCGAGCCGGATGCGCTGGCTCTCGCCGCCCGACAACGTGCCGGAATTGCGCGCCAGCGTCAGATAGTCGAGCCCGACGTCGTCGAGGAACTGTAGACGCTCGCGGATCTCCTTGAGGATCCGCGCCGCGATCTCGTTCTGCTTCTCGGTGAGCCGCGCCGGCAGCTCCAGGAACCACGGCAGCGCCGCGCGGATCGACAGGGCCGAGACCTCGCCGATGTGCCGCCCGTCGATCTTCACCGCCAGCGCCTCGGGCTTCAGCCGATGGCCGCCGCAGTCGCGGCAGGGCGTGGTGGCGAAATAGCGCTCGATCTCCTCGCGCGACCACTCGCTCTCGGTCTCCCGCCAGCGTCGCTCGAAGTTCGGGATCAGCCCCTCGAAGGTCTTGCGCGTCTTGTGCTTGCGCAGGCCGTCGTCGTAGTCGAATTCGACCGCCTCTCGCCCCGTGCCCTGCAGGATGACGCGATGCGCCGCCTCCGGCAGCTCGCGCCAGGGCGCCGTCATCGAGAAGCCGTAGTGGCGGGCGAGCGCCTCCAGCGTCTGCCCATAGAAGGGCGAAGCCGACTTGGCCCAGGGCGCGACCGCCCCCTTGGCCAGCGACAACGACGGATCCGGCACGACCAGCTCCGGATCGATCTTCTGCTCGCTCCCCAGCCCGCCGCAGGTCGGGCAGGCCCCGAATGGGTTGTTGAAGGAGAAGAGCCGCGGTTCGATCTCGGCGATGGTGAAGCCGGAGACCGGGCAGGCGAACTTTTCGGAGAAGACCAGCCGCTTCGGCGCGCCTTGGTCGTCGGTCTCGTCGGCGAAGTCGACGAAGGCGATGCCGTCGGCCAGCCCCAGCGCCGTCTCGAAACTGTCGGCGAGCCGCGTCGCCATGTCGGGGCGCACGACGATCCGGTCGACGACGACGTCGATGTCGTGCTTGAGCTTCTTGTCGAGCGCCGGCGCCTCGCCGATCTCGTGGAACGCGCCATCGATCTTGACCCGCTGGAAGCCCTTCTTCTGGAAGTCGGCGAGCTCCTTGCGGTATTCGCCCTTACGGCCGCGCACCACCGGCGCCAGCAGATAGAGCCGCTTGCCCTCCGGCAGAGCGAGCACCCGATCGACCATCTGGGAGACCGTCTGGCTCTCGATCGGAAGGCCCGTCGCCGGCGAATAGGGCACGCCGACGCGGGCGAACAGCAGCCGCATGTAGTCGTAGATCTCGGTGACGGTGCCGACCGTCGAACGCGGGTTCTTCGACGTCGTCTTCTGCTCGATCGAAATCGCCGGCGACAGACCTTCGATCAGGTCGACGTCCGGCTTCTGCATCATTTCGAGGAACTGGCGGGCGTAGGCCGACAGGCTCTCGACGTAGCGGCGCTGGCCTTCGGCATAGATCGTGTCGAAGGCGAGCGACGACTTGCCCGAACCGGAGAGCCCGGTCATCACCACGAGGCTGTCGCGCGGCAGGTCGAGATCGACGTTCTTCAGATTGTGCTCACGCGCGCCGCGGATCGAGATCGTCTTGCGGGCATGATCGAACAGGCGCTCGGTGGCGATCGCCGCCGCCTCGCGGATCGCCGCCTCGCCGGTCGGCGCGGCCACGCCGGCGGGTCCCGCCTTCGCCCCCGCGTCCTTCGTTCCCGTGTCCTTCGCGCCTCGGCTCATCACGTCTCCTGCGCCGGCGTCCGGCTCTACCCGTCGACCCGATCGCCCCCTCGCGCCAGGTCGTCGATTCCACCTTGCCCCCGTCGTGTCGTCTTGCTAGAACACAACAGGAACAAAAGCAAGGTTCGATCCTATCGGCTCGTGTCGACATTTTACAGCCGCCGGGCTTCGCTCGTCGCCGCCGGGGCGAGGGGAGGGGCGCGACGGCTGTGGAAAACCGCCGCTGCATCCGCCATGCGCGCCGGCGGCGGTCGCTCGGCGGGCCGGGACGCGCTAGAGGAAGTACGAGGACGTCGATCGGCGTCGAGCGACGGACCGCGCGCGCGGGCGTCGTGGTTGGGGAGACGACCGCGCGTCGCTGCGGTCGAGGAGGTGAACGATGTCCGGAAGCGTCAACAAGGTCATTCTCGTCGGCAATCTCGGCGCCGATCCGGAGATCCGCCGCACCCAGGACGGCCGTCCGATCGTCAACCTGCGCATCGCCACGTCCGAGACCTGGCGCGACCGCAATTCCGGCGAGCGTCGCGAGAAGACCGAGTGGCACCGCGTGGTGATCTTCAACGAAGGCCTCGCCAAGGTCTGCGAGCAGTATCTGAAGAAGGGCATGAAGGTCTATCTCGAGGGTCAGCTTCAGACCCGCGAGTGGGAAGACCAGCAGGGCCAGAAGCGTTACTCGACGGAAGTGGTGCTGCAGGGCTTCAACTCGACCCTGACGATGCTCGACAGCCCCGGCGGACGCAGCGGCGCGCCCGGTGGCGACGACTTCGGCGGCGGCGACGACTTCGGGGGAGCGTCCGGTGGTTACGGCGGCGGCCGCTCGGCCGGCGGTCGCGGCGGCGCTTCGGGCGGCTACGGCGGTCGCGCGGGCGGCTCCGGTGCGGCCGGCGGCGCGAGCGGCGGTCGCTCGGGCGGCTACAACCCGCCGCCGGCCTCCGACATGGACGACGAAATCCCGTTCTGAGCGACGCTCGGATCGCGGCGTGGTCGACCGGCGGCGCGCCCGCCGACCGAGGCTCGGCGGAGTGTCCGCCCGCGCCGGGCGAACCGTGATCCGCTCTCGTCTCAGCCGGCCAGGATCGCCTTGACGCCGTCGGCGACGAACTGCACCGCCAGCGCCGCCAGAAGCAGGCCGAGCAGCCGGCCGACGACGATGCGGCCGGTCTCGCCGATCCGTCGATCGATCGGCCCGGCGGCGAGGAAGACGACGAGACTGATCGCCATCACCAGGATGATCAGCCCGACGAAGGCGCCGTAGGCGGGGACCGAGGGCGCCTTGGAGGCGGCCAGGATCGCGGCGGAGATCGCGCCGGGGCCGGCGAGCAACGGGATCGCCAGCGGAAAGGCGGCGATGTCGCGAATGTGATCGAGCGTCACGGCGCGGTCGGCGTCGGACTTGTCGCGCGGCTCCTTTTGCGAAAACACCATCTGAAACGCCGTCGAGAACAGCAGCAGACCGCCGGCGATGCGGAAGGCCGGCAGAGAAATGCCCATGAGCATCAGGAGCTTGCCGCCGAAGAGGGCGAACGCGACGAGGATCGCGGTGGCGATTCCCGTCGCCCTCAGCGCGACGTGGCGGCGGTCCGCGGCGCTCATTCCGCCGGTGAGGCCGATGAACAGCGGCGCGAGCCCGAGCGGGTCGACGGTGACGAACAGCGTGACGAAGGCTTCCAGGAGATAGTCGAGCATCGGCGGCGTCCCGAGGGCGGCGAGCGAGATCTCTACCACGCCTGAGCCGCCCGGTCGCCCCGGGACGAGGCGGCGGGGAGCGGCGTCCGCCGCGCCGTTCGCCGGCTCTCCCCGAGCGCCCGAGAAATGCCGATTTCCCTTGGAAAATCGGCGCTTCGATTGGCGTTTTCGAGCGGAATCGTCTAATCAGACCGAATGAGCGAGCGACGCCTTCGCTGAAGAAAAGGGAAGCCTTTGTCCGGCCGCGACGACACCACCCGGGGAGGCGACGAAGCCTCCGACATCAAGCCGATCTCCATCGCCGACGAGATGCGGCGCAGCTATCTCGACTACGCCATGAGCGTGATCGTCAGCCGCGCGCTGCCCGACGTCCGCGACGGCCTGAAGCCCGTGCATCGACGCATTCTCTTCTCGATGCACGAGAACGGCTACGATTGGAACAAGGCCTATCGCAAGTCGGCCCGCGTCGTCGGCGACGTCATCGGTAAGTACCATCCGCACGGCGATCAGGCGGTCTACGACGCGCTGGTGCGCATGGCGCAGGACTTCTCGATGCGCATGCAGCTGGTCGACGGCCAGGGCAACTTCGGTTCGGTCGACGGCGACAGCGCCGCGGCCATGCGATATACCGAAGTCCGCCTCGCCAAGCCGGCCCACAAGCTGCTCGAGAACATCGACGAGGACACCGTCGACTTCCAGGCCAACTACGACAACACCGAGCGCGAGCCGGTGGTTCTGCCGGCCCGTTTCCCCAATCTCCTGGTCAACGGCGCCGGCGGCATCGCCGTCGGCATGGCCACCAACATCCCGCCGCACAATCTCGGCGAGGTGATCGACGCGGCGATCGCCGTCATCGATCGCCCCGAGATGACCGTCGAGGATCTGATCGAGATCATGCCGGGGCCGGACTTCCCGACCGGCGCGATCATCCTCGGCCGCGCCGGCATCCGGTCCGCCTATACGACCGGCCGCGGCTCGATCACCATGCGCGGCCGTGTGACGACCGAGACGGTGCGCGGCGGCCGCGAGGCCCTGGTCGTCACCGAGATCCCCTATCAGGTCAACAAGGCCTCGATGGTCGAGCGCATCGGCGAGCTGGTCCGCGAGAAGAAGATCGAGGGCATTGCCGAAGTCCGCGACGAGAGCGATCGCGAGGGCTACCGCGTCGTCATCGAGCTGCGGCGCGACGCCATGGCCGACGTCGTGCTGAACCAGCTCTACCGCTTCACCCAGCTGCAGACGAGCTTCGGCGCCAACATGGTGGCGCTCAACGCCGGCCGGCCGCAGCTGTTGAACCTGAAGGACATGCTGACCGCCTTCGTCGCCTTCCGCGAGGAGGTGATCGGCCGACGCACCCGCTATCTGCTCGCCAAGGCGCGCGATCGCGCCCACGTCCTCGTCGGCCTCGCCATCGCGGTGGCCAACATCGACGAGGTGATCCGTCTCATCCGCGCCGCGCCGGATCCCGCGACCGCCCGCGCCCAACTGATGGAGCGCGCCTGGCCGGCCCGCGACATGGCCCCGCTGATCGCGCTGATCGCCGATCCGCGCCACGTCGTCGCCGAAGACGGCACCTATCGGCTCTCCGAGGAACAGGCCCGCGCCATCCTCGATCTGCGTCTGCAGCGCCTCACCGCGCTCGGCCGCGACGAGATCGCCGAGGAATTGGAGAAGCTCGCCCGCGAGATCGCCGACTATCTCGAGATCCTCGCCTCGCGCGAGCGCATCCTGGCGATCGTCAAGACCGAGCTCGCCGAAGTGAAGGCCGAGTTCGCCACGCCGCGCCGCACCGAGATCCTCGATCTCGACGGCGAGGTCGACGACGAGGACCTGATCGCCCGCGAGGACATGGTCGTCACCGTCACCCACGCCGGCTGGATCAAGCGCGTCCCGCTGTCGACCTACCGGGCGCAGCGCCGCGGCGGCAAGGGCCGCTCCGGCATGGCGACCAAGGACGAGGATTTCGTGGTTCGGCTGTTCGTCGCCTCGACGCATGCGCCGATCCTGTTTTTCTCCTCGCGCGGTCAGGTCTACAAGACCAAGATCTGGCGTCTGCCGCTGGCGGCGCCGCAGGCGCGCGGCAAGGCGCTGGTCAATCTCTTCCCGTTGGAGGAGGGCGAGCGCATCACCTCGATCCTGCCCCTGCCCGAGGACGAGGCCGATTGGGCGAAGTTCGACGTGATGTTCGCAACCACCGGCGGCACCGTCCGGCGCAACGCGCTCTCCGACTTCACCCAGGTCAACCGCAACGGCAAGATCGCCATGAAGCTCGAAGAGGGCGAAGGCATCGTCGGGGTCGAGACCTGCACCGAAACCGACGACGTCCTGCTGACGACGGCGCTCGGCCAGTGCATCCGCTTCCCCGTGCCGGACGTCCGCGTCTTCAAGGGTCGCGATTCGATGGGCGTGCGCGGCATCGCGCTCGGCGACGACGACCGCGTCATCTCGATGGCGATCCTGCGCCACTTCGAGGCCGACGCCGACGTTCGCTCGCTCTATCTGAAGCAATCGCGGCTGATGCGCGGCGAGATCGAAGCGGAAGCCGGAACCGACGAGGAGCCGACCGACGGCGCCGGCCAGCTCGACACCGAGCGTTACGCGGCGATGTCGGCGGCCGAGCAGTTCGTCCTCACCGTGTCGGAAAACGGCTACGGCAAGCGCAGCTCGTCCTTCGAGTATCGGACCACCGGCCGCGGCGGCAAGGGCATCGTCGCCATGTCGACGGGCCCGCGCAACGGCGAGCTCGTCGCCTCCTTCCCCGTCGAACACGCCGATCAGATCATGTTGGTCACCGACGGCGGCCAGCTCATTCGCTGTCCGGTCGACGGCATCCGCATCGCCGGCCGCTCCACCCAGGGCGTCATCGTGTTCGACACGGCGGAGGCCGAACGGGTCGTCTCCGTCGAACGGATCCGCGAGGAGGAGAACGCCGAAAGCGTCGAGGGCGGCGAAGGTGTCGAGGGCGGCGACGTCTGAGGCGTCGCCCTCGCTCTTCCCACCCACGGAAACGAAGACGGCCCGCTCGCACCACGAGCGGGCCGTCTTCGTATCGGAGGAGGCGGGAGGGCGTGTCGTGTCGGGAGAACACGCCCTCCCTCTACGCGTCGCCGGTGGGAGGCGCCGCGCAGTCCCGAGCCGGCCGTCGGCCGAAAACAAAAGAGAGGGCGTGCTCGTCGGGAGAACACGCCCTCCTAGGTGGCGGCCGGATGGCAGGCCGCTTAATCGCTGGAGCCGTGGGTCGAACGGCGCCGAGAATTCATGGTTCCGATCGGAACGCCGACCATCTCGTCCGGAGGAGAGGCGCGACGGTCGTTCGAAGGCCGGGTCCAGGGGGAGAGACCGTTTCGCGATCGCTTCGCCGACCGAAGTCGACGAGAGGAGCGCGTCCGCTTCGACATTTGCGAAGTTAGGATAGGGACGTGTGTGCAGTTTTGCGCCGCGGGACAATCGTGTTGCGTGGCGTCGCCACGAAGCAACAAAGCGCGCTGGGAGGCTCCGACCTTCGTCGCGCGTTGAGCCGCTCGCGGATTGGCCTTAAACAGTCTCCGACGATCCGCGCGACCGAAGACCGGCGCGGCGAAGGGAGACGAGAGGCGAGATGGCGAGAACGGCGCTCTATTCCGGTTCCTTCGATCCGGTCACCAACGGCCATGTCGACGTGCTCGCCCAGGCGCTCGATCTCGCCGACCGAGTGATCGTCGCGATCGGCGTCCACCCGGCCAAGAAGCCGCTGTTCACCTTCGAAGAGCGCGTCGAGATGATCGCCGAGACGGTCGTCGGGCTCGGCGTCGATCCGGCCCGCGTCGAAGTGATCGCCTTCTCCGATCTGGTGGTCGACGCCGCCCGCCGCGTCGGCGCCTCGGCGATCGTGCGGGGCCTGCGCGACGGCACCGACCTCGACTACGAGATGCAGATGGCCGGCATGAACGGCGCAATGGCGCCGAACGTCCGCACCGTGTTCCTGCCCGCCTCGCCGTCGGTCCGTCACATCACCGCCACTCTGGTGCGCCAGATCGCGGCGATGGGCGGCGACGTCGCCTCCTTCGTGCCGGCGGGCGTCGCGCGGCGTCTCGCCGCGCGCCTTCCCGCCTCCGCCTGACCGTTTCGCCGGCGCCCTCCGGCCCGGCCCGCCTGGAAAGGACGTGTCCCTTGCTCCGCAGAACCCTGCTCGCCGCCCTCGCGTCGCTGCCCGCCGTCGGCCTCGCCCGCGCCGCCGGTCCGGCCGCCGACGACCGTGAGAACCATCTGATCCTGACGCTGAAGTCCGGCAAGGTGGTGATCCGCCTGCGTCCCGACGTTGCGCCCAAGCATGTCGAGCGGATCAAGACGCTCGCCCGGCGCGGCTTCTACGACGGTCTCAAGTTCCACCGCGTCATCGCCGGCTTCATGGCCCAGACCGGCGACCCCAAGGGCGACGGCACCGGCGGCTCCGACCTGCCGAACCTGCGCGCCGAGTTCAATCCGATGCCCTTCGAGCGCGGCACGCTCGGCATGGCCCGCGCCTCCGATCCGAATTCGGCCAACTCGCAGTTCTTCATCATGTTCGCCGACGGTTCGTTCCTCAACGGCAACTACACCGCCTTCGGCGAGGTCGTCTCCGGCATGGAGTTCGTCGACCAGATCAAGAAGGGGCCGAAGGAGGCGAACGGCAAGGTCGACGATCCGGACGTCATCGTGAAGCTGCAGGTCGCCGCCGACGTGAAGTGATACCGAGCTCACGAAGTTTCGACCTGTTCGAAACTTCGTGAGCGAAGGCGAGCCCGAACGGGCTTCGGCCGGTCAGGCCGTAACCACATGAAATTTCGACGAGTCGGAATTTCATGTGACGGGTATGACGCCGAAGGCGCGACGACTCGGCCCTTTCGAAACGTCGCGAACCGAGCGTGAGACACCGTGAAACGACCACGCCCGGCCGAACGGCCGGGCGTTTCGCGTCTTCTGGGGGCGATTGGGTCAGGCGACGCGAATGCCCTTGGCGTCGCCCGGAGCCTCGAGCGACCAACGGACCTGATTGCGGCCGCCGTTCTTGGCGGCGTAGAGGCAGGAATCGGCGCGTTCGATCACGGTGGCGGCGGTGTCGCCCGGCCGCCATTCGGAGACGCCGATCGAGATCGTGATGCGACCGAGGTTCTCGCCGGTCGAGCGCTTGACCAGCTCCTTGGAGAACACCGCCTCGCGGATGTGTTCGGCCACCACCACCGACTGTTCGATCTCGGTGTGCGGCAGCAGGACGGCGAACTCCTCGCCGCCGTAACGGAAGGCCATGTCCTGGCCCTTGATGTTCTGTTTGACCGCCAGCGCGACCAGCCGTAACACCTGATCGCCGGTCTGATGGCCGAAGGTGTCGTTGAATTTCTTGAAGTGGTCGATGTCGGTGAACAGGAGCGAGAACGGCCGCGCGCCGTGCTCGGCCTCCGCGATCAGCCGCGACAGCGTCTGGTCGAAGTGCTTGCGGTTGGCCAGCGTCGTCAGGTCGTCGACCAGGCTCTCGTAGCGGATCGCCTCGAGGCTCTCCTGCAGCTCGGTGATCTGCTTGCGCGATTCGGCGAGCTGCGCCTCGAGTGTGCGGTTGACGGTCTCGGTCTGATGGGTCGCGTCGATCAGGCCGCGGACGATCTCCTCGACCGATCCCGAATCGGTGGCGCTGCCCAGCGCCGCCTTGGCTTCGCCCAGCGAGGTCGAATAGACCGAGGTCGACGCCATCTGCGTGTCGATCATCCCGGCGAAGCCGCTGATTTCTGCGGACAGCCGCCCGCCGACTTCGTCGATCCGTTCGCCGATCCGCGTCGGGGCCACGTATTGCTCGTAGACGCGATCGAGCTCCGTCACCGTGATCTTGCCACGCGCGCGGATGATGTCGTTGATCGCCTTGTTCAGATTGTGATTGAACCCGGCCGCATACGTGTACCAGAGCTCGTAGTTACGAGGATAAGCGGGAAGTTCGTTCTTGCGGAGGTGGCCGACGGCGTTCTCGCCGTAGACGATCGTCCGCTTGAAATCGTCCCTGTCGCTCATCTCGTCCGTTCTCCCCACACCTCGATCTGCCCTCGAGTCGATCGTCGGTCTCCCATCCGACTGTTTCGCAAAATCGCAGCAGATCGCTTAACCCCAGGTAAAGAGAAACACGCAAAAGCTCGGTTCCTCGGCAATATTACCGAAGGGATACGGCAGGAAACCGGGAGAATGCGCATGGGACACGGCGTGCGTGCGATCGCGGCCCGAATTGGACGCGATCGCGGGCCGTCGGTTCCCTCAATCGCTCTGCTTGGCGTTGCGCACGGGCCGGAGCAGGAAGGCCGGAACGTGATCGCCGAGCCCGACCGGGGCCTCGTCGACCTCCTCGCGGCGCGGCCGCGGCGGCGGCCGATCGCCGGCGCGGATCGGCGCCAGATCTTCGCTCGGCCGCGGCGTCCGTTCGCGCGACCGACGGCCGTCCGGCCGATCCCGCTCGCCGCCGCGCTTGCGCTCGCCGGTCGGCGCCTCGACGGCGGCGGCGGCGGCGGCGGCCTCGCCGCGTCCCTCGCGCGCCGGCCCCCGGCGACGATCCGAGGGGGTTCCGCGCCGTCCGCCGCGTTCGCGACCTTCGCGGCCTTCTCGACCTTCGCGCCGCCCGCTGCCGACCCGTTCTTCCTCGGGAAGCTCGGAGACGGTCGGCCCCATCCACGGGATCTTGTCGCCGGTCAGCTTCTCGATCGCCGCGAGGTGCTTGAGGTCGAGGTCGGTGACGATGGTCACCGCGACGCCGGAGCGTCCGGCGCGGCCGGTGCGTCCGATCCTGTGGACATAGTCCTCGGAATGGACCGGCACGTCGTAATTGTAGACGTGGGAGACGTCGGGAATGTCGAGCCCGCGCGCCGCCACGTCCGAAGCGACGAGCAGCGTCAGCTTGTTGCCGCGGAACCCGTCGAGCATCGCCATGCGCGCCCGCTGCTCCATGTCGCCATGCAGCGCGCCGACCGAGAAGCCGTGCTTCTCCAGGCTGCGATAGACCACCTGCACGTCGCGTTTGCGGTTGCAGAAGATGATGCCGTTCTTCAGATCCTCGGCCGATCGGATCAGCCGGCGCAGCACGTCGCGCTTGTCCTGCGGCTCGCGACCCGAGGCGATCAGGTTCTGCGTCACCGTCTTGGCGGTCGAGGCGGGCTTGGCCACCTCGATGCGGACCGGATTGCGCAGGAACAGGTCGGCGAGGCGCTGGATTTCCGGCGGCATCGTCGCCGAGAACATCATCGTCTGGCGCGACGGCGGGATCAGCTTGCAGATCTTCTCGATGTCGGGAATGAAGCCCATGTCGAGCATCCGGTCGGCCTCGTCGATGACGAGGATCTCGACGCCGGACATCAGCAGGCGACCGCGCCCGAACAGGTCGAGCAGGCGTCCCGGCGTGGCGATCAGCACGTCGACGCCGCGGTCGAGCTTCTTCAACTGTTCTTCGAACGAGACGCCGCCGATCAGCAGGGCGACGTTCAGCTTGTGATTGATGCCGTACTTGACGAAGTTCTCCTCGACCTGCGCGGCGAGCTCGCGTGTCGGTTCGAGGATCAGAGTGCGGGGCATCCGCGCCCGCGCTCGTCCGTTTTCCAGGCGAGTCAGCATCGGCAGCACGAACGCGGCGGTCTTGCCGGTTCCGGTCTGGGCGATGCCGCACACATCCTTGAAGTCGAGGACGACCGGGATCGCCTGTTCCTGGATCGGCGTGGGGGTGGTGTAGCCGGCCGCTTCGACGGCGGCGAGGACTTTGTCGGAGAGTCCGAGGTTTGCGAAGCTCATGTTTTCCATCGCGCCCGGGGAACGGAACGCTCACGACCCGCGACGGCCTGATCGATCGGGCGTCTCGACGGGTGGGAGGTCCTGCGGGCAGATTCTTTTGTGCAATGCGAGATCTCGGCGCGCAAAGTAGACGAGACGAGGCAAAAGTCAACGTGATTCGCCGTCGCCCACGACTGCGAGGCAGATTTGCCGAGACGTTTTCACGTCTATAGTGGGCTCGGGCGACGATCGATTGGGAGCGCGAAGCGCTGCGTCGTCTGTGGTCGGGGACGCCGCGTCGTCGGCGCGGGTCTCGCTCGAGAAGGAGTACG
Source organism: Hyphomicrobiales bacterium (assembly GCA_021286855.1). Classification (GTDB taxonomy): domain Bacteria; phylum Pseudomonadota; class Alphaproteobacteria; order Rhizobiales; family Ancalomicrobiaceae; genus Pinisolibacter. Next base: position 67,072 of record JAJTBO010000008.1, on the reverse strand, counting down.
TCATGACGTCCTCGCCGGTTTTGTTCGTGCCGGGCCTCAACTGTACGGCGATGTTGTGGGCGACGCAGGTCGCCGAGCTCGGCGCGGGACGGACGGTGATGGTCGCCGATCACACCCGCTCCGCGACCATCGCGGGCCTCGCCGCCGACATCCTCGCCGACGCTCCGCCGCGCTTCGCGCTCGCCGGCCTGTCGATGGGTGGTTACGTCGCCATGGAAATCCTGCGCGTCGCGCCCGAACGGGTCGAACGGCTCTGCCTCCTCGACACCCGCGCCGACGCCGACGGGCTCGAACAGGCCGAAATTCGTCGTCAGACCATCGAGATCGCCGAGAGGGGCGGCTTTTCCAAGATCGCCGCCATGCAGTACCCGCGTCTGGTCGCGCCGGCGCGCCTCGACGACGAAGCGCTGCAACGCGTCGTCCGCGCCATGGCCGACGCCACCGGCTCCGCCGCCTTCGTGCGCCAGCAACGGGCGATCCTCGGCCGGATCGACAGCCGGCCCTCGCTCGCCGCGATCCGTTGCCCGACGACGGTCCTGGTCGGGGCCGAGGACCAACTGACCCCGCCCGAACTCGCTCGCGACATGGCCGAACGCATTCCGGCGGCGCGCCTGGTGGTGATTCCCGAGGCTGGACATCTCTCGCCGATCGAGACGCCGCGGCCGGTCGGCGAGGCGTTGAAGACCTGGCTCGACGGCTGATCGCCGTCGCGGTTCGCGCCTCTTCCGGAGGCTGCTCGAGAAAGCGGCGGGGATCGACCGGCCGACGGCCGCCGAACGCCTCCAACCAGTTGACGGAACGGCAGTTCTGATAGTTTATTCGCGCTCTCGGGCGCCCTGCCCGGGTGGGACGAGCCGTTTGGGCATCGTTCGAGGAGGATCACGAAATGAAGTTCCCGGTTTTCGCCGCGATCGCCTTCGCGGCGGCGCTCTCGTCGTCGTCGGCCGTCATGGCGCAGGAGGCCAAGCAGGATTTCGAGCTGGTCAACAAGACCGGCTACGACATCTCCCATGTCTTCGTGTCGCCGACCAAGTCGGATGACTGGGAGGAGGACGTGCTCGGTAAGGACGTGCTCTCCGACGGCGACGAGTGGGACATCCGCTTCGCCCGCAAGGAGAAGACCTGCAAGTGGGATCTGAAGGTCGTCTACGCCGACGACGATTCCGCCGCCTATTGGAAGAACATCGACCTCTGCAAGGTCGGCAAGATCACCATCCGCTACAACCGCAAGTCCGACACGACCTCGGCCGAGTTCGAGTGAGGAAGCTCGCCGCCGTCGCCGTCGCGCGATTGCGGAGCCGTCGGAGCGGATGCTAGAAACGCGGGGCGCGAGCGGCCTTTCGCTCGCGCCCCGTCGTCGTCTTTTCCGAGGTTCTCCATGTCCGTCGATCGTTCGACCGTCGTCCGCGTCGCCCATCTCGCGCGCATCCGCGTCGCCGAAGAGGAGGTGGACAAACTCCAGGGCGAACTCAATTCGATCCTCGGCTTCGTCGAACAACTCGCCGAACTCGACGTCTCCGACGTCGCGCCCCTGACCTCGGTCGTGCCGATCGCCATGAAGAAGCGGGCGGACGTCGTGAACGACGGCGGCATCCCGAAGAAGGTGACGCAGAACGCGCCGCTGACCGAAGACGACTTCTTCGTCGTTCCCAAGGTGGTCGAGTGATCGGGCGACGGCCTTCGATCCTCCCGCCCGCATCCGAACCGATGGATTTCCGCCCGTGACCGATCTGACCGCTCTCACCCTCGCCGAGGCTCGCGACGCTCTCGCGAAGAAGGACTTCACCGCCCTCGACCTGACCGAGGCCTATCTCGCCGCCATGGAGAAGGCCCGCGCCCTCAACGCCTATGTCATGGAGACGCCGGAGAAGGCGCGATCGATGGCGAAGGCCTCCGACGAGCGCCGCGCGGCCGGCTCGGTCGGCCCGCTCGAGGGCATCCCGCTCGGCGTCAAGGATCTCTACTGCACCGAAGGCGTGCGCACGACCGCCTGCTCGAAGATTCTCGACGACTTCACCCCGCCCTACGAATCGACGGTGACCTCCAACCTCTGGCGCGACGGCGCGGTGATGCTCGGCAAGCTCGCCTGCGACGAGTTCGCCATGGGCTCGTCGAACGAGACCTCGTGCTTCGGCGACGTCGTCAACCCCTGGCGTCGCAAGCGCGCCGACGGATCGATCGACCCGACCCCGCTGGTGCCGGGCGGCTCGTCGGGCGGTTCATCGGCGGCGGTCGCCGCCCATCTCGCGGCCGGGGCCACCGGCACCGACACCGGCGGCTCGATCCGCCAGCCCGCCGCCTTCACCGGCACCGTCGGCATCAAGCCGACCTACGGCCGTTGCTCGCGCTGGGGCATCGTCGCCTTCGCCTCCTCGCTCGATCAGGCCGGCCCCTTCGCCCGCACCGTCCGCGACGCCGCGATCCTCTTGAAGTCCTTCGCCTCGGTCGACCCGAAGGACACCACCTCCGTCGATCTGCCGGTGCCGGACTACGAGGCCGCGGTCGGGACGTCGATCAAGGGCAAGGTCATCGGCATCCCGAAGGAATACCGCGTCGACGGCATGCCGGCCGAAATCGAAGAGCTCTGGCAGAAGGGCATCGACTGGCTGAAGGCCGCCGGCGCCGAGGTCCGCGAGATCTCGCTGCCGCACACCAAATATGCCCTGCCGGCCTATTACATCGTCGCCCCCGCCGAGGCCTCCTCGAACCTCGCCCGCTATGACGGCATCCGCTACGGCCTGCGCGTCACCGGCGACGACATCACCGACACCTACGAGCTGACCCGCGCCGCCGGTTTCGGCGCGGAGGTGCGTCGCCGCATCATGATCGGCACCTACGTCCTCTCCGCCGGCTACTACGACGCCTATTACGTCAAGGCGCAGAAGGTCCGCACGCTGATCAAGCGCGACTTCGACCTCGCCTTCGCCGCCGGCGTCGACGCGGTGCTGACGCCGGCGACTCCGTCCTCGGCCTTCGGCGTCGGCGAGATGTCGGGCGGCGATCCGGTCGAGATGTACCTGAACGACATCTTCACCGTGACGGTGAACATGGCCGGCCTGCCGGGCATGGTGGTGCCGGGCGGCCTCGACGCCAAGGGCCTGCCGCTCGGCCTGCAGCTGATCGGCCGCCCCTTCGAGGAGGCGACGCTGTTCCAGCTCGGCGAAGTGATCGAGCAGTCGGCCGGCCGCTTCACGCCCGAGAAGTGGTGGTGAGCCCGAACCGGACATCGTCGACGGCGTTCGCCCTCGCCTCGGGCGACGGCGGCTCCGTTGCGACGACGCTCTCCTCCGGCTCTCTCCCCCCTCGTGGGGGAGAGACGGAGAGGGGGGGAGCGGCGTTCGCGAACGGGCGAGACGAGCCGGAACCGTCGTCGTGCCTCCCGGTCCCCCTCTCCCTGTCCCTCCCCCTCGAGGGGGGAGGGAACGAGGTGGCGCCGGCCTTCGAAGCCGCGCCCCCGCGCCCGCGCCGCTCCCCCTCGCACGCGCGGCGCATCGCCGGCGCTTTTCTCTTCACGCTTTCTCTCGCCCCCGCGGCAGTCTCGGCCCAAGGACTTCCCCAGGGCGTCAAGACCTTCTCCGCGGCCGACGTGATCAACGGCACCAAGGTCTCGCGCGAGCAATGCGCGCGGACGCCGAAGGCCGTCTATGTCGAGAGCTTCGGCCAGGGAGTCTGTATCCGCTATTACGCCTCCGGCCCGTTGCGCGGGGCCGCGCCGATCGTCTTCTTCACCGGCGACGTCCTCGGCCTCGACGACAAGGGCCGCCGCGAGGTCGACCCCGGCTATCTGACCCAGGCGCCCGAATTCATCGACATCGCCTCGAAGGTCTGGGCGGGCCGTCTGCATGCGCCGATGATCTTCTTCGGTCGCATGGGGCTCAACGGCTCGTCCGGCTGGCACGGCGACCGCCGCACCGCGCTCGAGGTCGACGTCACCGCCAGGGCGCTCGACGCCATCGCCGCCAAGGAGGGCGCGACCGGCTTTCACCTCGTCGGCCAGTCCGGCGGCGCGATGCTGGTGCCGGCGCTGCTCGCCGCTCGCGACGACGTCGGCTGCGCCGTGATCGCCTCGGGGCCGCTCGACTTCCGCGCCTTCACCCGCGCCTACGGCATCACCTTCCGAACCTCCGGCGCGCGCGCGCACTATGATCCGATGGCCGACGTCGGCCGGATCGCGCCCAAGATCGCCGGCGACGGCGGCTCGCGCCTCTTCGTCCTGACCGATCCGAAGGATCGCGCCGTTCCGGCGAAGTTCCAGGCGCCCTTCGTCGCCGCGCTCGAGAAGGCCGGCGGCCGCCCCGTGCAGATCCAGACCGAGGGTCGCGACGCCGAGCATCACGCCCTGATCGAGAAGGCGCTGTTCGTCGCCGGTCAATGCGTGGCGGAAGCGAGCGACGCCGAGATCGTGAAGCGTTGGCAGGGCAGGGCGGGCGACGACCTGCCGCGGTGAGCGATGCTCCCCGACCTTGCACGAAACGCCCGGCTCCCCTGCGCACTTGGGAACTTCACGTAGACGGCGATCCGGTTCTAGAGTAGCCGCTTCGTGTCGCCTCGGGGGGAGGCGCGCGCCCGAAGGATCCTCCATGACCGCCGTCGCCGATACGCCGCCCGTCGCCCGTCCGACCGCCGCCGAGGGAACCGCTTGGGGCATCCTCGTCATGCTGTCGCTGTCGCACATGCTCAACGACACCATGCAGTCGCTGGTGGCGGCGTCCTATCCGATCCTGAAGGAGAGCTTCGCCCTCGACTTCGGCCAGATCGGCCTGATCACCCTGTGCTTCCAGGTGACGGCCTCGGTGCTTCAGCCGCTCGTCGGCCTCTACACCGATCGCCACCCCAAGCCCTTCAGCCTCGCCTTCGGCATGGGCTCGACCCTGATCGGCCTCCTCCTGATGTCGGTCGCGCCGACCTACGGCGTGCTGCTGATCTCGGTCGGTCTGATCGGCGCCGGCTCTTCGGTCTTCCACCCGGAATCGAGCCGCATGGCGCGTCTCGCCTCGGGCGGCCGCCATGGCTTGGCCCAGTCGCTGTTTCAGGTCGGCGGCAATTCCGGCACGGCGCTCGGGCCGCTGCTCGCCGCCTTCATCGTCCTGCCGAACGGCCGGTCTTCGGTCGCATGGTTCGCGGTGCTGGCGCTGATCGGCATCACCCTCCTGACCCGCGTCGGTTTCTGGGGCATCGCCCACCGCAAGGCCCGCCCGCAATCGGCGGCCCGCCCGACCTCCGGTCTGCCGCGCGCCCTGGTGATCCGCTCGATCACCGTGCTGATGCTGCTGGTCTTCTCCAAGCAGGTCTATCTCGCCTCGATTTCGAGCTACTACACCTTCTATCTGATCGACACCTTCCACATGTCGGTGAAGGAGGCGCAGATCTATCTGTTCCTCTTCCTCGGCTCGGCGGCGCTCGGCACGCTGGTCGGCGGCCCGGTCGGCGACCGGATCGGCCGCAAGATGGTGATCTGGGTGTCGATCCTCGGCGTTCTGCCCTTCACGCTCCTCTTGCCGCACGTCGGGCCGATCGGCACGGCGGTGCTCTCGGTCGTGATCGGCCTGATCCTGTCCTCGGCCTTCTCGGCGATTCTGGTCTTCGCGCAGGAGCTGGTGCCGGGCCGGGTCGGCATGATCGCCGGCATGTTCTTCGGCCTCGCCTTCGGCTTCGGCGGCCTCGGCGCGGCGGCGCTCGGCGAGATCGCCGACCGCACCTCGATCCGCACCGTCTACGAGATCTGCGCCTGGCTGCCGGCGATCGGCGTGCTGACGGTGTTCCTGCCGAACATCCGGAAGGCGAAGGGGTAACGTCACCGTTGGCGTGGCTTGGGTTCTGACAATCGACAATTGAAGATGGATTGTGATTTGCGATAGGTTCGGCTCCGAGTTCGGAGAGTCGAACGTGGATACTGCGCTCGTAGTCGTTGCGGGTCTCGCCTCGTTGGTGGGCACCCTCTCGCTCGTTCTTCTGCTCGTGCGCCGGACCCGACGGATCGCGCTGCGCGCCCTGGTCGGCTCGTTCCTCGTCTTCGTCGCATCTGTGCTCTTCGGTGGTCACCTCGCCGACGAGAGGGCGCGCGCCGCCGGCTTCGCCTCCGCCGCCGACCGCCGATCCGCCGAAGCGGCGGGGTTCACCGACGCTGCCGCCTGGGCCGCGTCGAGAGCGTCGGCTCTCGGCGTCGAAGCCCCTGCGTCGACCGAGCCCGCGGCGATCGCGCAGACCAACGCGGCGCTGACGAAGGAGACGCAACGGCGCGAGGCCGAACGGAAGGCCCGCGACGTCGAGGCGCGCCGCAAGGCGGAGGAAGAGGCCGTTCTGCATCCGCTCGGCGTCCGCTACGACAAGGCGACCGACCATCGCCACGTCGCCATGATGGATGCCGCCATGGCGGCCATGCGCGATCGATTGAAGGATCCCAAGTCGGCGGATTTCCGCAACGTCTTCCTGAATTCCTCCGGCGGCGCGGTCGTCGCCTGCGGCGAGGTCAATTCGCGCAACGGCTTCGGCGGCTACGTCGGCTTCCAACCGTTCGTCGCTTCTCCGGTCGGCGGCATTGCGGTCCTCGCATCTGACATGAAGAAGGGAGAGTTCGAGAAGACCTGGAAGGCGTTGTGTTCTTGAGGGCCGCGACCGCCCGGAGTTCGGAGGCGCTTGAACCCCGCCGCGATCCGCTCTACCCAAGAGTTCGAAGATCCGTCGAAATTCCGAGGCTGTCCGCATGACCATCGCCGCCCGCATCGCCAAACCGTCGCAGTACCTCAAGGGCGCGACGGGGGATTGGGAAATCGTCATCGGCCTCGAGGTCCACGCCCAGGTCGCCTCGAACGCCAAGCTCTTCTCCGGCGCCTCGACCGCCTTCGGCGGCGCGCCGAACGATCACGTCTCCCTCGTCGACGCGGCGATGCCCGGCATGCTGCCGGTGATCAACGAGGAATGCGTCAAGCAGGCGATCCGCACCGGCCTCGGCCTGGAGGCGCAGATCAATCTGAAGTCCGTGTTCGATCGGAAGAACTATTTCTATCCCGATCTGCCGCAGGGCTATCAGATCTCGCAGTTCAAGAGCCCGATCGTCGGCGAGGGCACCGTCCATCTCGACATGGAGGGCGGCGAGACCGTCGCCGTCGGCGTCGAGCGCCTGCATCTCGAGCAGGACGCCGGCAAGTCGATCCACGACCAGTCGCCGACCCACACCTTCGTCGACCTGAACCGCTCCGGCGTGGCGCTGATGGAGATCGTCTCCAAGCCCGACATGCGCTCGGCCGACGAGGCCAAGGCGTATCTCTCCAAGCTGCGCACCATCCTGCGCTATCTCGGCACCTGCGACGGCGACATGGACAAGGGCAACATGCGCGCCGACGTCAACGTCTCCGTGCGCAAGCCCGGCGGCGAGCTCGGCACCCGCTGCGAGATCAAGAACGTCAACTCGATCCGCTTCGTCGGTCAGGCGATCGACTACGAGGCTCGCCGCCAGATCGGCATCATCGAGGACGGCGGCTCGATCAAGCAGGAGACCCGCCTGTTCGATCCCGGCAAGGGCGAGACCCGCTCGATGCGCTCGAAGGAAGAAGCGCACGACTATCGCTACTTCCCCGATCCGGATCTCCTGCCGCTCGAGTTCGACCAGCCTTACGTCGATGCGCTGAAGGCGGAGCTCCCCGAGCTTCCCGACGCCAAGAAGGCGCGCTTCGTGGCGGATTACGGCGTGACGCCCTATGACGCGATGGTGCTGACGCTGGAACGGGCTTCCGCCGACTTCTTCGAGGAGGTCGCGAAAGGCCGCGACGCCAAGATCGCCGCCAACTGGGTGATCAACGAGCTGTTCGGCCGCCTCAACAAAGAGGGCAAGGGCATCGAGGCGAGCCCCGTCTCGGCGGCGCAGCTCGGCGGCGTCATCGATCTGATCCTCGACGGCACCATCTCCGGAAAGATCGCCAAGGACCTCTTCGAGATCGTCTGGGCCGAAGGCGGCGACCCGAAGAAGCTGGTCGAAGAGCGCGGCCTGAAGCAGGTCACCGACACCGGCGCGATCGAGGCCGCGATCGACGCGGTGATCGCGGCGAACCCCGACAAGGTCGAGCAGGCCAAGGCCAAGCCGACGCTCGCCGGCTGGTTCGTCGGTCAGGTGATGAAGCAGACCGGCGGCAAGGCCAACCCGCAGGCCGTCAACGAGATCCTGAAGGCGAAGCTCGGGCTCGAATGAGCTCGGGGCCGGCCGCCTCGAACGGTTGCGAAGGCCGCGATCCCACCCGGATCGCGGCCTTCGTTTTTTCTGCATGGTTGACGCCGCCGCCCCAACGGTAACCGTTCATTACCTTTGTTCGTCGACACTCCCCGCCAGGGTCGCCCAGAAGGGGGACCCGCGTGCGCGTGTGAGTGGCCCATGGACATCGCGACTTTCCTCGGCATCGGCGGCGGCTTCGGCGTTCTGGTGCTCGCCGTCTTCATGGAGGGCTCGAAGCTCTCCATGTTCATGGACCTGCTCGCCACCAACGTCGTCATCGGCGGCGCGCTCACCACCACGATGGCGCGCTTCACCATGAAGGGCTTCATCACCGCGCTGACGACCGGCCTGAAGACCGTCGCCTTCGACCATCACGTCGCCCCCCGCGACATGATCGAGAAGATCGCCGAACTCGCCGACATCGTCCGCAAACAGGGCCCGCTCGGCCTCGAGGCGGTCGAGATCGAGGATGAATTCCTCGCCAAGGGCATGCGGATGATCGCCGACGGCTTCGATCTCCACATCATCCGCGAGACCCTGGAGCGCGAGCGCGACCTCCACATCGAGCGCATCGACGACGCCAACAAGCTGTTCAACTTCATGGGCAACGCCGCGCCGGGCATGGGCATGGTCGGCACCATCATCGGTCTCGTCTCGATGTTCGCCCACATGGACGACCCCAAGAAGATCGGCCCCGGCATGGCGGTGGCGCTGCTCACCACGCTCTACGGCGCGGTCATGGCCAACGTCGTGGCGCTGCCGATCGCCGACAAGCTGCAGATCAAGTCGCTCGAGGAGAACATCAACCACACCCTCGTCATCGACGGCGTGCTGATGATCCGCGAGAACAAGTCGCCGGCGGTGATCCGCGACATGTTGATCTCCTATCTGCCCTCGAAGGCTCGCGCCGCCATGCAGGAAGCCGCCTGATCGGGCGCGCGGAGGAGGATCGGCGATGTCGAAGAAGAAGGGACACGGCGGCGGCGGCGGACACGGCGGCGCCTGGGTCATCACCTTCGCCGACCTGATGGCGCTGCTCATGGCCTTCTTCGTCATGATGCTGGCCGCCGCCAATCAGGACAAGCAGAAGCTCGCCGACGCTTCCGGCTCGCTCAAGGACGCCTTCGGCGTCCAGCCGATCCCGCGCACCGCCGGCATGATCGAGCGCGACGGCCTGCCGGTCCGCAAGTTCCTCAAGGAGAGCTCGGCCGTCGACAAGAAGCTCGACGCCGAGACCTCGGCGTTGTCCAACGACAAGCGCTCCAAGCAGGGCCCGGAGAACAACACCCACGACTTCGAACAGGCCAAGGAAGAGAAGCCGCGTCAGTTCCTCACTGCCGCCGCCTCGCTGCGTCAGGCCCTGCAGGACATGCCCGAGATCTCGGAGATCTCCCGCCATGTCATGTTCGAAGAGACGGCGGAAGGACTCAACATCCGCCTCGTCGATCAAGACGGCCGCTCGATGTTCGCCGAAGGGGCGAAACAGCCCTACGAGTTCACTCGGGCGATCCTGGCCAAACTCGCCGTTCCGCTCGCCAAGTTGCCGCATCGCATCCGCATCACCGGCCATACCGCCGGCGACACGCGCTGGACCGGCCGCGGCGCCTCCTCCTGGGATCTCTCCTCCGGCCGCGCCGTCGCGGTGGAGGAGGTCCTGACCGGTTACGGCGTGCCCTACGACCGCTTCGAATCGGTGGTCGGCAAGGCCGACACCGATCCGCTCTTCCCCAACGAGCCGATGCTCGCCGCCAACCGGCGCATCGACATCCTGCTCGTCCATGAGCCGCCGCCGCTGCCGCCCAAGCCCTTCGATTGACCGTGAGGCGCGAGCCCCGGTCCCCCCGCGACACCCTCCGCGCGACCCCGCGGAGGGTGTCGTCGTTCATGGGCTTCGCACGCCGCCCCTCTGGTCGCCGGTCCCTCGCCGCCCCATCTGAGAAGGGGAACCCCCGCCATGCCTCGGCGGGCGGACGCCCTTCAGCGACGAGGACTTCGCGAAATGGCTTCTCCTTCTCTGCGCCTCTACTACTGGCCGACCCCGAACGGCTGGAAGATCTCGATCATGCTCGAGGAGCTCGGCGCGCCCTACGAGGTGATCCCGATCGACATCGGCAAGGGCGCGCAGTTCGATCCCGAATTTCTGAAGATCTCGCCGAACAACAAGATGCCGGCCCTGGTCGATCTCGACGGTCCCGGCGGCGCGCCGATCTCGATCTTCGAATCGGGCGCGATCATGCTCTATCTCGGCCGTAAGTTCGGGCGCTTCTATCCCGCCGACGAACGCGGCCGCGTCGAGGTCGAGGAATGGCTGATGTGGCAGATGGGCGGCTTCGGGCCGATGCTCGGTCAGAACCATCACTTCGCGAAATACGCGCCCGAGAAGATCCCCTACGCCATCGATCGTTATCGCAACGAGACCCATCGCCTCTACGGCGTCTTGAACAAGCGCCTGGAGACCCGCGACTTCGTCGCCGGCGACTATTCGATCGCCGACATGGCGATCGTCGGCTGGGCCAAGCTCTATGAGGGTCAGGGCATCGAGCGCGGTGAATTCCCCGCCTTCGGCCGCTGGCTCGATCGGATGCTCGCGCGTCCCGCCGTCGCCCGCGGTCTGGCGCTCGGCATCGAACTGCGCCGCGACATCGCCACCGACGACGCGGCCAAGAAGGTGTTGTTCGGCCAGCGTGCGCAGTGACGAACAACTGGGGATTTCACGCCGGAGACGGAATCGCGGTGAATCGAATCTTGCCGCGATTCCGTTGCCGCTGCGGCACGTTTGCTGATTCGAAAGAGTTTTTCGCCACGAGAAGATGAATCCCCGGTGAAATATACCTTTCGTTTCGATTCTGTTGTCTCTCGATTAAGCATTCAATTTAACTCGAGTTTTAGTCGAATAGGCGAGCATTTCCCCATGAACGCGGGTCGTCGAAGTAAATCGACGAGTGAAACCGCAGAAGATAGTGGGGACAACGATCATGGCTCGCTTCGAAATGAATTCACCCGACATCGCCGGCCTCGGCGCCCAGGCCGTCACCGCCGACGTCTTCTTCCAGATGGGGCTCGATCGCTCGATCGGCCGCAACGGCGACGTCGACCGCATCGCCGCGCACATGTGGTTCAATCTCGCCGCCGCTCGCGGCAACCGCGACGCCGTCACCCGCCGCCAGGAGATGGCCGCCGAGATGAGCTCGGCCGAGGTCGCCGAGGCGCAGCGCCAGGCGCGCGAATGGATCCGTTGCCACTGAACGACCGCCGTTCCGCCCGTCCGGCGACCGCTTGTCGGTCGCGTCGGGAGAGGGCGGGGCCGACAGGTCGCCGAACCCGGGAGCCGCACCCATGAAGGCGTCCGAATTCATCGTCGCCGTCGCGCTCGTCGCCGTCCTTCTCTTCGCCGGCCTCGCCTGGGGTTGGCGCGTGTTGCGCCGCCGCGCCTCGCGGTCGCCGGAAGAGCCGATCCTCTGGATCTGAGGGGCTCGCGGCTTGCCGCCGCCGGAACCGACGTGCTACCTCGGGATCTCTCTCGGGAGATCCCCATGCGCATTCTGATCACCAACGACGACGGCATCCACGCCACCGGCCTGCGCGTGCTCGAGCGCATCGCCCGCGAACTCTCCGACGACGTCTGGGTGGTCGCCCCCGAGACGGATCAGTCGGGCAAGGCCCATTCGCTGTCGCTCTCCGATCCCCTGCGCCTGCGCAAGATCTCCGATCGCCATTTCGCCGTTCGCGGCACCCCGACCGACTGCGTCATCATGGGCGTGCGCCACATCCTCGACGCCAAGCCGGCGCTGGTGCTCTCCGGCGTCAATCGCGGCGCCAACGTCGCCGACGACGTCACCTATTCCGGCACCATCGCCGCCGCCATGGAAGGGACGCTGCTCGGCATTCCCTCCGTCGCCCTGTCGCAGGCCTACGCCTGGTCGAGCGACGCCCAGCCCGACTGGCGCTGCGCCGAAGCGCATGGCCCCGCCGTCCTCTCCCGTCTGCTCGACGCGGGCGTCCCGGCAGGAACCCTGATCAACGTCAATTTTCCCGCCCGTGAGCCCGACGCCGTCACCGGCGTCGCGGTGACCGCCCAGGGCGCCCGCAACGACGCCACCGTCGGCGTCGACCCACGCGTCGACGGCCGCGGCAATCCCTATTACTGGATCCAGTATCGGCCGCAGACGACGACCCCGGCCGAGGGCACCGACCTCGAGGCGCTCGCTCGCGGCGCCGTCTCGGTGACGCCGCTGCGCCTCGACCTGACCGACCACGCGACCCGCGATCGCCTCGCGAGCGCCTTCCTCGCCGGCGGGTAACCGAAAATTCAGTTGGATGTCTCTAAGACGGCGGGTCACGCGTCGTTTTCGGAGCCCCCCTCGATGGCCGGTCGCCATGCCGCTCTCCTGCGCCACGCCGAGTACCGCTCGGACGACGGCGAAGCGATGGCCCTGGCGCGCCTCGCGCTGACCCTCTCTTCGAAGGGCCTGCACGACCGCCGGATCCTCGGCGCGATCGAGATTCTGCCGCGCAGCCTGTTCGTCGCCGCCGCGCACAAGGACCGTGCCTACGAGGATCGGCCGATCCCGATCGAATGCGGCCAGACCTGCGACGCGCCCTCCGTCCTCGGCCTCGTCTATCAGGCCGCCGAGATCGCTCCCGAACATCGCCTCCTGCAGATCGGCACCGGTTCGGGCTGGGGCACGGCGATCCTCGCCGGCCTCTGCACCAAGGTCTATACGATCGAGCGCTTCCGCACCCTCGCCGATCTCGCCGTCGATCGCTTCGCCGCCCTCGGCCTCGACAACGTCGTGCCGGCGGTCCAGGACGGGCTCGACGGCTTTGCCCGCCACGCGCCCTTCCACCGCATCGTCGTCGAAGGCGCGGTCGAAGCGCCGCCGCGCGCGCTCCTCGATCAGCTCGCGCCGCAGGGCGTCCTCGTCGCCGCCCTCGGCCGGCCGCGCGAACCGCAGGTCCTCGCCCGCTTCCGTCGCGCCGACGCCGGCGTCGTCCGCGAGGATGTCGGCCCGATCCGCCGCGTCGCCATGGTTCCCGGCCGCGCCAGCGCTCTCTGAACCACGCGCCAGCGCTCTCTGAACCACGCGCCAGCGCTCTCTGAACCACGCGCCAGCGCTCTCCGATTTCCGCGCAATCACCCTCTGAGCCACGCGCCGGCGGTTTCCGGCCGTCGCGCGAGCGCGCCCTTGTGGATCGCGCTCCGCGTGCGGATGTTTCCACCGATATGGTGAATTCGCGACCGCGCTTAAGCCTTCGTCAACGTTACGATGCTTTGAATGGATGCACGTGAACGACGAGATTTTCGTCAAAACGGCGTGAGTGTTGCGATGCGTCCGACGATCTTGAACCTCTGCTCCGGCACCGTGTCCCGCGCGGCGATTCTCCTTGCCGCCGCCGCCGCCCTCGGCGGCTGTTCGAGCGACGTCGGTCGGTTCTCGGACCCCGTCTACACCGGCTCGACCCCCAATCAGCGCGCCATCCTGAATGGCGGCGAATCGATGCCGAGGAACGGCGCCGCCTACGCCGCCCAGCCCTATGGCGGAGACGCCGCCGAACGGCAGTGGCGCAACGTCGACACCACCGGATCGATCGAGCCGGGAACCGCCCCGGTCGCCCGCGCCGATCTCGCTCCGGCGCCCTCCGGCCCCTATGCCGAGACCGTCGCTCATCCGCTCGCCGACGCGACCCGCCCCGCCGCCCAGCCGGTCGAGCAGACCCGCGTCGCCGCGGCCGGCGGGTGGACGCCCGCCGGCGGCACCTGGGTGACGCTCCGCCAGGGCGAAACCCTCGACACGCTGTCGAACCGCTACGGCGTTCCGATCGCGGCGCTGCGCCAGACCAACGGCTATGCGCCCGGCCGTGCGCCCGGACCCGGCGATCGCGTCCTGATCCCGGTCTACAATCGTCCGACCGCGGCCGCGCCGATGCCCGCGCCGACCCCCGTCGCCGCCGCGCCGGTCCAGCCGCTGCGTCCGGTCGCCCCGACCCAGGTCTCTGCGCCGGTTCAGCCGCCGCGTCCGGTCGCCACCACCCGCGTCTCCGCGCCGGTGCGCCCGCTCGCGCCCCAGGCGCAGCCGCTGCCGCCGCAACACATGACCACCGGTTCGATCCCCGCCGCCGCCGCCCAGCCGCGGCAGCCGATCGCCACGCCGCCGGCTTCGCCCACCCGCGTCGCCGTCGCCCCGGCCGAACCGCCGCGCCCGCAGGGCGGCGTCAAGCTGGTCGGCGCCTATACGGTCCGCAAGGGCGACACCCTCGCCTCGATCGCCAAGACCTATGGCGTCAGCGAGCAGGCGCTGCGCGAGCGCAACGCCATGCGGTCCTCCGCGATCTCGCCCGGACAGCAGATCCTGCTGCCGGCCGGCACCAAGCTGATGTTGAAGACCTCGCAGGCCCCGGCCGCGGCCCCGCAGCCGACCGCCGTGGCCGCCGCCCCCGCCGTCAAGCCGCAGCAGGTCGCCGCCGCCGCTCCGAAGGCCGAGGCTCATCCGGCGCCGGTCAAGGACACCTCGAAGATCGACCAGAAGGCGGCCGAGACCATCGCCGTGGCGCGCGAACCCTCGCCCGCCGAGGACGACAAGTCCGGCGCCGCCGGCTCGTTCCGCTGGCCGGTGCGCGGCCGGATCATCTCCGAGTACGGCGCCAAGGCCAACGGCGAGCGCAACGAGGGCATCAACCTCGCAGTGCCCGAGGGCACCTCGGTCAAGGCCGCCGACGCCGGCGAAGTGATCTATTCCGGCAACGAGCTCAAGGGCTACGGCAACCTCGTCCTGGTCCGCCATTCGAACGGCTACGTCACCGCCTACGCCCACGCCAGCGAACTGCTGGTCAACCGCGGCGACAAGGTCAACCGCGGCCAGATCATCGCCCGCGCCGGCGCGACCGGCTCGGTCTCCCAGCCGCAGCTCCATTTCGAGCTGCGCAAGGGCCAGAAGGCGATCGATCCCAAGCCCTGGCTCGCCTCCAACTGATCCGCTTTGCGCCCGGCGGAGGCCACGCCGGGCGCATCGACAGGGAAACGGCTCCGGATCACGGCGATCCGGAGCCGTTTTCGTGTCCGCCCCCCCGTAACCTTTCCTCGAGGCGATCGTGCGAAGCTCGCCGGCATCGATGGAGGGGAGGGCGACGATGGATCTTCGGCGAGCGCTGCGACGGGGCGAGGACATTCCCGCCGATCGGGCGGCGCCCCTCATCCTGATCCTGGTCCTGTCGGCCGCCTACGGCGTCGTCGGCGCGGCCGCCTGCCTGTGGCCGACCGGGACGGGTCTCTCCAACATGGGCGGCGGCGTCGTCGGCAACGACTTCCTCGCCTTCTATTCAGCCGCCCGGTTGACGATCACCGGCAACGCGTCGGCGGTCTTCGACATGCCGCGCTATTTCGCGATGCAGGACGAGATTTCCCACCTCGGACCGCATTTCCCCTGGGCCTATCCGCCCAATCTGCTGCTGTTGATCGCGCCGCTCGGGGCGCTGCCCTATCTCGCCGCGCTGCCGGCCTGGCTCCTCGCCACCACCACGCCCTTCGTGCTGCTCCTGTGGCGCCGGGGCCGGATCGCCCTGCCGGCGATCTTGCTGGCGCCGCCGATCGTGCAGAACACCCTGGTCGGCCAGAACGGCGCGCTGACCGCCTCGCTGCTCCTCGGCGGTTGCGTCGCGCTCGGCGCGCGCCGCTCGCTCCTTGCCGGCCTGCTCTTCGGCCTGCTCGTCTACAAGCCGCAGGTCGCGGTGCTCGCCCCGATCGCGATGCTCGCCGCCGGCGATCGCCGTGCGCTCCTCGGCTTCGTCGTCTCCGCGGCGGCTCTGCCGCTCGCCTCCGTCGCCGCCTTCGGCCTCGACATCTGGTGGGCCTTCCTCGTCCATCTGCCCGACCACATGCAGTTGGTCGTCTCCGGTAAGCTGCCGGCCGATCGCTTCCCGACCGTCTTCGTACTGGTCGAGCGTCTGACCCACGACGCGACGCTGGCGAAGGCCGCGCAGGCCGTCTCGACGCTGGCCGCCTGGGTCGCCGTCTGGACGGTGTGGCGGCGCAGCCGCGATCTCGAGGCGCGCATCGTCGTCCTCTGCGTGGCGATGCCGCTCGCCACCCCGTTCATGCTCGAATACGACCTGACCATCTGGGCCGCGCCCGGCCTTCTCGCCGCGATGCGCGTCTGGCGCGGCGCGCCGCGTCGCTTCGACCGGGTCGCCATGTTCCTCTGGCTGACGACGCCGCCGGCGATCTGGATCGCCAGCCTGACCGGCCATGTCGTCGGCCTCGCGCCCGTGCTCGCCGTCGCCGCCGGCTCGCTCTGGGTCGCGCTGACGCCGTCGCGCTCGGCCGAGCCGACGCCGGTCCCGGCCTGAGGCGACGGTCTTCCCTCTCGTCGATCGAAACGAAACGGGGCGCCCAGAGGGCGCCCCGAAACATGTTGCGATGGTCCGAGGACCGATCAGCAGGAGAAGTACATCTCGTACTCGACCGGATGCGGGGTCATCTCGTAGCGCATCAGCTCTTCGGTCTTGAGCTCGATGTAGCTCTCGATGAAGTCCGGCTCGAAGACGCCGCCGGCCGTGAGGTAGGCGTTGTCCTTCTTGAGGCTGTCGAGCGCTTCGCGCAGCGAGCCGCACACGGTCGGGATCTTCTTGAGCTCCTTCGGCGGCAGATCGTAGAGGTTCTTGTCCATCGCCGGGCCGGGATGGATCTTGTTCACGATGCCGTCGATACCGGCCATGAGCATGGCGGCGAAGGCGAGATAGGGGTTGGCGGTCGGATCCGGGAAGCGGACCTCGATGCGCTTGGCCTTCGGCGAGTTGCCCCACGGAATACGGACCGAAGCCGAACGGTTACGGGCCGAGTAGGCGAGCAGCACCGGAGCCTCGTAGCCCGGGACCAGACGCTTGTAGGAGTTGGTCGACGGGTTGGTGAAGGCGTTCAGCGACTTGGCGTGCTTCAGGATGCCGCCGATGTAGTAGAGGCAGGTCTCGGAGAGATCGGCGTACTGGTTGCCGGCGAAGGTCGGCTTGCCGTCCTTCCAGATCGACTGGTGGACGTGCATGCCCGAGCCGTTGTCGCCGAACACCGGCTTCGGCATGAAGGTCGCGGACTTGCCGTAGGCGGCGGCGACCTGATGGATCGCGTACTTGTAGATCTGCAGATGGTCGGCGACGCGGGTCAGCGGCGCGAACTTGATGCCGAGCTCGTGCTGGGCCGAGGCGACCTCATGGTGGTGCTTCTCGGTGACGACGCCCATCTTGGCCATCATCGACAGCATCTCGCCACGGATGTCCTGGCAGCTGTCGATCGGCGGAACCGGGAAGTAGCCGCCCTTGGTCTTGACGTGATGGCCGAGGTTGCCGCCCTCGTATTCGGTGGCGGTGTTGATCGGCAGCTCCGGATCGTCGACCTGGAAGCCGGTGTTGTAGGGGTCGGCCGAGTAGCGGACGTCCGAGAAGATGAAGAATTCGGCTTCGGGACCGA
This sequence comes from Hyphomicrobiales bacterium, assembly GCA_021286855.1. Taxonomy (GTDB): domain Bacteria; phylum Pseudomonadota; class Alphaproteobacteria; order Rhizobiales; family Ancalomicrobiaceae; genus Pinisolibacter. Next base: position 49,409 of record JAJTBO010000008.1, on the reverse strand, counting down.
AGAAGCAGCTGTCGCCGATGCCGGTGGTCTTCAGATAGGCCTCGGCCTTCTTGGCGATGCCGCGCGGGTCACGGCCGTAACGGTCGCCCGACGGCTCCAGGATGTCGCACACGATCACCAGAGTGGTCTGGGCGAAGAACGGGTCGATGAACGCGGTCTCCGGATCCGGGATCAGGACCATGTCGGACTCGTTGATGGCCTTCCAGCCGGCGATCGAAGAGCCGTCGAACATGGTGCCTTCGGCGAAGATGTCCTCGTCGACCAGACCGACGTCGAAGGTGACGTGCTGCCACTTGCCGCGCGGATCGGTGAAGCGGAAATCGACGTACTTGACGTCCTGCTCCTTGATGAGGGCGAGGACGTCCTTCGCGGTCTTCGTCATGGGATCTATCCCTTTCACTTGGGTGTGCACTGGTCCGGTGCGCTCGACGGGAATTGTCGGGGCGGGAAGGAGAGTGAGACGGACGAGGGATCTAGCGTGTCGCTCAGATCGCGTCGAGTCCCGTTTCGCCGGTCCGGATTCTCACGGCTTCTTCGATGTTGGAAACGAAGATCTTGCCGTCGCCGATCCGCCCGGTCTGGGCGGCCTTGCGAATGGCTTCGACGGCCTTTTCGACCGTTTCGTCCGGCAGGACGATCTCGACTTTCACCTTCGGCAGAAAGTCCACCACGTACTCGGCGCCCCGGTACAGTTCGGTATGACCCTTCTGGCGGCCGAAACCCTTCGCCTCGGTCACGGTGATGCCCTGGAGGCCGACCTCCTGGAGGGCCTCCTTCACCTCGTCGAGCTTGAAGGGCTTGATGATGGCCTCGATCTTCTTCATCTGCTTCCCATACTCCGAAGAAACTGGGGAGGAGCCGGTCCCGAGACGGCCGGCTCGCGTCGGACCTTGGCAATCCCCGTGCCACCTCACGCCGGGCCGAGGTCGCCTACGACCTCTAGGGAAAGCGCGACCACGATCCGGTCGCATCCGAGCGGGAGAATAGATCGCAGTTCATTTCGTGGGCAAATGGAAAAAATTTGAGCACATGCCCGCTCGCCGAGCGGGCGACGCGGCGTCATCCCGCTCGTCCTGCGCATCGAGTGGAGGCGAGGGGTAGTTTCGCGCTATGAGGAACCTCGTCGACTGCGACGCGAGGTGGCTCCCTTGATCGAATTGCTGACCCCGGCCGAAATGGCCGAAGCCGACGCCCGCGCCATCGCCGGCGGCACGCCCGGTCGCGTCCTGATGGAAAACGCCGGCCGCGCCGTCGCCGACGCGGTCGGCCATCGCTGGCCGGTCGGCGCGCGCGTCCTCGTCCTCTGCGGCCCCGGCGCCAACGGCGGCGACGGTTTCGTCGCCGCCCGTATCCTGAAGGAACGCGGCTGCGTCGTCCGCCTGATGCTGCTCGGCGACCGCGCCCGGCTCGTCGGCGACGCGGCGGAGGCGGCCGAGCGCTGGCGCGGCGCGGTCGAACCCCTCGATCCGGCGACGTTGCCGCGCGCCCTGCGCGAGGCGACGGTGGTGGTCGACGCGCTCTTCGGCGCCGGCCTCGCTCGCCCGTTGGACGGCCGCGCCGCCGAAGCGGTCGAAGCGGTCAACGCCGCCCGTCGGCCGGTGGTGGCGGTCGATCTGCCCTCCGGCGTCGACGGCGCCACCGGCCGCGTCATGGGCGTGGCGATCCGAGCCGCCTTTTCGGTCACCTTCTTTCGGATGAAGCCGGGCCATCTCCTGCTGCCCGGCCGCCTGCTCTGCGGCCAGACCCTGGTCGCCGACATCGGCATCCGTCCCCACGTGCTCGCCGCGATCGCGCCGAAGACCTTCCGCGACCTGCCGCCGCTGTGGCGCGACGCGCTGCCGGCGCCCGCCCTCGACGGGCACAAGTATTCGCGCGGCCACGCCGTCGTCGTCTCCGGCCCGCTCGCCCGCACCGGCGCGGCGCGCCTGGCGGCCGACGCCGCGCTCCGGGTCGGGGCGGGGCTGGTGACGCTCGCCTCGCCCCCCGACGCGTTGGTCGTCAACGCCTGCCACCTGACCGCCGTCATGCTCGCCCGGATGGACGGCGCGGCCGGCCTCGCCGAGATCCTCGCCGATCCGCGCCGCAACGCCCTCGTCCTCGGTCCCGCCGTCGGGGTGGGCGAGGGGACGCGCGCCCTGATCGAGGCCGCCTTCGCCGCCGCCGCCGCGCTCGTCCTCGACGCCGACGCCCTCACCACTCTCGCGGAAGCGCCCGAGCCCGCCTTCGCCGCGATCGCCGCGCGCCCCGCGCCGGTGGTCCTGACCCCGCACGAGGGCGAATTCGCTCGTCTCTTCCCGGATTTGGCCGAGAAGACCTCGCCGCTGCCCAAGACCGAACGCGCCCGCGCCGCCGCCGCCCGCTCCGCCGCAGTCGTCGTCCTGAAGGGACCGGACACGGTGATCGCCGCGCCCGACGGCCGCGCCGCGATCGCCGACAATGCGCCGCCCGATCTCGCCACCGCCGGCTCCGGCGACGTCCTCGCCGGCCTCGTCGGCGGTCTCCTGGCTCGCGGCCTGTCCGCCTTCGAGGCGGCGGCCGCCGCCGTCTGGCTGCACGGCGAATGCGGCCGCCGCGCCGGGCCCGGCCTGATCGCCGAGGATCTCGCCGCCGAGCTCCGCCCGATCCTCACCGCGCTCGCCGAAGAGGCCCGTCGCCGCGCCTGGGACGCCGAGGACGCGGAGGAGGACGAGGAGGAGGACCTCGGCGGAACCGATTGAGGAAATCCCGTCGCACACGTCGAACGTGAACAAAGCGTTGACGTGTGTTTTTTTGGGATTGCAATCTCTGCACGAGAAGAGGACGATTTCCCCGGGGAAGAGGGGGGGGGCTCGACCATGTCTCGTCGCGCGTACGCGTCGCTCGCCGCCGCGTTGCTTCTGTTCGGTTGTTCCAAGTTGCCCGACGTCGACCAGCGCTACGGCCCCGGGCCGACCATCGCCGTCGCCGACGTCGAGACCAAGTTGGCGCGTCAGGCCGCCGTGATGGACACGCTCGCCGGCTTCGCCAAGAAGCGCGATGCGAGCCTGACCGGCGCGCCGCTGTGGTGGGAGGCGACCCAACTCGGCTTCAACTACGTCGACGAGGAATGCGCCGAATATCTGCGCCTGAACTTCCGCTTCACCCGCATGCGCCAGCGCGACAGCGACATTCTCGACCTGTTGAGCAAGAACGCCTCGGGCCTGCTCGCCGCCGCCCGCGTCGCCGATCCGACCATCACCACGGTGGCCGCCGCCTTCGGCGTCGGCGCGCAGCTGACCGAGAAGTGGCTCGACAGCTATCTCTTCAAGATGGAGCCGGAGCTGGTGTTCCGCACCGTGACCAAGCTCCAGGTCGCCTATCGCACCGAGATCGAACGCAAACGCTCCGAGATCGCGTCCGCCGGCGTCGGTTATCGGGTGGTGCAGAACTACTACACGCTCTGTTTCCCGCAGACGATCGAGGCGAAGATGTCGGAATTCATCGCCCTGTCGACGCCCGACACCGGCGCCGCGACGCCCTCGGTCGCCGCCAGGGCGGGCGCGTCGACGACGCCGGTGACCGCGGTCGATCCGAAGCTGACCTCGACCAGGTGAGCGTCGCGACGTCTTGCCTCGCGTCGCGCTTCGGGCTACCTCGATCGGCGGTTCGCGGGTGTGGTGGAACTGGTAGACACGGCGGATTTAGGTTCCGCTGGCGCAAGCCTTGGGGGTTCGAGTCCCTTCACCCGCACCAAGTTCGCCGCTCGGCGCGATGCGCCGGGCGGAGCGAGATACGGTTCGGCAACATTATTTCCGACCTCCATCGGTCGTCGCTTAACCCCGTGGCAATCGCTGGTGGCCCATTCTCGTTCCCCGTCGGGACGAGAGGTAGGGATCTGCCATGAGCGGACGTGCGGTCGAAGCGCGCGGGAACGATGCGGTGGGGCATCCGGAGAAGCCGTCCGAGGACGGCCTCGCGATGTTCGAACTCGCGCCGATCTCGCTCTGGCTCGAGGATTATTCCGGCGTCAAGGCGCAATTGGACGCCTGGCGCGACGAGGGCGTGACCGATCTGCGCGCCTTCCTGCTCGCCGATCTAACCCGCGTCTCGCGCTGCGCCGCGCTGATCCGGGTGATCGACGTCAACCGGCGCACGTTGCAGCTCTACGAGGCGCCCGATCGCTTCCGCCTGCTCGGCAGCCTCGATCGGGTCTTCCGTGGCGACATGCTGGCGGTCTATGCCGAGGAGCTGGTCCAGCTCTTCGAGGGCTCGACCACCTTCTCCAGCCAGACCGTCAACTACACGCTCTCCGGCCGTCGCCTCGACATCCTGTTGAACGGCGCGCTCCTGCCCGGGTCCGAGGGCGACTGGGGCCGGGTGCTGGTCGCCATCGACGACGTCACCGAACGCGAGCAGGCCCGCCGCGCCAAGGCCGAGGTCGACGCCTACGCGCGCGGCCTCTTCGACCACTCGCCGGTGTCGCTGTGGGTCGAGGACTTCTCCGGCGTCAAACGGCTCGTCGACGAGGTCCGCGCCTGCGGCATCGACGACTTCCGCACCTTCACCGACGTCCATCCGGAATTCGTCGAGCGCTGCATGAGCGAGATCCGGATCCTCGACGTCAACAACGCGACGCTGCGCCTCTTCCGCGCCGCCGACCGCGGCGAGCTCCTGCTGCGCAAGCACGAGGTCTTCCGTGACGCGATGCGCCAGCCCTTCCGCGAACAGCTGATCGATCTGTGGGCCGGCAAGCTCCTGCAGCAGCGCGAGGTGGTCAACTACGCCCTCGACGGCGAAGAGTTGAACCTGCTCATGCAGTTTTCGGTGTTTCCCGGACACGAGGCCGACTGGTCGCTGGTCCAGGTGGCGCTGACCGACATCACCGCCCGCAAGAAGGCCGAGGCCTATCTCGAATTCCTCGGCAAGCACGACGTGCTGACCAAGCTGCACAATCGCTCCTTCTACGTCGACGAGATCGATCGGCTGCAGCGCGCCGGCCTGTGGCCGGTCTCGGTGGTCGTCGCCGATCTGAACGGCCTCAAGGCGCTCAACGACCGCAAGGGCCACGCCGCCGGCGATCAACTGTTGCGGCGCGCCGGCGAGGTGGTCGCCGCCGCCGCCGAGGCGCCGTACCGCGCCGCCCGCATCGGCGGCGACGAATTCGCGATCCTGATGCCCGGCGCCGACGCCCTCGCCGCCGAGGCGATGATCGAGAACATCCATCGTCTGACCGACCTCAACAACCAGTTCTACGGCGGAGCGACCCTCTCCTTCGCCGCTGGCGCCGCCACCGCCGTGGGGCCGGGCGCGGTGATCGAGGACGTGGCGCGCCGCGCCGACGCCCGCATGTACGAAGACAAGCGCCGTCACTACGTGCTCGCCTCCAAGGACTGACGCGCCGCCGCCGGCCGTGATCTTCCCCGCCCTCCGTCGCAGGGGAGCCCCGCCCATCGGGTCGATGCGGTCGCCGCGCACGCTGTGGCAACATGGCCCCGACGACTCGGAGGCCGCTCCCTCATGCTCACGCTGCTGCCGCGCATTCTGCCGATCTTCCTACTCCTGGCGCTCGGCTGGGGCCTGCGCGTCGGCCGCCTCGTCGACGAAGCGACCGGCGACGCGCTGAAGCTTCTGGTCGTGCGCATCGTCCTGCCGGCGGTGCTGTTCCTCTCCTTCGTCGATCTCGACCTCCGGCGCGAATATCTCCTCGTCGTGGCGCTGGTCTTCGCGATCTGCCTCGTCGGCCTCTTTCTCGGCCCGCTCCTCTTGCGGCTCGGCGGCGTCGAACGGCCGTGGGCGCGCTTCCTGATGACCGGCTACGAATACGGCATGCTCGGCATCGGCCTCTTCGCCGGCGCCTTCGGGCTCGCCGCGGTGCCGACCATCGCCGTGGTGGCGCTCGGCCACGAACTCTTCATCTGGTTCGTCTTCTTCGGCCTGCTGCTGGCGAGCCGCGAGGAGAAGCCGAGCCTCGGCGCGACCCTCGCCCGCTTCGCGAAGAACCCGGTGATCCTGGCGATCGCCGCCGGCGTCGGACTCGATCTCCTCGGCGTCCACGCCGCCGACCTCGACCGCATCCCCGGTCTCGACGCGGTGATGGCGACGCTCAGGATGCTCGCGCCGCTGACCGCGCCCCTGATCCTGATCGTCGTCGGCCACGGCTTCCATCTCGAGAAGGGCGCCTTCGGCGAAGTGGCGAAGGTGGTCGCCCTGCGTCTCGCCCTGCAGCTGCCGCTCGCCGGCGTGGCGGCCTGGGGCGTCCTCGGATGGGGCCTCGGCCTCGAGCCTCGCTTCTCGGTCGCGCTCTTCACCCTGATGATCCTGCCGCCGCCCTTCATCGTGCCGCTGTTCATGCCGCAGGGCCCGGCGACCGCCGACGAGCGCCGCTTCGTCCACCGCGTCCTGACCGCGCATACCGCCGTCTCCCTGGCGATCTTCGCCGTTCTCATGGCGTGGACGCCGACATTGTGATCCGCGGGGCGGCGCCCCGCCGCCGGCGCGATCCGAAAAATGCTCGCTGGTCCCGGCGCGAACGCCCCGTCGGCCGCTTTTCCCCTTGTCCTTCCCGGCTCACGCGCTTAAGAAGCGCCACCACGGCGGGTTCGGTCCCGAGGCCGCGCGTTCGCGCGCGCTCACTTTCGGTATCGCGCCCCGACCTTCCGATCACGAAACCAGGACGTCGACCCCCATGCAGGTGACCGAAACCCTTTCCGAGGGCCTGAAGCGCGAACTCTCCATCACGGTTCCGGCCGCCGATCTCGTCGGCCGCCTCGACAAGCGCCTCGTCGAGATGAAGGACACCGTCCGCATCAACGGCTTCCGTCCCGGCAAGGTCCCGACCGCCCACCTGAAGCGCCTCGTCGGCGCGCAGGAGATGGCGCGCATCGTCGACGAGGTCATCGGCGAATCGATCCGCGAAGTGGTCGAAGGTCGCGGCGAGCGTCCGGCGCTCAACCCCGACGTGGCGCTGGCCGAAGGCTGCGCCGCCGAGAAGGTCGTGCTCGGCGAGGCCGATCTGGTCTTCACCGCGGCCTACGAGCTGCTGCCGACCTTCGAGATCGCCGACTGGAGCGGCATCGAGGTCGAGCGTCCGATCGTCCCGGTCAAGGACGAAGAGGTCGAAGAACGCCTGAAGCAGATCGCCGAAGGCAACCGTCCCTTCGCCGACAAGGCCGAGGGCGCGAAGGCGGAAGCCGGCGACAAGGTCAAGATCGACTTCGTCGGCACCATCGAGGGCGTCGCTTTCGAGGGCGGCTCGGCCGAAGGCGTCGATCTGGTGCTCGGCTCCAACCAGTTCATCCCCGGCTTCGAGGATCAGCTGGTCGGCGCGAAGGTCGGCGACGACGTCGTCGTCAAGGTCGCCTTCCCGGAGGACTACGCCGCCGCCCATCTCGCCGGCAAGCCGGCCGAGTTCGCCTGCAAGGTGCAGGGCGTCCAGGCGCCGGGCGAACTGGCGATCGACGACGAATGGGCTTCGAAGCTCGGCATCGAGAGCCTCGACAAGCTGCGTGAGATCATCAAGGAGCAGATCGGCGCCCAGTACGCCGGCGCCACCCGCGCCAAGGTCAAGCGCGCGCTCCTCGACAAGCTCGACGAGCAGTATGCCTTCGATCTGCCCGAGAAGCTCGTCGAGGGCGAGTTCGAGAACATCTGGAACCAGGCCCAGGCCGAGCTCCAGCAGACCGGCAAGAGCTTCGCCGACGAGGGCACGACCGAGGAGGAGGCCAAGGCCGACTACCGCAAGATCGCGACCCGCCGCGTCCGCCTCGGCCTGGTTCTCTCCGAGGTCGGCGAGAAGCGTGAGGTCCAGGTGACCGACGAGGAGGTCCAGCGCGCCCTCATCGATCGCGTCCGCCAGTTCCCCGGCCAGGAGAAGCAGGTGTTCGACTACTATCGGTCGAACCAGATGGCGCTGGCCTCGCTGCGCGCCCCGATCTTCGAGGAGAAGGTCGTCGATCTGATCCTCGCCGAGTGCAAGGTGACCGACAAGGAAGTCACCCCCGAGGACCTGATGGCCGACGCCGAAGAGGCGTGATCGGACCTCGATTCGCCGGCCCGAAAGGCCGCGCGAGCGCTTTCGAAACCCGCCCCCTCAGGGCGGGTTTCGTCGTCTCGGACCCGCCCGGTTCGGCGACGAAGTCGGAAAGCTGCGGCAGCCCAAGGCGTTGGCGCGGCGTTGACGATGATTGCGACGGCGCGGGGAGGGCGCATGCGCGCCCCTTCCCGACGCGCCTTCGAGGCTATATGTATCGAGAAAAGGGCGGCCGACGCCGCCGACGTCGCGCGTTCCCACGTCCCGCGACCGCTGAGGAGCCTGTCGGCCGATCGTCCGGAGCGATCCGGGGTCGTGGCCGCGACGAGAATCGAAAGGTCTGGTGAGACGATGAAGGATCCCGTCGACGCTTACATGAGCATGCTGGTGCCGATGGTGGTGGAGACCACCAACCGCGGCGAGCGCGCCTACGACATCTATTCGCGCCTGTTGAAGGAGCGGATCATCTTCATCACCGGGCCGGTCGAGGACTACATGGCGACGCTGGTCTGCGCCCAGCTGCTGTTCCTCGAGGCGGAGAACCCGAACAAGGAAATCGCCATGTACATCAACTCGCCGGGCGGTTCCGTCACGGCGGGTCTGGCGATCTACGACACCATGCAGTTCATCAAGCCGGCGGTCTCGACGCTGTGTGTCGGCCAGGCCGCCTCGATGGGCTCGCTCCTGCTCTGCGCCGGGGAGAAGGGCTCGCGCTTCTGCCTGCCCAATTCGCGGGTGATGGTGCATCAGCCCTCCGCCGGCTTCCGTGGTCAGGCCTCCGACATCGCGATCCGCGCCCAGGAGATCCTGTCGCTGAAGCAGCGGCTGAACGAGATCTACGTCGTTCACACCGGCCAGACCCTCGAGGCGATCCACGAGGCGCTGGAGCGCGACAACTTCATGACGGCCGACGGCGCCAAGTCCTTCGGTCTCGTCGACGACGTCATCACCAGCCGCGCCGCGCTCGAGGCCGCGGCCGGCTGAGCGTGCCGACGGGCGCAAGCCCCCGGCGAGAGGATCCCGGCAGATCCCTCCCGCCGTGGCACGAAGATCGCATCGCGTGAGCCGTGGTGCGGAAGGTCCTGTCGGAATTGTCGGTGGTCCGACGGGACGCTCGAGAGAAGAAAGGCGCGGACCGGGTCGTCTGATCTGCCGCAAGTCGGTCGAAACGTCTCCCGAACGAGACGCGGAAGACCACCACGATCGTGATGCGGGGAGGGATCGTCGTTAAGGCGGTCTTGATCTTCTCGGATCTAGCATGATCGGATGGACTGCGGCCGAAACGCGTTTCCGACCCGAGAGGGACGGGAGGGCAGGGTGGTTTCGTGAGGCGCATGGCCCCGAAACCGTCGGACGAACGACCGCGAGACGGGGTTGGCGATGAGCAAGGTCACCGGAAGCGACAGCAAGAACACGCTCTACTGCTCGTTCTGCGGCAAGTCGCAACACGAAGTTCGCAAACTGATCGCCGGACCGACGGTGTTCATCTGCGACGAATGCGTCGAGCTGTGCATGGACATCATTCGCGAGGAGAACAAGTCCTCGCTGGTGAAGTCGCGGGACGGGATTCCGACGCCGCGCGAGATCCGCAAGGTGCTCGACGACTACGTCATCGGCCAGGATCATGCGAAGAAGGTGCTGTCGGTCGCGGTTCACAACCACTACAAGCGGCTGAACCACGCCTCGAAGAACAACGACGTCGAGCTGGCGAAGTCGAACGTCCTGCTGATCGGCCCGACCGGCACCGGCAAGACGCTGCTCGCCCAGACGCTCGCCCGCATCCTCGACGTCCCCTTCACCATGTCGGACGCGACGACGCTGACCGAGGCCGGCTACGTCGGCGAGGACGTCGAGAACATCATCCTGAAGCTGCTGCAGTCGGCCGACTACAACGTCGAGCGCGCCCAGCGCGGCATCGTCTACATCGACGAGGTCGACAAGATCAGCCGCAAGTCCGACAACCCGTCGATCACCCGCGACGTGTCGGGCGAGGGCGTGCAGCAGGCCCTGCTCAAGATCATGGAAGGCACGGTCGCTTCCGTGCCGCCGCAGGGCGGCCGCAAGCATCCGCAGCAGGAGTTCCTGCAGGTCGACACGACCAACATCCTGTTCATCGTCGGCGGTGCCTTCGCCGGCCTCGACCGGATCATCTCCGACCGCGGCCGCGGCACCTCGATCGGCTTCAAGGCCAAGGTCCAGGCCCCGGAAGACCGCCGCACCGGCGCGATCTTCCGCGAGGTCGAACCCGAGGATCTGGTCAAATTCGGCCTGATCCCCGAGTTCATCGGCCGTCTGCCGATCATCGCGACGCTCGAGGATCTCGACGAGGCGGCTCTCGTCGAGATCCTGACCGCGCCGAAGAACGCGCTCGCCCGCCAGTACCAGCGCCTGTTCGAGATGGAGGGCGTCGAGCTCGTCTTCCACGAGGACGCGCTGAAGGCGATCGCCCGCAAGGCGATCGAGCGCAAGACCGGCGCGCGCGGACTGCGCTCGATCCTCGAGGGCATCCTGCTCGAGACCATGTTCGAGCTGCCGGGCCTGAAGGGCGTCAAGGAGATCGTGATCTCGCCGGAAGTGGTGACCGGCAACGCCCGTCCGCTCTACACCTACGAGGACGAGGCCGACGACGAGGCGACCAGCGCCTGATCGCCGCGCAGGCTCTGCCGAAGAAATGGACGCCCGATCGCCCGCCGATCGGGCGTTTCCGTTTGCGGGCGTCCGAGTCGCCCGCCGGCACGGTGGCGGTCGGAGCCGTCGGCCCGCTCCGCGATCTCCCTCGCCGTTCGCTCTGCGCTGCGGCAAGTCCCTGAGGCGCAAGGGACCTTCGACATGTTCACGCGGCCTTTTCCCTCTCGCGTCCTCCGCCTTGACTTGCCCCCTACGGGTAGCCACCTAATGGGAGAACGGTGCGGTCGAAGGAGGGCGGGCCGTCTCGCGCGATCATCGCGGAGAGGCCCATTCGTCCGATCGGCTCGTCGGTTCGGCGCGAAATCTGCATGGTGAGATCCCAGCGGAGGAGCGCGGAGCCGGTGGGCCGGTGAGGCGTGACCGATCCGGCGACGACCCGGGGCGCGAGACCGCGACCGGGAGGCGACGCCGAGGCGAGAGAGGACGATGTGATGACCGACGAAACCACCCCGACCGGCGTTCCCGCACCCGGCGCCGACGTCTACGCGGTGCTGCCGCTGCGCGACATCGTCGTCTTCCCGCACATGATCGTGCCGCTGTTCGTCGGCCGCGAGAAGTCGATCCGCGCCCTCGAACAGGTGATGAAGGCCGACAAGCAGATCCTGCTCGCCACCCAGAAGAACGCTTCCGACGACGATCCGTCGACCGACGACATCTATCGCATCGGCACGCTCGCCTCTGTGCTGCAGCTGCTCAAGCTGCCCGACGGCACCGTCAAGGTGCTGGTCGAGGGCGCCAGCCGCGCCGAGATCGTCGCCTTCGGCGACCGCTCCGACATCTTCGAGGCCTCGGTGAAGGTCGTCGCCGACGTCGTCGACGATCCGGTCGAACTGGAGGCGCTCGGCCGCTCGGTCGTCGCCGAGTTCGAGAACTACGTGAAGCTCAACAAGAAGGTGTCGCCGGAAGTGCTCGGCACCGTGACCCAGATCACGGACCATTCCAAGCTCGCCGACACCATCGCCTCGCATCTCGCGGTGAAGATCCCCGAGAAGCAGGAGCTGCTCGCCACGCTGCCCGTCTCCGAGCGTCTGGAGAAGGTGCTCGGCCACATGGAGAGCGAGATTTCGGTCCTCCAGGTCGAGAAGCGGATCCGCTCGCGCGTCAAGCGCCAGATGGAGAAGACCCAGCGCGAGTACTATCTGAACGAGCAGATCAAGGCGATCCAGAAGGAGCTCGGCGACGGCGAGGAAGGCCGCGACGAGATCGCCGAGCTGGAAGAGCGCATCGCCAAGACCAAGCTCAACAAGGAGGCCCGCGAAAAGGCCGCCGGCGAGCTGAAGAAGCTGCGTCAGATGTCGCCGATGTCGGCCGAGGCCACCGTCGTGCGCAACTATCTCGACTGGCTGCTCGGCATTCCGTGGGCGAAGCGCTCCAAGCTGAAGCAGGACCTGAACTTCGCGCAAGGGATCCTCGACGACGACCACTACGGCCTCGACAAGGTCAAGGAGCGAATCGTCGAATATCTCGCCGTGCAGAGCCGCGCCAACAAGCTGAAGGGCCCGATCCTCTGCCTCGTCGGCCCTCCGGGCGTCGGCAAGACCTCGCTCGGCCGCTCGATCGCCAAGGCGACGGGCCGCGAGTTCGTGCGCGTGTCGCTCGGCGGCGTGCGTGACGAGGCCGAGATCCGCGGTCACCGCCGCACCTACATCGGCTCGATGCCCGGCAAGGTCATCCAGTCGATGCGCAAGGCCAAGAAGTCCAACCCGCTCTTCCTGCTCGACGAGATCGACAAGATGGGCCAGGACTTCCGCGGCGATCCGTCCTCGGCCCTACTCGAGGTGCTCGATCCGGAACAGAACTCCACCTTCATGGACCACTACCTGGAGGTCGAATACGACCTCTCGGACGTGATGTTCGTGACCACGGCGAATACGCTGAACATCCCGGCGCCGCTGATGGACCGCATGGAGATCATCCGCATCGCCGGCTACACCGAGGACGAGAAGGTCGAGATCGCCCGCAAGCATCTGATCCCCAAGACCATGAAGGACCATGGTCTGAAGGAGGGCGAGTTCTCGATCTCCGACGAGGCGCTGCGCGAGGCGATCCGCACCTACACGCGGGAAGCCGGCGTCCGCAATCTCGAGCGCGAGATGGCGACCCTCGCCCGCAAGGCGACCAAGGATCTGGTGCTGAAGAAGGCGATCGCCGTCGACGTCGACAAGGAGAAGCTGGAGGCCTATCTCGGCGTGCCGCGCTTCCGTCACGGCGAGGCGGAGCAGGAGGACCAGGTCGGCGTCGTCACCGGCCTCGCCTGGACCGAGGTCGGCGGCGAGTTGCTCACCATCGAAGCCGTCACCATGCCCGGCAAGGGCCGCATGACGGTCACCGGCAACCTGCGCGACGTGATGAAGGAGTCCATCTCGGCGGCGGCGTCCTACGTCCGCTCCCGCGCCCTCGACTTCGGCATCGAACCGCCGCTGTTCGAGAAGCGCGACGTCCACGTCCACGTGCCGGAAGGCGCCACTCCGAAGGACGGCCCCTCGGCCGGCACGGCGATGGCGACCTGCATCGTCTCGGTGCTGACCGGCATCCCGGTGCGCCACGACGTCGCCATGACCGGCGAAGTGACGCTGCGCGGCCGCGTCCTGCCGATCGGCGGCCTCAAGGAGAAGCTCCTGGCGGCTCTTCGGGGAGGCATCAAGAAGGTGCTGATCCCGGAGGAGAACGCCAAGGATCTCGCCGACATCCCGGACAACGTGAAGTCGGGTCTCGAGATCGTGCCGGTCGGCCGCATGGACGAGGTGCTGACGCATGCCCTGACGCGCATGCCCGAGCGCATCGAGTGGGAGGAGCCGGCGAACTCGCCCAAGGCCTCCGACGACGACGCGGCCGGCGTCACCGCCCACTGAGCGTTCGATTCGATCCCCTTGCGATGCCCCGCGGAAATCGTTTCCGCGGGGCATTTTCGTCACAACGGCGCCCGGCGGCGCGACGCTCGTCGCGTCGTCTCCGCTTTTCGGTCGAAAATTCGCCGGGAGACACGAAAAACCCCTTGCGAAACGCCGCTTTTCGGGGCTTCTGGCGCATGTTCGAGCCTGTCCCGCCGAACCGAGGGGAGGCGAGGGATCGAACGCCCGTCGCGCCGGATCCGCGGATGCGTGATCGGCGGCGAGGCCAACTCAGATCGATCGGCGACCGACGGCGCTTGCCGTCCACCAACGATGAACGAAGGACTTGAGACGATGAACAAGAACGACCTGATCGCCGAAGTCGCCACCAAGACCGGCCAGACCAAGGTGGCCGCCGGCGAGGCCGTCGAGGCCGTCTTCGATGCGATCACGGCCGCCCTCGCCAAGGGCGACGACGTGAAGATCGCCGGCTTCGGCAACTTCGTCGTCGCGGTCCGCGCCGCCTCGGAAGGCCGCAACCCGCGCACCGGCGAGACCATCGCGATTCCGGAGCAGAAGGCGCCGAAGTTCCGCGCCGGCAAGGCTCTGAAGGACAGCGTCAACGCCTGACGTCGTCCGTCGGGCGCGCCCGACGCTGCGAGCGGATCGACGGCGGGTCGTTCCGTTTCACGCCATCTGCGGCGCCGGATGTCCGGCGCCGTTCCGCTTCGCCGGTCCGCCGGCGAGCGCGCCTCGAGCCGAGGCGACGGCGCGCCCGAGGGCGTGGCCGAAGATCCGGCGGCGGCCGGATCCCGGGGCGGTTAGCTCAGCGGTAGAGCGTCTCGTTTACACCGAGAGGGTCGGGGGTTCGATCCCCTCACCGCCCACCATCTCCGTCCGACTTCACATCACATCTCCGCGACGCCTCCGGCGGATCGCACCTCTTTCGACATCGTGACGGTTCGGTGAATGACGTCCCGCAAGGCGCGGCCGCCCCGCTCTGCGCTAGGGATCGTTCGTCGCACGACAACGGACGAGGGATCCCATGATCGCCAAGACCCGGATCGTCGAACATCTGGGCGAGACCGCGCTCCTGTGGCCGAGCCGCATTCGCGCCGCGCTCGCCGCCAACGACCGCGCCAAGCTGCGCATGAGCGCCCTTCAGGCGGCGCTCGGCCATGCGCTCGCTCCGGCCGCGGCCCCGCTCGATCTCGGCCGCGAGGCGCATGACGTCGCCGTCGCGGCGGAGGCGGTGCGCGTCCTCGTCCGCGACGCCGCCGCCGACGAGGCCGACGGCCTGCGCGCGCCCGGCCTCGCCCTCTGGCTCGACGGCCTCGCCGACGACGTCGCCGCCATGGTCGAGACCGTCGCCGACGTTGAGGCCGACCCGGACACGCCCTGGCGCCACCGCTGGCGCGATCTGCGCCCGATCCTCGCCGCGCCGCAGGACAGGATCGCCCGCGCCGCCATCCCCGCCATCACCGCCGCGTCGAAGGGCGCCGACAGCGTCCACCGGCTGGTGATGGACCTGCACAAGGCCCTGAACCGCCTCGCCGTCGCCCATGCCGACGAGATCGTCGACGGCGCGCACTGTTCCGGCCTCGACGGCGACGACCGCCGCGCCGTCGCCGCCTTCATGCGCGGCCTCGCCGAGACGCGCGAGCTGAAGTTCGACCACCCCGGCCTCGACACGACGGCGGCGCGCGCCGGCGATCGGCTGCTCCTGCAGAACGACATCGGCACCACCGACGCCCACGTCCTCTGCGTCGTCGTCACCGCCGACGAGGTGACGCTGACCTATACCGACGTCCACAAGCCGCGCGCCGCCTTCTTCGTCTCGCTCTTCGAGGGGCTCTCGAAGGTCGACTGGTCGAAGACCGCGGCCGAGAAGGTCGAAGGGCTCGCCGAGGGCGAAGCCTTCCATCTCGTCACGGCGCGGCTCGCGCCCGCCGACGCCGACGAGCGCGACGCCTTCCTGCAGGCGATCGGCGCGGCCCTGGTCTTCCTGATCGACTGGAACAAGGCGCGCAAGCAGCTCCAACGCTTCGTCGCCAAGCCGGACGCGATCGCGATCCTGCGCCGCGCCGCCCGCGACCGGAAGGGCCATCGCGCCTTCCTGGAGTTCGGCGGCGGCGGCCTCGTCGACGGCGCGATCCAGCGCACCGCCGGCGGCCACATCCCCTATGGCGTCCGCCTCGACCAGGCGCTCGGCCGGGCCGAGGCGATCGGCTTCCTCGACCGCGTTCTCGCCGTCTGCGCCGACGCCCGCCTCGCCGGCCGCGCCGATCGGCTCGTCCGCGACGCCGTCGACGCCGAACTGGTCGGCCGCCTGGAGCGCTCCGGCAGCTCGCTGCTGCAACGGATCGTCCTCCAGGCCGGGCTCGCCCGCTCGATCGCCGCCGGCCTCGACGAGGCCCTGCGCGACCGCGCCCCCGATCGCGCGGCGGAAAAGGCCGCGGCGGCGACCGCCAAACGCATCGAGGAGAAGGCCGATCGCCTCGCCCTCGAAATCCGGGCGATCGTCGAGCGCTGGGGCCTGCGCGACGACGTGCGTCCGCTCGCCGACGCGATGGAACAGGCGATCGACGAACTGGAGGAGGCCGCCTTCTTCGTCTCGGTGCTGCCGCCGGCGCGCCCCGGCGACGAGGTCGACGGCCATCTCGCCCGGCTCTGCGCCACCGCGGTGCGCTCGGCCGAGGCCGCCGCCCGCATGGCCGACGCCGCCGCCTCGATCCCCGACGGGCATCGCGTCGACGTCGACGACGCGCTCGCCGCCCTCGCCGACCTCTTCGCCCTCGAACACGACGCCGACGACGAGGAGCGCGCCATCATCGCCGCGGTGCTCGCCGCCGGCGCTTCGCCCGAGCGCATCTTCGCGGTGGTCGAATGCGCCCGAAGGGTCGAACGCGCCACCGATCTCTTCGCCCGCGCCGGCCATCTGATGCGTGGTCATGTCCTCGGCGATCTGAGCCAACGCGGCCGCGAGGCCGTTCGGCCGTGAAGGGGAGGGGAGCCATGCCGCGTCTGCGCCTCGTCGGCGGTCCCGAGACCGAAGCCCACGATGCGGCCCGCGTCGGCGCCAAGGCCGCCAATCTCGCCGCCATGGCCCGCGCCGGCCTCGCCGTGCCGCCCGCCTTCGTCGTGCCGATCGACCTCTGCGCCGACGTCGCGAGCGGCAAGGCCAAGGCGCTCGCCGCGCTCGAACGCCTGCTCGCCGAAGGAATCGCCTTCCTGGAGGCGCGGACCGGCCGCCGTTTCGGC
The DNA here is from genome assembly GCA_021286855.1 of Hyphomicrobiales bacterium. Classification (GTDB taxonomy): domain Bacteria; phylum Pseudomonadota; class Alphaproteobacteria; order Rhizobiales; family Ancalomicrobiaceae; genus Pinisolibacter. The sequence goes on along the minus strand of JAJTBO010000008.1, from coordinate 32,642 downwards.
GATCGCCGTCGGCCGCTGCTCGTCTCCGTGCGCTCCGGCGCGGCCCGCTCGATGCCGGGAATGCTCGAGACCGTGCTCGACGTCGGCGCGACCGAGGCCGCCGTCGCCGGCTTGGTGCGGATGACCGGCAATCCGCGCTTCGCCCTCGATTGCCGCCGCCGCCTCGTCGAGGGCTGGGCCGAGACCGTGCTCGGCCTCGACCCCGCGCCGCTTTCCGCCGACCTCGCCGCTCTCGTCGCCGAGGAGCGCGTCGGCTCCGACCGCGACCTCGACGCCGAAGCGCTCGCCCGCCATCTCGTCCGCGCCCTCGCCCATGCCGAGACGGGCGGCGGTCTGCCGGCCGACCCGATGGATCAGCTCGCCGCCGCCGCCCGCGCCGTCTTCGCCTCCTGGAACGCGCCGAAGGCTGCGACCTATCGCCGCCTGCATGGGCTGCAGGATCTCGCCGGCACGGCGGTCACCGTCCAGGCGATGGTCTACGGCAACGCCGACGGCCGCTCCGGCGCCGGCGTCGCCTTCTCCCGCGACCCTTCCACCGGGGCGAGGGAGCCGGTGATCGAGATCCTCTTCGACGCCCAGGGCGAGGACGTCGTCTCCGGCCGGCGCACGCCGCTCGGCCGCGCCGATTTCGAGCGACGCCTGCCGGCCGCGGCCGAAGAGCTGATCGCCGCTCTGGAGACGCTCGAACGCGCCTTCGGCGACGTCCAGGACGTCGAGTTCACGGTCGAGAGCGGCCGCCTCTTCCTGCTCCAGACGCGCTCCGCCAAGCGCACGCCGCGCGCCGCGCTGACCATCGCCGTCGATCTGGTCGCAGAGGGACGGATCGACGAGAGGGAAGCCGTCGCCCGTCTCGACGGTCTCGACGAGGCCGCCCTCGACGAGACCGGTTTCGACGACGACGCGCCGACGGCGGCGATCGGCGTCGCCGCGTCGCCGGGCGTCGCCGCCGGCCGCATCGCCTGCGATTCGGAGACCGCGGAACGCTTCGCCGCCGCCGGCGATCCGGTGATCCTGGCGCGCCCGGACACCTCGACCGCCGACGTCGCCGGCTTCGCCGCGGCGAGCGGCGTCTTGACCGCCAGCGGCGGCCGCACCGCGCACGCCGCCCTCGTCGCCCGCCAGATGGGCCGCCCCTGCATCGTCGGCTGCGCCGCCCTCGCCGTCGATCTCGTCGGCCGTCGGATCCGCCTCGGCGAGGTCGAGGCGGCCGAGGGCGACTGGCTGTCGATCGACGGCGCCGCCGGCACGGTCCACCTCGGCCGTCGCCCGATCCGTCGCAGCCGACCGGAGGCCGAGATCGCCCTGTGGCGGTCGTGGCGCGAGGCGGCGGCGAAAAAACATCCCCACGGCCGTAGCGCCGGCGGTTGACCGCCGACCCGACGACCGCCCCACGTCAGGAGTGTCCGATGTTCGAAGACGTGACCGAGCCCGGCGGGCGAGCCGCCGAACCGCATCTCGCTTGGCGTCCGACCTGGCCCTTCGGCCGCGACGACGATTGGGTCGTCGATCTCTTGCCGCGCGGTTGGGCGCGGGTTCGGCGGATCCTGTCGGGACCGCACGTCGACGAGTGGCGCTGGTCGATCGAGGGCTGGGAGGAACGCGCCGCCGGCTGGGCCCCGGACTGCGACGCCGCCATGGCGAACGTCGACGCCCGTATCGCGCTTCACTGAACCTCGCCGAGCCTCGGCGTGGAGGCCGTCGCGTCGGCGAGGGCCTCCTGCGGCGCGGCCTCCTTGAGGTCGATGCCGGTGAGGCCGCGCCGCAAGGCTTCGCGGACGAGCCAGGCGAGCTTTCCCGCCGCGGCTTCCGGCGAGAGCCCGTGGCCGTGGATGTTGGAGAGGCAGTTGCGCTCGCTGTCGAGACGGCCGGGCTTCGGATCGAAGGTCAGATAGGCGCCGAGACTGTCGGCGGCGGACAACCCCGGCCGCTCGCCGATCAGCGCCACGACGAGGCGCGCGCCCATCGCAGCGCCGATCTCGTCGCCGAGCGCCACCCGCGCCTGCGAAGCGAGCACGATCGGCCCGATCGAGAGGCCGGCGAGGCGGGGAAACGTCGCGGTGAGCGTCGCGACCGCCTGCGCTTCGACCGCCGCCGCCGACAGACCGTCGGCGACGACGAAGACGACGTCGAACGGCCCCTTCGGCAGCCGCTCCGCCTCGCCCTCGCCGAGCCGCCGACCGAGATCGGGCCGGCGCAGATAGATCGCCCGATCGCCGGCCGCGCTGGCGACCCGCACCACCGTTCGATCCGGAAAGGCGGCGGCGATCGCGTCGAAGTCGACCCGACCGTGGACGGCGTCGCGCGCCCGCGCATGCGCCATCTGGAAGGCGAGGAGTTCGCCGGTCGGCAGTCCGTCGCCGGCCCGGCCGATCCCGATCCGCGCCCGCGTCGCCCGTTTCAGCGTCGACCAGATGTCGTCGATGTCGCTCATCCGCGTCCCCCCGCCAAGAGCCGCCGCGCCACGCTCGAAGCGGCCGGCGGCAGCCGCCCGCGGTCGTCGAGGAGCCCCATCCGGCCGAGCCACGCTTCGAACTCCGGGGCCGGCCGCCGGTCGAGGAGATGGCGCAGGCGGAGCACGTCGTGATGCGACAGGCTCTGGTAGTTGAGCATGATGTCGTCGGCGCCGGGCACCGCGATCAGGAAGTTCACCCCGGCCTGGGCCAGCAGCAGGGCGAGGACGTCCATGTCGTCCTGATCGGCCTCGGCGTGGTTGGTGTAGCAGACGTCGACGCCCATCGGCAGGCCGAGAAGCTTGCCGCAGAAGTGGTCTTCCAGGCCGGCGCGGGTGATCTCCTTGGCGTCGTAGAGGTATTCTGGGCCGATGAAGCCGACGACGGTGTTGACCAGCAGCGGCGAGAATTCCCGCGCCACCGCATAGGCTCGGGCTTCCATGGTCTGTTGATCGACGCCGTGATGGGCGTTCGCCGACAGCGCCGCGCCCTGGCCGGTCTCGAAATACATGACGTTTGCGCCCACCGTGCCGCGCTTCAGCGACAGCGCCGCCTCCCGCGCCTCGGCGAGCAGGGCGAGCGAGACGCCGAAGCCTCGGTTCGCGGCTTCCGAGCCGGCGATCGACTGGAAGACGAGATCGACCGGCGCGCCCTTCTCGATCGCCGCGATCGAGGTGGTGACGTGGGCGAGCACGCAGGTCTGGGTCGGAATGTCGAAGCGACGGCGGAGGTCGTCGAGCACGTCGAGCAGCCGCGTCGTCGCCTCGACGTTGTCGGTCGCCGGATTGACGCCGATCACCGCGTCGCCCATGCCGTAGAGCAGGCCGTCGAGGGTGGCGGCGACGATCGCCGCCGGATCGTCGGTCGGATGATTGGGTTGGAGCCGCGCCGCGAGCCGTCCTTCGAGCCCGATCGTCGAGCGGAAGGCCGTGACCACCCGCGCCTTGGCGGCGATCGCGACGAGGTCGCCGTTGCGGCAGAGTTTGGAGACGGCGGCGACCATCTCCGGCGTCAGTCCCGGCGCGAGCCGGGCGAGCGCGGCCGCGTCGACCGCGTCGGAGAGCAGCCACTCGCGGAATTCGCCGACGGTCAGCGACGCGACCGGCGCGAAGGCCGCCGCGTCGTGACGGTCGTGGATCAGCCGTGTGACCTCGTCGGTCTCGTAAGCGACGAGCGGATCGGTGAGGAAGGTCGCGAGCGGCAGATCGGCGAGCGCCATCCGCGCCGCCACCCGTCGCGTGTCGGTCGCCGCCGCCAACCCCGCGAGTTCGTCGCCGGAGCGCCGCGGCGAGGCGCAGGCCATCAACCCCTTCAGATCGGAGAAGACGTGCGTCTCGTCCCGATGCACGACCCGTCGCTCGCCCATGATCGCTTCCCGTATCGCCGCGGCCGGCCCTCACCATAGGAGAAGAGCCGATCGAAAGAAAAGCGCCGGCAGGACCGCCGCGCCCGCGTCCTTCGGCCCGTCCGTGCCGAAGGGGTCGGATTGCGTGTATTTAGAAAAATCTCTCGTAAAAGGACTTGTGCCGGCATTGAAACGACGGCAGAATGAAGAAGAGAGGTATCGGGTTCGCAAAAATTCGCGCATTCGTGGTCGTTGTTTGATTCGTGTCGTGAATCCTCTCGAACTTACGAATTTCCAATGAGTAAAAGCCGCGCCGGCGAATGAATTCGTCGCGAGGACGGCCTTCACGTCTTCAATCGAAAAGCGAAAAGGGGGTATGCGATGGCGTTCGCGGACGCGCTCGTGCAGCGGGCTTTCGCCGAATGGGAGTGGTTCGGGCGCGATCTCGGCCGCGGCGACAAATTCGTCGCGCCGGGCGGCACGACGACCACGGACGGCGGAACCGCCGCCCATCCCCATCCGCGCAAGGAGACGGTGGAGCCCTACGCGAGCCGGATCGCGGACTACTGGCTGGTCCAGCCGGCGACCGAATACGATCGTCTCGCCAAGGCCTATGGCGCTCACCTCGGCCGTCTCGACGGCACGATCGACATCGCCTGGTCGGCGGTCTTCGTCTCCTATTGCATGCAGATGGCCGGCGCGGGGCGCAACTTCCCCTATGCCGCGGGTCACTCCGTCTGGATCGCCAAGTCGATCGCCAACCGCCTCGCCGGCCGCGAGAGCGCCGCTCTGGTCGGCTGGCGTCCCGGCGAGGTCGAGCTGCGCGTCGGCGATCTGATCGGCCGTCCGCGCGGCGGCGACGCGAGCCGCGTCACCTACGACAACGCCCCACGAGCCGGCTGGTTCACCAGCCACTCCGACATCGTCGTCGAGGTCGACCGCGCGGCGCGGCGCGCCTTCGTGATCGGCGGCAACGTCGGTCAGTCGGTCTCCAAATGCGAAGTGGAGCTCGACGCCGCCGGCGGCCTCGCCGATCCCGGCGGATGGATCGTGCAGATCCGCAACAACATTCCCTCGCCCGATCTCGCCGCGGTCGCGTCGGCCGAACCGGCCCGCGTCGGCTGACCCCGCATGTCGCGCCCGCCGCGCCATGCGAGCGCGGGCGACTGCGTCCTTTCGAAGGGAGAACACGCCATGGCTCTGTTGAAGTGGTTGAACTACGAGGGCGTCGACGTCTTCCACGTGGCCGAATTCGCCTACTGCTACACGACCGACAACGTCTCGCTCGACGCCGACGGTTCGCCGCGCGCCTATCACCCCAAGAACATCGGATTGGACGCCAACGGCAACGCCGGTTGGCCGACCCGCGGCTGGCGGTCGGTGCTCGTCGTCGATCCGGCCGACAAGTCCCGCCCCTATGTCCAGCCCTCGGGACCGACCGCCGGTTACTTCGTCTCGAAGACGTCGCTCTATGACCACAACCCGGCGGTTCCGGCGACCGAGCCGGCGAAATACGTCGATTCCGAAGAAATCCCGTACATCGTCTTCCCCGGCGGCTTCTACGCCCTCGAGGGGACCGGCCACTGGGGCGATCTGGTGATGGTGCGCAATCTGTCGAACGGCCGGCAGAGCGCCGCCGTCGTCGCCGACGGCGGACCGACCAAGGCGCCGCTCGGCGAGATGTCGCTGGCGCTCGCGGACCGTCTCGGCGGCAAGAAGCCCAATCCGCGCACCGGGAAGGGCGCGCCCACCGGCTACATCCAATACGTCGTCTTTCCCGGCTCGCGGGCCAATCCGGCCTGGCCGTTGTCTCTGGCGACGATCGACGCGATGGGCGCTCGCCTGCTGCAGTCGATCGGGGGGTGGCCGAGCTGAACGCTCGTCCGACCGAGGATCGGCGACGGCCGCCGAGGACGGCGCCGTCGCTCGATCTCGCGATCACATCGTCGGATAGTCGGTGTAGCCCTTCGGGCCGAACCCGCCGACGCCGTAGATGGTGGCCGGGTCGAGGTCGTTCCAGGCCGCGCCGGCCTTCAGCCGAGCGACGAGGTCCGGGTTGGAGATGAACCCCTTGCCCCAGGCGACGGCGTCGGCGCGGCCTTCCGCGATCGCCGCCTCGGCGCTCTCGGCGGTGAACTTCTCGTTGGCGATCACCGGGCCGCCGAACTCCTGACGCAGGATCGGGGTCAACGAATCCGGGCCTTCCGCCTCGCGGGTGAACAGGAAGGCGAGTTTGCGACGCCCCAGTTCGCGGGCCAGCGCCGGGAACAGCTCGAAGGCGTCGTCGGTGCCGGAATCGTTGCTGTCGCAACGCGGCGACAGATGCACGCCGACCCGGCCGGGACCGACCGCCTCGGCGACCGCGTCGGCGATCTCGAGCAGGAAGCGCATCCGGTTGGCGATCGAGCCGCCGTAGGCGTCGTCGCGCTGGTTGGTCTTGCTCGCCAGGAACTGCTCGATCAGATAGCCGTTCGCCGCGTGCAGCTCGACGCCGTCGAAGCCGCCGGCGATGGCGTTTTCCGCAGCGGTCGCATAGGCCGCGACGATCGACGGGATCTCGCTCGTCTCCAGCGCCCGCGGCGTCACGAACTCGCGCATCGGGCGAAGCAGGCTCGGATGGCCCGCAGCCCGGACCGCCGAGGCCGAGACCGGCAGTTCGCCGTGCAGATGCACCGGATCGGAGATCCGTCCGACGTGCCAGAGCTGGGCGAAGATGCGGCCGCCGGCGGCATGCACCGCCCCGGTCACGCCGCGCCAGCCTTCGATCTGCGCGTCCGACCACAGGCCGGGCGTGTCGGGATAGCCGCAGCCCATCGGCATGATCGCGGTCGCTTCCGACAGGATCAGACCGGCGCTCGCGCGCTGGGCGTAATATTCGGCCATCAGGGCGTTGGGCACGCGGCCGGCGTCGGCGCGGCAACGGGTGAGCGGCGCCATGACGATGCGGTTCGGCAACACGAGATCGCCGATCGTCAGCGGAGAAAAGAGGTGGCTCATGGAACCTCGTCCGAGGAAAACGGAAAGACGCCCGGCGCGGGCGCGCCGGGCGGTCCGTTTCATATGGGGCGAGGCGGGGCGCTGCGCCAGGGGGCTCAGCCGGCCCGTCGTCCCGCCGGCGGCGGGTCGGCGCGCAGCCGTTCCAGGAAGCCGCGCACCTCGTCGGCGAGCGCCGCCGACTGTGCGCCGAAGTCCTTCGCCGTCGCGTCGACCACGTCGGCGTTCTCGGCGGTCTTGCCGATCACGGTCTCGACCGCGGATACGGTTTCGGCGAGCACCGCCGTGCCTTCCGCCGCCTGCGTCACCGATTGGGCGATGTCGCGGGTCACGGCGGACTGTTCGACGATCGCCGCCGCAATCGAACCGGTGACGCCGCCGATCTCGCGCATGATCGCGCCGATCTCCTCGATCGCGGCGACGGCCGAACCGGTGCCGGTCTGGATGTCGCCGACCTGTTGCGAGATCTCCTCGGTCGCCCGCGCGGTCTGCCCCGCGAGGTTCTTCACCTCCGCCGCGACGACCGCGAAGCCTTTGCCCGCTTCGCCGGCCCGCGCCGCCTCGATGGTGGCGTTGAGCGCCAGCAGGTTGGTCTGCGCCGCGATCGCCTGGATCAACCCGACCACGGCGCCGATCTTGTCGCCCGACTTGGCGAGGATGGACATCGCGCCGGCCATCTTCGAGGTCATCGAATTGGCCTTGTCGACGATGCCGGTCGCCGCCGAGATCTGCCGGCCGATTTCTTCGATCGAGGCGTTGAGCTCCTCGGACGCCGAGGCGACCGAGGTCACCATCGACGAGGTCTCTTCCGCCGCCGCCGCCGCCGTGGTCGCCTGATCGCGCGCCCCATCGGCGATGCTGGTGAGCGTGCGCGCCGTGGTGAGCATCGCTTCCGAACGTCCCTTGACCCGATCGAGCATCACCGCGCTGGCGCTGCGGAAGGCGGCGATCTGCGCTTCGAGATGCGCCGCCTGTCGGCTGCGCTCCTCGAGCAGGATCGCCTGATAGACCGAGATGGCGATGTCCATGTCGAGCATCACCGCCTTGTTGACCGCGACGAGCGACCGCGCCAAGCGCCCCTTGCGCAGGCCCGCCTTCTCGACCAGCAGTACGGTGATCTCGTTGAGCACGTACTGATAGCCGGCGATGTACCAGCGCGGCTCCAGGCCGATGCGGTGATGGGCCCGCCCGATCGCGTCGACGGAGCGCGCATAGTCCTCGTCGAAGGCGCCGGAGAACACCCGCGCCCAGTGCCGGGTCTGTGCGCGCGCCAAGTCTTCGACGCGCGCCCCCACCAGGGCGGCGAGATTGGGTTCGCTGCGGACATGGTCGTAGAAGCGTTTCAGGACCGCGGGCAGAGACGGTTCGATCGTCTTCCACGCCTCGCGAAGATCGGAAACCATCTCCTGATCGATCCTCGCGTAACGAAGTCGCCGATTCATGTCCGAATTGGAGGTTTCGACGGCCATTCGACTGTGCTCCATGCTTACGCCGGCGCGTAAAGGGTGGCGGAAGATCGATCCATGTATCCAAGACGGATCGCGTTGATTGAAATTCCAGTGAAAGTTTCATTCATCTTGAAGTTTCACTCAAAAGCTGCATTCGAATGGTTTATCGAAAGTAAACTCGGCGCGTTTGTGAATTTACCATGCGTAATGCCGGGGGTGGGTTCGGCCGGCGCGACCGCCTGCGAACCGACGCGATACCGACGCCTCGCCACACGGCGAAGTCGCCGACTTCACCGATTGTTAGGGATGTTCGTCGAAACATCTCCCAAGGTGAGGGGACGTGCGGAGTGGCTCGGGTGTGGTCGCGTGACGAGGCGTGGAGAAGCGAGATGACGGCGAGCGCATTTCGCCTGATCGGGCTCGCCGCCGGCCATGCGCTGTTCGTTCTGGCGGCGCGACCGACCTCCGGCATCTTCTCGGCGCAGGATCTGCCGTGGTTCTTCGTGGCCTGGTCGACCATCGTCATGATGCGGTTCCGCGGCGGCGAGATCGTCGTCGGTTCGGCTCTCGTCTTCGTCGTCACCCTCGTCGTCGACCGTCTGGTCGGCGTTCCCTTCGACCGTTCCCTGCCGCTCGGGCTGATCACGCTCGCCGAGATCTTCGCCGGTCTCCTCGTGCTGCAGGGGCTCGCCGAGGAGCGCAAGGGACAGTCGGCGACCGACTGGGTGCGCAAGCTCGCCGCCGTCGGCATCGCCGTCCCCGGGATCGGCGCCCTGCTCGCCGCGAGCGTGATCGTGCGTGGCGAGGGCGAGACCTTTCTGCATCAGATGGTCGACCGCTGGTGTTCGGAGGCGACCGGCGCGGTCTTCCTTCTGTCGCTGGTCGAGTTGGCGGCGCGGTTGCGGCGGCGCGAGACGCCGGACATCCGGCGCATCGCCGAGGCTTTCGGGCTGATGGCGCTCACCGTCGCGATCGTCGCCTTCGCGCCGGCCTGGATTCCCGAACTTACGCCGGTGGCGGCGATCCCGCTGGTGATTTCCGGCCTTCGCCTGCCCGGCGTCTGCGTCTCCTCCTCGACGCTGGCATCGCTGGTAGCGGTGGCGGTCGCCCGTCGTTGGTACGACGATCCCACCGGCGCGGGGGTCGAATCGGCGGTGTTTCTGACCGCCGCGGCGCTGGTCGCGACGGTCCCCGGCGCGCTCGCTCTGATGCGCCAGGAGATCGAACGCGAACGCTCGCGCATCGCCGAGAGCGAACGCCATTTCCGCGAAGCGATGCAGAACTCGCCCTTCGGCATGGCGCTGTTGCGTCCGGACGGCGTCTGTTTCTCGGCCAATCGCGCGCTCTGCGAACTGCTCGGCTACGCCCCGTCGGAACTGATCGGCCTCCGCCCGACCGACATCACCTACGCCGAACCGATCGGCGTGGTCGATCGCCGCCTCGGCGATCTCGCCCTCGGCCGGATCGACGATTATGTCGTCGAAAAGCAGTTCCGTTGCCGGGACGGCTCGCCGGTGTGGGTGCTCCTGGCGGTCTCCGCCGTGCGCGACGAGACCGACGGACGTCCGCTGTTCTTCATCGCCCAGATGGAGAACATCGAAGACCGCCGCCTCGCCGAAAAGGCGTTGGAACTCTCGGAGAGCCGCTGGAACTTCGCTCTCGAGAGCGCCGGCCAGGGCGTCTGGGACTACGACTATCGCCATCGCGACACGTTCTATTCGCCGATGTGGGCGCGGATGCTCGGTTACGAGCCGGGCGAGCTGTCCTGCGAGGGCGACGCCTGGCTGTCGCTCGTCCATCCGCACGATCTGCCGCATCTCCTGCGCGAGGAGAGCCGCCATCTCGACGGCGAGACCGAGCAGTTCGAATGCGAATTCCGCATGCGTCACAAGGACGGCCGTTGGATCTGGATCCTCGACCGCGGCAAGGTGATCGCGCGCGACGACGCCGGCCGGCCGTTGCGCATGATCGGCACCCACACCGACATCACCGAACATCGCTCTCTCACCGAGGCGCTCGAGGCGGAGAAGGAACTGCTCCGCATCACGCTCGACTCGATCGGCGACGGCGTCGTCTGCACCGACGCCGAAGGCCGCGTCACCTTCCTCAATCCGATCGCCGAGGCGCTCACCGGTTGGCCGGAGCACCTCGCCCTGGGTCGGGCCGGCGCCGCCGTCTTCCGGGTCGAGCGCGACGGCGAGGCGGGGCAGGTCGTCTGCCCGATCACCCGCGCCCTCAGCCTGCGCGACCGGGTGTCCGACAAGGACGGCATCGTCCTGGTCGGCCGCAACGGCGCGCGCATCGACGTCGAGGCGACCGCCTCGCCGGTCTCCAAGCCGAACGGCGAGTTGCTCGGCGCGGTTCTGGTCTTCCAGGACGTCACGCGCGCCCGGACGCTGCAGAAGGAGCTCGCCCAGCTCGCCACCCATGATGCGCTGACGGGCTTGCGCAATCGCACCGCCTTCGAACACGCCCTCGCCGAACACTGCGCCACGGCGGTGTTGGAGGATGCGGTCCACTCGCTCTGCTTCGTCGATCTCGACCGCTTCAAGATCATCAACGACACCGCCGGCCACGCCGCCGGCGACGCGCTGCTGCGCGAGGTCGGCCGGTTGGTGCGCGAGCAGATGCGGCGCCAGGACGTCGTCGCGCGGCTCGGCGGCGACGAATTCGGCATTCTGCTGCTCGATTGCGAACTGGACGACGCCCGCGCCATCGCCGATCGCCTGATCGAACGGATCGGCCGCATGCGCTTCGCCTGGGACGGCCGCGTCTACGAGGTCGGCGCCTCGGTCGGCATCGCCCGTCTCGACGCCGAGACGCCGCTCGCCGCCGACGTGATGAGCCGCGCCGACGTCGCCTGCTACGCCGCCAAGGCGGCCGGCCGCAATCGCGTCTCGCTCTATCACCCCTCCGAGGGCGACGCCCGGCGTCACCACGCCGAACTCCACACCGCCGCCGGCATCCGCGCCGCGCTCGACGGCGGCCGCTTCGTGATCTACGCCCAGGAGATCCGCGATCTGCGGCCGAGCGGCCATCTGCACGCCCATGCCGAACTCCTCGTGCGCATGCGCGACGACCGTGGCGAATTGCTGCCGCCCGGCGCCTTCATTCCCGCCGCCGAACGCTACGGCCTGATGAGCGCGATCGACCGCTGGATGATTCGCCGCGTGCTCGAGCATTACGATCGCGCCATCCTCGCCGCGCCGCGGCTGGCGGTCTCGATCAATCTCTCCGCCAACAGCCTCGACGATCCGGGCCTGCTCGCCTTCCTCGCCGCGGCGTTGGAGGGGTCGCAGTTGCCGCCGCATCGTCTGCGCTTCGAGATCACCGAGACCTCGCTGATCAACAACATCACCCACGCCGGCCGTCTGGTCGAAGACCTGCGCGCCGCCGGCTACGCCATCATGCTCGACGACTTCGGCGCGGGCCTGTCCTCCTTCGCCTATCTCGAGCAGTTCCCGGTCGACTATCTGAAGATCGACGGCGGCTTCGTGCGCAAGGCGGTCGCCAACCCGATCGACCGCGCCATCGTCGAGAGCATCAACGACGTCGGCCACAAGATCGGCGCGGTGACCATCGCCGAGTTCGTCGAGAACGAGGAGACGCTCGATCTCGTCCGCGAAGTCGGCATCGACATGGCGCAGGGCTGGCACATCGGTCGTCCCGAACCGCTCGAAGATCTCCTGGCGCGTCTCGCCGGCGAAGAGGCGCCCGCCCGTTCCGCCGGCTGAAATGTCTCGGATCGTCGAACGCTCCGTCCAACATCGTCGCCTTGCGCCGTCGCCGCGCACGCCCCACGTCTCGTCGGATCCGCTTCGTCGATCTTCCAGAAGGTTCTCCCGATGACCGCCACCGCCTCCCTCGACGCCGCCGCGCTCGACCTCCTCTTCCGCGACGCCCGCTCCCACAACGGCTGGGTCGACGCCCCGGTCGACGACGCCGTCCTGCGCGAGGCCGTCGATCTCGCCAAGATGGGCCCGACCGCCGCCAATTCCTCGCCGCTCCGGATCGTCTTCGTGAAGAGCGCCGAGGCCAAGGCGAAGTTGAAGCCCTGCCTCGCCCCCGGCAACGTCGACAAGACCATGGCCGCCCCGGTCACCGCGATCCTCGCCTTCGACCCGCTGTTCTACGACCGCCTGCCGAAGCTCTTCCCGCATGCCGACGCCCGCGCCTGGTTCGCCGGTCAGCCGCATGCCGAGGGCGTGGCGCGGATGAACGCCACCCTCCAGGCCGCCTATCTGTTGATCGCCCTGCGCTCGCTCGGCCTCGACACCGGTCCGATGACCGGCTTCGACGCCGCCGTCTGCGACGCCGCCTTCTTCGCCGACGGCTCGGCCCGCGCCTTCATGCTCCTGAACATCGGTCGGGGCGATCCGGCCAAGCTCTTCGCCCGTTCGCCGCGCCTCGACTTCGAGGAGATGGCGACGATCGCCTGATCGCTCGCGGTGAGAACGACAGGGAAGGGGAGCCTCGCGGCTCCCCTTCGTCGTTTCGATCCGCCGGCTTCGCCGCGGAAGCAGCGAAATTCATCGCTGCTGATATTTTGGGCGGCGTTTTCCTTTTCGCTGGCGCAGCATTGAGCAGCAATCGCCGCCTTCGCCCGCGCCCGAGCCTGCTCCCATCGGAGCAACATTTTGAATTATTGAAATAAACGCGTTTCGAACCCGACTTGGCACGCGACTTGTATTATAGAGCGCAGGTCAAAGACGACCGACCGTCCGACGGATCGAGACCCAGTGCCGGGTCTCCAGTGTCAGGGGCGCCATCCTGCAGCCGAAGAGGCGAGGGGATGTCGATCGTCGAGTTCGAAAGAACGCATGGCCCCCTGGATGATCCGAACCGAACCGTTCGCATTTTCGAGGGCTGACCATGACCACCGAGACGACCATCCGCCTTTCGCGCCGCCGCTTCCTCCTGTCGACCGCCGCTCTCGGCGCGGCCGCCGCGATGTCGACCTCCGTCGTCTCCAAGGCGCTCGCCGCGCCGTTGAAGCTCGAGAAGGACGTCGTCAAGCTCGGCTTCATCAAGCTCACCGACATGGCGCCGCTCGCCGTCGCGCTGGAGAAGGGCTACTTCGACGACGAGGGCCTGCAGGTCCAGCTCGAGGCTCAGGCCAACTGGAAGGTCCTGCTCGATCGCGTCATCACCGGCGAGCTCGACGGCTCGCACATGCTGGCCGGCCAGCCGATCGGCGCGACCATCGGCTTCGGCACCCAGGCCGACGTCGTCACCCCCCTGTCGATGGACCTGAACGGCAACGGCATCACCGTGTCGAACGCCATCTGGGAAGAGATGAAGAAGCACGTCGAGATGAAGGACGGCAAGCCCGTCCATCCGATCTCGGCCGCCGCGCTGAAGCCGGTCATCGACGGCCTCAAGGCCGAGGGCAAGGCCTTCAAGATGGGCATGGTCTTCCCGGTCTCGACCCACAACTACGAACTGCGCTACTGGCTCGCCGCCGGCGGCATCAACCCCGGCTACTACTCCTCGGAGAACGTCTCCGGCCAGATCCTCGCCGACGCGCTGCTCTCCGTCACCCCGCCGCCCCAGATGCCGGCCACCATGGAAGCCGGCACCATCATGGGCTACTGCGTCGGCGAGCCGTGGAACCAGGCCGCGGTGTTCAAGGGCATCGGCGTGCCGGTGATCACCGACGACGAGATCTGGAAGAACAATCCGGAGAAGGTCTTCGGCGTCACCAAGAAGTGGGCCGAAGAGAACCCGAACACGCTTCTCGCCATCACCAAGGCGATGATCCGCGCCTGCATGTGGCTCGACGAGGGCAACGGCAAGAACCGCGCCGAGGCGGTGAAGCTCCTCTCCAAGGCCGAGTACGTCGGCGCCGACGAGAAGGTCATCGCCAACTCGATGACCGGCACCTTCGAGTACGAGAAGGGCGACAAGCGTCCGGTTCCGGACTTCAACGTCTTCTTCAAGTACTTCGCCACCTACCCCTTCTATTCGGACGCCATCTGGTATCTGACCCAGATGCGCCGCTGGGGCCAGATCGCCGAGGCGAAGTCGGACGAGTGGTTCATCGACACCGCCAAGAAGGTCTATCGCCCCGACATCTACATGAAGGCGGCCGAGCTTCTGATCGCCGACGGCAAGGCCAAGAAGGAAGACTTCCCCTTCGGCTCCGACGGGTTCAAGGCGGTCGACGACGGCTTCATGGACAAGATCCCCTACGACGGCAAGAAGCCCAACGCCTATCTCGACAGCCTGAAGATCGGCCTCAAGGGCAAGCAGAAGGTCGTCGGCAACGCCGTCGAGGGCTGATCCCTCTCCCACGCGATCCGAGGCGGCGCGCCCCCGCGCCGCCTCGCTCCCGACAGACGGACCCATGGGGCGCGGAGCCTCCCGCCCACCGAAGGAACGACCTCCAATGACGATCGCCACCGACACGCTCGCCACGGACGCGGCCCGAGCGGCCGAACGCGAAGCCCGCCGCCAGCGCTGGTTCTCGCGCATCACCAAGATCGAGGGCTACCTCTCGGTCCTCGGTCTCGGCTTCCTCGTGCCGATCCTGAAGATGATCGGCGGCGACAACGTCAAGACCCAGTCGAAGGAGCTGTGGCGGCTGGCCGGCGTGCCGATCCTCGCCATGGTGGTCTTCCTCGGCGTCTGGGCGGCCCTCGCCCCCCGCGTCCAGACTTCGCTCGGCGCCATCCCCGGCCCGGCGGAGGTGTGGGAGCAGGTGACGGTTCTCGCCGCCGACCACACCGCCGAGCGCGCCAAGGAGAAGGCCTTCTACGCGCGGCAGGAGAAGCGCAACGCCGAGATCCTCGCCGCCGATCCCAAGGCCGAGATCAAGGTCCGCTCCTACGTCGGCAAGCCGACCTATCTCGACAAGATCTTCACCTCGCTGAAGACCGTCTTCACCGGCTTCGTCATCGGCACCGCCATCGCGATCCCGCTCGGCATTCTCGCCGGCCTGTCGCCGACGGTGAACGCCGCGATCAATCCTCTGGTGCAGATCTTCAAGCCGGTTTCGCCGCTCGCCTGGCTGCCGCTCGTCACCATGGTCGTCTCGGCGCTCTACACCTCGACCGACCCGATGTTCGAGAAGTCGTTCCTGGTCTCGGCGATCACCGTGACGCTGTGCTCGCTGTGGCCGACCCTGATCAACACCTCGCTCGGCGTCGCCTCGATCGACAAGGACCTGATGAACGTCGCCAAGGTGCTGCGTCTCGGCTGGGCCAAGAAGGTGTTCAAGCTGGTCATCCCGTCCTCGCTGCCGCTGATCTTCACCGGCATGCGCGTCTCGCTGGGCGTGGGCTGGATGGTGCTGATCGCCGCCGAAATGCTCGCCCAGAACCCCGGCCTCGGCAAGTTCGTGTGGGACGAGTTCCAGAACGGCTCCTCCTCCTCGCTCGCCCGCATCATGGTGGCGGTGTTCACCGTCGGCATCATCGGCTTCCTGCTCGATCGCGTGATGCTCGCGCTCCAGGCCGCCTTCACCTTCACCGGCAAGCGCTGAGGCCTCTTCCCATGACCGACGCCGCCAAGTCCGACGCCGCCCCGATCCTCGAGCTGAAGCACGTCTCCAAGAGCTATGCTTCCGCCAACTCGGTGACCCACGTCCTCGCCGACGTGAACCTGACCATCGAGGAAGGCGAGTTCGTCGCCATCCTCGGCTTCTCTGGTTCCGGCAAGACGACGCTGATCTCCACCATCGCCGGTCTGGTCACCCCGGACACCGGCGAGGTGCTGATGAAGGGCAAGCCGATCACCGGCCCCGGCCCGGACCGCGGCATCGTCTTCCAGTCCTACTCGCTGATGCCGTGGCTGTCGGTCTGGGGCAACATCGAGTTGGCGGTGGAGACCGTCTTCCCGAACGAGAGCAAGGCCGACCGCGACGCGCGGATCGCCAAGTACATCGACATGGTCGGCCTCTCCCACGCCGCCGACCGCAAGCCGGCGGAGCTCTCCGGCGGCATGCGCCAGCGCGTCGGCATCGCCCGGGCGCTGGCCATGAGCCCGGAGGTCCTGCTCCTCGACGAGCCGCTCTCCGCCCTCGACGCCCTGACCCGCTCCAAGCTCGGCGACGAGATCGAGCGGATCTGGGAAGAGGACAAGAAGACCGTCTTCCTGATCACCAACGATGTCGACGAGGCGCTGCTGCTCGCCGACCGCGTCATCCCGCTCACCGTCGGCCCGGGCGCGACGCTCGCGCAGGAGTTCGTCATCGACCTGCCGCGCCCGCGCGACCGCACCGCCGCCAACCACGATCCCGAGTTCAAGCGCCTACGCGCCGAGATCACCCAGTGCCTGATGGACATGGGCATCGAGCAGGGCTCGGGCGACGACGACGGCCGTCATCTGCCCGAGGTGGCGCCGGTCCACTTCCGCGAGGACGTCGCCAAGGCCAAGGCGGCGATGCGCGAAGCCCGCGCCGCCCAGAAGGCCGCCGCCGATCTGCCCAAGGCCTGGGCCGAGGCCTCGAAGCCGCGCACCGGCATCAACGAGCGCTACGTCGAGTTCGACGAGGTCAAGAAGATCTATCCGACCCCGAAGGGCCCGCTCACCGTCGTCGACGGCTTCGATCTGAACATGAAGCGCGGCGAGTTCATCTCGCTGATCGGCCACTCCGGCTGCGGCAAGTCGACCGTGCTGACCATGGTCGCCGGCCTCACCGACGTGTCGATGGGCGGCATCGTCCTCGATGGTCGCGAGGTCTATCAGGCCGGTCCCGACCGCGCCGTGGTGTTCCAGGCGCCGAGCCTGTTCCCCTGGCTCACGGCACGCGAAAACGTCCTGCTCGGCTGCGACGAGGTCTATCCGACCGCGTCCAAGGCCGAGAAGGAGGAGGTCGCCGAATACTACCTCGCCCGCGTCGGCCTCGCCGACGCCATGGACAAGCCGGCCTCCGACATGTCGAACGGCATGCGCCAACGCGTCGGCATCGCCCGCGCCTTCGCGCTGTCGCCGAAGCTGCTGCTGCTCGACGAGCCCTTCGGCATGCTCGACAGCCTGACCCGCTGGCAGCTCCAGGAAGTCCTGATGGAAGTGTGGACCCGCACTCAGGTCACCGCCATCTGCGTCACCCACGACGTCGACGAGGCGATCCTGCTCGCCGATCGCGTGGTGATGATGACCAACGGTCCGAACGCCAAGATCGGCCGCGTCGTCGACGTCGACATGCCGCGCCCCCGCTCGCGCAAGGCGCTGCTCGAACACCCCGACTACTACCTCTACCGGGAACAGGTGCTGAGCTTCCTCGAGGAATACGAGAAGGGCGCGCATCCGGAAGAGAAGAAGTCCGAAAAGCCGGCCGCGGCTGCGAAGAAGAGCGCCGACGGCAGGGAGGCCGCGTGATGGAACCCGTGATCGATACCCCCGTCTCCACTTTCATCCAGGCCTCGGAAGTCTGGGTGCCCAAGGATGGCCGCCTCGTCCACGGCGGCGGCGACTACGGCGAGCTCGCCGACTTCGCCGCCGTCTCCGGCAAGGAGAGCTTCGGCCATGGCGAGGGCCTGCCCGGCAAGGCCTGGGCGGAAGGCCGCCCGGTCGTGCTGAAGGAGTTCGACGGCTCCTACTTCAAGCGCACCGAGGCCGCCAAGGCGGCGGGCCTCACCTGCGCCGTCGCCGTGCCGGTCTTCGACGGAGCCGAGCTGAAGGCGGTGCTGGTGGTGCTGTGCGGCGACGACGCCGTGCGCACCGGCGCCATCGAGGTGTGGCGCGAGGACAATCGCCTGCTGATGCTCGACGACGGCTATTACGGCGCCGCCAAGCACTTCGAGTGGGTGTCGAAGCACACCCATTTCCCGCGCGGCCAGGGTCTGCCCGGCGGCGTCTGGGCCTCGATGACGCCGATGATGATGCGCGATCTCGGCTCCGGCTATCGCTTCATCCGCGCCGACGCCGCCGGTAAGGCCGGTCTGACCACCGGCCTCGGCCTGCCGGTGCCGACCCCGACCGGTGAGACCTATGTGCTGACCCTGCTCTCGGCCCGCGGCACGCCGCTCGCCCGCCGTTTCGAGATGTGGGACGCCCGTTCCGCGATCGTCGGCGCCAAGAAGGAAGCCGTGCTGACCGACGGCATCTGCGAACGCGAAGGCCCGCTCTGGGTCGACGAGACCGGCACGCCGGCCCGCGCCAAGGCCTGGGAAGGCCCGGTCGGCCGGGCGCTCGCTTCCGGTCTGCCGGTGGTCGAGCGGGGTCCGGCGGGTCTGCCGGCCGGCTACACCACCATGGTCGCGTTGCCGATCCATCAGGGCGGCGAACTCGCCCACATCGTCGCTTGGTATTGCTGAGGGAAAGAACCCATGAAGAAACTCGTCGTCATCGGAGCCGGCATGGCGTCCGGCCGGGCGCTGGAGCACCTCTTCGAGGCCGATCCCTCGGCCTATGAGGTGACGTTGTTCAACGCCGAGCCGCGCGGCAACTACAACCGCATCATGCTGTCGCCGGTCCTCTCCGGTGAGAAGAGCTTCGCCGAGATCGTCACCCACGACGACGACTGGTATGCGGCCAACAAGGTCGCCTGCCGCTTCGGCGAGCGCGTCGTCTCGATCGACACGAAGGCCAAGGTCGTCACCGGCGAGAAGGGCGAGGTTCCCTACGACAAGCTGCTGATCGCCACCGGCTCGGCCCCGTTCATCATTCCCGTCCCCGGCAAGGACCTGAAGGGCGTCGTCGCCTATCGCGACCTCGAGGACACCAACGCCATGATCGAGGCGTCGGCGACCCCCGGCGCCAAGGCCGTGGTGATCGGCGGCGGCCTGCTCGGCCTCGAAGCCGCCGCCGGCCTGCGCCTGCGCGGCATGGAGGTGACGGTCATCCATCTGATGGGCCATCTGATGGAGCGTCAGCTCGATCCGTCCGCCGGCTATCTCCTCCAGAAGGACCTGGAGAAGCGCGGCATCGCCATTCTCACCAACGCCTCGACCAAGGCGATCGTCGGCTCGGAGAAGGTCGAGGGCGTCGAACTCGCCGACGGCACGGTCATCCCCGCCGATCTCGTCGTCATGGCGGTCGGCATCCGTCCCGAGACCACCGTCGCCAAGGCCGCCGGCCTCGACGTCGGCCGCGGCGTCAAGGTCTCGCCGCAGATGACCACCTCCGATCCGGACGTGCTGGCGCTCGGCGAATGCGTCGAATTCGAAGGCCTGCTCTTCGGCCTCGTCGCGCCGCTCTACGACCAGGCCAAGGTCGTCGCCAAGACGCTGCTCGGCGAGGAGGCCGCCTTCGTGCCGAAGGAGCTCTCCACCAAGCTCAAGGTCACCGGCTGCGATCTCTTCTCCGCCGGCGACTTCATGGAGGCCGACGGCCGCGAGGACATCGTCCTGCGCGATCCGGCGCGCGGCGTCTATCGACGCGTCGTGCTCGAGGGCGATCGCGTCGTCGGCGCCGTGATGTACGGCGACACCGCCGAGGGCTCCTGGTTCTTCGACCTGATCCGCGAGGGGACGAACGTCGCCGAGATGCGCGACACCCTGATCTTCGGCCAGGCCTACCAGGGGGGCGCCTCCCTGGACCCTATGGCGGCCGTTGCAGCCTTGCCGGATGAGGCGGAGATCTGCGGCTGCAACGGCGTCTGCAAGGGGACCATCGTCTCGGCGATCAAGTCGCAGGGCCTCACCACCCTCGACGAGGTCAAGGCGGTGACCAAGGCCTCGGCCTCCTGTGGCCAGTGCGCCTCGAAGGTCGAGCAGGTGCTCGCCTTCACCCTCGGCGACGCCTTCAAGGGCGCGGCCCGCAAGACCATGTGCAAGTGCACCGATCTCGGCCACGGCGAGGTCCGCGAGGCGATCCGCGCCAAGGGGCTGAAGTCGATCCCGGCGGTGATGCAGGAGCTCGGCTGGAAGACGCCGAACGGCTGCGCCACCTGTCGCCCGGCGCTCAACTACTATCTCGTCTGCGACTGGCCCGGCGAATATGTCGACGACGGCCGCTCGCGCTTCATCAACGAGCGCGTCCACGCCAACATCCAGAAGGACGGCACCTTCTCCGTCGTCCCGCGCATGTGGGGCGGCCTGACCACCGCGGCCGAACTGCGCGCCATCGCCGACATCGCCGAGAAGCACCAGGTGCCGCTCGTCAAGATGACCGGCGGCCAGCGCATCGACCTTCTCGGCATCGAGAAGGAGAACCTGCCCGCGATCTGGAAGGATCTCAACGACGTCGGCCTCGTCTCCGGCCATGCCTATTCCAAGGGCCTGCGTACGGTGAAGACCTGCGTCGGCAAGTCCTGGTGCCGCTTCGGCACGCAGGACAGCATGGGCCTCGGCGTCAAGCTCGAGAAGCTGATGTGGGCCTCGTGGACCCCGGCCAAGGTCAAGCTCGGCGTCTCCGGCTGTCCGCGCAACTGCTCGGAATCGACGGTCAAGGACATCGGCATCATCTGCGTCGACTCGGGCTACGACCTCCACATCTCCGGCGCCGCCGGCCTGCACGTCCGGGCGACCGACCTGCTCTGCCACGTCGACACCGAGGAGGAGCTGCTCGAATACGCCGGCGCCGTCCTGCAAATGTACCGCGAGGGCGCCTGGTATCTCGAGCGCGTCTACAAGTGGCAGGAGCGCGTCGGCTTCGACACGATCAAGGCGGCCATCGTCGAGGACGCGGCCTCCCGCAAGGCCTACTGGGAGCGCTTCCTCGCCTCCCAGAAGGTCGCGCAGGTCGATCCGTGGGCCGAGCGCGTGGCCGGTCTCGAGCGCCACGAGTTCTCGCCCATCACCATCGTCCCGGCGCTGGCCGCCGAGTGAGACGGAGAAAAACGTTCCATGACCACTTGGTACGACATCTGCACCTTCGACGAGATCCCGGCGATGGCCGCGCGCACGGTGCGCTTCGGCGCGCGTGAGATCGCGGTGTTCCGCACCGCCGACGATCACGTCTTCGCGCTCGAGAACAAATGCCCGCACAAGGGCGGCCCGCTCTCCGAGGGCATCGTCCACGGCCGCAAGGTCGCCTGTCCGCTGCACAATTGGGTCATCGACCTGGAGAGCGGCAAGGCGACCGGGGCCGACGAGGGCTGCGCCGAGGAGTTCCCGGTGAAGCTGGAGGCCGGCCGCATCCGGCTCGGCCTGCCCGCCGACGCCGCCGCCGCGGAGTGAGACGAGAGGTCGGGCGGGAGACCGCCCGGCCTCCTTTCGACCGATCCATCCCGACCGTACGACGTCCGGCGCGCGACCGCGCCGGCGCGAGGGAACGCGCATGTCCGACATCGTCCGCTCCGTCCTGACCACCTGCCCCTACTGCGGCACCGGCTGCGGCGTGAAGGCGGACGTCCTCGCCGACGGCTCGGTGAAGATCTCCGGCGACCCCGATCATCCCGCGAACTTCGGCCGCCTCTGCGTCAAGGGCTCGGCGCTGGCCGAGACGTTGGTTCACGACGGCCGGCTGACGCACCCCGAGATCGGCGGCCGCCGCGCCTCCTGGGACGAGGCGCTCGATCTGATCGCGGCGAAGTTCTCCGCCGCGATCGCCGAGCACGGCCCGGATTCCGTGGCGCTCTACGTCTCCGGCCAGATCCTGACCGAGGACTATTACGTCGCCAACAAGCTGATGAAGGGCTTCGTCGGCTCGGCCAACATCGACACCAATTCGCGCCTGTGCATGGCCTCCTCGGTCGCCGGCCACAAGCGCGCCTTCGGCGCCGACACCGTGCCGCAGACCTACGAGGATCTGGAGCGCGCCGACCTCGTCGTCCTCGTCGGCTCCAACCTCGCCTGGTGCCACCCGATCCTGTTCCAGCGGCTCTCCGCCGCCAAGACCGCGCGGCCGGGCATGAAGGTGGTGGTGCTCGACCCACGCCGCACCGCGACCAGCGAAATCGCCGATCTCCACCTCTCGCTCGCGCCGGGCTCCGACGTCGCCCTCTTCGCCGGCCTGATGCAGGCCCTCGAACGGGCGGGCAAGCGCGACGCCGCCTTCGTCGCCGACCACACCGCCGGCCTCGACGCCGCGCTCGAGGCCACGTCCCGCTTCGCCGATCTCGCCGAAGTGGCCCGCGCCACCGGCCTCCAGCCTGCCGAGATCGCCGCCTTCTACGACCTCTTCGCGTCGACCGAGAAGGCGCTGACGGTCTATTCCCAGGGCGTCAACCAGTCCTCCGCCGGCGCCGACAAGGTCAACGCCATCGTCAACTGTCACCTCCTGACCGGCCGCATCGGCCGCGAGGGGACCGGACCGTTCTCGGTCACCGGCCAGCCCAACGCCATGGGCGGCCGCGAGGTCGGCGGCCTCGCCAATCAGCTCGCCGCCCATCTCGAACTCGCCGAACCTGCCCATCGCGAACTGGTGCAGGACTTCTGGACGTCGCCGAAGATCGCCGCGACGCAGGGCCTGAAGGCGGTCGACCTCTTCGACGCCGTCGCCGACGGGCGGATCAAGGCCCTGTGGATCATGGCGACCAACCCGGTCGACAGCCTGCCCGACGCCGATCGCGTCAAGGCCGCGATCGCCTCCTGCCCCTTCGTCGTCGTCTCCGACGTGATGGCCTCGACCGACACCACCGAACTCGCCCATGTCCTTCTGCCGGCGGAGGCCTGGGGCGAGAAGGACGGCACGGTGACCAATTCCGAACGCCGCATCTCCCGCCAGCGCGGCTTCATGGAGCCGGTCGGCGAGGCGAAACCCGACTGGTGGGCGCTCGCCGAACTCGGCCGCCGCCTCGGTTTCGACGACGCCTTCGCCTGGGAAAACGCCGCCGGCGTGTTTCGCGAGCACGCGAACCTCTCCGGTCATCGTCCCGAAATCCTTCGCGATTTCGACATCTCCGGCTTCGCCGACGTGACCGACGAAGGCTTCGATGCGCTCGCCCCGTTCCAGTGGCCTCGCCGCCGCGGCGAGGCGACGCCGAACGCGCCGAAGCGCTTCTTCGCCGACGGCCGCTTCTACACCCCCGACGGCCGCGGCCGCTTCGTCGCCACGCCCTACCGCGCGCCGAGGGCGCGGCCTACGCCCGAACGCCCGTTCTGGCTCAACACCGGCCGCATCCGCGACCAGTGGCACACCATGACCCGCACCGGCGTCGCCGCGACGCTCTCCGGCCACATCGCCGAACCCTTCGCCGAGATCGCGCCGGCCGACGCCGCCCGTCTCGGCCTCGCCCCGGCGGCGCTGGTCCGCATCGCCAACGCCCGCGCCGAAGTGGTGGTGCGCGCCCTCGTCACCGATCGTCAGAGCGAAGGCGCGGTCTTCGTGCCGATCCACTGGACCGATCGTTTCGCCGCCAAGGCGCGCGTCGACGCGCTCGTCGCGCCGGAGACCGACCCGGTCTCCGGCCAGCCGGAATCGAAGGCGGCGACCGTCTCGGTCGAACCCTTCGCCGCCCGTTGGTACGGCTTCGCCGTGACCCGGCAGTCGGACCCGAAACTCTCGTCCGACTATTGGGCGCTCGCCCGCATCGCCGGCGGCGCGCGGGTCGAACTGGCCGGCCTCGCCGACGTCGACGCCGACATGCTCGCCGCCGATCTCTTCGGCGCGGGCGTCGATCTGGTGCGCTTCGACGACGCCCGTCGCAGTCGTCTCCGCCTCGCGGCGGTCCGCGACGGGGCGGTCGTCGGCGTGCTCTTCGTCGCGCCGGAACCGGTCGAGGTGGCGCGCGACTGGCTCTGCGGCCGCTTCGCCGAGGCGAACCTCTCCGCCCACGACGCCTTCGCGCTCCTCGCCGGCCGGCCCTCCGGCGCGGTCGCCGATCCCGGCCGTCGCGTCTGTTCCTGCTATGGAGTCGGCGTCAACCAGATCCGCGACGCGATCGTCGGCGGTTGCCATACGGTCGCGGCGGTCGGCGAGAAGACCAAGGCGGGGACGAACTGCGGCTCCTGCCGGCCCGAGATCGCCCAGATCCTCACCGAGACGCTCGCCGCCCTGGAGGCGCCGCGCGCCGCCGAATGAGACCTCCCGTGCGACGACGGATCGCATGGACCTCGCCCCGGCCGAGCGATCGACCGGGGCGTTCTTTTTTCTCGCATGCCGGCAAGCCGGGGAGGGCGTCAGCCGGCTCGCGCCGCCACCGCCCGCCGCTTGGCCCGGCTGCGGAACCATCCGGTCGTCTTGCGGATCGTCACGTAGAACACCGGCGTCAGGAACAGGCCGACGAAGGTCACGCCGATCATCCCCCAGAGCACCGCCGTGCCGATCGCCTGCCGCATCTCCGCGCCGGGGCCGGTCGCGAAGGCGAGCGGCACGACGCCGAGGATGAAGGCGAAGGCGGTCATCAGGATCGGCCGCAGGCGCAGCCGACAGGCCTCGATCGCCGCCTTGACCGGCCCTTCGCGGTTCTGGATCTCCTGCTGCGAGGCGAATTCGACGATCAGGATCGAATTCTTCGCCGCCAGACCGATCAGCACGATCAGACCGATCTGGGTCAGGATGTTGTTGTCCATGCCCCGCATCCACACGCCCGCCAGCGCCGCGCCGACGCCGAGCGGCACGATCAGGATGATGGCGAGCGGCAAGGCCCAGCTCTCGTATTGCGCGGCGAGCAGCAGGAACACGAACAGCACCGACAGCGCGAAGATCGGCGCGGCCGAACCGCCGGCGAGCTTCTCCTGCAGCGCCAGTTCGGTCCATTCGAAGCCCGTGCCCTGCGGCAGCACCTGCCGGGCGATCTGCTCCATCCGTTCGAGCGCGACGCCGGAGGAGACGCCCGCCGCGGCTTGTCCCTGCAACGGCACCGAGGTGTACATGTTGAACCGCTGGATCAGCGACGGACCGGCGACCTCGCGCACGTCGACCAGCGTGCCGAGCGGCACCAGCGCGCCGTTCGACGAACGCACCTTCAACCGGCCGAGGTCCTGTTCGGTCAGGCGGAACTCGGCGTCGGCCTGCGCGCGGACCTGATAGACCCGGCCGAAGGCGTTGAAGTCGTTGACATAGGCCGACCCGAAGTTCTGCTGGAGCGCGTCGAAGATCGCGCCGATCGGCACGTTCAGCATCTGCGCTCTCGTCCGATCGATGTCGAGCCAGACCTGCGGCGTCGAGGCGGTGAAGGTGGTGAAGACGCGGGTGAGCAGCGGGTCCTTCGCCGCCGCGCCCATCATCTGATAGGCGAGGCCGAGGACGCGGCGCATGTCGGCCGAATCCTTCTCCTGGATCTGCAGCTTGAAGCCGCCCTGGTTGCCGAGGCCGCGCACCGGCGGCGGCGGCACCGCCACCGTGAAGGCCTCCTGCATCGGGGCGAGCGCCCGCATGATCTCGCCGACGATCTTCTGCGACGTCCGTCCGGTCTTCAGGCGTTCGTCGAAGGCGACGAAGGGCGTGAACAGCACCGCGCCGTTCGACGACGGCGTGAAGGTCGCCGCATTGATGCCGGCGATTTCGACCGTCGCGGCGACGCCCTCGATCTTGCGCACCCGTTCGCCCGCTTCCGCCACCACGGCTTGCGTGCGGGTCAGCGACGCGCCGTCCGGCAACTGCACGATGACGAAGGCGTAGCCCTGATCCTGCGACGGGATGAAGCCGGTCGGCAGGATCTGAGCGAGCCACAGGGTGCCGCCGACGAGGCCGGCGTAGAGGAGGAGGGCGAGCGACTTCCACCGCACGCAGACCCCGACCGCCCGCGCATAGACGTCGGCGAGCGCGTCGAATCCGCGGTTGAAGCCCGAGGCGAGCCCGTGCCCGAAGCGGGCGATGGGGCCTTCCGGCGTGGCGTCGTCGTGCGCCTTGAGGAGCAACGCGGCGAGCGCCGGCGACAGCGTCAGCGAGTTGATCGCCGAGATGATCGTCGAGACGGCGATCGTCACCGCGAACTGGCGGTAGAACTGGCCGGTGATGCCGGAGACGAAGGCGGTCGGCACGAACACGGCGGCGAGCACCAGCGCGATCGCGATCACCGCCGTGCCGACCTCGTCCATCGTGGTGTGGGCGGCGTCGCGCGGCCGCATGCCCTCGCGGATGTTGCGCTCGACGTTCTCGACCACGACGATCGCGTCGTCGACGACGATGCCGATCGCCAGGACGAGGCCGAACAGGGTCAGGTTGTTGAGCGAATAGCCGAGCGCCGCCAGCACCGCGAAGGTGCCGATCAACGACACCGGGATCGCCACCAGCGGGATGATCGCCGTCCGCCACGACTGCAGGAACACGATCACCACGATCACCACGAGGCCGACCGCCTCGAACAGCGTCTCGTAGACGCTGTCGACCGAGGCCTGGATGTATTCGGTCGGGTTGAAGCCGATCGTGTAGCCGAGGCCCGGCGGGAAGCTCTTCGCCAGCTCCTCCATCTGCGCCTTGATCTGCTTGGCGGCGGCGAGCGCGTTGGTGCCCGGCCGTTGGAAGACGCCGATGTTGACCGACGGCTTGCCGGAGTAGGCGGAGGTGTTGGTGTAGCTCTGCGCGCCGATCTCGACGCGGGCGACGTCCCTGAGGCGCACGACGCGGCCGTCGCCGGTCGAGCGCACGATCACGTCCTCGAACTGGCGCGGATCGTCGAAGCGGCCCTGCGTGCGCACCACCAGCTCCAGCGCGTTCGACGCCGGCGCCGGTTGCGCGCCGAGCGTGCCCGAGGAGACCTGGACGTTCTGCGCCTTGACCGCCTGAACGACGTCGTCGGCGACGAGGCCGAGCGAGCCGAGCTTCGTCGGATCGAGCCAGATCCGGAGCGAATAGAGCCGCTCGCCGAAGATCGTCACCTCGCCGACGCCGTCGAGGCGCAGCAGGGGATCGCGGACGTTGGCGCGCGCCCAGTTCGACACGTAGAGCGGGTCGAGCGTGCCGTCCGGCGAGAACATCGTCACCACCATCATGATGTCGGGCGACGACTTGTTGGTGGTGACGCCGGTCTGCTGCACCGCCGCCGGCAGGCGCGGTTGTGCGACGGCGACGCGGTTCTGGACGAGAACCTGCGCCTTGTTGAGGTCGGTGCCGAGACGGAAGGTGATGGTCAGCGCCATCGACCCGTCGGCGGAGGAATAGGAGGACATGTAGAGCATGTCCTCGACGCCATTGATCTGCTCTTCGAGCGGCGTCGCGACCGTGGCGGCCACGGTTTCCGCGTCGGCGCCGGGATAGTTGGCGCGCACCACGATCGTCGGCGGCGCGATCTCCGGATATTGCGACACCGGCAGCGTCTCGAAGGCGACGAGGCCGACGATCACCGTCAGGATCGAGACGACCGAGGCGAAGATCGGCCGTCGGACGAAGAAGTGAGCGAAGCGCATCGACCGACGCCCCCCTTACTTCGACTGGCCGGCGACCGCCGGCAGCGTCGTCGGCTGCGGCGTCACCTTGACGCCCGGGCGGATCCGCACGAGGCCGTTGACCACGATCGTCTCCTCGCCGGTCAGCCCGGACCGCACCAGCCGATAGCCGTCGATCTTCGGACCGACCACCACCGGCTTCGGCGTCAGCGCGCCGCCTTCGCCGACCAGATAGACGATCCGTCGGGTCTGGTCGGAGGCGATCGCTTCGTCGGGGACGAGGACGCCGGTCTTCGGCCCGCCCACGGGAATGCGGATGCGGCCGAACAGGCCGGGGGTCAGGAACAGATCGCCGTTCGCCACCCGCGCCCGGAGCCGCATCGTGCCGGAGGCCTGGTCGACGCGGTTGTCGACGAAGTCGATCGCCGCCGCGCGCTTCGGTTCCGGCTCGTCGGAGGCTCCGACCAGCACCTTGGCGCCGACGATCGAGCCCTTGGCCCCGCCAGAGCCCAGCGCGCGCTCGAGGGTGAGGAAGGTCGCCTCGTCGAGCTCGAAGTAGAAATCGATCGGATCGGCGGCGACGATCGTCGCCAGCGCCGTGTCGGAGGCCCCCACCAGCGTCCCTTCCGAGACCAGCGCCCGCGACATGCGGCCGTCGAAGGGGGCGCGGATCTCGGTGAATTCGAGATTGAGCGCGGCGGCGGTGAGCGCCGCCTTGTCGCCCAGCGCCCGCGCCTGCGCCTGGAGCAGGGCTTGGCGACGCTGATCGAAGGTCTGGTCGGTGATGTTGCCGGTCTTCTGCAGCTGCAACGCGCGCTCGTAGTCGTTCTGCGCGAACTGCAGCGTCGTGTCGGAAACCGTGACCGCGGCCTTGGCCTGATCGACCGCCGCCCTGTAGGGCCGCGGGTCGATGGTGAAGAGCAGATCGCCCTTCTTGACGAAGGCGCCGTCGACGAAATCGGCCGATTGCAGATAGCCCGGCACCCGCGATTTGATCGTCACCGATTGGGTCGCGTCGAAACGCCCGGTGAAGACCTGCGTCTCCTGCACCTCGCGCACCACCGGCTTGGCGACGGTCACCGTCGGACCGGCCGGCGGTCCGCCCGGCGCGGTCTGCGCCTCGACGTTTCGACCGGAGACGAAGAGCCCGACGGAGGCCGCGAGCAGGACGCCCGCGGCGGAGAGACGAACGGCGGCGACCCGCATGAGCGAACCTCGGCTGACGTGAAACGACACGAGGCCGGAGCGAGCCCGGCCTCGAATCCATTTGAGCACGACGATCACGCCGGCGTCATCTGAAGTTTTCGTCATCGTTTCGCAACGCGGCGAACCGATCACGCGGCGCGCGTGCTCGCCGTCAGCCGGCGCAGACGTTCGAGCGCCTTGGGGCCGAGTTCGGTCGCGACGAATTCGACGCCGACCGCCTCCGCCGACACCCAGCGCACGACGCAGGGAACGGTCACGCCCGGCTCGCCGGAGAGATCGTAGCGTTTGCCGACCGAGGCGCCCGGCAGGTCGCCGACCAACTTCGCCCCGGTCATCGACAGATCGAGCACGGTGGCGCGGCTGCGCCGAGATCCGTCGATCACGTCGACCTCGTGGCCGGCGTCGACGCGCGGTTCGGCGTCGGTGCGCCGATCGAGCGGACCGCGCCTCAGCCGAACCAGGAAGTCGCGCACGGTGACGGAGAGCCGGTCGCTCTCCGAGGAGATGCCCTGCGAGGCGTCGCGAATGCCCTCGGCGAGATCGGCGGTCTCCCGCGCGATCGCTTCGATCCCCTCGATGTTGCCGGCGACGCGTTGCGAGCCTTCGATGGCGTTGCCGACGTTGCGCGAGATCTCGCCGGTGGCGACGATCTGTCCTTCGATCGAGCCGCGCATGGTCGAAGTGATCGCGTCGATCTCGGCGATGGTGCCGCCGATGCCGAGGATGCTGTCGACCGCCGCCCGGGTCGCCGACTGGACCTCGGCGATGTGGCGCGAGATCTCGCCGGTCGCCTTGCCGGTCTGTTCGGCGAGCCCCTTGACCTCGGCCGCGACGACCGCGAAGCCGCGCCCGGCTTCGCCCGCCCGCGCCGCTTCGATCGTGGCGTTGAGGGCGAGGAGGTTGGTCTGGCCGGCGATCTGATCGATCAGCCCGATCACCGCGCCGATCTTCTCCGCCGCTTCCGACAGGCCCTCGACGATGCGTCCGGTCTCCTTGGCCCGCTCCACCGCGGTGCGCGCGATCGAAGCGGAACGCTCGACCTCTTCGCCGACGCCGCGCGCCGACGAGGTCAGCCGCTCGGTCGCCTCGGCGACCCGGCGCACCTCGCCCGAGGCCTCGCGGGACGTGCCGACCACCGTGGTGGCCCGTTCGCCGGTGACGCCGGCGCCCTCGCCGAGCCGGCCGGCGGTGTCGCCGACCTCGCGGGCCGACTGCGTCAGCCTCTCGACGATCGAATTGATCGTGTCGGCGAAGTCGCCGGTCGACACGTCGAAGGCGGAGACCCGCTCCTGGATCGCCTGCGCCGCGTCGTTGATCGTCTCGGAGGCGCGCAGGAGCGCCCCGTGCATGCCGTCCGGCAGGATCCGCCGCCAATAGCGATTGTGCCGGACCGCATCCATCGCCGCGCTGGATTCGCGAACGAAGGCGTCGATGTGGTCGGCCATGTCGTTGATCGCTTCGGAGAGTTCGCCGACCATGCCCCACTGGTCGAAGACCAAGTCCCGCGTTTCGAAGTCGCCGCGCGTCAGCGCGTTGCAGACGTCGACGGCGCGCCCCACTCCGGCGCGGATGTGCCACGCCACCCAGATTCCGCCCGCCGTGGCCAGCGCCGCGACGGCGAGAAGTCCGAGCGCGATCCCCGTCGCCCCGAACCAGATCGCGCCGCCGGCGCCGCAGATCGCGACGAGACCGACGACGCCGGGCGCCAATGCCTCAGAGCGAAAAGACGAGTTCGTCATAGCTGCTGGCCTTCGACTTCACGATGTCCATGAGCTTCGCGTACGAAGCGTTGAGGCCGTCCTTGGCGTTGGCGTGACCGGCTTCGATGTCCAGAAGCGCCGCGTAGAGCGGTTCGATCACGCCATTCACCACCCGCCGATCGGGCACGCGACGGTTCGAGTGATAGCCGACCACCTTGCCGGCGTCGTCGTAGGACGGCGTGACATGGGCGAAGACCCAATAGAAGTCGCCGGTCCGCGTCATGTTCTTCACATAGGCGAAGACTTCCTTCTCCTCGCCGAGCCGATCCCACAGCAGTCGAAACACCGCCCGCGGCATGTCGGGATGGCGAATGATCGAGTGCGGCGCGCCCATCAGTTCCGCACGGCTGAAGCCGGCCACCTTCGAGAAGGTCCGATTGGCGTAGGTGATCCGCCCCTTGAGGTCGGTCTTCGAGACGATGATCTCATCGGAGGCGAATGTGACTTCGGTGCGCGTGGGACTTGCACGGGTTGCCATGGCGCTGCGGCCCTCGTCCGGAAAGGTTCGTCGGACAGAGTGGAGGCGACGCAGTTAACGAATGATGTGTAAAAACTTGAGTGAATATACGTATTGCGCAAGTTGACCCAGCGTAACGCAGAGCTCAAATTTCAGATGTTTCGAGGTTTTCTCGAAACGCGGTATGCGGTGGTGTGAAGTCCGAAGGCGTTCGGCGACGTGTTGCGTTGCGAAAAGGCGCGGCGTCGGGGCGCCTCGCCCGTCTCAACCGCGCGGCAGCTTCATCGGCCGCCCGTCGGGGCTCTTGAGCGGGAACATGCCGGCCTGGAAGGCGGTCGCCATGTGGCCGGCCTTGGTGATCGCCTGTTCGGCGAGATCCTCGGGCAGTTCCTCGCGCGCCGTCTCGCTGAACAGCGCCATCCAGCGATCGAAGTGCTCGGGCTCGATGTCGAGCTTCCAGTGCGGCGGGAAGGGCCGCCCCTGGTAACGGTCGGTTCCCAGCAGCTGCCGCGACCAGAAGTCGACGATGACGTCGATGTGTTCGTCGAACGCCGGGATGGCGCGGAACACCGGTCCCAGAAGTTCGTCTGCGTCGCCCTTGGCGTAGAAACGCCGAACGAGCCGCGCGATCGCCGTCTCCAGCGTCTCGGCCTGCTGATCCATGGCTTTTCGCCGCCTCCGTTGAATCTCTTTCGTATGAACTGCTGCCCAAATGCTTGGCAATTCGGGAAAAGACGCATGCGGCGTCGGTAGCGGCCGTCGCGTCGCGCTTCTGTCGGACACCCGACAGGAATCCGACACGCTCCTCTGTCGGTAAATTTCCATAGCTTCAGGAAGACGCGGAAAACCGCGGTATTCGCGCCTTGGCACGCCGTTTGCCACTTCGCTTCGGAACCATGCCGAGGGGAGTGGTCGTGATGAACCAGCCGATGATTTCCTTGGAGAGCCTGTTGACGCCGATCGACGTCGCATCTCTCGAGAAGACCGCCGCGTCGGGCGGATGTTCGTCCTCCTCCTGCGGCTCGTCCGCCAAGCCCGAGGACATGGACGAGGCGACCTGGGACAAGATCAAGGATCACCCGTGCTACTCGGAAGAGGCGCACCACTATTTCGCGCGTATGCACGTCGCCGTCGCGCCAGCCTGCAACATCCAGTGCAATTATTGCAATCGTAAGTACGATTGCGCCAACGAGAGCCGGCCCGGCGTCGTCTCCGAGAAGCTCACCCCCGATCAGGCGATGCGCAAGGTCGTGACGGTGGCCAACGAGGTGCCGCAGCTCTCGGTCCTCGGCATCGCCGGCCCCGGCGACGCCTGCTACGACTGGAAGAAGACCAAGGCGACCTTCGAGGAGATCTCCAAGGAGATCCCCGACATCAAGCTCTGCATCTCGACCAACGGTCTGGCGCTGCCCGACCATGTCGAAGAGCTCGCCCAGATGAACGTCGATCACGTCACCATCACCATCAATATGGTCGACCCCGAGATCGGCGCGAAGATCTATCCCTGGATCTACTACAATAAGCGTCGCTACGAGGGCGTCGAAGCGGCGAAGATTCTGCACGAGCGCCAGATGCTCGGCC
This sequence comes from Hyphomicrobiales bacterium, assembly GCA_021286855.1. Taxonomy (GTDB): domain Bacteria; phylum Pseudomonadota; class Alphaproteobacteria; order Rhizobiales; family Ancalomicrobiaceae; genus Pinisolibacter. Next base: position 304 of record JAJTBO010000008.1, on the reverse strand, counting down.
TGGAGATGCTCACCGCCCGCGGCATCCTCACCAAGATCAACTCCGTCCTCATCCCCGGCGTCAACGACGAGCACCTGCTCGAGGTGAACAAGTGGGTGAAGGAGCGTGGCGCCTTCCTGCACAACGTCATGCCGCTGATCTCCGATCCGGCGCACGGCACCCACTACGGCCTCACCGGCCAGCGCGGCCCGACCGCGATGGAGCTGAAGGATCTCCAGGACAAGCTCGAGGGCGGCGCCAAGCTGATGCGCCACTGCCGCCAGTGCCGCGCCGACGCCGTCGGCCTGCTCGGCGAGGACCGTGG
>JAJTBO010000031.1 GCA_021286855.1 Hyphomicrobiales bacterium | reverse complement strand
CTACCGAATGAAGCGACCTTCAACACCCTCTCGAACCGCTCGTCAACCCCCTCTCAAGGACCACCGAACCACCCGCCGGAGCGAAGGATTTCGTCGTCGGCAGCGTCGCCGCCGTCGTTGAGTGGGGTTATAAGGGTCCCCCGTTTCCCCGTCAACAGGCTTTTCGAAGATTTTTGCGGCGCATCAGGAATTTTTCAAAGCGATTTGAAAAACAAATAAAATCAATGACTTGTATCTGTGGATAATTCACCGGCGAACCCGGGGCGAATTTCCGAACGCCGAGGGACGGCGCGCCGCCGCCATCCCTCGGCGTTCCCCTTCCTCCTCGCTCAGGGGCCCATCGCGCGCGCGTTACATACGCGCGCGCTGAGCGGGCGAGCGAGCGGGACGTGTGATTGACGGATCGCCCTCGAGCGGCCAAGCTCCGAGACGCTGCTTCGCCATGAGTTCGCCTCATCGTCGCGGCATCGAAGATCCCGAAACCCGGCCGCATCCGTGCGCGAGGCGGGACGAACCGAAGGGCCGCCGCGCCGCCGCCCCCGAGACACGACATGCGGAACGCTCACCCCGACACCGGCGAACGGATCGATCTCGGCGCCGACCTGCCGCTCCTGGTGGACGGCGGGCTGGCTCGTCTCGACCGCCGCGCCCTGTCGCTGCGCTGGTTCGCCGGCACCATCCTGACCGCCTGCACCTCGACCTTCCTGATGGGCGGCGCGCTCTATGTCGCGCTCGACGGCCGCCACACCCTCGCCGCCGTGCCGCGCGAGCTCGTCGCGGCGAGCCCCGAATCCCCCGCACGCCCGTTGCCGCGCACCGTCGACGCCGAGACCGGCGTCCTCGCCAAGGGCGACCGCCTGCGCGTCGGCCCCGACCGCGCCGCCACCCGTCAGGTGCTCAACCTCTCGACGATGACGCGGATCGGCGATCGCGATCTGGTGCGCGTCCGCCCCTTCATCCGCATCTCCGCCGCGCTCTCTCTGAAGAAGACCGAAGCGACCGCGGACATTCCGCCCTTCAATCCGCTGAAGGTCTTCGCCGATACCGAGATTCTGGCCGGCCGCAGCTCGACCGCCCGCAACCCCGCCTTCTACGACGCCTCCGTCGAAGGCGAGATCACTCTGCGCACCCGCGACCTGCCGCTCGACCCTTCCGGCTTCGATCCGGACGTGGTGATGGCCTCCAACGAAGTCGAGATGATCGTCGGCGATCAGGCGCGCTTCCTCTCCGACGGCTCGATCCAGGTCGCCTCCCTGCCGATCGCCAACGACGCCTTCGCCGCCGCCGCCGCGCCGAACGGCCTCGCCTCGGCGCTGGCCATGCGCATCGTGCCGGAGAACGTCTCCTTCTTCGCCAAGAGCGACGCCGAGCGCGCCGGCGCCGCGACCGGCAACGGCCTCGACGAGAAGACCGTGCCCCTCGATCGCGCCGACGCCATGCGCGGCCTCCTCAAGGACGCCGGCGCCGACGAGAAGACCATCGCCGACGCGCTGAAGGCGCTCGCCAAGACCTTCGACCTGAAGTCGATCGACACCGGCTATCGACTGCGCCTCGGCACCGCCAAGATCGACACTTCCGGCGTCATGAAGCCGGTCCGCGTCACCCTCTACGGCAAGGACGGCGGTCACGTCGCCACCGTCGCGCTCGACGACTACGGCAACTTCGTCACCGCCCAGGAACCGGGTCTCGGCGACGACGTCGCCGCGGAGGACGAAGACGAGACCGCGGCGGAAGCCAGCGGCGTCCCCTCGCTCTACTACAGCCTCTATCAGACCGCGATCGACAACCAGATCCCGCGCGCCCTGATCAAGAAGCTGGTCGAGGTCTATTCCTTCGACGTCGATTTCAACCAGCGTGTCCGCCCGGGCGATCACTTCGAGGTGCTCTACGCCGCCGAGGACGAGGCCGATCCGAAGGCGGGCCAGGAGGTCCTCTACGCCTCGATCACCACCGCCGGCGCCCCGCGGAAATACTATCGCTTCCGCTCCTCCGACGACGGCGTCGTCGACTACTACGACGACAGCGGCAAGAGCGCGAAGAAGTTCCTGATGCGCAAGCCGATGGACGGCGGCGTCTTCCGCTCCGGCTTCGGCGGTCGGCGTCATCCGGTGCTCGGCTACTATCGCATGCACACCGGCGTCGACTGGGCCGCGCCGACCGGCACGCCGATCTTCGCCTCCGGCAACGGCACCGTCACCGAGTCCGGATGGAAGGGCGGTTACGGACGCTATGTCCGCATTCAACACGCCAACGGCTACGAGACCGGCTACGGCCACATGTCCGGCTTCGGCAAGGGCATCGAGAAGGGCGTCAAGGTCCGCCAGGGCCAGATCATCGGCTATGTCGGATCGACCGGCATATCCACCGGCCCGCACTGCCACTACGAGGTGCTGATCAACTCCGCCTTCGTCGATCCGATGCGCGTCAAGCTGCCGCGCGGCAAGGAGCTCGGCGGCGGCATGCTCGCCGAGTTCGAGCGCGAACGCCAACGCATCGACGCGCTGATGGCCAAGCCGGTCTTCTCCAAGACCGCCTCGAACTGATCAGTAGCCGAGATAGCGGCCGCGTCGGTGATTGGTGGCGAGCACCAGATTGAGCGTCGCCGCGCCGATCAACGACAGACCGACATGCGCCAGATCGAGCACGAACAGCGTGCCCGACAGGATCGCCGCATCGAGCGCCATCTGCACCTTGCCGGCCGACCAGCCCTTCTTCTCCTGCAGGAACACCGCGACGATGCCGACGCCGCCGAGGCTCGACTTGTGGCGGATCAGGATGAGCAGCCCGACCCCGACCATGAGCCCGCCGAACGCCGCCCCGAACAACGGTTCGACCCGCCCGATCTCGACCAGGCGCGGCAGCATCCAGGTCTCGGCGGCGAGCAGGCTGACCGCCGCCACCGTCTTCGCGGTGAAGATCCACCCCATCCGCCACAGCGCGAAGCCGTAGAACGGCAGATTGACCAGGATCAGCGCCGCCCACAGCGGCAGACCGCCCGCATAGACGACGAGAAAGGCCAGCCCCGGCGCGCCGCCCGTGCCGACCCCGGTGCGATGAAAGAATTCGAGCCCGACCGCCACCACCAGGGTGCCGGTGACCAGCGCCAGCAGATCTTCCAACGCCGAATGCGGTTCGCCAGCCGTACCGTTCATCCCTCACCCCGTCCGCGACCGGTCGGCCGCGATTCTCCGATTGCCTGTCGCCCGCATCCCCAGCACTCTCGCCCGGCGGCGGCGTCGAAGCGCCGTCGAGAGAGAACCGAACCACGGTTCCGGTCCGAGCGATCCGGATGATCGCCCTTGGGAGGAAGATACATGTTGCGGAGCCTGTGCGCCGCGGTCGCCCTCGTCGCGGCCGCGTCCTTCACCGCGAGAGCGGACGACCTCCTCGTCGAGAAGAAGACCTTCGCGATGCCCTCCTACACCACCGTCGCCGGCGCGACGATCCCGAACGTCGCCATCGGTTGGGAAGCCTATGGCGCGCTCGCGCCCGACAAGTCGAACGTCGTTCTCGTCAATCACTTCTTCTCCGGCACCAGCCACGCCGCCGGCAAATATGCCGCCACCGACAAGGCGCCCGGCTACTGGGACGCGATCATCGGCCCCGGCAAGGCGATCGACACCAACAAATATTACGTGATCTCGACCGACACGCTGGTCAATTTGAACACGGGCGATCCCCGCGTCGTCACCACCGGCCCCGCCTCGATCGACCCGACGACCGGCAAGCCCTGGGGCATGCGCTTCCCCGTGGTCTCGATCGCCGACTTCGTCCGCGTCGAAAAGGCGCTTCTCGACAGCCTCGGCGTCACGAAGATCCGCATGGTCGCCGGCGCCTCGATGGGCGCGCTGCAGACCTGGGAATGGGCCGCCGCCTACCCCGACATGGTCGACCGCATCCTGCCGGTGATCGGCGCGGCCGACGCCGACGCCTACCTCACCGGTTGGCTCGACGTCTGGGCCGACCCGATCAAGATCGACCCGAATTGGAACGGCGGCGACTACTACGGCAAGGAGCCGCCGCTGAAGGGCCTCGCCGCGGCGCTCAAGATCGTCTCCCTGCACGCCCTCCAGCGCGGCATCGTCGACGAGCAGAACGGCAAGACCTGGGCCGACCCGGCCCGCGATCCGGCCGCGTCGTTCGACGCGAAGTTCCGCGTCCAGGCCGCCTTCGACGCCGCCGGCCTCGCCCGCGCCAAGGTCTCCGACGCCAACCACTTCCTCTATCTGGTCAAGGCCAACCAGCTCTTCGCGCCGGGCGGGGCCAAGTCGCTGGAGGAGGCCGCCGCCAAGATCAAGGCGCCGGCCCTGGTCGTCTATCAGCCCGAGGATCTGGTCTTCCCCGCGCCCGCGGTCGAAGCCTCGATCGCCGCCGTGAAGAAGGCCGGCACGCCGGTTTCGACCTTCCGGCTCGACGGCAAGCGCGGCCATCTCGACGGCGTCGTCTCGATCGTCCAGGCGGCCGACGAGATCCGCGCCTTCCTCGACCGCTGATCTCCACGCGCTCGACAGACGACGAAGGCCACCCCGAGGGGCGGCCTTCGATGTTTTGCCGGCAAATCCTCCCGCTGATCAGGCGGCTTCCTGCGCCGGTCCGACGACCGAGAACATGAGGCGGTCGCCGCCCGCCGTGACGACGACGCGGACGCCCTCGCCGATCTCGCCCATCAGGATCTTCTCGGCGAGCGGGTCCTGCACCTCGCGCTGGATCACCCGCTTCAGCGGCCGCGCGCCATAGGCCGGATCGTATCCGCGATCGGCCAGCCATTCCCGCGCCGAGGGCTCCAGCTCCAGCTCCATCCGCCGGTCGGCGACGAGCTTCGTCAGCCGCGCGAACTGGATGTCGACGATCCGCCCCATCTCCGACCGCTTCAGCCGGTGGAACAGCAGGATGTCGTCGAGCCGGTTCAGGAACTCCGGCCGGAAGTGGGCCCGGACCATCGCCATGACGTTGTCGCGCGCCTTGTCGACGTCGTCGCCGTCGCCGAGTTCGACCAGGAACTCCGCCCCGATGTTCGAGGTGAGCACGATGATCGTGTTGCGGAAGTCGACCGTGCGGCCCTGACCGTCGGTCAGACGCCCGTCGTCGAGCACCTGAAGGAGCACGTTGAAGACGTCGTGGTGCGCCTTCTCGACCTCGTCGAAAAGGATCACCTGATAGGGCCGACGCCGGACCGCTTCGGTCAGCGCCCCGCCCTCCTCGTAACCGACGTAGCCGGGAGGCGCGCCGATCAGCCGGGCGACGGAATGCTTCTCCATGTACTCGGACATGTCGATGCGCACCATCGCGGTGTCGTCGTCGAACAGGAACGAGGCGAGCGCCTTGGTCAGCTCGGTCTTGCCGACGCCGGTCGGCCCGAGGAACATGAACGAGCCGATCGGCCGGTTCGGATCCTGGAGCCCGGCGCGGGCGCGCCGGACCGCGGTCGAGACGGCATGCACCGCTTCGGCCTGACCGACGACGCGTTTCGCCAATTCGTCCTCCATCCTGAGCAGCTTCTCCTTCTCGCCCTCCAGCATCTTGTCGACCGGCACGCCGGTCCAGCGCGAGACGATCTGGGCGACCATGTCGGCGGTGACCGATTCCTGCGCCTTGGCGCCGTCGCCCTTCGCCTCGATCTCCTTCAACTTCGTCTCGAGACCGGGAATGACGCCATAGGCGAGTTCGCCCGCCCGATCGAAGCGGCCGGCGCGCTGCGCGTTCTCGAGCTCCAGGCGAGCCTGATCGAGGCTCTCCTTGATCTTCGTCGCCGAGGCCATCTCGTCCTTTTCGGCCTGCCACTTGGCGGTGAGCGCGGCCGATTCCTGTTCGAGCTCGGAGAGCTCCTTCTCGAGCCGCACCAGCCGATCCTTGGAGGCCTGATCGGTCTCCTTCTTCAGCGCCTCGCGCTCGATCTTCAGCTGGATGATCCGCCGATCGAGCTCGTCGAGCTCTTCGGGCTTGGAATCGACCTGCATCCGGAGCCGCGCCGAGGCCTCGTCGACGAGGTCGATCGCCTTGTCGGGCAGGAAACGGTCGGTGATGTAGCGGTTCGACAGCGTCGCGGCGGCGACGATCGCCGAATCGGCGATCCTGACCCCGTGATGCAGCTCGTACTTCTCCTTGAGCCCGCGCAGGATCGAGATCGTGTCCTCGACCGTCGGCTCCTCGACGAAGACCGGCTGGAACCGCCGCGCCAGCGCCGGATCCTTCTCGACGTGTTTGCGGTACTCGTCGAGCGTCGTCGCGCCGACGCAATGCAGCTCGCCGCGCGCCAGGGCGGGCTTCAGGAGGTTCGAGGCGTCCATCGCCCCGTCCGACTTGCCGGCGCCGACCAGCGTGTGCATCTCGTCGATGAACAGGATCACGCCGCCTTCGGCCGCCTGGACCTCGTTGAGCACGCCCTTCAGCCGCTCCTCGAACTCGCCGCGATATTTCGCGCCGGCGATCAGAGCGCCCATGTCGAGCGCCATCAGCTTCTTGTCCTTGAGGCTCTCCGGCACGTCGCCGTTGAGGATGCGCAGGGCGAGGCCTTCGACGATCGCCGTCTTGCCGACGCCGGGCTCGCCGATCAGCACCGGATTGTTCTTGGTGCGGCGGGAGAGAACCTGGATGGTGCGACGGATCTCCTCGTCGCGGCCGATGACCGGGTCGAGCTTGCCGTCGCGCGCCGCCTGGGTCAGGTCGCGGGCGTATTTCTTCAGGGCGTCGTACTGGTTTTCGGCAGACGCCGTGTCGGCGGTGCGACCCTTCCGCAGATCGTTGATCGCGGCGTTGAGCGCGTTCGGCGTGACGCCGGCCTGCGCCAGGATCTTGCCGGCCTCGCTCTCCTTGTCGAGCGCGACGGCGACGAGCAGGCGCTCGACGGTGACGTAGCTGTCACCCGCCTTCTCGGCGATCTTTTCGGCGTTTTCGAAGATCCGCGCCGTCGCCGGCGCCATGTAGAGCTGGCCGGAGCCGCCGGAGACCTTCGGCAGCTTGTCGAGCGCCTTCTCGGTCGCCGCCAGCGCCTCGCGCGAGCGGCCGCCGGCGCGGTCGATCAGACCGGCGCAGAGCCCCTGGTCGTCGTCGAGCAGCACCTTCAGGACATGCTCGGGCGTGAACTGCTGATGACCCGCCGACAGGGCGGCGGTCTGCGCCGACTGCAGGAACCCGCGGGCGCGTTCGGTATATTTCTCGAGATTCATCGATGCCCTCCTGGCCCGCCGCGTCGCCGCCCGAAAGGCGCGGCCTGCGGCGTCTGGATCGTGGGTCGAACCCCGCCGCCCCCTTGCGGCGGGCGCGGGATCCTTCGTCGATCTCCATGTGGGGAGGAGGCCTCGATCTTTGAAGGGGCCCCGCTTGACGATGCGCCGCCCCGGCCCGACAAACGGGCCCCGAGAGCACGAGCGAACAGGATCTCCCGATGACCGTCCGCGTCGCCACGCTGTGGCGTTATCCCGTCAAGGGCTTCTCCCCCGAAAACCTCGCCGCCGTCGATCTCCTCCCCGGCGAGACCATGCCCTTCGACCGCGCCTATGCGATCGAGAACGGTCCCTCCGGCTTCGATCCCGCCGCGCCCCTCCACATGCCGAAGATCAAGTTCCTCTGCCTGATGAAGAACGCCGGATTGGCAGCGCTCGCCACCCGCTTCGACGCCGCGACGAGCCTCTTCACCATCGCCGACAAATCGGGCGAGACCCTCGCCGAGGGCCGGCTCGACACCGCCGAGGGCCGCGCCGCGATCGAGGCCTTTCTCGCCGCCCGTTTCGCCGACGACCTGCGCGGCCCCCCGAAGGTGCTCGCCGGCGGCGGACATTCCTTCTCCGACGTGGCCAAGAAGGTGCTCCACCTCGTCAATCTCGAGACGCTGCGCGCCATGGAGGCCGACCTCGGCGTCGCGCTCGATCCTCTGCGCTTCCGCCCCAACGTCGTCGTCGAGGGCCTTGCCGCCCACGCCGAACTCGACTGGCCGCGCGACATGCCGCTCTCCATCGGCGGCCTCGCCTTCGAGGTGGTCAAGCGCACCGAACGCTGCGCCGCCACCAAGGTGAACCCCGAGACCGCCGTCCGCGATCTCGATCTGCCGCGCCACCTGATGCAGACCCTCGGCCACACCGATCTCGGCGTCTATCTGCGCGTCGTCACCCCCGGCCGCCTCGCCGTCGGCGACGAACTGCGCGTCTGACCGCCGGGCTCGAATCGGGATCGAAGAGACGAAGAAGGCCCGGATCGTCGCCGATCCGGGCCTTGCCGATGTCTGGCGGGATGTCCGCGCTCACTCGTCGGCGGGAACCGCCGGTGCGGCGGCGTCGGCCGCCTCGGCCGCGCCCGCCTCGTATTCGGGCCGACGGCCACGACCGCGACCGCCACGGGTGCGGCGCTTCGGAGCCTCCTCCTCGGCGACCGCCTCGGCGGCCTCGACGACCGGAGCCGGCGTCTCCGCCGGAGCGGGCGCGGGCGTCGGAGCCGGCGGCGCGACGCGGGTCGGCGCGGCGGTCAGGAAGGCCGGCAGCGCGGCGAGATCGCCGTCGCCGTCGTTCTCCGACCGGATCTCGATGCGCTGCGGCCGCTCGCCACGCGGCGGACGTCCGCCCTCGTAGCGGCCGCCTTCGCGCGGCTGGTCGCCCCGCTCGGAACGCTCGGGACGGTCGGACCGTTCCGGACGGTCGGATCGCTCCGGACGGTCGCCGCGCTCGTTGCGCGGGCCGTTGCGGAAGTTGCGGCTGCGGCCATTGCGGTCGCCCCGATCGTTGCGATCACGATCGCCACGCATCCGATCGCCCGAACGAGCTTCGGCCGGCATTTCGTCGAGGAAGGGCTGCGGCGCGTCGGCCGGCATGAAGCCGTCCTCGCCGACCGCCGGACGCGGTTCCCCGCGCGGCTCGACCCGCGCGCCTTCGCTCGCCGCCTCGTCGAAATCCTCTTCGTCCTCGTCCGTCTGGATGTCGGAGCGGACGATCGCCACCGGCTGCGGCATGCTGGCCTGCGCCGCCGCGATGATCCGGTAGTAATGCTCGGCGTGCTGGAGATAGTTCTCGGCCAGGACCGGGTCGCCGCTCGACTGCGCGTCGCGCGCCAGGCTGACGTACTTCTCGGCGATGTGCAGCGCCGTGCCGCGGATCTTCACGTCCGGGCCGGTCGATTCGTAGCTCCGGCTCAGCGGATTGGGGCCCTTGCGCCCGCCACCGTTGTTGTTGCCGCCGCCACCGCCGCCACCGCCGCGTCCGCGCATGCGCTTGTTGGAATTGCCTTGTCTCATACCCGTGCGATCTCTGCCGAGGAACATGAATGCCGTCCCGTCCGTCGAGGGCGTGTCGCGGTTCGTCTCGGATCCCCCGACCCCGAGCGCCGCCGTCCCTTCGAACCACCAGATCCGCATCTCGTCGTTTCGTCGCGCCGGAGGACGGACTCCCCCCGCGTGCGAAGTCACCGTTGCCGGTGGATCGATGAGTCGCAGATACGATCGGGCATTCTCGCCCCTGGAGCGTTGGACGTACCGTGAGCCGGGCGATCGATCCATATCCGGATCCGACCCCCAAACGTTCGACGATCTCGGACCCACCGGAGACGTACTCCGGGGAGGACGTGTTCAGACGCCCCTCGGGACCCACATCCGTCGACGATTTGCTTCGGTGCTCGGAAACTAGCGATTTCTCCACCGCTTTCCAAGGTTTATTTTGCGCCGCCCACCATCGCCGTCGCGCGGTGAGGCTTCCGCGCCACGACCACCCGGTCGCGGCCGGCGAGATCGGGCCGCACCGCGACGCCTTCGAACCCGGCCGCGCCGATGAGCGCCGCCACCGCCGCGCCCTGATCCCAGCCGATCTCGACGGCGAGGAACCCGCCCGGCTTCAGGGCGACGCGGGCCTCTCCGGCGATGACGCGATAGGCGTCGAGCCCGTCGACGCCGCCGTCGAGGGCGAGGCGCGGATCGTGCAGCCGCACCTCGGCGTCGAGCGTCTCGATCGTCGCCGAGGCGATGTAGGGCGGATTGGAGAGGACCGCGTCGAAGCCCTCCTCCCATAACATCGAAGCGTAGGAGCCGCACACGAACAGCGCCCGGTCCGCCACCCCGTGGCGGCGGGCGTTCGTCCGCGCCGTGGCCAGCGCCTCCTCGGAGAGATCCGAGCCGACGCCGAGCGCATCCTCGCGCTCGGCGAGCCACGTCACCAGGATCGCGCCCGAGCCGACCCCGAGATCGGCGACGATCGGCCGCGAAACGCTCGCGAGCTCGGCCAGCGCCGTCTCGACCAGGGTCTCGGTGTCGGGGCGCGGCGTCAGCGTCGCCGGAGTGAGGAGGAAGGAGCGGCCGAAGAAGTCGGCTTCTCCGATCACCCGCTGGATCGGTTCGCCGGCGAGCCGTCGCCGCGCCAGCGCGACGATCGTCGCGAGATCCTCCGCCCCGACCTCGCGCGCCCCGCCGACCACGAGGCCGGTCAGATCGAGCCCGAGCGCATGGCCGACGATCGTCCGCGCCTCCGCCGTCGCGCCCGCGCCGGCCGACGCCAGTCCGCCGCGCAGCCGACGCAGCACGGCCTCCACCGTCGGCCGTTCGAGACCGGCGAGATCGACGAGGTCGTCTGCTCCGCTCATGTCTCCGCCTCGGCGAGCAGGCTCGCCTGCTGGTCGGTGACGAGCGCGTCGACGATCTCGTCGAGCGCGTCGCCGGAGAGCACCTGGTCGAGCTTGTAGAGGGTCAGGTCGATGCGATGATCGGTGACCCGCCCCTGCGGGAAGTTGTAGGTGCGGATCCGCTCGGACCGATCCCCGGAGCCGACCTGGCCGCGCCGATCGGCCGCCCGCGCCGCCCGGAGCCGCTCCCGTTCGATGTCGAAGAGACGCGTCCGCAAGAGCGTCAGCGCCTTGGCGCGGTTCTGGTGCTGCGAGCGCTCCTCCTGCACCGCCACGGCGAGGCCGGTCGGCAGATGGGTGACGCGCACCGCGCTGTCGGTCTTGTTGACGTGCTGGCCGCCGGCCCCCGAAGCACGGAACGTGTCGAAGACCAGATCGGCGTCGGCGATCTTCACGTCGACCTCCTCCGCCTCCGGCAACACGGCGACGGTCGCCGCCGAGGTGTGGATCCGTCCGCCCGATTCGGTCACCGGCACCCGCTGCACCCGATGCACGCCCGATTCGAACTTGAGCCGACCGTAGACGCCGGCCCCCGAGATCTCGGCGACGATCTCCTTGTAGCCGCCGAGCTCGCTCTCGCTCGCCGACAGGACCTCGATCTTCCAACCATGCAGCGCGGCGTGGCGGGCGTACATGCGGAAGAGGTCGCCGGCGAAGAGCGCCGCCTCGTCGCCGCCCGTCCCGGCCCTCACCTCCAGGATGACGCTGCGTTCGTCCGCCGCATCCTTCGGCAGCAGCGCGATCCTCACTTCGTGATCGAGCTCCGCGACGCGGGCTTCCGCCTCGCTGCGTTCCGCCCCCGCCAGCTCGCGCATCTCCGCGTCTGTCGACGGGTCGGCCAGCATCTGATCGAGCCCGGCGAGATCGCGCTCGGCCGAACGCAACGCCCGGATCTTCTCGACCACCGGCGCGAGCTCGGCCCGGTCGCGGGCGAGCGACACCCAGTCGCCCCCCTCCGCCGCCGCGCTCATGCGGGCGTCGAGAACGGCGAAACGGTCGAGCACCGCATCGAGTTTGGCGGAAAGCGACATGATGGCTGAATTCGCGACGAGAGGAGACGAAGGGCGGCGTTATGGCCCCGCTAGGGCTGGATCGGCACACCCTGCTCCTCGGCGAAGGCGCGCACCATGGCGCGCAGGTCTTCCGCCGGCCGTCCCGGCTCGAGCCGCGGCAGCAGCCGCGCCCTGAGTTTGCCGACGTCGAGTTCGAGCAACATCGACTTGACCGGACCGACCGACGACGACGACATCGACAGCGAGCGATAGCCGAGCGCCGCCAGCACCATCGCCTCGACCGGCCGCCCCGAGAGTTCGCCGCACAGCGTCAACGGCACGTGATGTTCGGCCGCCTTGTCCTGGATCAGCTTCAGCATCCTCAGGAACGGCAGCGACATCGGATCGTAGCGCCCCGAGAGCCGGGTGTTGCCGCGATCGGAAGCGAAGGCGAACTGAAACAGGTCGTTCGAGCCGACCGAGGCGAAATGCACCTTGGCGAAGAGCTCGTCGAGCTCGAACAGCAGCGACGGCACCTCGATCATCACGCCGAGCTTGATCGTCTCCGGCAGTTCGTAGCCGAGCCGCTTCAGGAAGTTCTTCTCGCGTTCGACCAGCGCCTGGGCCCGCTCGTATTCCGAGACGTCGGCGACCATCGGGAACATCAGCCGAAGCTCCCGCCCCGCCGCCGCCTTGAGGAGGGCGCGCACCTGGATGCGCAGCAGCCCCGGCCGGTCGAGCCCGATGCGGATCGCCCGCCAGCCCATCGCCGGGTTCTCTTCCTCTTCGAACGACTGGGCGTAGGGCAGCACCTTGTCGCCGCCGATGTCGAGCGAGCGGAAGGTGACCGGCTTGCCGCCCGCCGATTCGAGCACGCGCCGATAGAGCGCCTCCTGCTCGCCGATCCGCGGGAACGAGGTCGCCACCATGAACTGCAGTTCGGTGCGGAAGAGACCGATGCCCGACGCGCCCGATTCTTCCAGATGCGGCAGATCGAGGAACAGGCCCGAATTGAGCAGGATCTGGACGTGGTGGCCGTCGCGGGTGATCGACGGCCGCGACTTCAGTCGGCGATACTGCGCCTGCTTGCGCGCCCGGAACCGCACCTTCTCCGCGAAGGCCGCCTCGACGTCCAGGGCGGGCCTCAGATGCACCGTGCCGAGTTCGCCGTCGACGATGATCGAATCGCCGAGCTCCACCAACGACACGACGCCCGCGATCTGGCCGACGACCGGAATGTTCATCGACCGCGCCACGATCGAGATGTGGCTGGTCGGCGCGCCCTCTTCGAGCACCAGACCCTTGATCCGATCGCGGTCGTAGTCGAAGAGCTCGGCCGCGCCCATGTTGCGCGCCACGATCACCGCGTCGCGCGGCAGCTCGCCCGAGACCGGCCCGTGCGGCCGGCCCATCAGCTCGCGAATCAGCCGGTTGGCGAGCGCGTCGAAGTCGTGCAGACGTTCGCGCAGATAGGGGTCGGTCTGGCGCAGCATCCGCGCCCTCGTGTCCGACTGGACCTTCTCGACGGCGGCTTCGGCGGTCAGGCCGTTCTTGACCGCCTCCTCCATCTTGCGCACCCAGCCGCGGTCGTAGGCGAACATCCGATAGGCCTCGAGCACGTCGCGGTGCTCGCCGACCTGATCGAGTTCCGACCGGGACAACAGATCGTCGACCGAAATCCGCAGCTTCTCGATCGCCGCCTCGAGCCGGCCCGCCTCGCGCGGCACGTCGTCGGCGATCAGGGCCGAGACGACGATGCGCGGCTCGTGCAGCACCACGTGGCCGAGGCCGACGCCCTCGCCGAGCCCGACGCCGTCGAGCTTCATCGGCCGTTTGACGTCGAGCGCCGAGCCGGGCTTGAGGAGCGGTTCGAGCCCGCCGGCCGCGATCATCTCGGCGATGATCATCGCGGTCGTCTGCAGGATCTCGACTTCGTCTTCCTGATAGGTGCGATGCGACTTGTTCTGGACGACCAGGACGCCGAGCATCCGCCCGGCGCGCAGAATCGGCACGCCGAGGAAGGCGTTGAAGATCTCTTCGCCGGTCTCCGGCTTGTAGGCGAAGGCGGGATGCGACTGCGCGTTCGGCAGATTGAGGCAGCGCGCCTCGGACGCGATCAGGCCGACCAGACCCTCGCCGACCTTGAGGCTGGTCTGGTGGACGGCCTCCGCCTTCAGGCCGACGGTCGCGGTGAGTTCGAGGACATTGTCGTCGCGCAGCACGTAGACCGAGCAGACCTCGGCGACCACGTTGGTGGCGATCTGTTCGACGATCTTGTCGAGCCGTTCCTGCGGGCTGATGGGTTCGGCCATCACCTCCCGCAACTTGCGGAGAAGAAGGCGCGGCCCGCCGAGAGATCCTCGCATCTCCGTCTCCCCCGAACTCGGCGTCGAACGCGCCGGCGCGCCCCCCGCGCCGGCAGGATCCGACAATGTCACCCTTTCGCCCGTGCGATCAATCCGATCGTGCGAAGAAGGTGAAGCGGGGCCACATCGACCCCGCGGCCGCTCAGGCCTTGTCGAGCCCGTAGGCGGTGTGCAGCGCGCGCACCGCCAGTTCGGTGTAGGCGGCGTCGATCAGCACCGAGATCTTGATCTCGGAGGTGGTGATCGCGCGGATGTTGATGCCCCGCGCCGCCAGCGCGGTGAAGGCTTGGCTGGCGACGCCGGCATGGCTGCGCATGCCGATGCCGATCACCGAAACCTTGACCACGTCGGCCGAGCTCTCGATCACGGTGGGGCCGATGTCGGCCTGCGCCGCCTCGAGCACCGCCCGGGCGCGGGCTTCGTCGGTCGCCGGCACGGTGAAGGTGATGTCGGTCGTCGACCCGTCCGGCGAGGTGTTCTGCACGATCATGTCGACGTTGATGTTGGCCTCGGCCAAGGGGCCGAACACCCGGGCGGCGACGCCCGGCTTGTCGGCGACGCGGCGCAGCGAAATCTGCGCCTCGTCCTTGGAATAGGCGATCCCGGTGACGACCTGAGTTTCCACGATCTCGTCCTCGTCGCAAATGAGGGTTCCCGGCGGATTGCCGTGCGCGTCGACCCCGACGCTGTCGGGATCGTCGAAGCTCGACCTGACGAAGGTCCGGACCTTCTTGACCATGGCGAGTTCGACGGAGCGGACCTGCAGCACCTTGGCGCCGAGCGAGGCCATCTCCAGCATTTCTTCGAAGGCGACCTTCTCCAGCCGCTGCGCCTTCGAGACGATGCGCGGGTCGGTCGTGTAGACGCCGTCGACGTCGGTGTAGATGTCGCAACGGTCGGCCGAGACCGCCGCCGCGATCGCCACCGCCGAGGTGTCCGAGCCGCCGCGGCCGAGGGTCGCGATCCGGCCGGTCGGACCGATGCCCTGGAAGCCGGCGATCACCGCCACTTCGCCCGCCGCCATCACCTCGATCAGCTTGGCGCCGTCGATGTCCATGATCCGGGCCGCACCATGCGCGTCGTCGGTCTCGAGCGGGATCTGCCAGCCCTGGAACGACCGCGCCGGAAGCCCCATCGACTGTAGCGTGATCGCCAGCAGGCCGGAGGTCACCTGTTCGCCGGAGGCGACGACGGCGTCGTACTCCATCTGATCGAACAGCCCGCCCTTGGCCTCGCCCGTCTTGGCCGCGTCCTGGACGTAGGCGACCAGCTGATTGGTGACGCCCGACATCGCCGAGACGACGACCGCGACCTGATGGCCGGCCTTCACCTCGCGCGCCACGTGACGCGCCACGTTGCGGATGCGTTCGACGTTGGCGACGGAAGTGCCGCCGAATTTCAGGACCAGACGGGCCATCGGACTCTCGTGATCGATGCCGGGAAGTGAAACGGCGGGGCGATGCGCTCCGCGTTTCGGATCGCCGGCTTGATACTGGAAAGCCTCGAGCCGCGCAACGTCGCTCCACCTCGGAAAGTCCCGGACTTCTCCCGGAATTTCAGCGTGGACGTCGGCGCGGCGCGACCCTTGACCTCTTCCGTCCGAAGGTTAGGTTCTCCCTCGACCCGGAAAGGACGCCGCATGACCATTCCCCACGCCCACGGCACCGTCGACGACGCCGAAATCGGCAACTTCGAGGCGATGGCCGCCGACTGGTGGGATCCGAACGGCCGTCTGCGCCCGCTGCACGAGCTGAACCCGACCCGCCTGACCTGGCTGAAGCGCGAGATCTGCCGCCGCTTCGGCCGCGACGAGACCGATGCCCGCGCCCTCGAGGGCCTCCGCGTCCTCGACATCGGCTGCGGCGGCGGCCTCCTGACCATTCCGCTGGCCCGCCTCGGCGCGGACATGGTCGGGGCCGACGCCGGCCGCGCCAACGTCGAAGCGGCGCGCGCCCAGGCCGAGAAGGTCGGCGTCGAGGTCGATTGGCGCGCCACCACGGCGGAAGCTATCGCCGAAGGCGGCGAGACCTTCGACGTGGTGATCGCCATGGAGATCGTCGAACACGTCGCCGATCTGCCGCTGTTCCTACGCGAAGTGGCGAAACTCGTCCGCCCCGGCGGCCTGCTCTGCCTCGCCACCCTCAACCGCACCCTGAAGAGCTTCGCCCTCGCCATCGTCGGCGCGGAGTACGTGCTGCGCTGGCTGCCGCCGGGCACCCACACCTGGACCAAGTTCCTCACCCCGCGCGAGCTCGAGCGCGCCGTCGAGGCGACCGGGCTCTCGGTGCTCGACGCCTGCGGCATGGTCTTCGACCCGCTGCGCGGGCGCTGGGAGTTGAAGAGCGGCGACCTCGACGTCAACTATCTGATGCTCGCCGAACGCCCCGCCGAGTGACCCCGGCGAGCGCCGCCCGGCAGGCATGACGACGTCATGCGTCCGGATGCCGCCGACCTCAGCCGCCGGACGTTCCGCCGTCGCCGTAGACGTCGCGCAATTCGCGCTTCAGGAGCTTACCGGCGGTGTTGCGCGGCAGATCGGTGCGGAACACCACCTTCTTCGGCAGCTTGAACGGCGCGAGCGAGGCGCGCGCATGTTCGATCAACTCGGCCTCGGCCACCGTCTCGCCCTTGCGCAGCACCACCACCGCGGTCACCGCCTCGATCCACTTCGGATCGGGCAGGCCGATCACCGCGACCTCGGACACCGCCGGGTGGCCGAACAGCGCCTCCTCGACCTCACGGCTCGCCACCATCGTGCCGCCGGTCTTGATGACGTCCTTCAGGCGATCGACGATGGTGATGAAGCCCTCGTCGTCGGCGACGCCGACGTCGCCGGAATGGAACCAGCCGCCCTCGAAGGCCTCCGCCGTCTCCTCGGGCTTGCCCCAATAGCCGACCATCAGCTGCGGCGAACGGTGGACGATCTCGCCCTGGACGCCGGGCGGCGCGTCGCGCATCTCGGCGTCGACGATCCGGGTCGCGACGTTCAGCACCGGCCGTCCGGCCGAGGCCGGGCGGGCGTCGTGCTCCTCCGGCCTGAGCACCGTGGCCAGCGGACCGATCTCGCTCTGGCCGTAGCAATTGTAGGGGCGAATGCCGGGCAGGCGCGCCCGCAGCTCCTGCAACACCGGCACCGGCATGATCGAAGCGCCGTAATAGACGTTCTTCAACGACGAGAGATCGCGAGCGTCGAAGTCGGGCGAACGCAACAGCGAGATCCACACCGTCGGCGGCGCGAAGAACGAGGTGACGCCGTGCTCTTCGACGAGCCGCAGGCAGAGGTCGGGGAGGGGCGCTTCGATCAACACGGTGGTCGCGCCGAGAAGCAGCTGCGGCATGGTGAAGACGTGCATCTGCGCCGAGTGATAGAGCGGCAACGCGGCGAGCGCCCGGTCGTCGCGGGTGAGATCCAGCTCGAAGATGCAGCTCTCGTATTCGGCGAGAAGACCGCGATGCGTCATCATCGCGCCCTTCGGCAGCGCCGTGGTGCCCGACGTATAGAGCAGCTGCGCGACCTCGTCGTCGCTGGCCGGCCCTTCGACGGGAAGGATCTCGGCGCTCTCGTCGAGGGCGATCGAGGTCGCGTCGAAGCCGTCGCCGCCGTGGAAGGTTCCGAAGAGCGCGAAGTCGACGACGCCGTCGAGCGCCTCGTGGACCTTGGGCAGGAGGCCCGGATCGACGATCAGACCGCGCGCGCCCGACTGTTCGACGATGTAACGCAGCTCGCGGCCGACCAGCGCGTAGTTGATCGGCACATGGACGAGGCCGGCGCGGGCGCAGGCGAGCCACAAGATCAGATAGGCGTCGGAGTTTCGGCCGTAAGCGCCGACCCGGTCGCCGCGCGCGAGCCCGGCGGCGACGAGGCGGCCGGCGAGCCGGTCGACGGCGGCGTCGAGCGCGGTGAAGCTCCACGCCCGATCGCCGAAGACGAGGGCGACGGCCTCGCCGTTGCGGCGGGCGGAACGACGGAAGGCGTCGGCGATGCCGTTGCGGCGGGCGATCCCGGACGCGGCGGCCGAATGGGTCTCCTCGGACATGAACTCCTCCTGATCTCGATCGTCGTTGTTTCGAGGTGCGGGCGCTTCGTTTCGCGGCGCTCCGTCACAGACTGCGGGAAATCAACTCCTTCATGATCTCGTTGGTCCCGCCGTAGATCTTCTGGACGCGGCTGTCCGCCCACAGGCGGGCGATCGGATAGTCGAGCATGTAGCCGTAGCCGCCGAACATCTGCAGGCAGGCGTCGACGATCTCGCACTGCTTCTCCGTGGTCCACCACTTCGCCATCGAAACGGTCGGCACGTCGAGCCGACCCGCGGCGAACTTGGCTACGCAGTCCTCGACGAAGACGCGGCCGATGCGCGCCTCGGTCGCCATCTCGGCGAGACGGAAGGCGGTGTTCTGGAAGCGCCCGATCGGTTGGCCGAAGGCGGTGCGTTCCTTGGTGTAGGCCCGCGTCAGCTCGAGCGCCCGGTCGATGAAGCCGATCGCCCCGATCGCCAGCATCAGCCGCTCGTAGGGCAGTTGCTCCATCAGCTGCGAAAAGCCCCGCCCCGCCTCGCCGCCGAGGAGGTTCTCCGCGGGAACGCGGACCTCGTCGAAGAAGAGCTCGGCGGTGTCCTGCGCCTTCTGCCCGATCTTCTCGAGAGTGCGGCCGCGGCGGAAGCCGTCGACGCCGTCGGTCGGCACGCCGATCAGCGACACGCCCTTGGCGCCCTCGCCGCCGGTCTTGGCGACCACCACGACGAAATTCGCGTTGACGCCGTTGGAGATGAAGATCTTCGAACCGGAGAGCACGACGTCGTCGCCGTCGCGCACGGCCCGCGTCCGGACCGCCTTGAGGTCGGACCCCGTGCTCGGCTCGGTCATCGCGATCGCGCCTATCCATTCGCCCGAGGCGAGCCTCGGCAGCCACTCGGCCTTCTGCGCCGCGCTGCCGTAGGCGAGCACGTAATGCGCGGCGATCAGATGGACATGGACGCCGAACCCGGTGATGCCGAGCTTGCCCAACACGTCGAACAGAACCGCATCGTGATGGATCGAACCGCCGACGCCGCCGTAGGCCTCCGGCAACGAGATGCCGAGGATGCCGGCCGCGCCCGCCTTCTCCCAGAAGGCGCGCGGCACCGCATGCGCCTTCTCCCACTCCGCCTCGTAGGGCAGATACTCCGCCTCGAAGAAGCGTGTCAGGCTCTCTTCGAGAATGCCGAGTTCGTCGGTCCACCAGATCGGACGATCGGTCACGGTACGTCTCCTGGGAAAGATGCGCGGCGGTCGAACATCGCGTCACGCCGCTCCGTAGAGGGTGACGACGCAGGCGCCGCCGATGCCGATGTTGTGCTGGAGCGCGAAACGCGCCCCCTCGACCTGCCGCGGCCCCATCACGCCCCGCAACTGGCCGGTCAGTTCGAAACACTGGGCGAGCCCGGTCGCGCCGAGCGGATGGCCCTTGGAGAGGAGCCCGCCCGACGGATTGGTGACGACCTTACCGCCGTAGGTGTTGTCGCCGGCCCGGATGAAGGCTTCCGCCCCGCCCTCCGCGCAGAAGCCGAGCCCCTCGTAGGTGATCAGCTCGTTGGCGGTGAAACAGTCGTGCAGTTCGGCGACGTCGATCGCCTCGGGCCCGACGCCGGCTTGCGCGTAGACCGCCGCCGCGGCCTCCGCCGTCATGTCGTAGCCGACCACCTTCATCAGGTTGCGTTCGGCGAAGGTCGAGGGTCGGTCGGTGGTCATCGCCTGGGCGAGGATCGCGACGCGGCCGTCGATGCCGTTGCGGCGGGCGAAGGCCGGCGAGACGACGATCGCCGCCGCCGCGCCGCAGGTCGGCGGGCAGCACTGCAGGCGGGTGAGCAGACGCGTCACCTTCGGCGAGGCCATCACCTCCTCGACGCCGACTTCCTTGCGGAAGATGGCGCGCTCGTTGTGGACGGCGTGGCGGCTCGCCTTGGCGCGGATCATCGCGAAGGCCTCGTCGGAAGTGCCCCAGCGGCGCTGATGCTCGACGCCGGCCCCGCCGAACATCTTCGGCGCCATCGGCACGTCGCCGTCGTAACCGACCTCGTCGGTCATCCGATTGAACGGTTCGAGCGGGCCCGGCCGATCGGTCCAGTGTTCGGTGAGCGCGCCGGGGCGCATCTGCTCGAAGCCGAAGGCGAGCGCGCAGTCGACGCGGCCGGAGGCGACGGCGTTGCGGGCGAGCCAGAGCGCGGTCGAGCCGGTGGCGCAGTTGTTGTTGACGTTGACGACGGGGATGCCGGTCATGCCGACGCCGTAGAGGGCGCGCTGGCCGCTGGTCGAATCGCCGTAGACGTACCCCGCGTAGGCCTCCGCGAC
>JAJTBO010000041.1 GCA_021286855.1 Hyphomicrobiales bacterium | reverse complement strand
GCGATCGTCGTGCCGAAGGTCTCGCGGATGTCGAGGATGAAGCGGCTCATGTCCTCCTTCTCCTCGAGGTTCATGCCGGCCATCGGCTCGTCGAGAAGAAGCAGCTCCGGCTCCTGCGCCAGGGCGCGGCCGAGTTCGACCCGCTTCTTCAGACCGTAGGGCAGCTTGCCGACCGGGGTCTTGCGGATGTGCTCGATCTCCAGAAAGTCGATGATCTCCTCGACCTTGCGGCGATGATCGATCTCTTCGCTCAAGGCCGGGCCGAAGCGCAGGCACTGCCAGAAGAAGCCGCGCGTCATCTTCAGCGTGCGCCCGGCCATGATGTTGTCGAGCGTCGAGAGCCCCTTGAACAGCGCGACGTTCTGGAAGGTGCGGCCGATGCCGCGCCGCGCCGCCTCGTGCGGCCGCCGCCCCGTCCGCGCCTCGCCGCGATGCACCACCCGGCCGACCTGCGGATGGTAGAAGCCGTTGATCACGTTGAGCATCGAGGTCTTGCCGGCGCCGTTGGGGCCGATGATCGCCCGCACCTCGCCGGCCTTGATGTCGAACGAGACGTCGGTCAGCGCCTTCACGCCGCCGAAAGAGAGCGAGATGTTTTCGACCGCCAGCAACGTCTTGCCGTGTTCGATGGGCGTCAGCGCGGTCATTCCGCAGCCTCCTTCGCGGGGGTCGGATAGACGGTCATCGTCTCGATCTTCACGTCGCCGGCGATCGTGCCCTTGCGGCCGTCTTCGAAGGCGATCTCGGTGACGACGTGCTTTTCGCTCGTCCCGTCCCACAACGCCTCGACCAGCGGGGCGTAGCGATCGGCAATGAAGCCGCGCCGGACCTTCTGGGTGCGGGTCAACTCGCCGTCGTCGGCGTCGAGCTCCTTGTGCAGGATCAGGAAACGCCGGATCTGCGCCCCCGCCATCAACGGCTCGACCGAGAGGTCGCGGTTGACCTTGTCGACGCAGGCGCGCAGGCGCTCGTAGACGCGCGGATGCGAGGCGAGCTCCTGATAGCTCGCATAGGTGACGTCGTTGCGCTCCGCCCAGGCGCCGACCGAGGCGAGGTCGATGTTGACGAACACGCCGACGCAGTCGCGATCCTGGCCGAAAGCCACCGCCTCCTTGATGTCGGCGAAGAACTTCAGCTTGTTCTCGATGTATTTCGGCGCGAACAGCGTGCCGTCGGCGAGCCGGCCGACGTCCTTGGCGCGGTCGATGATCTTCAGATGCCCCGACGCGTCCATGAAGCCGGCGTCGCCGGAGCGGACCCAGCCGTCCGCCGTCTTGGTCTCGGCGGTCGCCGCCTCGTTCTTGTAGTAGCCGGCGAAGACGCCGGGGCTGCGATAGAGCACCTCGCCCTCGTCCGAGATGCGGATCTCGACCTGCGGCGCCGGCACGCCGACGGTGTCGGCGCGGATCTCGGCGTCGGGTTGCAGCGTCACGTAGACGGCGGCTTCGGTCTGGCCGTAGAGCTGCTTCAGGTTGACGCCGAGCGAGCGATAGAAGCGGAAGATCTCCGGCCCGATCGCCTCGCCGGCGGTATAGGCGACGCGGGTGCGGCTGAAGCCGTAGCGGTTCTTCAGCGGTCCATAGACCAGAAATTCGCCGAGCCCATAGGCGAGCCGGTCGATGAAGGACACCGGCTGTCGATCGAGGATCTTCTCGCCGACCCGGTCGGCCACCCCCAGGAAGTGCTCGACCATCTTCTGCTTGAACTTCGAGGCGTCCTGCATCCGCACCTGGGTGCGCGTCAGCATGCTCTCGTAGACGCGCGGCGGCGCGAAGACGTAGGTCGGTCCGATCTCGCGACGATCGTCCTCGACCGTCTCGGCGCTCTCCGGACAATTGACGCAATAGCCGGCGATCAGCGACTGCGCGTAACAGAAGATGTGGTCGCCGACCCAGGCGATCGGCAGATAGGCGACCACCTCCTCGTTCTCGGTCAGGCGGTCGAAGTCGATGCCGTTCTTCGACGAGATCAGGACGTTGTCGTGGGTGAGCATCACGCCTTTCGGCTTGCCGGTGGTGCCGGAGGTGTAGAGCATCACCGAAAGGTCGGACCCGCGCCCCAGCTCGATCCGCTCACGCCAGCCGGCGATCAGCGCCGGCTCGCGGTCGAGCGCCTCGCGGCCGATCCGCTGGACCTCGGCGAAGCCGTGCAGCCGGCCGTGCTCATAGTCGCGAAAGCCCCGCTCGTCGTCGTAGACCATGTGGCGCAGCGTCGGCAGACGCTCGGAGACCGAGAGCACCTTGTCGGCCTGCTCCTGATCCTCGACCACCGCGAAGGCGACCTCGGCGTGCTCGAGCACATAGGCCATCTCGTCGGCGACCGAATCCTTGTAGACCGGCACCGGCACCGCGCCGAGCGACTGCACCGCGGCGAAGGTCCAGTAGAGCCGAGGCCGGTTCGCCCCGATCACCGCCACCTTCTCGCCCGGAACGAGCCCGAGGCGCTGCAGCCCGAGCGCGAAGTCGCGCACCTCCTCGACGACGTCGCCCCAGGTCCAGGTCTGCCAGATGCCGTAGTCCTTCTCGCGCATCGCGGGACGGTCGCGACGCGTCTCAGCGTTGTCCAGAAGCAGCTTGGGAAAGGTGTCCCGTTCGCCGGATCGGGTCGCTCCCGCCGTCGCCATGCGCGTCTTCTCCCCTCGCCGTCGAAGCATTCTCACCGGTTTTCCGGGGCGCTCGATCGTTCGATTAAATCGGATGAAAACCGAGTTTTGCTTCCGACGCAAGTCTCGTGGACCCGCCTTTCGTCGAACTTCCGGACTTTTCGAAAATGCATGCATCCCGCATGTTTGAGCCGTCGCCGCGAAAACGCGGGCGTTCTCCGCGCGTTTTGCTCACGCGGGCTCGCGAGCGGTCGAAGAAAATCCGTCGCCGTCGGCGTCCTTTGCGGCGAGGGGCCGCCTCGCTTCGCTCCTCGTATCGATGATCGCCGAGACGGGGACGCCCGAAAGACGAAGGGGCCGTCGATCGCCCTTGCGATCGACGGCCCCTTTTCGATGGGACGGGTGGTCGGCCGAGCGCGGTCTCAGCGCGCCTCGATCGACCGGGCGACGGCCTCGCGGCCCGGGATCGTGCCGACGGTGGTCGGGTCGAAGAAGGTGAAGACCGAGCGGAAGTCGAACGCCGAAGGCGCCTTCGCGGTTTCGCACGGGCCCGGCTCGTCGGCCGGGACCCCCGCCGTCGCCGGCGCGGCCGCGATCGGCGCGGTGCGACGACCGTGCGGGCCGGACGACGCCATGCCGCGCGCCGGCGCCGAAGCGAGTTCGATCGGCGCTCCGCTCGGCGCGACGGCCGGACGGCTCTCCACCGGCGCCTTCGCCACCATGACCGGCGCGAAGGAGAAGCCGTCGATCATCACCCACAGACGCGGGTGGATCGTCGACTGCCGCGCCACCCAGCGATAGCCGGCGTGATCGACCGAGACGATGCTCCGGCGCAGGTTGTCGAGCGCGAAATCGCCGCGATCGGTGCGCACGGTGAGCAAGAGATGACCTTCGCCGGACTGCGTGAAGG
>JAJTBO010000002.1 GCA_021286855.1 Hyphomicrobiales bacterium | reverse complement strand
CGAAAACCTCGGTGAGGAGGACGACGACGAAAACGACGACTTCTGACCTGAACGGGTTCCCTGACGCAATTCCGAAAAGGGTCTGACGCAGGGAAGCGAACCAACGTCACAATATCCACACTCAAAGAAGCTCTCTCGACCAGACATCAGTCAGTCTCGGCCGGGAGAGCAAACACGAGAATACGCTCTTCTTCCCCAATATGTGTGGTATTATGAAGACAATAGACACAACATGTAGCGTCATTAACTCGACAATGACCTGAACACAGATCGAACAGATACACCGACCTTCGTGGCGACTTCATCCGCAGTCAGTCCCTGCGCCTTCAGTGCCCTGATCTCATCTGTCTTGTTCCTCGCCGTGGGCTTCCGTCCCTTGTACTTCCCCTCGGCCTTCGCCTTGGCGATGCCCTCCCGCTGCCGTTCGAGCATCATCTCTCGTTCGAACTGAGCGACCGATCCCAGCACGTTCATCATCAGCTTGCCCGTGGGCGATGCCGTGTCGAGATCCATGGCGAGGATGCGCAGGCTCGCACCCTTCGCCTCGATCCTTGCGACGATCTCCATGAGATCCCGCATCGACCGGGCGAGACGATCGAGCTTCGTCACCACCACGACGTCACCCTCCCGGATGAAGTCGATGAGGGCGTTCAACTCCTTCCGAGGGGCGACGGAGGACACCTGTTCCTCGAACAGCTTCTCACACCCCGCCGCAGTGAGATCCCTGCGCTGGGCATCGATGCCTGCGACCTGTTCCGTTGTGGAGGTCCGGGCGTATCCCACGAGCATCATGACGGCGGCTCCATCTCTGCCATTAGGTTCTAAGACAGAGAATCACACCGCCTGCCAGAATGCAATGACCATTCTTGTGGCACATTTCCTGGCACGTTCTCGCCCCTCGCTGTCACAGACACTGGGGCAAGGTCCAATGGCACACCACGAGGCGCTGGGGAGTCCACTGACGGGCACCGAGGAAGAGGACAAGGGCTTATGCCTGCTTCTGAAAACGCCCCTCAGTGAGCATCCGAGGCGGCACACGGGGGAATCTCGATCTTCCCTATGATCCGAATGCCCTCTCAGACTTCTTCACCAAACATCCGCTACTCACGACCCGCTGCCGCTGATGATCTTGTCGCCTTGGCAACTCACGGGCATGATGAATTTAAAATTAAAATCCTACATAGATTCCCTGATGCGTCCGGCATATTTGGAGGACACACAGTCATGGCGCATTCTACTTCTTCGGAGCGGCGATTAGCCAAATACATATTCGCTGCTGCAGTCGTAATTCTTATGTTGAAATTTCCAATTTACTCAGTGTTATTCGTGGCATTTGCTTTGATTGCCCTCATTGAGTACGCATCAATTGCTGGATTTTTTCAAAATATCCACCGAAATGGCGAGTGGAAATATAATCTTGCTATTGCCGTTCTCATGATTCCAATTGCTGTACTGGTATCTCGGGCGCTACTCTAGATCTGATCAAGACCAGACGCACCCCGACCAGAAGACGGAGACTACCGGGCCTCGCCTCGTGAGCGCGCCTGAATGTTCCCCTGGTGAACGCTCTCACGAAGACCCTCACCGCCTCCTCGCCCGCCACCATGTCCAGCCTGGAGATCGCCGAACTCACCGGGAAGACGCATTTCCACGTCATGCGTGACATTCGCATGGTTCTGGAAGCCCTCGGTGAGCGTGCATCCAATTTTGGAGGGACGATCGAACGCCCCAATCCGAAGGGCGGGCGGCCGATCTCCTCGCCCTGCTTCAATCTCCCGAAGCACCATGTGTTCACCCTGGTGACCGGCTACTCGATCCCGCTGCGGGCGAAGGTGGTGACCCGGTGGATGGAGCTTGAAGAGGCTGCCTACGCTGCCCCTGCCGCTGCTCTCCCGGCCCCCTACGCTGTCCCTCAGTCCTTCGCCCAGGCCCTCCAGCTGGCTGCCGATCAGGCGAAGCTCATCGAGGAGCAGGGCGAACGGCTCACCATCGCCGAACCGAAGGCTGCCCTCGTCGATCGCACCTTCAAGGCCGAGAACGGCGTGAGCATCCGGGATCTCCTCCCACCGCCGCTCTTCCCATCGTCAAGACGAATCGATCCCACCTCTTCGATTCGAAATACCGATTGGACACAGAACACCCGTCTCGAGGACAAGAGAGCGGCCCGCTCACTCGCATTCAAAGAGTGATTCGGGAAAGACCTCATCGGATGGGAGAAATCGAATGTCCTTCATCGACGGTAGCAGCATCGAAATCACAGGCGTGGGTGACGGAATGATCGGTCGACATGACTACTTCAGTTACAGCCCTCGCCACTTCTTCGACGCCTGCACCGATCTCAGCGGATGGGGTGAGAGTGACGACTTCATCGGCCTCGCCGTCTTCATCGGAGACTTCTTCGTCTTCGTTGCTCCCCCTCACGGGTCCGTCGTTACGACCCGCACCGCTCGCCTGCGGTGGTTGCTCACGGCTGCCCCGGTCCTCCTGGTGACCCTCCTCGTGAAGGCTACAGCCACCCGCGTGCTTTGCCCGTTCGCCAAGATCGGCAGCACCTTGCTTCGTCGCCTCGCCGGCCTACAGACGATCTGACCGAAAGACGGAGATGGGGACTGGTCTCACGAAGACCCTCCCCACCACCCCGATCGTCCACACCGAAGGCACCCGCGTGTTCGCCACGAGCAAGGACGTCGCCGCCTATTTCGGGAAGGAACATAAGCACGTCCTTCGGGACATCGAGGATCTCCTCCTCGCCTCGGCCAAGGCCATTGCGCCCAATTTTGGACCCATTGAGATAGCCGCCATGGTTCGACGCAGGACGCTCGGCACGATCACCATGAGAACCGCCCTCAACGATCGTGGAGAGGAGATCCCCGAGGCCATCAGCTTCGCCGGATCACAGCATAGCTGATGATTTTGTTTCCAACTTTGATCATTGGGCGCTCAATGAATTTATAGGTTAATGCGGACAAAATTCCGGTCGCCAAAACAACATAGACAAATAATTCGAAGAAAAAAAGCGTTCCACGGGTAGGTGTCATCAAGCTCAACGGATTTATTCCAATCGCCGCCAACTTCCCCAGAGTCCCCAGAACAGCAAAGTGCCAAAGATAAGCACTAAAACTAATTTTTCCAAGATAGCGGACGGGAGCGACTACCAACCACCGCGCGGCACCATCAGCAAGACAAAAAGCGAACACACTAAAGCAAACGCCATACGCCGTATACGTATTCAAGCGAAGCTTGCCCGCCAACTCCGGCCGTAACGCAAGCGCGACCATGGACAACACAGAGGCAAACAACAACGCATTCAACCACGGCTTAGAGATAAAGCCTTTACAGTCCCGAATAAAAAAGAAAAGAAGGAAGCCAACCGCAAAAACAGGCAACTGCGTCGGGAACCACAAATTCAAAAAGGCTGAAACGAGAGCATCAGAAACATCTGGCCAGTAGACCACCCTGTGATTCCATAAATAATCAAAAACAATTTTCGAAAGAAAAACCGACAATAGAAAGAAAGAAAACGCCGACCGCCAACCACGTATCAACAACATGAACAACGGGAACACAAAATAGAAAGTCATCTCCACGGCGATCGACCACCCACCAGGAACAACGCTCGTAATCGTATCCGGTATCCAGCCATGTAAAAAGAAAATAGTAAGTAATACACTAAAAATGTCAATTCCATTAGGAGCAAAATATCTAGGGCCAAAGCCATCAAGACATAAAAAAAACAGAATACCCAGCCAAAACATTGGAGCGATTCGAAAAAGACGCCGCAGATAGAAAGGAATTACGCCATCGTTTCTGGCATTCCATGAAAGAACAAGAGTTAGAGCACTTGCGATAAAAAACAACTGAACTCCACGCGCGCCTTGATCAACAAGAAGGCGACCAACTCCAAGCAAATCTGGTGCAGCTTGCGATGTATGAACGACCATAACCCCCAAAATTGCGTAGCCGCGCAACGCATCGATAAATTCGAAGTGTTTTGTTTCCATTATGCCCGCCTTGTTTTTGGCAAAAGTAGTGAGTTTTAAACAAATGGGGGACTATCAGCCTACGGTAACATCAAGAGCACTGCTTTAAAACACTTGGCCACCGTTCCAAAGATTTCCACTGGGTTACTACGCTAGAAAAATCATTTTTTCAAGCTGGAAAAACTCCGAATAAATGCTACAAATTCAACAGTCCATGATTGAGTGCACTCGTTTCCAAGACCGCGACTGACGTGCTCCCCGTTTTCCTACCGGTCATAAGTTTGGTCCAGCCGTGAGTTGGTCCTGATCGGACCGGCTCGCCCGGTGCGATGTAGTGCCATTCGATCCGGGTCGCTCCGCTGAAGCGCAGGACGGCATGGCTGATGAAGCGCAGGACGGCATGGCTGACGAGTTCGGTGTCGTTGTCGCTGACGATCATGAGAGGCTTCCCCCGCCGAGCCATCAGCGCCTCCAACTCAAGGACGACCCGTGTGCCCGACAGAGACGTGTCGACGACACACAGGTGAGGCACTCTCGCGAGAAGTCGTCGATCACGTTCAACACGCGGAAACGGCGGCCGCGCCGACATCCGAAAACAGAACGCCGATCCAAAGCCCTTCGTCTGGCCCAAGCCAGCCGAGACCATCCTCGCCAAACTCAGGCGCCTGCCTGTACCTTCTGCCTGAGGCAGTGCACTAGCGTCAGATGGACTGAATTGCGGGGATCACAGCCCCTCCTCGGCCACTCCGTTCGAGTGACCCTCATCGACGACCAGCCGTGGTTCGTGGCGCGGGATGTGTGCGCCATCCTGTTCGGGACCGGTAGAGACCGAGTTGCTGGCGTCGCACAGCGCCTCCAGTCCCTTGATGTAGCAGAGAAAGTCGTACTCAAGCGGGATCGCTTAGTTTCCATCAAGCTGGTTGATGCAAATCAGGTTGGGTCAGCCACTCTCACCCTGATCTCCGAGAGCGGCCTCTACAAGCTCGTCATGCGCTCCGACAAGCCGCAGGCGAAGGAGTTCCAGAACTGGATCACGAAGGTGGTCCTGCCTGCGATCCGAAAGGACGGCGGCTATGTCCTCGGGGAGGCCGGGAAGGGCACCAAACTGGTACACACAACTCGACGCCCGATCAAAATTATGCAATAAAAACAATGATAATGAAGCCCGACGAGCCAATCCTCTCCTGGGCACCATCTTTCTCCGACAGCGTCTTCGCTCGGAGAATGAACCGCTCCGGGTCTCCCGCAGGCGAGTTCGTCCAAATCCCGCAGCTCTGCGCCTGAGACTTGCTCGAAAGCGCCTGGAGCGATGGCGAGCGCCGGTGCGGGATGGTTCGTTCATGGCATCGAGCAGACGGCGCGCCACCCTGTCCCGGAAGGGCGGTCCGGGTCGGTTCGACCCTGAATGTGCGATCGACCCTGCCTGCGGCCCCCAGAACGGCGAACGGCTCGCCCCTCCTCCCGCCAGCCGACCGAGCCGCTCCGGGGCGGTGGGCCGCAACCTCTTCCTCGCCGCCTCGATGCGACGCGCACCAACGCGGCCTCCATCCGAAAATTACGTTGTTGCAGTGACTTGGCGATATTGGCTTTCATTCGTCGACCCGCTATTCTCCCGGTCCTCGCAATGAAAGAGACCATCCTCGCATGAATGCGCCGAGCGTCACGGTCCTGCTGCCCGTCTACAACGGCGCCGCCTTGCTCGGTGCGGCCGTCGATTCGATTCTCGCGCAGACGTTCGGCGATTTCGAACTGATCGTGATCGACGATGGTTCGTCGGATGATCCCGAATCCGTCGTCGCGGCTCGCCGCGATCCGCGCATCCGCTTCCATCGCCATGCCAACCGCGGCTTGGCGGGAACGCTGAACGTCGGCCTCGAACTCGCCCGCGCTCCGTTGATCGCCCGCCAGGACCACGACGACCTGTCGCGGCCGACCAGACTGGCCCGTCAGGTCGAACGTTTCGCGCGCGAACCCGACCTCGTCGTCCTCGGCGCCCAGGCCGACATTCACGACGAGTCCGGGCCGACCGGACGCCGCCACCGCCCGGTGACGACCTCAGGCGCGATCCGTATGGAGCTGAACTTCTCGTGTCCCTTCGTGCATCCTTCGGTGATGATGCGAAGAGAGGCCGTCCTCGACGTCGGCGGCTACGCCACCGAGCACGACCGCCAACCCGAAGACTTCGACCTCTGGTCGCGCCTGAACGGTCGCGGCCGCATGGCCAATCTCGAAGATTCCCTGATGATCTACGTCGAGCGAAGCGGCAGCATCATGCGCACGACGTCGTTCGAAGATCGCATTCGACGTCGGCTCACCGCCAATCTGGCGGCGGCGGCCGGTCTCCCCCTCGACGACCCCGATCTGGCGGCGATCCACGCCTTTGCCCGCAAGGAGCCGCCGGCCCGCGGCAGTCGTTGGTCGATCGGCCGGATGAGTGCGATCCTGCGCGACGTGGCCGAGAAGATCGACCGCGACGAGGAGACGGACGAAGCGACTCGGAGAGCGGAATTCTGGATCGCCCGCATTCGCCGCCGAAGCCTCCGGCGCCGTTTCCTCACCCCTTTGGCCGGCATCCTCGGACGCTGAGAAGCATTGTCGACGACGCCTGCCGAACCCGTGAAGACGGCGGCGGCCGCCCACGGTTCCGAACCCCTCCTCGAAGAGAACAGACATGATCGTAGCCAACATCATCGGCGGTCTGGGCAATCAGATGTTCCAATATGCGGCGGCGCGGCGAGCGGCGCTGAAGGCCGGTTGCCCGCTCGGCCTCGATCTCACGTCGATGGCGAACTACCGGGCCCACGCCTATGGCCTCGATCAGTTCGTCCTTGCCGAGGGTCTCGTTCCTGACGTCGACGGCCCGAGTTTCGCGCGTGGCAAGGGAATCTTCGGCCGCCTGCGCCGCGCGCTGCGCGGCGAATGCAATGTGAACGAGAAGGCCTTCGTCTTCGATCCTGCGATCCTCGATCTCGCTTCGCCCGCCCGCATGGTCGGCTACTGGCAGAGCGAGCGATATTTCGTCGACGTGGCCGACCGGATCCGCGCCGACTTCGCGCTCGTCCGACCGATGACCGCACACCGACGCGCGGTCTTCGACGCGATCGAGGGAAGCGAATCGGTCTCCGTCCACGTCCGGCGCGGCGACTACGTCACCAACCCTGCCGCCGCGGCGTTCCATGGCACCTGCTCGCTCGACTGGTACGAACGGTCCGTCGCGGTCGCGGCGGAAGGGATGAGCGCGCCCCGCTTCTTCGTCTTCTCCGACGATCCCGACTGGGCGCGCGCCAATCTCCGCCTGCCGGGCGCGGCCGAATTCGTCGAACGAAGCGCCGACCGCCGCGACGCCGAGGACATGCACCTCATGGCCGCTTGCCGGGCGCATGTCATCGCCAACTCGACGTTCAGCTGGTGGGCGGCCTGGCTCGATCCGCGACCCGACGTGCGCGTCGTGGCGCCGAGGCGCTGGTTCGCCGGAGGGGACCTCGACACCCGCGACCTCATTCCCGACCGCTGGATCCGCGTCTGACCCCGGGCGCGTCGCATCTGCCGGGAGGGAAAGCGCCGCGCATGCATCGGTGAAGCCGCCGCGGGCGATGCTCGCGGCGGACTCGTATCGACGCCCCTCACAGGACGCGGACGGTCGCGGTGTCGCGGCGGAAGTCCTCGGCGGAAATCTCGCGCCCCTCGAGAATCCCCTCGTACTGTTCTGCGATCCCTTGCCACGTGAAGTGGCGCCGCCAACGTTCGCGGCCGGTCGCGCCCAGTTCGGCGAGGGCGTCGGGATCGGCCATGAGGGCGCCCATCGCCTTCGCCAAGACCGCAGGGTCGACCCGTGTGAAGCCGGTGGCGTCGACAGGAGCCGGGCAGAGCACGCCCGCGCCGGTCCAAGCGGCGATCTCCAAAGAGTTGCCGACCGGCACCGTCACGAAGGGCAGGCCGGCGGCGGCGGCCTCGTAGAGGACGAGCGGCGAATATTCGATGTTGGAAGCGAAGACGAAGAGATCGGCGCTCCGAAACAACGAAACCAGATCTGCGCGTTCGAGATCGACGATCAACACCTGTTTGCCCGGCTGCGCCTCGGCCTGGGCGGGCCAATGGACGAACGGATCGACCTTCGGAGCGTCGCCGGGCGTGGCGCGGAGGCCGAGCCGGTAGGCGAGGCGGCGGCGGGTGGAGCGGATCGACGCCTTCATCGCACGACGCCAGCGCGAGGCTCTGGCGAGAAAGGAGGCCTCCGATCGGCCATCGTCGTCCGACGCCACCGACGCAGGAGAAGGGATGTTGCCGTTGAGAACGAGCGTCGTCGCACGCCCTCCCGTTTCGAGCAGGGCGAAGGCTTCGAGTATTTCGCGATGCCCTTTTGAGCCCGTCAGGCTTCCGACCGTGAGAAATACGAAGGACTCGTCGGCGATGCCGAGTTTGGCACGAATCTCGGTTCCGCCGACGGCGCCATCGAACTCCCGTTCGTCCGCGCCGTTCGGAACGATCGACCGGCGCTCCATTCCGATCGAGCGAGCGAACTCCACGTCTCGGTAGTTGTCTGCATAGAAGATCAGATGATCCCACTTCTTCAGAGCTTCACGCAGATACTGGAAATACCCGGCGAAAGACTCGACGTAGAACGCCGAGAAACCACAAGGTATGAAGACTTTTCGCATTTTGATCTGGTCGAGGATCGGCCACAGCGCGTCACAGGTCCATTGTTGTGCGGCCTTGACGAGCAGGGCGTCGCCCGGGAACGTCCGAACGAAATCGCGATAACGCTCTACTTCGCCCTTCAAGCCGGTCACGAGATTTCCCGCGACCTTGAACTCGACGATCTCCACACCCGCCAGAACTTGGAAGTCGCGATTGGAAAGAGCCGAAGTCGCCACTACGACCTCATGGCCGGCGGCGACCAGTCGTTCGGCGATTTGCCGCATCACGACCTGCACACCACCGACGCTCGGATAGTAGAATTCGCAGCAGAGGAGAATACGCATCGCCGAAACCGTGAATCGTTCGTACGAGCACACGGCTCGGGCCAGACCGTTATAGGCGAGGCGCCGTCGAAAGTCCAAGGCTCAGGCCACGTGATGACCTCCGGAACCGGAAGAGAGCGGCGTCGCGCCGACGCGAACCGGCGGAGAGAAGCGACGTTCCAAGCCTCGACCGATCGGACGCGGTCCCCGTCGTCCGAGCAGGGTCGACATCCGCCGCGCGACGCCGTCAGGGCGGGCGCCTGCGCAACCCCGAACAGCTTCGACGCCCGCCCTGGTGCTGAGGCAGACCCTGAACTAACACTCGAACTGGACCACTCGGTGGGGCAGATCAGCGCGACTGAATGAATGACGCGGAAGAGGGCGCTTTATCTCGACTGATGTGGCTGATAAGAGCTGCCTCGAAGTCGCCGGTCGAAAGTGCGACCTCTCGCATATACTATGGCGGATGGATGAAATGAGCACTGACAAGCCGACCGTTTCGGTCATCTTCGCTGTATACAACGGGTCGAATTACGTCGCGAAGGCTTTGGACAGCATTCTTTCCCAAACATTTTCCGATTTCGAGATCATCATTGTCGATGATGGCTCCACGGACGATACCTACTCGATCATTTCGAGCTATGAAGACCCGAGAATTAAAATATTTCGCCAGGAAAATCGCGGATTGGCCGCCTCGCTCAATCAAGCCATACTCTTGGCGTCAGGCGAATTTCTCGCACGTCACGACCACGACGACATATCGTTACCTACTCGTTTCGAAAAGCAGGTCGCCTATCTGCGTTCGCATCCGGACTGCTGTCTACTGGGCACACGCTCGACGATCTGGGTTGGCGACGAGCCCACGGAGCGGGGACATGACCACCCTTGCGATGACGCAACGCTCAAATTCCAACTGCTCTTCGACAACTTCTTCGTCCATGGTTCGGTCATGATCAGGAGGAGCGCGCTCGATGACGTCGGCCTCTACACCACCGATCCGAAGCGGCAACCGCCGGAGGACTACGAGCTCTGGTGCCGGATTGCACGCGATCATGAAGTCGCCAATCTGCCGGAGCCTCTGTTGATTTACCGCGAGGTGCCGACCAGCATCTCGCGAACGGTGAATTTCACCGACAAACTGGTGATGCTGAGCTCGGAAAACATCGCCCATACATGCGGCCTTCCGGCGCCGGACCGGCGGACGGCGGCGGTGGCCGCGATGTTTCATCGCGCGCCCCTCGATCCGGAGACCGCCGCAGCGATTCCGGGCGCGCTCGACATCATCGCTCAGCTGCGGACGAAATACGCCGCCGTCGCCGATGCGGCTCGGTGGCTCGACGACTTCGCGGCGAGGCTGACCTCGACCGGCTCGGACGGACAACCACGGAAACGAAGCAGACTGCATCGTTTCCTGAGGCGTATCCGGCTCGTCGGAGGCTGAACGGGCCACGCCCGTTCTCTCCATCTCGCAGGGTCGGGACACATTGGTCCACCCCAACGGTCTCAGCAATTTTGGGTGCGAAATATATATGGCGTCAACTGCTTGTTGATCATTTTATTCTGCGTCGGAAATGTTCATGTTCGGATGAGTACTTGTTTCGACGAGAGATTGCACCTGAGAAAGCGATTGCTTTCTCGCGCAATGCGATATAGACCGAAGCCGCACATCGTGCACAAGCATCTCGACATGCCGCGCTCCCCGACCATCTCAGATCCGAGAGAATGAACTTCGACGTTCTGTGCACGGTGGACGGACCGCACGATCAACCGACCTACGGATGCCGCGGGTCCCGACCTGGAACAGGCGAATGACTGCCGACAAGAGCCCCGTCGAACGCACCCGCAGCTTGGGGTCCCGTCTCAGGCGCTCCGTCGCCAAGCGCACGAATGCGGTCATCGGCAAATTGGTTTCCACGCCTCCGGTCCGAGCCTACCTGACCGCCAGACTCGGGCTTCTCACCGACTTCGTGGTCGCCGACCGAGCCGAAGCGCCCACCGCCGGCGCAATGCGCGACGAAGTCTTGCCGCGCCTGTTTGCAGATCGCGAAGTGCGCGACTTTCTCGCTCGGCACCCCGAGACCGTATTTCGGACGCTCTGGGGAACGAACGCGCGAAGCGAGACGACTCCTCCGTTCTCCTCCGAGGGCGCAGGAACCGGGAACGCCGCCTTCCGCGAAGCCTGGCTCGAACGCAAGTTGGCCGCCGTTCCTGCCGGATCGCGTCTGCTCGATGCCGGCGCGGGAGAATGTCAGTTTCGTCGTTTTTGTTCCCATCTCGAATATGTGTCGCAGGATCTGGCGGAATACGACGGCGCCGGCGACGACCGGGGCCTCCAGACGGGCCAGTGGGACACTTCGCGCATCGATATAAAATGCGACATCACCTCGATACCGGAGCCCGACGCCTCCTTCGACGCGATCTTGTGCACCGAGGTCTTGGAACATCTGCCGGATCCTGTGCCTGCGCTACGGGAGATGGCGCGCCTGTTGAAGCCCGGTGGCGTCCTGATCCTCACGGCCCCGTTCTGCAGTTTGACGCATTTCGCGCCCTACCATTACGCGACCGGCTTCAATCGCTATTTCTATGAGCATCATCTCGGCGCCTTCGGCATGAAGATCGAAGAAATGGCCGAGAACGGAAACTATTTCGACTATGTCGCCCAGGAGCTGAGGCGGGTCCCCAGTATGGCCGAAACCTATTGCGGCACGACCCTGACGGCCGCCGAACAATGGATGATCGGCCTCAACTTGCAAATTCTCGACGGTCTGGTCGCCAAGGATCGAGGCAGCGCAGAGGTTCTGACATTCGGAATGCAGGTCGTGGCGCGACGCCTTTGATGATCCATACGAGGCGTCGTATCGACATTCCTCGCAACGCGGCTGTCTTGAAACAAAGATCGATTTTTCAAGAATATTTGCGACATCCCTAGTCCTGAAGGCGCCCCTCCGGGTGTCCCAGAAACTCGATGACGCCGATCTGCTGTCGGTGTCGCCGATGGCGAGGACCGAAGGTCCCGACGGACCTACGGCATGGCGCGTCGAACCGTATGGGACGCAAGTCAAATGCCTCCCGAACGCATGGAACGTCTCGCGATCATACATGTCGTCGACCCGTCCGCACCATTCGTGACGGCTCTACGACCGAGCCGCCTCCTGATCTCGGTTCGCGGCGCGAACGTCGCGGGGTCGCCGGAAGAAGGTCGCCCGAAATGCGGGACGGCCGTTCCCGCCGCGCCACGGTTCCACGAAAACCGGACGCGTCGAGCGATGATCCTCTCGCCGAGCCGCCCGTCGTGCTAGCCTCGGCCGACTTCGAACCCGACCGAAGCGCGGCGATCCCGGATCGATCCCTCGGAAACGATCTCGTCCTTCGCTCCCCGCTCGGGATGTCGCAGCCGCCGGCGAAGAGAGGCGCATCGAAAGCCGCGGCGGCTTCCAATATCGAAGATGCGCCGACATCGCCCATGACACGCATGGGAGCGCCGAGGTCCCCAACCGAAAAATTCTGGCGAGCCGAATTCATGCCTTCCTCACCACCGTCGCCCTGCTTCCTGTCGATCATCATTCGGACGATGGGTACGCGCCCCGAGCTCCTGGACGATGCGCTGAAGTCTCTGCTCGCGCAGACCTGCGACGATTTCGAGATCGTCCTCGTCCATCATCGCCCGAACGGCGGCGTCTGCCCCCATCCGGCGGACGATGCGCCGGCGGCGCTCGTCGGGAAGATCGTCTCAGTCGTGTCGTCTCGCCCCGGCCGTTCGAGCCCGCTGAACGACGGTCTGGCGGCGGCGCGAGGGCGGTACGTCGCCTTTCTCGACGACGACGACTTCGCGCTCCCCCACTGGGTGGAGACCTTCCGGGACATGGCGCGGAGCGCTCCGGGA
The DNA here is from genome assembly GCA_021286855.1 of Hyphomicrobiales bacterium. Classification (GTDB taxonomy): domain Bacteria; phylum Pseudomonadota; class Alphaproteobacteria; order Rhizobiales; family Ancalomicrobiaceae; genus Pinisolibacter. The sequence goes on along the minus strand of JAJTBO010000002.1, from coordinate 465,504 downwards.
GCGATCGTACGCACGCGTTGCTATCGGCAGAAGTGGCGAATGGACCGTTCCGGCGGCGCTCGCGTGGCCGTCGCCCGCGGGCCGCGGGAGTTGGGGTGGGCCGAGACATACGATCTCGACGCCCATCTCCTTCGCAACGAGACGCCCTTCATGTGCTTCGCCTTCCCCCGTTCGGTTTTCTCGGAGGAAGCCCTCACCTTCGACGAGAGCCTGTCGACGCTCGAAGATTGGGATGTCGCGACCCGCGCGGCGCTGAAGGGCGTCGTCGTCTCCAACCCGGCGGCGACGGCGGTCTATCGCTGGTGGATCGAGGGCGAATCGTCGTCGTTCCTGCATTCCTCCGCAGAACGGCGAGCCGACGATGCGCGCGTCGCCGAGAAGTTCGCCGTGGCGCTGCAGCTGTCGACCGACGCGTTCGAACTTCGACGCCGCGCGATCGCCGACGATCTTCGACGCCGAAGGCGTCGGCTCTCGGCCCGCGCCGGTCGCCTCCTGTCGACGATCGCACGGGGGATGCGCCGCATCGCTTGGGCCGCGGGTCTGGCGCGCGACTGACCCGATCGCGCCCGCCGCATCGGAGAGATGCGCCGAGCTGCGCCCTCTGCGTCCGCCACCGCCCTCAGCGCGGCAGGAACACGAAATTATTGATGTATTCGTCGCCGTGGATGCCCTGGTTCAGGCGATCGGCCGCGTCGTCGGGCACCTTCTGATGCACCGCCGGATCGAAGGTCGCGATCGACCGGAGCGCCCCGTCGATCAGCATGAAGCCGACGTAGTCCCGAGATTCGAGCAGCGCCCTGACCGAGGCCACCGCGTTCGGGCGATGCCGCTCTTCGATTTCGATCAGCAGCGTCGGGCGAAATCGTTCGATCGTCGCCAGGGCGCCCTCGACGACGGCCAGTTCGTGGCCCTCCACGTCGATCTTGACGAAGCCGAGATCCTCGAGGCCGAGATCGTCGATCCGGACGGTGGCGACGTCGAACCGCTCGACGTCGGCGACGCCGGCCACCGGATTGCCCCGCTCCACCGTCCCCATGCCGTAGAGCGACCCGTCGCGCGGCCGATGCAGCGTCGTCCGACCGGAGACGTCGGAGGCCGCCGCCTCGATCAGGGTGATGCGCCCGCCGAAATGGGCGGCGAGGGCGCGCGCGAAGTCCGGGTTCGGCTCCATCGCAATCAGGCGCGAACAGAGCGGCAGCAGAACGTGGCTGTAGACGCCGACCGCCGCGCCGACGTCGAGCGCCGGCCGCCCGCGCGCCGCCAGAAACGGAACCAGCCGCGTCTCGGCCTCGAGCCCGTGGCCCATCTTCCAACGCAACGCCCTGAGCGCCATCATGAGGCGCGGATCGTCGCGCAACAGACGACGCGCCGCCGCCTTCATCGTACGGAGCATCGAACCCCTCCTCGCCGAACGAGCCGCCATGTGGCCACGCCGCTCCGTCCTTCGCAAGAGGCCTCGCGCCATCCCCCTGATCAGCGCGGCGCGACCTGCGCGCCCTCGCCGAGCGCGCTCGCCGGATGCAGCACCACCCGCGCGCCGGGGGCGAGCCCGCCCTTCACCACTGCGAAGCGTTGGTTGCGCTCGCCGAGGTCGAGCCGCGCCAGCCTCACCCGGTCGCCTTCGACCGTGAACGCAGCCCAGCGCTCGCCGTCGCGGAACAGGGCGGAGACCGGCGCCAGGAGCACGTCTGCGACGCGCGTCACCACGATCCGCACCACCACGCGGTAGCCGTGGCCGAGCCGGGCCCAGCCGTCCTTCGGTCCTTGCGGATCGAGCACCACCTTGACCCGCTGCTCCTCGATGCCGAGCGCCGAAACCTTGGTGAAGCCGGTCGGCTCGACCCGCCGGACCCGGGCGTGGAGCGTCTCCGCCCCGCCCCAGCTCTCGATCGTCGCCTCCGCCCCCGGCGCGACCCGGACCGCATCGCGCGACAGGAGATCGACCGCCACTTCGAGATCGGTCGGATCGCCGATCTCGATCAGCGGACTGCCCGCCTGCACCACCTGTTCGCTCTCCACCACCAGCCGCAACACCCGCCCGTCGACCGGCGCGTGAATTTCGATGCAGCAATTCGCCCCTCGCGCGCCCGCGCCGCCCGGCTCGGTCAGTTGCGCCCGCGCCGTCTCCCGTTCGCGCCGGCGCACCTCGAGCGTCGCCTCCGCGCCCTTCGCCGTCGCCTCCGCCGTGGCGACGTCGAGCCGCGCCTTGTCGAGCGCCCGCTCCGAGATGGTCCGCCGCGCCGCCAGCTCGACCGCCCGGGTGAGATCGCCGCGGACGAAGTCGAGCTGCGACCGCGCCTGGGCGAGCTGCGCCTCGGCGAGCCCCACCGCCGCGTCGGCCGCCTCCGCCGTCGCCTCGCCGACCCGGCGCGAACGCAGATCGAGCAGGCTCGGATCGCTCGGCTCGAACCGCGCCACCACGCTTTCTCCCTTGGCGACGGCGTCGCCGACGGTCAGCTCCGAGCGCAGCATCCGCCCGCTGGTCGGCGCGGAGACCACGTAGACGTCCCGGATCCGGGTGACGCCCTCGTCTTCGACGGTGACGTCGAGCGTGCCGCGCTCGATCGTCGCCACGTCGACCCCGATCGGCCTCGGCGCGAAGACCCAGGCGAGCGCCGCCGCCGCGCCGACGCCGACCGCCGCCCACAGGAGATATCGTCCGACCGCGCCCGCCATGCTCACTCCCGCGTCTTCAGGACCTCGACGAGGTCGAGATGGTCGATCCGCCGCCTGACCACCAGGGCGGAGATGAGCGCCGCCAGGATCGTCACGCCGCTCGCCGTCGCCGGCACATCGGCCAGGATCACCACCGGCACCCGGTAGAGCTCGTTTTCGAGCCCCGCCGCCATGCCGTGGGCGAGGCCGGCGCCGAGGAGCCAGCCGATCGGCTGCGCCGCCAGCGTCAGGATCGCCAGTTCGGCGAAGAGAATGCCGGAGACTTCGCCGCGCGTCAGCCCGAGCACTCTGAGGCTCGCCAGTTCGCGCCCCTGCTCGGAGAGCGAGATCCGAGCGAAGTTATAGACCACGCCGAAGGCGACGATCATGCCGAGCGTCACGTAGACGGTGATCATCACCAGGAGATTCTGCTCGAGCGTATCGCGATAGATCCGCATCGCCCGCTTCTGCAGGGCGACGAAGGCGGCGACCGGCGTCGTCTTCAAGACCGCGAAGAGATCCGCCTCGCGCACCGGATCATAGGCGATCGTCACGCCGTCGAGCGCCGTCCCCTCGCGCAGGAGCCGCCCCGCCGCATCGAGGTCCATATAGGCGCCGAGCCCGAGATAAGTGGTGATGATCGCCGTCACCGTCGCCTTCGCGACCCGTCGATTACGCTCCGAGAGCTCGATCTCGACCGTGTCGCCGACCCCGACCCCGAGGATCCGCGCCAACGCGTCCGACAGCGCGATCCCCTCCTTCGGCAGTTCGACCGGCCGGAAGTCGCGGTCGAGCACCCGAGACAGATCCGCGCCGGCCGCACGGGCCGAGATCGCGATGCGCCGCTCCGTTCGACCGTTGCGGATCTTCGCCGGAATCGAGCGGAACGGCTCGACGACCGTGACGCCCGGCAAGGCGCCGACCTCGCCGAGCGCCGCGAGCGGCCGTTCGCGCACGAAGCCGAGCGTCGCATCCTGCCGATCGGCGCGTTGGAAGGTCACGTCGAGCATCAGATCCATCGAGCCGTAGACCCACAGCGACCCGACCAGCACCGCCACCGACAGAGCGATGCCGAGGATGCTGCCGAGGCTGCGCAGCGGCGCATGCGCGACGTGCCGGATCACCATCACCAGGGTCTGACGCAGACCGAGCCGCCGCGCCAGCCGATCGACGAGACCGTGCCGATAGCGGGTCGGAGCCGGCGGCCGCATCGCCTCCGCCGGCGGCAGCCGCGCCACCCGCGCCACCGTCTGCGCCGCCCCGGCGAAGGCGGAAAGGAGCGTCACCCCGGCGGCGATCGCCCAGGTCTCCGGCGAACGCCGGAAGACCAGGAACGGGAAATGGAAGAAGTCGCCGTAGAGCCGCGCCATGCCGTCGCCGAGCCAGGTGCCGACCGCGATCCCGAGCCCCGCCCCGCCGATCGCCACCACCGCGACGAACTCCAGATAGTGGCGCCCGATCTCGAGGTCGCCGCGCCCCAGCGCCTTCATCAGTCCGATCTGCTCGCGCTCGAGCGCGATCGTCCGAGCGAGCGTCATGTTGACCAGGAAGGCGGCGACCGCGAGGAAGATCGGCGGCAGGATCCGGCTCATCGCCTCGAGCTGCTTCAGCTCGGCGTCGAGGAAGGCATGGCTGGTCTGGTCGCGCCGGCCGTAGGCGCCGCGGCCGCCCCAACGCGCCAGGAGATCGTCGAGCCGGGCGATCGCCTCCGCCTCCGACGCCCCACGCATCAGCCTCAGATGCACCGAGGAGAAGGCCCCGACGAGATCATAGGCCCCGGCGAGCGCGTGTTCCGACATCCACACGACGCCGAAGCGGCGATCGTCCGGCATGATGTCGCCCGGCCCGATCGCATAGACGAACTCGGGCGACAGCGCGACGCCGACGATGGTCAGCTCCCGCCGCCGTCCGTCGATCAGCGCGGCGAAGCGCGAGCCGACGTCGAAACGATTGGCGTCGGCGAAGGGCTGGCTCACCACCACCTCGCGCTCGTCCTCCGCCATCGGCGAACGACCGCGGATCATGTGCAGCCGGTCGACCGTCGCCTCGCGCCGATCGGGCAGCGACACCAGCATCGCCGAGGCCGGTTCGGGAAGATCGGGCAGATCGAGCACCGCCAGTTTGGCGATCCGCATCTCCACCGCCGCGACGCCGGGGATGCGCGCGATCTCCTCGCCGAGCGCCTTCGGCGCGCGGGTGACCTCGGCGAAGACGTCGGCGAAGCGGTTGCGCTCGTAATAGGCGGCGCGGGTCTCCGCCAACGTGGCGTAGGCGCCCACCCCGAGGATCAACGTCGCCGACCCCGCCGCCATCACCGCGACGATCGCCAGAACCTGCGGCCACAGCCGCAGGAGATCGCGGACGAGCTTGACGCGGAGCACGCTCATCGGCTCACCACACGATCTCGGCGGCCGGCCGTCGATGCGCGTTCGTCGCGCTCGACACGATCCGCCCGTCGGCGAAATGCACCACCCGATCGGCGATCTCGGCGATCGCGACGTTGTGGGTGATGACCAGCGTCGTCGCGCCGATCTCGGAATTGACCTGGGTCAGCGCCTCCAGCACCTTGACGCCGGTATGGCTGTCGAGTGCCCCGGTCGGCTCGTCGCAGAGCAGCACCTCCGGCCGTTTGGCGATCGCCCGCGCGATCGCCACCCGCTGTTGCTCGCCGCCGGAGAGCTGCGCCGGAAAATGGTCGAGCCGATCGGCAAGCCCGACGATCGCCAGCGCGTCCTCCGGCCGCATCGGAGCCCGCGCGATCTCGGTGACCAACGCCACGTTCTCCCGCGCCGTCAGGCTCGGCACCAGATTGTAGAATTGGAAGACGAAGCCGACGTGGTCGCGCCGATAGAGCGTCAGCGCCCGCTCGGTCGACGTCGTCAGCTCGTGGTCGGCGAAGCGGACCGTCCCGGAGCTCGCCCGATCGAGCCCGCCGACGATGTTGAGGAAGGTCGACTTGCCCGACCCCGACGGCCCGAGCAGCACCACGAACTCGCCGGCGGCCGCCTCGAAGTCGACGCCGCGCAGCGCCTGCACCTCGACCGAACCCGTCGCATAGATCTTGGTCAGACCTTCGGTCCGAAGGATCGCGGCCGCCATCGATCGCCTCCCGAGGGCGGCATGATACCGCGAGGCGTCGCTCTCGTCTCCTCCCTCCGGGAGGGCTCCCGCCGCCGCACGATGCTGGTCAAATATACGGAGGGTCGAAAGATATCGAAAATTGTATCCGACGCTTGTCCATCGCGTGTCCAGAGGGAAATTTTAGCCGACCATTAACCGGTACGGTGAAAGGAATTTCACCAGCGGCGCAGGAGGTTCCACCGCTTCGAGCGGCGTGGGCGCGAGGGAGAACGGAAGCATGTTCGCATCGATGTCGATCGAGAAACGGGTTCGGGCGATCGCGGCCGCGGTCGTCGTCGTCTTCGGTTGCGCCGCCGGTCTCGTCGTCTTCGACGCCGGCGAGGATCTCGACGCCCTCCAGACGGTCGCCGATCGCTACGCCCGCGTCGACGGCGTGATCATGCCGCTCGTCCAGAGCGCCGGCCATCTGCAGCTCGAAGTCACCCAGATCCAGCAGTTCCTGTCCGACGTCTCCGCGACGCGCGGCCTCGACGGCCTCGACGACGGGTTCGAAGAAGCCGAGAAGCACGCCACGAGCTTCCGCGGCCAACTCGACACGCTCGCCGGCCTCGCCGCCGGCTTGAAGGACGCCGAACTCGACGCCGTCCTCGCCGAGACGCGCGCCGCCTTCCCCGCCTTCTATTCGGTCGGCCACGACATGGCCGAGGCCTATGTGAAGGACGGCCCCGCCGCCGGCAACGCGAAGATGCCCGACTTCGACGCCCGCGCCGACGCGATGCGCGGCGCGCTCGCCAAGGTGATCGGCGTCGTCGATCGCCTCGCCGACGCCGAGCGCGCCGGCACGACCGGTTCGATCGCCGCCATGCAGGATCGCATCCGCGCCGAACGCGTCGGCGCCTGGGTCGTCCTCGCCATCGTGGTCGGCTTCGCCGCGCTTCTCGCCTGGTTCATGTCGCGCACCATCTCGCGGCCGATCCTGCGCCTCGCCGGGACCATGACCGACATGTCCGCCGGCGCGCTCGACGCCGAGATCCCCTATGCCGGCAACGGCGACGAGATCGGCCGCATGGCCGGCGCCGTCGCCGTGTTCCGCGACGCCATGCGCGAACGCGCCCGTCTCCAGGCGGAGGAGCGCAAGGCGATGGAGGGCCGCGCCGCCCGTCAGGCCGAGGTCGAGCGCATGATCTCCGCCTTCGACGCGTCGGTGCAGCAGACCCTGGCCACCGTCGACGGCGGCCTGCGCCGCATGTTGGAGATGGCCGAGAGCCTGACCATGCTCGCCGAGGACGCCGAGGGCCGCGGCGGCGTGGTCGTCGCCTCGGCCGAGGAGACCTCCGAGACGGTGGCGACCGTCGCCTCCGCCACCGAGGAGCTCAGCGCCTCGATCGAAGAGATCAACCGCCAGATCCACTCCGCCCGCGGCGTCGTCGCCGAGGCCGGCGGCGTCGCGATCTCGACCCGCGACGGCGTGCGCGAACTCGCCGGCGCGGCCGAGCGCATCGGCGAGGTCGTCGGCCTCATCCACGCCATCGCGGCCCAGACCAATCTGCTCGCCCTCAACGCCACCATCGAGGCGGCGCGCGCCGGCGAAGCCGGCCGCGGCTTCGCCGTCGTGGCGCAGGAGGTCAAGAACCTCGCCCAACAGACCGCCAAGGCGACCGAGGAGATCTCCAACCAAGTCGGCGGCATCCAGGGCGCGACCGGCAACGCCGTCTCCGCCATCGAGAACATCGTCCACATCATGGGCGACATCGATCAGGTCACCTCGACCATCGCCGCGACGGTCGAGGAACAGTCCTCCGCCACCGACGAGATCGCCCGCAACGTCGGCGCCGCCGCCGAAGGCACCCGCCGCCTCGGCGACGCCTTCCACACCGTCGCCGACGCGGTTTCCGAGACCAACCGCGCCGCGCTCGAGGTCAATCAGGTGTCGCGCCGCCTCGGCGGCGATCTCGCCACCCTGCGCGACGACGTCGCCGCCTTCCTGCGCCGCGTCGCCGCCGCCTGATGCCGAGCTCACGAATTTTCGACCCGTTCGGAACGTCATCTGCGAAGGCGAGCCCGAACGGGCGTCGGCCGGTCAGGCCGCGACGCTCGTGAAAATCGGACGTGTCCGAATTTCACGAGCCGAGTATGAGGCCCCTCCGCCGATCCGGCGCTCTGGCGTCGGATCGGCCGGCGGTGTAGCGTCTGCCGCTCCTCGTCCCGGAACCGCCGATGCGCCTGACCAGCTACACCAACTACGCCCTGCGCACCCTGATGTTCGCCGCGCTCGACGCGCCGGCGCTGGTTCGCGTCCAGGACGTCGCCGAGGCGCACGGCATCTCGCGCACGCATCTCGTCAAATGCGTCCATCACCTCGGTCAGTGGGGCTATCTCGACAACGTCCGGGGTCGTGGCGGCGGTTTCCGGCTGGCGCGGCCGGCCGAGACCATCACCGTCGGCGAGATCGTGCGACGCACCGAGGAGGGCTTCGCGGACCCATCGCCCGACGCCGTCGGCGACCCCGACGACCGCCTGCTCGACGCCACCTTCGAGCGCGCCCAGGCCGCCTTCCTCGGCGTCCTCGACCGTCACACCATCCGCGACATCACCTTCAACGACGCCGACCTGCGCGCCGCCCTCGGCCTCGACGGCCCTCTCCGCTGACGCCGATCACGCCGCGATCGCTTCGCGTCCGGCCACCTCGGCGATCGAAGCGGTCCTGAGCGTGTCGGCGAAGGCCTCCCAGGCCTCCGCGCAGATCTCCCGGAGCCGGCAGATCCCGGCGACCCGACAGGGGCCGTCCGCCTTCAGACGGCAGGGAAAGAGATCGTTCTCGTCCTCGAACAGCTCGACGATCTCGAACAGCGTGATCTCCGCCGCCGGCCGCGCCAGACGATAGCCGCCGCCCCGCCCGCGCAGACCCGCGATGTAGCCCGCCCGCATCAACCGATGACAGGCCTTGACCACCAGCGCGTCGGACATGCCGAGGCGCGCCGCCATCTCCGGCATGGTCAGCGGTTCGCCGCCGTTGCGTTCGCAGGCGACGAGAATGCGCAAGGCGCCGCGGGTACAGGCGGTGGTCTGCATCGGTCGGGATCCGTCGAGGCGGTCTTCGCGACCGCGAACAAGGGATATAGCGCCGCAGCGCGCTTCCGACAAATCGTTCTCGCGCCGGCCGTCACAGCCAGCCGAGCCGGCGCGCCGCGAACTCCCCGACCAGCGCCGCCGCCAGCAGGAACGAGACCGTCCGCCAGAACGCGACGGGGTCGCGTTCGATCAACGGACGCCGCGCCGCCGCGACGTCGCGCGGGCTCGGCCGCTGCAGGTCGTGCAGAAACTCCGAGAGCGCTTCCGGCCGTTTCGTCGGATCCGGATGGACCGCTCGGGCGAGCGCCCGATCGACGAACAGCGGCACCCGCCCGTCGGCGTCGCGCGCCGAGACGTAACGTAGCCGATTGCGGTCGGCGGCGCTGCGCACCTTCGCCGCCGCGACGCCGTAGGGCAGCCGGCCGGTCAACATCTGATGGGCGATCACCCCGAGCGAGAAGATGTCCGAGCGGTTGGTCGCCGGCTCGCCGAGAAAATATTCCGGCGCGGTGTACTGCACCGTGCCGAGGATCGCCTCGCCCCGCATCGTCGGATCCGATTCGGCGACGCCGGCGACCCGCGTCGAACCGAAGTCGATGATCTTGGCCACCCCGTCGCGGTCGATCATCACGTTCTCCGGCCGGAGATCCTGATGCAGCATCTCCTTGCGATGGAAGGCGCGCAGCCCCTTGGCGATCTGCTCGACGAGCCCGCGCACCGTGTCGAGATCCGGCTCCGGGTGGTCGATCATCCACTGCGTCAGGGTCTGACCCTCGACGAACTCCATCACGACGTAGAGATGGCCGCGCCGCCGGCTCGGCGGCCTCGGCTTGACCACATGGGCGCTGTCGACGCGCCGCGCGATCCACTCCTCCATGGCGAAGCGCCGGAGTTGGTCCGGGTCCTGCGCCATCTCCGTCGACGGCGTCTTCAGCACCACCTTCTCGTCGGTCTCGACGTCGACGGCGAGATGGACTTGGCTGCGGTGGCTGCGATGCAGCGTGCGCAGGATGCGATACCCCTCGAACAGCATGCGCGGTTCGAGCGTCGGCGGCAGCGGCAGGTCGAGCGCGCCGCCGAGCACCTCCTCGGCGCCGCCGCCCGGCACGGCGTCGATCCGGATCACCTGCGCGGTGAGATTGTCGCCGCTGCCGCGCGCCAGCGCCTCCTCGCAGATCGCCCGCGCCGCCGCGTCGAGATCGTCGCCTGCGGCCGCGACCGCCTCGCAGACGAAGGCCGCCGCGACGTGTTCCCACACCCCGTCGGTGGCGACGAGAAAGCAGTCGCCGCGATCGATCGGCACTTCGCGATGGTCGATCTCGACCTCCGGATCGGCTCCGAGCGCCCGGGCGAGCAGCGCCTCGCCGCCCTCGAGCGTCATCCGATGCGGTTCGGCGAGCGCCTCCAGCGACCGGCCGGACAGCCGAAAGACGCCGGCGTCGCCGACATGGAAGAGATGCAGCGTCCGCGACTTGAAGATCAGCGCGTCGAAGGTCGAGACATGGCCGCGATCGCGATCATGGGCGTGCGGGCCTCGCCGCGACTGGGCGTGCAGCCAGGAATTGACGGCGCGCAGCACACGCGTCGCCGAGGTCTTCACCGTCCAACTCTCGGCGGTGCAGTAATAGTCGGAGAGAAAGCTCTTCACAGCGGCTTCCGCCGCCACGCGCCCGAAGGCGGACGAGCCGATGCCGTCGGCCAGCGCCACGGCGATCCCCTTGGTCGAGCGCGCCGGCTCCTCCGGGATCATCGCCCCGTGAAAGTCCTGGTTCTCCGTCTTGCGGCCGACCGTCGACCACTGACCGATCGAAAGGGCGAGCGAGGCGGACACACGGACCTCCGAGGCGACGGGGCCCCGCGACGGCGGGACCCCGAGGATCGTATCAGACCGTGCGCTTCGGCGCGGTCTTGTAGTGTGTGGAATAGAGCGTCGCGCCGACGAAGGTCAGACCGCCCACGAGGTTGCCGACCACGGTCGGGATCTCGTTCCACAGGAAATAGTCCATCCAGGTGAACTTGCCGCCCAGCATGATGCCCGACGGGAACAGATACATGTTCACGATCGAGTGCTCGAAGCCGAGATAGAAGAAGACCAGGATCGGCATCCACATGGCGATGACCTTGCCCGACACCGAGGTCGACATCATCGCCGCGACGACGCCGGTCGACACCATCCAGTTGCACATCACCGCGCGGATGAAGAGGGTCAGCATGCCGGCGAAGCCGTGCGACGCATAGCCCAGCGTCCGGCTCTCGCCGATCGTTCCGATCTTCTGGCCGATCGCGTTCGGGGCCTCCGAAAAGCCCATGGTGAAGATGATCGCCATGAACACGGCCGTGGTCAGCGCGCCGGCGAAATTGCCGATGAAGACGAGACCCCAGTTGCGAAAGACGCCGCCCCAGGTCGCGCCCGGACGCTTGTCCATCACGGCGAGCGGCGCCAGCGTGAAGACGCCGGTCAGGAGATCGAAGCCGAGCAGATAGAGCAGGCAGAAGCCGACCGGGAAGAGCAACGCGCCGACCAGCGGCTGCCCGGTGTTCACCGTGATCGAGACGGCGAAGGCGGCGGCGAGCGCGAGGATCGCGCCGGCCATGTAGGCGCGGATCAACGTGTCGCGCGTCGACATGAGGAGCTTCGATTCGCCGGCGTCGACCATCTTGGTCACGAATTCCGACGGTGCGAGATAAGCCATGAAAACCCCCGAGTTCCGGCTGGTGATGGACGAAACGGCGCGCCGCGCGGCCGGCCGAGATCGGCCGGAGCGCTCCATGCTCCGAATCTGGTTGGATATGGCTGCACGCCGTTGTGCAGTGCGTTCGACCAGCCCCCGGCCGAACGAGGCACTCTCTCGCAAGGCGTGTGCCATCAGGCGAAAATTCGAAATCTCAGTATGTTCGCGTATGCGAAGACGGAAACGCCACTCGTCACTTGATCGAAAAATGGGCGGCGAGCGCGACTCTGCCGGCGTTTTGATCAGAGGCTCCTTCGAGGCCTGCTGCTAGCGGACCCGATCGAGCGCCTTCGCCAGCGCCTGCGTCGCATCCTTCGGCGTCATGTCGCTGTTCAAAAAACGGTTCGCCACCTCCACGATCGCCGCGCGGGACGACCGATCGGCCTCGAAGGTGAAGGACGGCAGCGCGGCGTCCGTCCCCTCCGCCTCCAGGAAGTCGAGGCGCGCCTTTGTCGCGCAGGCGTCGAACCCTTCGAGCGGCACGTCGGTCCTGGCCGGGATCGACCCCTTGAGGCGATTGAACCGCGCCTGCACCGCCGGCGACATGATCGTCGCCGCCAGCGTCTCGCGTCCCGCCGCGTCGCCCGCCCCTTCGCCCGCGAAGAAGGCGAAGGCGTCGACGGTGAAGTCGAACCCCTCGCCGGGCAGGGGCAGACACAGGATGTCGACCCCCGGCCGTCGCCCCGTCGCGGTGATCTCGCCCTTCGCCCAGTCGCCCATGATCTGGAAGGCGGCGCGTCCGTCGAGCACCATGGCGGTGGCGACGTTCCAATCCCGTCCGAGCCGGTTTCGGTCGAGATCGCCGCGTAGCCGACCCAGACGCTCGAACACCGCGCGCATCGTCGGCCCGGTCAACGTCGCCCGATCGAGATCGACGAAGGCGCGGCGATAGAAGGCCGGCCCGCCCACCGACAACGCCGACACTTCGAACAACATTCCATCCTGCCACGGCTGGCCGCCGTGGGCGAGCGGCGTGATCCCGGCCGCCCGCAGCTTCTCCGCCACGGCGTCGAACTCCGCCCAGGTCCGCGGCGGGCTCGCCCCGACCCGCGCCAGCGCCGCCGGATCGGCCCACAGCCAATTGACCCGGTGGATCCCGATCGGCGCGGCGACCCATCGCCCGCCGTGTTTCATCGCCGTCGCCACGATCGGTGGCAGGACCGCGTCCCAGCCCTGCGGCGCGGCGACCGCCTCGACGCTCGCCAGCCGGCCGAGGCCGCCCCATTCGCGGATCGCCGAACGTTTCATGAGGATGGCCGTCGGTGGACGTCCCACGACGAGCCGCCCGCGCAGGGCCACCATCGCCGCATCGCCGCCGCCGCCGACGACCGGGGCGTCGATCCAACGTCCGCCGGCCGCCTCGAAGGCCGCCCGCAGTTCGCCGAGCGCCCGCGCTTCGCCGCCCGACGTCAGCCAGTGCATCACTTCCGCGGTTCCGCCCGCCTCCGCCGGACCGGCGAGGACGAGCCACGCCGCCGCGACCGCCGCCGCGATCGACGTCCCGCGCCCGACGCGTTCACCGGCGTCCCGTCGCATGCGCCCCTCCCCCTCGGAGCCGTCGCCGACGAAGACGGTTCCGTCTTCGCGGGACCGTCGCTCGGCGACGAGCCGAGAATAGGCCTCCGCGCCGTCATGGTCCACGCCGCTCTGCCGGAACGTCAGATCGACCGCGTCGCGCCGCGATCGTCGTCCGAACCGGCGACCGCGGCGACCGCGTCGTCGACGCTGTAGGAGGCGCGGCCGGCGAGATCGGTCGCGCCGGCGAGCCGCAGGAGATCGCGCACGCCGTCGCGCGCACGCGCCAGACGCACCGATCGCCCGGCGGCGGCGAGCCGCGCGTCGAACTCGATCAGCGCCTCCAGCGCCGTGCTGTCGAGATCGAAGGTCTCCTCCAGGCTGACGATCGCCACCCGTGCGCTCGGATCGGCGAGCGCGGCCTCTGCGATCGCGCCGAACAGTCGTTCCGCGTTGCCGAAGAACAGCGGCTCCGACGGCCGCCAGATCCCGCACCCCGCCGGCGCGACCGCTTCCCCGTGGCGGGCGAGATCGACGAAGTCGTGGCTGCCCGGCAATCGGCCGAGCCGCGCCAGCTTCGGCGTCGCCAGCCGCCGCAAGAGCGCCGCCACCGACGCGACGACCGCCAACAGCATGCCGTTCACCACCCCGAAGAGGAGCACGCCCGCCGCCGCCGCGATCGCCACCCACTGGTCGCGGTCGAGCCGCCACAGACGCGCCATCGGCCTCGGATCGAGCGCATGAACGAGCGCCGCGATCACTACCGCCGCCAGCGCCGGCCGCGGCAGATGCGCGATCAGCGGTCCGGCGAAGGCCGTGATCGCCGCGAGCCCGAGCGCTGCGACCACGCCTGCGAAACGGCTCGTCGCGCCCGCCGCCTCGTTCGCCGACCCGGCCGAGAACCCCGCTCCGACCGGCAGTCCCTGCGCCAACGCCGCCGCCAGATTGGCCAGGCCGAGCGCGCCGAGCTCCCGGTCGGGCGCGATCGCGTCGCCGTGGCCGAGCGCCAACGACCGCATCGTGCCCCAGCTCTCGGCGAACAGGATCAGGACCAGCGGCAGGGTCAGCTGCGTCAGCCGCGACGCGGTCTCCCAGTCGAGCGCCACGAGATGCGGCAGGACGAGCCGCACGTCGATCGCCCCGACCGTGGCGACGGCGGCCCCGGTCGGATCGAGCCACGCCGCAGTCCCCGCCCCGATCAGGATCACCAGGAACGCGCCCGGCAAGGACGGCGCGCGCCGCGCCGCCATCAGCGCGACGAGCGCCGCCGTCCCGACGGCGACGTCGAGCGCTCGCCACTCGGACGCGCGGCGCGCCAGTTCGACGACGAGGCCCGGCAGGTCGGAGGACGTCGGATCGATCCCGACGATCGCCGGGATCTGTTTCACGATGATCGTCACCGCCAGTCCGAAGGCGAAGCCGCGCGCCACCGGCCGCGCGATGAACCCGGTGAGAAGCCCCAATCCGGCGATCCGCGCGACGACGAAGACCGCTCCGGCGATCGCGATCGCCGCCGTCGCCAGATCGGCCCGCGCCGCCGCGTCGATCGGAAAGGTCGCCAGGATCGCCGCCAGGATCGCGGCGGACGACGAAGTCGGCGAGACCACCGCGAAACGGCTGCCGCCGACGGCCGCATAGACCAGCGGCGCGACGATCGCCGCCGCCACGGCGCGCCCCGCCGGCAAACCGGCGATGCCGGCGTAGGCGACCGCCTCCGGCAGGAGCAGGCCGGCGACCGAAAGGCCCGCGACCACGTCTCGACCTGCGATCCGCACGTCCCTCTCCCTGTCGCCGCCGCCTCCGCCGACCGCGAGACTAGGCGCGGCGCCGAGGCCCTGTCGAGCGATCGACGGGAGGAGATGTTGCTTTGCCGGCTCGAGAGCGCCGGCGCCGTGGACCGGGTCTCGCGTTCAGGCCTCGTTGCGCATCCGCTCGGCCCGCCGCTTGAGGAGCTCCACCGCGATCAGCAGGACGATCGCCGTCGCCATCATCACGATCGAGGCGGCCGCGATGATCGGCGACAGGCTCTCGCGCAGGCCCGAGAACATCTCGCGCGGAATGGTGCGCTGATCCGGCGCGGCCAGGAACAGCACCGTCACAACCTCGTCGAACGAGGCGGCGAAGGCGAACAGCGCGCCGGTGACGACGCCGGGCAGGACGAGCGGTAGCATCACCCTGCGGAAGGCGAGCATCGGCGGCGCGCCGAGCGAGGCGGCGGCGCGCATCAGATTGTGGTCGAAGCCGGCGAGCGAGGCGCCGACCGTGACCACCACGAACGGGCTGCCGAGCGCGGCGTGCGCCAGAACGATGCCGGTGTAGGTCTGGGTCAGGCCGAGCGGCGCGAAGAAGAAGTAGAGCCCGACCGCATAGATGACGATCGGCACCACCAGCGGCGAAAGCACCAGCCCGGTGATCAGTTTCTTGCCGAAGAAATCGTGCCGGGCGAGGCCGACCGCCGCCATCGTGCCGAGCACGGTGGCGATCGCCGCCGACAGCGCGCCGATGAAGAACGAGTTCTTCACCGCCACCGCCCACTTCTCCGAGGCGAAGAAGGCCTCCATCCACTTCATCGAGAAGTGGCGGATCGGATAGACCAGAAACTCGCCGTCGGAGAAGCCGAGCGGCAGGATCGCCAGGATCGGCGCGATCAGGAAGATCGCGGTCAGCGCCGCGAAGCCGGCGAGCGCCCAGCCGGACAGCCGTTCGAGCGGGGTCAGGGGCATGGTCGATTGCGACATGTCGCTCTCCTCAGGCGAAGCGGCGTCCGGTGGCGATCTTGGCGTAGACCACCGACAACACGGTGGTGCAGGCGAGCAGCACCACGCCGAGCGCCGCGGCGAGACCCCAATTGATCGTGTCGTTGACGAAGAAGGCGATGAACCAGGAGAGCATCTGGTCGTCGGCGCCGCCGACCAACGCCGGCGTGATGTAGTAGCCGATCGCCGAAATGAACACGAGCAGCGCCCCGGCCGCCACGCCCGGCAGCGTCTGCGGGAAATAGATCCGGCGGAAGGCGGTCATCGGCGTCGCGCCGAGCGAACGGGCGGCGCGAACCGTCTCCGGGCGGATCCCCTTCATCACCGCGGCGAGCGGCAGCACCATGAACGGCAGCAGCACGTGCGTCATCGCCACGACCACGCCGACCCGGTTGAAGATCAGCCGCAGCGGATGGTCGATCAGACCGATGCGCATCAACAGGTCGTTGAGGATGCCGTGCTCCTGGAGGAGCACGATCCAGGCGGCGGTGCGCACCAGGAGCGACGTCCAGAACGGCAGCAGCACGAAGACCGTCATCACGCCCGCCACCCGCTTCGACGACCGCGTCATCAGGTAGGCGTAGGGGTAGCCGATCAGCAGGGCGAACAGCGTCACCATGCCCGAGACCGAGAAGGTGCGCCACAGCACCGTGCGGTAGATCCGATCCTTCTCCGGCGTCGTGACGATCGCGCCGGCGTCGGTCTTGCGCAGATCGAGCGCGGCGAGGAGATAGAAGTCGGTGACCGGCCCCGACGCCCGTCGGATCGCCGCCGCCGTCTTCGGCGCGACCCAGGTCTCGTCGAGATCGGCGAAGACGGCGCGCCAGTCGCCGTTCGGCGGCGTCTCGATCTTGGCGAGCCGTCGCGCCGCCTTCATCACCAGGGTGCGTCCGCCGTCGATCGCATAGTTGAGCCGCCGCGCCGCCACCGCGACGGTGTCGGAGGCCGCCGAGGCCTTGATGTCGGCGGCCAGCGCCGGCCACAACGCCGCCGGCGCCTCGCCCGAGCCGTCCCACGCGCGGGTGACGGCGACCGTCTGCGGCCAGACCGAGGCGACGTCGCCGTCCATGAAGGAGCGGCGCAACATGTCGCCGATCGGCACCAGGAAGGTGAAGATCAGGAAGACGAACAGCGGCGCGACCAGAAAGAAGGCGGTCCAACGGCGGCCCCGCTCGGCGCGGGCATGGGCCCGGACCAGGTCGCGTTCGGCGGCGGTGACGTCGGTCATGGACGATCCCTCGAGGCTCGTGTCGTCGAGAGGGCGACGTCGCCCCCGTCGGTATCAGGTCGTTCCAGCGATCGGCGCGCCGGACGTCTCTGCCGCCGGCGCCGATCTTTCCCCTCCCCTCAGGGGAGGGTGGAGATCGCGGCGACGTTGCGGGCGACACCCGAGCCGCCCGAGAGAGCGGACCGCGGCGGGCACACCCGACCGCCGCGGTCCAGGGACCGGCTCAGTTCTGAGCGGCCCACTTGTTGAAGCGCTCGGTGAGCTTGTCGTTGTTCTCGAGCCAGAACTCGACGTCGATCATCTTCGCCTTCTCGAGGTTCTGCGGCGCGGTCGGCAGGTCCGGCATCAACTTGGCGTCGATCAGCGGCGTCGCCGCCTTGGCGGTGACGCCGTAGGCGATGTAGTTCGGCAGCTTCGCCTGGTTCTCCGGCTTGCCGGCGACGGCGAGGAACTTGTAGGCCGCGTCGACGTTCGGCGAACCCTTGAGGATCACCCAGCTGTCGAGCGTGTAGAGCGCCTGGTTCCAGACGATGCCGAAATTGCGCTTGTCCTTCTTGTTGGCGGCGTCGATGCGGCCGTTGTAGACCGAAGTCATCGCCACCTCGCCGGAGGCGAGGAACTGCGGCGGCTGCGCGCCCGACTTCCAGAAGACGAGGTCCTTCTTGATCGTGTCGAGCTTCTTGAAGGCGCGGTCGACGCCGGCTTCGGTGCGCAGCGCCTCGTAGACCTTGTCGGCCGGCACGCCGTCGGCCATCAACGCGATCTCGAGCGTCGTCTTGGCGCCCATGCGCAGGGCCCGCTTGCCCGGCCAGGTCTTGGTGTCGAAGAAGTCGGCCCAGGACTTCGGCGCCTTGTCCGCCGGGATCTTGTCCTTGTCGTAGCCGAGCACGAAGTCGTAGAGGATCGCGCCGACGCCGCACTTGTGGACGGCGTCTGGCAGATAGGCGTCCTTGCCGCCGATCTTTGCGAAGTCGAGCTTCTCGTAGAGGCCTTCCTCGCAGCCGATCTCGAGCTCGTCGCTCTCCACCTGGACCACGTCCCAGCCGGCGTTGCCGCCCTGGACCTTGGCGCGCAGCACGCCGACGCCGCCGTCCCAGCTCTCGTCGACCATGTCGACGCCCGCCGCCTTGGTCGGCTCGAAATAGACGACCTTCTGGGCGTCCTGGTAGGCGCCGCCCCAGGAGACGACGACCAGCTTGCCGGAGGCGGCTTGCGCCACCGCGCCGGCGGCGAGAACCAGAGCGGCGGACGCCGCGAGGAGATGACTGCGCTTCATGACGGTCTCCCGATGGGGTTGGAACGCTTCGCTTGGTCGAATGCCGCCGAGGGCGGGGGAGTGCCGGTCGGGGTCGCCGACCGGAAATGGGGATCAGTGATCGGTGCGGGCCGGGTCGTAGGCGCGCGCGTGGGCGGTCGAAAACCCGAAGACGATCTCGTCGCCGGGACGCGGCGCGACGACGTCGCGGGCCGATTGTTTGGCCACCACGTCGAGCCCTTCGGCGGCGATGTGAACCTGGAGATGGTCGCCGTGATAGACGACGTCGGCGACCCGGCCGGCGATCGTGTCGTCGAGCCCGCTCGCCGCCGCGCCGACGCGCACGTTCTCCGGCCGCACGATCACCGCCGCCGAGCCTTCGCTCCCGACGTCGATGGCGGCGGCCCGAAGCCTCGTGCCGGCGGCGGTCGTCACCGTGACGACGTCGCCGTCGCGCCCCGTGATCGCGCCGTCGAACCGGTTGCTCTCGCCGACGAAGGTGGCGACCAACCCGTCCGAGGGCTCCTCGTAGAGCTTGCGCGGGTCGGCGCACTGGCGGATGTGGCCGCCGGCGAAGACCGCGATCCGGTCCGACATGGTCAGCGCCTCGGTCTGGTCGTGGGTGACGTAGACCATGGTCAGGCCGAGCGACATGTGCAGCGACCGGATCTCGTACTGCATGTGCTCTCGGAGCTGCTTGTCGAGCGCGCCGAGCGGTTCGTCCATCAACACGAGCTCGGGCTCGAAGACCAGCGCCCGAGCGAGCGCGATGCGCTGTTGCTGACCGCCGGAGAGCTGGCTCGGCTTGCGGTCGGCGACCTGCGGCAGGCGCACCATGTCGAGCGCGCGCGTCACCTTCTCCTTCACGCTCGCGCGGTTCATGCCGCGCACCTCCAACGGAAAGGCGATGTTCTCGGCGATCGTCATGTGCGGGAAGAGCGCGTAGTTCTGGAACACCATGCCGATGCCCCGCTCGTGCGGCGGCTTCTTCGACAAGGCCCAGTCGCCGAGGTAGATCTCGCCCGAAGTCGGAACCTCGAACCCGGCGAGCATCATCAGACAGGTCGTCTTGCCCGAGCCCGACGGCCCGAGCAGGGTCAGAAATTCGCCCTTGGCGATGGTGAGATCGAGGCTCTTCACCACGTGGACCTTGCCGTCGTAGGTCTTCGACACGCCCTGGAAGGTCACCAGCGTCGGCGCATGGGCGAGATCGCGTTCGCCACCGACGGCCACGGGTTTCTTCACGGCTTCCGTCCTCCCGGCTCGGGGGCCCCAGGGACCCGAAAGACATGCGGCTCCGATCACGTCCCGCTCACGCGAGACGCGTCGATCGCCCGAACGGAGCGAAGGCCGCGGAAAGCCGCCTCGATCCCCCTCCGGCGGTTCGTCGAAACCGTCGTATGGGAAGAGGCTAATCAGCGCCCGAATGTCGCACAAACGTATTTTAGCGACCGCAGTGGTGTCTTGATGTCACCAGTAGCACCCGATGCACACCATCGGGGCATCGAGACGGCGAGTCTGCCCATTTTTCCATCGGCACACGAAAGCAGCTGCACGAGATTTCGCCGTTTCGCCCTCCCCCTGCGACGAAGCGCGCGGAGGTCTCCGTTCAGTCCTCGTCGAGCAGACCGCCCTCGGTGGTCGCGACGCTGGTGGCGAACCACTGGCGGAGCCTCAGGATCACCGCCGTGTCCCAGCGCTGTTCGCCGGCGACGAACCAATAGCCGCCCAGGCAGACCTCGGTGGAGAGCAGTTCGACCAGCCGCCCGGCGACCAGATCGTCCGCCGCCTGCAACCGGGTGGCGAGCGCCACGCCCTGACCGGCGAGCGCCGCCTCGTGCGCCGAGGAGGCGTACCACAGCCGCGGCCCGTGCAGGGTCGACGGCGGTTCGTGGCCGGCGCTGCGGAAGAAGCGCCGCCACTGATCGCGGCTGTCCTCGTGGATCAGGAAGCAGCGGGCGAGGTCGGCCAGCGTCTCGATCGGCGGCTGACGCGCGATCCACTCCGGTGAGGCGACCGGAAAGATCCGCGTCCGCTCCAGGAGTTGGGCCCTGCCGCCCTCCGGCGCGATCTCGCCGAAACAGATCGCCGCGTCGGCGTCGCCCCGCTTCAGGTCCGGCCGTTCGGTGGTGCCGCGCACCACGATCTCGACGCCGGGCAGCGCCGCCTGCAGGTCCGAGAGACGCGGCGGCAGCCAGCGCGAGGCGAGCCCCGGCACGCACCACAGCCGCAGTTGCCGCGCCCCCGCCCGATCGGGCCTGAGCTCGGCCGTCGCCTCCGCGATCCGATCGAAGGCGGCGGCGGTCGCGGCGTAGACGAGATGGCCCTGCTCGGTCAGCGCCACGCCGCGCGGACCGGTCTCGACCAGACGGGTGCCGAACCAATCCTGGAGATTCTGGACGTGACGCGAGACGACGGTGTGGCAGACGCCGAGGTCGTCCGCCGCCTTGCGCATCGAGCCGTGCCGGCCGACCGCCTCGAAGGCGCGCAGCATCGACAGCGGCGGCAGACGCCGTCGCCGATCGTCCTCGCCGATCGCCCCGCCCTCGATCTCGCTCGGCGGACGGGACGGACCTCGCGACTTCGCCATCGTCGGTTTCCCTCGAAGAGTGGTGCATTGTTAGCACCACGGCGGGTGAAAGAAAACGCCTGTCGGATCGGCCGAATTCGAGGAAGGATGGTCCGATCGTTCGCTATTTTCGAGGTTTTCTTCCCATCATGACCAGCAACGCCGACCTTCTCGCCCGCCGTTCCGCCGCCGTCCCGCGCGGCGTCGCCACCGCCACGCCGGTCTTCGCCGACCGCGCCGAAAACGCCGAGATCTGGGACGTCGAGGGCAAGCGTTACGTCGATTTCGCCGGCGGCATCGCGGTCCTGAACACCGGCCACCGCCACCCGAAGGTGATGGCCGCGGTCGAGGCTCAGCTCGCCCGCTTCACCCACACCGCCTTCCAGGTCAACGCCTACGAGAGCTACGTCGAGCTCGCCGAGAAGATCAACGCCCGCGCCCCCTTCTCGGGCCCGGCCAAGACGATCTTCTTCACCACCGGCGGCGAGGCGCTGGAGAACGCCGTCAAGATCGCCCGCGCCGCCACCGGCCGCACCGGCGTCATCACCTTCACCGGCGCCTTCCACGGCCGCACCATGCTGACCATGGCGATGACCGGCAAGGTCCTGCCCTACAAGAAGAAGTTCGGCCCGATGCCGGCCGAGGTCTGGCATCTGCCCTT
This sequence comes from Hyphomicrobiales bacterium, assembly GCA_021286855.1. Lineage (GTDB taxonomy): Bacteria > Pseudomonadota > Alphaproteobacteria > Rhizobiales > Ancalomicrobiaceae > Pinisolibacter. The sequence goes on along the minus strand of JAJTBO010000002.1, from coordinate 443,980 downwards.
CCCCAACGAGCTGCACGGCGTCACCGTCAAGCAGACCCTCGACGCGCTCGGCTTCCTGTTCCGCGCCGACGTCGAGCCCGAACGCGTCGCCGCGATCGTGGTCGAGCCGGTGCAGGGCGAGGGCGGCTTCTACGAGACCCCGACCGAACTCTTCCAGGCGCTGCGCAAGATCTGCGACGAGCACGGCATCGTCCTGATCGCCGACGAGGTCCAGACCGGCTTCGGCCGTACCGGCAAGATCTTCGCGATCGAGCACACCGGCGTCGAGCCGGACCTCGTCACCATGGCCAAGTCGCTCGGCGGCGGCTTCCCGATCTCGGGCGTCGTCGGCCGGGGGCACATCATGGACGCGCCGGAGCCCGGCGGCCTCGGCGGCACCTACGCCGGCTCGCCGATCGCCTGCGCCGCCGCCCTCGCCGTCCTCGACGTCATCGATCAGGAGAAGCTGCTCGACCGCGCCAACGCCGTCGGCGCGGCGATCAAGGGTCGGCTCGAGGCCTTCGCGAGCCGCAACGACATGGTCCCGATCACCGCCATCCGCGGTCGCGGCGCGATGATCGGCTTCGACATCGTCAAGTCGCACGGCGCCTACGAGCCGGACGGCGAGGCGACCAAGCGCGTCACCGCCGCCGCCCTCGACGCAGGCCTGATTCTTCTCTCCTGCGGCGTCTGGGGCAACGTGATCCGCATTCTGGTGCCGCTGACCGTCTCCGACGCGGTGCTGGAAGACGGCCTGAAGGCTCTCGAAACCGCGCTCGTCGCGGCGCGGGGGTGAGCGAAATGAACGTCGTTTCGAAGACGAAGACGCTTCTCCAGCGCCTGAAGGATCCTTCGTTGCTCGTCACCCGCTGCTTCGTCGACGGGTCCTTCGTCGGCGAAGAGATCGATCCGGTCGAAAATCCGGCGACCGGTGAGTTCCTGGCGAAAGTGCCGCATTTCGGCGCGCCGGAAGCGACCGCGGCGGTCGACGCCGCCGCCGCCGCCTTCCCGGCCTGGGCCGCGATGCTGCCCAAGGAGCGCTCGCGCATCCTCCGGCGCTGGTACGATCTGATCATGGCGAACCGCGAGGACCTCGCCGTGATCCTCACCTCGGAGCAGGGCAAGCCCCTGAAGGAAGCCCTCGGCGAGATCGACTACGGCGCGTCCTACGTCGAGTTCTACGCCGAGGAGGTCAAGCGCATCCGCGGCGAGACCCTGCCGACCCATCGCGCCGACGCCCGCGTGCTGGTCCTCCGCCAGCCGGTCGGCGTCGTCGCGGCGATCACGCCGTGGAACTTCCCCTCGGCGATGATCACCCGCAAGGTCGCCCCGGCGCTCGCCGCCGGCTGCACCGTGGTGATCAAGCCGGCGCCCGAGACCCCGCTCTCGGCGCTGGCGCTCACCGTGCTGGCCGAACGCGCCGGCATCCCCGCCGGCGTCTTCAACGTGATCACCGGCGACGCCCCGGCGATCGGCGGTGTGCTCACCTCGCATCCGGCCGTTCGCGTCGTCGGCTTCACCGGCTCGACCGAGGTCGGCAAGCTCCTGATGCGCCAGTCGGCCGGCACGGTGAAGAAGGTCGCCCTCGAACTCGGCGGCAACGCCCCCTTCCTGGTCTTCGACGACGCCGACGTCGACGCGGCGGTGGAAGGGGCGATCGTCGCCAAGTTCCGCAACGCCGGCCAGACCTGCGTCTGCGCCAACCGCATCTACGCCCAGGCCGGCGTCTACGACGCCTTCGTCGCCAAACTGTCGAAGGCGGTGGCGGATCTGCGCGTCGGCGACGGGCTCGAGGAGGGCGTCGTCCAGGGGCCGCTGATCAATGCGGAAGCCGTCGAGAAGGTCGAACGCCACCTCGCCGACGCCACCGCCAAGGGCGCTTCGGTGGTGATCGGCGGCGAACGGCACGAACTCGGCCGCACCTTCTTCCAGCCGACCGTTCTGGCGAACGTCACCGCCGAGATGGCCGTCGCCCGCGAGGAGACGTTCGGTCCGCTCGCCCCGGTCTTCCGCTTTGAGACCGAGGCGGAAGCCATCGCGGCGGCCAACGCCACCGAGTTCGGCCTCGCGGCCTATGTCTACACCCGTGACGTCGGCCGGGTGTTCCGGGTCGGCGAGGGCCTCGAATACGGCATGGTCGGGGTCAATTCGGGCATCCTCTCCTCCGAGCTCGCCCCCTTCGGCGGCATCAAGGAGAGCGGCAACTCCCGCGAAGGCTCCCACCACGGCATCGAGGAATTCCTCGAGAAGAAATACATGCTGGTCGCCGGCCTCGCCGGCTGAGAGAGGCGCCCGCCGCCGAACCTCGACCCGGGCTCGGCGGCGGCGGTCACTCGATCGACGACGCGGCGGGACCGGAGGCGGATCGCCCCCATCCACCGCGTTGCATCGATCTTCGTCGATCGGTGAAATTTTTGCGCTCGACGCAACCGTCGGTAAACGACCGCGGTCCATGTTCGCCCCAGCACAAGGGGTATACATGTTTTCGCGTCTCTCGGGTCGAGGCTACGTCGTCTGGATCGTCCTGTCGTTCGCCTCTCTCGGCGCGACGGTCGTCTTCTTCCCGCATCTTCTGCGGTGGCTCGTCCTGGCGATGGCGAAGGGCCATTGCTCCGGCGGCGTCTGCGGCGCGCTCGCCGCCGTTCTGGGCGTCTACCTGAAACTGGCGTTGATCCTGATCGCCGCCCTGATCGTCGGAGTGGCGACGTGGCGTCGCGTGCGCGGCAGGCTTTCGCCCTGGTGGATCGGCTTCGCCATGGCCACGCTCTGGGGCGCGGGAGCCTTTTTGTTCGCCGCCGGCAACTTCTGGGGCGCGAACTTCGCCGTCGGCCTGATCAGGGCCCCTCTCCCCTGGTCGCTGCTCGCGTTGATCATGCTGACCGCGGTGTTGGCGCGAGACATCGAGGGAACGCCCGGATTCGGCGGCCGGATCCGAACCCTCGCCGGCCCCTTCGGCCTGCCGATCGGCCTGCTCTATGTGGCGACCTCGCTATGGGTCTCGATCATCGTCCTGATCGTTCCCGTCACGAGCCTGATCGGTCACGGCGCCACGGCGCTCTTCCTGACCGCGGCGACGGCCTTGCATCGGATCGGCCTGTTCTGGCTGCTGTCGCTGCCGGTCGCGGTGATCGCCAACCTCGTCGCCGGTCTGGCTCTCTTCGTCGGCCTGTCCGTCATCCGACGGACCGACCGGGGCCGAGGTGTCGAAGGCGCCCCTTCGACCTGAGGCCTCGCCCCGCCTGCGCCATCGCGCGAGCGCACCGCAGAGCGTCGAAGTTCTGTGAGTGGAGTGGTGCCCCAGGCCGGACTCGAACCAGCACGCCCTCGCAGGCAACAGATTTTGAGTCTGCCGCGTCTACCATTTCGCCACTGGGGCGACACCGGGGGCGCATATTAGTCGGGCGCGCCCGCCCGTCAACGTCGCCGCCCGTCCGTTCACATCTTCGTCGAACTCGGCCGCGATGGTGGACGCCCCGCCCCGCCTCGGCTAAATCCCGCGGCGTCCCGCCCGAACCGAGCTCCCGCCCGAGAACCCCATGCTGAGACGTCTCTACGACTGGACCCTGTCGCTCGCCGCCCGCAAGACGGCCGAGATCTGGCTCGCCGTCATCGCCTTCATCGAGAGCTCGGTGTTCCTGGTGCCGGCCGACGTTCTGTTCCTGCCGATGGGCCTCGCCCGGCCGGAGCGGGCCTATCGCTTCGCCCTGATCGCCACCGCGGCGTCCGTCGCCGGCGGCGTCGCCGGCTGGTATCTCGGCTGGTACGCCTTCGACGCCGTCGCCCGTCCGATCCTCGAGTTCTATCACAAGCTCGACGCCTTCGAACGGCTGCGCGCCGAATGGGGCGATTCGGTCCTGCTGTTGCTCATCACCTCCGGCCTCGCCCATCTGCCGCCGATCAAGGTGGTCACCATCCTGTCCGGCGCGGTCCACGTGAACCTCTGGCTCTTCGTCGTCTCGGCGATCGTCGCCCGCGGCGCGCGCTTCTATGCGCTCGCCTGGGCGCTGCGCCGCTGGGGCGAACCGATCCGCCATTTCATCGAGAACCGCCTCGGCCTGATCGCCGGCGTCGTCGCCGGCGTGATCATCGCGCTCTATGTCGCCGTGAAGCTGCTCGGCTGACGCCGAGAAGGAGGCTCCATGCCGCTCGTCTCGCTGCTCCGTCGTCGCGACCTCGTCGCCCTCGCCTTGGGGCTGGCCGCCGTCGCCGTCGTCGCCACCGCCTGGGGATTCGAACTGATCGGCGGCTTCACCCCCTGCCGGCTCTGCCTCGAGCAGCGCCTGCCCTATTACTTCGGCGCGCCGCTCGCCCTCCTCGCCTTCGCGAGCGACCGTTTCCGCCTGCCGGAGATCCTGCCGCGGCTGATGCTGGTGGCGCTGGCCGGCCTCTTCGCCTGGGGCCTGTGGGTCGGCGCCTTCCAGGCCGGCGCCGAATGGGGCTGGTGGCCCGGCCCGGCCGACTGCTCCGGCACCCGCCTCGACGCCATGCCCTCGGCCGGCGACCTCCTCGCCAACCTGAACAAGGTCAAGGCGGTCGACTGCACCAAGCCGCAGATCCGCATCCTCGGGCTCAGCTTCGCCGGCTGGAACGTGATCGCCTCGCTCGGCCTGATCGCGGTCGCGCTCTTCGCCGCCTGGAAGGGGGAAGGCCGGCGCTGACCGGCCGCTCTCACGGCTCCAGTTCGGTGTCCCAGTAGAGGAAGTCGAGCCAGCTGTCGTGCAGGAAGTTCGGCGGGAAATGGCGGCCGGCTTCGTTGAGGTCGTGCACGCTCGGCTTCCACGGCCGATGCGTCGGGGCGAGCCCCGCCTGTTCGAGCGAGCGGTCGCCCTTCTTCAGATTGCACGGCGCGCAGGCCGTCAGGATGTTCTCCCAGGTCGTCTGCCCGCCGCGCGCCCTCGGCACCACGTGGTCGAAGGTCAGATCCTGCGACGAGCCGCAATATTGGCAGCGGAAGCGATCGCGCAGGAAGACGTTGAACCGGGTGAAGGCCGGGGTGCGCGCCGGTCGCACGAAGGACTTCAGCGACACCACCGACGGCAGCGGCATCGTCAGGCTCGGGCTGCGGACCGCCACGTCGTAATTGGCGAGAATGGTGACGCGGTCCATGAACACCGCCTTGATCGCTTCCTGCCAGGACCACAGCGACAAGGGATAGTAGCTGAGCGGCCGATGATCGGCGTTCAGCACCAGGACGGGATGGGACCGCGGCGTCACGTGGATCGTCAAGGCGCACCTCGCTCTCGGCTCCCCGACGGGGAGGCGGTGCGAGAGCTCCGGCAGCGATCGAATCGGCCGATGTTCCGGCACCACGAACGACTTGGGACAGTGTACAGAGCCCATGTCGCTCGTGTGAAGGTTCACCCGAGAAAGAACCCGTAGAGTGGCGGCCGGGCCACGCGACGGATCGACGGCGGCGTCACCGCGCCATGCCCTCGCGACCGTCCCGCCGCGCCGCGTAATAGGCCCAGAACAGCCGCGCCGCGACCGACCGCCACGGCCGCCAGGCCTCCGCGATCTCGCGCGCGACCGCCTCGCTCGGCCGCTCGGGAAGACCGAACCCGTCGCCGACCGCCACCCTCAGCGCCAGATCGCCGGCCGGCCAGACGTCGGGATGGCCGGCGCAGAACAAGAGCCACACCTCCGCCGTCCACCGCCCGATCCCCTTGATCTTCGTGAGTTCCGCGATCGCATCCGCCTCGGCGAGATCGGCGCAGGCCTCGAGATCGAGCCCGTCGGCGCAAGCCCCCGCCACCGCCTTCAACGTGCGCACCTTCGCCGCCGAAAGGCCAGCGCTCCGGAGCGTTTCGTCGGCATGCACCGCGAAGTCCTGCGGCCCGGGATCGGCCCCGACCACCCGCTCGACTTTCGCCCAGATCGAGGTCGCCGCCGCCGCCGAGACCTGTTGCGCCGTCACCACCCGTGCGAGGCCGGAAAATCCCGGCGGCCGACGCCGGAGCGGCACCGCGCCGCTCGCCGCCACGATCGGCGCGAGCCGCGGATCGAGCCGCACCAGCTCGGCGAGCCCGTCCGTCACGTCGCCGTCGTGCTCGATTCGCCGCATCCCCCTGCCCTCGCCCGCCGCCTCGGTCTAAGAAGCGGAGACTGTCGGCCGGAACCTCGCACGATGTCCAGACCCGTCTTCCGCTTCGCCCCCTCGCCCAACGGCCGCCTCCATCTCGGCCACGCCTTCTCGGCGATGCTCGACCACACGCTCGCCCGCGCGGCCGGCGGCCGCTTTCTGCTGCGCCTCGAGGACGTCGACGTCACCCGCTGCCGCCGGGAATGGGAGGACGGCATCTTCGAGGATCTCGCCTGGCTCGGCCTCGACTGGGACGGCGAGGTCCGCCGGCAATCCGCGCATTTCGACGCCTACGCCGCCGCCCTCGCCCGGCTCGACGCCGCCGGCCTACTACGCCCGAGCCACGCCACCCGCGCCGAGATCCGCGCCGCCGTCGCCCGCGCCGAAGCCGAAGGCCGCCCCTGGCCGCGCGACCCCGACGGAGCGCCCTTTCCCCCCGACGACGATCGCCACCCCCGCGACGACGAGCCCGTCGCCCGTCGCCTCGACATGGCCGCCGCGCTCTCCCGCGTGCCCCCCCTCGACTGGCGCGAGGCCGGCGAAGGCCCGATGGGCGAGACCGGACGGGTCGCGGCGCGGCCGGCCGACTGGGGCGACCCGGTCCTCGCCCGCAAGGAGACGCCGTCGAGCTATCACCTCGCCGTCGTCGTCGACGACGCGGCGCAGGGCGTCACCCATGTGGTGCGCGGCCGCGACCTGTTCTGGTCGACCTCGGTGCATCGCGTCCTGCAGACGCTGCTCGGTCTCCCCGCGCCCGTCTACCTCCATCACGATCTCGTCCGCGACGCCACGGGGCGCAAACTCTCCAAGTCGGCCGCCGACACCGCGCTGGCGAGCCTGCGCGCCGACGGCCTGACCCCGGCCGACATCCGCCGTCTGATCGGCTGGGGCGCCGTCGAACGACGTCTCGACAGCCTCAACGAATCGTTGACGAGATCGGTTTAGGCTCGTTCCACCTTCGCGGGAGAGCCATCGCCATGCCTGAAGACGCCGCGCGCCCGTCCACCCCCGGTTCGAACCCGCCGCACGACGGCCTGCGCCTGCTCGCCGTCGAGGATCACGGCATCGGCCGCGTCCTCATCCAGGCGATGCTGGCCCCGCTCGGCGTCGATGCGACGATCGTCGCCGACGGCGCCGCCGCCCTGCGCGAGGCGCGCCGGGAGCCCTTCGACGTGATCTTCGTCGATCTCGGCCTGCCCGACGTCCCCGGCGAGCGGCTCGCCGTCGAACTCGCCGCCTCGCCCGGCGGGCGTCACGCCGCGATCGTCGCGGTCACCGGCCGCGCCCGTCCCGCCGAGATCCCGGCGGTCTTCGGCGATTGGCTGGAGAAGCCCTTCTCGGTGCGCGACCTCGACGCGTTGCTGCGCCGCCTGACGCCGCCGCTCAAGTTGCGCGCCTGAGCCCCCGACCGGGTGAACCGGCGGGCGCGACGCCTCAGGGCGCCACCACCCGTCCGTCGGCGATCAGCCCCTTGCGGCCGCCCGCCTCGCCGACGCTCCAGGTCTTGACGCGCCCTTCGAAGACCTTGCGCCAGCCGCTCTTTTCGTTCCGCCACGCTTTGATGAGGCAGCCCTCGTCGGTGCAGTAGGGCGCCGTCTCGCCGCCGCACAGGGCCTGCGCATAGTCGAGGACCACGTCGCGGCGGCCGTCGCCGTCGACGTCGACTTCGCGGACGAAGTCGACCCCGTATCCGGTCGAGGTCTTGCAGTACTCGTGCTCGGTCCGGATCAATTCCGGCGCGAGCTGACGCGGCATCCCCCCGGCCTGGGCGTTGCAGCCGAGAACGAGGAGAGCGACGAGGAAGATGGCGGGGCGCATCACGGCGAGTTCGACTCCGAGGAAGCAGGGGATGGAAGAGAAGCGGGCGAGCGCGACCTTCGTGGTTGCGATTTAATCTTAATTCGAAGGGACGGGTGCCGAGAAAACGGGATTTCCGCTAGGGTAGTCCTCGGTCGGAGCCGTCGACGGCTCGCCGAACCGTGTACCGTAGAAGGATCTCCGCGATGCGTCTTCTCGCCATGACCCTCCTCACCCTCTTCGCGCTCTTCGCGCGCGCGCCGTTCGCCGAGGCCGCGGTCGAGGCCCGCATCAACATCTCGACGCAGCGGATGGTGGTCAGCGTCGACGGCGTCAAGACCGCCGAATACGTCGTCTCCACCGGCCGCAAGGGCTATCGCACGCCGACCGGCGACTTCCGTCCCGATCGCATGCACAAGAAATACTATTCGCGGAAATATCACAATTCGCCGATGCCGAATTCGATCTTCTTCAACGGCGGCATCGCGGTGCATGGCACCTATGAGACGTCGCGGCTCGGCAAGCCCGCCTCGCACGGTTGCGTCCGCATGCATCCTCAGGCCGCCGCCGAACTGTTCGAGCTGGTCCGTCAGCACGGCATGCAGAACAGCCGCATCGTCGTGAGCTACTGACCTCTCGGCGCCGCCTCGCCGCGCGCCCGCTCCCGGAAGAAGCGTCGGATCACCTTGCCCGAAGTCGTCAGCGGGATCTCCGCGACGAATTCGATCTCGCGCGGATATTCGTGCGCCGAGAGACGATTGCGCACATGGGCGCGGATCTTCGCGGCGAGTTCGGCGTCTCCGACGACCCCTGGAGCGAGCTTGACGTAGGCCTTGACGATCTCGGTCCGGAGCGGATCGGGCTTGCCGACCACCGCCGCCAGGGCCACCGCCGAATGGCCGGCGAGGCAGTCCTCGATCTCGGAGGGGCCGATCCGATAACCCGACGAGGTGATCAGATCGTCGTCGCGACCGACGAAGAAGACGTAGCCGTCCTCGTCGACGATCCCCTGATCGCCGGTCGTCATCCAGTCGCCGAGGAACTTCGCCGCCGTCGCCTCCGGCTGGTTCCAGTAGCCGAGGAACATCACCGGATCGGGGCGCATCACCGCGATCTGTCCGGTGTCGCCCGGCCGTGTCGGACGCCCCTCGCCGTCGATCACCGCCACCCGATGGCCGGGCGTCGCCTTGCCGATCGCCCCGGCGCGCGTCACCCCGATCTCGGCCGAGGAGCCGAGCACCAGATTGCACTCGGTCTGGCCGTAGAATTCGTTGATCGTCAGGCCGAGCTCGGCCCGCGCCCATTCGTAGGTCTCCCGCCCGAGCGCCTCGCCGGCCGACGCGATGGTCCTCAGATCGATCGCATGCCGGCCGCGGGGGGATCCCGCGCCGCGCAGCAGCTTCATCGCGGTCGGCGGCACGAAGGCGTTGCGGATCCGATGACGCGCGATCAGATCCCAGGTGAACTCCGGATCGAAGTGCTCGAACCGCGCCGCCATCACCGGCACGCCGAGGCTGAGGCAGGGCAACAGGATGTTGAGGAGCCCGCCGGCCCAGGCCCAGTCCGCCGGCGTCCAGGCGAGATCGCCGGAGCGCGGCAGGAATTCGTGGGCGTATTGCACGCCGGGCACGTGGCCGAGCACCACCCGATGCCCGTGCAACGCCCCCTTCGGCGCGCCGGTCGTCCCTGAAGTGTAGATCATCAGCGCCGGATCGTCGGCGCGCGTCGCCACCGGCTCGAAGGACTCCGAAGCCCGTTCCATCTCGCGCGAGAGATCGATCGCGCCGTCCGTCGGCCCGTCGACCGTGAACACGGTCCCGAGATCGGGCAGAAGTGCGCGGATTTCGGCGATCTCGGCCGCCCCGGCGCGATGGGTGACCACCGCCCGCGCTCCCGAATCGGTCAACCGGTGCGACAGCGCCTCGACGCCGAACACTTCGGCGAGCGGCAGCGCCACCGCCCCCGCCGAATAGATCCCGACATGGGCGAAGGCGGTCTCCGGCGACTGCGGCAACAAGATCGCGACGCGATCGCCGCGCCCCAGCCCGTGCGCCCGAAGCACGTTGGCGAACCGGTTCGCCGCCTTCGACAACCGCCCGAAACTCCAGGTCTCGACCGTGCCGTCCAGATGCGCATGCAGGATCGCCGGCCGATCCGGTTCGAAGGTCGCCCATTTGTGGCAGACGTCGACGCCGATGTTGTAGCGCGTGGGAACGATCCAGCGGAACCGACGCATGACGTCGTCGAAGGTGGCGGCGGTGGGAAGCATGGACGACGTCGAGACCTCGGTCCTGCGCGCTCCGAGCGGATCGCGATTTGCGGCGGATCTTATCGATTTGATGTTGCGTCGCAATAAGACGAAGGGTCGCCCTGCGGGATCCGCTTCGCCGACGCCGCCGAGCTCGGCGGTGGGATCTGGGGGAAATGGTGGGCGCGACAGGGATCGAACCTGTGACCCCTTCGGTGTGAACGAAGTGCTCTCCCGCTGAGCTACGCGCCCACTCTGCGAGACGCCGCGATATAAGGGGGGGGACGGCGCCAAGTCAAGCGCGCCGCCGCCCTTTTCCCCGTCGCCCTCGCCGCCTCAGCGCGGCTCCACCACCACCAGCGTCCAGAAGATCTTGTACTTCGACGACGGCGCGTAGGCCGTGGCCAGCCCCACCGTCGTCGCCCGCGCCGACAGCATCGTCGCATTGTGCTTCGGGCTCTCCCGCCAGCCGGAAAAGGCTTCCGCGAAGGTCCGATAGCCGGCCGAGAAGTTGGCCAGGAAACTGGCGTAACCGATCCCCGCCCCGGCCAGATCGCGATCGAGCCCGGCTTCGTCGGTCGAATGCACCCGGTCCTTCCCCGCCATCTGATCGGCCTGCGCCTGCGCGATCCGCGCCAGCGTCGGATCCCAATGCAGCGGCTGCAGGCCGTTGTTGACCCGATACTGGTTGATCATCGACAGCGACGAGGCCGGATCGACCGAGCGGCCGCCGATGTCGAGCCGCTGATAGAACGGCGGCGTGTGCTCGACCGGAGCCGGCCCACGCGAACAGGCGGCGAGCGCCGCGCCGAGAGCGAGCGCCGGGGCGAGGCGGAGATGAACGCGGATCATGACGGTTTCTCTTCGGAGGAAGACGGGGAGGCGCCGGGCGACCGCGCCGCGTCGGCCGCGTCGGTCGGCCCCAGGCCGAACCGTTCGAGCAACGCCCCGAGATCGCCGAGCTGGCGAATGTTGATGTCGCGCTGGGCGTAGGGGATCTCGATCCCCTTCGCCCGCAGCTTCTCGACGATGGCGAAGCGCAGATCGCTTTCGACGCCATAGGCCTCGGTGACCGCGCCGACGGTGCAGATCAGCCGGAACTCCAACGCGTCGGCGCCGAAATTAGTGAAGAAAACCAAGGGCGTCGGGAACTTCAGCACCTTCTCGTGCGTCGCCGCGCAGTCGAGCAGGATCGCCTTCACGTCGGCCGGATCGGAGCCGTAGGCCACCCCGACGTCGACCAGACAGCGGCCGGTCAGATCGCGGTGCATCCAGTTCTTGACGTTGCCGGAGATCAACGACGAGTTCGGCACGATCAGCGAAGCGCGGTCGAAGGTCTCGATCTCGGTCGAGCGCACGTTGATCTTGCGCACGAAGCCCTTTTCCGAGCCGATCTCGACGAGATCGCCCGACTTGATCGGCCGCTCGGCGAGCAGGATCAGGCCGGAGACGAAGTTGTTGACGATCGACTGCAGGCCGAAGCCGACGCCGACGGAGAGCGCGCCGGCGACGATCGCCAGATTCTGCAGATCGAGACCGACCACCGAGAAGGCCAGCGCCACCGAGACGATCGTGCCGACGTAGCCGAAGGAGGTGCGGATCGAATTCTTCAGACCGACGTCGAGCCGGGTGCGCGGCAGGAAGCGCTGGTCGAGCCAGCCCTGCACGCCGCGCGTCACCGCGATGCCGAGGCCGAGGAAGACGACGCCGGACAGGATCGCCGACAGCGAGATCGTCAACCCGCCGACCCGGAAGCCGAAGAAGGCGACCTTGGCGTCGGAGACGACGTCCTGCCCGTCGATGCCGATCGGCGCCAGGATGAACAGGCCCGCCATCGCGATCAGGAGCAGCCGGACGACGCCGGACAGCACCACGCCGATCTGCTCGACCGTCTCGCGCGCCAGCCCCATCGAGCGCGTCATCACCTGGCCGAAGCCGGAAGCCGCGCGGAAGGTCGTCAGGATCGCCTCGTCGGCCAGCACCAACAGAATGTAGAGCGCGCCGAGCAGGAAGCCGGTGCGGATCATCTGTTGCGTGACGAAGGAGGCGAGCGCGACATAGCCGCCGAGCGCGCCGGCCGCCGCGCCGAGCGCCAGGATCCAACCGATCGGCAACAGCCAGCGCCACAGGCTCGAGCGGGTCTCGCTCGCCGCTTCGGCGATCTCGGCGGTCTCCTCGTCGCCCGCCATCGAGCGCGCCGCGGTTCTGAGCGCCAACATCACCAGCACCGCGTCGGCGACCGCGAACAGGCCGGCGGTGAGGATCAGGGTGGCGACCGGCGCCGCCAACACGTCGAGGGCGCGGCCGAACCACACGCCGAAGCCGTGCACGATCGCCAGCGTCACGAACAGGCGCAAAAGCCGCACCGCCGTCTGGTCGCCGACCGGCGCCAGCCGCCACTGCGGCTTGCCCGGCGCCAGAATGGCGAGCGCGATGCCGTAGACCATCGCCGCCGAAGCGACGCCGGCCACCAGCGCCGAGATGAAGAGATCCACCCGCGCCGGATTGAGATCGAAGGCGTCGAGCGCCCAGGCGACGCCGACGAGGCTGAGCACCGGCGCGGCGACGTTGACCAGCACGATCCCCGCCGCCTTGACGGCGCGCTTCAACGCGCCCGGCTCGGCCGCGTCGGCGCGCCGCTCGGTCAGTTGGGCGAGGCGCCGGCGCGCCGTCCACAAGACCGCGAGCAGGGCCAGGATCACCGACCCGACCGCCGTCGCCGTCTCGAAGCCGCGCGTCGAAAGCAGCGAGAACCAGTCGCGCAGCAGATAGAGAAGGCCGGCGAGCACCCCCGGCATCGAGGCCGCCGCCTCGTACCAGACCGACGGTTCGAGGACCGAGCGCGAGCGTTGCGCCATGTCGTCGGCGAAGCGGGCCCGCCGCTTGTCGGCGATCGCCTTGGCGATCTCGTCGGCCCGAAGATGCAGGAGCTGCGCCTGTTTGACCCGGCCTTGGGCCTCGGCGAGCAGCTTCTGCTGATCCTCGCGCTCGGTCTTGATGGCGTCGGCCTCGACCGGCTCTGGCTCGCCCTCCTTGGCGACCGGCGCCGGGCCGAGCTGCTTCAACCGCGCCTCGATCGCCGCCGCCCGCGGGCTCTCGGCCCGATCGATGTCGTCGGCGGCCGAACGGATCGCATCGGCCCGTTCCCGCAACTCGGCGAGCCGTCGATCGGATTGGCCGTCGCGCTGCACGCCGGCGGCGATCTGTTCGATCTCGTTCTTCCAGCCGTCGAGCTTCGCTTGCGTCTCGTCCGGCTTCGCCTTGGCGACGGCCTGCGGCGAGGTCGCGACCGGTGGAGCGGCGGGCGCGACGGCCGGGCTCTCGGCGGCGGACGTCGCCGAGAGCGGCGCGAGGGAGAGGACGAGGGCGAACGCCAGGGAGCGGATCGAGATCACGGGAAAGGTCGGTCCGAACGAAGAGGGGGATGGGAATCGGCAGGCGAAGCGCCGCACGTTGCCGAAAGAATAAGGCAAAAGGGCAGCGGTGGGGAGAAGCCCCTCGTCGACGGCCGGACACGGCGAAAGGCGATTGTGCCGAGCGGGCGGCGCACTTATCTTGCGCGCCATGTCCATCGCCCCTTCTCCGGAAGAGACCGCCGACCCCTCCGCCCCCCGCCCGCGACGGCGCGGCGCTCGCGCCGTCGGCTGGATCGTCTGGGAGGCGCTCTATTGGGGACTGTTGCGCAACGAGAGCTTCGCGCACGCCTCCAACATCGCCTTCTCGATTCTCTTTTCGCTCTTCCCCTTCCTGATCCTGGTCACCGGCCTCGCCGGCTGGGCGGCCGGCGAATGGGGCGTCGGCGAACTGACCGCCGCGGCCGAACAGGGCACCGGCGGCATCTTCTCGGTTCTGCCCGAACAGGTCGCGGCGATCCTGAAGCCCGAGATCACGGCGGTGCTGACCACCTCGCAGAGCCGGGTGCTCACCATCGGCGCGCTGCTCCTGGTGATCATCGTCACCGGCTTCGTCGAGAGCCTCAGGATGGGCCTCAACTACGCCTATCGCTCCTACGACACCCGCCACTTCCTGATCCGCCGGCTGGAAGGCACCGCCTTCATGCTGATCGCGGCGATCGTCATCCTCGGCCTCGGCTTTCTGGTGGTGGTGCTGCCGGTCGTCTGGGGGCTGCTCCTGCCGCACTTCCCCGACATCGAGCCGTGGTGGAACTGGTTCAACCGCCTGCCGCTGCTGTTGTTCACGCTCGCGGTGTTGCTCTTCCTGTTCTCGGCGCATCTGTGGCTGCCGGCCCGCCGCCAACGCCTCCTCGGCGTCCTGCCCGGCGTGCTGGTGACGCTGACCCTGTGGTTCGTCGCCGGCCTGATCTTCTCCTGGTATCTCTCCCACTTCTCCGGCTACGCCAAGACCTACGCCGGCCTCGGCGGCGCCATCGCCTCGATGCTGTTCTTCTACATCGTCGGCCTGATCTTCCTGCTCGGCGCGGAGATCAACCACACCGTCGACATGTGGCGGAAGAACGAAGAACCGGTGCATTGAGGCGCGACGAAACGAAGAGACCCCCGCACGGATCTCGCGCGGGGGTCTCTTCGTTTCGGTCGATCGCCTCGCGAACGGCAGCCTTCGCGGACGGAAGGCGTCGCCGATGGCGACGCCCGGGCGCGATCAGCGCTTCGCCGCCACCATCTCTTCCGACGCCTCGAGCACGTCTTCGAAGGTGGTCAGCCCGGTCTTCGGGGCGCAGACGAGCACGGCCATGTTGCCGGGCTTGTGCTCGTTCTTCCACATCTTGGTGTGCGCCTTCGGGATGTCGGCCCATTCGAAGACTTCCGACATGCACGGCTCGACGCGCCGGTCGAGCACGAACTTGTTGGCCGCCGCCGCCTGCTTGAGGTGGGCGAAGTGCGAACCCTGGATGCGCTTCTGGTGCATCCAGACGTAGCGCGCGTCGAAGGTGATGTTGAAGCCGGTGGTGCCGGCGCAGAACACGATCATGCCGCCGCGCTTGGCGACGAAGGTCGAGGCCGGGAAGGTCGTCTCGCCCGGATGCTCGAACACGATGTCGACGTTGTTGCCCTTGCCGGTGACGTCCCAGATCGCCTTGCCGAACTTGCGCACTTCGCCGAACCACGCGTCGTACTCCGGCGTGCCGACGGTCGGCAGCTGGCCCCAGCACTTGTAGTCCTTGCGGTTCAGGACGCCGCGCGCGCCGAGAGAGAGCACGTAGTCGCGCTTGGTCTCGTCGGAGATGACGCCGATCGCGTTGGCGCCGGCCGCCGCGCACAGCTGCACGCCGAACACGCCGAGGCCGCCCGAGGCGCCCCAGACCAGCACGTTGTGGCCCGGACGCAGCTGATGCGGCGTGTGGCCGAACAGCATGCGGTAGGCGGTCGCCAGCGTCAGCATGTAGGAGGCCGACTCTTCCCAGGTCAGATGCTGCGGCCGCGGCAGGAGCTGGCGCGCCTGGACCCGGCAGAACTGTGAGAACGAGCCGTCCGGCGTCTCGTAGCCCCAGATCCGCTGCGAGGTCGACAACATCGGATCGCCGCCGTTGCACTCCTCGTCGTCGCCGTCGTCCTGGTTGCAGTGGATGACGACTTCGTCGCCGACCTTCCAGTGCTTAACCTTCGAGCCGATCGCCCAGACGATGCCGGCCGCGTCGGACCCGGCGATGTGATAGGGCTGCTTGTGGACGTCGAAGACCGAGATCGGCTTGCCGAGGCCGGCCCACACGCCGTTGTAGTTGACGCCCGCCGCCATGACGAGGACCAGCACGTCGTGGCTGTCGAGCTCCCAGGTCGGCACGACCTCGAGCTGCATCGCCTCCTCCGGCGGACCGTGGCGCTCCTTGCGGATCGCCCAGGCGTACATCTGCTTCGGCACGTGGCCGAGCGGCGGGATCTCGCCGATCTCGTAGAGATCCTTCACCGGACGCGCGTCTTCATTCCCAGCCATGGTCTTCCTTCCCGTGTCGAGGAGAGCGACGCCGCCGCCTCCGCGCTTCGTTGCCGCACCGCGCGCAAATTTTGCCGCAGTGCGAACGTGGGCAGCACTATCGGCCCGGCTCCCCGTGGATTTCCATAATACAAAGGATTGAAATCACCGAATTCCGCGGTTTTTCCGGCAGAACTTGCCGCGACGCAAAATATCACGCCCACGCGCCGCGCGCCGCGCTCGCGCGAGATTGCTCCAAGACAGGAATCGCGACGCTTTTTCAAGATGTTGGAGCGAATTCCGACGCCTCGGCGAAATCCTTGCGAGACCGAATGTCGCAGTCCGACGTTCGTGTGGGATGACGCCGGTGTTGCGCCGCGATATTCAATCGATCGAAACGAGATCATTCTGGGATATTCGCGTCATGCCGCTCGCCACCCCCGACAAGCCCTGGCTCTTCCGCACCTACGCCGGCCATTCGACGGCGGAGGCCTCCAACCGGCTCTATCGGACGAACCTCGCCAAAGGTCAGACCGGCCTGTCGGTCGCCTTCGATCTGCCGACCCAGACCGGCTACGACCCCGACCACGCGCTGTCGCGCGGCGAGGTCGGCAAGGTCGGCGTGCCCGTCTCCCATCTCGGCGACATGCGCGCCCTCTTCGACGGCATTCCGCTCGAGAAGATGAACACGTCGATGACGATCAACGCCACCGCGCCGTGGCTGCTCGCCCTCTACGTCGCCGCCGCCGACGAGCAGGGCGCCGACCGCAAGAAGCTCGCCGGCACCACCCAGAACGATCTCATCAAGGAATACCTGTCGCGCGGCACCTACGTCTTCGCGCCGACCCCGTCGATGCGGCTGACCACCGACGTCATCGCCTGGACCTATTCGGAAATGCCGAAGTGGAACCCGATGAACGTCTGTTCCTACCATCTGCAGGAGGCCGGCGCGACGCCGGTGCAGGAGCTCGCCTACGCGCTGGCGACCGCCATCGCCGTGCTCGACAACGTCAAGAAGACCGGCGTGATCCCGGACGCCGAATTCGGCGACGCCGTCGGCCGCATCTCCTTCTTCGTCAACGCCGGCATGCGTTTCGTCACCGAGATCTGCAAGATGCGCGCCTTCGGCCGCCTCTGGGACGAGATCACGGCCGAGCGCTGGGGCGTCAAGGAAGAAAAGAACCGCCGCTTCCGCTACGGCGTCCAGGTCAACTCCCTCGGCCTCACCGAGCAGCAGCCGGAAAACAACGTCTACCGCATCCTGATCGAGGCTCTGGCCGTGACGCTGTCGCGCGACGCCCGCGCCCGCGCCGTGCAGCTGCCGGCCTGGAACGAAGCGCTCGGCCTGCCGCGCCCCTGGGATCAGCAGTGGTCGCTCCGGATGCAGCAGATCCTCGCCTACGAGACCGACCTCCTGGAATTCGCCGACATCTTCGACGGTTCCGCCGAGATCGAAGCCAAGGTCGCCGCCCTCGTCGCCGAGGCGAAGACCGAACTCGCCGCCATCGAGGCGATGGGCGGCGCCGTCGCCGCGGTCGAGAGTAGCTACATGAAGCAGAAGTTGGTGGAGTCCAACACCCGCCGCCTCGAGGGCATCGAGGCGGGCTCGCAGACCGTCGTCGGCGTCAACCGCTTCAAGGAGACCGAACCCTCGCCGCTCACCACCGGCGAAGGCTCGATCCTGACCGTGCCGCCGCACGTCGAGGAGCAGGCGATCGAACGCATCGCCGCCTGGCGCGCCGCTCGCGACGACAAGGCGGTCGCCGCCGCGCTCGCCGCTCTGCGCGCCGCCGCCGCGGAAGGCCGCAACGTGATGGAACCCTCCATCGCCGCGGCCAAGGCCGGCGTCACCACCGGCGAATGGGGCGCCACCCTGCGCGAGGTCTTCGGCGAATACCGCGCCCCGACCGGCGTCGGCCGCGCCGCCCGCGACGCCGGCGGCGATCTCGCCCAGGTCCGCGCCTCCGTCGACGCGGTCTCCGAGAAGCTCGGCCGCCGGCTGAAGTTCCTGGTCGGCAAGCCCGGCCTCGACGGTCACTCCAACGGCGCCGAGCAGATCGCCGTGCGCGCCCGCGACTGCGGCATGGAGGTGGTCTACGAGGGCATCCGCCTGACCCCGGCGCAGATCGTCAACGCCGCCCTCGAGGAGGGCGTCCATGCGATCGGCCTGTCGATCCTGTCCGGCTCGCATCTGGCGCTCGTCGGCGACGTGATGAGCCGCATGCGCGCCGCCGGCCTCGACGACGTGCCGGTGGTGGTCGGCGGCATCATCCCGACCGAGGACGCCGATCAGTTGAAGGACATGGGGGTCGCGGCGGTCTACACGCCGAAGGACTTCCAGATCACCGACATCATGGCCGACATCGTCCGCATCGTCGGCGAGGGCGTCCACGCCGCGGCGTGATCGAACGTCCGCGGGCGGCGGCGCGACCGCCGTCCGCGCGGAGCGACCCGGTCAGGCCGCTCCCGACTTCCGGATGCGATCGATCCGCCCGTTGATCCCTTCGAGTTCGGCGATGCGCAGCCTATTGGCCTCGGCGACCTGGGCCAACAGGTGGTCGAACGAGGCCAGACAGCGCTCTTCGACGTTCGGTCCGCCGCCGTCGATCGTCGCCATCAGCGCCTTGACGCCCGGCATCGACACCTCGAACTCCCGAAGCGCCACGATCACCTCGAGCCGCAGCCGATCCTCGTCGGAATAGACACGTCGCGCCCCTTCCCGTGACGGCAGGAGCAGCCCCGACTGTTCATAGAAGCGCAGGGTGCGCAGGGACACGCCGAGATGCGACGCCAATTCGCCGATCGCGAAGGAGGCGCGCCGCTCGGTCTCCGGAAAATTCATCAGCGGGCGCAGCGAGGCCGCCAAGCGTTCGAGAGCTTCTCTGGACTTCGTCACATCCCACTCCCACCCCACGACATTCGCAGCGCGCGCCTCGTCCCCCAACGGCGATCGACGATACGAACCGACCCACCGGAGTGTCGACCCAAAACGTTTCGGGATCAAGCGGAGAGCGATTTCGCGCGGCCCGGGAAATCGGGGACTCGGAAATGATTGAGAAATGTTACCCGGAACAGTTGTAATTATTGCGTAGTTACCCTGGAATTGAGCCCATCCGACCCTTCCGGTAATCCTCGACCGCGCGAATCAAATCGTCACGCGAATTCATCACGAAGGGCCCCATCTGGGCGATCGGCTCCCCGAGCGGCGCGCCGGCGAGGATCAACACTCGGCTCTCCGCGGCCACGCCGTCGATGCGGATCCGCGTGCCCTCACGGTCGGTGACCGCGACGCTCTCCGCCGCGATCCGGCGTCCGGCGATGTCGATCTCGCCGCTCAACGCCGCCACCAGGCCGGTCCACCCGGCCGGGATCGGCAGATCGACGACACCGCCCCGCGCCACCCGTCCATCGAGAACGGCGAGCGGCGTGTGGGTTTCGGCCGGACCGACGAGATCGCCGAGCCGCCCGGCCACCACGCGCAACGACGCGCCGTCGAAGGACGCCGTCGGGATGGCGGCCGCGGCGATCGCCTGATAGCGCGGCGGCGTCGCCTTGGCGGCGGCCGGCAGATTGACCCAGAGCTGCGCCATCGACACAGCGCCGCCGTGCGCGTCGACGTCGCCGCCGAGCATCTCCTCGTGGACGAGGCCCGAGCCGGCGGTCATCCACTGGACGTCGCCGGCGCCGATGCGATCGGCATGTCCGGCCGAATCGCGATGCGCCACCTCGCCGGCATAGACCAGCGTCACCGTTTCGAAGCCGCGATGGGGGTGCGGGCCGACGCCGCGCGGGGTCGCCGAAGGCGGAAAGGTCCGCTCCGCCGCCCAATCGAACATCAGGAAGGGGCTCAGCGCTTCGGTGAAGGCGGCCTCGGCGAAGATCGGCCGCACCAGGAAGCCGTCGCCGACCCAATGCCGGTTCGGCGTGGTCAAAACTCGTACGACGCCGCGGTCCGTCATGTCTCGCTCCTCGTGGCCGGACGACGGTCCGGTCCCTCCGACCAATCTGGCGCGGCGGGCGCGAAATTCGAGAGCGCGTTCGTCGAACGATCCGTCCGCCGAGCGCACGACGGTCACGGATGGAACGCCGGCGCCATCGGCGGCAGCAGCAATCGGCCGAACCGCGGCCGACCGTGATCGATCACCAGATCGAGCCGCCGCCCGGGCAGCTCCGGATCGTTCGAGGGCTTGCCGAGCAGGATGAAGCCCCCGAGTAGGCCCGCCGTCTCCGCGCCCAGCGCCGCCGGCTGCGCCACCACCGCTTCCAGTCCCTGCGCCGCGAAGCCGATCATGCCGTCGAGGAGCCCGTCGGCGCCGAGCGTCAGCTCCCCCTTGCCCGCCACCCGCACGCCGCCGACCGAGAAGGAGGCCCGGATCGGCGCGATTCGGCCGCCCCGCGCTGCGAAGGCCTTCGCCGCTTCGCCGGGTCCGGGCGGCAACGCGTCGACCAAGTTCGCCTCCAACGAGACGTCGGAGCGCGGCGGGCCAACCGGCCGCCCCTCGACCCAAAGGGCTGCCCCCGCCGCCGAAGCGACGACCTCGAGTGACTGCGCCCGCTCGCCGGCGTTGCGGCCGTGCGTCTCCCAATGCTCGGCCTTCAGACGTCCGGTCCGCCCGTCCGCGCCGTGCAACGTCGTATCGAGCCCCTCGATCGACAACGAGGCCCGGTCGACCGCGCCGGGCCGCCAACGCAACGACATCGACAGCCGCCGCCAGGTCGCCTCGATCCGCCCCTTGCCGGCCTCCTCGCCGACCAGAGGACCGTCGGCTTCGAGGATCACGTGTTTCGGATCCCAGATCTGGGCGACGACGCGCAGCGCCGCGACCGAACCGCCGAGGCCCCGCGCCGCGATCTCGACCCCGGGATCGCGACAGGAGATCTCCAGACGAAACGGATAGCCGCCGACCGAGCGCTCGGGGCAGACCACCCGCACGCCCTGCCGTTCGAGCCCGGCCAGGCGCGCGTCCATCTCCTCGATCGCCCGCGACCGCGCCCAGGTCCAACCCGCCGTCCAGGCCGCCGCCGCCACCGCGACGCCGAGCGCCAGGTAGAGCGGCCACCGGCCGCGCGGACCGGAGGGAGCGGGGACGGCCTGCGGATCGGTCATGTCGAAGCTCTCTCTCGATCGGAGGGAAACGGCGGTCGAAACCTCAGCCGCGGCGCGGCGCGGCCGGCATCGGCGGCGGATTGGGCGCGGCGAGCGCCTCCGCGATCAGACGATCGCTCGCCGTCTCGATCACCCTCTGCATCTCGGCGAAGGCCTCTTCCGGGTCGCGGCCCGGCGGAATCGGCGGCAGAAACTCGACCACCAACGTGCCGGGCGGGCGCGTGAAGCCGTGCCGCGGCCAGAACAGTCCGGAATTCAGCGCCACCGGCACCATCGGCGCGCCGAGCGCCCGATAGAGATGCGCCACGCCGTGCTTGTAGCTCGGCGGCGCGCCGGCCGGCCGCCGCGTCCCTTCCGGATAGATGATCAGCTGGCGACCGCGACCGACCTCGATGCGGGCGCGCTCCGCCATGGCGTTGAGCGCGGCTCGTCCGGCGGTGCGGTCGACCGGGATCTGCTCCGCCTTGACGGCGTACCAGCCGAACAGCGGGATCGACAGCAGCTCCTTCTTGAGCACGTAGACCGGGTCGACGAAGAGATCGAGCAGCGACACCGTCTCGAAGGTCGACTGATGCTTGGAGACGATGATCGCGCCGTCCGACGGCAGGTGCTCGAGCCCGCGCAGCTCCACCCGCACGCCGCCGATCGCCGTCAGCGCCCAGCGATTGACCCGAGCCCAGGTCTTGATGCCGCGCCGCAGCCAGATCTTCGGCAAAACTTCGGTCGGCAGCAGCAGCAGCAGCCACGCGAAGGTGTGGACGTAGAAGAACACGTTGAAGGCGAGCGAGCGCAGGAAGATCATCGGAAGACGGCCCCGGAGAGACGAGAGGTCGAGGTCAGGCCGCCCCCGAGAGGCGAGCCGTTTGCCAGACGGCGCCCGTCGGGGCCTGATGCGCGAACCGAGCGACGATATACTTGAGGTATTCGCCGAAGAGAAGTTTCGCGGTCGCCGGATGTAGATACCAGGTCTCGAGATTGAGGTCCGGCCGGGAGACCGCGAAGGGCACCTTGCGCACCTCTGGCAGCGCCCGGTCGAGCTCCACCAGCGATCGCGGCATGTGATAGGCGCTGGTGACGACGATCAGACTGGTGAAGCCGTGCTGCTTCACCCATTCCGCCGCCTCCTCGGCGTTGCCGGCGGTCGACTGAGCCATCCGTCCCAGATCGATGCAGCAGGCGAAGACGGCGCGGTCGGATTCCGTCATCTTCTGGATGTCGATCGCCCGCGTCTGTGGATGCACGCCGGAGATCAGCAGGCGGCGGCCGCGCCCGGCGCTGAGCAGATCGATCGCCTCGGCCACCCGATCGCGCCCGCCGGTCAGCGCCACGATCGCGTCGGCGCGCGGATCGGCCGGCTCTTCGGTCGACGCCACCAGGAAGGCGAAGACGACGAAGCCGAACACGAACAGCGCCCCCGCCATCGCGACGAGCGCCGCCGCGCCGCGCGCCAGAGCCGCTGCGATCGATCGAGCGGAACGGTCCGTCGTCGTGAACATTCTTCCCTTCGCGTCTTCCGTCGCACACGCCCGACCGGCGCGATTCGGCGCGTCGGGCAAGATAGCAGATCGCGCGAGCGACGCCTCGCCGGCCGGCCGCGCCGTCACTCCAGGCGCCTCAGATGCCCGAGCACGGTGGCCCGCGACGTGACGCCGGTCAATGCGGTGACGATCGCCACCACCCCGATCACGCCGAAGAACCCGCCCCAGCCGATCGAGACGCCGCCGAACAGCGCCCGCGCCTGATCGGCCAGCGGATCGCCGCGCCCGTTCGAAAACCACAGATCGGCGACGACGAAGAGGGCGAGCGCCGCGCCGCCGCCGATCAGCCCGCCGCCCAGCGCCAACGCCAGGAAGTGGCGGCGGAACTCGCGGGCGATGAAGGCGTCTTCCGCGCCGACGAAGTGCAGCACCTCGATCACGTCGCGATTGCCGGCCATCGCCGCCCGCGTCGCGAAGACCACCGACAGGGCCGTCGCCGCCAGCATCAAGGCCACCACAACCGCGCCGACCAGCACCGCCGCCCCGGCCATCGTCCTCAGACGCGCCGCCCAGACCGCATGATCGTCGAGCGCCGCGCCCTCGACCTCCTGCGCCAATTTGCTGCGCAGCCCGCCGAGATCGGCCGTCGCCGGATCCTCGAGCTCCAGCACCACCAACCGCGGCACCGGCAGCGATCCGAGATCGAGCCCCTTGCCGAGCCAGGGCTCGAGCAGAGCGTCGCTCTCCCGTTCGTCGATCAGGCGCGCCGAGCGCACGCCCGCCGTGTCGCGCGCCAGCGCCAGGGCGCGGGCGAGCCGCATCTCGAGGCCCGTTCCGCCGATCGGCTTGACCTGGATCGTCGCCTCGCGGCTGACGTCGACCTGCCAGTCGCGCGCCGCGTCGCGCACCACCGACAGCGCCCCGACCGCCAGACAGGCGAGGAAACACATGATCGCCACCACCGAGACCAGCGCTCGCCCGGCGACCGACTGCGGCGGCACGATCGTTCCGCCGCCCTCGCCGGGGTCGCTGCGGCGCGACGCGCGTCGCCGTCGCCCGCCGTCGCGCCCGCCCTCCGGTCGACGCGGCGCGGCGTCCGACCGAACCGGTCCCTGGCGCTCCTCCGCGGTCTTCGCCTCGTCCATCGGCCTCACTCGTAGATCTCGATCCGCCCGTCGGCGAGCACGATCCGGCGCGCGTCGAACTGGTCCATCAGGGCGAGATCGTGGGTGGCGATCAACACCGACGTGCCGAGCCGGTTCAACTCGACGAACAGCCGCAGCAGCCGGCGCGCCAGCGGCGGATCGACGTTGCCGGTCGGCTCGTCGGCGAGCAGGATCTCCGGTCGGGTGATCAGGGCGCGCGCGATCGCCGCGCGCTGCTTCTCCCCGCCCGACAACACCGGCGGCATGGCGTGCATCCGCTCGCCGAGCCCGACCCATTCGAGCAGGTCGACGACGTCGGCCCGATAGCTCGCCTCCGCCCGTCCCGACACCCGCAGCGGCAAGGCCACGTTCTCATAGGTCGTGAGGTGGTCGAGCAGGCGAAAGTCCTGAAAGACGACGCCGATGCGTCGCCTCAGGCCCGGCAGATCGGCCCGTCCGACCTGCGACGTGTCGCGCCCGAACACCCGGATCAGACCGCGCGTCGGCTTCAGAGACATGAACAACAGCCGGATCAGACTGGTCTTGCCCGCCCCCGACGGCCCGGTCAGGAACTGGAACGAACGCGGCTCGATCGCGAAGGTGAGATCGCGCAGCACCTCCGGTCCGGTTCCGTATCTGAGCCCGACGTTCTCGAATTCGATCAAACCCTGCGCTCCTCGGAGGCCGCGCCGCCGCGCTCCGATCCTGAGCCCGGCGGCGTTGAGATTTCGTTAACCATGCCGAAGGACCGCCGCCCCCGTCCAGCGCTCGGAGCCCGACAGGGTTTACGCGCCGTTCAGACGGTCCTTCCATGATGGGGTCCGACCAAGGCGGCGAAGAGGCGATGCGCACCACCTGTCCCGACTGCGAAACGGCCTATACCATCCCCGACGACCGGATCGGTCCGAAGGGGCGCAAGGTGCGCTGTACGCGGTGCGGCGCCGAATGGCGCGCCATGCGCGAAGCGCCGTCACCTCCCCCGCCCGCCGCCGACGACCCGTTCGCCGCCCTCGACGCGACGCCGGAGCGCGACGACCCGTTCGACATCGCCGACGCCGCGCCGCCGCCGACGATCGCCGCCCCCCCCGCCGGCGTCGACGCCTTCGACCGGGATTTCGCCGATCCCGAGCCGGATGCGGATGTCGAAGCGGCCGATCCGGACGACCTCGCCGCAGCCCCGACCCCCGCCGCCCGGTCGTCTTCGGCCGCGCCGACGGCGCCCACTACGAAGTCGTCCCTCTTCGGCCGCCGGAAGCGGCGGCGTCCCTCGATGCCGCATCTGCCGGCCGTCTCGCCGCGCGCGCAGGCGCTCGGCGGCGTCGCGATCTTCCTGGTCGCCGTGCTCTTCTGCGCCGGTCTCTTCGTCTTCCGCGCCGAAGTGGTCGCCCGCGCCCCGACCCTTGCCGGCTTCTACCGGTTGGTCGGCCTGCCCGTGAACCTGCGCGGCGTCGCCTTCGGCCAGATCGAGACGCTGCGCGAGACCGAGGACGGCAAGCCGGTCCTCGTCGTCGAAGGCAGCCTCGTCAATTCCACCGGCGCGGCGCACGACGTGCCGGCGCTTCGTTTCGCCTTGCGCGACGCCGACGGTCAGGAGCTCTATGCTTGGTCGATCGACCCGCGCGCCACCACGGTGGCGGCCGGCGACCGGTTGCGCTTCCGCACCCGGCTCGTCGCCCCGCCCGAGCGCGCGGCGGATCTCCAGGTGCGCTTCGCCGAGCGCCGCAACCGACAGGCGGGTCTGCCGTGACCGAACCTCGCATCGACGTGCTCTTCTCCACCGAGGCGATCGCCGCCCGCATCGCCGGCCTGGCCGGCGAGATCCGTGACGCCGGGTTCGGTGAGCGGCTCCTCGTCGTCGCCGTGCTCAAGGGCGGCTTCGTCTTCGCCGCCGACCTCATTCGCGCCCTACACCACGCCGGCGTCTCGCCCGAAGTCGACTTCATGTCGCTGTCGAGCTACCGCGCCGGCACCACCTCGACCGGCACGATCACCGTGCTGCGCGACCTCGAGACCGACGTCGCCGGCCGTCAGGTGCTGATCGTCGACGACATCCTCGAATCCGGACGCACCCTCGCCTGGGCCAAGCGCCTGCTCGGCGAGCGCGGCGCCGCCCGGGTCGGCCTCGCCGTCCTGCTCGACAAGCCCGGCCATCGCGCCGCCGAGATCGAGGCCGACTTCGTCGGCTTCACCTGCCCCGACCTCTTCGTGGTCGGCTTCGGCATGGACATGGGGCACGCCTTTCGTGAGCTGCCTTACATCGGCCACGTGGTCGATCCGCAATGAAGACGAGACCCGAATCGATCGAAAGCCCCTCTCGCGGGGAAAGGCGATCGGAGCGAAACTGAACCCGACCGGACGATTCGCACGAGGAGAACCGCCATGGCTCGTATTCTCTTGGCCGAAGACGACGATTCCGTCCGCGCCTTCGTCCGTCGCGCGCTCGAGCTCGACGGCCACGCGGTGCTCGCCGTCGAGGACGGCGCCGAGGCGTTGGAGACATTGGAAAGCGACCGCGGCGGCTTCGATCTGCTCCTCTCCGACATCAAGATGCCTGTGATGGACGGCATCGCCCTCGCCCTCAACGTCGCCCGCGACGCGCCCGATCTGCCGATCCTGCTGATGACCGGCTACGCCGATCAGCGCGAGCGCGCCCACGGCCTCGATCAGATCGTCCGCGACGTCGTCTCCAAGCCCTTCACCCTCGCCGACATCCGCAAGGTGGTCGCCGCCACGCTCGCCGGCGCGGCCGAGCCGACGCGGCTCGCCGGCTGAGCGCCCGCCGCCCTCGCTCAGTCGAGATCGAGCAGGCGGTCGAGATAGTCGCGCTCGTCGTGGCCGCGGCCGGGATCGCCGAGACGACGGCGAATGTCCTCGAGGATGCGCCGCGCCCGCTCCACCTCGATCGTCTCGGGAATGCCGACCCGCCCCCCGTCGGCGTTGCGCGAGCGCCGCGGCCGGCCGAGCGGATCTTCTTCGCCGCCGCTCTCGCCGGCTTCCGAACCGCCCTCCCCCTCGCCGCGGCCGCGCGCCAGCTCGCGCGCGCCGCGCCCGAGCTCGCGGAGCGCCCGCCCCTGCGCGCCGAGCGCCGTCTCGCCCTCGCCCCGGTCGATGGCGCGGCCGGCGTCGTCCATCGCCCGCGCCGCCTCGTCGAGCGCTTCGCCCGCGCTCTCCTCGCCCTCCGACGTCCCGCCCCGCTGGCGAAGCGATCGGTTCAACCGGCGCACCGCGTCGCGCAGCTCGTTCTGGTCGTCGAGGAGACGTTCGCGCGCGCCGGCGTCGGCCCCGTCGCGCTCGGCCTCGTGGGTTCGATCCATCAGTCTGCGCTGCCGGCGGATCATCTCGCCGAGCGCCTCCGCGCCGCCGCCGCCGCTCCCCGAACGCGCCCCGCGCAACTGGTCGAGCGTGTCGCCGAGCTCGGCGAGCAGCCGCTCCGCCGCGTCCCGCGATCCGGTCCGGCCGAGCTTCTCGATCCGATCGAGCATCGCCTGGAGGCTGCGCCGATCGACCCGCCGAGCCTGCCCTTCGGCCCGATCGCGCGCGCCGGGATCGCGTCGCGCGGCCTCGCTCAGCGCTTCGAGCCAGCGATCCATCGCCCGCCGCAGCTCCTGCGTCAGCCGGGCGATCTCCTCGTCCGACGCGCCCGACCGCAAGGCCTCGGCGAGCGCGTCGCGCGCCGCCCTGAGCGCCTTTTCCTCGTCGAGCGTGTCGCCCGCCTCGATCGTCGCCGCCGCCGCCCACAGACCCTCGCAGAGCGTCCTGAGCTCGTCGTCCTCGTGCGCCTGTCCGGCGAGCGCGGCGAGATGGCGCAGGCCGAGGTGGACCCCGGGCCGGACCCCGAACCGCTCCGGCGCCAACGTCAACGCGTCGAGGGCGATCGCCACCGTCGGGATCGCCGCCGCGTCGAGCGCCAGCCGCCGCCGCAGTTCGACCAGGGCCCGCGCCAGCGGATCGCGGAACGGCCGCTCCGGCAGACGCACGATCCGCGCCTCGCCCCGGCCCTCCTGGCCCGCGCCGTCGACGACGACCGGTTCGATCGCCACCTCCGCCCCGGCGAAGGGATGCGATCCGAGATCGCGCACCGTCTCGGCGCGGCCGAGATGACGCGCGCCGATCGGCAGGGTCAGCGGCAGGATCGGCGGCTCGTAGAGCGGGCGGCCCGCCCCGGTCGGGCGGATCCGCGCCGTCGCCGAGACGACGCCCCAGTCGTCGCCGATCTCATAGGCGAGCGCGAGGCCACTGCGGCCGCGCCGCTGCGGCGTGTCGAGGAAGGCGATCGTCGGCGCTCGATCCGCCGTCGTGCGGAAGGCGAGCCGCAGCGCCTCGCGTCCGTCGAGCGCGATCGACGCCTCGCCCGTCCCGACCAGCCGAAACCGCTGCTCCCGCACCCCGCCCGTCGCCGGCGGCTCCGACGCCGCTTCGGCCGCGAGGCTCTCGGCCGGCGTCGCCGTCGCGGCGATCGCGCCTGCGACGCGGCCCGGCGCGCCCGGGCTCGCCCGAACCACCAGACGGCTGTCGGCCGGCGTCTCGATCGGCGCGGCCGCCGCGGCCGCGGCCCCGTCGACGATCAGGCTCTTCGCCGGCAGGCCGGTGTGCAGCGGCGGTTCGATCCAGACGTCGAGCCGATCGGCGATCAGCGATCCCGCCCCGAGCGAAAGCGCCGAGCCGAGCCGAGCCAGCCGGTCCTCGCCGGCCGCGAACCAGCCGACGAAGAGCAGCAACGCCAGCGCCGGACGCAGAGCGAAGCGGTCGCGCCGCGCCAGGTCGGGATCGGGCGCGCCGGCCGAGAGCCGGCCGATCGAGGCGGCGAGCCTGCGTCGATGCGTCGTCCACAGCGCTCGGGTCTCGGCCGACGCGTCGCCGGCGAGCGCGTCGTCGAGACGCCCGAGTTCGCGGCGGGTCAACCCGGACGCCCGTTCGATCCGGCCGATCAACGCCGGTCGGCGCGTCGCCGCCGCCGCTTCGCGCCGTCCCACCACGACCGCCCGCCCCACGGCGGCGAGCCCGAGAAGCAGAAGCCCCCCGACGACGCCCGCGCCGGCAGGACCCGGCAGCAGATCGCGCAGGCCGATCCAGAGAAGACCGACGACGAGGCCGAAGATCCAGACGGGCGTGATCGCGGCGCGCCAGCCGGTCTCGATCCACGCGGCGAGGCGCGCCCGCGCCATCGCTCGCGCGATGCGTCGTTCGAGACCTTCGTCGTCGATGGCGCCGTCGTTCATCGCCGCTCCCCGAACGCGCGCCGTGGCCGCCCTCGGCTGGAAAGCCGCACTGTTCCACGTCGGCCCGTCGTCGACAACGGCGAACCGCCGCCGCTCAGAGCAGGACGTCGAGCGGGAGGGACCGCTTCTCGGACTTGACCGGCTGCGGCGCCGGCGCGCTCGGTCCGATCGGAATGCCGACCGGCCGCATCTCTTCCGCCGGCGCGGTGGCGCGCGGCAGTTCCGGATCGGCCTTGCGGCCGCACCCGGCGAGGATCAGGAGCCCGGCGAGCGCCGCGACGGGAACGGCGAGACGGCGCGCGGACGAGGCGGAAACGGTCATGCGAACCTCCGACTGCGAGGACGACGAGGCGCGGGTCACTCCGCGCGCGAAGCAGGCTTGTCCTTGGCGAGACGGGCGATCCAACGCTTCGCCTGGGCGCGCACGTTCTTCGGCGCGGTGCCGCCGTAGGAGAGGCGGCTGCCGACCGACTTGGCGACCGAGAGCACCGAATAGACCTCCTCGGTGATGCCGGCGTGAACCGCCTGCATCTCTTCGAGCCGCACCTTCTCGAGCGGAACCTCCCGCTCGGCGGCGATCGCCACGATCCGCCCGGTGACGTGATGCGCCTCGCGGAACGGGATGCCGAGGCGGCGCACCAGCCAGTCGGCGAGGTCGGTCGCGGTCGAGAAGCCCGATCCGGCCGCCTTCTTCAGCGTCGCGGCCTCCGGCTCGAGGTCGCGCATCATGCCGGTCATGGCGGCGATCGCCAGCGACAGGGATTCCAGACCGTCGAAGATCTGTTCCTTGTCCTCCTGCATGTCCTTCTGATAGGTCAGCGGCAGACCCTTCATCACCATCAGCAGCGCGTTGAACGAGCCGGCGATGCGCCCGGTCTTGGCGCGCACCAGCTCGGCCGCGTCCGGATTGCGCTTCTGCGGCATGATCGACGAGCCGGTGGTGAACTTGTCGGAGAGCTTCACGAAGCGGAACTGCGCCGAGGTCCAGATCACGATCTCTTCGGCCAGACGCGACAGATGCATCGCCGCGATCGAGGCCGCCGAGAGCGCCTCCAGCGCATAGTCGCGGTCGGCGACCGAATCCATCGAATTGGCGGTCGGCCGATCGAAGCCGAGCACGCTCGCCGTCATCGCCCGATCGATCGGGAAGGAGGTGCCGGCGAGCGCCGCCGCGCCGAGCGGACATTCGTTGAGCCGCGCGCGGGCGTCCTTGAAACGGTCCCGGTCGCGCGCCCACATCTCCACATGGGCGAGCAGATGATGGCCGAAGGTCACCGGCTGCGCCGACTGCAGATGGGTGAAGCCGGGCATGACGACGCCGGCATGGTCGAGCGCCTTGGCCGCGGTGATGCTCATCAGCTCGTGAAATTGTGAATCGAGGTGATCGAGCGTATCGCGTACCCAGAGTTTGACGTCGAGCGCGACCTGATCGTTGCGCGAGCGGGCGGTGTGGAGGCGTCCCGCCGCCGGTCCGATCTTCTCGGCCAGCCGCGCCTCGATGTTCATGTGGATGTCCTCGAGGCCGCGCTCGAAGACGAAGGTCCCTGCCTCGATCTCGGCGGCGATCGCGTCGAGCCCGGCGTGGATGGCGTCACGGTCGGCTTGCGTGATGACGCCCTGCGCCGCCAACATGGAGGAATGCGCCTTCGATCCGGCGATGTCCTGTCGCCAGAGCTTCTGGTCGAAGCCGATCGAAGCGTTGATCTCTTCCATGATGGCGTCGGGACCGGTGGCGAAGCGACCACCCCACATGCGATTGGACATGACCTTGTGAACCCTCGACGATGCCGGACCCGGAGACCACGATGAGCGACCGCCTCCCCGACGACGACGCCGAAACGCCCGCCCCCGCGAAGCCCCGTCTCCGGCGTCGTCTCGCCGTCGTCGGTGTCGCGGTCCTCGCCGCGCTCGGCCTTGCTCGCGTATACGGGATCGGCGGCCTCGGTGGCAACGACGAGACGAGCGGAAAATGCGCCGCCGCGCCGGCCGCCGCCGTCGACCTCGTCCCCCACGCCGCCGACGAACTCGCCGCCCTCGCCCCGAGCGACCGGCCACGCGACCTCTCCGCCCTCGCCTTCGTCGGATCCGACGGCAAGCCGACCACGCTCGCCGATTGGAACGGCCGCGTCGTCCTGCTCAATCTCTGGGCCACCTGGTGCCCGCCCTGTCGGGCCGAGATGCCCTCGCTCGACCGGCTCCAGGCCAGGCTCGGCTCCAAGGACTTCGAGGTCGTCACCGTCAATCTCGACAGCCGCGATCCGGACCGGCCGAAGCGCTTCCTCGCCGACATCGGCGTCGCCGCCCTCGCCCACCGCTCCGATCCGACCCTCGGCGTCTTCAAGGCGCTGCAGAAGATCGGATTGGCCAGCGGCCTGCCGACCACCGTGCTGATCGACCGCCAGGGCTGCGAATTGGCCACCTTCGCAGGCCCCGCCCATTGGGACGGCGCCTCGGCGGTGTCGCTGGTCGAGGCGGCCCTGCGGCGCTGACCCGCCGCTCGTCTGTTCCGCTCGTCGCACCCTGCGAAACGAAGAACGCCGCGATCGATGATCGCGGCGCGGAGAGATCGGAACGTCGAGGATCGCCGTCAGGCGTAATAGTCGAGCATCGTCCCCGAGGACTTGGTGCCGGTCGTCCAGGTGTCCGAGAACATCATCGCGCTGGCCGCGCCGACGCCGCTGTAGACCGAATAGCTGTACATGCCGGCGTCGAGCAGGCCGGCGGCGTTCTCGCCGGTCCCGTTCTTCTTGGCCTGATTGGCGGCCATCGTCTGCACACGGGCGAGGCTGCCGTAGCCCTTGGCGCGCGACGCCGCCGTCTCCGCGGCCTTCTTCGCCGACGCCTTCTTCGAGCCGTCGGAGAAGATGGTGCCGGTGCTCTGCATCCGCGCCAGACTGGAACCGATCTTCATCAACGCCATGGCCGACCCTCGCCACGCTCTTTCGAGCAGGATTTCGGGCGGGGGCACGCGAAACATTCGACCCCGCGACCGGCACTCTAGGCCTCCCGGGTAAAGGAAGTGTTGCCGCGCCCCCTTCAACGAATGCCTAACCGTCGATAGGCGTCGAACACCGCTCCCTCGGTTCCCGCCCGCTCCAACCGCCGAGCGATCACGCGCTCCTCCTGCGTGATCCCGTCGTAGCCCCAGGCGTCGGCGGGAACCTCCTCGACGATCACGTAGCTCTCCGGCCGGACCGGCCCCAGGAGCTGCGTCATCTCTCGCGCCGCCGCCGCGACGAAGGCCGCCTTCTCCTCCTTGTCGTTGGTCCCCGCCGTCACCCGGATCGTCACCTGGAAGGAGGCGGCGGCGTGCTCGACGAGCGAGCGCTCGCCGACGAACCAGGCCTGCGGTGCGACCGTGCGCACCGCCACCGCGGTGACCGCTTCGTCCTTGCCGAGATGGCGGGTCGACAGCCGGGTGAGCCGGCGAGCCGCCTCCCCGATCGTCGCGTCGTCGAGAGCCGGTGAGGCGATCAGAACATCGATGAAGGGCATGGCCGAGGATCCTCCGTTGGGGGCGTCGCCGCCGTCGAAATCAGCCTCCTCGATCTGCTTGCATGATTAAAACGAATTGATACGATATCAATCATTCGAAAAGGAAATGATGGTGGCCGATCTCGACATCGAATTGCTGCGCACCTTCGTCGCCCTCGCCGAGACCGAGAGCTTCACCGCCGCCGGCCTGCGCCTCGGCGCCACCCAGTCGACGATCTCGGTGCGGCTGAAGAAGCTCGAGGATCGGCTCGGCCGCCGGCTGTTCGAGCGCACCCCGCGCGCCGTCCTCGCCACGCCCTTCGGCGAGGCCTTCCAGGTCGACGCCCGCCGCATTCTCGCCCTGCACGACGACGCCGTCGCCCGCGCCACCTGCGCGCGCCCCTTGCGGCGGATCTCCCTCGGGGTCAGCGAACACGCCACCGGCGGCCGTCTGCCGATGGTGATGAAGGCGCTCCACGGCGCGGTTCCCGATCTGCAGATCGCGGTGACCCTCGGCTCCTCGGAGGATCTGCGCGACGACTTCGAAAACGGCCGTTTCGAAGCCGTCGTCATCCGCCGCACGCTGCGCGACGGCGGACCGAGCGACGGTCGCCGCCTCTTCGTCGACGACCTCGTCTGGGCGATGTCGCCGGATTGTCCCTGGACGCCCGGCCGAACGATCCCGCTCGTCGCCATCGCCCGCCCGTGCCGGGTCCACGAACACGCCCACGAGGCGCTGACCCGTTCCGGTCTTCCCTTCTACCCCGCCTTCGTCAGCCGCGACCTCGTCGCCGTGCAGGCCGCGGTCGCCGCCGGCCTCGGCGTCGGCTGCCTCGGTCGATCCGCCGCGCCGGAGGGAGCGATGATCCTCGGCCCCGGCCAGGGCTTTCCGGAGCTGCCGCAGAACGAGATCGTTCTCTTCGCCGTCCGCGACGCGTCGCTGGCGCCGATCTTCGAGCGCTTGGCCGAGGCCTTCCGCCGCCTGCCGGCCGTCGCGGCGCGACCGCTCGAACCCGCCTGATCAGTCGGCCAATCCGCCGCGCTCGACCACGAAGTCGGCGATCGCCGCGACGCCGTCGCCCGACTTCATGTTGGCGAAGACGAACGGCCGCCGGCCCCGCATCCGCTCCGCGTCGCGCGCCATCACCTCGAGGCTCGCCCCGACCAGCGGCGCGAGATCGGTCTTGTTGATGACGAGGAGATCGGAGCGGGTGATGCCCGGCCCGCCCTTCGACGGGATCTTCTCGCCCGCCGCCACGTCGATCACGTAGATCGTCAGATCGGCGAGCTCCGGCGAGAAGGTGGCGGCGAGATTGTCGCCGCCCGATTCGATCAGGATCAGATCGAGATCGGGAAACTTCGCCCGCATCTCGGCGACCGCGGCGAGATTGATCGAGGCGTCCTCGCGGATCGCGGTGTGCGGACACCCGCCGGTCTCCACCCCCATGATCCGATCGGCCGAAAGCGCGCCCGACCGCACCAGATAGTCGGCGTCCCAGCGGGTGTAGATGTCGTTGGTGATCGCCGCGAGATCGAACCGATCCTTGAGCCGCTTGCACAGGAGGTCCATCAGCGCCGTCTTGCCGGAGCCGACCGGTCCGCCGACGCCGACGCGCAGGGGTCCGTTGGGAGATTTCTGAGCGGTCATGACCGGTAGAGCCTCGTATATTGGGTTTCGTGACGCATCGAGGCGACGTCGGCGAGAACCGCCGCGCCGCCCACGTCGTCCAGGGACGCCGAAAGCGCGTCCGACGCGATACGTCG
This sequence comes from Hyphomicrobiales bacterium, assembly GCA_021286855.1. Classification (GTDB taxonomy): domain Bacteria; phylum Pseudomonadota; class Alphaproteobacteria; order Rhizobiales; family Ancalomicrobiaceae; genus Pinisolibacter. Next base: position 409,801 of record JAJTBO010000002.1, on the reverse strand, counting down.
AACGACGGGGACGAGCGAGCGCAGGATCCTCAGGCCTTCGGACTGGCCGAGCGGGATCGCCCGGACCCCGGCCGAGACGACGTTCGCCGCGAAGGCCTGGGCGAAGGCCGGCGCGACCTCCGCCTCGTCGAGCCCCGCCGCCCCCGCCGCCGTCCCGACCGCGACCGCATGGGTCCAGGGCGCTTCGCCGGCGAAGGTCTCGCGCGCCGCCGCGACGAGCCCGTCGAAGGCCGGCGTCGACCAGGTGTCGGCCACCGCCCGCACGAAGGCCGCGCCCTGCGCCGTCGCCTCGAGCCGGCGTTCCCTGGAAGGCTGCAGAGCCGCGGCGAATTCGATCGTCTCGACGAGCCCGGCCACGTCGCCGGCGCGCGCCGCCCGATGCGCATGGACGAGCAGGATCGCGTCCGACCGTCCCGCTCCGTGGACGAGCACGTCGGCGAGCCATGTCGCGAGCGATGGGCCGTCGACGACGTCGCCGGCTTCGATCGCCCATTCGAGCCCGTGGCTGTAGGTGAAGCCGCCGACCGGAAAGGCCGGCGACAGCCACGCCTGCAGGGTCAGAAGATCGCCGATCGGATCACTCATGCCGCGACCGGTCGCCCTCACCCGTGTTTGTGGTCGTGATCATGGTCGTGGGAATGCCCATGGTCGTGGTCGTGGTCGTGGTCGTGGTCGTGCGAATGGCCATGGCCGTGGTGGGCGTGTCCATGGTCGTGATCGTGATCATGGGAATGGCCGTGATCGTGGGAATGCCCATGATCGTGCGAATGATCGTGGCCGCAGTCCGGGCCGCAGTCGGGCCCATGGACATGCGGCGTCCGCTCCGCCCGCCGCCGGGCGCGACGCTCCAGCGCCGCCGCCAACGCCGGATCCTGCGAGGCGGGCGCGTGATCGTGGCCCGTCGTCGCGCCGTGGCCGTAGGCCCCACCCTCCGGGTCGAACGAGGCTTCGACGAAGGCGATCGCCGCCCCGCCCATCTTCTTGACCATCTCCACCAGCACGTAGTCGTCGCGGATCCGCAGGGCCCCGGCGAGAATCTGCGTCGGCGTGTGGCGATTGCCGAGATGCCAGGCGATCCGGGTGAAGGTGAGCGGATCGGCGGCCCGGAACTCGACCAGCCGTTCCGGCGCCGAAACGATCTCGACCAGACGTCCGTCCTCGAGTTCGAAGGCGTCGCCGTGCGAAAGCGTCGGCGTCTCGGCGAGATCGACCAGGAACTCGACCCCCTTCTCGCCCATCACGACGCCGCGCCGCCGCCGCCGCTCGTCGAAGTCGAGCACGACGCGGTCGCGCGCCAGCGCGCTCGAGAAGCTGCCGGCGGAAAGGACGGAAGTGGCGCGGATCATCGGGAGCGGGCCTCGCGGGAGAAAGGGCGGACGACGAAGAGCCGACATTCGCGCCGAACGTCCGCCCTGGCAAGCCGGTCGACGCGGACGCGAACGCCCGGACCGCCGCTGGAATTCCACAACCATCTGATATTTTTTGCGTTTTCACCCCGGGTAACGCTTCGTCAACGATGTTCCGACAAAATCCGAACCGATTTGGGAGGAACCGCATGACGAGCTCCATCCGTGCGAAGACCCTCGTCTTCCTCGTCACTCTGGTCTTCGGCAATCTCGCCACCGTCGCCCTGCTCGCCTGGACCTCGGTGCAGAATCGGTCGTCGATCGCCGAACTCTCCCGCGACAACGCCCGATTGGAGACCCACGTCACCCCGCTCGGCGGCCTGATCAAGGATCTCCAGCTCGACGTCGTCCAGGTCCAGCAGTTCCTGACCGACTATTCGGCGACCCGTGGCGAGGACGGCCTCGACGACGGCCTCAAAGAGGCCGGCGAGCACGCCGAAAAATTCGCCGCCGACGCCGCCGCGGCGAGCCGCATCGCCGCCGAGATCGACCGTGGCGAGATCGTCGAGGTGCTGAAACGGGCGACCGCCGCCTTCGGACCCTATCGCGAAATCGGCGAGGCGATGGCCCACGCCTACGCCGAAAGGGGCACCTTCGCCGGCAACGCCATGATGCCGGAGTTCGACACCCGGTCCGAAGCGCTGCAGAAGGAGCTCGACCGCCTCTCGACGATCCGCGACGAACTGCTCGCCGAGACCGCGCGGCGCATCGACGTCCGCCTCGCCGCCGTCACCGCCGGCGAGGATCGCGCCGGTTGGTTCGCCACGGGAACCGTCGGCCTGCTCACCCTCGCCTCGATCTTCTTCGCCGCCTATCTGTTGCGCGGCGTCGTTCGTCCGGTCGGCGTCCTCGCCGACTTCATGCGCGATCTCGCAGGCGGCCGCCGCGGCGTCGCGGTTCCCTTCGTCGACCGCCGTGACGAGATCGGCCGCATGGCCCAGGCGACCGACGTCTTCCGCCGCGCCATCGAGGAGAACGAAGCGCTTCAGCAGGACCGCGCCGCCGAGGAGGCCCGCACCGACGCGGCCAAGCGGCAGGATCGTCGGGCGCTGGCCGACGACTTCTCGAGCCGCATCGCCGCCGTCGTCGAAGCCCTCGGCCGCACCGCCGATCGGATCGGCGAAGACGCCGGCGGCGTCGATCGGGCCGCCCGCGCCGGCGCCGCCCGCAGCGAGCAGACCACCCGCGCCATGGCCCGCACCGAGGCGAACGTCGCCGCCGTCGCCGACGCTGCGACGATGCTCGCCACGGCGATCGGCGAAGTGGAGCGGCACATGCGCGACGCCGAACGCGTCTCCGCCGCCGCCGCCGAAAACTCGCAGCGCACCGACGCCATCGTCCGCCGCCTGTCCGACAGCACCGGCCGCATCGGCGAGATCGTCGGCCTGATCGACAGCGTCGCCGCCCAGACCAACCTGCTCGCCCTCAACGCCACCATCGAGGCCGCCCGCGCCGGCGAGGCCGGCAAGGGCTTCGCCGTCGTCGCCCAGGAGGTCAAGCTGCTCGCCGCCCAGACCACCCGGGCGACCGAGGAGATCGCCCAGCAGATTTCCTCGGTTCAGTCGGCGACCGGCGACGCGGTCGGCGCGATCGACGCCATCGCCGCGACCGTCGGCGAGGTCGGCGGCATCCTGCGCACCATCGCCTCCGCCATCGAAGAACAGGGCGGCGCGACCCGCGAGATCACCCGTTCGATCGCCGCGACCAGCGGCGACACCGCCGCCATCGCCGCCGACGTCGCCGCCGTCGACGAGACCAGTCGCCACACCTCGACCGCCGCCGGAGCTATGGTCGCCGCCGCGAGCGACCTCTCCGACATCGCCCTGCGCCTGCGCGGCGAGGCGAACGCCTTCGTCGAGCGGATCAGGGCCTGATCCGTTCGATCCTTCGGGCGACGAGCCAGGCGGTCCGGCCGCTCAGAACAGGAAATACCGCTGCGCCATCGGCAGAACCTCGGCCGGCTCGCAGGTGAGGAGCTCGCCGTCGGCGCGGACCTCGTAGGTCTCCGGATCGACCTCGATCGTCGGCATGGCGTCGTTCAACACCATGTTCCGCTTGCCGATGCTGCGGCAGTCCTCGACCGGCAGCACGACGCGCGTCAGCGCCAGCTTCTCCGCGATCCCCGCCTCGACCGCCGCCTTCGACACGAAGGTGATCGACGAGGCCGTCATCGCCTTGCCGAAGCCGCCGAACATCGGCCGGTAGTGCACCGGCTGCGGCGTCGGGATCGAGGCGTTGGGATCGCCCATCGGCGCGGCGGCGATCGTGCCGAGCTTCAGGACCAGATCCGGCTTCACTCCGAAGAAGGCCGGCGACCACAGGACGAGATCGGCGAACTTGCCGACCTCGACCGAGCCGACGTGCTTGGACAGCCCGTGCGCGATCGCCGGATTGATCGTCACTTTGGCGATGTAGCGGCGGACGCGCAGATTGTCGTTGTCGCCGGTCTCGCCCGAAAGCCGCCCGCGCTGGACCTTCATCTTGTGCGCGGTCTGGAAGGTGCGGATGATCACCTCGCCGACCCGGCCCATCGCCTGACTGTCCGAGGAGATGATCGAGAAGGCGCCCATGTCGTGCAGGATGTCCTCCGCCGCGATCGTCTCACGCCGGATCCGGCTCTCGGCGAAGGCGACGTCCTCCGGGATCGAGCCGTCGAGGTGATGGCAGACCATCAACATGTCGAGGTGCTCGTCGAGCGTGTTCCTGGTGTAGGGCCGGGTCGGATTGGTCGACGAGGGGATGACGTTGGGCAGGCCGCAGACCCTGATGATGTCGGGCGCATGGCCGCCGCCCGCGCCTTCGGTGTGATAGGCGTGGATCGTGCGCCCCTCGAAGGCGGCGATCGTGTCCTCGACGAAGCCCGATTCGTTCAGCGTGTCGGTGTGGATCGCCACCTGCACGTCGTAGGCTTCCGCGACCGAGAGACAGTTGCGGATCGCCGCCGGCGTCGTCCCCCAGTCCTCGTGCAGCTTCAGCCCGCACGCCCCCGCCACCACCTGTTCGACCAGCGCTTCCGGCAGCGAGGCGTTGCCCTTGCCGGTGAAGGCGAGGTTCATCGGGAAGGCTTCCGAGGCCTGCAGCATCCTCGCGAGATGCCAGGCGCCGGGGGTGCAGGTCGTCGCCGCCGTGCCGGTCGCCGGCCCCGTGCCGCCGCCAAGCATGGTGGTGACGCCCGACATCAGCGCCTCGTCGATCTGCTGCGGCGCGATGAAGTGGATGTGGGTGTCGAGCGCCCCGGCGGTGAGGATCTTGCCTTCGCCCGCGATCGCCTCCGTCCCCGGTCCGACGACGATGTCGACGCCCGGCTGGACGTCCGGGTTGCCGGCCTTGCCGATGCCGACGATCCGGCCGTCCTTCAGCCCGACGTCGGCCTTCACGACGCCGAGCTTGGCGTCGATGATCAGCGCGTTGGTGATCACCGTGTCGACCGCTCCGGCGGCGCGGGAGACCTGGGATTGGCCCATGCCGTCGCGGATCACCTTGCCGCCGCCGAACTTCACCTCCTCGCCGTAGGTCGTGAAGTCCTTCTCCACCTCGACGATCAGATCGGTGTCGGCGAGCCGCACCCTGTCGCCGACGGTCGGGCCGAACATGTCGGCATAGGAAGCGCGGCTCATATTGAAGGACATGGCGAGATCACCTCTGCCGGAGCGAAGGGGGGGGAGATGGCATTGCGACCAGTCCGGTCGCGACCAGGAGCGAGAGAGCCGCCGCGGTGACGCCGAGCGACTTGGCGCCAGGCCGCGCCGAGGCCGCGCCGATGAAGGCGTAGGCCGTCAACACCGGCCACTCGAGCGCCACGGCCAAGAGGCCGAAATCCAGCATCCGGGTCTCCCAGCCGATCCGAGAACCGGCGAAGACCGAAAGCACCGCGAGGAAGAAGATCAGCGGCGTCGGATGGCCGGTCTGCAGCACGAAGGCCGAGCGGAACGCCTGCCAGCCGCTCGTCGGCCGCGCCGGCTCGACCGGATGGACGCCGCGCCCCATCACCGCGATCCGCAGCGACCGGGCGATCAGAACGAGAAGGAGCCCCAGTCCGATCCACTTCGCCCAATAGAGCAGCGGCGGCAGCATCACCATCGCCGTGAACAGCGCCGACACCGCCAGAAAGCACCACACCACGTCGGCGGCGAGCACCCCGAGGATCGCCGCCTGCGCGCCGATCCAGCCGTGCGTCATCCCTTCCGCGACCGAGCGCTCCACCGCCCGGCCCGGGCCGAGGTCGAGGAAGACGTTGACCAGCACGAAGGCGAGGACCCAGAACGTCATGGCCTCAGAGCTCGCCGGAGACGTCGCCGCGGAAACCGAAGACGACCCGTTTGCCGGAGAACGGCACCAGCCTGACCGTCCGCGTCTGGCCCGGCTCGAACCGCACCGCGGTGCCCGCCGGAATGTCGAGCCGCAGGCCGCGCGCGAGCCCTCGATCGAAGGCGAGGCCGGGATTGGTCTCGGCGAAATGATAATGCGAGCCGACCTGCACCGGCCGATCGCCGGTGTTGGCGACCTCGAGTTCGGTCACCGGCAGGCCGGCGTTGAGTTCGATCTCGCCCTCGGCGGCGAGGATTTCACCGGGGATCATGCGCGCCTCCTCAGCGGATCGGATGATGCACCGTGACGAGCTTCGTCCCGTCCGGGAAGGTCGCCTCGACCTGGATGTCGTAGATCATCTCCGGCACGCCCGGCATCACCTCGTCGCGGGTGATCACATGCGCGCCCGCCTCCATCAGATCGGCGACCGAGCGGCCGTCGCGCGCGCCCTCGACGACGAAGTCGGTGATCAGCGCGATCGCCTCCGGATGGTTGAGCTTGACGCCGCGCTCGAGGCGGCGGCGCGCCACCATCGCCGCCATCGAGATCAACAGCTTGTCCTTTTCGCGCGGCGTCAGATTCATCGCGGCGTCGTCCCTCGTCGGCGGCCCGGTCGCGGGCCTCGGATCGCTTCGCCCGGCAGTCTGGTACGTCCAGGCCGCCTCAGCAAGACCACACGCGCGGCAATTCTGCCCGACGAATGTGCACGATCAGCTTCGCCAGATCGGCGCGCAACGCCCGTGCGTCCGCCCCCGCCAGCCGCGCGACGAGCAGCCCGTCGAAGGCGCTCGCCCCGGCGACGCTTCCCGCCGCCTCGATCGCCTCCCGCGCTCCGTCGAGCCGCGCCTCGGCGTCGGGCGCGACGAGAACCAGCGTGGCGAAGGCCCGCGCCCCGCCGCCGGTCGCCCGACCGGCCAGGATCTCCCGCGCCGCGCCTTCGACGCGGAACGTGTCGGCGAAGACCAGCCGGCCGCCTCGGCGGATCCGCCAGCGATCGACGAGCCGGCAGTCCTCCACCTCTTCGCCCATCGCGGTGCGGCCGAAGACGATCGATTCCACCATCAACGCCCGCGCGTCCGCCGCCATTTCGACCGTCAACCGGCGCGACAGATGGGCGCGGTCGAACAGGATCGTCTCCTGCGGCAGCCATTCGGCCTCCGCCCCGGCTTCGACGTGGAGCGTCGTCTCGATCTCGCCGGCGAGAGACCCGTCGGTCGCAGACGAGCGATAGACCCGCTCCGCCGCCTGCGAGGTGACGCAGGCCCGCACGCCCGCGCCGAACCGCGCCCCCCAGATCAGCCGATCGCCGCCGGCGACGCCGCCGGCGGTGTTGATCGTCACCGCCGTCGCCGGTTCCTCGCCGTAGACCTTCGGCAGCCGGATCTTCGCCTGGCCTTCCTGGGCGAGCCGCGCCAACCGGGTCGCGCCGTCGCGCAGGGCGAAGCCGACCTCGGCGCGGCCGCGGGCGCGTTGCAGGACGACGGGCGAGGCGGCGGCGGGCGAGGACGCGGTCATGGCGGGATCCGGTTGCGTGCCCCCTCCTAGCATCGCGCGGCGGGCCGGCGAACCCCCCTGCCCCGATCTCGTCGCATTCTCGAGCGACCAGTCGGATCACGATTTCGATCCCCGGGACGTCCCGCCGCGACGCCGGCCTCTTGGCCTCGCCGCGGCGAATGCGTTATCGGTGGGACGAGCGCCGCCGGCGCGTCGTCCGTTCGTTTCGAGAAGAGGCAGGAAGAGCCCCGTGATGAACCCCACGACGTCGTTCGGCCCGCGTCGCGTCTCCGGCTTTCGCTCCGGACGCGGCCTTCTCGCTCTCGCCGTCGCCGTCGTCGTCGCCCTCCTGACGCCCCTGCCCGCCGCCGCCGCGCCGAGCGCCGGCGCCTGGATCGTCTTCGACGCCCGTTCGGGCGAGGTGCTGTCGCGCAAGAACGTCGATCAGGCCTGGTATCCCGCCTCCGTCACCAAGCTGATGACCACCTGGGTGACGTTGCAGGCGATCCGCTCCGGCCGCATCACGCCGTCCTCGCTGGTGCCGATGACGCCGACCGCGGCGCGCCAGCCGCCGAGCAAGATGGGCTTCAAGCCCGGCGAGGTCGTCACCGTCGACAACGCGCTGAAGATCATCATGGTGAAGTCGGCCAACGACGTCGCCTGGGCCCTCGCCGAAGCCGTCGGCGGCTCCAAGGAGGCCTTCGTCGCCGAGATGAACCGGCAGGCCGCCCGCCTCGGCATGACCGGCACCCATTTCAACAATCCGCACGGTCTGCCCGACGCCGGTCAGGTCACCACCGCCCGCGACATGGGCCTGCTCGCCCGCGCCCTGCTGACCCAGTTCCCGGAAGCCGACGAGCTCTGGCATCTGCCCGGCATCCAGATCGGCGCGGAAGTGATCCGCAACCACAATCACCTGATCGACCACTTCCCCGGCGCCGACGGCATGAAGACCGGCTTCATCTGTTCCTCCGGCTTCAACGTGGTCGCCTCGGCGACGCGGGGCAATCGCCGTCTCGTCGCCGTGGTGCTGGGCGCGCGCACCGCCCGTCAGCGCGCCGAACTCGCCGCCGAACTCTTCACCCGCGGCTTCGAAGGCTCCGGCGGCGGCTTCTTCGGCCTCGGCGGCCACGATATGCTCGATCGTCTCGCCCGCGGCCCGGAGGCCGGTCGACCGCCGATCGACGTGAAGAAGCAGATCTGCGGTCCGAAGAAGGACCGCACCCCCGACCCCGAGGAGCTCGGCGGCGTCGAAGCCTCGCGCGGCGTCGATCACGACAACCCCGGCGCCCTCGTCCGACCCGGCTCGGCGGAGTCCCGTCCGGTCCGCGCCACCTACCTCTCCGAGCGCTTCGACCCCGGCCCGCCCGTCCGCGTCTGGGTCGGCGGACCCGAGGCCGCGCCCGGCGACGCCGGCGGCATGTTGGCCCTGGCCGCCGAGCCGAGCCGCGCCGCCGCGCCGCTCTTCGCGGCCCCGGCCGCCGCTCCGCCGATGGGCGCGATCCGTCCGGGAGCCGCCCAGCCGGCGGTTCGCCCCGAACTCGGCGGCGGCCTCCAGGCCTCGCTGCCGCCCGCCGACGGCCACCCGATGCGCCTCGGCGCGCCGACACCCGCCGCTCCGGCCGCCGCCGCGCCGTTGCCGCCCGCCAAGGCCAAGACCGCGCCCAGGAAGCCGGTCGCCGCCGCGAAGAAGAAGCCCAAGAAGGTCGCCGACAAGGCTCTGCCGCCCCGCAAGATCGCGCCCTGACCCGCCGCCGAGACCCACGATGACAGACACCGTCGCCCGCCGCCCGCCCGAACCGATCCCGCTCACCGTGATCACCGGCTTTCTCGGCTCGGGCAAGACGACGCTGCTCAATCGTCTCCTGCACGATCCGGCGATGGCCGACACGGCGGTGATCGTCAACGAGTTCGGCGAGGTCGGCATCGACCACGTCCTGGTCGAGCGGGCCGACGACGGCGTCGTCGAACTCTCCTCCGGCTGCCTGTGCTGCACCATCCGCGGCGATCTCGTCGCCACCCTCGAGGACCTCCTGAAGCGCCTCGACAACGGCCGCCTCACGGCCCTGCGCCGCGTCGTCATCGAGACGACCGGCCTCGCCGACCCCGCGCCGATCCTCCACACCGTGATGCGCCATCCCTATCTGGTGCGGCGCTATCGGCTCGACGGCGTCGTCACCCTGGTCGACGCGGTCAACGGCATGGCCACCCTCGACGCCCAGGTCGAGGCGGTGAAACAGGCGGCGGTCGCCGATCGGCTGGTCATCACCAAGTCCGACCTCTGCGACACGGCCGAACGCAAGGCGCAACTGATCGCCCTGCGCACCCGTCTGAAGATCCTCGATCCCGCCGCCCCGCAGCTCGACGCCGCCCGCGGCGAGGCGACCCCGGCGGCGCTGCTCGAATCCGGCCTGTGGCGGCCGGAGACCAAGACCGCCGACGTCACCCGCTGGCTCGCCGAAGAGGCCTATCGCGACCGCGACGCCGAGCGACGCCGCCTCGAGGCCAAGGCCGGACATGCGCACGGCCATGATCATGCCTGCGATCACGATCACCATGATCACGATCACGGGCACGCCCACGACGCCAATCGCCACGACGACCATATCCGCGCCTTCTGTCTGGCGGCAGACCGACCGATGTCGGCGGCGAGCCTCGACATGTTCCTGGAGCTCCTGCGCTCGGCGCACGGACCGAAGCTGCTGCGCGTCAAGGGCGTCGTCCGCCTCGCCGAGGATCCCGAACGGCCGCTGGTGCTGCACGTCGTCCAGCACGTCGTCCACCCCGTCGCCCAGCTCGAACGCTGGCCCGACGAAGATCGCCGCACTCGGCTCGTCTTCATCACCCGCGACCTCGACGAGGGCTTCGTCAAACGGATGTTCGACGCCTTCGTCGGCGAACTGGTCGCCGACGGCCCCGACGCCGCCGCGTTGACCGACAATCCGCTGTCGATCTCCGGTTTCTCCGGGTCCTTCCGATGACGACCGCCGCGGCGTCCTCGAGGCTTCGCCCGTGAAGATCGTGAAGCGGTGGCTCGCCGAACGGGCCGAGGTCCGCGCCGACGCCGCTCTCGCCGAGCGCCTCGCCCGGCTCGCCGACGACCCCGTCCGCTCCCTGCGCGACGAGGTCGAGGAATGGGCGGCCGAAGGACGCGATCGCCTCGCTCTCGCCGGCGCGGACGAGACCCTCGCCTTCCGCGATCTCTACGCCGAGGCCAACAGGTGGTCGCGCTGGGCGATCGTCGTCGGCCTCGCCCCACGCGAACCGGCGGCGCTGTTGATGCCGCCGAGCCCGCGCCGCTTCGCCGCCCTCATCGGCCTTTCCGCCGTCGGCGTCATCGCCACGATCTTCGATCCCGCCCTCGCCCCGACCGCGCTCTCCGCCGCCCTCGACGCGGTGCGCCCGGCCCAGATCGTCGTCGACGCGACCTTGCTTCCGACCTTCGAGGCCGCGGCGGCGCATCTCGCCCTCGCCGGCTCGGTCTGGATCCACGGCGCCCACCCGATGGCCTATCGCCGCGTCGACGAAGCGCTCGCCGGGCTCTCCGCCGTCCGCCTCGCCGGCCGCGATCGACGCCCGCTCGCCGCCGCCGATCCCTGCGTGGCGATCGTCCGCGCCGACGCCGCCGGCCGCACCCGGGCCGATCATCTCGACCAGGGCCGCGTCGTCATGCTGGCCGTCGAACTCGCCGGCCTGCTCGACGTCCGCCGCGACGACCGTCTCGCCGTCGTCGAGGCCGGACCGACGCTGGAGAGCCTCCTCGTCCCCTTCGCCGCGCTCGCCCGCGGCGCGCCCTGCCGCTTCCCGGGCGCGAGCCCGGCCTCCCTCGGCGAGCCGACGGTGCTCCACCTCGCCGGCCCCCTGCCGATCGAACGGCCGGCTGCGACCCGCCTCGTCCTCGTCGAAGCCGACGCCGCCACCCGCGACCCGGACTTGCGTCCCTGGGCCCTGCGGTGCGAAGGTCGCGCCGTCCGGTTCGAGATCGGCGATCGCAGCGTCGTGTTGCCGACGCGCGCCACTGAAATCCGATCGTAATCTTCTCGTGCCAGGAACCGACCGTTCGATCCCGCTTCGAGACCTGCTCGGCCGAACCGTCCTCTTCTCGCCCGTTCGAGGCGAACCGCATTCCAGGAGCAAGCGATGAAGTTCTTCGTCGATACCGCCGACGTCGCCGAAATCCGCGACCTCGCCTCGACCGGCCTCCTCGACGGGGTCACCACCAATCCGTCGCTGGTGATGAAGGCGGGCCGCCCCTTCCTCGAGACCATCGCCGAGATCTGCGCCGTCGTTCCCGGCCCGGTGTCGGCCGAAGTGACCGCCCTCGACGCTCCCGGCATGATCACCGAAGGGCGCAAGCTGGCCAAGATCGCCTCGAACGTGGTGATCAAGCTGCCGCTCACCTGGGAAGGCCTCAAGGCCTGCAAGGCGCTGACGTCGGAAGGCCTGAAGACCAACGTCACCCTCTGCTTCACCGCCAATCAGGCGCTGCTCGCCGCCAAGGCCGGCGCGACCTATGTCTCGCCCTTCGTCGGCCGGCTCGACGACATCGGCCTCGACGGCATGGAGCTGATCGGCGAGATCCGCGCCATCTACGACAACTACGACGCGCTCCAGACCGAGATCCTCGCCGCCTCGATCCGCACGCCCAACCACGTCAAGCTCGCCGCGCTCGCCGGCGCCGACGTCGCCACCGTGCCGCCCTCGGTGCTGAAGACCCTGGTCGCCCATCCCCTGACCGACAAGGGCATCGATCAGTTCATGAAGGACTGGGCCAAGACCGGCCAGTCGATCCTCTGATCTGATCCGAGCCATCCCTTCTCTCGCCGAGGACGCCCGCTCATGTTCCCGACGCCACGCCCGCAACTCGTTCCCAACACCTACGCCTACGAATCCAGCCCGATGGTCAAGCCGACCGGCTTCCGCGAGTACGACGCGCGTTGGCTGTTCGGCAAGGAGATCAACCTGATGGGCGTCCAGGCGCTCGGCATGGGGCTCGGCCGGCTCCTCGCCGAACGCGGCGTGAAGCGCGAGATCGTGGTCGGCCACGACTACCGCTCCTATTCCGCCTCGATCAAGCTGGCGCTGGTCACCGGCCTGATGGCGGCGGGCTGCAGGGTCCACGACATCGGCCTCGCCGTGACGCCGATGGCCTATTTCGCCCAGTTCGAGCTCGACGTGCCGGCGGTGGCGATGGTCACCGCCTCGCACAACGAGAACGGCTGGACCGGCGTCAAGATGGGGCTCAACCGCCCGCTCACCTTCGGTCCCGACGAGATGAGCCGGTTGAAGGAGCTCGTGCTCTCCGGCGACTTCGACATGTCGGGCGGCGGCTCCTACCGGTTCGTCGAGAACTTCCCCGACGCCTACGTCGCCGACCTCGCCGGCCGGCCGAAGCTCGCCCATCCGCTGAAGGTGGTCGCCGCCTGCGGCAACGGCACCGCCGGCGCCTTCGCCGAGAAGATCCTCACCGCCGTCGGCGCGGAAGTGATCCCGCTCGACTGCGAGCTCGACCACTCCTTCCCGCGCTACAACCCCAACCCGGAAGACATGAAGATGCTTCATGCCATCCGTGACGAGGTTCTCAGGACCGGCGCCGACCTCGGCCTCGGCTTCGACGGCGACGGCGACCGCTGCGGCGTCATCGACGACACCGGCGACGAAATCTTCGCCGACAAGGTCGGCGTCATGCTCGCCCGCGACCTCGCCAAGGTCTACCCGAAGCCGACCTTCGTCGTCGACGTCAAGTCGACCGGCCTCTACCACTCCGATCCGGAGCTGCAGGCGCTCGAGGTGACGACCGACTACTGGAAGACCGGCCACAGCTACATCAAGGCCCGCGTCAACCAGCTCTCGGCGCTGGCCGGCTTCGAGAAGTCCGGCCACTATTTCTTCAACGCGCCGATCGGCCGCGGCTACGATGACGGCTTCGTCTCGGCGCTGGCCGTCCTCGACATGCTCGACCGCAATCCGGGCAGGAAGCTCTCCGAGCTGAAGACCGCCCTGCCCAAGACCTGGTCCTCGCCGACCATGTCGCCGCACTGCGACGACGAGATCAAATACGGCGTCTGCGACAAGGTGATCGCTCGGCTTCTCGCCATGCAGGAGAAGGGCGAGCGCCTCGCCGGTCACCCGATCGTCGAGGTCAACACCGTCAACGGCATCCGCGTGACGACCGATGACGGCACCTGGGGGCTGATCCGGGTCTCGTCGAACAAGCCGGAGCTGGTCGTCGTCATCGAGAGCCCGGTCTCCGAGGAGCGCTACCGCGCCATGTTCCACGCCATGGACGCGGTGCTGCGCGAGAACCCGGAAGTCGGCGCCTACAATCAGACGATCTGACCGCGCCGCGCCATCGAATCGACACGCCCCCGTCGAACCTCGACGGGGGCGTTGCCTTGTCGCCGCTCGGGGCGTACCTAGGCGCCTCGACCAGAGCATCGCCAGACGGACCGATCCCCATGACCAAGCCCGCGACCGACGAGACCAAGCAGCGCATCCTCGGCTTCTGTTGGTTCCGCCGCGACGGCTACGATCAGGCCCGCGCCATCATGTCGGACCCCGAACGCCTGTTCGACGGCTTCGACCAATGGCTCGCCGCCGCCCGCACCATCGAGCGCGAGGTCACGGCGAAGGGCGAAAAGGTCGTGCGCATCCGCTTCGACCTGCCGGCCTTCCTGCTGTGGTGCGCCGCCCGCGGCCGCCTGCCCGACGAACAGTCGCGCGCCGGTTGGGCCGCCGACGAGGTCCGCAAGAAGTACGGCGTCCGCGCCTGACCCCGCCCGCGGCGGCTCAGTAGCCGCCCTTGCGCCGGCTCTCCGGCAGGCCACCGATACGGCCGGCCTGCTTCGAGGGATCCATCGGGAAGAGATCGTAGAGCGTGCGCTGCTCGACCTTCTCGCCCCACTTCTCGCTCATCGCCTTCATGATGGCGCGGGTGTTGGGCTGGGTCTCGCCGTTGTCGAAGAACTCTTCGCGCAGATAGTCGATCACGTCCCAGTGGCGCTGGGTCAGCGCGATCCCTTCCGCCGTCGCGATGTGCTCGCCGAGCGCCGGCGTCCAGGCGCTCTGGTCGAGAAGATAACCGGATGCGGTCGTCTCGAAGGACTGCCCGTCGAAATCGTAGGCCATGACGTTTCTCCCTGATCGCCGTGGATCCGCGTCGTTGCGCGCGCGGACCTCTCGGGGCGGCGCGAGAGCCTCTCCCCCGCGCCGTACATCAGGAAGTCTACATATTAGAAGGTTCTGGTCAAAGCCTCTCGGGAGGGAGACCCCGGCTCATTCCTTCTTCGGCACCCGGCCGAAGTCCGGCGCCGCCGTATCCTGGCCGATGTCGAGAATGCCGCGGCGGATCGCCCGCGTCCGCGTGAAGTGCTCGTAGAGCTTTTCGCCGTCGCCGAACCGAACCGCCCGCTGCAACACGAACAGATCCTCGATGAAGCGACCGAGCATCTCCATCACCGCTTCGCGATTGTGCAGGAACACGTCGCGCCACATCGTCGGATCGGAGGCCGCGATACGGGTGAAGTCGCGGAAGCCGCCGGCGGAGAACTTGATCACTTCCGATTCGGAGACCTTCTCGAGATCCGCCGCCGTGCCGACGATGTTGTAGGCGATCAGATGCGGAATGTGCGAGGTGATCGCCAACACCATGTCGTGGTGCTCCGGCGTCATCGTCTCGACCTTCGAGCCGAGCCCGCGCCAGAAGGCGACGAGCGCCTCGACCGCCGCCTCGTCCGCCCCCTCCGGCGGCGTCACGATGCACCACTTGTTCTCGAACAGCTCGGCGAAGCCGGCGTCCGGCCCGGAGTGCTCGGTGCCGGCGACCGGATGGGCCGGCACGAAGCGGGCATGATCGGGCAGATGCGGCGCCATCTGCTTGACCACGTCCGCCTTGACCGAACCGACGTCCGAGACGATCGCGCCCGGCGCCAGATGATCGGCGATCGCCGCCGCCACCGCGCCGGACGAGCCGACCGGCACCGAGACGATGACGCAGTCCGCTCCCTTCACCGCCTCGCCCGGATCCCGCTCGTAGACGTCGCCGAGGCCGAGCTCGCGGGCCCTCTCCAGGGTCTTCTCGCGCCGGGTCGAGATCACGATCTCGCCCGCCAGCCCCTTGGCCCGCGCGCCGCGGGCGATCGAAGAGCCGATCAGGCCGATGCCGATCAGAGTGAGCCGGCGAAAAATCGGCGCGTCGCTCATCGCCTCATCCCTTCAGGAAGTCGGTCAGCGCGGCGATCGCCGCCTCGTTCGCCTCTTGCGAGCCGATCGTCATGCGCAGCGAATTCGCGAGCCCATAGGCCTCCATCCGTCGCACGACGACGCCGCGCGACTGCAGGAAGGCGTCGGCGTCCGGCGCCCGCTTGCCGTCGCGATCGGGGAAGCCGATCAGCACGAAGTTGGCGACCGACGGCGCGACGGTCAGGCCGAGCCCCTCGAGCGCCGCCGTCACCTTCGGCAGCCAGACCTCGTTGTGGTCGGCCGCCGCCTGCGCATGCGCCTTGTCCTCGATCGCGGCGACGCCGGCGGCGAGCGCCGCGGCGTTGACGTTGAACGGTCCGCGAATCCGGTTGACCGCGTCGACGACGTGCGCCGGGCCGTACATCCAGCCGATGCGCAGGCCGGCGAGACCGTGGATCTTCGAGAAGGTCCGGCACATCACGACATTGTCCGAGGTCGAGACCAGCTCGATGCCCGCTTCGTAGTCGTTGCGCCGGACATATTCGGCATAGGCCGAATCGAGCACCAGCAGCACGTGCTTCGGCAGACCGGCGGCGAGCCGGCGCACTTCGTCGAAGGGAATGTAGGTGCCGGTCGGATTGCCCGGATTGGCCAGGAAGACGAGCTTGGTCCTCGCCGTGACGGCGGCGATGAGCGCGTCGACGTCGACGGTCAGGTTCGTTTCCGGCGCGACCACCGGCGTGCCGCCGGCCGTCTTGATCGCGATCGGATAGACCAGGAAGCCGTATTGCGGATAGAGCCCCTCGTCGCCCTCGCCGATATAGGCCTCGGCGAGGAGATGCAGCAGGTCGTCGGAGCCGTTGCCGCAGACGATGCGCTCGGGATCGAGGCCGTAGGTCTTGCCGATCGCCTCGCGCAGGCCGTTCGCCGCGCCGTCGGGATAGAGTTCGAGGCTCGCGCCGACCTTCTGGAAGGCTTCGATCGCCTTCGGGCTCGCCCCGAGTGGCGTCTCGTTGGAGGAGAGCTTGTGCAGCTTGACGCCGGCGGCGGCCTTGGACTTGCCGGGAACGTAGGCGGCGATGGAGAGAACGGCGGCGCGCGGCGTCGGACGGTCGGCGGAAACGGGTTCGGAGCTCATGGGAAATCTCACGTCGAAGAAGAGGGAAGAGGGTTCAGCGGTTCGCCGAGGCGTCGGCGTCGGTCGTGCCCGACGCGCCCGCGCTCGGCCCGACGTGTCGGATCGGCCGCGCATAGCCGCCGACGACGCGCGGTTCGCGCACTTCGACGCCGGCCCGCGCGAAGGCGGCGATCACCTGCTCTACCGGCGTCTCGGCCGGCGCGGCGACGAGGAACTCGCTCCGCGGCCCGTCGTCGTGACGCGCCAGGAGCTCGAACCCCTCGACCTCCAGCGCCTCGCTCGGATCGCGGTCGCCGACCCCGACGAGCGCATGCGCCAGCACCTCCGGCCCGATCGGCTCGGAGATCGGGTTGGAGACCACCAGCGCCGGCAGATCCGCGACCCGGCCGGGAAGTTCGATGAACGGCAGCCGCGCGATGATCCGAGGACCGTCGCCGCCGAGTAGCCGCCACCACGGACCGACCCAGCTCGGCTGCGCCGTCTGCACGATGCCGAGATCGGAGACCGACCGCGCCACCGCCGCGATCACCTCCTCCGGCCCGCTCTCGAGATGCGCCGGCACGGTGAAGCCGAAATAGAAACGGGCGAGATCCCGCATCGCGACGGGATCGCGGCCGCCGTCCATGTAGACCTCGTAATGGGCCTGCAGGAAGGTGAAGGTCGAGACGATTTCGCGCCAGAGGTGTTCGACGGTGACGACCGGCAGAATGCCGCGATGCCGCTCGACCAGCCGCCGCATCAGATCGGCCTCGCGGGCCGGCCGGAAGGCCGCGCCGGTGACGGCCGTGCCCTTCACCTTGATCAGCTCGTCGATGATCGCCGAGCGCGCCACCAGGAGCCGGTGGATCTCCTCGTCGATCCCGTCGATCTCGCGACGGAGACCGGCGAGGCGCGTCGCCGGATCGATGGTCTCGGTCATGAGCGGGCCGCCTCGTGCCGGGGGTCGAAAAATCACGGTCTTCTTAGGCGTCTCGCCCCGCGAAATCAAAGAAAACATTGACAGGAAGCCGTCGCCTCCTCATCCCTGTCTTCCCCGCGAGGACCCGATCCGCCGATGGACGACACCACCGCCCCCACGCCCCCCGAGACCGGCGAGGCGCAGCGCCTGCATCAGGCCGACGCGCCGTCGAGCCGGGTCGCCCGTTTCGGCGACGACCGACCGCTCGTCCTCGACGCCGGCATCACGCTTTCCCCCTGGCAGATCGCCTACGAGACCTACGGCGAACTGAACGCGACGAAGTCCAACGCCGTCCTCGTCTGCCATGCGCTGACCGGCGACCAATACGTCGCCTCGACCAATCCGGTGACCGGCAAGCCCGGCTGGTGGGATCTCGTCGTCGGCCCCGGCCTGCCGATCGACACCGACCGCTTCTTCGTGATCTGCGCCAACGTCCTCGGCGGCTGCATGGGCACCACCGGCCCGGCCTCGACCAATCCCGCGACCGGTCGCGTCTGGGGCCTCGACCTGCCGGTCGTCACCATCGCCGACATGGTCCGCGCCCAGGTCGCCCTGATCGACCATCTCGGCATCCCCGACCTCTTCCTGGTGGCCGGCGGCTCGATGGGCGGCATGCAGGTGCTGCAATGGGCCTCCGCTTGGCCGGACCGCGTCTTCGCCGCCGCTCCGATCGCCACCGCCGCCTCCCATTCGGCCCAGAACATCGCCTTCTACGAAGTCGGACGCCAAGCAGTTATGGCCGACCCCGACTGGCGCGAGGGCCGCTATCTCGACGCCGGCGTGCAGCCGCGCAAGGGGCTGGCCGTCGCCCGCATGGCCGCCCACATCACCTACATGTCGGAGGTGTCGCTGCACAGCAAGTTCGGCCGCCGCCTGCAGAACCGCGAGGCGCTCGGCTACGGCTTCGACGGCGACTTCCAGATCGAGAGCTACCTGCGCCACCAGGGCTCGACCTTCGTCGACCGCTTCGACGCCAATTCCTATCTCTACGTGTCGCGGGCGATGGACTATTTCGACCTCGCCGCCGACCACGGCGGCGTGCTCGCCGAAGCCTTCCGCGGCACGAAGACCCGCTTCTGCGTGATGAGCTTCACCACCGACTGGGCCTTCCCGACCCGCGACAGCCGGACGATCGTCCATGCGCTCGCCGCCGCCGGCGCCAAGGTCTCCTTCGCCGAGATCGAGAGCGACCGCGGTCACGACGCCTTCCTCCTCGACGAGCCGGAGATGCACGCCATCCTCACCGGCTTCATCGACGCGGCCGCCCGCGCCCGCGGCATCTAGAGGAGGCTGGCCCATGTTCGACACGACCGGCGGCTCCCGCATCCCCACTGTCCCCGCCTCCCGCGTCGACCTCGCCGTGGTCGGCGATCTGGTGCCGGAAGGCGCCCGCGTCCTCGACGTCGGCTGCGGCGACGGTGCCCTGCTCGAGTGGCTGGAGGCGGCCAAGCACATCGACGGCCACGGCATCGAGCTCTCCCAGGCCGGCGTCAACGCCTCCGTCGCCCGCGGCCTCTCCGTGATCCAGGGCGACGCCGACGCCGATCTCAGGACCTATCCGGACGGCGGCTTCGATCTGGTGATCCTCTCCCAGACCCTGCAGGCGACCAATCGGCCGCGCCACGTGCTGGAGGAGCTGCTGCGCATCGGCAGGCGGGCGATCGTCTCGATCCCCAATTTCGGCCACTGGCGCATCCGCAGCCAGTTCTTCCTCTGGGGCCGCATGCCGGTGACCGAGGATCTGCCCTATTCCTGGTACGACACGCCCAACATCCACTTCTGCACGATCCGCGACTTCGTCGAACTGGTGAAGGAGATCGACGCCGAGATCGTCGCCTCCTTCGCCCTCGACGCGCGCGGCCGCAAACTGTCCTTCAAGGCGCCGTGGTGGTTCTGGAACCTGTTCGGCGAGCAGGGCGTCTTCGTGCTGGAGAAGCGGCGGCGCTGATCAGTCGTCGGCGAGGCGATCGACGTCGCGCGCCAACGCCGGCCGGAACACCGGGGCGAGCCGCATCTTGTTGCCGACCCGTTGCGGGATGCCCTGATAGAGCTGCTTTGTCGCCTCGACGACGAGCACGCCGGCGAAGCCCGGCCAGACCTTCAGCCCGAACACCTCCAGCGGCCGCGACATCGCCAGCACGGTCGGCCGCGACGACGGCAGCATGTGCAGCGCGCCGCGCCAGTCGATCGGCGAGAACAACGTGTCCTTGAGCAGCGCGTCGAGCTGGCCCTGGCTGAACGGCCGGCCGTAGCCGAACGGCGTCGTCTCCAGCCGCGCCCACAGCCCTATACGGTTGGGCACAACCGCGATCAACCGGCCGCCCGGCGCAAGCACCCGCCACGCCTCGCGCAACACGTCCTCCGGATCGTCGGCCATCTCCAGCGTGTGGATCAGCACCATCCGGTCGATCGAGGAATCGGGCAGGGGCAGCATCGTCTCGTCGACCAGCGCCGTCGACGACGGTCCCTCGCTCGGCCAGTTCACCACCCCCTGCCGACCGGGCATGAAGCCGATCACCCGCTCCGCCTGGCCGAGGAAGGGTCTGAGGAACGGCGTCGCATAGCCGAGGCCGAGCAGCCGGTCGCCGGTCACTCGTGGCCACATCTCGATCAGTTTCGTCCGGATCGAGCGGCGGACCAGCGCGCCGAGCGCGCTGCCGTAGAAGTTTCTCAGATCGACGACGTCGAGATACATGGAGCCTTCCGGAGCCGAACCGCGTCGGGGCGATCGAAGCTTACGACGAAGGTCGCATTCCTCGTCCGAGAATGTTAGTCGTAGGCCGACCGACCTGTCGAGACGGCCCGGTGACGCGCCGCCACCCCACGAGGAGACCCGCCATGATCGAGATCCGGATGTTCCCGGCCCGCGACGACAACTACGGTCTCCTCGTCCACGATACCGTGAGCGGCGCCACCGCTTCGATCGACGCGCCCGACGAGGAGGCGATCCTCGATGCGCTCGAGGAAACCGGCTGGCGGCTCACCGACGTCTTCGTCACCCACCACCACTACGACCACGTCGAGGCCGTGCCGGCGCTGAAGGCGAAGTTCGGCGCGCGCATCACCGCTTCCGCCCACGACGTCTCTCGCGTGCCCGCCGTCGACCGCACCGTGCACGACGGCGACCGCATCGCCCTCGGCGACACGGCCGTCGAGGTGATCGGCGTGCCCGGCCACACCCTCGGCCACGTCGCCTATCGCATCGGCGGCGAGGTCTTCGTCGGCGACACGCTGTTCTCGCTCGGCTGCGGACGCCTGTTCGAAGGCTCGCCCGGGCAGATGTGGGAAAGCCTGCGCCGCCTGCGCGCCCTGCCGCCGCAGACGCGGGTGTGGTGCGGCCACGAATACACGGAAGCGAACGGCCGTTTCGCCGCGACGATCGAGCCCGGCAACCCCGACCTCGCCGCCCGTCTCGTCGAAGTGCGCGACCTGCGCCTCGAAGGTCGGCCGACCCTGCCGACCACCATCGGCCGCGAGCTCGCCACCAACCCCTTCCTGCGCGCCGACCAGCCGGCGGTGAAGGCCGCCCTCGACATGGAAGGCCGCTCCGACGTCGACGTCTTCGCCGAGATCCGCGCCCGCAAGGACCGCTTCTGAGGGGGCCCGCGATGACCGATCCGAGCGCGCTTTCCGCCGCCGAGGTGATCCGCCTGCTCGACCTCGCGCCGCATCCCGAAGGCGGCCACTTCCGCGAGACCTTCCGCGACGCGCCCGGTCCCGACGGCCGCGCGCGATCGACCGCCATCTATTTCCTGCTCGCCGCCGACGAGGTCTCGCACTGGCATCGCGTCGACGCCGTCGAGACCTGGCACTGGTACGCCGGCAGCCCCCTCGCCCTGACCGTCAGCGAGAACGGGCACGATGCATGGTGCGTGCATCTGGGAAGCGAGATCGGCCTCGGCCGGCGCCCCCAGGCGATCGTCCCGACGGGCGCCTGGCAGACCGCGGTGAGCCTCGGCGCCTGGACCCTGGTCGGCTGCACCGTCGCCCCCGGCTTCGAATTCGCCGGCTTCGAACTCGCCCCGCCCGACTGGTCGCCGAGCCCCCGTCCCTCACGCCTCGGCGTCTGAGCCGGCCTTCCGCCGCAACATGTCCTTCGAGGCGATCACCGCGCCGAGGGTGATCGCCACCGCCGCGAAGCCGACCGAAGCGTCGAAGCGGCCGTTGCCGGAGAGAATCAGCAGGAGCGTCGAGAGCAGCGGCGCGAGATAGCTCGCCGCGCCGAGCACCTGGATGTCGCCGCGCTTGACGCCGTGGTCCCAGGCGAAGAAGGCGAAGCCGAGCGGAAAGATCGCCAGCGCCGCCACCGCGCCCCACTGGACCCAGCCCACCGGCCAGATCGTCGTCTCGAAGGCGGCATGGCACGCCGCCGACAGGAGGCCGGTGGCGAGACAGAAGCCGGCGACCGTCGCCGTCGGCGCTTCCGCGAGCCGCCGCGACAGGACCGAATAGCTCGACCAGACCAAGGCCGCGCCGGCGGCGCAGAGGTAGCCGGCGACATGCGCCGGATCGAGATCGAGCCCGCGTCCCTTGGTCACCACCGCCGCCGCGCCGAGCAGTCCGAGCCCGGCCCCGATGAGGTGATGCGACTTCAGCCGTTCGCCCGGCAAGAGCCCCGACAGCACCACGATCAACAGCGGCCACAGATAGTTGACGAGGCTCGCCTCGACCGGCGGCGCCCACCGGAGCGCCGCGAAATAGAGCGCATGGTAGCCGAAGAGGCCGGCCACCCCGAGCCCCCACACCCGCGCCGGCTGCCGCAGGACGCCGAGCCGCCCGGTCGCCGCCAACCACGCGACCGCCGCCGCGCCCGACAGCCCGAAGGTCAGCGCATTGAGCAGGAACGGCGGCGACGCGCCGGAGATCGCCACCAGCGTCGACAGGGACGACCACATCACGATCGCGCCGAAGCCGACGAAGGTGGCGCGGGAGCGAGACGACATGAGGTTCTCCGCCGGCTGAACGAACGACGCGCCCGAGAGGTCCCGGGCGCGTCGCAGGAAACGAACTCGTCGCCGATCGCTCAGCGCGTCGGCACCGGCTTCTCGCCGCGATAGTCGTAGAAGCCGCGCTGGGTCTTGCGGCCGAGCCACCCGGCCTCGACGTACTTCACCAGGAGCGGGCAGGGACGATACTTCGAATCGGCGAGGCCCTCGTAGAGCACCTGCATGATCGACAGGCAGGTGTCGAGGCCGATGAAATCGGCGAGCTGCAGCGGGCCCATCGGATGATTGGCGCCGAGCCGCATCGCCGTGTCGATCGCGTCGACCGAACCGACGCCCTCGTAGAGCGTGTAGATCGCTTCGTTGATCATCGGCAGCAGGATGCGGTTGACGATGAACGCCGGGAAGTCCTCGGCCACCGTCGGGATCTTGCCGAGACGCGCCACGAAGCCCTTGGCGAGCTCGAAGGTCGGATCGTCGGTCGCGATGCCGCGCACCAGCTCGACGAGCTGCATCAGCGGCACCGGATTCATGAAGTGGACGCCGACGAATTTCTCCGGACGATCGGTCGACGCGGCCAGCCGCGTGATCGAGATCGACGAGGTGTTGGTGGCGAGCAGCGCCTCCGGCTTCAGAACCGGGCAGATCTGCTGGAAGATCTTGCGCTTGATCTGTTCGTTCTCGACCGCCGCCTCGATCACCAGATCGCAGTCGCCGAGCGCGTCGAGATTCTCCGCCGCCTGAATGCGGCCGAGCGCCGCGACGCGCTCCTCTTCGGTGATCTGCTTCTTGTTGACCTGACGGGTCATGTTGCCGTTGATCGTCGCCAACCCGAGCTGGATGCGCTCGGTCGACATGTCGTTGAGCGCCACGTCGTAACCGGCCACCGCGCAGACATGCGCGATGCCGTTGCCCATCTGGCCGGCGCCGACAACGCCGATTCGCTTGATTTCGAACGCCATGACGGCCCCCGTTTCGGCCTCGATCAATTCCTGGAGCGGTCCACGATGACCGCAGGCTCCCTGAGGAGCGCGGGCGCACTCTAGGCTCCGGCCGCATTTTCCGCAATGCAGCAAAAACCCTCGCGCCGCCTCTTCGCGCCGAGCCGCGTTCGCCGCCGCTCGAAACGATCACGCTCGCCCGTCGAAACGGGCGAGCGCATCATCGGTGGCCCGACGGCGATCGGCAAGTCGTCCGACGTCGTTCGATCGTCGCACGACCGCCGGCGCGCCGGCCTCGCCTCACTTGCCCCGCTTGGCGAGTTCCGCGGCCATTTCCGGCAGCGCGGTGAAGATGTCGGCGACGAGGCCGTAGTCGGCGACCTGGAAGATCGGCGCCTCCTCGTCCTTGTTGATCGCCACGATCACCTTCGAGTCCTTCATGCCGGCGAGATGCTGGATCGCGCCGGAGATGCCGCAGGCGACATAGAGCTCGGGGGCGACCACCTTGCCGGTCTGACCGACCTGCCAGTCGTTCGGCGCGTAGCCCGCGTCGACCGCGGCGCGCGACGCGCCGATCGCCGCGCCGAGCTTGTCGGCCACCGGCTCGATGTAGGTCGCGAAGTTCTCGCGATTGGCGATCGCCCGGCCGCCCGAGACGATGATCTTGGCCGACGTCAGTTCCGGACGGTCCGACTTCGACAGCTCTTCGCCGACGAAGGAGGACAGCGCCGGATCGGCCGGGACGGAAACCGCCTCGATCGAAGCCGCGCCGCCCTTGGCCGTCGCGCCGAACGACGCGGTGCGGACGGTGATCACCTTCTTGGCGTCGGACGACTTCACCACCTGGATGGCGTTGCCGGCGTAGATCGGACGCTCGAACGTGTCGGCCGCGACCACCTTGGTGATCTCGGAGATCTGCGCGACGTCGAGGAGAGCGGCGACGCGCGGCAGCACGTTCTTCGCCGTGGTCGTCGCCGCGCCGACGATCGCGTCGTAACCACCCGCGAGGGAGACGATCAGCGCCGCGAAGGGCTCGGCCAGGAAATGGGCCAGAGAGGCGTCGGCAGCGGTCAGCACCTTGGCGACGCCGGAGAGCTGCGCGGCTTCCGCCGCGATCGCGTCGACGCTCGCGCCCGCGACGAGGACATGCACGTCGCCGCCGATGGCGAGCGCCGCGGTCAGAGCCTTGGCGGTGGCGTCCTTGAGGACGGCGCCGTCGTGTTCGGCGATCAGAAGAACGGTCATATCGGAGATCTCCTTCAGATCACGCCGGCTTCGTCGGCCAGCTTGGCGACGAGTTCGGCGACCGAACCCACCTTGACGCCGGCCTTGCGGCCGGCCGGCTCGCGCGTCTCCAGCACGGTGAGGCGCGGAGCGACGTCGACGCCGAAGTCGGCCGGGGCCTTCTCCTCGACCGGCTTCTTCTTCGCCTTCATGATGTTGGGGAGCGAGGCGTAACGCGGCTCGTTGAGGCGCAGGTCGGTCGTGACGATCGCCGGCATCTTGAGCGACACCGTCTGCAGGCCGCCGTCGACTTCGCGGGTGACCGAGACGGTCTCGCCGGAAACCTCGACCTTCGAGGCGAAGGTGCCCTGGGCCAGGCCGGTCAGCGCCGCCAGCATCTGGCCGGTGGCGTTGGTGTCGTCGTCGATCGCCTGCTTGCCGAGGACGACGAGGCCGGGCTTCTCCGCCTCGACCACGCCCTTCAGGATCTTGGCGACCGCCAGCGGCTCGACCACGCCGTCGACCTTGACCAGGATGCCGCGGTCGGCGCCCATGGCCAGACCCGTGCGCAGCGTCTCGACGGCCTGCGCCGGTCCGATCGACACCACCACGATCTCGGTCGCGACGCCCTTCTCCTTCAGGCGAATGGCTTCCTCGACGGCGATCTCGTCGAACGGGTTCATCGACATCTTGACGTTGGCCAGATCGACGCCGGAACCATCCGGCTTCACCCGGATCTTCACGTTGTAGTCGACCACCCGCTTCACGGGCACGAGAATCTTCATCGGGTGAGCCCTCCGAAGTCGGCTTGTCGCCGACGGTCTGGTTTGTCGATGCCAACCGATTCGACGGGCGTCGGACGACGCCCTCGCCCGGCATGCGACGGGAAAAAGGCGGGCCGGACGCTACTGACGTCCCACCCCCTTGTCAATTCGCCCTGCGAACGAATTCGGTAGACGATTGACGTACTGTGCGAGCCCGGTTTTCCGAGCCCTAACGAACGTTCGTAAGCCTCGGTCGCAGTGAGGCGCCGCTCCCGGCCCCTACGATCGGCGCACTCAACGATTCGCGCCGGGCGTCCACAGCACGTCGGCGCGCCCCTGGTCGTTGACCCAACGGGCGGCGACGAAGAAGAAGTCGGACAGACGATTGACGTAGGCGACCGCCTCACGGCTCACCGCGCCCTCGTCGTCGCGCGTCAGCCCGACCATGATCCGCTCGGCCCGCCGCGACACCGTCCGCGCCAGATGGAGATGCGCCGAGGCCGGCGAACCGCCCGGCAGGACGAAGGACTTCAGCGGCTCGAGATCGGCGTTGAGCCGATCGATCTCCGCCTCCAGCCGCTCGACCTGGGCCGCCACGATCCGAAGCGGCTCCCATTTCAACTGCGCGTCAGGCGGCGTGGCGAGATCGGCGCCGAGATCGAAGAGATCGTTCTGGATCCGGGCGAGCATCGCGTCGAGATCGGCGAAGGCGGCGGTGTGCAGCCGCGCCATCCCGACCACCGCGTTGGTCTCGTCGACCGTGCCGTAGGCCTCGATCCGAAGCGCCGACTTCGGCAACCGTTCGCCGGTGACCAACGACGTCGTCCCGTCGTCGCCCTTGCGGGTGTAGATGCGGTTGAGCACGACCATGCCCGGCCCCCTTTCGCCTTGCGCGGCATATCGCCGAGTTTTCCGCCCGCGTCCATTCCCCCTTCAGCCGCGGACGAAGAGAAAGGCGAGGAAGACCAGGATCGCCACGCCCTGCAGGACGACGCGCAAACGCATCAATTTCTGCGAACGTTCCGGCGGACCGCCGCGCGCCGTATTGAGGACGCCGAGCCCGAGCGTCACGAGCACCGCGGCGAGCGCGCCGGCGAGCATCAGTCCCAGCACGGCGCTCATGGTCGTCCCCTCATTCTCGATCCGACAATCGTCCGGCGAGGCGCGACAGGGCCCCGTCCGTGAGAAGCCGCCGCGCCCATCCCATGATCAGCGTCGGCGTCGTCACCGCATAGCTGGCGCGCGGATGCGGATCGTCGAGAGCGTGGATCAGCTTTTCGACCACCGCGCTCGGCGGCAGCTTGAAACGCGACGCTCCGCCGCGCCTGAGCCGTTCGAGCCGCCGCCGATAGACCTCGGCATGGACCGATCCGGCGACGTCGACATGGGCCTCGAAGGCCTCGATCGCATGCGCGACGAATCGCGTGGCGATCGGTCCGGGCCGGATCGTCGACACCTCGACGCCCGAACCGCGCAGCTCCATTCGAAGCGTGTCGGTCAGCCCTTCCAGCGCGAATTTCGAGGCGACATAGGCGCCGCGATACTTCATCGCGACGATGCCGAGCACCGAGGAACACTGAACGATCCGCCCCCGGCCCGCCGCTCGCATCGCCGGGATCAGACGCCGCGTCAGATCGTGCCAACCGAACACGTTGACCTCGAACTGCGCCCTCAAGACCCCCGGCCGCAGATCTTCCACCGCGCCCAACTGACCGAAGGCGGCGTTGTTGAAGAGCGCGTCGATCCGCCCGCCGGTCGCCGCCAGCAGCGCCTCGGCGCAGGCCGCGATCGAGGCGGGGTCGGCGAGCTCCAGCGGCAGCGCCGTGACGCCCGGCAGAGCCGCCAGCTCGGCGAGATCCTCCGTCCGACGCGCCGTCGCGAAGACCCGCCAGCCCCGCGCGCCGAGCGTTTCCGCCGCCGCTCGCCCGATGCCCGAAGACGCCCCGGTGACGAGGATGACGCGCCCGTCCCGCTCCATTCCGCCTCGCCCCACGACGCCCTCCCGATCCGACCGGTCGACCATAGGGCCATCGCCGCGGCCGAACCAGATCGACGCCATCCGTGGTGACGCCAAAAGAAAAAACCGGTCGGCTCGCGTGCCGACCGGTTTTTCCGAGAGTTCAGATGACCGTGTGTGAGAACAGAGATCGCACGGTCGACCGCCGAAATCAAATCGAAACCTATGAAAGGGTTAACGCCGGCGCAGAAACGGCGTTTCTGCGCTGCGGCCGGCCCGCCGTCGACGCCGCGGAACGAAAAAAGCCGGCCGAACTGGGTTCGGCCGGCAAATATCGAGTCGACGTCGTAAGATCCCCTGAACTTCCGACGCCCCCACAGCATGTCAGAACCAGCGAAATCGCCAATCCCTGAAAATTTAGGGGGCGGGGATTTGCCGGATCCGGACATTTCGGGAACCGCGTCGACGCGACGTCTCACTTCGACGCAGAGCCCTTTACCTCAATTGCCGCCGTCGAGCAGACGACGGGCGATCACCTGCGCCTGGATTTCGCCGGCGCCCTCGAAGATGTTGAGGATGCGGGCGTCGCACAGCACGCGGGAGATCGGATACTCGAGCGCGAAGCCGTTGCCGCCGTGGATCTGCAGGGCGTTGTCGGCCGCCGCCCAGGCGACGCGGGCGCCGAGCAGCTTCGCCATGCCGGCCTCGAGGTCGCAGCGCTTGTCGTGATCCTTCTGGCGGGCGGCGAAATAGGTGAGCTGCCGCGCCACCATGATCTCCACCGCCATCATCGCCAGCTTGTCGGCGACGCGCGGGAAGGCGATCAGCGCCTTGCCGAACTGAACCCGCTCCTGGGCGTAGCGGAGCCCCAGATCGAGCGCCGACTGGGCGACGCCGATGGCGCGCGCCGCGGTCTGGATGCGGGCGCTCTCGAAGGTCTGCATCAGCTGCTTGAAGCCCTGCCCCTCGACGCCGCCGAGCAGGTTCGCCGCCGGCACGGTGAAGCCGTCGAAGGCGATCTCGTATTCCTTCATGCCGCGATAGCCGAGCACCTCGATCTCGCCGCCCGACATGCCCTCGGCCGGGAACGGGTTCGCGTCGTCGCCGCGCGGCTTCGGCGCGAGCAGCATCGACAGGCCCTTCCAGCCGGCCTCGTCCGGGTTGGTGCGCACCAAGAGCGTCATCAGGTCGGCGCGGACCGGATGGGTGATCCAGGTCTTGTTGCCGTTGACGACGTACTGGTCGCCTTGTTTCACGGCGCGGGTGCGCAGCGAGCCGAGGTCGGAACCGGTGTTCGGCTCGGTGAAGACGGCCGTCGGCAGGATCTCGCCCGAGGCGAGCTTCGGCAGCCACTCCTGCTTCTGCTCCTCGGTGCCGCCGCACAGGATCAGCTCCGCCGCGATCTCCGAGCGGGTGCCGAGCGAGCCGACGCCGATATAGGCGCGCGACAGCTCCTCGGAGACGACGCACATGGACTCCTTGCCGAGGCCGAGGCCGCCGTATTCCTCCGGAATGGTCAGGCCGAACACGCCCATCTCGGCCATCTGACCGATCAATTCCATCGGAATGTATTCGTTCTTCAGATGCCACTCGTGGGCGTGCGGCAGCACCGCGTCGACGGCGAGCTTGCGCATCTCGTCGCGGAACTGGTTGAGCGTCTCGTCGAGGCCGAGCTCGCCGAACGAGCCCGCGCCCTCGAGCCGGGCCATGGCGACGACCAGCGCCTCGCGCACGGCCGGCGTGTTGCCGTGTGCGATCAGGGTCTCGATCGCCGGCACGTGGGCTGCGGCGACGTCGACGTTCGCGACGCCCATGTCGGCGAGACGGATGATCTCGCCCTGGTTCATCGGAATGCCGCCGAAGATCTGCGCGAGGAATTCGCCGAAGGCGATCGACACGATGTCCCGCTCGATCTCGCCGAACTTGCCCTCGCCGGTCAGGCGTTCCGCATAGTCGACCATTTCGCGCAGCGATTCGACGTAGGTGGCGAGCCAGGCGAGGCCGTGCGTGGCGCGCTGTTCCTGATCGACCAGCGCCGAGGAGATCTTGCCGTCCTTCTCGACCTTGGCCCGCACCGCGCCGCGCGCGGCCGCATAGAGCCCGTCGAGGGCCGTAACGGCCTCACGGCCGAGCGTGATCAGGTCCAAATCGATTCGACCGGAAGCGGCCATGGCATGAACTCCCTCGTCCGATCCCCGCCCGGGTTCGGTTGGTTTCGTGTTGCTGCGCTGCGAAAGAAGCGGAAACGGCGCGACGGCGCAATGCTTCGAAAGGCGACATCTCGCCTCAACCGCGTCGCTGCGCGAGCACCACGCCCGACACCGTGACGGCGACGCCGAAGATCTGGATCGGGCTCACCGTTTCGCCGAAGAGGAACCACGCCTCGGCGACCGCCGCCGGCGGCACCAGATAGATCAACGCCGCCGCGCGCGACACCTCGCCGCATCGGATCAGATGCAGCAAGAGCCCGATCGCCCCGATCGACAGGCCGAGCACCGACCACGCCAAAGTCGCCGCCGAACGGGCGTTGAGATCGAACCGCATCGGCTCGATCAGGAAGGCGATCGGCGCCAGGACCAGAAGCGCCCCGACATATTGCAGCGTCGCCACCGCCAGCAGATGGCCCGAGGCGACCCGCGCCTTCTGGTGGAAGGTGCCGAGCGTCACCGCCAGCATCGCCGCGACGTTGACGGCGAGCGGCAACGCGACGGCGCCGAGATCGCCCGGCGCCAGCCCGACCAGCTTCGGCGAGACGACGATCGCGATGCCGAGGAAGCCGACGACGAAGCCCCCGGCCCGCCGCAGCCTGATCGTCTCGCCGGCGAGCACCGGCGCCAGCGCCGCCGTCATCAGGGGCTGCAACGCCGCGATCACCGCCGACAGCCCGGCCGGCACCCCGTGCGCGATCGCCCACCACACGCCGCCGAGATAGAGCGCGTGCAGGAGCACGCCGGAGCCGAGCGCATGCGCGATCGCCCGGCCGCCCTTCGGCCAGTCGGCTCGAATCGCGATCGTGATCGGCGTCAGCACCGCGATCGCCGAGGCGAAGCGCACCAGCAGGAAGGTCAGCGGATCGCCGTCCATCGCGGCGTAGCGACCCATGATCCAGCCGGTCGACCAGATCGCCACGAACAGGAACGGCGCGACCGTCGTGAGAGGCGTCGACTTCGGCAAGAGCGGGATCCGGCGGCGGGAGATCGGGATGAACCCTGAGGGCGATCACTCTTCCACGCGCCGCGCCGCTACGGAAGCCCGCGCCGGCGTTTGTTCGCCCGCGCCCTCCGGCGGGCGCGTCAAGCGCGAGGATGGGTCTTCGCCCAGACCTCGAGCAGCCGCGCCGCGTCGACGTGGGTGTAGATCTGCGTCGTCGACAGAGAGGCGTGGCCGAGCAGCTCCTGGATGGTCCTGAGGTCGCCGCCCGCCCCGAGGAGATGCGTGGCGAAGGCGTGGCGCAGCGCATGCGGCGTCGCCGTGTCGTCGAGGCCGAGGACGCCGCGCATCCGCTCCATCGCCAGTTGCACGATCCTCGGCGAGAGCGCTCCGCCCTTGACGCCTCGAAACAGCGGGCCCTCCGCGTCGAGAACGAAGGGGCAGAGCCTCAGATAGGCCTCGATCGCCTCGACCACCTTCGGCAGCACCGGCACGATCCGCGTCTTGCCGCCCTTGCCCGTGACCCGGAGCGCCCGCGCCGCCGTCGTCGGCGCGTCGCGGCGGGAAAGCCCCAACGCCTCGGAGATGCGCAGGCCGCACCCGTAGAGAAGCGCGAACACCGCCGCGTCGCGCGCCGCCACCCACGGCTCCTCGGCGAGGCTCTCGCCCGCGTCGGCGAGCCGGAGCCCGGCCGCGGCCGTGACCGGATGCGGCAGGGATCGCCCCGCCTTCGGCGCGCGGGTCGCCCGAAAGGGCGCGGCGTTGAGCCCCTCGCGCCGTTCGAGGAAACGGGCGAGCGAGCGGATCCCGGCGAGGTTGCGCCCGAGCGTCCGCGCCCCGACCGCACGGTCGCGCCGCCGTCGGGCGAGGAAGGCGCGTAGATCGGCCGGCTTCAGATCGGAGAGATCGGCGATCGTCGGCGCAGCGCCTCGATGCTCGGTGAGAAAACGCAGGAACTGTTCGACGTCGCGGTCGTATGCCTCGACCGTCTCCGCCGAGGCCCGCCGCTCGGCAGCGAGATGCGTCCGCCACCGCGTCAACGCCGCCGCCAGATCGGGCGCGGCGAGGATCAGGATCTCGGGAGGGGGCGGAGCGGTCATGAGGTCGAACCGGAACGGCGATCGGAGCCCCGATGATCGGCCGATCGTGGTTAAGGAAGCATGGCGGACGAGGCCGTGAAGGGAACGTCCCGTCGGCTCGGCGCGTCATGGTTCGATTTCGGTGCACGATGCTTCGAGACGGCGCGCCGAAGGCGCGCCTCCTCAGCATGAGGTGTTTGTATTTTCAGCGGAAAATTCCGACGCCTCATTCTGAAATCTCCAGCGCCTCATCCTGAGGAGCGCCGTGAGGCGCGTCTCGAAGGATCGCGCACGGACCAGACCCGCGCGTCTCCGGAAGCGAGCAGAGATCGCCATGCCGAGGCTCGAAGCATCTCCCATCGGGTCGGAAGCCCCCGCAGAGCGCGGCCCCCCACGCCCGCCCCCGACGCGCACGCCACTCTCCCCCTCGCCTCGCCAGCGCCCCCCGCCTATCTTCGAGAAACCGCCCCCGAACCGCGAATCGCATGGCCCGACCGATCGACGACCTCTTCTACGCCCCCGACCCCGCGCCGCCGGCGGCGCGGCCTTTCGTCGTGCCCGTCGTCGTCCCCGTCGCCCTCGACGTCGCCTATTCCTATCGCGTGCCGCGCGGGCTCGAGATCGAACCGGGCTCGATCGTCGAGGTCCCCCTCGGCCCCCGCAAGGTGCTCGGCGTCGTCTGGGACGAGGAGCCGGGCGGCGGCCTGCGCGTCGGCGACAACCGGCTGCGCGAGATCGAGCGGACCTTCGACTGCCCCCCGGTGAAGCCCGCCCTGCGCCGCTTCGTCGACCGGCTCGCCCGTCATTATCTGATGCCGCGCGGCATGGTGCTGCGCATGGTGTTGCGCGCGCCCGAGGCGCTGGAGCCGGAAGCCCCGATCCGCGGCGTCCGCCTCGCCGGACCGCGCCCCGAACGCATGACCTCGGCCCGCGCCCGGGTGCTCGAGGCGATGGAGGACGGCTTCGCCTGGTCGCGCACCGGGCTGGCCGCCTCCGCCGGCGTCTCGGCCAGCGTCGTCGACGGCCTGATCGCGCAAGGAACGCTCGAAGAGGTCTGGCTGCCCCCCGGTCGGCCGCCGGCGAACCCCGATCCCGATCACGGCGGCAAGCCGCTCGGCCCCGACCAGCGCGCCGCCGCCGACGCCCTCGTCGAGGCGATCGCGGCCGGCGGCTTCGGCGTCCATCTCCTCGACGGCGTCACCGGCTCCGGCAAGACCGAGGTCTATTTCGAGGCGGTGGCCGCCGCCGCCAAGGCCGGCCGTCAGGCCCTGGTGCTCCTGCCCGAAATCGCGCTCACCGCCGAATTTCTCGACCGCTTCGTCGACCGCTTCGGCGTGAAGCCGGCCGAATGGCATTCGGAGGTCCCGCCCAAGGCCCGCGCCCGGGTCTGGCGCGGCGTCGCCACCGGCGAGGTCCGCGTCGTCGTCGGCGCACGCTCCGCCCTGTTCCTGCCCTTCGCCGAGCTCGGCCTGATCGTCGTCGACGAGGAGCACGACGCCGCCTACAAACAGGAGGACGGCGTCGTCTATCACGCCCGCGACATGGCCGTGCTGCGCGGCCGCCTCGAAGACTTCCCCGTCGTGCTCGCCTCCGCCACGCCCTCGCTCGAGACCTGGGTCAACGCCGAACAGGGCCGCTACCGCCGCCACACCCTGCCGACCCGCGCCGGCGCCGGCCGTCTGCCCGAGGTCCGCGCCCTCGATCTGCGCGTCCACCGGCCCGAGCCCGGCCGCTTCCTCGCCCCCCCGCTCGTCGCTGCGGTGCGCGACACCATCGCGAACGGCCGCCAGGCCCTGCTCTTCCTCAATCGCCGCGGCTATGCGCCGCTGACCCTGTGTCGCTCCTGCGGCCATCGCTTCGAATGCCCGAACTGCTCCGCTTGGCTGGTCGAGCATCGCTTCCGCGGCGTCCTGATGTGCCACCACTGCGGCCACACCCTGCGCAGCCCCGACGCCTGTCCCGAATGCGGCGAGGTCGACGGCCTCGTCGCCTGCGGCCCCGGCGTCGAACGCATCGCCGAAGAGGCGGCGCTGACCTTCCCCGACGCCCGCCGTCTCGTTCTTTCGTCCGACATGCCCGGCGGCGCCCAACGCATGAAGGCCGAACTCGCCGCCTTCGCCGAAGGCGCGGCCGATCTCGTCATCGGCACCCAGATCCTCGCCAAGGGTCACAACTTCCCCCTGCTCGATCTGGTCGGCGTCGTCGACGCCGACCTCGGCCTCGCCCACGGCGATCTGCGCGCCGCCGAGAAGACCTTCCAACTGGTCTCCCAGGTCGCCGGCCGCGCCGGCCGCGTCGCCGGCGGCGCCCGCGCCTTCCTCCAGACCCGCGCCCCCGACCATCCGGTGTTGCGCGCCATCGTCCACGGCGACCGCGACGGCTTCTACGAACGCGAGAGCGAGGAGCGCCGCCGCGCGCGCATGCCGCCCTTCGGCCGCCTCGCCGCGCTGATCGTCTCGGCCGAGGCCCGCGACGCCGCCTTCGCCCACGCCCGCGCCCTCGCAGCCCTCGCCCCTTCCGGCCCCGACCGCATCGCGCTGGGTCCCGCCGAGGCCCCCATCGCCGTGATCCGCGGCCGCCACCGCTTCCGACTGCTGCTGAACACCGATCGGACCACTGATCTCCAGGCCGTCCTGCGCGATTGGCTCGCCCACGCGCCCGCCCCGCGCGGCGACGTCCGCGTCCATGTCGACGTCGATCCGCAGAGCTTTCTGTGACCGGACGGGCGTCTGGGGACGCCCTCGAGCCGTCTTAGACTTTCGGAAATCGGCTGAGGGGCCGTGTTGCGTCCTCCGATCCCCTATGCTAGGACACGCCCGTCTTCGGCGGAAAAGCTTTCGCAAGGCTTTGCACCGTCGAAAGAATCCAATGATTTCAAGGGCGTCCGGAGCGGTTGTCGCGTCGAACGCCCGAATTGGCGTGGGGGTTCCGGACCGGTGGCAGAGACGGCTTCGATCGTATCCGGCGTGGCTCGGCGCTATGCGAGCGCGCTCTTCGAGGTGGCCCTGGAAAGCGGCGCCGTCGACGCCGTCGCCGAGGCTCTCGACACCTTCGACAAGGCCATGGGCGAGAGCGCGGATCTTCGCCGCCTCGTCGCGAGCCCGGTCTTCTCCGCCGAGGAACAGTCCCGCGCCGTCGGCGCCGTGATGGGCAGCCTCGGCATCGGCGGCTTCGCCGCCAACTTCATCTCTCTGGCGGCGCGCAATCGCCGCCTGTTCGTCCTTCCCGGCATGATCGAGGCCTATCGTCAGCTGGTCGCCGCCCATCGCGGCGAGCAGGTGGCCGAGGTCACGTCGGCGCACTCCCTCACCGAGGACCAGGTCTCCTCGCTCTCGTCGGCGCTCTCGGGCGTCACCGGGGGCAAGCAGATCCGGATCGTCCCGAAGGTGGATCCCTCGATCATCGGTGGTCTGATCGTCAAGGTCGGCTCCCGCATGATCGACACCTCCCTGAAGACGAAACTCACTTCTCTCAAGGTCGCACTGAAAGAGGTCCGCTGATGGATATTCGGGCGGCGGAAATTTCCGCAATCCTCAAGGAGCAGATCAAGAACTTCGGCCAAGAGGCTGAGGTTTCCGAGGTCGGCCAGGTTCTGTCCGTCGGCGACGGCATCGCGCGTGTGCATGGCCTCGACAAGGTCCAGGCCGGTGAGATGGTCGAGTTCGCCAACGGCACTCGCGGCATGGCGCTGAACCTCGAAGTCGACAACGTCGGCATCGTGATCTTCGGCTCCGATCGCGAGATCAAGGAAGGAGACACCGTCAAGCGCACCGGCGCCATCGTCGACGTGCCGACCGGCAAGGGCCTGCTCGGCCGCGTCGTCGACGCGCTCGGCAACCCGATCGACGGCAAGGGCCCGGTGATCTACGAAAAGCGCGCCCGCGTCGACGTCAAGGCGCCCGGCATCATCCCGCGCAAGTCGGTGCACGAGCCCATGTCGACCGGCCTCAAGGCCGTCGACGCGCTGATCCCGATCGGCCGCGGCCAGCGCGAGCTGATCATCGGCGACCGTCAGACCGGCAAGACCGCGATCGCGCTCGACACCATCCTGAACCAGAAGTCGATCAACGCGGCAGGCGACGAGAGCCAGAAGCTCTACTGCGTCTACGTCGCGATCGGCCAGAAGCGTTCGACCGTTGCTCAGTTCGTGAAGGTCCTCGAAGAGCAGGGCGCTCTCGAGTACTCGATCGTCGTCGCCGCGACCGCCTCCGACGCCGCGCCGATGCAGTTCATCGCGCCGTTCGCCGGCTGCGCCATGGGCGAGTACTTCCGCGACAACGGCATGCACGCCGTGATCATCTACGACGACTTGTCCAAGCAGGCGGTCGCCTATCGTCAGATGTCGCTGCTGCTGCGCCGTCCGCCGGGCCGCGAAGCCTATCCGGGCGACGTGTTCTATCTGCATTCCCGCCTGCTCGAGCGCGCGGCGAAGCTGAACAAGGACAACGGCCTCGGTTCGCTGACCGCTCTGCCGGTCATCGAGACCCAGGCGAACGACGTGTCGGCCTACATCCCGACCAACGTGATCTCGATCACCGACGGTCAGATCTTCCTCGAGACCGATCTGTTCTACCAGGGCATCCGCCCGGCGGTGAACGTCGGCCTCTCGGTCTCCCGCGTCGGCTCGTCCGCGCAGGTCAAGGCGATGAAGCAGGTCGCCGGCAAGATCAAGGGCGAGCTCGCGCAGTACCGCGAAATGGCGGCCTTCGCGCAGTTCGGCTCCGACCTCGACGCCGTCACCCAGCGCCTGCTCAACCGCGGCGCCCGTCTGACCGAGCTCCTCAAGCAGCCCCAGTTCTCGCCGCTCAAGACGGAAGAGCAGGTCTGCGTGATCTACGCCGGCATCAACGGCTATCTCGACAACCTGCCGGTCGCCAAGGTCGGCGCCTACGAGCAGGGCCTCCTGCGTCACCTTCGCGCCGAGCATGCCGCTCTTCTCGACGGCATCCGCGACAAGAAGGAACTGACGGCCGAGCTCGGCGCTTCGCTGAAGTCGGTGGTCGAGGCCTACACCAAGGCCTTCGCCTGATCGGCGATGGACTTGGCAACCCGTCGGCTTGCGGAACGCGCTTCGGCGCGTCCCGCGCGGTCGATGACGAGAGGGCCGGGCGCGCCCGGTTTGATGCTCGAGGATAGGACGGCCCGATGCCGAGCTTGAAGGATCTCCGAAACCGCATCGCCTCGGTGAAGGCGACGCAGAAGATCACGAAGGCCATGCAGATGGTGGCCGCGGCGAAGCTTCGTCGCGCCCAGCAGGCGGCCGAGGCCGCCCGGCCCTTCGCCGAACGGATGTCCTCCGTTCTGGCCAATCTCGCGGGCGCCTTCGAAGGCCGCCCCGACGCGCCCGTCCTGCTCGCCGGCAACGGCCGCGCCGACGTCCAGCTCCTGGTCGTCTGCACCGCCGAACGCGGCCTGTGCGGCGCCTTCAACTCCTCGATCGCCCGTCTCGCCCGCGACACCGCCAATCGGCTGATCGGCGAAGGCAAGACGGTCAAGATTCTCTGCGTCGGCCGCAAGGGCGCCGACGCGCTGCGCCGCCAGTTCGCCGACAAGATCATCGAGGTGATCGAGTTCAAGGGCGTCAAGCAGCTCGGCTACGACCACGCCGACGGCGTCGGCAAGAAGATCCTGGCGATGTTCGAGGCCGGCGACTTCGACGTCGCGACCTTGTTCTACTCGCAGTTCAAGTCGGTGATCTCGCAGATCCCGACCGCCCAGCAGATCATTCCGGCCGAGATCCCGGCGAAGGCCGCCAAGGCCGACGTCGGCGGCGCCGCCTACGAATGCGAGCCGAGCGAGGAAGAGATCCTCGCCGACCTGCTGCCGCGCAACGTCTCGACGCAGATCTTCCGGGCCTTGCTCGAGAACGCCGCGTCCGAACAGGGGTCGCGCATGTCCGCCATGGACAATGCGACCCGCAACGCCGGTGAAATGATCAAGAAGCTGACCACGACCTACAACCGGTCGCGTCAGGCCATGATCACCAAGGAACTCATCGAAATCATCTCGGGCGCCGAAGCGGTCTGAGAACTCATCCAGAGGACATCACGATGGCTGACAGCAAGATCGGTCGTATTCGTCAGGTGATGGGCGCCGTCATCGACGTTCAGTTCGACGACCACCTCCCGGCGATCCTGAACGCGCTCGAGACCACCAACAACGGCACCCGTCTCGTGCTCGAGGTGGCGCAGCATCTCGGCGAGAACACCGTCCGCACGATCGCGATGGACTCCTCCGAGGGTCTCGCCCGCGGGCAGGAAGTCGTCGACACCGGTCTGCCGATCGCCGTTCCGGTCGGCGAGGGCACCCTCGGCCGCATCATCAACGTCATCGGCGAGCCGGTCGACGAACTCGGCGCGGTCGACGCGGTCGAGCGCCGTCCGATCCACGCGCCCGCCCCGACCTTCGCCGAACAGTCGACCGAGGCCGAGATCCTGGTCACCGGCATCAAGGTCGTCGACCTCCTGGCTCCCTACTCGAAGGGCGGCAAGATCGGCCTGTTCGGCGGCGCCGGCGTCGGCAAGACCGTTCTGATCATGGAGCTCATCAACAACGTCGCCAAGGCGCACGGCGGTTACTCCGTCTTCGCCGGCGTCGGCGAGCGCACCCGCGAGGGCAACGACCTCTATCACGAGATGATCGAATCTCGCGTGAACGTCGACCCGAAGGAAAACAACGGCTCGGCCGCCGGCTCCAAGTGCGCCCTGGTCTACGGCCAGATGAACGAGCCCCCGGGCGCCCGCGCCCGCGTCGCGCTGACCGGCCTCACCGTCGCCGAGTACTTCCGCGACCAGGGTCAGGACGTGTTGTTCTTCGTCGACAACATCTTCCGCTTCACCCAGGCCGGCTCGGAAGTGTCGGCGCTGCTCGGCCGCATTCCGTCGGCGGTCGGCTACCAGCCGACCCTCGCCACCGAGATGGGCGCCCTGCAGGAGCGCATCACCACCACCAACACCGGTTCGATCACCTCGGTGCAGGCCATCTACGTGCCCGCCGACGACCTGACCGACCCGGCCCCGGCCGCCTCCTTCGCCCACTTGGACGCGACCACCGTTCTGTCGCGCTCGATCGCCGAAAAGGGCATCTATCCGGCGGTCGACCCGCTGGATTCGACCAGCCGCATCCTCTCTCCGCTGGTCATCGGCGAGGAGCATTATGCGGTCGCCCGTCAGGTTCAGGCGATCCTCCAGCGCTACAAGGCGCTCCAGGACATCATCGCCATCCTGGGCATGGACGAGCTGTCGGAAGAAGACAAGATCGCGGTCGCTCGCGCCCGCAAGATCGAGCGCTTCCTGTCGCAGCCCTTCCACGTCGCCGAAGTCTTCACCGGTTCGCCGGGCAAGCTCGTCGACCTGAAGGACACCATCCGCGGCTTCAAGGGGCTGTGCGACGGCGACTACGATCACCTCCCGGAGGCCGCCTTCTACATGGTCGGCACCATCGAAGAGGCGGTCGAGAAGGCCAAGAAGCTCGCCGCCGAGGCCGCCTGATCGCAAACTCCGGCTCGACCGGCCGCACGTCGGCCGGTCGGCACGTCCAACGAAGCCTCGCGCGCGCCGCGAGGCGGTGAAGCGAGGCGGAAATGGCCGAAGCGTTCAAGTTCGAGCTGGTCTCTCCGGCGCGTCTCGTCCTCTCCGAGGACGTCGCGCAGGTGATGGTGCCCGGCGCCGAAGGTGACTTCACCATGCTGAAGGGCCACGCGCCGTTCATGACCACGGTGCGTCCGGGCGTCCTCGAGGCGACCGGCGTCTCCGGCAAGGTTTCCAAGATCTTCGTGCGCGGCGGTTTCGCCGACGCCGGCCCGGCCGGCCTCACCATTCTCGCCGAACAGGCGATCCCGGTGGAGGAACTGAAGGCCGACGTGATCGCCAAGGAGATCAAGGACGCCGAGGAAGACCTCGCCGACGCCAAGTCCGACGAGGCCAAGCGCGTCGCCCAGCAGAAACTCGACCAGCTCAAGGCGGTCTTCGCCGCTGCGCCGAGCCACTGATCCGACCGCACGACGGCGAAATGCGAAAGCCCCGATCGACCGATCGGGGCTTTTTCGTCGTCTGCGCTGCCGTTTCCCCGCTCAGCCGAGCGCGATGTCCGGCCGGACCGCCGCGATCGCCGCCGCGCCGCGCCGCATCGCCCCTTCGTCGTCGAAATCGCCGATCTCCATCGCCGACCCGTCGCGGCCGTCGACCAGGAACAGGTGCCACAGGCTCCGCCCCGCGCCGAGATCCTCGCGCAGCGCGCCGAGCGTGCCGCAATCCTCAT
This sequence comes from Hyphomicrobiales bacterium, assembly GCA_021286855.1. GTDB lineage: Bacteria > Pseudomonadota > Alphaproteobacteria > Rhizobiales > Ancalomicrobiaceae > Pinisolibacter. Next base: position 369,999 of record JAJTBO010000002.1, on the reverse strand, counting down.
AGGCGAGCCGACGCCGCACGCCGGCGCCGAAGCGCGTCCGCAGCTCCTCGACGACGCTCGCCGTCGCCGCCTCGAACGACACCACCCGCTCGATCCCCGACAGCGCCGCCGACACCGCCGTCGCGCCGAGCGCCAGGGCGAGCCCGCTGCCGAACCAGACGAAGGCGTCGGGGAAGAGGTCGAGACCGGGCCGCGCCAGCGCGACGACAGACGCCGCCGCGGTCAGCAGAGCTCCGCCGAGCGCGCCGACCGCGCCCCGCCACGCTCCGTCGATCGGACGCGCGAAATCGATCGTGCCGCGTCCTCGCGTGATGGTCGTTCTGCCGATGTCCATGGCCGATCCTCGTTTCCTCTCGTCCCGAGAGGCCACGATGACCCGAACATGGTCAATGAAGCCTTAAATCAGCCGCCGACCAGAGGTCGAAACGCCGTCACCACCGATTCGTAGACCGGCCGCTTGAACGGGATGATCAGGGCGGGGAGATTTTCCATCGGCTCCCACCGCCATTCGGCGAACTCACGCTCGCCGGCCGGCGGATGGACGATGTCGATCTCCGTCTCGTCGCCCTCGAAGCGGAAGGCGAACCACTTCTGGGTCTGCCCCCGCCACTTGAACCGCCAGCGCTCGCCGACCACGTCTCGCGGAATGTCGTAGCTGTACCAGTCCGGCGCTTCGGCGATCAGACTGGCGGTGCGCACGTTGGTCTCCTCCCAGAGTTCGCGCCGCGCGGCCTCGATCGGATCCTCGCCCGGATCGATGCCGCCCTGCGGCATCTGCCACTCGTGCCCCGGCGCGACGTGCTCGACCAGACCTTCGTTGGCGCGACGGCCGATCCAGACGAGCCCCGCGCGATTGATCAGGCAGATCCCGACGCAGGGGCGATAGGGCAGGCTCTCGAATTCGGCGGGGGTCACGGGCGACGGCTCCTCAAGGTGCGATCACACGCGAAGACTTAGCCGATCCCACCGTCCGCGTCACCCGCCGCCGCCCGCCTTTGGTCTTGAAATGCCGCCCGCCTTGGCTCAATGTCGAAGCGTCGAACCATCGGTCCGACCGGTTCGAGCGACGAGAGGACGAGGAGAGGGTCGAGTTCCGAGATCCGCGCCGTCGCAGGCCGCACTCGAGAGGAGGTCACTCACCTGCCCGTCGAACAGACCCGCGGAGCCGCCGAGGCTCCGATTTCGCCGGCCGCCCTGCGGCCCTGGCCGAACGCCGAGACCATCGTCGACGCCGCCCTGAAGAGCCTCGACGACAGCAAGGCCGAAGACGTCGTCACCCTCGACATCGCCGAGAAATCGTCGCTCGCCGACGCCCTGATCGTGGCGTCCGGCCGATCGCATCGGCATGTCGGCGCCATCGCCGACCGCCTGATCGAGGATCTCGAGCGCATCGGCGTCCAGAACCCCCGCGTCGAGGGCCTGCCCCATTGCGACTGGGTGCTGGTCGACGCCGGCGACGTGCTGATCAATCTCTTCCGTCCCGAGGTGCGCGGCTTCTACGCCCTCGAGAAGATGTGGTCGGCCGACGCCGGTCCGCGTGCGCCCGCGCGCGGCTGACGACGCGAGCCGTCCACGGGAGAGAAGCACGTGCGCATCACCATCGCGGCGGTCGGCCGGATGAAGGCCGGCCCCGAGCGGGAGCTTCTCGACCGCTACCTCGACCGCGCCGCCAAACAGGGCCGCGCCCTCGGCGTCACCCGCGTCGAGGTGCGTGAGATCGTCGAATCGCGCAGCGCCCGCGCCGAGGGCCGCAAGGACGAGGAGGCCGCCGCCCTCCTCGCCGGGCTCGGCGAGGCGACCCGCCTGATCGTCCTCGACGAGGGCGGACGGCACCTCACCTCCGAGGCCTTCGCCGACGACCTCGCCGCGACGCTGGCGACCGGCCGCGATCTCGCGATCCTGATCGGCGGCGCCGACGGCCACGGCCCGCAGGTCCTCGCCCGCGCCGATCTGCGCCTCGCCTTCGGCGCGATGACCTGGCCGCATCAGATCGTCCGCATCCTCGCCGCCGAACAGATCTACCGCGCTGCCACCATCCTGGCCGGCCACCCCTACCATCGCGCGTGAAGAATTTTCACGCCCACCACGATCTCGCCGCGCCCGCGCCTTGCCTCGGCCCGACGCTCGGGCTCACCATCCCGACCGAAACGACGAATCGCCGGACCCGCCCGTGACCGCCGCGCCGATGCGACAGCCCCTTCCGACGCGCCGCGACCGCGCCCTCCCCGTGCCGTCGCGTCGCGCTCGCTTGGCCGTGTTCGCCGCCGCCCTCCTCGTCGGGCTCGGACCGCTCGCCGCCGCCCCGCCGGAAGGTCTGCGCTCCTCGACCGCGCCGGCGACGCCGAACGAAGGCGCCGATCGCCGCGCCGCTCTGCGCGCCGAGCTCGACGGCGTGTTGCGCGACATCGATCTCGGCAAGGAGCGCCAGACCGCCATCGCCGCCGAGATCGAGACCCTCACCCGCGACCGCGGTCGTCTCGCCGAACAACTGGTCGCGACCGGAAACCGCCTGCGTCAGGCCGAAGCGCGCCTCGAGGTCACCGAGAAGCGGATCGCCGACCTCGACCGCGACGTCGCCCACACCCGCGCCGCGCTGGAGGCGCGCCGCGGCGTCCTCGCCGAAATCCTCGCCGCCCTGCAACGGATCGGCCGCAGCCCGCCGCCGGCCCTGATGGTGCGTCCCTCCGACGCCCTCGCCTCGGTCCGCAGCGCCATTCTGATCGGCGCGGTGTTGCCCGAACTGCGCGATCAGGCCGAAGCCCTGCTCTCCGATCTGCAGACCCTGCAGGGCCTCGAGACCGCCGCCGCCGGCGAGCGCGACCGCTTCCGGGCCGAGGCCGAGGATCTGGTCGCCGAGCGCAAGCGCCTGGAGCTCCTCGTCGCCGAACGCCGTCGCACCACCGGCGAACGCGAGGCGAGCCTCGCCGAAGAGCGTCGCCGCGCCGGCGATCTCGCCGCCCGCGCCGGTTCGCTGCGCGATCTCCTCGCCGCGCTCGACAAGGCCGTCCCCGCGCCCGCCCCCTCCGGCCGTGGCGCCCCCTTCGCGCTCGCCGAGGCGCGCGGCCGCCTGCCGCTGCCGGTCGCCGGCGAGACGATCCTTCGCTTCGGCGAGGCCGACGCCGCCGGCCTGCCGTCCCGCGGTCTGTCGATCGCCTCACGCCCCGGCGCGACGATCACGTCTCCGTGCGACGGCGCCGTGATCTTCGCCGGACCGTTCCGATCCTACGGCCGTCTCTTGATCATCAACGGTGGCGACGGATATCATGTCGTCCTTGCCGGAATGGAACGGATCGACGTGGAGATCGGGCAAACCGTGCTGGCCGGCGAACCGGTCGGCTTCATGGGCTCCGGACCGGCGGCGACGGACGGGCCGGAGAGGTCGGATCGCCCGGTCCTCTATGTCGAATTCCGAAAAGACGGGACGTCGATAGATCCCTCGCCCTGGTGGGCGCGGGCGCGTGACGAGAAGGTTCGCGGATGATGCGCAAGGTGACGTTGTTGGCGTTGGGCGTGGTGCTCGGCGCTGGTTCCATGATCGGCATCGGCGAGGGCATGCGCCTCGTCGCCGCCGAATCCGCTCCCAGCGCGGCCGACACCTATCGTCAGCTGAACCTCTTCGGCGACGTCTTCGAGCGGATCCGCTCCGACTACGTCGAGAAGCCGGACGATTCGAAGCTGGTCGAGAGCGCCATCAACGGCATGCTGACCTCGCTCGATCCCCATTCGAGCTACATGTCGCCGAAGAGCTTCAAGGACATGCAGGTCCAGACCCGCGGCGAGTTCGGCGGCCTCGGCATCGAGGTGACGATGGAGGACGGCCTGGTCAAGGTCGTCGCTCCGATCGACGACACGCCTGCGGCGCGCGCCGGCGTGCGCGCGGGCGACCTCATCACCCATCTCGACGGCGACCAGATCCAGGGCCTCAGCCTCAATCAGGCCGTCGACAAGATGCGCGGTCCGGTCAATTCCGAGATCACCTTGACGATCAAGCGCGACGGCGCCGACAAGCCGCTGCAGATCAAGATCGTCCGCGACACCATCCGCATCAAGTCGGTGCGCTCGCGCGAAGAAGGCGGCGACGTCGGCTATCTGCGCATCACCCAGTTCAACGAACAGACCTTCGACGGCCTGCGCGACCAGATCGACAAGATTTCCAAGGACATCCCCGCCGACAAGCTGAAGGGCTGGGTGCTCGATCTGCGCAACAACCCCGGCGGTCTGCTCGATCAGGCGATCTCCGTCTCCGACGCCTTCCTGGAGCGCGGCGAAATCGTCTCGACCCGCGGCCGCAACGCCGACGAGAGCCAGCGCTACAACGCCCGCGCCGGCGATCTGACCAAGGGCAAGCCGGTGGTCGTGCTGATCAACGGCGGCTCGGCCTCGGCCTCCGAGATCGTCGCCGGCGCCCTGCAGGACCACAAGCGCGCCACCCTGGTCGGCACCCGCTCCTTCGGCAAGGGCTCGGTCCAGACCATCATTCCGCTCGGCCAGAACGGCGCGATCCGTCTGACCACCGCCCGCTACTACACGCCCTCCGGCCGCTCGATCCAGGCCAAGGGCATCCAGCCCGACATCGAGGTCCTGCAGGACACTCCCGAGGATCTGAAGGGCAAGGACGACACCAAGGGCGAAGCGAGCCTCAAGGGCCACCTCGCCAATCCCAACGACGGCAACGCCGCCGACGAGAAGACCGGTTCGCAGGCCTATGTGCCGCCGGAGGCCAAGGACGACAAGGCGCTGAACTTCGCCTTCGACCTGCTGCGCGGCGTCAAGACCAACGCCGCCTACCCGCCGGATCCCAAGGCCGGCGTGCCCAACTGAGGCCGCCGCAGACGAACCAGGGCCGCCGGATCCTCCGGCGGCCCTTTCGATTCCCGAGGCCCGGCTCTCGCCAGACGGCCGCGAATCGGCTGTGATCCGGCGAGGAGACACGGGGTACCCTCATGGCCAACGATCTCGACGCCCCGCTCGGATTGACGCATTCCAAGCGCCCGTTCTGGATGCGCATTCCCTTCGGCATCGTCGGTCTGGCGATGGTCGGCCTGGTCGGCGCGGTCCTCGGCGTCTGGCTCGTCTTCATGCGCGATCCGACCGGCGGCGAACCCCAGGCCGTGGTCAAGCTCGACCGCTCCAAGACCGGCCTCGCCAAGACCGACGTCGCCGTCGCCGAGCCCAGGGCCGCCGCCGAGCCCGAGGCGACCGACCGCCCTGCTCAACAGGGCCTCGTCGAGGTCCAGCCGGTCCCCGGCGGCGGCCTCGAGCCGGCGCCGCCGCACCGGGTTCCAGAAACGGCCGAGGGCCGGCAGCTCTCCACCCAACCGATCGCCCGCGTTTCGGAAAAGACCCACTGGGGCCTCTTGCCGCGCATCGCCTCCGACGGCGCCCGTCCCCTCGACGTCTACGCCCGTCCGACGCCGCGCCTGCCGCAGTCGACGCCGCGCATCGTCCTCGTCGTCGGCGGCCTCGGCATCTCCCAGACCTCCACCCAGGAAGCTCTGCGCGTCCTCGCCCCCGACGTCACCCTCGCCTTCGCCCCCTATGGCGCGAGCCTGGAGCGATGGGTTCAGAAGGCGCGCGGCGACGGCCACGAACTGCTGCTGCAGATCCCGATGGAGCCCTTCGACTATCCCGACAACGACCCCGGTCCGCAGACCCTGCTCACCTCCGCCACGCCGGAGGTCAACGCCGACAGGCTGATGACGTTGCTCGCGAAGCTCACCAACTACGTCGGCGTCGTCAACTACATGGGCGCCCGCTACACCTCCGACCCGACCGCGCTCGGCGCGACGCTGAAGGAACTGACCGGCCGCGGCCTGATGTATGTCGACGACGGCTCCTCGTCCCGCTCGCTCGGGGAGGCCGCCGCCCGCGCCGCCGCCACCCCCTTCGCCCGCGCCGACGTCGTCATCGACGAAGTGCCGCGCGACGAGGCGATCCGCCAACGTCTGACGCAGTTGGAGCAGATCGCCCGCACCAAGGGCGTCGCCGTCGGTTTCGCCTCGGCCCTGCCGGTGTCGCTGCGCAATCTGGAGGGTTGGATCGCCAATCTGCAGAGCCGCGGTCTGGTTCTGGTGCCGGTCAGCGCCGTCGCCTCGCGCAGCTGAGCCTCAGTCCCTCGCCTCGCGCGCCCGCGCCTCACACCCCGACGCCGCGTCGCCGCAACTCGGTCGAGGACAGCGCGCTGCGCGGCCCGTGCAGGAACACCCAGGCCGGCGCGCGCCGCAACGCCAGTTCGCCCGCCTCCGCCTCCGGCAACCGGTGCGGAGCGAAGGCCAGAGCCGCCGGCGCGGAGAGCGGCGTCATCGACGCGCCCGGCCGATCGACGATCGCGAGAGGCAGCGCCGCCGCGATCCGCCGCCAGTGCTGCCAGCGATGGAAACTCGCCAGATTGTCGGCCCCCATCACCCAGACGAAGCGCACCGTCGGCCTCAGCCGCGTCAGTCGTTCGACCGTCCGCCAACTGTAGGGCGACCCGAACCCGGCCTCGAGCGCCGTCACGACGATGCGCGGGTCGTCCATCAATCGCCGCGCCGCCGCGATCCGGCGGGCGAGCGTCGGCAACCCGGCCGTCTCCTTGAGCGGATTGCCCGGCGTCACCATCACCCACAATCGGTCGAGCCGCAGCCTCTGCAACGCCGTCTCGGCGACGTGCAGATGACCGAGATGCGGCGGATTGAACGATCCGCCGAACAGTCCGACCCGCATCCCCGGCGTCGTCGGCGGCGCCAGGAGATCGCCGCGCGCCGGGCCGGTCGAGATCGCCTCGAAGGGGTCGCGCGCCGATCGCTCCATCAGGGTCGGGTCTGGCCGTGACCGCGGACGCGATAGTTGAAGGAGACCAGCTGGTCGACCCCGACCGGGCCGCGCGCATGCATCTTGCCGGTGGCGATGCCGATCTCCGCGCCCATGCCGAACTCTCCCCCGTCGGCGAATTGGGTCGAGGCGTTCCACAGGAGGATCGCCGAATCGATCTCCGACAGGAACCGCTCCGCCGTCGCCGCGTTCTCGGTGACGATCGCCTCGGTGTGATGCGAGCCGTATCGTTCGATGTGGGCGATCGCTCCGTCGACGCCGTCGACCAGCGCCACCGAGAGGATCGCGTCGAGATATTCGGTCGACCAGTCGGCCTCGGTCGCCGGAACCGCGTCGGGGACGAGCGCCAGAACCTCCTGCGACGCCCGGATCTCGCATCCCTTCTCGCGCAACGCCGCGACGATCGGCGGAAGATGCGTCGCCGCGCAGGCCCGATCGACCAGTAACGTCTCGGCCGCGCCGCAGATGCCGGTCCGCCGCATCTTGGCGTTGACGACGAGCCTCACCGCCATGTCGAGATCGGCGCCCTTGTCGACATAGACGTGGCAGATGCCTTCGAGATGGCTGAACACCGGCACCCGCGCTTCGCTCTGGACGCGCGCCACCAGCGACTTGCCGCCGCGCGGCACGATCACGTCGATCGCGCCGGAAAGACCGGTCAGCATCAGCCCGACGGCGGCGCGGTCGGCGGTCGGAACGAGCTGCACCGCATCCTCCGGCAGCCCGGCGGCGGCGAGGCCGCGCTTCAGCGCCGCGACGATCGCGATCGACGACCTGAGCGCGTCCGAACCGCCGCGCAGGATCGCCGCGTTGCCGCTCTTCAGGCACAGCGCGCCGGCGTCCGCCGTCACGTTCGGCCGGCTCTCGTAGATGATGCCGATGACGCCCAGCGGCGTCGCCACCCGTTCGATGTGGAGCCCGTTCGGCCGATCCCAGGCGGCGAGCACCCGACCGACCGGATCGGCCAGCGCCGCGATCGCTTCGAGCCCCGCGGCCATCGCTTCGATCCGCGCTTCCGTCAGGATGAGGCGATCGATGAACGAGCCGGAGAGCCCTTTCGCCTTTCCGTCGGCGACGTCGAGGGCGTTCGCCGCGAGGATCGCCGGCGTCGCCTTGCGGATCTCCGTGGCCATGGCGGCGAGCGCCGCGTCCTTGGCCGCGGTCGGGGCGAGCGCCAGCGCCCGCGCCGCGATCCGCGCCCGCCGACCCATCTCCGCCATCACGTCTTCGACGGACTTCGCCGCCTCGATCTCGACAGCCGCCATCACTCCCCCCTCATGACCATGTGGTCGCGATGGATCATCTCCTTCCGACCGGTATATCCGAGGATCTCCTCGATTTCATGGGTCTTGCGCCCGAGGATGGCCTGCGCGTCGGCCGCGTCGAAGGCGACGAGACCGCGGCCGAGCTCCTCGCCGTGCGGTCCGAGGATCCGAACCGCGTCGCCGCGATGGAACGTCCCCTCGACCGCCGTGCAGCCGGCCGGCAACAGGCTCTTGCCGGAATGCAGCGCCCGCGCCGCCCCGGCGTCGACCGAGATCGCGCCGCGATCGTCGAGCGAGCCGGCGATCCACTTCTTGCGCGCCGTCACCGGATCGGCCGAGGGCAGGAACCACGTCGCCTTCTCGCCCGCCGAGATCGCCGAGAGCGGGCTCATCCGCTTGCCCAGCGTGATCACCATGGCGGTGCCGCCGTCGGTGGCGATCTTGCCGGCGTCGATCTTGGTCTTCATGCCGCCGCGCGACAGTTCCGACCCCGCCCCGCCGGCCATCGCCTCGATCTCCGGCGAGATGCGGACGACCAGCGGAATGAAGGTGGCGTCGGGATCCTGGTTTGGCGGCGCCGTATAGAGACCGTCGATGTCGGAGAGCAGCACCAGACAGTCCGCCCCGACCATGGTCGCGACCCGCGCCGCCAGCCGGTCGTTGTCGCCATAGCGGATCTCGGTCGTCGCCACCGTGTCGTTCTCGTTGATGATCGGCACGGCGCGCCGCTCGAGCAGCGTGCCGAGCGTCGCCCGGGCGTTGAGATAACGCCGCCGGTCCTCGGTGTCGTCGAGGGTGAGCAGCACCTGCGCCGCCGTGAACCCGTGCGTCCCGAGGATCTCCGAATAGGCCCGCGCCAGCGCGATCTGTCCGACCGCCGCCGCCGCCTGGCTCTCCTCGAGCGCCAGCGCCCGCTTCGGCAGCCCGAGCCGGCCGCGCCCCAGCGCGATCGCACCGGAGGAGACCAGCAGCACCTCGCGCCCGTCCGCCATCAGCCGCGCCACGTCGGCGGCGAGGCTCTCCAGCCACGGCCACTGGATGTCGCCGGTCGCCCGGTCGACGAGCAGGGCGGAACCGATCTTGACGACGATGCGGCGGTAGTCTTCCAGGCGACGAAGCATGATGGGCGGATCCCGGGCGCGATGCGGCGGATCGGCTCGCTTTACGAGCGAACCGAAGACGGATCAAGCGTTTCGCCGCCTCGAGCGGCGAAACCCGATCGTCACGGTCGCCACGCCTCCGCCTTCGCCGCCGGGATCTCCAGATCGTCGGCCGCATCGGCCTGATCGATCGCCCGCCGGAGCGCCCTCAGCGCCTTGTCGACGTTCTCGCCGGTCGGCGCGGAAAGCTCCAGCGGCACGCGCCGCGCCGCCTTCTTCAGCGCCGCCGCCTTGGCCGCGCGCTCCTCCGGATCGAGGCTGTCGACCTTGGTCAGCGCCACGATCTCCGGCTTCGAGGCGAGCCCGCCGCCATAGGCCTTGAGCTCCTTGCGGATCACCTTGTAGGCCTGGGCGACGTCTTCCTGCGTGCCGTCGACCAGATGCAGCAGCACCCGGCAGCGTTCGACGTGGCCGAGGAAGCGGTCGCCGAGCCCGAGCCCTTCGTGCGCGCCCTCGATCAGGCCGGGAATGTCGGCGAGCACGAATTCGCGCCCGTCGACCCGCACCACGCCGAGGCCGGGATGCAGGGTCGTGAAGGGATAGTCCGCGATCTTCGGCTTGGCCGAGGTCACCGAGGCGAGAAAGGTCGACTTGCCGGCGTTGGGCAGACCGACCAACCCTGCGTCGGCGATCAGCTTGAGGCGCAGCCACAGCCATTTCTCTTCGCCCTCTTCGCCCGGATTGGCCCGGCGCGGCGCGCGGTTGGTCGACGACTTGAAGCGGTCGTTGCCGAAGCCGCCGTTGCCGCCGCGCGCGATCAACACGCGCTGGCCGATCTCGGTCATGTCGGCGATCATCGTCTCGCCGTCCTCTTCCAGGATCTCGGTGCCCTTCGGCACCTTGAGCGTCACGTCGTCGCCCTTGGCGCCGTGCCGATTGCGGCCCATGCCGTGGACGCCGGTGCCGGCCTTGAAGTGCTGCTGGAAGCGGTAGTCGATCAGCGTGTTGAGCCCGTCGACGCATTCGACCCAGACGTCGCCGCCGCGTCCGCCGTCGCCGCCGTCCGGGCCGCCGAACTCGATGAACTTCTCGCGCCGGAACGAGACGCAGCCCGCCCCGCCGTTGCCGGATCGGATGTAGACCTTGGCCTGATCGAGAAACTTCATCTCACACCTCTCGCCGCGTCCCCGTGGACCTCGCCCCGGGACGCCTCGCTCGCGCCGGCGCCGTCACGCCCCGACGCCGGTCTTCGCCCAGTTGCGGATCGACGTCCAGATCGAACGTTCGATCCGAAAACGATCGATCGGCACCATGCCGCGATGATAGAGCGACGGCCCCATGCCCTGTCCGGCATACTGGAAACCGCACTTCTCCAACACCCGGCGCGACGCCCCGTTGGTCACCCGCGCCGTCGCCGACACCGCCGGCGCCTCCAGCCGCGAGAAGGCGAAATCGATCAGCGCCTGCGCCGCCTCCGTCGCCAATCCCCGGTTCCAATACGGCCGCCCGATCCAATAGCCGAGCACGAAGCGTTCGCCGTCGCGCGGCATCAGGCCGGCCACGCCGACGAACCCGGCGTCCTCGTCCTTGAGATGGATCCCGAGGTTCCACCGCGTCGGACCCACCTCCGTGTTGTCGATGAAGGCGAGCGCGTCGTCGAGCCCATAGGGGTGCGGCAGGTTCGACAGGTTTTCGGCGACGCCGGCGTCGTTGGCGAGCGCCGCGACGCGCTCGGCGTCGGCGCGGACCGGCCGGCGCAACACCAGCCGCGGCGTTTCGATGATGAGCCCGGGCGGATCCCGATCGGGCGGAAGGTCGGTCGGCGCGCTCATGGCGGCTCCTCCGTGGCGGCCGCGCGATGGCGGCGAGGGGCTGAAACGAAAGAGGGGAAGATGGCGCCCCATCTCCCCTCTCGCCTTGCCCCGAAACCCGGGAGCCGAGATCAGCGGATCGCGAGGATCCACCGGGTCGATGGGACACCGGCGGATCTCGAGATCATCTGCCGGTTCACTCCGCTGCGGCCGCCGTATTCGGCAGGACGGAGATATAGATGCGACCGTTGGCTTTCGTGCGGAACTGTACGCGGCCTTCCTGGGTGGCGAAGATCGTATGGTCGACGCCCATACCGACGCCCGTGCCCGGGTGCCACTTGGTGCCGCGCTGACGCGCGATGATGTTGCCCGGGACCACGGCCTGGTCGCCGAACTTCTTGATGCCGAGGCGCTTGGACTCCGAATCGCGTCCGTTGCGCGAAGAACCGCCGGCCTTCTTGTGAGCCATGGGTCTGCTCCTTCGTCTTCACTGTCCGTCCCGCGCCGGATCTCCGGGGAACGGCTTCAAACTCGTTCGTCGGCCGTCTCCGGCCGATCGGCGGCTCAGGCGTTGATCGCGACGATCTTCACCTTGGTCTGTTCCTGACGGTGACCTTCCTTGCGGCGCCAGCTCTTGCGGCGGCGCTTCTTGAAGATGATCACCTTCTTGGCGCGGCCCTGCTCGACCACGGCGCCGGTGACGGTGGCGCCGGCGACGGTCGGGGCGCCGACCACGGTGGTCTCGCCACCGATCAGAAGAACTTCGTCGAACGTGACGGCCTCACCGGCTTCGCCGGCGACCTTCTCGATGATGATCACGTCGTCGGCGGCGACCTTGTACTGCTTGCCGCCCGTCTTGATGACCGCGAACATTTTCTCTCTCTTTCACTTCTCGTCCACGCGCCCTTCGGCGCCGTGCGGTGGCCGACGGAAACCGCCGGTTCCGACGCCGTTCCCCGCCGGGGAACCCCTCCGCCGGCCGAAACCGGAGAAGGCGCGTCGTCGCACGAGCTTGGAAACGAACCGAGCCGACGCCGTCGCCGTTCGCCTCCTCACGGAGGGGATCGGTACGGAGCCGGGGTCGTTGGAGCCTCGGGCAGCGCCGGAGCCGGTTTCCCGGCCCTTCGCGAATGCCGATGTCGATAAGGAAAAGACGCGCCGCTGTCAACGCGGGATACGCTCGAAACGGCGAAGGCGGCGCGGTTTCGCGCCTCTTTCGTGGCGCATCCGTCACGCCTGCCCGTCGACGGCGCGTGTCGGCTTGGCCCGCATCACGTCTTCTGCGACGCCTTGTATGCAGCGATCGACTCCGCAGCCTCGTCGAGCAGAGCGCGGTTGCGCGGCGTGTTGAAGCGCCAGTCGCCCCATTCGGGATCGGGCGCCCCGGCCGCCACCCAGGCGGCGACGACGCCGTCCGCGACCTCCTCCGGCGTGTCGGCGCCGAAATGGGCGAGCCCGCGCGGATTGTCCGGCGTGACGAAACCGTCGTCTTCCGGCGAGGCTCCGCCGGCGACGAGGCCGACGATCACCCGCCGGACGAAATCGATCAGGGCATCGCCTTCGAGACGGAATCCTATCCTCCCTCGATCGACGAGCGAGCCGAGACCCACGCCGATTTCGTCGGTCGCGATGTCGAGCAACTTACCTTCGATCGTCATTTCGATCGCAGCTTTCAGATCCACATCATTCATCGGCATTTCCTCGAAAATGAATCTTCGTCCCCTGTTCGATGGTCCGACCGTCTCCTCGCAACACATCGTAAGTGATATCCCAATCCGAACTGTATCGGATCCCGATCACCGTGCCGTCGCTGCGAAGAAATTGTGGGTGGCGATAGCTCGAGTTGAACACCACGCGCTCCGCGCCGGCCAACAGACGAGATCCGAGATCCAGAAACGTCTCTCGATCGACGGTCCTCGTCGTGGGATCATTGGCATTCTTGTATCTACTCCCGATCAGACGCCCATTCTCCAACAGGCATTCGTGCAGCAACTCCCCACGCACCGCCGGATTCCCGAGTTCGCTCAAACGACTCTCCGCCGCCTCGAGGCGAGACTGCTGGTGAGCGATCTCGCCTTCGATCGTCTCCGTCAGGCTCGTCGGATAGCGTGGCCTCCAGGTCGGATCGACTTGGCGAACTGCGGCCTCGGCCGCATTCGCCTGCACCCGCGTCGCCGCCCATTCCGACAACTGACCGGGCGCACCTTCGAGAGTGCGCGCCCCGAACCGAGACGTCCGCGTCGGGGGTCCACCTCGCGTCGGTCCGTTCTGGGCGACCCGAACGCGGCCGTCGTCACCCCATCCGGTCCCGTCCGTCCAGCGCCCTGCTCCATCCCGACCGGCCGGGATCCGCGGCTGCGACGGAGCGTATTTGCGATGGAGGAGAACGAACCTCGCGAAAGAAATTTCGACACGTAGCCCGAGGATCTCGGACCGGAGACGCCGCAACTCCAATACGGGATCCGTCATTCGTTTCCAATTTCCGAACCGTTGCATGCGACATCTCCGGACATTCCGTCGACGCCATCATCGCACCGTTTCGAGCGGGGAGAGTTACATTGTAGATATCCACGGTTTACGCATGGAATGAACGAGAAGAGCGCCGCCGATTTCTCGGCGACGCTCTTCGAAACTCCCGACTTCGGATCGCTCATCAGACGCCGATGGCGTCGAAACCGCGTCCTGCCCGGCCCCTCGCTTGGGCTCTGGGCGTTCGACGCTCGAAACGCTCCCCTGGAGCGTCTCGTTCCGACGCCGATGGCGTCGCAACCGCGTCTCACCCCTTCGAGGCGAGGGCGTCGAGCTTCTTCTGCATCTCTTCCATTTGTTCCTTGAGCCGATCGATGTCGCTCGGCGCGGTCGCCGGCTTCTCGTCCGACTTGGTCGCCGGCGCGGCCGGATGGAAGCCTTCCGGCATGATCGCGCCGAAGGGCGAGAACATCCGCATCGCCCGCTCGAACATCTCGGTGTTGCGCCGAACCTGCTCCTCCATCGCCTCGAAGGCGTTGCCCGGGAAGGCGTGCGTCATCTGCTCGCGGAACTTCCCCTGCTCGCGGGTCAGGCTGTCGATCGAGAATTCGAGATAGCTGGGCACCAGATTCTGCATGCTGTCGCCATAGAAGCGGATCAGCTGGCGCAGGAAGGCGATCGGCAGCAGGTTCTGCCCCTTGTTCTCCTGCTCGAAGATGATCTGGGTCAGCACCGACCGAGTGATGTCGTCGCCCGACTTGGCGTCGTAGACGACGAAGAGCTCCTCGTTCTTCACCATCTCCGCCAGATCCTCCAACGTCACGTAGGACGAGGTCCCCGTGTTGTAGAGGCGGCGGTTCGCGTATTTCTTGATGATCGTGGGCTCGTCGGTCTTTGCCATCTTCTTTCGCCACTCTTCTCGCCACGGCGACCACGTCGCCCGTCCGCCGGAAACGCCGACGATCGGGCCGGTCGCTTGCGGGACCTCCCGGGTGGCAGGAGATTAGGAACTTTCTTCCCGCAAGGCCACCAGTTTCGCGCGACCTCTCGCCGGCAGGCGCGCCGCACCCTTCGAATTGGCCGAAGGTCTTAGATCAAATCGGAAATTCGATCGTCGAATCCGACGGATTGCCGAGACCTTCGCCCCCCTCACGTCATTGACAGGTCATGGGCGCGGCGTCTCTATTCGCAGCCGATGGATGCGAACCACGTACCGCACGAGGGGTGGGGTTTCGCGCGCATCCAAACGATTTAAACCACGCACGCTCGAGACGAACGGCGCGGTCGATCCAACCTCGGAGGAATTACGCATGGCCACTGACGTCGTCATCGTGGGCGCGGCCCGTACGCCCGTCGGCTCCTTCTCCGGCGCGCTGTCGAGCGTCCCGGCCCATGTGCTCGGCGCGACCGCCATCAAGGCGGCGCTGGAGCGCGCCAAGGTCGACGCGGCCGACGTCGACGAAGTCATCATGGGTCAGATCCTCTCCGCCAACGGCGGTCAGAACCCGGCCCGTCAGGCCGCCATGGCCGCCGGCATTCCGCAGGAGGCGACCGCCTGGGGTCTCAACCAGCTCTGCGGCTCCGGCCTGCGCGCCGTCGCCCTCGGCCTGCAGCAGATCGCCAACGGCGACGCCGACGTCATCGTCGCCGGCGGCATGGAGTCGATGTCGATGGCCCCGCACGTCGCGCACCTGCGCAACGGCGTGAAGATGGGCTCGCTCGAGGTCATCGACACGATGATCAAGGACGGCCTCACCGACGCCTTCCACGGCTACCACATGGGCGTCACCGCCGAGAACATCGCCCAGAAGTGGCAGATCTCGCGCGACGAGCAGGACGCCTTCGCCGCCGCCTCGCAGAACAAGGCGGAAGCCGCCAAGAAGTCCGGCCGCTTCAAGGACGAGATCGTCCCCGTGGTGATCAAGTCGAAGAAGGGCGACGTCACCGTCGACACCGACGAGTTCATCCGTGACGGCGTCACCGCCGACGCCCTCGGCAAGCTTCGCCCGGCCTTCAACAAGGAAGGCACCGTCACCGCCGGCAACGCCTCGGGCATCAACGACGGCGCCGCCGCCGTCGTGCTGATGACCGCCGACGAGGCCAAGAAGCGCGGCCTGACCCCGCTCGCCA
The DNA here is from genome assembly GCA_021286855.1 of Hyphomicrobiales bacterium. GTDB lineage: Bacteria > Pseudomonadota > Alphaproteobacteria > Rhizobiales > Ancalomicrobiaceae > Pinisolibacter. The sequence continues at coordinate 354,411 of JAJTBO010000002.1, read as the reverse complement.
CGGTCAAGGCCTGGGCGACCGCCGGCGTCGATCCGGCGATCATGGGCACCGGCCCGATCCCGGCCTCGAAGAAGGCGCTCGACAAGGCCGGCTGGTCGGTCGACGACCTCGATCTGGTCGAGGCCAACGAGGCCTTCGCCGCGCAGGCGATCTCGGTCAACCGCGAGCTCGGCTGGGACGTCGCCAAGGTCAACGTCAACGGCGGCGCCATCGCCATCGGCCATCCGGTCGGCGCGTCCGGCGCCCGCGTGCTCACCACCCTGCTGTTCGAAATGCAGAAGCGCGACGCCAAGAAGGGCCTCGCCACGCTGTGCATCGGCGGCGGCATGGGCATCGCGCTCTGCGTCGAGCGCTGAGCCGAACCTGTCGCCGGACGCGGCTTCGGCCGCGTCCGGCCTCGGCCTTCCCCTGAGCCGCGCGCCCGCCTGCGTCGCGTGAGCTCGTTCACGTCTTTCATTCCGGCCCGGTCACAGAGCGTCGAACCGCCGCAGCCCGGCCCGGACCCATCCCACGGAGGAAACCATGAGCAGAGTTGCACTCGTCACCGGCGGCACCCGCGGCATCGGCGGCGCCATTTCCAAGGCTCTCCACGCGGCCGGCTACAAGGTCGCCGCCACCTACGGCGGCAACGTCGAGGCCGCCGAGAAGTTCCACGCCGAGACCGGCATCGCCACCTTCCAGTGGGACGTCGGCGACTATGACGCCTGCGTCGCCGGCGCCGCCAAGGTCGAAGCCGAACTCGGCCCGGTCGACATTCTCGTCGCCAACGCCGGCATCACCCGCGACGGCCTCTTCCACAAGATGACCAAGGAACAGTGGAGCCAGGTCATCCGCATCAACCTCGACGGCCTGTTCAACATCACCCGCCCGCTGATCGAAGGCATGCGCAACCGCAACTTCGGCCGCATCATCGTCATCTCCTCGATCAACGGCCACAAGGGCCAGTTCGGTCAGGTGAACTATTCGGCGGCCAAGGCCGGCGACATCGGCTTCGTCAAGGCGCTCGCCCAGGAGAGCGCGTCGAAGGGCATCACCGTCAACGCCATCACCCCCGGCTACATCGCCACCGAGATGGTCCAGGCGATCCCCGAGGACGTGCTCAAGGCCAAGATCCTGCCGCACATCCCGGTCGGCCGCCTCGGCCAGCCCGAGGAGATCGCCCGTACGGTCCAATTCCTCGCCTCCGACGAAGCCGCCTTCATCACCGGCTCGACGCTGGCGATCAACGGCGGCCAGTACATGTTCTGATCATGCGCCGCCCCGAAAGGGACGGCCGCGATCTTCGACCCCGCCGGCGCCGCCGGCGGGGTTTTTTCTCGCCTCGCGAAACCCCGACAAAGAAAAACCCCCGCCGTGAGGCGGGGGTTTCCGGAGAGGCGGCGACCCGTCGGATCGCCGCCGAACGTCGACCCGATCAGTCGTTGCTGCGGTTGCCGAACAGCTGCAGCAGCATCATGAACAGGTTGATGAAGTCGAGGTAGAGGGTCAGCGCGCCCATCACCGCCGAGCGGCCGATGGTCGCCTCGTCCGCGCCCGAGAGGCCGTAGACGTACTGCTCCTTGAGCTTCTGGGTGTCGAAGGCGGTCAGGCCCGCGAACACCAGCACGCCGATCGCCGAGATGGCGAACTGCAGCGCGCTCGACTGCAGGAAGATGTTGACCAGACCCGCGATGATGATGCCGATCAGGCCCATCATCAGGAACGAGCCGAAGCCGGACAGCGACTTCTGCGTCGTGTAGCCGTAGAGCGACAGACCGCCGAACGCCGCCGCCGAGATGAAGAACACCCGGGCGATCGAAGCGTGCGTGTAGACGAGGAAGATCGTCGACAGCGACGCGCCGACCAGAGCGGCGTAGAGGAAGAACACGCCCTGCGCCGTCGTCGGCTCCATCCGATCGATGCGGAAGCCGAGCAGGAAGACGAGCGCCAGCGGCGCGAACATCACTACGTACTTGAGCGGGCTGACGAACAGCGCGTAGCCGGTCGAGGTCAGCGCCATGCTGCCGGAAACCTTGGCGACGGCATCGGCCGCGCCCGGGGTCGTCACCGCCAGCGAATAGATGATCAGCGCCACGATGCCGGTGACGGCGACGCCGATGGCCATGAAGTTGTAGATCGAGATCATGTAGCGGCGCAGGCCCTGATCGATCTCCCGGGCGTCGGCATGCGCCACGGTCGAACCGAAGCGGGCAAAGCCGTTGTCGAAGTTCGACATCGAATCCAATCCTTTCTGATGCGACCCATTCGCAAGAGAGGTCTTCGAGAAATCAATATGGGGCGCGCCCGTGACGCCCGCAAGGCGGCGAAGGGCCCCATCGCGTCGATTCGACCCGCATTCCGCGCCGGCAAGATTAATTCTTCTCCATCATCCGCCGGCCCGGAGGATCTCGCTCGGCCGCGCCGAGAGCGCCGCGCGGGTGGCGAGGAGCCCGAGCGCGACGGTCGCCGCGAGCGTCGCGAAGAGCGTGACGAGGAGCGCCCGCCAGTCGGGCGAAAACGACAGATGCATCACGTTGGTCAGAACGTGGCGGGCGGCGAACGTGCCGAGAAGCGCGCCGAAACCGCCGCCGACCAGCCCGAGCAGGGCGAACTCGAGCGCCAGCGCCGCGATCAGCCGTCGCCGCGTCGCCCCCAGCGCCGCCAGGATCGCCGCGTTGCGGATCCGCGTCTCGCCCTGCGCCGCGAGGCTGCCGCCGAGCACCAGCGTCGCGGCGGCGAGCGCGAAGGCGGCGACCGCCGAGATCCCCGCCGCCGACCGACGCACCAGCGCATCGACCTGCGTGAGCGCGTCCTTGACCCGAACCGCGGTGACGACGGGGAATCGATCGACCACCGCCCTGAGCAACGCCCGCTCCTGCGCCTCGCCGCCGCCGTTCGGCCAGGTCACCGTGGCCAACCGCGTCGCCGGCGCGCCGCGGAAGGCGTCGGGCGAGAACACCATGAAGAAGTTGATCGCCAGCCGATCCCATTCGATCTTGCGGAAATTGGCGACCCTCGCCTCGATCTCGCGGCCGAGCACGTTGACCGCGACCGTGTCGCCGACCGAGAGCCCCATCCCCTTCGCCGTCTCCGCGTCGAAGGAGACGAGCGGCGGTCCGGCGTGGTCGGCCGGCCACCACGCCCCCTCGACCACCGTCGAATGCGGCGGCGGTTCGGCCGAATAGGTGACGCCGCGATCGCCGTCGAGGATGAAGCGCACCTTGTCGTCGATCACCGCCTGCTCGACCGGAACGCCCTTCAACCGGGTGATCCGCCCGCGCAGCATCGGCACGTCCTCGATCCGCGCCCCGACCGCCGTGTCGCCCAGGAAGACGCGGAAGGCCTCCGCCTCGCGCGCCGGCACGTCGAGGAAGAAGAAGCTCGGGGCCGCCCCCGGCAGCGTCCGTTCGATCGCGCCGAGGAGACCTTGCTCGACCTGGGTCAGCGCCGTGATCAGCGTCGCTCCGAGGCCGATCGAGGCGAGGATCGCCGCCGTCGCCGCCCGCGGCCGGACCATCGCCGCGACCGCCGCCCGCACCTCGAAGAGCCGAGGCCGCGGCGCCCGTCGGAGCCCCGCCACCAACCCGCCGGCGAGGAGCCGCAACCCGACCAGCGCCACCGCCAACACCGCCAGATAGGGCGGCGTGATCCGCCGATCCGGCGCGGTCGCCACGACGAGCAGCACCAGCGCCGCGCCGATCGCCGCCGTGACGACGACGCCCGGCGGCAGCCGCCGCCGCGTCGTCGCCGGTTCGTCCTCGTCGCGGAACAACACCGCCGGCGAGGCCTCGAGCGCCCGCGCCAACGGCATCCAGGCGAACAGCGCCGCGGTGAGGAAGCCTTCCAGCGCCGCCAGCGCCCAGTCGCCGGGCGCGGCGACCGGCCTGAGCGGCACCCCGAGCGCCGCCCCGATCGGCCCGGCGAGGAGATGCGGCGCGACGGCGCCGACGACGAGGCCGAGCCCGATGCCGATCAACGCGATCGCCCCGATCTCCAACCCATGCACGATCAGGATCTGCGCCCGCGTCGCGCCGAGCGAGCGCCAGATCGCGATCGTCCGCCGCCGCCGTTCGAGATGCCCGGTCACCGCATTGGCGACCCCGACGCCGCCGATCACCAGCGTGGTGAAGCCGACCAGGGTCAGGAACTGGACGAAGCGCTCGATCGTCGAGCGCGTCCCCGGCGCGGCGTCGGCGCGCGAGCGGATCTGCCATCCGGCCTCCGGAAAGGCGGCGCGCGCCTCGGCCGTGATCCGCTCGAGCCGACCTTCGTCGCTCGGCCCGTCGAGTTTCAGCCGCTCGTGCCACCGCACCAGCGATCCCGGCGCGAGAAGGCCGCTCGCGCCGAGCGTCTCGAGCGACACGATCAGCCGCGGCCCGAACCCGACCCCGCCGGCCAGCCGATCCGGCTCCACGCCGATCACCCCGGCGACCCTGAGCCGCGCCGCGCCGAAGGCGATTTCGTCGCCGACCGCGATCCCGAGCCGATCGAGCAGGGTTTCCTCGACCAGCGCCGGCAGGACCGCGCCGCCGCCTTCGCGGAGCGCCGCCCGGCCGTCCGTCCCGTCGGCGAGCGCCAGCCGTCCGACCAGCGGATAGGCGGCGTCGACCGCCTTCGCCTCGACCAGGGCGGTGCGGTCCCCGTCGACGGTGCGGGCCATCGCCCTCAGCGTCGCGATTTCCGAGGTGCGGCCGAACGCCGCGAGATGGGCCTTCTGCGCCGGCTCGAGCGGTCGATGGTTGACCGCGAAGGCGAGGTCGCCGCCGAGAATGGCGTCGCCCTCCGCCGCCAGCGTCGCCTCGAAGGCTCGGCCGAGCGCCCCGACGCCGGCGATCGCCGCCACCCCGAGCGCCAGACAGGCGACGAAGACGCCGAAACCGCGCAGCGACCGCCTCAGCGCTCCGCGCAACTCCCGTCCGGCCAGACGCACGGCGGCCGCGAGCCGCGCTCTCGTCGTGCTCATGCCGTCGCTCCGTCGACGATGCGTCCCGCCCGCACATGCGCCACCCGGTCGCAACGACCGGCGAGATCGGCGTCGTGAGTGACCAGCATCAAGGTCGCCCCGAGCTCGCGCACGCGGGAGAACAGGAGATCCGCGACGATCGCCCCGGTCGTCTCGTCGAGATTGCCGGTCGGCTCGTCGGCGACGACGATCGGCGGTCGGCCGACCAGGGCGCGGGCGATGGCGACGCGCTGCTGCTCGCCGCCGGAGAGCTGGGAGGGATAATGGTCGAGCCGATCGGAAAGGCCGACGGCGGAAAGTTCGGCGCGCGCGCGCTCGAACGCCTCCGCCTCGCCGCGCAGCTCGAGCGGAGTGGCGACATTCTCGATCGCCGTCATGTCGGAGACCAGATGGAACGCCTGGAAGACGATGCCGATCGTCCGGCCGCGGAAGACCGCGAGCGCATCGGCGTCGAGCGACGCGAGATCGACGCCCATCGCCGCGACCCGGCCGCGATCGATCCGCTCCAACCCGCAGGCGACCATCAGGGCCGTCGACTTGCCCGACCCGGACGCCCCGACGACCCCGATCCGTTCGCCCGGCGCGACGGTCAGCGAAAATCCCCGCAGCACGTCGACCGCGGCCGAGCCGCGTCCGAGCCGCAGGTGGACGTCGTCGAGAACGAGAGCGGGAGAGGTCAAGGGCGAGCTCCGAGAACGGGAAGCGGTTCGAGCGGACGGGGCGTGAGCGCCGCGCGGCGCGGGGCCGACGGGCGTCGGCGACGATTGTCATATGGCGAAGACCGAAGGATGATCCAATCCCCCGATGTTTCACGAGACCGTCATGCGCCCTTCGCCGACCCGCCGCCGGATGCTGGAGATGTTCGCCTTCGCCGCCCTCGCCACGACGCCCGCCCGCGCCGCCCGCCGCCTGCGCCTCGCCGCGCTCGGCGACAGTCTGACCGCCGGCTACGGCCTTCCCCGCGCCGACGGCTTCGCCGCCCGCCTCGAGAAGGCGTTGCGCGCCGAAGGCCGCGACGTCGAGGTGATCGACGCCGGCGTCTCCGGCGACACCACCGACATGGGCCTCGCCCGGCTCGACTGGTCGGTGCCTGCCGACGCCGACGCGGTGATCGTCGAACTCGGCGCCAACGACGCCCTGCGCGGCCTGCCGCCGGCCGAGGCGCGACGCAATCTCGACGAGATCGTCGCCCGCCTGACCGCGCGCGGCCAGAAGGTGCTGATCGCCGGCATGATCGCCCCGCGCAATCTCGGCGAGGCCTACGGCCGCGCCTTCGATCCGATCTTCGCCGAGATCGCGGAGAAGCACGGCGCTCTCCTCTACCCCTTCTTTCTCGAAGGGGTCGCGCTACATCCCGAGCTCACTCTGCCCGACGGGCTCCACCCCAACGCCGCCGGCGTCGAGGTGATCGTTCGCGGCATCCTCCCCAAGGTGCGCGAGCTCCTCGCCCGCCTCGCCCCCTGACCTCCGACCAGCGAGATCCCATGCGCCGCAACCGTCTCGGCAAGACCGACTTGACCATTTCCGCCGTCTGCCTCGGCACCATGACCTTCGGCGAACAGAACACCGAAGCCGAGGGCCACGCCCAGCTCGACCGCGCCTTCGCCGCCGGCGTCGATTTCATCGACACCGCCGAGCTCTACGCCATCCCGCCGCGTCCCGAGACGCAGGGACGCACCGAGGAGATCATCGGCTCCTGGATGGCCGCCCGCGGCAATCGTCACGACGTGATCCTCGCGACCAAGGTCTGCGGCCGCTCGGACGCCACCTGGTTCCGCGACGACGGCGCGCGCTGCCGCCTGACCCGCGCCCAGATCGACGAGGCCGTGTTCAAGAGCCTGAAGCGGCTCGGGACCGACTACATCGACCTCTATCAGGTCCATTGGCCCGAGCGCATGGTCTCGACCTTCGGCTCCAACCCGACCATCTGGACCGATCCGCCGATCCGCGCCGACGAGACCGCGATCGAGGAGAGCCTCGACGCCCTCGCGGCCCATGTCGCCGCCGGCCGCATTCGCCACATCGGCCTGTCCAACGAGAGCGCCTGGGGCACGATGCGTTGGCTGCGCGCCGCCGAGACCGCCGGCCTCGCCGCCCCGGTCTCGATCCAGAACGCCTACAATCTCTTGAACCGCACCTACGAGGTGGCGCTCGCCGAGGTGACGGCGCGCGAGGGCGTCGGCCTGCTCGCCTATTCGCCGCTCGCTCAGGGCTATCTGACCGGAAAATATCTCGGCGGCGCGCGCCCGGCCGGCGCCCGCTCGACCCTGTTCCAGCGCGGTCAACGCTATGAGAAGACCAATGCCGAAGAGGCGATCGCCGCCTATTGCGCCCTCGCCCGCGATCTCGGCCTGACGCCTGCGACGCTGGCGCTGGCCTTCGTCGCCTCGCGCAGCTTCGTCGCCTCCACCATCATCGGCGCGACGAAGATGGAGCAGCTCGAAGAAGATCTCGCCGCCTTCGATGTCGAGATCACCCCGGAGATCGCCGCGAAGATCGACGAAATCCACCTTCGCTATCCCAACCCCGCGCCGTGATCGAACCCTTCGGGCGGCGCGCGATCAGGAGCGCGCGTCGGACCCGTTGTTCGTCGAGGTCAGATTGGCGAGGAACCATGCGCCCTGCGCGGCGATCCAGAACGCCGCCAGCGACGTCGCCGTCTCGGCGTGAACGCCTCTCGCCGCCGCCGCGGCGAGAGCCACGATCGAAAACGCCGTCAGCGGCAATCCCCAAGCGGTGCGAAACGACGACAGCCACCCGATCGCCGCACCGACCAGCGCCCAAGCCCAGATCATTGTTCTTCTCTCCCCCTGCCGCGCGGCCTCCGCGAAGCAGCCGACTAAGAATCTAGCATGAGTCGATTCGGCGGAAAACTGCGGTTTTCCGTCACAAAATGCGAAATGAACGTCAAAATGCGCAAGCGTCCGCGGTCATTCTGCCGCAGCGCTCTCCGCCACCAGCCGCGTCACCTCGCGCGCCACTTCGAGATGCGGCATGTGGCCGACCCCGGCGAAGACATGGACGCCGACCGTGCCGGGCACGGCATGGGCCTGACGCAACGGCAGAACCCGATCCTGATCGCCCCAGATCAACCGCACCGGATGCGGCAGCTCCGACAGGCGGGAGAGATCGAAACTCTTCTGCCGCTCGCCGTCGAGGATCGCCTCGGCGATCCGGGCGAGCGTCGCCGGCACGCGCGGATCGCGCCGCGCCTCGGCGATCCGCCGCGCCGCCGCCAGCGGCACCGGCTTCTCGAAGCCGAAGAACTGCTCGAGCAACGAATGGATCTCGTGCTCCTCGGTCGCCGCGGCGAACCGCCGGAGCAGACGATGATTGATCTCCGGCCCGAAGCCGCCCGGCGCGACCAGGGTCAGGCTGGCGACCCGCCCGGCTTCGGCGAGCTTCATCGCCACGATCGTCGCCGTCGCCCCGCCCATCGAATGGCCGACCAGATGGAACCGATCGATCCCCAGCCCGCCGAGCGAGCCGATCACCGCCTCCGCCGAAATGCCGGCATGGCCGATCCGCGGCCACTCGAGCGCCGCGCCGTGCCCCGGCAGATCGAAGGCGATCACCCGCCGGCGATGCTCGAGCCCGATCATCTGCCCGATCCAGGTCTCGTGATCGCCGGCAAAGCCGTGCAGGAAGACGATCGGCGGGCGGCCTTCCGGACCTCGCGCGACATGCGGCAGGATCAGCGACATCGATCTCTCCGGTGTTGGACGGTCCATCATCGCGACCCTGGCGAGAGATGGGAAGAGCGCGCGTACGAACACCGTCGCGGCCGCCCTCGTCGAAACGAGAAACGGCGTCCGAAGCCGGCAGGCTCCGAACGCCGTCGAAGGGTCTTGCGACCACGCTCGATCACATGTGGATCGGACGCTTGTCGACGGCCATCGCCGCCTCCTTGATCGCTTCGGACATCGTCGGATGCGCGTGGCAGGTGCGGGCCAGATCCTCGGCCGAACCGCCGAACTCCATCAGCACCGCCGCCTCGTGGATCATCTCGCCGGCGCCGGCGCCGACGATGTGGACGCCGAGCACCCGGTCCGTCGCCTTGCAGGCCAGGACCTTGACGAAGCCGTCCGACTTGCGCATCGCCTTGGCCCGGCCGTTCGCCGAGAACGGGAACTTGCCGACCGCATAGTCGATCCCCGCCGCCTTCAGATCCTCTTCGGTCTTGCCGACCGCGGCGAACTCCGGCTGGGTGTAGACGACGCCCGGAATGACGTCGTAGTTCACGTGGCCATGCTGACCGGCGAGGATCTCGGCGACCGCCACGCCCTCGTCCTCGGCCTTGTGGGCGAGCATCGCGCCGCGCACCACGTCGCCGATCGCGTAGATCCCCTGCACCGCCGTCTGGAAGTGGTCGTTGATCTCGATGCGGCCGCGCGCGTCCTTGACGACGCCGACGGCTTCGAGCCCGAGCCCTTCGGTGTAGGGCACGCGACCGATCGCCACCAGCACCACGTCGGCTTCCAGCGTCTTCGCTTCGCCGCCGGCCGCCGGCTCGATCGTCACCTTCGCGCCCTTCTTGGCCGTCGCGACGCCGGTCACCTTCATGCCGAGCTCGAAGGCCACGCCCTGCTTGCCGAGCATCCGCTGGTACTGCTTGCAGCTGTCGAGATCCATGCCGGGCAGGATCCGATCGAGATATTCGACGACGGTCACTTCCGCGCCCAGACGCCGCCACACCGAGCCGAGCTCGAGGCCGATCACGCCCGCGCCGACCACGATCAGCTTGCCCGGAACCTTGTCGAGCTCCAGCGCGCCGGTCGACGACACCACGATCTTCTCGTCGATCTCGACGCCCGGCAGACGCGCGACGTCGGAGCCGGTGGCGATCACGATGTTGCGGGTCTCGATGACGGAGTTGGTGCCGTCCTCGAGCGCCACCCCGACGATGCCCTTGGCGACGATCGATCCGGTCCCGTGGACGACGTCGATCTTGTTCTTCTTGAACAGGAACTGGATGCCGCCGACATTGCCGTCGATGACATCCTGCTTGTGCTTCATCATCGCCGGAAGATCGAGCTTCGGCTTTCCGACCTGGATGCCGAGATGGGCGAACTCGTGGCCCGCCTCCTCGAACAGCTCGGAGGCGTGCAGGAGCGCCTTCGACGGGATGCAGCCGACGTTCAGGCAGGTGCCGCCGTGCGTCTTGCGCTTCTCCACCACGGCCACCTTCATGCCGAGCTGCGCGGCGCGGATGGCGCAGACGTAGCCGCCGGGGCCGGTGCCGATGACGACGAGATCGTAGGTGGTCATGGGAGAGCCTCTTCACGAAACAGGCGATCGCCGATCGGGACGGGATCGCGTCGCGGCCTCGGGCCGCCGGAACGACGTCGACGGACGAAGGGCGGGATCCGGCCTCGCCGAACCCCGCCCTCGCGGGATCAGATGTCCATCACGAGACGCTGCGGATCCTCGATCATCTCCTTGATGCGGACGAGGAAGGTCACCGCTTCCTTGCCGTCGATGATGCGGTGATCGTAGGAGAGCGCCATGTACATCATCGGCCGGATCACGATCTGGCCGTTCTTGACGACCGGACGGTCCTCGATGCGGTGCAGGCCGAGGATCGCGGACTGCGGCGCGTTGAGGATCGGGGTCGACATCAGCGAACCGTAGACGCCGCCGTTCGAGATCGTGAAGGTGCCGCCCTGCATCTCCTCGATCTTCAGCTGGCCGTCGCGGGCGCGGCGGCCGAAGTCGGCGATCGTCTTTTCGACGCCGGCGATCGACAGCTTGTCGGCGTCGCGCACCACCGGAACGACCAGGCCCTTGTCGGAGCCCACCGCCACGGCGACGTTGTAGTAGTTCTTGTAGATGATGTCCTGGCCGTCGATCTCGGCGTTGACCGCCGGGATGTCCTTCAGCGCCGCGACCGCCGCCTTGACGAACAGGCCCATGAAGCCGAGGCGCGCGCCGTGCTTCTTCTCGAAGATGTCCTTGTACTGCGCGCGCAGCGCCATCGCCGCGCTCATGTCGACGTCGTTGAACGTCGTCAGCATGGCGGCGGTCGACTGCGCCTCCTTCAGACGACGGGCGATCGTCTGACGCAGCTTGGTCATGCGGACCCGCTCCTCGCGGGCGGCGTCGTCCGGAGCCGAGGCCGGACGCGGCGCGGCGATCGCGACCGGAGCGGCGGCGGCCGGAGCCTTGACGCCCGAGGCGACCGCGGCGAGCACGTCGCCCTTCAGCACCTGACCGCGCTTGCCGGAGCCCGCGTCGACGGCGACGCCGGCGTCGGCCATCAGCTTGGCGGCGGCCGGCGACGGCGGCATCGTGGTCGACGAGGCGACCGGAGCCGCGGCGGGAGCCGGAGCGGCGGCCGGAGCAGCAGCCGCGGCGGGCGCGGCGGCGGCGCCCGCGCCGCCTTCCGTCATCGTGCCGAGCAGCGCGCCGACGCCGACGGTGTCGCCGTCCTTGGCGACGATCGATTCGATCACGCCGGCCGCCGGAGCGGGAACCTCGACCGTCACCTTGTCGGTCTCGAGTTCGACCAGGGGCTCGTCGGCCTTCACCGCCTCGCCCGGCTTCTTGAACCACTTCGCGATGGTCGCCTCGGTGACGGATTCGCCGAGCGTCGGAACCTTGATCTCGATCGCCATGATCGTCGTCTCTTCGTCTTGTCGTCGTTGAAAGGTTTCACCCGACGGCCGGAGCCGGGAGGCTCCGACCGGGGGGCTCGGATCTCGTCACGCCCCGAGGGCGTCTTCCAGGAAGGCCGCGAGCTGCGCCAGATGACGCGACATCAGACCGGTGGCCGGCGAGGCCGAAGCCGGACGACCCGCATAGCGCGCCCGCTTCGACGCGCCGCCGACCTGATGCAGCACCCACTCGAGATAGGGTTCGAGGAAGAACCAGGCGCCCTGGTTCTTCGGCTCTTCCTGACACCAGACCACCTCGGCCTGCTTGAAGCGCGAGAGCAGACGCACCAGCGACTTCACCGGCGTCGGGAAGATCTGCTCGACGCGCAGCAGGTAGACGTCGTCCACCCCGCGCTTCTCGCGCTCCTCGAGCAGGTCGAAGTAGACCTTGCCGGTGCACAGCACGACGCGACGGATCTTGTCGTCCGAGACCAGTTTGGTGGTGGTCGGCTCCTTGTGGCTCTCCGCCGAGTCGATCAACACGCGATGGAAGCTCGAACCCTCGGCCAGGAGGTCCAGGGTCGAGACCGCGCGCTTGTGGCGCAGCAGCGACTTCGGCGTCATCAGGATCAGCGGCTTGCGGAAGTCGCGCATCAGCTGGCGACGCAGGATGTGGAAGTAGTTGGCCGGGGTCGTGCAGTTGGCGACCTGCATGTTGTCTTCCGCCGCCAGCTGCAGGAAGCGCTCGAGGCGGGCGGAGGAATGCTCCGGACCCTGACCCTCGAAGCCGTGCGGCAGCAGGCAGACGAGACCGGACATGCGCAGCCACTTGCGTTCGCCCGACGAGATGAACTGGTCGAACACCACCTGCGCGCCGTTGGCGAAGTCGCCGAACTGGCCTTCCCACAGCGTCAGCGTGTTCGGCTCGGCCAGCGAATAGCCGTACTCGAAGCCGAGCACCGCTTCTTCCGAGAGCATCGAGTTGATGACCTCGTATTTCGCCTGTCCCTCGCCGAGATTGTTCAGCGGGATGTAGCGGGCCTCGGTTTCCTGATCGTAGAGCACCGTGTGGCGCTGCGAGAAGGTGCCGCGCTCACAGTCCTGCCCAGAGAGGCGGACGCCGTAGCCCTGCTTGGCCAGCGTGCCGAAGGCCAGCGCTTCCGCCGTCGCCCAGTCGATGCCCTCGCCGGTCTCGATCGCCTTGCGGCGATTGTCGAGGAACCGCAGAATCGTCTTGTGGACGTTGAAGCCCGACGGCACCTCGCACAGCTTGGCGCCGATGTCCTTCAGCTCCGCCATGGTCGAACCGCTCTGGCCGTTGCGGTCGCTGTCGTCGTGGATGCCGACCGCCTTGAGGCCCTGCCAACGGCCGTCGAGCCAGTCGGCCTTGTTCGGCTTGAACGCCTGACCCGCCTCGAACTCGCCGTTCAGGTGCTTGCGGAACTCCGCCTGCCACTCGTCGACTTCCGCCCGCGTCACCACGCCCTCGGCGATCAGCTTGTCGGTGTAGATCGCCAGGGTCGAGGGATGGTTGCGGATCTTCCGATACATGATCGGCTGGGTGAAGCTCGGCTCGTCGCCTTCGTTGTGACCGAAGCGGCGATAGCAGAACATGTCGATCACGACCGGCTTGTGGAACTTCTGCCGGAACTCGATCGCCACCTTGGCCGCGAAGGTCACCGCCTCCGGATCGTCGCCGTTGCAGTGCAGGATCGGCGCCTCGATCATCTTGGCGACGTCCGACGGATAGGGCGAGGAGCGGGAGAAGCGCGGATAGGTGGTGAAGCCGATCTGGTTGTTGATGATCACATGGATCGAACCGGCGGTGCGGTGGCCCTTCAGGCCCGACAGGCCGAAGCACTCCGCCACCACGCCCTGGCCGGCGAAGGCCGCGTCGCCGTGCAGCAGCAGCGGCAGCACCTGCGCCCGCTCCTCGAGCGGCGTGATCTCGGCGAAGGGATCGCTGGCCAGCTGATCCTGCTTGGCGCGCGCCTTGCCGAGCACCACCGGATTGACGATCTCGAGATGCGACGGGTTGGCGGTCAGCGACAGATGCACCCGGTTGCCGTCGAACTCGCGGTCCGACGAGGCGCCGAGGTGATACTTGACGTCGCCCGAGCCCTCGACCTCGTCGGGGGCGAAGGAGCCGCCCTTGAACTCGTGGAACAGCGCCCGGTGCGGCTTGCCCATCACCTGGGTCAGCACGTTGAGACGGCCGCGATGGGCCATGCCGACGACGATCTCCTTCACGCCGAGATTGCCGCCGCGCTTGATGATCTGCTCCAGCGCCGGGATCAGCGCTTCGCCGCCGTCGAGACCGAACCGCTTGGTGCCGGTGTACTTGACGTCGAGGAACTTCTCGAAGCCCTCGGCCTCGATCAGCTTCTTCAGGATGGCGCGCTTGCCTTCCTTGGTGAAGGCGATGTGCTTGTCCGGACCCTCGATGCGCTCCTGGATCCAGCTCTTCTCGTGCGCGTCGGAGATGTGCATGAACTCGACGCCGAGGGTCGAGCAATAGGTCCGACGCAGGATCTCGACCATCTCGCGCACGGTCGCGAACTCGAGGCCGAGCACGTGGTCGATGAAGATCTTGCGGTCCATGTCGGCTTCGGTGAAGCCCCAGGAGGAGGGATGCAGCTCCTCGTGGTCCTTGTCGGCCGAGATCTCCAGCGGATCGAGCTTGGCGTGGAGATGGCCGCGCATGCGATAGGCGCGGATCATCATGATCGCGCGCACGCTGTCGCGCGCCGCCGTCTGCACCTGATCGGGAGTGAGCTCGACGCCCTTGGCCGCCGCCTTGCCCTTGACCTTGTCCTTCAGCGTCTTCTCGAGCCAGGTCCAGTCGCCGTCGAGCGTCGAGACCATTTCGCCGGACGCCGGGATCGGCCAGTTGGCGCGCTTCCAGGCCGGGCCCTTGGCGTTCTTCACGACGCCCGAGGGATCCTCCTTGAGCTCCGCGAAGAACTCGCGCCAGCTCGCGTCGACCGACGCCGGGTTCTCCTCGTAGCGGGCGTGCATCTCCTCGATCCAGGCGGCGTTGCCGCCGTAGAGGAAGGACGTCAGCTGCTGTTCGTCACGATCCATGGTGCGTCCCGGAACCTCGCGGCCCCGCCTCGATCTCGCTTCGAAATCCGCCCGCCGGGTCGGATTTCCCTCCGTTCGCTCGCCGGGGCGATCGAATCGATTGACGGGCCTCGCGCCCGAACCAGACCCTCCGGCCGCCCGCCGCCGAGAGGCCCCGGCCCGGTCGAATGGTCTGAAATATCGCGCCGAAGCGCGAAAGGGCGAGGGGAGCCGTGGCTCCCCTCGCATCGTCTCACTTCTTGAAGGCCTTGATGGCCTCGAGCAGGGTCTCGCCCAGACGCGCCGGCGACGGCGAGACGTGGACGCCGGCCTTGGCCATCGCCGTCATCTTCGACTTGGCGTCGCCCTTGCCGCCCGACACGATCGCGCCGGCATGGCCCATGCGACGGCCCGGAGGAGCCGAGACGCCCGCGATGAAGCCGGCCATCGGCTTCTTGATCGCATGCGCGGCGAGGAACTCCGCCGCTTCTTCTTCGGCCGATCCGCCGATCTCGCCGATCATGATGATCGACTCGGTCTCCGGGTCCTTCAGGAACATGTCGAGCATGTCGATGAACTCGGTGCCCTTGACCGGGTCGCCGCCGATGCCGACCGCCGTGGTCTGGCCGAGGCCGACGTCGGTGGTCTGCTTGACCGCCTCATAGGTCAGGGTGCCCGAGCGCGACAGGATGCCGACCGAGCCGCGCTTGAAGATGTGGCCCGGCATGATGCCGATCTTGCACTCGTCCGGGGTCAGGACGCCCGGGCAGTTCGGCCCGATCAGGCGCGACTTGGAGCCCTTCAGCGCCTTGCCGACCTTGACCATGTCCATCACCGGGATGCCCTCGGTGATGCAGACGATCAGCTCCATCTCGGCGTCGATCGCCTCGAGGATCGCGTCGGCCGCGAAGGGCGGCGGCACGTAGATCGAGGTGGCGTTGGCGCCGGTGGCGGCCTTGGCCTGCCAGACGGTGTCATAGACCGGCAGGTCGATGTGCCAGCTGCCGCCCTTGCCCGGCGTCACGCCGCCGACCACCTGGGTGCCGTAGGCGATCGCCTGCTCGGAGTGGAAGGTCCCCTGCGCGCCGGTGAAGCCCTGGCAGATGACCTTGGTATCCTTGGAAACGAGAATGGACATCTGATCAAGCTCCCCGAACGGCCTTGACGATCTTCTGAGCGGCGTCGTCCAGATTGTCGGCCGGGATGACGTTGAGGCCGGACTCGCGGATGATCTGCTTGCCCATCTCCTCGTTGGTGCCGGTCAGGCGAACCACCAGCGGAACCTGCAGTCCGACCGCCTTCACCGCCGCGAGCACGCCGCGGGCGATGATGTCGCACTTCATGATGCCGCCGAAGATGTTGACCAGGATGCCCTTCACGTTCGGATCGGAGGTGATGATCTTGAACGCCGCCGTCACCTTCTCCTCCGAAGCGCCGCCGCCGACGTCGAGGAAGTTGGCCGGGCTCTCGCCGTAGAGCTGGATGATGTCGAGGGTCGCCATGGCGAGGCCGGCGCCGTTGACCATGCAGCCGATCGTGCCGTCGAGCGCGATGTAGGCGAGGTCGTACTTCGAGGCCTCGATCTCCTTGGCGTCCTCTTCCGTCTCGTCGCGGAGCGCCACGATGTCGGGATGACGGAACAGCGCGTTCGAGTCGAAGTTCACCTTGGCGTCGAGGACGCGCAGGTCGCCCTGATCGGTGACGATCAGCGGGTTGATCTCGAGCATCGCCATGTCCTTGTCGACGAAGGCGCGGTAGAGATCGGCGACCAGCTTGACGCACTGCTTGACCTGGGCGCCGGTGAGGCCGAGCGCATAGGCGATGTTGCGGCCGACGTAGGGCTGGAAGCCGGCGGCCGGATCGACGTGGAAGGTGTGGATCTTCTCGGGCGTGTCGTGGGCGACCGCCTCGATGTCCATGCCGCCTTCGGTCGAGACGACGAAGCCGACCGAGCCGGTGGCGCGGTCGATCAGGGCGGAGAGATAGAGCTCGCGGGCGATGTCCGAGCCGTCCTCGATGTAGAGGCGGTTGACCTGCTTGCCGGCCGGGCCGGTCTGCACGGTGACGAGCGTGTTGCCGAGCATCTCCTTGGCGAAGGCCTCGACCTCGGCCACCGACTTGGCGAGACGCACGCCGCCCTTGGCGTCGGCCGGCAGTTCCTTGAACTTGCCCTTGCCGCGGCCGCCGGCGTGGATCTGCGACTTGACGACCCAGAGCGGGCCGCCGAGCTCTACCGCCGCCTTGGCGGCTTCCGCCGGCGTGAAGGCCGGGATGCCGCGCGACACCGGCGCGCCGTACTCGCGAAGGACCGCCTTCGCCTGATATTCGTGGATGTTCATCGCCTCGTCTCGCCTCGAATGTCTCGATTCGGAGTATCGGGATCGGCGCTCGGACGCCGGACCCGGTCCGGGCGATCCGCTCAGGACGACGATACGAGGTCTCCCCCCCACCCGCGGATCCTCCATCCGCGAGAAGACGAAGCCGGAGACCCGGCTTCGCGCATCGGCCGACCGATCCCATGGGAACGCGCGAGGCGGACCTCGCGCGCCCGAGGAAGGTCTTCAGGTCGACGGCTCAGGCGAGCGCCGGCTGAATCTGCTTGCAGGCGTCGACCAGACCGGTCACCGAGGCGACCGACTTGGCGAACATGTCCTTTTCCGCCTCGTCGAAGGTCACTTCGACGATCTTCTCGACGCCGTTCGCGCCGATCATCGCCGGCACGCCGACGTACATGTTGGTCAGGCCGTATTCGCCGTTCAGCGCCGCCGCCACCGGCAGGATGCGCTTCTGGTCCTTGAGATAGGACTCCGCCATGGCGATCGCCGAGGCCGCCGGCGCATAGAAGGCCGAGCCGGTCTTCAGGAGCGCGACGATCTCGCCGCCGCCGCCGCGGGTGCGCTTGACGATGCCGTCGAGCTGCTCCTGCGTCATCCAGCCCATCTTGACGATCTCCGGCAGCGGCACGCCGCCGATCGTCGAATAGCGCACCAGCGGCACCATGTCGTCGCCGTGGCCGCCGAGCGTCATCGCATGGACGTCCTTGACCGAGACGCCGGTCGCTTCGGCCAGGAAGTAGCGGAAGCGGGCCGAGTCGAGCACGCCGGCCATGCCGACCACCTTGTTCGCCGGCAGGCCGGAGAACTTCTGCAGCGCCCACACCATCGCGTCGAGCGGGTTGGTGATGCAGATGACGAAGGCGTTCGGGGCGAATTCCTTGATGCCCGCGCCGACCTTCTCCATGACCGAGAGGTTGATCGACAAGAGGTCGTCGCGGCTCATGCCCGGCTTGCGCGGCACGCCCGCGGTCACGATGATGACGTCGGCGCCGGCGATCGCCTCATAGGACGACGCGCCCGCATAGGCCGCATCGAAACCGTCGACCGGAGAGGACTCGGCGATGTCGAGGCCCTTGCCCTGGGGAACGCCGTCCACGATGTCGAACAGGACGACGTCGCCGAGCTCCTTCAGACCCACCAGGTGAGCCAGAGTGCCGCCGATTTGACCCGCGCCGATGAGGGCGATCTTTTTCCGCGCCATTTCAGAGGTTTCCCTTTTCGTCAATCGGAAGTCGGTGCGACATCCTGTCGTGCGGTTCGATACTCTGTTCCGACCGGGGGTTCAAGTCGGCCGAAGGTATGTCACACCTTCGAAACCCGACCGAAAAAGCGGCAATTTCAGTACAATCTGCAAGAGATTTCAGGTCTGGGAGACATCCCCGGCTTCGCCCTCGTCCTCGCCGAGGACGCCGCCGTGTTCGCCCAGATGCGGCGTCGCCGCGTATTCCTCGGAGCGCATTTCGGTGAGCCGCGACGCCGTGCGGGCGAACTCGAAGGTTTCCGTCCCGTCTCGGCCGCCCCACAGCTCGTCCGGTTGCCCGGCGGCGGAGACGAAGACCTTCACCCGGCAATCGTAGAGCGCGTCGACGAGGTTGATCAGCCGCTTCGCCGCATTGCGCTTCTCGGCCGTCAGGATCGGGATGCGCTCGATCATCACAGTGTGATAACGCCGCGCGACCTGCAGATAGTCGGCCGCCGCCAGCGGCCGCTCGCACAGATCGGCGAAGTCGAACCGCGCCCAACCGCCGCAGGCCTGCGGCACCTCGATCAGCCGGCCGCGGAAGGGGATCGTCTCGCGCGGGCTCGGCCGATGTTCGGTCAGCCGGAACCACGCCTCCTCCATCACCAGATCGGCCTCCGGCCCGAGCGGCGACGTCCACACCAGATCGGCGTCGGTCTTCTCCAACCGATAGTCGGTCGCCGCCGCCAGCTCCTCGACGTCGACGTGGGCGCCGAGCAGCTCGATGAAGGGCAGGAACAGGGCGCGGTTGAGGCCGCCCTCGTAGAGGTTCCTCGGCGCGACGTTCGACGTCGCCACCACCACCACGCCGGCCTCGAACAGCTTCTCGAACAGCCGCCCGAGGATCATCGCGTCGGCGATGTCGTAGACCGCGAACTCGTCGAAACAGAGGAGCCGCGTCTCCGCCGCGATCGCCGCCGCCACCGGCTGGATCGGATCGTCGCCCTTGATCCGGCCGGCGACGATGTCCGCCCGGGCCCGGTGGATGCGGTCCTGCACGTCGGCCATGAAGGCGTGGAAATGCGCCCGCCGCTTCTGCCGGACGGCGCTCACCTCGTAGAACAGGTCCATCAGCATGGTCTTGCCGCGGCCGACCGCGCCATGCACGTAGAGGCCGCGGATCGTCTCGCGCTTCGGCGCCTTGCGCGAGAACAGCCAGCCGAGCGCCGAACCCTTCACCGCCAGATCGCTCGACGTCATCTCCGCCTCGAGCCGATCGAGCCGCCGCGTCAGGCGTTCCTGGGCAGGGTCGGTCGAGATCGCTCCCGAGGCGACGAGCGCCTGATAGCGCCCGGCGACGGTGCGCAGTCTGTCTTCGCTGTGCGGCATGGCGGACGGGCGTCTCCGACGGTGAGGTCTTCTCCGGTAGCGAGACGGAGGCCGCCTGTCGAGGGCGACGGAGGACGTATCGTCGCCCGCCGTCGCGCCGCGCCCGTCACTCCGAGCGGTCGGGATCGCCCTCGTCGACCGAACCGCCGCCCAGTCGAGCCACGTTGGAGCGCAGCTTCTGCCGCGCCGGCGCGACCGCCGCCTGCGCCACGTCGAGCGCCGCATCGAGCGGCGTCGTCAGCCCGGTCAGCGTCCGCCCGAGCGCCCAACCGCTCTCCAGCGTCGCCGCCACCGCCCCTTCGGCGACCGCATCGAACTTCTCGACCACCATCCGCAGGGATTCTCCGGGCGGCGCGCCGAGCGGATCGGTCAGCGCGGACAGCGCCGCGTCGGTGCGCAGCGCCACCACCATCGGCGACAGACGGGCGATTTCGCCCCAGGCTTCACCGAAGGTGCGGAGATTGCGCCAAGTCGACTGCATGGCGCCATAGGTGGGAGAGGGAAACATCGACGTCCTTTCGCCTGCGCGGGTGGCCGGCGTCCTCGCTCAGACGACCGGCCACGATCGGAAGCCGGAAGACGCGAGGGCGCGAGAACGAACTCGCGACGTCCAGTCATCTTAGCCGTCTCTCCTGCGCGAGGGAAGGCCCATGTTGCAACGCAGCATAATCGTTCGCACGCCGCCGCCCTGCGCTCTTGGCGAACGCGCCCCGATCCGCTATGCGAACATCGACGATCGTCGGAACCCGCCCGGCCGATCGCAGGCGAGGAACGCGTTCATGGCCGAAGTGCTGTCACCCGCCGCCGTCGAAGCCGCCGAGAACCGGATCCGTCCGCACGTGCGCCGCACGCCGGGCATGACCGTCGAGGGCGCCGCCTTCGGCCTCGCCGATCCGGTCCATCTGAAGCTCGAGCTGTTCCAACACACCGGCTCGTTCAAGGCGCGCGGCGCCTTCAACAATCTGCTCGCCCGTCCCGTGCCCAAGATCGGCGTGACCGCCGCCTCCGGCGGCAATCACGGCGCGGCCGTCGCCTACGCCGCCGCCTGCCTCGGCCATCGCGCCCGCATCTTCGTGCCGACCGTGTCGAGCCCGGTCAAGATCGCCCGCATCCGCGCCTATGGCGCGGAGGTGGTGGTCGCCGGCGAGCGCTACGCCGACGCCGCCCTCCTCTCCGAGGCCTGGGCGCGCGAGAGCGGCGCCCTCGTCGTCCACCCCTACGACAGCCCCTACACCATCGCCGGCCAGGGCGTCGTCGCCAAGGAATGGGAAGAAGACGCGGCCGACGGCCTCGACACGATCCTGGTGGCGGTCGGCGGCGGCGGCCTGATCGCCGGCGTCGCCTTGTGGTTCCATGGCCGCGTCCGCGTCGTCGCGGTCGAGCCGCAGGGCTCGCGCGCCCTCCACGCCGCCCGCGCGGCCGGCCGTCCCGTCGACGTCGAGACCGGCTCGATCGCCGTCGACAGCCTCGGCGCGAAACGGGTCGGCGAACTCGCCCACGCCATCGCCGAAGATCACGTCGACGACGCCGTCCTGGTCCCCGACAGCGCCATCGTCGAGGCGCAGAAGCGGCTGTGGTCGCGCCTGCGCATCGCCGCCGAACCCGGCGGCGCCACCGCCCTGGCCGCGCTGCTGGCCGGCCAGTACCGCCCCGAGCGCGGCGAACGCGTCGGCGTGCTGGTGTGCGGCGGCAACGTCGATCTCACCAGCCTCGCCGCTCTTTCGGACTGATCTCGGTCCGCCCCGAACTCAGGAGTGCCCGCCCATGCTGCCCGATCGACTCGTCGAGGGTTACCGCGCCTTCCGCGCCGGCCGTTATCTGGTGGAGAACGATCGCTATCGTCATCTCGCCGAGACCGGCCAGAAGCCCGAGACGATGATCATCGCCTGCTGCGACAGCCGCGCCGCGCCGGAGATGATCTTCGACGCCCCGCCCGGCGAGCTCTTCGTCGTCCGCAACGTCGCCAACCTCGTGCCGCCCTACGCCCCGGACGACGACTATCACGGCACCTCGGCCGCGCTCGAATTCGCGGTGATGGGCCTGCGGGTGAAGAACATCGTCGTCATGGGCCACGGCCGCTGCGGCGGCATCGCCGCCGCGTTGAAGGAAGACGCCGTGCCGCTCTCGCCCGGCGACTTCATCGGCAAGTGGATCTCGCTGCTGGAGAAGCCGGTCGCCGAATGCCTCGGCTGCGGCGACGCCGAACCGGCCGAGCGCCACCGCCGCCTCGAGCGGCTGTCGGTCGCCAATTCGCTCGCCAACCTCCGCACCTTCCCCTGCATCTCGGCGCTCGAGCAGACCGGCCGCCTTGCGCTCTGGGGGGCCTGGTTCGACATCGCCCTCGGCGAATTGCACGTGCTCGACGAGACGACCGGCGACTGGGACCGCCTGACCGGCACGGAACCGGCCGAATAATCTCGAAATTCCAGACGCGAGCCGCCTCGCCGGGCGTTGAAGCGGCGGGACGCGCTTGCTAAAGAGGCGCGGACCGCGGCCTTCCCGCGCCGCCCCTCCTCATCTCCGCACTTCGAGGAACTCGACCCATGGCCTCCTACAACCTCTTCCTTCTGCCCGGCGACGGCATCGGCACCGAAATCATGGTGGAGGTCGAGAAGGTCGTCTCCTGGTTCGAGAAGCGCGGCGTCGCCGCCTTCGAATGCGAGCGTGGCCTGGTCGGCGGCTCCGCCTACGACGCCCACGGCAAGGCGATTTCCGAGAGCGACATGGGCCTCGCCCAGGCCTCAGACGCGGTGATCTTCGGCGCCGTCGGCGGCCCGAAGTGGGCCGACGTGCCCTACGAGGTCCGTCCCGAGGCCGGCCTCCTGCGCCTGCGCAAGGATCTCGGCCTGTTCGCCAACCTGCGTCCGGCGATCTGCTATCCTGCGCTCGCCGACGCCTCGGCGCTTAAGCGCGAGCTGGTCGAAGGCCTCGACATCCTGATCGTCCGCGAACTCACCGGCGGCGTCTACTTCGGCGAGCCCAAGGAGATCGTGACGCTGGAGAACGGCGAGAAGCGCGCCGTCGACACCCAGCTCTACACCACCCACGAGATCGACCGCATCGCCCGCGTCGCCTTCGACCTCGCCGGGACCCGCGGCAAGAAGGTCCACTCGGCCGAGAAGCACAACGTGATGAAGTCGGGCGTGCTGTGGAAGCAGGTCGTCACCGACGTCGCCAAGGCCTATCCGGACGTCGCCCTCGAGCACATCCTCGCCGACAACTGCGCCATGCAGCTCGTCCGCCGGCCCAAGCAGTTCGACGTCATCGTCTGCGACAACCTCTTCGGCGACATCCTCTCCGACGTCGCCGCCATGCTGACCGGCTCGCTCGGCATGCTGCCTTCCGCCTCGCTCGGCGCCGCCGATCCGGCGACCGGCAAGCGCAAGTCGATGTACGAGCCCGTCCACGGCTCGGCCCCCGACATCGCCGGCAAGGGACTGGCCAACCCGATCGCCATGATCGGCTCCTTCGCCATGGCGCTGCGCTATTCGCTCGGCCTCGGCGAAGCGGCGGATCTGCTCGACGGCGCCATCGCCGACGTGCTCGCCTCCGGCCTTCGGACCGCCGACATCGCCAAGCCCGGCGAGAACGCCGTCTCCACCGTCGAGATGGGCGACGCCGTGATCGCCGCGCTGAACGCCCGCGCGAAGTGACGCGCGCCTTTCGTCGAACCTGACCGCGACGCCCCGGAAGCCCGCTTCCGGGGCGTCGTCTCGTTCGAACTGCTCGAGAAGCGGGCATCGCTTGCCCGTATTCACCCCTTGCGCCTGCCTGCTCGAGGATTAGGCTTCGAAATTGGTCGCCCCGGACCCTCCTGCCGAAAGAGCCCCGCCTTGGCCATTCAAGTCGCCCTGCATCACCTCACCGCCTATGCCTACGATCGCCCGGTCCAGCTCGGACCCCAGATCATCCGGTTGAGACCCGCGCCGCACTGCAAGACCAAGGTCACGAGCTACTCCCTGCGGGTCACGCCCGAGACCCACTTCGTCAACTGGCAGCAGGATCCGCACGGCAACTGGCTCGCCCGCTTCGTCTTCCCCGAGAAGACCCGCGAGTTCCGCATCGAGGTCGATCTCCTCACCGAGATGGCGGTGTTCAACCCGTTCGACTTCTTCCTCGAGGAATATGCCGAGACCTTCCCCTTCGCCTATCGCCCCGAGCTGGCGGAGGAGCTGAAGCCCTATCTCGTGCCCGAGAAGACCGGTGAGAGGTTCGAGGCCTATCTCCAGAAGGTCCGCAAGTCCGACGTCCGCACCGTCGACTATCTGGTCGAACTCAATCTGAAGCTCTCCCAGGACATCCGCTACGTCATCCGCATGGAGCCGGGCGTCCAGGAGCCCGACGAGACGTTGGAGCTCGCTTCCGGCTCCTGCCGCGACACCGCGTGGCTGCTGGTCCAGCTCGCCCGCCGCATGGGGCTGGCCGCCCGCTTCGTCTCCGGCTACCTGATCCAGTTGAAGCCGGACGTGAAGTCGCTCGACGGCCCGACCGGCACCGACCACGACTTCACCGACCTGCACGCCTGGGCCGAGGTCTATCTGCCCGGCGCCGGCTGGATCGGTCTCGACCCGACCTCCGGCCTCTTCGCCGGCGAGGGCCACCTGCCGCTCTGCGGCACGCCGCACTACCGCTCCGCCGCGCCGATCACCGGCCTCGTCGACCCGGCCGAGGTCGAGTTCGAATTCGAGATGCACGTCGACCGCATCGCCGAGAAGCCGCGCGTCACCGCGCCCTTCTCCGACGAGGCCTGGAGCGCCCTCGACGCGCTCGGCCGCAAGGTCGACGAGGACCTCGTCCGCAACGACGTCCGCCTGACCATGGGCGGCGAGCCGACCTTCGTCTCGATCGACGACTATCAGTCGGCCGAATGGAACACCGCCGCCGTCGGGCCGATGAAGCGCGGCCTCGCCGACGACCTGATCCGCCGCCTGCGCGAGCGTTTCGCCCCCGGCGGCTTCCTGCACTACGGCCAGGGCAAGTGGTATCCGGGCGAGAGCCTGCCGCGCTGGGCCTTCGCCCTCTATTGGCGCAAGGACGGTCGGCCGATCTGGCGCAATCCCGATCTCGTCGCCCGCGAGACCGGCCGCCGCGACGCCACCTTCGAACAGTCGAAGATCCTCGCCGACGGCGTCGCCGAACGCCTCGACATCGGCGGCGATTACGTCATCCCCGCCTTCGAGGACCCGGCCCACTGGCTGGTCCAGGAGGCCAATCTGCCGGTCAACCTCGATCCCTCCAATTCGAAGCTCGAGAACGCCGAGGATCGCCATCGCATCGCCCGCGTCTTCGATCACGGCCTGACCCGACCGACCGGCCACGTCCTTCCCGTCCAGCGTTGGCAGAGCCGCGCCGGCCAGGGCTGGTATTCGGAGAAGTGGCGGCTGCGACGCGAGCGCCTGTTCCTGATCCCCGGCGACAGCCCCGTCGGCTATCGCCTGCCGATGGCCACGCTGCCGTGGATCCCGCCGTCGTCCTATCCCTACATCATGGAGCTCGACCCCTTCGTCGAGCGCCCCGACCTGCCCGATCCGGACGAACTCGCCCAGGTCTACCGGCGCACCGGCCCGGCGCAGCGGATCACGCAACGCTTCGTCGAGGAGATCGGCGCCGATCAGGTCCGCACCGCCCTGTCGGTCGAACCGCGCGACGGCATCCTGCACGTCTTCATGCCGCCGGTCTCGACCCTCGACGACTATCTGGAGCTTCTCGCCGCCGTCGAGGCGACGGCCGAGGCGTACGACCTGCCGGTCCACATCGAAGGCTATCCGCCGCCGTGGGATCCGCGTCTCGAGGTGATCAAGGTCACCCCCGACCCGGGCGTCATCGAGGTCAACGTCCAACCGGCCGGCTCCTGGGACGAATGCGTCGAGATCACCACCAAACTCTATGAAGAGGCCCGCTGGTCGCGGCTCGGCACCGAGAAGTTCATGGTCGACGGCCGCCACACCGGCACCGGCGGCGGCAACCACGTCGTCATCGGCTCGCGCTGGCCCGGCGACAGCCCGTTCCTGCGCCGCCCGGACCTGCTGAAGAGCCTCGTGCTCTATTGGCAGCGCCACCCCTCGCTCAGCTACATGTTCTCCGGCCTGTTCATCGGCCCGACCTCGCAGGCCCCGCGCATCGACGAGGCCCGGCACGACACGCTCTATGAACTCGAGATCGCCATGGCGAGCGTGCCGAACCCCGGCGAGGGTTGGCCGCCGCCGGCCTGGCTGGTCGACCGACTGTTCCGCAACCTGCTCGTCGACGTCTCCGGCAACACTCACCGCACCGAGATCTGCATCGACAAGCTCTATTCTCCGGATGGACCGACCGGCCGGCTCGGCCTCGTCGAATTCCGTTCCTTCGAGATGCCGCCGGACGCGCGCATGTCGCTCGCCCAGCAGCTCCTCCTGCGGGCGATCGTCGCCTGGGTCTGGCGCGAACCGCAGTCGGGCGAGTTCTCCCGCTTCGGCACCGCGCTGCACGACCGCTACATGTTGCCGCATTTCGTCTGGGAGGACTTCCTCGGCGTCCTCGACGACCTGAACCGCGCCGGCTACGCCTTCGACCCGCTCTGGTTCAAGGCGCAGTTCGAATTCCGCTTCCCCTATTATGGCACGGTCGAGCACGGCGGCGTCAAACTGGAGATCCGGCAGGCGCTGGAGCCCTGGCACGTCACCGGCGAGGAGGGCGCGGTCGGCGGCACCGTCCGCTTCGTGGATTCCTCCGTCGAACGCCTGCAGGTCCGCGTCGAAGGCTTCGACCCGAAGCGCCACGTCGTCACCGCCAACGGCCGTCCGGTGCCGCTCGGCTCGACCGGCGTCAGCGGCGAATTCGTCGCCGGCGTCCGCTTCAAGGCCTGGCAGCCGGCCTCCGGCTTCCACCCGACCATACCGCCGCAGGCGCCGATCACCTTCGACATTCTCGACAAGTGGACCGGCCGTTCGATCGGCGGCTGCGTCTACCACGTCGCCCATCCCGGCGGGCGCAACTACGACACCTTCCCGGTCAATTCCTACGAGGCCGAGGCCCGTCGCCTCGCCCGCTTCGTCGATCACGGCCATACGCCGGGCTTCGTCGCCATCCCCGTTCCTGAACGAACGGGCGAATACCCCTTGACACTCGACCTGCGTCGGCCCCCCTCTCGGAGCTGACGCGAGGCGGTGCGAAACGGGTCGGGGGACTTCGTGGGTTCGACGCAGCTGGAATTCTCGATGCGATGGTCCGACGCGGTCGATCCGGCCCTGTCGGATCTGGTCGCCGGCTATCGTCCGGTCCCTGGCGTCCACGACGAGCTCGTCGACGCCGAAGGCCGGCCGCGCGCCCATTGGCTGCCGCTCCTCGCCCGTCTCGCCGCTCTCGGCCGGCCCGAGGTCGCCCGCCGTTTCGCCGGCGCGGACCGCTACCTGAGCGAATCCGGCGTCGTCTACCGCGTCTATGAGGACGGCCGCGACTTCGACCGACCCTGGCCGATCGCCCATCTGCCGATCGTCATCGACGAACTCGATTGGCAGGTCCTGGCCGAAGGCGTCGAACAGCGCGCCCGCCTGTTCGAGGCCCTCCTCGCCGACCTGATGGGCCGCGCCGATCTGGTCGCCTCCGGCGCGCTGCCCGCGGCGTTGGTCGCCGGCAATCCGGAATATCTGCGCCCGCTCTCCGGCGTCGCCCCCGCCGACGGCCACTTCCTTCATCTCTACGCCGCCGACGTCACCCGCGCGCCCGACGGCCGCTGGTGGGTGCTCGCCGACCGCACCCAGGCGCCGTCCGGCGCCGGTTACGCCATCGAGAACCGCGTCGCGCTCTCCCGCGCCCTGCCCGAGGCCTTCGAGGATCTCGGCGTCGAGCGTCTCGGTCCCTTCTTCCAGTCGTTGCGCGCCGGTCTCGCCCATGCCGCCGGCGCCGCTCCCGAGCCGCGCATCGCTCTGCTGACGCCCGGCTCCGGCAACGAGACCTATTTCGAACACGCCTTCCTCGCCCGATGTCTCGGCTTCCAACTGGTCGAGGGCGGCGATCTCGTCGCCTCCGAGACCGGCGTCGCGGTGCGCACCGTCGCCGGCCTCGAGCGCATCGACGTGCTGGTCCGCCGCATCGACGCCGACTTCGCAGACCCGCTGGAGCTCAATCCCAATTCGCGCCTCGGCGTGCCCGGCCTCGTCGAGGCGGTGCGCGCCGGCCGGGTCGCGGTCGCCAACGCGCTCGGCTCCGGCCTCGTCGAAGCCCCCGGCCTGACCGGCTTCCTGCCCAACCTCTGCCGACGGCTGCTCGGCGAGGACCTCGCCCTGCCCAACGTCGCCACCTGGTGGTGCGGCGAACCGGCCGCCCGCGAGACGGTGCTGCGCGACCTCGATCGGCTGACGCTGGCGCCTGCCTTCGGCCGCACCCTGCCCGGCATTCTCGACAGCGCCGGCGTGCTCGGCGCCCGCCTGACCCGCGCCGAACGTGAGCGCTACGCCGGCAAACTCGCCCGCCGCGGCGTCGACTTCGTCGGTCGAGAGCCCTTGCGCCTGTCGACCGCGCCGGTCTGGGAGAAGGGTCGGCTGACGCCGCGCCCCTTCGCCATCCGCGTCTTCGTCGCCCGCACGCCCGACGGATGGCGCGTCATGCCCGGCGGCCTCGCCCGCTTCGCAGAGCGCGAGGACGTCCGCCTGTTGTCGATGCAGCGCGGCGGCCGCTCCGGCGACGTCTGGGTGCTGGGCGCCGCCTCCGCCGCCGCACGCGCCGAGACCCGCCTCCTCCCCGAGCCCGACAAGGCCGAGATCCGTCGCGACAACGGCATCCTGCCGGCCCGCGCCGCCGACAACCTGTTCTGGTTCGGCCGCTACCTGGAGCGCGCCGAGACCACCCTGCGCCTGCTGCGCGGCCTCGACGGCCACGGCGACGACGGCGTCCTCGAGACCTCGCGCGACCTCACCCGCCGCATCGCCGGCATGCTCCGTCAGGGCGGCGCGGTCGACGAGGAGGCCGTCGACGCCCTCGGCCTCGCCGAAGCCGCCGCCTGGGGACCCACGGCCGGCAGCGCCGCGCGCCTCGTCGCCGAAGCCCATCGCACCGGCTCGGTGGTGCGCGACCGCCTCTCGCCAGACGCCTGGCGCACCCTCGCCGAACTGCGCGATCGCCTCGCCCGCGCCCGTGAGGACGGCGCCCGACCGCTCCCCGTCTTCGACGAGATCGAATCGGCGCTGCGCGCCATCGCCGCCGTCGTCGGCCTCGCCCAGGAGACGATGAACCGCCGCGACGGCTGGCACTTCTTCGACCTCGGCCGGCGCATCGAGCGCGCCATCGGCCTCACCCGTTCGGCCCGCGCCTTCACCGAAGCCGACGCCGACGCCGACGCGCTCGACATGCTGCTCGATCTCGCCGACGGCCGTGTCACCTATCGCACCCGCTATCTCTCCGGTTCGGCGCGCCGGCCGGTGCTCGACCTCGTCCTGCTCGACGAGGCCAACCCGCGCGCCCTCGCCTTCCAGGTGGCCCGCGTCGTCGAACATCTCGCCACCATCGCCGCCCGCCGCGAGGGCGACCTGATCGAACCGGCCGAACGCCTCGCCCGTCGCCTCGCCACCGGCCTCGAGACCGACGACGCCGCCCTCTTCGACGCCGAGCGGCTGCGCGCCGTCGAAGCCGAGCTGCGCGCGATCTCCGACGCCGTCACCGTGCGCTATTTCGCCTCCGGCTCGCCTCTGCCGACCGACGACGCGGGGAGGTGAGCAGTGCGCTTCGATCTCACCCACGTCACCGTCTACGACTGGGGCGCGTCCACCCCGGTCGCCGATTGCCGTCTGCGCCTGACCCCGATCGGACGGCGGCGCCAGAAGGTCCACGCTTCGGCGCTGGTCATCGACCCTCTGCCCGAGCATGCGGTCGACGAAACCGACTTCTTCGGCAATCACGTCACCCGCATCGCCTTTCGCGCCCCGCATTCGCGGCTGACCCTGCGCTCGACCGCCTCCGTCACCGTCGAGCCGCTGCCCGATCTCGATCCGAAACGATCGCCGCCCTGGGAGGAGGTCGCCGCCCGCGCCGCCGGCGCGACCCGGCTCGCCCCCGACGATCCCGTGCAGTTCGTCTTCCCCTCCCGCCACGTCCTCCTGACCCCGGCGGTGACGCGCTGGACCGGCGAGTGTTTCACCCCGCGCCGACCGATCCTCGAGGCGCTCCTGGCGCTGACCCGCCGCATCCACGCCGACTTCGACTACACGCCCGGCGTCACCGACGTCGCCACGCCGCTGGCGCGCGTCTTCGAGGAACGCCGCGGCGTCTGCCAGGACTTCGCCCATCTGATGATCGCCGGCCTGCGCGGCCTCGGACTGCCGGCGGCCTATGTCGGCGGCTACCTGCGCACCCTGCCGCCGCCCGGCAAGCCCCGCCTCGAGGGCGCCGACGCCATGCATGCCTGGATCGAGGCATGGTGCGGCCCGACGCTCGGCTGGATCGGTTTCGACCCGACCAACGCCATCCTCGCCTCCGAGGACCACATCGTCGTCGCGACCGGCCGCGACTACGCCGACGCCGCGCCGGTGATCGGCATCCTCTCCTCGAGCGGCGCGCAGGGGCTCTCCGTCTCGGTCGACGTCGTCGAGGCGTCGCCGCCGGCCATCCCGACCCAGACCGCCCCGACGCCCGCGGCTCCGACGCCGCCGGAACCCCGCGACCCCGTCCTGCCGCCGGTCTGACCGCTCGCGTCCGGATACGTAATTTTCCTGGAAATTCTCGCTCGCCGCGATAATCTAATCGATATGATCGCCCATTCGATCGATCGAGAGGAGTGACGGCGATGTCGGACGTTCCGCAATCGGACCTTCCCGCGGCGGTCTCCACCGCCCCGCGCATCCGCTCGATCGGCCGCGACGACGTCCTCTCCGCCCTTCGGCAAGGCATCGACGACTTCCGCGCCGCGCCGCTCTGGGGTCTGTTCTTCGGCGGCGTCTACGCCGTCGGCGGCTGGTTCCTGCTGTGGCTGACCATGGGGGCCGGCGCCGGCTATCTGACCTATCCGCTGGCCACCGGTTTCGCCCTGCTCGGCCCCTTCGTCGCGGTCGGCTGTTACGAAGTGAGCCGCCGTCGCGAGACCGGCGAACCGCTCGACGTCCGCTCGATCCTGACCGTGGTCGGACGCCAGAGCTCGCGCGAGCTCGGCTGGATGGCCTTCGTCACGCTGTTCGTCTTCCTGATGTGGATGTATCAGGTCCGCGTCCTGCTCATCCTCACCCTCGGCTTCAAGAACTTCACCACTTTCGCCGAGTTCCTGCACGTCGTGACCTCGACGTCGGAAGGCTGGCTCTTCGTCGCGCTCGTCCACGCCGACGGCCTGATCTTCGCGATGATCACCTATTCGTTGACCGTCGTCTCGTTCCCGCTGCTGCTCGAACGAGATATCGACTTCGTCACGGCGATGATCGCCTCGGTCAAGGCGGTCACGACCAATCCGCGCACCATGATCGCCTGGGGCCTGATCGTCGCCGGCCTGCTCTTCCTGGCGATCGTGCCGGCCTTCCTCGGCCTCTTCGTCGTGCTGCCGGTGCTCGGCCACGCGACTTGGCATCTCCATCGCCGTCTCGTCGAACCCACTGAGCGCTGAGACGAGACGACGGCGGGTGGGCGAGGAGATGGCGCGCCCGCCCGCGGCCTCTTTTCCGGCCCGCCGACGGCCCTCAGCCGAGCACCACCACGGTCGTGCCGACCGGCGTGCGCCGATAGAGATCGATGACGTCGTGATTGAGCAGCCGGATGCAGCCCGAGGAGACGGCGTGGCCGATGCTCGACGGATCGTTGTTGCCGTGGATGCGATAGAGCGTGTCGCGGTCGCCCTGATAGAGATACATCGCCCGCGCCCCGAGCGGATTGTCCGGACCGCCGGGCATGCCGCCGGCCCATTTCGCCGCTTCTTCGTCGCGCAGCGTCATCTCGCGCGGCGGCGTCCAAGTCGGCCATTCCGCCTTGCGCTTGATCGTCGCCCGTCCGGTCCAGCCGAATCCCTCGCGCCCGACGCCGACGCCGTAGCGGATCGCCTCGCCGTCGTCGCGGACCAGATAGAGATACTTCTCCGCCGTGTCGATGACGATCGTCCCCGGCCGTTCCGGCCCGCGATAGGGCACGATCGCCCGGAGATAGTCCGCGTCGACCTCTGAGAAGTCGAGCGGATCGACCACGAAGCGTCCGTCGTCGATCTCGCCGTAGATGTCGGCGTAGCCGGACGGAAAGCCGATCCCGACGCCGTTCGAACGCCGCGTCAGCCGTCCGCCGCGCGCGTCGCCGGAATAGTCCCAGCGATCGACCCGCGCCCCGACCGCGCAGCCGGCGAGCGCCAAGGGCGCCGCCGCCACGAAGGCCCGCCGCGACCACCGCCGCATCGCGCCCGTTCCGCCCGCCTCGGCGTCGCGTCGAACCGTCTCGTCGCTCATGTCGTACCCTCGTCTCGCCATCGATCGTTCCTCGATGGACCGAACTCGTGGAGATAGTGCGGCAACGCGCGACCGGAGAAAAGGTTTCGCGCCTCACGCATTCGTGCGCGAAGGTGGGCGGGCGGTTCAACGCCGACCGTAGTTCGCGAATTTCGCCGCAGCTTCCGCGATCGCCGCATCCGACAGGATCACCGGTTCGCCGATCATCAGCGCCTGTTGGTACTGAAAGGCCAGCGTCTCCAATTCCACCGCCAGCCACAGCGCCCGCGCCATCGTCGGGGCGAGCGTGATCGAACCGTGATTGGCGAGAAGACAGCCGTTGCGACCTTCGAGCGCGACGAGCGCATGCGCCGACAGCTCCGCCGTGCCGAAGGTGGCGTAATCGGCGCAACGGATCGTCGATCCGCCGAAGCCGGCGATCATGTAGTGGACCGCTGGGATCTCGCGCCTGAGGATCGCCAGCACGGTGGCGTAGGGCGAATGGGTATGCACCACCGCGTTCGCATCGGGACGCGACCTCAGGATGTCGCGATGGAAACGCCATTCGGTCGAGGGCGGCCGCGGGCCTTCGAAGGCACCGTCGTCACGCGCCAGATCCATCTTCGCCACCAGATCCGGCGTCAGCTCGGAGGGCGGCGTCGCCGACGGCGAGATCAGCATCGCTTCGCCGAAGCGGAGCGAAACATTGCCCGAGGCGCCGCGATTGAGCCCGCTCGCCGAGAGCTCGCGCATCGCCGCGACCACGGTCTCTCGCGCCTCGGCCTCGCGTCTCACAGCCGCCCCGCCTCGATGATCCGTTGCAGGAAGGCGCGGGTGCGCTCGTCCTTCGGATCGGAGAAGATCTGCTCCGGCGGCCCCTCCTCGTGGACGACGCCGCCGTAGAGGAAGCAGACCTTGGAAGAGACCTCGCGGGCGAAGCCCATCTCGTGGGTCGCGAGCACCATTGTCATGCCCTCGTCGCGCAGGTCGCGGACGATGTCGAGCACTTCGGAGACCAGTTCCGGATCGAGCGCCGAAGTGATCTCGTCGAGCAGCAGCACGATCGGATCCATCGCCAGCGCCCGGACGATCGCCACGCGCTGCTGCTGGCCGCCGGAGAGCCGATCGGGAAACTCGGTGGCCTTGTGGTCGAGGCGAATGCGGGCGAGCAGCTCCATCGCCCGTTCCTTCGCCTCCCCCCGCCCCTGGCCGAGCACCTTGATCGGCGCGGCGGTGACGTTGTCGACGACGCTCATGTGCGGAAACAGGTTGAACGACTGGAAGACGATGCCGACGTCGCGGCGCAGCGCGTCGACGTCGACGCCCGGACCGGAGACCCGGTCGCCGTGCAGCCGGATCTCGCCGGAATCGATCGTCTCGAGCCCGTTGATGCACCGGAGCAGCGTGGACTTGCCGCAGCCCGACGGACCGATCAGGCAGACCACCTGATGTTCCTCGACGTCGAGGTCGACCCCGTTCAGGACGGGAACCACCCCGCCGTAGGACTTGCGGACGTCGCGGATTTCGACGAGCGCCATGGTGTTACTCCCCGAAATCCGATCAGCCGCCGGCGCGCATGCGCTTCTGGTCGCGCTCGATGAGCTTGTCGACGAGACGGGCCTGCGGAATGGTGATGAGCACGAACAGCACCGCCACCGTCGTCACCGACGACAGATTGAAGTGGTTCGAGGCGATGATCTTGGCCTGATTGAAGGCGTCGACCGTGCCGATCACGCTGACCAGCGCCGTGTCCTTCTGCAGGCTGATGAAGTCGTTGAGGAGTGGCGGAATGATCCGCCGGACCGCCTGCGGCACGACGACGAAGCGCAGCGTCTGCATGTGCGAGAAGCCGAGCGAGCGCGCCGCCGCGGTCTGCGACCAGTGGACGCTCTCGATGCCCGAGCGATAGACCTCCGAGACATAGGCCCCGTAGGTCAAGGTCAGCGCCAGGATCGCGAACATCGTCGGCGTCATGTCGCGCAGGATCGGCAGATCGGTCAGCGGCAGGCCGAAACCGACCAGATAGATCGCGATGATCGCCGGCAGGCCGCGGAAGAGATCGACATAGGCCGTGGCGATCAGACGCACCGGCGCGCCCGCCTTGCCCGGCGCCAGCCGCGCCACCGCGATCAGCAGCCCCCAGACCAGCACCAGGGCCTCGGCGACCATGAAGATCTCGACGTTGACCCAGAAGGCGCTGCCGACCAGATGAAACGTCTCGACGATCAGCGCGAGATCGAAGAAGGTCTTGCCGACCGCCACTTCGTTGGCGACCAGGAACAGGCCGAACAGGAAGACGATCGCCGCCGCCGCCGCGTAGCCGATCGCCACCCGCGAGATCTCGCGCGCCGCGGCCGTCTCCGCCCGCGCCTCGGCGAGGTCGACGGCGACGAGCCGGTCGGCCTTCGAGGCCCCGGACAGCCCCTTCAGCGCCGGCACGAACAGCGCCAACAGCAAGGCGACCAGCCCGTAGAGCGCGATGTCGGTCGAGGCGTCCTCGAAACCGACCGATGCGAGGCCCTCGCGCACGGCTGAGACCGAGAAGAGCCCGAGCCCGATCAGGGCGACGACCGCCGCGATCGCGCCGAGGGCGACGCCCTTCGCCGATTTCGGAGGCGCCGGCGTCCATTTTCGAATGGCGCGCGGCGCCCGAATTCGCGGCGGCGGGGTGGGTTCCGGCGCGGCGGTCGCGGCGGGCTCGTCCATGGGCGTCTCGTTCGTTCGCAGCCGAGGGGCCGCCCCCGCGCGACGGAGGCGACGATCCGCCCTCGTCGGGGCGGCAAGCGGAAGCGCGGCGAGGTCGCCCCCGCCGCGCCGGCCCGATCAGGGCTTGAAGTAGGGGATCTTGGCCGGATCGGCGCCCCAGGAGGCGGCGAGATACTTGGCCGAGAGCTTCTTCGTCGTGCCGTCGGCGATCAACGCCTGCAGCACCTTGTCGATCGTCGCGGCGTTGGCCGAGTTCTTCGGGAACAGCGCGCCATACTGCTCGCCGGTCGAATACTGACCGACCACGATCATCTTGCCCTTCGATTCCGCCGCCTGCCCGAGCACGATCGCCGTGTCGGTCATCGCCACGTCGATCTGATTGGCCATCAGCGCGGTGAACATCGCCGGCGTGTCCGGGAACACCTTGGCGTCGGTCTTCGGCTTCAGCGTGTCCTTGACGAAGTCGAGGCCGGTGGTGCCGGCCTGAACGCCGATCCGCAGGCCCTTCATGTCGCCGGAAGCGACCTTCTTGCCCTTCTTGGCGAGAACGCCGACGTCGCTGTCGAAATAGGGCGCGGAGAAGGTCACGACCTCCTTGCGCTTGTCGGTGATCGAGATCTGCGACAGCGCGATGTCGAAGTCCTTGGTGTTGCCGGCGACCAGAGCGTCGAAGTCGACGTTCTTGACGACGACCTTGTCGAGGCCGAGGCGGTAGGCGATGTTGGCGGCGAGGCAATACTCGTAGCCGTCCTTGATCGTCTCCGGCGTGTCGCCGTTGTTCCAGCCCGGCGCGGGCAGGTTGGTCTCGTAGGTGAGCTGGCCGGCGATCGCCGGGGTGATCGAGAACTCGCCCTTCTTGCCGGTCATCTCGCAGTTGCCGATCTTGTCGGCGGCGACGGCGGCGCCCGCCGAAAACGCGAGGGCGGCGAAGGCGGCGAGGGCGACGCCGCGCGAAGTCTTGGACTTGGAAACCATCGGATCTGCCTCATGTGGCGAAAGGCTTCGAGATCCCGGCCGCGCGCCGGGCTCGTGGCGGGCATGTTAACGCCGAAATCGCCGGAGGGAACCGGAAAAAAGCAGCGACGGCGACGCGACTTCGCGGAAGTTTTTTGCACCCGCCGCCCACTGTCGCGTCACCGCGCCGCCACGAGACCTCGCCTCTCGGCCAAAATTTCACGCGCCGCGTTGTGCCCCGGCGCGCCGGTGACGCCGCCGCCGGGATGGGTTCCCGAGCCGCACATGTAGAGGCCGGCGATCGGCGCGCGATAGTCGGCCTGGCCGAGCGCCGGCCGCGCCGAGAACATCTGATCGAGCGACAGGCAGCCGTGGAAGATGTCGCCGCCGACGAGCCCGAACTTGCGTTCGAGATCGAGCGGCGAATGGATCTGCCGCCCGACCACCGACGCCGCGAAGCCCGGCGCCTGCGCGTCCACCGTGGCGATCATCAGATCGGCGACCTCCTCGCGGGCCTCGTCCCAGGACCGCCCGTCGGGAAGCGTCGGCGCGACGTGCTGACAGAACAGGCTCGCCACATGCGCGCCCTTCGGCGCGAGCGAGGGATCGAGCGTCGAGGGGATCAACATCTCGACGACCGGCGCCTTCGACCAGCCGTCGCGCCGCGCGTCGAGCCAGGCGTCCTCCATGTAGCGAAGCGACGGCGCGATCACGATGCCGGCGGTGTGATGGTCGGCCGCCTCGCGCCCCGGTCGGCAGGCGAACGACGGCAACTCCGAGAGCGCCACGTTCATCCGGAACGTCCCCGACCCCGACCGCCAGGAGGCGATGCGATCGCGGAAGTCCTCGGGCAGGGTCGCCGGATCGAGGAGCTTCTCGAAGGTGAGTTTGGGATGCAGATTGGAGACGACACGGGCCGCGCGGATGGTTTCCCCCGCTTCCGTCCGGACGCCGATCGCCCGGCCCTTCTCGACCAGGATCTCGGCGACGCCGCACCCCGTGCGGATCTCGACGCCGCGCGCCTTCGCCGAGGCCGCCATGGCCTGCGTGATCGCGCCCATGCCGCCGAGCGCATGGCCCCAGACGCCGCGCTTGCCGTTCACCTCGCCGAAACAGTGATGCAGCAGCACATAGGCCGACCCGGCCGCGTAAGGCGAGGCGTAGTTGCCGACGATGCCGTCGAAGCCGTAGATCGCCTTGATCGGGTCGCTCTCGAACCACTGGTCGAGAAAGTCGCCGGCCGAACGGGTGAAGATCTCCAGGAGATCGCGCTGCCCGTCGAGCCCGAGCCGGCGGAACCGATTGGCGAGCCGCCCCGCCGACAGGAGCTGGCCGAGCGTCTCGACGAGGCCTCGCCCGGTGGTGACGTTCGGCGGCGTCTCCAGCACCACGTCGCGCAGCACCGCCGCCATCCGCTCCAGCCGATCGCCATAGGCGTCGAGCCGGTCGGCGTCGCGGCGCGAGAACTGCGCCACCGAGTCTCGCGTCCGCCCGGGTCCGACCTCCAGCGACCGCCCGTCCGGCAGCGGCAGGAAGTTCGACATCCGCCGCTCGACCACCTCGAGCCCATGGGCTCCGAGATCGAGATCGCGGATCACTTTCGGATGGAGCAGCGACACCGTATAGGCGGCGACCGAATTGCGGAAACCGGGATGGAACTCCTCGGTGACGGCGCAACCGCCGACCACCTCGCGTCGCTCGAGCACCAGGACCCTGCGCCCCGCCGCCGCCAGATAGGCCGCTGCGACGAGCCCGTTGTGTCCCGCTCCGATCACGATCGCATCGTACATGGCGTCCCCCCGCATCCCCGCGCCGCGAGGCCGTCGCAGCCTGTGATACGGTCGTCAAGGAGACGTCGCCGTCAAGCGGAGAATTGCGGAGACGACGCGCCCCGCATCTGGCGATGGGTCTCGCCCTCCCTCAACCGCCGCTCTTGCGCCCGTGATGCCGCGGCAGCCGCAGTTGGAACACCGCGCCGCGCGTCGGTCCGTTGTGAGCGGTGAGCGATCCGCCGTGCTCGCGCGCGATGGCGTAGGAGATCCACAGGCCGAGCCCCGTGCCCTCGCCGACCACCTTGGTGGTGAAGAACGGCTCGAAGATCTTGTCGGCGACCTGATCTGAGAGACCTGCGCCGTTGTCGGCGACCTCGACCACCACGTCCTCGCCCTGCGCCCGCATCGAGATCGACACGGTGGCGTCGGCCACGTCCTTGACCGCGTCGAGCGCGTTGTCGACCAGATTGACCAGAACCTGATGGATCTTGCCCTCCTCGCCCTCGACGGTGAGGCCGGCCTCGAGATCGGTCTCGAGCTTGGCCCGGCCGTTCTTCGCCCGCATCGCCCAATGCGCCGCCGTGCCGATCAGCTTGGCGAGGTCGACGCTGCCGCGATCGTTGGACCGGGCGAAGGAGAGCCGGCGCAGGTTCTTGACGATTTCCGAGATCCGCATCGCGCCTTCGAGCGTGCCGTCGATCAGAGGCTCGAGATCGGCGAGGATCGCATCGATCCGGCTCTCTCGCTTCAGGCGTTGCACGGCGTTCGCCGGCGCCTCGTCCTCGAGCGAGCGGACGTAACGCTCCAGGCTCTTGCGATAGCGCTCCAGCGTGTGGATGTTGCCGTAGACGAAGCTGATCGGATTGTTCAGCTCGTGCGCGACGCCGGCGACGAGACGGCCGAGGCTCGCCATCTTCTCCTGTTCGATCAGCTTCTTCTGCGCCTGTTGCAGCTCGAGATGCGCCTTGTGCAGCGCTTCGTAGGCGCGCCGCAATTCGCCGATCGGCCGCCCGGTCAGGACCGCGCCGACCCGATGCGCATTGTGGTCGAACCGCGCCGAGACGTTGATCGCCATCAGATCCGACGCGCCCTCGGGACCGAGGAAGCGCAGCTCGAGCTCCCGCACTTCGCCTTCGACGCCGCTGATCAGTGCATTGCGCGCCCGCGCCCGATCGCCCTCGACGACGAGATCGCACAGCCGCCGGCCGATGACTTGGTTCGCCGGCTCGAGAATGACCCTGAGAAAGGCCGGATTGGCCTGCACCACCGTCCCCTGCTCGTCGACCACCACGAGAATGTCGGAGACCGAGGCGATCACCGAGGAGATGAAGCCCTCCGCCGCTTCGAGTTCGGCGTTCTTCGCCTCGAGATCCGCCTCGTAGCGCAGGAGATCGGAATAGACCGCGTCCATCTTCGCGATGACGTCGATCCACATCTCCTCGCCGGCGCCGTCGAGCGTCGGTTCGCCCTGATCGAGCACGTGCGCCATCAGATTGGCCGGGCGCGCCCTGAGGTCAGTCTCGCTCGTCGTCATCGAAGTCGCGCCTCAGATCGTAGCGCTGGATCTTGGCCCTGAGGCCGACCCGCGACAGCCCCAACTCGGCCGCCACCCGCGAGATGTTGCCGGAGAGCCGATCGAGCGCCTCGCCGATCACCTCCCGTTCGAGCGTCTCGACCCGTTCCTTCAACTGCGGCCGCGCCGAAGACCCGTTTCGCCCGCCCCCGCCGCGTCCCGCGTCCAGGATCCGGCTCGACAGGAGCTCGGGCCCCAGCGCCCCGTCGTGGTCGGACAGAGCCACCATCCGCTGGATCTCGTTGGCGAGCTCGCGCACATTGCCCGGCCATTCGTAGCGGCACATCGCCGAGAGCGCCGACGGCGCGAACCCCGGCACGTCGCGATGGAAGGCGCGGTTGACGTCGCCGAGGATCCGTGCCGCGATCGCCGGCACGTCCATCGGCCGTTCGGCCAGCGACGGCAGATGGATCGGAAAGGCGGCGAGCCGATAGAAGAGATCGCGCCGGAACCGCCCCGCCTCGACCTCGCCCATCAGATTGCGGTTGGTCGCCGCGATGACGCGGACGTCGACCTTGCGCGGCCGCTGCGCCCCGAGCGGCCGGATTTCACCTTCCTGAAGGACGCGCAGCAGCTTCACCTGAAAGGCCGGCGAGGTCTCGCCGATCTCGTCGAGGAAGATGGTGCCGCCGTCGGCCACTTCGAACAGGCCGATCCGGTCCTGATAGGCCCCGGTGAACGCGCCCTTCTTGCAGCCGAACAGCTCGCTTTCCAAGAGATCGTCCGGCAACGCGCCGCAATTCTCCACCACGAAGGGCTGCTCCGCCCGTCCCGACCCGTTGTGGATCGCCCGCGCCAGAAGCTCCTTGCCGGTGCCCGACGCGCCGGTGATCAGAACCGAGATGTCGTAGTCGGTCGCCCGTTTGGCGAGGCCGATCGAACTGGCGACCGGGCTCGACGGCTCGTGCACGATCCGCTCGAAATCGCCGGTCAGGCGGGCCGCCCGCCGCCGATCGCCGACCACCGAGGAGAGCCGCGTCGGCGACGGCTTCGCCTCCACCGCCGTCGCCCCGCCGGCCTCGCGCTGCGCCCAATAGAGGCGTGACGCCTCGCGCACC
Source organism: Hyphomicrobiales bacterium (assembly GCA_021286855.1). Lineage (GTDB taxonomy): Bacteria > Pseudomonadota > Alphaproteobacteria > Rhizobiales > Ancalomicrobiaceae > Pinisolibacter. The sequence continues at coordinate 314,483 of JAJTBO010000002.1, read as the reverse complement.
GCCTCGACCAGCCGCTCCGGATGCCAGGGCTTGGTGATGTAGTGGTAGATGCCGGCCTCGTTGACGCCGGCGATGATGTCTTCCGAGTCCGTGTAGCCGGAGATGATCATCCGGATCGGATCCGGCCATTGCTCCCGGACGCGCTTCAGGAAGTCGACGCCGTTCTCGCCGGGCATGCGCTGATCGCACAGGATCACCTGCACCATCTCGCCGGCGAGCACCTCCTCGGCCTCCTGCGCCCCGCGCACGGAAATCACCTCGAAATCCTCCGCCAGCACCCGGCGGATCGCCTCGAGGCTGCGGATCTCGTCGTCGATGACGAGAACGGTCGCATTGCCCGGCATCAATTCTCTCCCCGATCGCTCACGATCGTCTTCTCCCGCTCTTCAGCAGATCCGCGGCAGCTGTTCGCCCGCCAACCAGTCGACGATGCGGCCGCCGCCGAAGGAGGTCGTCATCTGCACGAAGAACTGATCGTCCGCGATCACCTCGCCGATGATCGCCGCGTCGACCCCGAGCGGATGCGCCTTCATCGCCGCGAGCACGGCGTCGGCCCCCTCCGCCGCGACGATTGCGATCAGCTTGCCCTCGTTGGCGACGTTCAACGGATCGAGCCCGAGGAATTCGCAGGCCGCGTGCACCTCCGGCTTCACCGGGATCGCGTCCTCCTCCAGCCGGATGCCGACCTTCGATTGCTGCGCCACTTCGTTCAGTGTCGCGGCGAGCCCGCCGCGGGTCGGATCGCGCATCAGCCTCAGATGCGGCGCGCCGGCTTCGATCATCGCCGAGGTCAAGCCGTGCAGCGCCGCGCTGTCCGACAGGATCGCCGTCTCGAAGGTCAGGTTCTCGCGGCTCGACATGATCGCGACGCCATGATCGCCGATCGAGCCGGAAACGATCACCTTGTCGCCCGGCCGCGCCCGGTCGCCGGAGAGGTCGACCCCCTCCGCCACCACGCCGATCCCGGCGGTCGAGACGAAGACGCCGTCGGCCTTGCCGCGTTCGACGACCTTGGTGTCGCCGGTGACGATCGGCACGCCGGCCTCGCGCGCCGCCCGCCCCATCGCGTCGGCGATCTTCTTCAGATCGGCGAGCGGAAAGCCCTCTTCGATGATGAAGGAGGCCGACAGGGCCACCGGTCGCGCGCCGCCCATTGCGACGTCGTTGATCGTGCCGTGAACCGCCAGCGAACCGATGTTGCCGCCGGGAAAGAACAGCGGCGAGACGACGTAGCCGTCGGTCGTCATCACCATCCGCCCGCCGGCCGCCGCCGGCGCGGCGAAGGTCGCCTGATCGTTGCCCTGGGCGAGATATTCGTTGGCGAACGCCTCGTGGAAGATCTCGCCGATCAGCTGCGCCATCGAGCGTCCGCCCGAACCGTGGCTGAGATCGACGCGGCCATTCTTCAAATCGAGCTTGCGATGCCTGAGGCGCGGGGTCGAAACGTCGCTCACGATGCCTTCCTTTCGGCCTCTCCGGCCTTCTCCGCCGCCTTCGCCTTGACCCGGAAGCGGCCGTAGGTCCAATGCGCCGCGCAGGCCCCTTCCGAGGAGACCATGCACGAGCCCATCGGCGTCTCCGGCGTGCACACCGTGCCGAACAACTTGCAGTCGGCCGGCGCCTTCGCGCCGATCAGGATCGTCCCGCATTCGCAGGCCGGATTGTCGGAAGCCTCGATCCGTTCGACGGCGAAGCGCTTCTCCGCGTCGAACTCGGCCCATTCGTCGCGCAGCTTCAGCGCCGAATTCGGGATCGCGCCGAGACCCCGCCACTCGAACGTGTCGCGCAGATCGAAGACCTCGTCGACCAGCCGTTGCGCCGCGACGTTGCCCTCGCGGGTGACGGCGCGAATGTACTGGTTCTCGACCGCCGAGCGGCCTTCGTTCAGCTGCCGAACCAGCATCAGCACCGACTGCATCACGTCGAGCGGCTCGAAGCCGGAGACGACGATGCGCTGGCCGTAGTCCTTCACGAAGGTCTCGTAGGGCTCGAGCCCGATCACCGCCGAGACGTGACTCGGCCCGAGGAAGCCCTGGATCTCGACCGGCGAATGCCCGTCGATCTCCGGCGCGTCGAGGATCGCCCGGATCGCCGACGGCGTCAGCACGTGATTGACGAAACAGGTGAAATTGGTCAGCCCCTTGGCCTTGGCGAGCTTCACCGCCATGGCGGTGGGCGGCGTCGTCGTCTCGAAGCCGATCGCGAAGAAGACCACCTCGCGGTCCGGGTTCTCCTCCGCGATGCGGATCGCGTCGAGCGTCGAATAGATCATCCGGATGTCGGAGCCCGCCGCCTTGGCCTTGATCAGCGACGTCCCCTTCGAGCCCGGCACCCGCATCAGATCGGCGTAGGTGAGGAGCGTCACCTTTGGATTCTTGGCGAGCTCGATCGCCTCGTCGATCCGCCCGATCGGCAGCACGCAGACCGGGCAGCCGGGCCCGTGGATCATCCGGACGTTCGAAGGCAGCAGGTCCTCGAGCCCGTAGCGCGAGATCGCATGGGTGTGGCCGCCGCAGAACTCCATGAAGGCGTAGGAGCGCGCCGGATCGGCTTCCCGCCGGATCGTCTCGGCGACCGCGCGGGCGAGCTTGCCGTCGCGATATTCGTCGACGTGCTTCATTCGGCCGCCCCCTTCGCCAGAGCCGCGGCTTCCGCGAGCAGCGCCAGCGTCTTCTCCGCCTCGTCGGCGTCGATCTTGGCGAGCGCATAGCCGACATGGACGATGACGTAGTCGCCGACCGCGATGTCCTCGACCATCGCGATCGAGATCTCCTTGGCGACGCCGTCGAGGCTGACCCGCGCCATGCCGTCGGGCAGAAGTTCGCTCACCAGAGCGGGGATCGCGAGACACATCGAGGTCGTCTCCTCTTCAGGGGATACGGGTTTCTTTGTTCGTGAGATGGGCGCGGGCGAGCGCTGCCTGCCCGAGCGACAGGCCGCCGTCGCCGGGCGGCAGGCTCCGAGCGAGGAGCGGACGCAGGCCCGTCGCCGTCAGCCGCTCGACCAGCCCTTCCGCCAGCACCCGGTTCATCAGACATCCGCCGCCGAGCGCGATCGCCTCGCCGGGCCGAGCGAGACCGACCGCCCAGGCGACGAGCCCGTCGATCGCCGCGCCGTGGAAGAGCTCCGCGCCGAAGCGCGGATCGAGCCCCGGCCGCGCCAGTTCGGCGATCAGCGGTCGGAAGTCGAGGACGCCGCCCTCGATGCGGAAGAGCCCGGCGTCGTGGATCGGCTCGCCGACCAGCGCCTCGAGCTCCATCGCCGCCTGACCCTCGTGGTCCTGGATCATCCTGAGGCCGAGGAGACCGGCCGCCGCGTCGAACAGGCGTCCGAGCGACGAGGTCGAAGCCTCGCGCCCCGAGGCGATCCGCGCCGCCACCGGATCGACCAACGCCCGCGCCGGAAACGGAATCTTCGCCGTCTCGAGGACGCGGGACACCTGCCCCTTCGTCGCCTCGGGATCGCCGATCGCATGCAGCGCCGAAAGCGCCATCCGCCAGGGCTCGCGCGCCGCCTTGTCGCCGCCCGGCAGCGCCAGGGCGCGCAGATGGCCGAGCCGCTCCCACGACGCGGCCGTCACCCGGATCGCTTCGCCGCCCCAGGCCGACCCGTCGTCGCCATGGCCGACGCCGTCGAGCGCGAGGCCGAGGATCGGGCCGGCGATCCCGTGCTCCGCCGCGATCGCCGCCACATGCGCGGCGTGATGCTGCACCGGCAGCACGTCGACGCCGCTCTCCGCCGCGAAGCGCGACGAGAAGAAATCGGGATGGAGATCGCAGGCCGCCAGTTCCGGCTCGACGTCGAGCAACGACAGGAGATGCGCCGCCGTCTCGCGGTAGAAACGGATCGTCTCCGCCGTATCGAGATCGCCGACGTGCTGCGAGACGAAGGCCTCGCGACCGCGCGTCACGCAGACCGTCGCCTTGAGGAACGCGCCGGTCGCCAAGACGCTCGGTCCATCCCCCCCGAGATCGATCGGTTCGGGAACATACCCCCGCGCCCGCCGGATGAACGCCGGCTTCCCGGCGATCACCTGCGTCACGCTGTCGTCGGCGCGGATGACGATCGGCCGATCGTGGCCGACGATCAGATCGGCGATGCCGACGAGCCGCCGCCGCGCATCCGCGTCGTCGATCACCAGCGGTTCGCCGCCGGGATTGGCCGACGTCGCGACGATGACGAAGTCGTTCGCCGCCTCGAGTTTCTCCTTCGCCGTCGGCCGCCCCGCCGCTTCCCAGAACAGCAGATGATGCAGCGGCGTCGCCGCGATCATCACGCCGAGCCGCCCGAGTCCCGGCGCGATCGACGGCGCCACCGCTCCCTCGACCATCTCCATCAGCACGATCGGCGCGGCGGCCGAGGCGACGAGCCGCCTCTCCTCGACGTTCGCCCGCACCAGCCCCTCGAGCGAGGCGAGGTTCGCCGCCATCACCGCGAAGGGCTTGGCGTCGCGAACCTTTCGACGGCGCAGTTCGGCGACCGCCGTTTCGTTGCGCGCGTCGCACAGGAGATGGAAGCCGCCGAGCCCCTTCAGCGCCACGATCTCACCCCGCCGGATCGCCGCGACCACCTCCTCGATCGGATGGTCGAGCTTCGGCCCGCAGGCCGGGCAGGCGATCGGCTCGGCATGGAACCGGCGGTTCGTCGGATCGCGATAGTCGCGCGCGCAGTCGGCGCACATCGGAAACGACGCCATCGCCGTCTGCGGCCGATCGTAGGGCAGCCGCGCCGTGATCGTGTAGCGCGGTCCGCAGTGGGTGCAGTTGACGAAGGGATAGAGATGGAACCGGCTCGTCGGATCGAAGAGATCGGCGAGACACGCCGGACAAGTCGCCGCGTCCGCCGGCACGCGCGTCGTCACCTTGCCGGCGACGCTCTCGACGATCCGGAAGCCGTCCTCGCCGCGCGGCGCAAGCCGCGTCGCCTCGATCGCGTCGAAGCGGGCGAGCGGCGGCCGCTCCGCCTCGAGCGCCGCCCGGAAGGCGTCGATCCCGACGCCTTCGACCTCGATCGCCACGCCGTCGCCGTCGTTGAGCACGTGGCCTGAAAGCCCGAACCGCGTCGCCAGCGAGTAGACGAACGGCCGCATGCCGACGCCCTGCACCGCGCCGCGAACCCGAAGGCGCAGCCGTTCGATCGTCGCCCCATCGGCCGACGTCGCAGCACCTCCCTTCGGTTCGAACAGCCGATCGAGCCGCATGGCGAGCCTCAGGCGCTCTTCGCGGCCAGAGCCGCCCGCTTCTCGATCCAGGCGTAGAAGGCGTCCATGCCCTCGCCCGAGCGCGCCGAGACGGTGATCACCTCGAGCCGAGGATTGACCCGCCGCGCCGCCGCGACGCAGGCCTCGACGTCGAAGTCGAGATGCGGCAGCAGGTCGGACTTGTTCAGCAGCATCAGGTCGCTGGCGGCGAACATGTCGGGATATTTCAGCGGCTTGTCCTCGCCCTCGGTCACCGACAGCACCGCCACCTTGTGCGCCTCGCCGAGATCGAAGGCGGCCGGGCAGACGAGATTGCCGACGTTCTCGATGAACAGCAGCGAATTCTCCGGCAGGTCGAGATCGTCGAGCGCATGGCCGACCATCGAGGCGTCGAGGTGGCAACCCTTGCCGGTGTTGACCTGGATCGCCGGCGCGCCGGTCGCCCGGATCCGATCGGCGTCGTTCGAGGTCTGTTGATCGCCCTCGATCACCGAGATCGCGAAACGGCTCTTCAGATCGCCGATCGCCTTGCACAACAGCGTCGTCTTGCCCGAACCGGGCGAGGAGACGAAGTTGAGCGCGAACACGCCCTTCTCGGCCAACGTCCGCCGGTTGTCGCGCGCCAGCCGATCGTTCTTCGACAGGATGTCGCGTTCGATCTTGACGATCCGATCCTGGCTGAGGCCCGGCACGTGCACCCCGGCGATGCCGCCGCCGTAGTGGCGCGAGCCCTCGCCGACCACGACGTGGTCGTGACCGTGGTCGTGACCGTGGTCGTGGTCGTGGTCGTGGTCGTGCGTGTGGGCATGCCCGTGCCCATGATCGTGTCCATGATCGTGGTCGTGCCCATGATCGTGTCCGTGGACATGATCATGCGTATGCACGTGGTCGTGATCGTGCGCATGCGCGTGATCGGCGTCGTGGACGTGATCATGCCCATGATCGTGATCGTGGTGGTGATGGTCGTGATCGTGGCCGTGATCGTGATGGTGGTGGCCGTGGTCGCCGACCGCCTTGCCCTCCACCGAGGCCTGACCGCATCCGCACACCGTACACATCACTCCACCTCCAACTCCGCGACGCGCAGATCGTCGCCGCCCGTCATCTGAACCCTGGACCCGCCGCATTTCGGACAGGTCCCGAACCGCTCCGCGAGCGCCACCTCTTCCGCGCAGTCGAGGCACCAGCCGCGCCCGGCGATCCGCTCGATTTCGAGCGTCGCGCCGTCGGCGAACGTGCCGCGCGTCACCGCCTCGAAGCAGAAGGCCATCGCCTCCGGCTCGACGTGCGAGAGCTCGCCGATCGCCAGCTTGACCAGCCGGACCGAGGCCGCGCCGGCCTTGCGCGCCTCCTCCTCGACGATCTCGAGCACGCTCTCCATCAACGACATCTCATGCATCGGCCGCGTCCTCGATCGAGCTCTCCCAACCGACGCAGGGGTCGTAGAGCCCGGCGATCCGCTCCACCCGGAGCCGCCCCTCGCCGCCCGGCGGGAACCGATTGAGCATCAGCGTTCGCGCCAGAGGCCCCGCGGCGTGGAAGTTCCATTCGGTCGGCGCCAGGATCGCGTAGCTCGCCACCCGGCCGCTCTCCTCCAGCCGGACGAGATGATGCAGCCGCCCGCGCGGGCTCTCCACCGCCGCCCACCCGGTCGACGGACCGACCCGCGCGCCGCTCGCCCAGGCGCCGCGCAACCGCGCCCGATCGGCGGCCGGCGCTGCGAGCAGCTCCGCCGCCTCGGCGATCTCGGCGAGCCGCGCCGAAAGACGCCCTCGCCCGTCCGTCGGAACGATCCCGCTGCCGGCCCGCGCCGCCGGCCCGGTCTCCGGATGCCGCCCGTCGAGCTGCGGCCGCGCCGCAAATCCGTCGGGGTCGCGCGCCAGCGCCGCGACCACGGCCGAATCGTCCTCGCCGGTCAGCCGATCGGCTTCGGCGAAGCGATCGCCCGACACGGTTCCGAGCGCGGCGAGCAGCCCGTCCGCCCAACCGCCCCGTCCGGTCTTGAGCCGCCCCTTGCGGTCGATGCCGAGCCCGAGCCGCGCCAGCGCCGTCGCGATCCCTTCGATCGCCTTGGCCGCTTCGAAGCCGCGTTGCGGGTCCCGTCCGCCGACCAGCGTGTGGCAGGCGGCGAGCACCGCGCGCACGTCGGCCAACATCTCCCGGTCGACCGGCGTCGACCGTCCCCAGCCGCTCGTCACCGTCGAGCGCAGATGTTCGCCGAGCCGTTCGGCGACCAGCCCTTCGAACCGCTCCTCGATCACCGGCTCGACGTCGCGTCCCATCGCCGCGACGATCGCGATCTCGGAGGCCACCATGTGCGAGCGGCCGCACAGCGCGTGCAGACGCGCGGCCAGCCCGGGCACTTCGGCCGGACTGCGCCCGGCGAACAGTCGATCGGAGAATCCGGTCGGCCGCGTCGAGGCGAGCCGGATCTCCCGCGGCGCGTCGGAGCCGGGTTCGACGAGAACCGCGATCCGGATCGAGCCGGCCGTCAGCGAGGCGGAAGAGGTCACCGACATGTCGCCGCCTCCCCACTCTCGCGCCGTCCGAACAGCAACGCCCGCCGATCGATGTCGCGCCGTTCGGCCGGCGGCGTCGCCGTCGGCTCCTCGGTCGGCGCGGTCATGACCTCCGCGATCGCGGCTTCCGCCGTCGCCCTCACCGTCGCCGCATCGGCGAAGTCGAACATCGGCGAGAACAGCGAAGCGCTGTCGAGCCGACCGAACCCGTCGATCTCGCCGACCACGAACGAAAACTCGCCGCCCGGCAGGACATGCGTCACCGAAGCGCCCTTCACCGCGGGCGTCGCCGGCGCGCCGCCGGGTCGATCGCAGACCACCAGATTCATGAACCACGGCGTCGTCAGCACGCCGACCACCCGGTCGCCGACCGCCGTGAAGCCGACCGCTTCGACCGAGAGGCGCGGATCGTAGACCGGTAGATCGCGCATCGAGCGCTCCGCGATCTCCGTATAGATCGCGGCGAGCCGCGCCCCGACCGACCGGGCGAGCGCATCGCCCGCCACATCGATCGAAGCTTCGGCGCGCGCGATCTCGCTCATCCTCGCGTCTCCACGCCGAGCGCCATGAACCGCGCCTTCGGCGCGTCGCAGTTCGGACACGTCCACTCCTCCGGCAGATCGACGAAGGCGGTGCCGGCCGAAACCTGCCACACCGCATCGCCTTCGGCCGGATCATAGACCCGCCAGCAGACGCCGCATTCGAATTTCGCATCGCGCGGCGCGTCCGCATCGACGCCGAAGGTCTCGAAGGCGCTCATCGGAAATAGGCCTCCTCGATCTCCTTCAGCCGCTCGGCCGAATCGCGGAAGTCCTCGACCGCCGCCCGCGCCGTCACCGGCACGTCGCCGATCTCCAGCGTGTCGAGCACGATCGTGTCCATCGCGTTGAAATACTGCACCGACCAGACGTTCCTCGTGCCCGTCGCGACGATCCGGCAGGTGCCGTAACCGCGCGACAGCATCTGCACCGGACCCGCTCCGAGCGTCGTCTGGAGATGGTCCATGTCGGCCTCCGACATCGGGAACAGCGAGAAGGTGATCGTGTGCGACGCGGCGCCCGGCCGATGCGCCGCCGCCCGATCGCGGATCTCGGCGAGCAGCGACGCCACGTTCATCGCCCCTTCCGGCGACGGCGGCAGCTCGTCGAGCGTCTGCGTCATCTGCGCCGCCCGCTCGATCGCCGCCGGCACCGAGGCGACCTCGACGTAATCCGCCGCGAGCTTGCCCGAGGCGCCGACGAAGCGGACGCGCCACAACCCCGCCATCACCGATTCCTGGATCTGCGCGACGACTCCGTCCGGCAGCGCCACCGTCGCCGAGACCTCGCCTTCGCCGAGCACCTGGCCGATCAGCTCGAGATCGTCGACGCCGTAGCCGGAGAGATCGAAGAGGCGCGACGGCGCATGCGCCTCCTGCGTCTCCAGCGCCGCCACCAGTTCGGGCAGGAGCCCAGCCACCTGCGGACAGCGGCCGATCAGCTCCTCGGCGCTCGCCGTCGCCAGGAACGAGATCGTCCCCGCCCCGGTCAGGCCGGAGCGGCCCGCGAAACCCGAGGCCGTCGCGTCGACGCCGATCGGGACCATCGAGACGCCGTCTTCCGCGCCCTCCGGCGCCACCCAGAATCCCGCCTTCATGCCCGGCCCTCCTCTCCCGTCGTCGCCCGCGACGTGGTGAAGGCGACCCTCGGCCGCTCGTCCTTGACGAGCGCCGGCGCGTTCGGCGCGAGCGCCGCCTCGATCGTCGTCATGTAGTCCGACCAGTCGCGGATCTTCGGCAGCACCGCCAACGTCGCCCCGCCGCGCGTCACCACCAGCGACGGGATGATCGCCACATGGAAGCGCGAGGCGAGCCCCGCCTCGGCCGAACGCGCGACCACCGCGCCGCGCAGCCGATGCTGGAACGCCGCCAGGATCTCCGGCAGCACCACCGCCACGTCGAGCGTCTCGGCCCGCGTTCCCGGATCGCCGGCGAAGAACAGCAGCGCGTGCTCCGCCTCGCCCGGCGCCGGCGCGAGAAAGGCCTCGATCGACGTCGCGTCGACCTGTGGAAGACCGTATCGATCGGCCAGGGCCGACATGAGGGGGTGGGTCATCGCTCCTCCGGGATGAAACTTCGAATGGGTTTCGAATGTCGTTCGGCTGGCGGCAGCAAGCCGCATGCCAACGTCGATTCCACCTTCTGACAAGCGATCGACCGCCGTTTTGCGCCGTTTCGGCCGGCCACGACGATCGAGTGACCATCGCACGAGATCGCGCCGCTTCCAATGATGGAAATCAAATGACCATTTTGTGATGATTACTCGGGCGCCTCGGCGAAGATCGGCGAGCGACGAACCCCGTGCCGGCCGAACCCAAGGATTCGGCCGAGGCGCGTCTCACTGAAATTTCGATTGGCCGAAACGCCTCACTCGCCCACACGATCTTCGCGCAGGAAGTCCGGCAACTGCGGTTCGCGATCGACGAGATCGGCGAAGAGATGGCCGAAGCTCTCGCCGGCCAGCGCCGCGGCGACGCCGGCGAGCGCGTTGTCGATCGTCTCGGCCTCCGCCTCGTCGAGGACCCTGACCGCGCTGTCGATGTGGACGAGAACCTTGGTTCCGATCGGCTGGGCCCCGACCAGCAGCATCGACACCCGCCGCTTCTCCGCGCCGCGCGCGCACAGAGCCGAGAAGTCGTCGCCCTCGACGACGGTCATCGGAATGCCGAGACACATGGCGCGATCTCCCGAGGTTCCGACGGATCGCCTCAGGCGATCCGCCGCTCGTAGGCGGTGAAGTCGATGTCGTTGGCGAGCAGCGGTTCGCCCGCCTCTTCGCGCGGCTCCACCGTGATACCCCACTCCGCCAGAATGTCCACGGCCGCCTCGAGGCTCGCTTCGAGCGCGGTCCGCACCGGTTCGGTCAGCGGCCCGCCCCAGTCCTCGAGATCGAGCGGCTGACAGCCGATCAACGCCAGATCCTTGGGATAGGCGGCGAGCAGATCGGCGGCCGAGAGCACCTCCTGGAAGCCGGTCTGATGCAGGCTCATCTTCTTGGCCCCGGTGAACTTCGGCACCTCGTCGCCGCGCACGATCTTCAACGTGCCCGGTGTCAGCCCGTAATCGATCGCGTCGAAGACCAGCAGCCGGTCGTGCTCCTGCAGGAAATTGACGAGGTAGAGCCCCTGGGTGCCGCCGTCGAGCACGGTGACGTCGTCGCCGAGCCGGTAGCGGCGGTGGAACGCCTCCACCGCCCGCACGCCGAAGCCCTCGTCCGCCCACAGGATGTTGCCGATGCCGAGCACCAGCGTGCGCGAGGTCTCGCCCATCGGTTCAGTCCTTCAGATCGTCGCGGAACAGACGTTCGCCCGACACCATCGACGAGATCATCGACTGACGCGACAGGATGTCTTCGCGCACCGCGGCGTAGACATGGACGATGACGAAGGTGACGATCGCCCACATGCCCAGGTGATGCCACGTGTGCAGATCCTGGCTGTTCGGGAAAATCGAGAACATCCAGCCGGCGACCGCATACCAGAAGCTGTCGCGGCCGGCGCCTTCCGAATAGAGCGCCATCCCCGAGAACATCATGAACACCAGGAACAACATGAAGGCGAACATCGCGACATGGGCGAGCGGGTTGTGGCCGATGTACTTCTTCGGGTCCTTGACCAGGAAGAGATACCAGCGCAGCTCGTAGAACACGCCCCACAGCCACGTCTTGTTCCACACCGGCAGATAGAACAACTGACGGGCGTAGGTGTTGCCCATGAAGGCCCAGTAGACCCGCAGGATGAAGAACACGATCAGCGCCTGGCCCGCCGCGAAATGGGCGAAGCGGATGTAGCCCATCAGGAAGTTGGCGGAAGCCTCGCCCGGCACGCTCGGCAACGGCGAACCGATGAAATAGCCGGTCACCGCCAGCACCACGATGGCCAGCGCGTTGACCCAGTGCCACAGGCGCACCGGCGCCTCGTAGACGTAGATGGTCTGGAGCGACCGCGCCTTTTCTTTGCCCGAAGCGTCGTAGGCGCCCTGGACGTCGGCGATCTGCGTCGTCATGAGATCCTCCCTGCGATCCCTCCGCCCGCGTCGCGCGATGCGGCGTATCGTCTTGGAAACCGTCGGCGTTGAGGGACGGCGGTCGCCCGCCGTCCGGCTCGTCGGGTCAGCGCACGGTGACCTTGGTCATCTCCTGGCCGTCCTCGCTCATCACGTGGGTCGAACAGGCGAGACACGGGTCGAACGAATGCAGCGTGCGGATGATCTCCAACGGCTGGTTGGGATCGGCCAGCGGCGTGTCCATCAACGCCGCCTCGAAGGCGCCGATGCCGCCCTTCGGATCGCGTGGGGATCCGTTCCAGGTGGTCGGCACGACGGCCTGATAGTTGTCGATCTTGCCGTTCTCGATCTTCACCCAGTGGCCGAGCGCGCCGCGCGGCGCCTCGGTGAAGCCGACGCCCTTGACTTGCCTCGGCCAGCTCTCCGGCTTCCACTTCTCGGTGTTGGCGGTCGACGAGTCGCCGTTCTTGATCGTCGCCATCAGCTTGTCCTGGAAGTGGCGCATCTGATCCGCCGCCCACTGACACTCGAGCGCCCGCGCCGCGGTGCGGCCCAGCGTCGAGAACAGCGCCGAAATCGGCAGGCCGAGATCCTTCAAGAGCTTGTCGGTCGGATCCTTGAACTCCGCCTTGTTCTGGGCGTAGCCGATGATGTAGCGGGCGAGCGGCCCGACCTCGACGGCGTTGCCCTTCCACCGCGGCGACTTGATCCAGGAGTACTTGCCCTCCTCGTCCAGCGCCTCGATGTTGGTCTTGGTGCCCTTGGTCTTCGGCCCGAGCTCGTAATGCGGCTCGGTGACGCCGTCCCAGGGGTGCAGGCCCTTGGTCTCGTCCGGGTACTTGTACCAGGAATGCGTCACGAACTCCTGGATCTGGTTCGGATCCTTCAGATCGACAGGCATCACTTCCTTCAGATTGCCGTTCAGGATGACGCCGTGCGGCAGCTTCAGCGACGACGGCGAATAGTCGTTGGCCCGCTCCGGAATGTCGCCATAGGCCATCACCGACTTGCCCGACAGGCCGCCGCCGTAGAGCCAATCCTTGTAGAACGAGCCGATCGCCATCACGTCCGGCAGATAGACCTGCTCGGTGAACTCGATGCAGCGGTCGATGATCGAGGAGACGAGGTTGAGCCGCTCCATGTTGATCGCGCCGACCGCGCCGACGCCGTCGACGTTGATGGCGCAGGGAACGCCGCCGACCAACCAGTTCGGATGCGGGTTCTTGCCGCCGTAGATCGTGTGGATCTTGACGATCTCCTTCTGGAAGTCGAGCGCCTCCAGATAGTGGGCGACCGCCATCAGATTGGCTTCCGGCGGCAGCTTGTAGGCCGCATGGCCCCAATAACCGTTCTTGAACGGCCCGAGCTGTCCGCTCTCGACGAACTTCTTCAGCCGCGTCTGCAGGTCCTTGAAGTAGCCCGGCGAGGAGAGCGGCCAGGACGAGATCGACTGAGCGAGCTGGCTCGTCGCCTTCGGATCGGCCGAAAGCGCCGAGACCACGTCGACCCAGTCGAGCGCATGGAGGTGGTAGAAGTGCACGAGATGGTCGTGCACCTGCAGCGCCAACTGCATGATGTTGCGGATCGAGTTGGCGTTCTCCGGGATCTTGATGTCGAGCGCGTTCTCGACCGCGCGCACCGAGGTCAGCGCGTGCGTGCCGGTGCACACGCCGCAGATGCGCTCGGTGAAGGCCCAGGCGTCGCGCGGATCGCGGCCGCGCAGGATCACTTCGATGCCGCGCCACATCGTGCCGGTGGACACCGCGTTGCGGATGACGTTCTGGTCGTCGACGTTCACTTCGACGCGCATGTGGCCTTCGATGCGGGTCACCGGATCGACGACGATGCGCTTGCCGGAATTGTCGAGATTGAAACCGTTCGGAGTCTGGATGCCCATGACGGCGCGTCCTCTCTATCGAAATCGTTGGGAAGACGGCCGGATCAACCGACCTGTTCGGGCTTCTTGGAGGCGAGACGCTTGACCGCGGTCACCGCCGCATGCGCCGCCACGCCCGCCGCCACCACGCCGGCGACCGCGCCGCCGACCTTGTCGGCGTTGGCCTCGATGCCGAACTGGTTGATCCCGGTCAGGCGGTCGTAGAACGAGCCCTTGTCCCAGAAGTTGTCTTCCGAGCAGCCGATGCAGCCGTGGCCGGACTGGATCGGGAAGGAGACGCCGCCGTTCCAGCGCACGGTGGAACAGGCGTTGTAGGTGGTCGGGCCCTTGCAGCCCATCTTGTAGAGGCAGTAGCCCTTCTTCGCGCCCTCGTCGTCCCACTCCTCGACGAACTGGCCGGCGTCGAAATGCGGCCGACGATAGCACTTGTCGTGGATGCGCTGCGAATAGAACATCTTCGGCCGGCCCTGCCGGTCGAGCTCCGGCAGCCGCCCGAAGGTGGTGACGAAGGTGACGACGCCGGTCATCACCTCGGCGATCGGCGGGCAACCCGGCACCTTGATGATCGGCTTGTCGGTGATCACCTTGTCGATCGGCGTCGCCCGGGTCGGATTGGGCTTGGCCGCCTGAACGCACCCCCAGGAAGCGCAGGCGCCCCAGGCGATGATCGCCATCGCGTCCGCCGCCATCTCCTTCAGCTTCTCGACGAAGGGCCGGCCGCCGTCGATGCAGAACATGCCCCCCTCGTTGAGCGGCGGATTGCCCTCGACGGCGAGGATGTACTGACCCTTGTACTTCTGGCGGGTCTCCTCGAGGATCGCCTCGGCCTGATGGCCGGCCGCCGCCATGATGGTGTCGTCGTAGTCGAGCGAGATCATGGAGAGGACGACGTCCTTGACGAGCGGATGCGCCGAGCGGATGAAGCTCTCCGAGCAGCAGGTGCACTCGAGCCCGTGCATCCAGATCACCGGAATGCGCGGCTTGGTCTCCAGCGCTTCGGCCATCTGCGTCGCCGCCGTCGGCCCGAGCCCGAGGCTCGCCGCGGTCAGCGAACAGAACTTGGTGAAGCTGCGCCGCGTGATCCCCTGACGCCGGATCACCTCGTAGAACGTCTCCATACCCGCACTCATCGCGCCTCTCCCCTCCGGTCTCGTCGCACCCGCCGTTCGCCCTTCGGGACGTTCCGGTCGGCCGCCACGGACGAACGCCGTGATGGGCGAGAAGGCAGCAAGAGGCGTGCCGTTTCCGGCCGCGACGGAACGCCTCGGCGAAAGCCGAGCGTTTCGGCGCTGTGTCGCAGTTCTGGAATTTTAGACCGGGGCAGTTTTCGGCGTTTCGCGATCGCCGACCGCAAAGCGGGCGATCGCCGGGAGACAAGAAACTTTCCAGACGATGGTCGAAACCGCCCGCGCCGACCGAACGTCGACCGGGGTCACTGCGCCGTGCAGACCATGCAGGGGTCGAAGGAGCGCACCACGTGCTGGACCATCGGCGAGCGCGCCGCCGCCTCGCCGACCGCGAGCCCTTCGAGCGCCCCTTCCAACGGCCCCGGAACTCCCGCGCCGTCGCGCGGGCTGAAGTTCCACGTCGTCGGCGCGACGATCTGCCAGCGCACGATCCGGCCGCCGCGCACCGTCGCCCAATGGCCGAGCGAGCCGCGCGCCGCCTCGGTCAGACCGACGCCGGACCCGTCGGTCGGGATCGCCCCTTCGACGCAGAACGGCGCGCCGCGCTCGAAGGCGTCGATCCAACGCTCCATCGCCACCAGCGTCCGCGCCGCCTCGACCAGTCGCGCGATCACCCGCGCCGCGACGTTGGCGCCGCCGGAGGCCGCGGTGAGCGCCGCCGCCAGGGGCGAGCCGTCGACCAGCTGCCGCGCCAACGCGCCCACCTCGACGGCGCGCCCGTCGTAGCGCGGCGCCTTCGCCCAGGAATAGGCGCCTTCGCGTTCGATGTCGGGTTCGCTCGACGCCCGCCCCGGCGGTCCGGCCGCCCCGGCGAGCCAGGAGCGCGACGGATCCTCGCCGATCTTGTCGACGTCGAGCGATGTCCGCGTGCGGCTCGCCACATCGAGCACGCCGGGCCGAAACAGCGGCTCGCCACCGCGCCCCGTGCCCGGATAGGCCCCGAAGCTCATCACCAGCCCTGGCCCGCGCCCGACCTCGGCGAGGCGCAACGCGTCGGCGAGCCGCAGGAAGGCGGCGAAGTCGCTCGCGTCTCCCTTCAGCCGATCGAGCCCGGCGAGATCGGCGATCTCGGCGATCTCCTCCAGCCGTCGGCCGTAGAGCGCCCCTTCGGCGAAGGCGCGCACGTCGGCGAGGATCGCCCTCAGCCGCATCGTGTCGCCGAGATCGAGCGACCGGGTCGTGCCGCCGGCGCGGAAGGCGAGGCTGTGCGGCCATTTGCCCGCGACGATGCCCATGATCTCCAGGAGCCGCGCCCGCGCCGGCAGAAACGACCGCGCCGTCGTTCCCTTCACCGCCGCGAAACGCTCGGAGACCACCCGGTGCCACGGCTCGCCCGCATAGTCGCTCCGCGCGAAGTCGGGCATGAAGAACAGATGAAAATGGGTCAGGTGATCGGCGACGTTCTCCGCCGCATGGGCGAGCGCCGTCGCCCGCGCCCCGTTCTCGGTCGGCTCCAGCCCGGAGAAGGCGGCGATCGCCCGCGCCGCCGCGATCGACTGCGACACCGAACAGATGCCGCAGATCCGCGGCGCGATCACCAGCGCGTCCTCGAGCGGACGCCCGACCAGGATCTGCTCGAAGCCGCGATAGAGCGGCGCCGCCACCTCGGCCGAGACGACCACGCCGTCCTCGACGTCGAGATGCACCTCGAGATCGCCCTCGACCCGATTGAACGGGCCGACCACCACCCGCCTCACGTCTCGCCTCCCTCGCCGCCGCGCCGCGGCCGCCCCGGCGGCACCACGATGTGGTCGGAGATCGCGTTGAGCCGCACCCGCCGCGGCGTCGCCGATTTCGACAGCGCGGCGAGCGCCATGAACCACGCCTTCGGCATGTCGAGCGGCAGACCGACCGGAATGCCGGCGATCTTCGGCGTGGCGAGAAAGCCGCGCGCCGCCTCGAAGCCCGGCGAGGTGCAGCCGATGCAGGCGTAGCCGCCGTCGGTGCAGGAGCCGGAGCCGTTCCAGGCGCGCTGGTTGCAGTCGCCGACCGCCTGCGTCGCCTTGCAGCCGAGATGCTCCATCATGCAGCCGCGGTCCGACGCCCGCTCGGCGCTCGCCTTGAACTCGTAGAACTCGTTGCGCGAGCACCCGTGATGGGCGAGATGGTCGGCGAAGAACTTCGGCCGCCCGACCGCATCGAGATCGGCCGCCCCGAGCGCGTCGGCGGCGAGCGCCGCCAGCGTCTCGACGATCCAGCCGGGATGCGGCGCGCACCCCGCGATCGCCACCACCGGCAGGCCGCCCTTCGCCCGGAACCCCGCCCCGAGCGCCCCGCCGCGATCCGGTCCGTCGAACTGCAACCCGGTCGCTTCGGCCGGATCCGGCGCGGCGGCGGGGATCCCGCCGAAGGCGGCGCAGCTGCCGACCGCCACGACGACCCCGGCCCGCGCCGCGAGCGACGTCACCCAATCGGCCATGGTCCGCCCGGTCCCCGCCAGGATCTGGCAGCGCCCGGTGCCGCCCGGCCCCATCAGGATCGAGCCTTCGACGACCAGCGCGTCGAGCCGACGCTCGCCCGCCTCGACCGCTTCGAGGATCGCACGCGCCTCTTCGCCGGTCTCCTCGCTCACCGACGGATGCCAGATCAGCTCGACGCCATGGGTCGCGAGCTCTTCGAAGACGCCGCGCCGGCCCTGTTCCAACAACGCCATGGTGCAGCCGCCGCAACTGCCGGCCTGCAACCACAGAACCGAGAAACGATCCGGGTCCATCCGCGTTCCTTCGTCCCTCACCGGCTGCGGCAGATCACCAGGGCGGAGAAGTCCTTGGCGAGCGACGCGACGTCCGCCGTCGACTTGTCGGCGTCGGCCGGCTCCTGCGTGTAGGGGATCTGATTGGCGTCGAGGAAGTAGCCGGCGACGCCGGCCTTGATCGCGAAGTTGACGTTCTGCAGCACTTCGACCGACCCGCTGTCGCCGCGCGGCCGGGTGTTGGCCTTGGCCACCACCACGCCGACGACGTGGCCTGACTGATCGACCACCGCGCCGCCGGAATTGCCCGACTGCACCGGCGCGGAGATCTGCATCCGCGTCACGTCCTCGCCGGGACCGGCCATCGCCGAGACCAGGCCGGTCGAGAGATTGCCGGTGATGGTCAGTTCTCCGGCCAGCGGATAGCCGAACAGCACGATCGGATCGCCGAGCCGGATCGACGCGCCGGAGCGGAACTTGGCGAAGGCGGTCGGCTTCAGATCCGCCTTGAGCACGGCGAGATCGTTCTGGCTCGACCGCGCCAGGATCGAGGCCGCGGCGATGCGGCCGTCCGGCAGCTTGACCTGGGCCTCGTCGCAGTCCTCGACCACATGCGCGTTGGTCATCAGGTTGCCGCGCTCGTTGACGAAGAAGCCGGTGCCGGTCGAGACCGACGATCCCTTCTTCTCCGGCGCCGGCTTCTCTTCCTTGACCTCTTCCTTCGGCGGCGCCTGCGGCGGGGCCTTGGGCCGCGGCGCTTCTTCCTCGTCCTCGATCGCGATGCGGCCGGCCTGGACGTCCTGGGTGCAGGAGATCGCCGCCTGCGCCGCCGCCCGGGTGCCGTTGAGGTTGAAGCCGTCGAGGCGCTTGCCGTTGTAGTTCACCTGAACCGTCTGGTAGCGGGCGAAGTCGATGACGAACTCCGACTTCACGTTCTCCAACGCCAGTCCGTAGAGCTTGCCGATGCGGATGCCGACCGCCTTGCCGTTCCACTTCTTGCGGCCGTCGAAGACGAGCTCGAGCTTGTAGGTGTCGCCGACCTTGATCTTGTCCCAACTCTCGTTGGCGAAGACCATGAAGGCGCTGTCGGAGGGCGTGTCGAAGCCGAGTTCGAGCGAGGTCTCAGACTGGAACGTCGCCGAGGCGAAACAGGCGCGTCGCGCCGCGTTCGCCGCGATCGTCCATCCGCGGACCGTGTCGATCTCCTTGTCGATCGTGTAGGGCGTCCCCGCCCCCGCCGCCGAGGCGCCGGCGAAGAAAGCCGCCGCGCCGAGAAGCCCCGCTGCGAACAGGGACCGCGCCCTGCGAACCCGATGAACCGTCGTCGACGCCATGGCGACCTCTCTCATCCCCGCATCCGTCCGAACCTCGCCTCCGCCTCGCTCGGCCGGACGAATGTTCCGCTGCGAGAAGCTACGCGGCCCTCACGATGGGTTCAAGCACGCGTGAACATCGATGTCGGCGCAGAGCCGCGCGTTACGGCGAAAGTCATCCCCGCCGCCGGCTCGCCGCGGCGTGGAAGTCGACGAAGCCGTGCGCCCGGTGGACGATGGCGTGGTCGTCCGCCCATTCGCCGATCGGCGCGAGCCGCCAGTCCCAATCCTCGTCCGCCGCCGGCAGAGGAACGCCCGAGAGCAGATCGCGCCGGTCGAGCACGACGCCGGCCGCGTCGACGTCGCGGCCCTCGGAATCGGTCAGGAGGCACACCCGCCCCGGAAAGCGCGACAGCGCCGCGAGGTGCCCCTCGACGATGCGCCGGCCGAGATCGGGAAACCGCCGCCGGATCGATCCGGGCTGCCGTTCGAGCCGCTCGACCGGCAAGAGCGCCAATTGGCTGAGGCAGTTGGCCGAGATCGTCAGATCGATCGTCGGATCCGAGATCCACCGCGCCAACGGATCGGCGAGCCCGGTCGCCCGCCCGAGCAGCAGGTCCGTCGTGCCGGTCACGTCGCGATCGACCAATGCGACGTTCGCATGCCGCCGCGCCTTCAGCCGCGCCGGCCACAGATGCACCACGTCGACGAGCAGAACCTTCTCGAAGGCCGAGGCCAGCCGGTCGAGCGGCACGTCGCGCACCAATCCCGAGCCGAGCACCAGACAGGTCCGCCGCCGCTCGCAGCTCTCGATCGCCCGCGCCACGATCGCATGGCAATGCGCCTCGTGCTCGGCCCAGTCGGCCCGACAGCGAAAGGCCCGCGACCACAGCGACACCGCCGCGGTCAGATGGCCGGTGCGCCGCGCGTCGAGCGAGGCCGGCGTCAGGCACCAGGAGAGAACTTCGGCGAGCATCGGACCGTCCTCGAATCGTCGAGCCCCGAGCCTACCGGATCTCGCCTCTCGCAGGCGACGTCGACGCCTCCCATGTGTTAGGAGAGGCCGACGCCCGCCGGAGAAGCCCTGCGCATGAACGAAGTCGAAGCATCCACCGAAACGCCCCCCCGCCGCGACCTGCACGGCTGGCGCAAGGCCGCGCTGGAGTTGGGGCCGCTCGCCGTCTTCTTCGCGGTCAACGCGCTCACCGGCAAGACCCACGGCCTCTATCCGGCGACCGCCGCCTTCATGGCCGCGACCCTGATCGCGCTGGCGGTCTCCTGGCTCCTCGTCCGCCGATTGCCGATCATGCCGCTCGTCTCCGGCGCCGTCGTCATGGTCTTCGGCGGATTGACCCTCTGGCTCCAGGACGAACAGTTCATCAAGCTGAAGCCGACCATCGTCAACATCCTCTTCGGCACGGTCCTCCTCGGCGGCCTCGCCTTCGGCAAGTCGTTGCTCGGCCTCGTCTTCGAGACGGTGTTCGATCTCGACGCCGACGGGTGGCGCAAGCTCACCCTGCGCTGGGGCCTGTTCTTCTTCGTCCTCGCGGCGCTCAACGAAGTGGTCTGGCGCAACTTTTCGACCGACGCCTGGGTGTCGTTCAAGGTCTTCGGCATCATGCCGCTGACCTTCCTCTTCGCCCTGACCCAGGTGCCGTTGATCCAGGCCCATTCGATCGAAAAGCCCGAGGACGCTCCCGCCGATCCGGTCTGATCACGCCTTCGACAGGACGAGCCGCGCCGCGAACGCCCCGAACAGGCCCGCCAACGCACAGTCGAGCCCGCGCGCCAACCGCCGCGACCGGGCGAAGGCGCCCGCCACCCGCTCCGCCGCCAGGATCAACCCGACGCAGATCGGCGCGCCGATGACGCCGTAGAACCCGCCGAGCACGCCCATCCGGAAGGTCGCGTGCGGATCGGCCGGATCGACGAACTGCGGCAGGAAGGTCAGGAAGAACAGCACGATCTTCGGATTGAGGATGTTCACCCCGAGCCCGGCGAGAAAGGCGCGCGCGAGCGACGGCCCCTCGCCGATCGAGGCCGTGCGGACCGTGAACGCCGAACCGCGCCGGAGCGCCTCGACCGCCAGAAAGACGAGATAGGCCGCCCCCGCCCATTTCAACGCCGTGAACGCGAGGCTCGACGCCGCGATCAGCGCCGAGAGCCCGAGCGCGGCGAGCGCGGTGTGGACATAGAGCCCGACCGTCGTGCCGGCGAGCGCCGCGAGCCCGGCGGCGCGGCCCTGCGACAGGGTGCGGCCGAGGAACAGCGCCATGTCCGGCCCCGGCGTGACGACGAGCAGCACCACCGCGGCGGCGTAGGCGGCCATCGTTCCGAGGCTCGGCAGCGCCGCGATCCAATCGCCCGTGACCATCGTTTCGCCTTTCCCGCGGTCGAAGACGTCGAGGACTTTTGCATGGGCCGCCGGAACCCGCTAGAGGAGAGGCCCAGCCCCGAGGAGCCCGAATGCAGCGCCTGCCCGAGACGATCCGCGACGCCGTCGCCGCCTTCGCGACCACGCGCCCGTTCGCCGCGGCGCTCGCGCTGACCGCCTTCGTCTCCGGCGTCGCCCTCGTCTTTCCCGGTCTCGACATCGCCGTGGCGCGGCTGTTCTGGTTTCCCGGCGTCGATCCGCACACGCCGTTTCCGGCCGAAAACTGGCCCGCGCTCCTGAGCCTGCGCCAGGCCGGCATGGCCGTCACCCGCTGGGCGACGATCCTCTGCATCCTCGCGATCCTCGCCAAGATCGTCGCGCCGCTGCTCGCCCGAATGTTGCCGACGCGCGATCTCCTCTTCGTCGTCGGCACGCTGGCGCTCGGGCCCGGCCTTCTGGTCAACGGCTTCCTGAAGGAATTCTGGGGTCGGCCCCGGCCGATCGAGAGCACGGTCTTCGGCGGTCCCTGGACCTTCATGCCGGCTTGGATTCCGGGCGGCGACTGCCCGACCAACTGCTCCTTCCCCTCGGGCGAGGCCTCCGGCGCGGCTTGGCTCCTCGCCCTGGTCTTCGTCGCGCCGCAGCGCTGGCGAAAGCCCCTCCTCGCCCTCGTCCTCGCCTGGATGGCGACGATCTCTGCGAACCGCATGGTCTTCGGCTCGCACTACCTCTCCGACGTCCTGATCGGATGGTGCCTGATGTTGGTGGTGCTGACCGGGATGCGCGAGCTGATCTTCGTGCGCCTGCCCGACCGGATCGTCGATCGCATCGACGCCGGCCTCGCCATCATCGGCGAGGCGATGGTGAAGCCGTTCCGCCCGCGTCCCTGAGCCGACCCTCGTCGTCGCAGGTCGCGAACTCCACCCGGTCGACCTCGACCGGCAGGATCTCGGCCATCGCCCGACAGCGCCCGTCCTCGCAGATCCGCCAATCCGCCGTCGCCCCGGATCGCGCCAGGATCACGCGACCCTGCGGCGCGACCTTCGGCCGCCATTGCCACACCCCGTCGACGAAGCGCGCGCCCTCGCCCGCCTCCATGCCGGCCCCGGAGCCACTGACCCGCGCCGCCTCGATCACGACGCCGGCCTCGGTCGCCCGCCAGTCCTCCTCCCACGGGATCTTCTCGACCGAATGGGTCCAGGCGAGCGTCGCCCGTTCGCCCGAGAACGGCAGGATCAGCGCGCCGACGAGAAGGCAGAGCTTCATGCCGCCGCCCGCTCGGCGGGCTTCGCCCCTCGCGTCCGGAACCAGTGGACGGTCACGAAGACGGCGGCGAGCGCGAAGCCGACGCCGTCGGTCCAGGCCGCCGCCGTCACCAGGAAGCCGGCCGCCGCCACCGCGATCGCCCGCTCGAGCAGGATCAGATGCGCCCGGCCGTAGCCGATCGCCGCCGCCCCCCACAGCGCCACGGCGGCGAGCGCCTTGACCACCATGTAGGCGACGTCGGCCCATTGGGCCGCGCCGACCGCCCCGTGCGACTGCAGCATCAGGGCCGGATCGTAGACCGCCAGATAGGGAATGACGAAGCCCGGCAGCGCGATCCGCATCGCCTCGAAGCCGATCCGGAAGCCGCTCGTCCGCGCGATCGGCGCGGCCGCGAAGGCGGCGAGCGCCACCGGCGGCGTCAGATCGGCCATGATGCCGAAGTAGAACACGAACATGTGGGAGACGATCAGCGGCACCCCGAGCGCGAGCAGCGCCGGCGCCGCGATCGACGAGGTGATGATGTAGTTCGGGATGGTCGGAATGCCCATGCCGAGCACGAGGCTGACCAGCATGGTCAGCATCAGCGAGGTCAGAAGCGAATCCTTGCCGATCGCCACCACCCAGTTGCCGAAGATCGTGCCGACGCCGGTCAGCGTCATCGTGCCGACGACGATGCCGACCACCGCGCAGGCGAGACCGACCGGCAGCGCCTGCCGCGCCCCGTCGGCGAGCGCGTCGCGGCACATCGCCAGCGTCGCCCGGCCGCCGGCCGAAAAGGCGTTGAGCACGATCGCCGCGCCGACCAGGAGCAACATCGTCGTCACCCCGACGGCGAGCGACGCCGCCGCGACGAGGCCGAGCCCGATCCAGAAGATCGCCCGGATCGTCGGCGCGCCGATGCCCAGCGCCATCGACCCGGCGACCACCAGCAACACCGTCAGCGCCAAGCCGACCGATCCGGCGAAGAGCGGCGTGTAGCCGGCGAAGAGCAACCAGACCAGGACGGCGAGCGGCAGCACCAGATGCCAGCGCTCGGCGAGCGAACGCTTGGCGTCCGGCAGATCCTCTCGCGCCAGACCGACGAGGCCGCAGCGCCCGGCTTCGAGATGCACCGCCAGGAAGGCCGAGGCGTAATAGAGGATCGCCGGCACCACCGCCGCCTTGACGATCTCGACATAGGGCACGTCGATCGTCTCGGCCATGATGAAGGCGACCGCGCCCATCACCGGCGGCATGATCTGCCCGCCCATCGACGCCGTCGCTTCGACGCCGCCGGCGAAGGCCGCGCGATAGCCGAAGCGCTTCATCAGGGGAATGGTGAACTGCCCGACCGCCACGACGTTGGCGACGCCCGAGCCCGAAATCGTGCCCATCAGGCCGGAGGAGAACACCGCCACCTTGGCCGGCCCGCCGCGCGCCATGCCGAACAGGCCCATCGCGACGTCGGTGAACAGTCCGATCATCCCGGCTCGCTCCAGGAACGAACCGAACAGGATGAACAGGAAGATGTAGGTCGACGACACCAGGGTCGGGGTCGCGTAGAGCCCTTCCGTGCCGAAGCTCATGTGCTCGACCACCTGCTCGAGCCCGTAGGGCCGATGGTCGAAGGGCCGCGGCAGGTGGTCGCCGAACAGGCAATAGGCGAGGAACACGCCGGCGACGATCGGCAGCGCCGGCCCCATGAAGCGCCACACCAACGCGAACAGCACCGCCATGGCGACGAGGCCGACGACGAGGTCGGATCCGGTCAGTTCGCCGGCCCGCTGCACGAGATCGGTGTAGAAGCCCCAGTGATAGAGCCCGACCGAAAAGCCGGCGAGCGCCAGGACGACGAGAAAGACCCGGTCGATCCCGCTCTTCGCTCGATGCAGCGCCAGCGCGAGGCCGCCGACCAGACACAGGAAGCCGACATGGACGGCGCGCACGATCTGGCTCGGCGGATTGCCGTCGTAGCGCGCGATCAGCACGAAGGCCCCGAGCAGCATCAGGAAGCCGAGCGGTCCGTCGTAGCCGACCCGCCGCCGCGCCGCCTGGACGACCAGGAAGATCGCCCACAGCCCGAAGGCCGCCGCCGTCGCATGGATCGCCGTCAATCCGGCGACGATCGGTCGATCGAGCGGGATCGAGAAGGCCGTCACCACCTGGAAGGCGGCGAAGGCGACCGAGATCCAATAGAGCAGCCGCCCCGAGAAACTGTCGCCGTGATCGGCGGGAAGACCGTGTTCGGGATCGATCGCCTGGACCGGCGGCTCGTCCGCCGCGGCTCCGTGTGCGCCAGCCATGGATGTGCTCCGGGAAAATCGAAGACGCCGCCCGAGGACCGGGCGGCGCGAAGGAAAGGGCCGCGAACCCGTCGCGGCCCGTGCGGCGTCACTTGACGCCCTTCTCCGCCAGATACTTGGCCGCGCCCGGATGCATCGGCACGGGCATGCCGACGAGCGCGTTCTCGAGCTTGATCGCCTTGGCGGCGGAATGGGCCGCCTGCAGCTCGCCGAGGTTCTCGTAGATCGCCTTGGTCATCTGATAGACGAGATCGTCGGGAAGATCGGCGCGGGTGACGAGATAGTTGACCACCGCGGCGGTCGCCACCGGCGCATCCTGCTTGGAATAGGTGCCGGCCGGAATCTCGGCGGCGACGAAGGGCGCCCCGGCCTTGTCGATCACCGCCTTCGGCACTTCGACCACGGTGATGTCGACCGAGGTGGCGAGATCGCGGATCGAGGCGACGCCGAGGCCGGCCGACTGCAGCGTCGCGTCGAGCTGACGGTTCTTCATCAGCTCGACCGACTCGCCGAACGGCAGATATTCGACCTTGCCGAGATCGGCGTAGGTCAGCCCGGCCGCCGCCAGGATGGCGCGGGCGTTGAGCTCGGTGCCCGACTTCGGCGCGCCGACCGACAGACGCTTGCCCTTGAGATCGGCGAGCGTCTTGATGCCGCTGTCCTTCGAGGCGACGATCTGGATGTAGTTCGAATAGATCGCGGTGACGCCGCGCAGCTTGCCGAGCTTGGCCTTGAAGCCGGCCTCCTCGTCGCCCTTCCAGGCGGCGGCGAGACTGTCGCCGAGCGTGAAGGCGAGCTCGCCCTTGCCCTGCTGCAGCAGATTGAGGTTCTCGACCGAGGCCTTGGTCGCCTGCACGCTCGGCCGCGCGCCCGGGATCTTCTCGCCGTAGATCTTGGCGATGGCGACGCCCATCGGATAGTAGACGCCCGAGGTTCCGCCGGTCAGCACGGTGACGAATTCGTCGGCGCGGGCGGAAACGGAAGCGGTGGCGGCGAACGCCAGGGCGACGAGCCCGGCGACCATGGAACGGACCTTCATCGGCGGTCTCCCTCGTGAGTTTTCCGTCGGGAGATCGTTCGCCGTCCCCCGATCTTGAGCGGAGAGCATCGACCATCGCCGAGCGGCGAGCAACCTCGGAATTCCGCAATTTCGAAAAGTCGGCCGATTTTTCGGTCGACCGTTCATTTCCCCGCTGCGGCGATCGTCCGCCGTCGACGGCCGCCCACGTGATCTTCCCGACCCGCCGCCGCGGGCTGCCCCCTTGACTTCCCCCCGCGTTTCGGGCTTTTCGTCGGCGTCTCGCGCGATCCCGCGTGGGACGTCAACTGTTCGGGAACACGCGTCCGTCATGTCGACCGTCCACACCACGACGACGACGAAAACGACGACGGCGACGAAAGTCGCCGGCTGACGCAGGCTCTCGACCTCCCGCAGCCCTCTCCCGGCGGGTGACGAGGGCGGCGGAGGACCGAACGGTTCCTTTCTCGACACCCTCGAAGAAGCGATCCCCGGTCCTCTCCTGAAGCGGGAGAGCGGTCGTTCATGCGGGGAAGCATCACCATGGGTTACAAGGTCGCAGTCGTCGGAGCCACCGGCAACGTCGGTCGTGAAATGCTCGACATCCTGGCCGAGCGCGGATTTCCGGTGTCGGAAGTCGTGCCGCTGGCCAGCCCCCGGTCGCTCGGCACCGAGGTCTCCTTCGGCGACAAGACGCTGAAGACCAAGGTCCTCGACAACTACGACTTCTCCGACACCGACATCTGCCTGATGTCGGCCGGCGGCTCGGTGTCGAAGGAATGGAGCCCGAAGATCGGCGCGCAGGGTTGCGTCGTCATCGACAACTCCTCGGCCTGGCGCTACGACGCCGAGGTGCCGCTGATCGTTCCGGAAGTGAACGCCGACGCCATCGTCGGCTTCACCAAGAAGAACATCATCGCCAATCCGAACTGCTCGACCGCCCAGCTCGTCGTGGCGCTGAAGCCGCTGCACGACGAATACGTCATCAAGCGCGTCGTCGTCTCGACCTACCAGTCGGTGTCCGGGGCCGGCAAGGAGGGCATGGACGAGCTCTTCAATCAGACCCGCGCCATCTTCGTCAACGATCCGGTCGAGCCGAAGAAGTTCCCCAAGCGCATCGCCTTCAACCTCATTCCGCACATCGACGTCTTCATGGAGGACGGCTTCACCAAGGAAGAGTGGAAGATGATGGCGGAGACCAAGAAGATCCTCGATCCGAAGATCAAGCTGACCGCCACCTGCGTCCGCGTGCCGGTGTTCATCTCGCACTCCGAATCGGTCAACGTCGAGTTCGAGAATCCGGTCACCGCCGAGGAGGCGCGCGACATCCTGCGCGAGGCGCCGGGCTGCCTCGTCGTCGACAAGCGCGAGCCGGGCGGCTACGTCACCCCGCACGAGGCGGCCGGCGAAGACGCCACCTACATCTCCCGCATCCGCGAGGACGCGACGGTGGAGAACGGCCTCGCCTTCTGGTGCGTCTCCGACAACCTGCGCAAGGGCGCGGCCCTCAACGCCGTCCAGATCGCCGAAGTGCTGATCAACCGCGGCCTGATCAAGCCGAAGGCGGCGTGATCGACGCGCCGGTCGTCTGGTTTCGGCCCATCTTCGCTGCCAGTTTCGTCCGGCGCCCCTCGGGGCGCCGGATTCGTTTCGAAAGGGCGTCGACGGCTCGAGACCGCCGTCGGTCGAGATCTCGGCCTTCAGCCGGCGGCGAGAGCCGCGCCGAGTTCGCCGTTGGTCAACGCCACGCCATCGATGTTCCAGGTGCCGTCGACGGTGTGGGTTCCGTTCGACCACACCCGATCCGGGGTCAATCGCCCGTCCGAGAGAGCGCAGAGAATGCGAGTCGCCTCTCCGAAGAACCGCTTCTGAACCGCGTGATCGGCGAGCGCGAACGACGGCGTCTTCGTCTCGATCCACGCCCCTTCGACGGGCCGACCGCCGGCGTAAGACGCCTCCTTCGGCAGGATCGCGACATGCGCGGTGACGTTCGGGGTCATCACGCTGTTTCCGTCGAGGCCATGGACGGCGAGAAACGCCTGGGTGATCTCCGCGACGGCGCGGGGCACGGCGGTTTCGGGGAGAACGCCGCGAGTGAGAGTGAGGGTGATCGGCATGAAAGCTCCTTTCGTCTTCGGAAGAACCGGATTCGGCGGCATATAACGATCGTTATATAACGATCGTTATGCTACTAGTCCGATGAAGGGGCGTGGTCAAGCCCACAAATAACGATCGTTACAATCACTGGGGCGACGATGAACGATAGGGCCGGACGGCGGGAAGAGACGAAGGCGCGGTTGACCGCCGCCGCCGGGCGCGGCTTTCGCCGCAACGGCTACGGCGGCATCGGCGTCGACGGCCTCGCCAAGGAAGCGATGGTCACCTCGGGCGCCTTCTACGGGCACTTCCCGTCCAAGGAGGCGGCGTTCACCCAAGTCGTCGCGGCGGGCCTCGAGGAATTGCGCGCCGGCCTCGCCACGATGCGGCGGGACTTCGGCGACGGCTGGCCCGAGCCCTTCGTCGCCTTCTATCTCGGTCTCAAACGGACCTGCGACCTCGGCGAGAGCTGCGCGATGCAGAGCCTCGCCTCGGAAGTCGCTCGATGCGGCCCGGAGGCGCGGCTGGTCTTCGAGACCGGGCTGCGACGGGTCGCCGAAGAGGTGGAAGCCGGCCTGCCGCAGGGATCGCCGACCGAACGACGCGCCGCCGCCTGGGCCTTCCTGTCGATCCTGGCCGGCGGGGTGACGCTCGCCCGGACGACGAGCGATCCGGCGCTCGCCGAGGAGATCGCCGCCTCGGTCGCCCCCGCCGCGCTGAGCATCCTCGCCCCCTACCGTTGACCCGACGCAGCGGAGACGTCGCCATGTCCGACTGGAACCCCGCCCTCTACGCCCGCTTCGCCGACGAGCGCGCTCGGCCGATCGCCGATCTCCTCGCCCGCGTCCCCCTCGATGCGCCGAAGACGATCGTCGACCTCGGCTGCGGCGCCGGCGCCTCGACCGCGCCGCTCGTCGAACGCTGGCCGAGCGCCGACGTGCTCGGCCTCGACACCTCGCCGGCGATGCTCGAGAAGGCCCGCGCCGCCGTCCCCGCCGCCCGTTTCGCCCTCGCCGACGTCGCCGTCTGGACGCCCGACGCCCCGGTCGATCTCCTCTTCTCCAACGCCACGCTGCACTGGATCCCCGACCACGCGACGCTCCTGCCGCGCCTGATGGGGCATCTCGCCCCCGGCGGCGCCCTCGCCGTGCAGATCCCGGACAATCTCGACGAGCCGAGCCATGCGCTGATGCGCGAGGTGGCGAAGCTCGCCCCCTTCGCCGAACGTCTCGCCGACGCCGCCGGCGCCCGCGCCGAGCTGCTCGGCTTCGAGGCCCTCCACGACGCCCTCGCGCCGAGCGCGACCCGTGTCGAGATCTGGCGGACGGCTTACGTCCACCCGCTCGCCGGCCCCGAGAAGATCGTCGAGATGGTCTCCTCGACCGGCCTGAAGCCCTTCCTCGACCCGCTCGACGAGGACCTGCGCGCCGCCTTCCTCGCGACCTACGGCGAGAGGATCGCCGCCGCCTATCCGCGCACCGCGTCTGGTCACGTCCTCTTCCGTTTCCCGCGCCTGTTCTTCGTCGCCGTGAAGCGCTGAAACGCAAGACGCCGGCCCTTTCGGACCGGCGTCGCCGATTTCGCGAAGGATCGGATGGATCACGCCTTGCGCTTGGCGGTGACCTCGATCTCGATCTTCATCTCGGGCTTGACCAGGCCGCAGACGATCATCGTCGCCGCCGGCCGCACCTCGGCGAAATATTCGCCGACGATCGGAAACACCGCGTCCATCATCGACGCCTCGGTGACGTAATAGGTCGCCCGCACCACGTCCTGCAGCAGGAAGCCCGCCTCGTTGAGGGCGTGGGTGATGGTGTTCATGGCGTTGCGGGTCTGCGCTTCGAGCGCCTCCGGCATCTCCATCTTGGCGTAGTCGTAGCCGGTCGTGCCGGACACCCAGCACCAGTCGTCCTGCGCCACGGCGCGGGAATAGCCACCCACCTTTTCGAAGGCGGAGCCGGAGGAGATCAGACGGCGAGCGGTCATGCTACCAAATCCTCTTGTTGGGATCCGGCAACATAACCGCTGCCGGGATTTCAGCGCTTGCTGTCGGGCGTCGTATGCACCGGCTTCCAGGTGCTGTTCGGACGCGACGTCGGCGGCATCGGCTTGTTGTCCGGAACCGTGGTGTAGTTCGGGCGCTGGCCACCACGAGGACCCTGCTCCTGAAAGATACCACCGTTGTTCCCCGAGCTCTGGCCCGGCTTCAGTCCATTAGTCATTACTACCTCCATCCTCAAGGGGATGTGGATATCGTCAATCGATTCCCTCGGGAGGTCAACAAAGCGTATCTGTTATGTTCGCTAAAAATTCCCTTGACGTTCAAGTAATCGCCATAATTACATTGCAATAGAATCTACTCTTCATGATTGCGCCCGAGTTGCGGAACTCGGTCACGCGCCCGCCGGCCGACGGGCGAAGAGAAGCGTCACGCCGGCCGCGATCAGCGCCGCCCCCGAGGCCCGCTCGACGAGGAGCAGGCCGCGCGGCGACCGCGTGAACCGGCCGAGATGGGTTCCGGCGAAGGCATAGATCATCACCGACACGAATTCGAGGGCGAGCGCGACCGCGCCGAGCGCCAGGATCTGGCCGAAGGCCGGCCGGCTCGGATCGACGAAGGGGGCGAAGAAGGCGGTGAACACCAACATCCCCTTGGGATTGGTCGCCGCCGTCCAGAACTCGCGCGCGAACAGCGTCGGAAGTCGCGCGCCCGCCTCCGTCGCATCCGCCACCTTCGGCCCGGCCCGCATCATCTGGACGCCGAGCCAGACGAGATAGGCCGCGCCGACGAGCTTCAGGACGGCGAAGAGTTCGGCCGACGTCGCGAGGATCGCGCCGAGCCCGATCGCCGCCGTCAGCACGAAACTCGCGAAGGGCGGAAACCGGCCGCCCGCCGCCATCAGCGCGACGCCGAACCCGTGCCGGGCGGCGTGCGTCATGGCCAGCACGTTGTTCGGCCCAGGAAACATGGTGAGCGCGAAGGCGGCGGGCGCGAAGACGGCCCAGACGCCGAGATCCGACAGGCCCGTCATCGGCCGAACTCCCCGGGATCACGAAGAAGGGCGGCCTCGACGGCCGCCCTCGGAGTCTTCACCGAAACGAGGCGAACCTCAAGCCCACGGCCGCGCCGCGGCGGTCTTGGCCTCGTAGGCCTGGATCGCGTCGGCCTTCTGCATCGTCAGGCCGATGTCGTCGAGGCCCTCGATCAGGCAGTGCTTGCGGAAGGGATCGATGTCGAAGGTGACGACGCCGCCGTCCGGCCCGCGGATCTCCTGCGCCTCGAGATCGACGGTCAGCGTCGCGTTCGAGCCGCGATTGGCGTCGTCCATCAGCTTGTCGAGATCGGCCTGGGAGACGCGGATCGGCAGGATCCCGTTCTTGAAGCAGTTGTTGTAGAAGATGTCGGCGAAGCTGGTCGAGATCACGCAGCGGATGCCGTAGTCGAGCAGCGCCCACGGCGCATGCTCGCGCGACGAGCCGCAGCCGAAGTTGTCGCCGGCGACGATGATCTGCGCCTTGCGATAGGCCGACTGATTGAGCACGAAGTCCGGCTTCTCCGAACCGTCTTCCTCGAAGCGGAGTTCGAAGAAGAGACCGCGGGCGAGACCGGTGCGCTCGATCGTCTTCAGGAACTGCTTGGGGATGATCATGTCCGTGTCGATGTTGACGATCGGCAGCGGCGCGGCCACGCCGGTCAGCGTCGTGAACTTGTCCATGAGAGATCTCCGAAAGGCGTCGCCCGGCTCATAGCGCGTTTTGCGCCGAGAACAAAGTCCCCTCCGCGTCCCCCGTCACGGCGATGGGATCACGGACAGGTCGTGACCTGATTGCCGCAGAGCCCGGTGACCCAGCCGCGGGTCGCCCGCCCGGCGCCCTCGCCCTCGGAGAAGCGTCCCTCGATCTCGATCCACCGCCCGGCGCAGGCCAGGATGCGGTCGAGCCGCAGAAGCTCGCCCTCCTCCCCCGACGCGGTCCGGCGCGGCGCGTCCCGCACCGCGGCGATCGTCTCCGGCGCGGCCCGCACCCGCTCGTCCTGGATCGAGGTTTCGAGCATCCGCCCGGAAACCCAGCCGCGTCCGGTGAAGACGGTCTTTCCGTCGAGGACGTAGCCGACGAACTCGCCGCGATCGATCAGCATCCAGCCGTCGCGCGAGCCGATCACCCGCACCTCCACCGCGAAGCGCTCGCCGCCCTCCAGGCGCGGCGGCGGCAGGCGGGCGAGGACGGCGCTGCGCCCATCGGGTTTGGCGCGCACGGCGAGCCCGGCCGGATCGGGATCCTTCGACCAGGCGCGGAAGTCGCAGTCCGCGCCGGCCGCCCCGACCGACGAGGAAAGGAACGACAAGACCGCCGCGCCGATCGTCCACCGCATCGCTCACTCCTCGTCGAGCGCCGCCGCCTCGATCGCCTCCATGTCGTCGTCGGAGAAGCCGAAGTGGTGGCCGATCTCGTGCACCAGGACATGGGTGACGACATGGCCGAGGCTGTCGCCGTTCTCCGCCCACCAGTCGAGGATCGGCCGTCGATAGAGCCAGATCCGGTTGGGCATCCGCCCGGTCTCGGCGATCGCCCCGCCCTGCGGCAGGCCGATCCCCTGGAACAGGCCCATCAGGTCGAACGGGCTCTCGAGCCCCATCTCCTCGACCACCTCGTTCTCGGGAAATTCGGCGACGCCGATGATCACCTCGCCGGTCAGCCGACGGAACTCCGCCGGCAGCGCCGCATAGGCGGTCCGCGCCATCGCCTCGAAGGCGTCGAGGTCGGGCGGCGTGACATGGGCCCAGTCGAAGGGCGTCGAAGGCGCGGTCAAGACGTCGTCTCCAGGAGCGAGGCGCGAAAGGCGCGCATGAGAAAGCGGATCTGCTCGGGGCCGTAGCGATGGCGTCGCCCGACCGGACAGGCGTCGCGGGCCCGGCACCCGTCGGTGCGGCAGAGCCCCCCGGCGTGGCTCTCGAGAAAGCCGCGGCAGGCGGCGACGTCGTAGCCCGTCGCCGAAAACGCGCCCGCCGGACAGGCCGAGAGGCACGGCCGGCTCGCGCAGGTCTCGCACGGCGAGGCCTGCGGCGAGGCTTCCCCGCCCAGATCTTCGGCCGTCACGATCGCGCCGCGGAAGCCGTGCCAGAGCCCGACCTCGCCGTCGATCGACAGCCCCAGCGGCGATGAGGCCAGCCCCTCCGCTCGCGCCGCCCAGCGTTGGAACGGCCGATGCGGCGGTCCCTCGAAGGGAAACACGGCGCGGCCGCCGAACGCCGCCGCGATCGCCCCGATCACCCGAACCGACCAACGATCGAGCGGATCGGGCCGCCCGTCGCGCCGCTCCGGCGACGCCGCGAAGGCGTCCCAGCCGATCCGCCCGCGCCAGCCGACGAGAAGCGCCGCGGCCGCCGGCCGACCGTCGGCGAAGGCCTCGACGCCGTCGTCGGGGCCGAGCCGCACCACCCCGCGCGGCGCCAACCCCGCCGCCGCGACCGCCGCCGCCAGGACCGCTCGTCGATCGTTCGGGGTCACGGAATCGCGCATCGCCGTCTCGTCACCGCAGCACGTAGGTGGTCGCGAGATGCCAGACGAGCCCGGCCGCGACGATCAGCGCCAGCCCGCGGCCGATGCGCCGGCCCCAGACCTCGGCCGCGTCGTCGGGATCGGCGTCCTCGGCCCCGAAATGACCGCGCAGCCGCGCAGCCCCCGCCTCCAGCGTCCGCGCCACGCCGGGCGCGCCGACCACCTCGCCGTCGCGCACGACGCCGGCGAGCGCCTCCTCCGACGCCCGTCGCCGCTCCGCCTCGATCTCCTCGCGTCGGTTCATCGCGCTCTCCTCGGCCGCGAGGATGCCCGCCAGCCCGCCCGGCGGCAAGGCCGCGCATCGAGCCCCGGCGGGTCCCATGCCGCACTCCTACCCGCGGCGACCGCCCGCGAGCGTCCGAGAATGCGACTCGAATGCATGTGAAGAAGCCCGTCGACTGCGAATCGATGCGTTCTACATGCGACTCGAACGCACATGACGGCGATCGATCGACGACGCCTCACGGCTTCAACGACCCGACATAGGCGACCAGATCGGCGATCTCGACGCGCGACAGGGCGAGATCCGGCATCCGCGAATGGACGGTCTCCGGCAGGGTCAGATAGGCGGCCAGCGCCTCCGGCGTGCGCGCCGTCTCGCCGGTCAGGGCGAAGAAGCTCGGCGCGTCGCTCGCCGCCCGGGTCTGCTCGGCCGTCACCACGTGACACTCGGCGCACCAGCGCTTCGCCAGAACCTCGCCGCGCGCCGCCACCCCGCCGCCCGGACCGGCGACGGCGATCGAGGGCGCGACGATGAGGCCGACCAGGAGAAGGGCCCGAAACCCGCCGAACGACGCGATGGTCATGACGTCCCTCCGTTGCGACGGATCGACGGATCGCGACCCGCTCTTTGCTTCAATCTAGGAGCCCGTCGGCCGCTCCACCATCGGGGAAAGCCCCTGCGGCCGTCGCGCGCGCCTCGTCCTCCGACCACCCGCCACCTTTCCCCTCACCGTCCCCCCACCTTCCCCATTGACTCTCGAGCGACTCCTCGTCAGAACAAAAATAGAACAAGTAGGGGACAGACCATGCCTGCGCTCGATGCCGCCGACCGCCTCGCCGATCTCCGACGCGCCGTCGCCCGTCTCGAGGGCCGCCCGGCGCTCGGCGCGATCGACGCGCCCAGTTCCGAGCTCCCCGCCCTGCCCTTCGGCCTTCCCGGCCTCGACGGCCGGCTCGGCCCGGCCGGCGGCCTCGCCTTCGGCGCGCTGCACGAGATCGTCTGCGACGCCGGTCGCGACGCCGCCGCCGTCGCCGGTTTCGCCGGCGCCCTCCTCGCCCGCCTCTCCGAGCGGCGCGACGGCCGCATCGTCTGGATCACCACCGCCGAGGCGCGGCGCGAGGCCGGTCCCCTCCATGCCCCCGGCCTGCGCCTCCTCGGCCTCGACCCCGGCCGCCTCGTCGAGGTCGCCGCCGATCGCCCCGAGGAGGCGTTGTGGGCCTTCGAGGAGGCGCTCGACTGTCGCGGCTCGGCCGCCGTCGTCGCCGAGATCCCCGGCGCGCCCGCCGCTCTCGACCTCACAGCCACCCGCCGCCTCGCCCTGCGCGCCGCCCCCGGCGGAGCCGACGCGCCCGGCGGCTTCGGCCTCCTCCTGCGGGTCGGCGGCCGCGCCCAGACCACCGCGGCGGCGACCCGCTGGCGCGTCGCCGCCGCCCCGTCGCGGCCCTTCGACGACGCCTTCGACGGTCTCGGCCGCCCCGCCTTCCGCCTCGACCTCGAGAAGAACCGCGACGGTCGTCTCGGACGTTTCGATCTGGAGTGGGACCCCCATGCCCGACGCTTCGGCCTCCTCCCGGCGCATTCTGGCCGTGCATCTGCCCCGTCTGCCGACCGATCGGCTGCATCGCCGGATCTCGGGCGTCTCCTGGCTTTCCCGGGCGTCGGCCGCGCCTGAGGCCGCCGCGCCGCTCGCCGTCTTCGCCCGGGTCGGCGGCGGCTTCCGCCTGACCGCGGTCGACGCCCGTGCGACCGCCCTCGGCCTCGCCCCCGATCTGCCGGTCGCCGACGCCCGCGCTCGCGTCCCCGGCCTCGGTCTCGTCGAACGCGACGCCGACGGCGAGGCCGCGACCCTCGCGGCGATCGCCGACTGGTGCGACCGTTTCACCCCTCTCGTCGGCCTCGACGACGCCTTCGACGCCGCCGCCGGCCTCTTCCTCGACGCCACCGGCGTCGCCCATCTGTTCGGCGGCGAAGAGGCTCTCGCCGCCGAACTGGTCCGCGACCTCGCCGCCCGCGGCTTCACCGCCCGCGTCGCCATCGCCGGCGCGCCGGCCGCCGCCCGCGCGCTCGCCCGTCACGGCGTCGGCCCGGCGACGACCCGCGTCCTTCCCCCCGGTGAGGAGACCGCCGCCCTGTCGCCCCTGCCGGTCGCCGCGATCGATCCCGACGGCGCGCGCGTCGCCCGCCTCGCCCGCCTCGGCCTCGCTCGTGTCGGCGATCTCCTCGCCCTGCCGCGCGCCGGCCTCGCCCGCCGTTTCGGCCAGGGCCTCCTCGACCGGCTCGACGAGGCGGTCGGCCGGCTCGATCGGCCGATCTCGCCGCGCCTGCCGCCGCCCGTCCTCGTCGCCGAACGCCGCCTCGCCGAGCCGATCCTCTCCGCCGCCGACGTCGCCACGGTGCTGCGTTCGCTCGCCGAGAGCCTCGTCGAGACGCTGGAGCGCCGCGGCGAGGGCCTGCGTCTCGCCGAAGCCGCGCTGTGGCGGCTCGACGGCGCGGTCCGTCGCATCCGCGTCGGGACCGGCCGCCCGATTCGCGATCCCGACCGCCTTCTCGTCCTCTTCGCCGAGCGCCTCGCCGCCGAGACGGACGAGATCGACCTCGGTTTCGGGATCGACCTCGTCCGCCTCTCCGTCCTTCTCACCGGTCGCGACGATCCCGCCCAGATCGACTGGTCCGGCGACGAGGCCGCCCGCCGCGACTTCGACCATCTCGTCGATCGTCTCGGCGCGCGCCTCGGCCCCGACCGCGTCCTGGCCAGCCGCCCGCGCCCGCGCCACCGGCCGGAAGCCGCCGTCGCGCCCGTCGCCGTCGGCCTCGGGCGCGACGCCGCCCGCGCCTGGGCCACGGAGCCCGGCCCGGCCCGCGACGAACCGCCGGCGCGTCCCCTGCGCCTGCTCGCCCGCCCCGAGCCGATCGACGCCCTCGCCGAGCTGCCCGACGGCCCGCCTTTGCGCTTCCGTTGGCGCCGCGCCCTCTACGAGGTCGCCTGCGCCGAGGGTCCCGAGCGCATCGCCGCCGAATGGTGGCGGCTGCCCTTCGGCCTCGGCCCGGAGGGCGCGCCCGCGTCCGCCGACGACGCGCGCCCCGCCGAAGGAGACGCCGCGCCCGAGCCGCGCCTCGACCTCGAGGCCGCCACCCGCGACTACTTCCGGGTCGAGGCCCGCGACGGTCGCCGCTTCTGGATCTTCCGCGCCGGCCTCTTCGCCCGCGAGACGCTGCGGCCGCGTTGGTTCCTGCACGGCCTCTTCGCCTGAGAGGCCACACGATGAACGCCTATGCGGAGCTGGCGATCGCCTCCCCATTCACCTTCCTGACCGGCGCGTCGCACCCGGAGGAATGGGCCGCGACCGCCGCCCGGCTCGGCCTTTCCGCCTTCGCCCTCACCGATCGCAACACCGTGTCCGGCGTCGTCCGCGCCCATGTCGCCGCCCGCGAGGCCGGCGTCCGCTTCGTCCCCGGCTGCCGCCTCGCCTTCGCCGACGACACCCCGGACGTCCTCGCCTGGCCGTCCGATCGCCCCGCCTGGGGCCGCCTCTGCCGCCTCCTCACCCTCGGCAACCGCCGTGCCGAAAAAGGAAGCTGCGCCCTCGCCCTCGACGATCTCCTCGCCTGGGGGGAAGGCCTCGTCCTCGCCCCTCTCCCGGGCCGCGGTCGTCTCGCCGACGACGCCCCCGCCCTCGCCGCGACCCTCGACCGGCTGCGCGAGACCTTCGGCCGCGAATGGATCCGCCTCGCCGCCCAGCCGCTGTTCGGCCCCGGCGATCGCCGCCGCCTCGCCCGCCTCGCCACGATCGCGGAAGGAGCCGGCGTCCGCCTCCTCGCCGTCGGCGACCTCCTCCATCACGTCCCCGAGCGCCGCCCGCTCGCCGACGTGCTGGCCGCGATCCGCGAAGGCGCGACCCTCGACGCCGCCGGCCGCCGTCTCGCCGCCAACGCCGAGCGCCACCTGCGCGACCCCGACGCGGCCGCCCGCCTCTTTCGCGACCATCCCCGCGCCGTCGCCGAGAGCGTCGCCCTCCTCGACCGCCTCGCCTTCTCGCTCGACGAACTGCGCTACGAATACCCGCAGGAGGATCTCGACGGCGCGCCGACGCCGCAGGAGGCGCTGGTCCGGCTGACCCGCGCCGGCGCGGCGAAACGTTGGCCGACGGGCGCGCCGGCCGCAGTCGAGGCGGCCCTCGCCCACGAGTTCCGCATCATCGGCGAGCTCGGCTACGCGCCCTATTTCCTCACCGTCCACGACATCGTCCGCTTCGCCCGCTCGCGCGGCATCCTGGCGCAGGGCCGCGGCTCGGCCGCCAATTCCGCGGTCTGCTATTGCCTCGGCGTCACCGAGGTCGACCCGGCCCGCGGCGATCTCCTGTTCGAGCGCTTCATCTCGCCGGAGCGCAAGGAGCCGCCCGACATCGACGTCGACTTCGAGCACGAGCGCCGCGACGAGGTGATCGCCTACATCTACGAGAAATACGGCCGCGACCGCGCCGGCCTGGCGGCGTCCGTCACCACCTATCGGACCCGCTCGGCGCTGCGCGAGGTGGGCAAGGTCTTCGGCCTCGGCGAGGACGCGATTGCCGCCCTCTCCGGCACGGTCTGGGGCTCCTCCTCGAAGGGCCCGAAGGACGAGCAGGCGTCCCGCGCCGGCATGAGCCTCGCCGATCCGCGCCTCGCCCGCGTCTTCGCCCTCGCCCGCGAGATCGTCGGATTTCCCCGCCACCTCTCCCAGCACGTCGGCGGCTTCGTCCTGACCCGCGGCCGCCTCGACGAGGTCGTGCCGATCCAGAACGCCGCCATGGACGGCCGCACCGTCGTCGAATGGGACAAGGACGATCTCGACGCCCTCGGCATTCTGAAGATCGACATCCTCGCTCTCGGCATGTTGACCGCGCTGCGCAAGGGCTTCGACCTGATCGAACGCCACTACGGCCGCCCCTTCGGCCTCGCCGACGTGCCGCCCGAAGACCCCGCCGTCTATCGGATGGCGCGCCGCGCCGACACCATCGGCGTCTTCCAGATCGAGAGCCGCGCCCAGATGACGATGCTGCCGCGCCTGAGGCCGGAAAACTTCTACGACCTCGTCGTCGAGGTGGCGATCGTCCGCCCCGGTCCCATCCAGGGCGACATGGTCCACCCGTACCTGCGCCGCCGTCAGGGCTTGGAGCCGGTCGTCTACCCCTCGAAGGAACTGGAGGCCGTGCTCGGCAAGACCCTCGGCGTGCCGCTCTTCCAGGAACAGGCGATGCGGATCGCCATCGTCGCCGCCGGCTTCACGCCGGCCGAGGCCGACAAACTGCGCCGCGCCATGGCGACCTTCCGCCGGGTCGGCACGATCCATTCCTTCCAGACCAAGATGATCGAGGGCATGGTCGCCAAGGGCTACGACCGCGCCTTCGCCGAGCGCTGCTTCCGCCAGATCGAGGGCTTCGGCGAATACGGCTTCCCGGAGAGCCATGCGGCGAGCTTCGCGCTCCTCGTCTACGCCTCCGCCTGGATGAAGGCGCGCCTGCCCGACGTCTTCGCCTGCGCCCTGATCAATTCCCAGCCGATGGGCTTCTACGCCCCGGCCCAGATCCTGCGCGACGCCCGCGAACACGGCGTCGAGGTCCGCCCGGTCTCGGTGCTGGCGTCCGACTGGGACGCGACCCTCGAGCCCGGCCCGCGCGCCCGCGACCGCGTCGCCCCCCGCCATGCCGACGCCGCGCCGGCGATCCGCTCGACCCATGCGATCCGCCTCGGCCTGTCCCGGATCAAGGGCTTTCCCCGCGCCGCCGCCGACCGGCTCGTCGCCGCCCGTGGCCGCGGCTACGATTCCGTCGTCGACCTCGCCGCCAGATCCGGGCTCGACCGCGCCGATCTCCTGCGTCTCGCCGAAGCCGACGCCTTCGCCGACCTCGGGCTTTCCCGGCGCGACGCGATCTGGGCGGTGGAGGCGCTCGACGCCGGCGGCGAGAAGGCCCGCCTGCCGCTCTTCGACCACGCCGACGCCGGTGACCTCTTCGCCGCCGAACCAGCCGTGGCGCTGCCGCCGATGCCGCTCGGCGAGGAGGTGATCGAGGATTATCGGACGCTGTCCCTGTCCCTGAAGGCCCACCCGCTCGCCTTCCTGCGCCGCGACCTCGCGACGATCCGCACGCTTCCCGCCGGCCGCCTCGCCGCGATGCGTTCGGGCGCGCATGTCCGCGTCGCCGGCCTCGTCCTGGTGCGTCAGCGCCCGGGCTCGGCCAAGGGGGTGATCTTCCTCACCCTCGAGGACGAGACCGGCGTCGCCAACGTCATCGTCTGGCCCAAGGTCTTCGAAAAGTTCCGGCAGGTGGTCCTCGGCGGTCGCCTGATCCGGGTCGACGGCCGCCTGCAGAACGAACAGGGCGTGATCCACGTCGTCGCCGACCGCCTCGACGACGAGACCGCTCGCCTCGCCCGCCTCGCCGAGACCGGGCCGACGCTCGACGCGGCCATGCCCGGCGACGAGGTCGCCCATCCCGTCGTCGAAATTCGCGGCAAGATCGCCCCGACCGCGCCACTGTCGCGCCTCGTCCGCGACGCGCCGGAGATCGCCGAGGACGTCGCCGCCCTCGCCGCCCGCGCCCGTCGCGTCCTGCCCAAGGGCCGCAACTTCCATTGAGATAGGGTCATGCCGGCCGGCCGCGCCGCCCGCGCCTCACTTCGCCGCCGAAAGCGCCTCGAGCGCGGCGTCGCTCGGCCAACAGTCGACCGTCAGACCGGCCGACTTCTGGAACGCGCCGAGCGCCGAACGGGTCAGCATTCCGGCCTTGCCGTCGATCTTGTCGCGATAGAAGCCGAGCCGCGTGAGGTGGCGCTGCATCGCCTCGACCGAGGCGGTCTTCAACTGCCGCGACGCCGTCCACGACGTCACGAACGGCCCGCCGCCGTCGATCCGATCGGAGAGATGACCGACGAAGAGCACGTAGAGATCGGAGAAGTTGTAGTCCTTGATCACGAAATAGTTTCGCGTCGTCAGGAACGCCGGCCCGTGCGCGCCCTCCGGCTGCAACAGCGAGGCCGGCTCGGCCCGCTCGCTCCGCCCCGGCTTCGCCGCGCCGAGCGGCGCGAAACCCGCGTCGAACCACGCGCCCAAGGGCCGCCGCACCTCCGGCACGCCCTCGGTGCAATCGACCCGCGCCGGCGCGCGCACCTCGAAGGCCCAACGCACGCCCGACTTCCACCCCTTGTCGGCGAGCTGTTTCGCGGCCGAGGCGAGCGCGTCGGGCGCCGAGCCCCAGATGTCGACGCGGCCGTCGCCGTCGCCGTCCGCGCCGTGATCATAATATTCCGAAGGCAGGAACTGAGTGAGCCCGGTCGCCCCCGCCCAGGAGGCGCGGAACGCCTTGCGGCTCACCGCGCCCTCGTCGAGGAGCTTCAAGGCCAGCACGAACTCGCGGCGATACTGCTCCTTGCGCCGACCGACGAAGGCCTGGGTGGCGACCACCCGCAGCCCGTCGTAGCGCTCCGGCGAGCGGCCGTAGTCGGTCTCCCGCCCCCAGATCGCCAGCACCATCGTCGCCGGCACGCCGAACCGCGCCTCGATCCGATCGAGCGCGGCGCGATGGCGCGACAAGAGCTTCCGCCCTTCGTTCGCCAGCCCGGCGATCGTCGCCTCCTTCACGTAGTCGGCGGGCGGGCGCACGAACTCCGGCTGCGCCGGCGCGCCCGTCTCCGGCCGCCCGGGAAGCGCGAGGTCGGGCAGGCCATAGTCGGGTTCGAGGCCCCGCGTCTCCCGATCGAAGGTCTCGGCGGAGACGCCCACGGCCTCCGCTTCCGGCTTCATCGACGAAAGAAAGCGGGCGAAGGCGGCGTCTCCGGCGACCGCCGGGCCGCCGAGCGCAGAGATCGCCAGACCGAGGGCGAAGAAACGTCGAAGGTTCCGCAACGAGCCCCCCCTTTCGATCGGCGAAGCGAACCGAAGGAAGGCTAGCACGGCGGCGCCGCCCGGAGAACGCGCCCGCCTCACCGATCCGAGGCCGCGCTCAGCCGCCGTCGCCGACGACGAGCCGGTCGTAGACCACCTCCAGCTCGTTCTTGTGCTTCGTCTCTTCGTTGGCGAGGAAGCGGAACGTGTCCCGCAACGGGCCGGGCGGCGTCGTCTCGGCCAGCGCCCCGTATTGCGTCATCGCCGCGCGCTCGCGCGCCAGCGCATATTGCAGCACCGCCTGATCGTCCGGCGTCTCGCCGAGATCGGGCGCGTGGACGCTGTCGAAGATCTTGCGATCCTCGACCGGCCGCTCGACCTCGACCTGCAGAACCGCTTCGACGTCGGCGCGGCCGGCGAGTTCGAGGAACAGGTCGTAGTGGCGCTGCTCTTCGACCGCCAGCTCCTCGACCAGCCAGCGGATGTTCTTGCTCACCTTCGGCGTGAGATCCCGGTAGAAGTCCCGCGCGATCCGCTCGAACCGGGTC
This sequence comes from Hyphomicrobiales bacterium, assembly GCA_021286855.1. Classification (GTDB taxonomy): domain Bacteria; phylum Pseudomonadota; class Alphaproteobacteria; order Rhizobiales; family Ancalomicrobiaceae; genus Pinisolibacter. The sequence goes on along the minus strand of JAJTBO010000002.1, from coordinate 272,405 downwards.
GCGACGGTGAGCACGTCCCTGAGGCTGGTCAGGGTCTTCAGCTCGGCGTGGCCTTTGCCTTCGGGCATCGTCAGCTCCTCGCAATCGTCGCTTCGGCGAACACGCGGGCGATGCCGGCCGCCACCCGATGGCCCGCCGCCACCGCATGCACGGCGTCGGAGCCCTCGATGCAGTCGCCGGCCGCCCACAGCCACGGCACGGACGTCCGTCCCTCGGCGTCGACGGCGAGGCGGTCGCGGTTCCACTCCAGTTCCTCGGTCAGCGCCGCGCCGAGCAGGCCGACGTCGGCGGCCTGACCGGTCGCCTCCACCACCATGTCGGCCGGATGCACGATCGCGTCGCTCTCGTCGGCGCTCGGCACGAACCGGCCCTTCGCGTCGGCGCGCGAGACGATGCGCCACGTCAGGAGCCCGGCGAGCCGGCCGTCGTCGTCGATCAGGACCCGCTGCGGACCGCGCGAATAGATGATCTCGACGCCTTCCTCGCCGCATTCCCGCACTTCTTCGGGGTCGGCGTTCATCTGGCCGGGGGCCTCCTTGCGGGTCGTCACCTTGACGTCGACGGCGCCGTGGGTCTGCGTCTGCAGGCGGGCGAGCGTGCGGGCGATGTCCATGGCGACGTTGCCGCCGCCGATCACCACCGCGCGACGCGGCGCCTCGAAGGTCTCGCCGTCGGTGACCGCCCGCAACAGATCGACCGCCTTGCGAACCTGCGGGTGGTCGGAGCCGGGCATGCGCAGCGAGCGGCCGAGATGCAGGCCGATCGCCAGGATCACCGCGTCGTGGCCGTCGCGCAGCTCGTCCATGGTGACGTCGCGGCCGACCTGCTGGTCGCAACGGATCTCGACGCCGAGCGCCGTGATCGCGTCGATGTCGCGATCGAGCTGGTCGTAGGGCAGTCGATAGGACGGGATGCCGTAGCGCAGCATGCCGCCGGCCGCGGCGCGGACCTCGAAGACCGTCACCGCGTGCCCCGCCTTGGCGAGATCGAAGGCCGCGGTGAGGCCGGCCGGACCGGAGCCGACGACGGCGATCTTCCGGCCCGTCGAGGGCGCCGGAGCGCCGACGATCTCGTGCACCCGCGCCGGTGGCACCTGATCCATGATGTGGCGCTTCAGCCAACGGATGGCGATCGGCTCGCCCTCGTGGGCCATGGCGCAGGCGGTCTCGCAGACGTGGGTGCAGACCCGGCCGCAGGAGTTGGAGAACGGATTGGTCCGATAGAGCAGTTCGACGCCGCGTTCGTAGTCGCCGTCGCGCACCGCCGCGATGTACTGCGGAATGTCCATGTGGGTCGGGCAGGAGGCGATGCACAACCCGCATTCGACGCAGCGGTCGGCTTCGCGCCGCGCCGCCTCGACGTCGTAGCCGAGGACGATCTCGGCGAAGTCGCAGACCCGATCCTCGGCCTCGCGTTCGCCCATCGCGATACGGTCGGGCGCCGTCAGCCGATGCCCGTCGGGACGGCGATAGCCGAGTTCCGCCCCGTCCCAGGGCTTGGCGTCGACGCCGGGGGTGAAGCGGAACGCCTCCGGATCGGCGTCGATCCAGGTGTAGTCGTTCGACATGGTCAGCGAGCCGGTCGTACAGACGTCGACGCACAGCGCGCACCAGCAGCAGCGGCCGTAGTCGATGCGCGGCCTCAGGCCGCTGTCGCCGTCCTTCGGTTCGTGGCCGGGAACCGGAACCATGTCGATGGCGGCGTTCTGGCAGATCGTCTCGCAGGTGCCGCAGCCGATGCACAGATCGACGTCGTTCTGGTGGAAGCCGCGATAGCGCGCCGCCGCCGGCCGGTTCAGCGGGTCCGGGATCGAGACCGGATCGCGGAACAGGTTCTTCCAGGCGAGAAACGGAGAGAGGACGTCACGCATGGTCGTTCACCTCTCGATCTCGGGCGGATAGGTGTGCAGCGACACCATCAGGGCGGCCACGTCGGCGATGTTGGTGCCCGGGATCAGATGCTCGAGCAGCGCCATCGCGTGGGTGTAGGAGGGGCCGCGCACGTTGATCCGGCGCGGGAAGCCGCTGCCGTCGGTGACCGCGTAATAGCCGTATTCGCCGCGCGAGCATTCGCCCCGCACATAGGTCTCGCCGCGCGGGATCTTCCAGTGCAGGACGTTCGGCAGTTTCGCCATCAGCGCGCCCTCGCGCGGCATGTCGGCGAGGATCTGGCGGATCAGATCGACCGACATCAAGAGGTCGCGCCGGCGTACGTCGGACCGCGCGAACATGTCGGAGGCCGTCGCCGTCACCGGTTCGAAGGAGAGCTGCGGATAGACCAGATAGGGCTGATCCCGGCGCACGTCGTTGGGAAGGCCCGCCGCCCGCGCATTGGGACCGGTCACGCCATAGGCGTCGATCAGCTCCGGCGGGATGACGCCGACCCCCTTGGTGCGCTTCTTGAAGACCGCGTTGTGGAACATCACCTCGTCGACGTCGGCCATGGTGCGCTCGATCTCGCGAAGCGTCTCCTCCATCCGGCCGTCGAAGCCCTCGGGCAGACCGTCGCGCACGCCGCCGGGCAGGATGAACATGTGGTAGATCCGCGCGCCCGTCAGTTCCTCGAACCGATCGAGCATCAGATCGCGCACATAGGTCGTCCACTGGCCGACGACGCCGAGGCCGAGCGCCCCCGCCTGACCGCCGAGATACATCAGGTAGCTGTTGATCCGGCCCATCTCCAGGATCAGCGTGCGGATCCACTGCGCCCGGATCGGCGCCTCGATGCCGGCCAGCTCCTCGATCGCCCCGGCGTAGCAATATTCGTTGAAGTCGGGCTCCGGCACGCAGACCCGACAGACGATCGGGAAACACTGGATGAAGCTGCGCCGCTCCATCAGCTTCTCGAAGCCGCGATGCAGATAACCGACGTGGGTCTTGCCCTCGACCACCTCGTCGCCGCAGACGGTCAGCTCGACCGACATGTTGCCGGTGATGCCGGGATGCTGCGGTCCCTGCCACAGTTTGAGATATTTGCCCGACGAGAGGTCGATCGCCGGCCGCTCCGGCGCGAGCGCGATCGGCGTCGCCGGCAGGACCGTCTCGGGGTTGGAAATCGTCTCGTGCCGGGTCATTTCGCTCTCCCCTGCGCGGTGAGACGCTCGCGCATGTGGGTCGCCGGGTCGTGCGTCTCGCGACCGGGGCGATGCGCGAAGGCCTCTTCCGCGAAGGCCTTGGTGTCGAAGTCGCGCCGATAGGGCGGCAGGTCGACCCACCCCTCCAGGATGAACTCCTCGTCGACCCGCGGGCTGCCGGGGAAGCCGATGCCGAACATCTCGCGAAGCTCGCGCTGATAGGTCGCCGCGGTCGGCCACAGGTCGTGGATGGTCTCCATCTCCGCCGCGTCGCGCGGCACGAGGACGCGCAGGCCGATGTCGCGCCCGCGCCGCCGGTCGTGGACGAGATAGGTGAGCTGGAACAGGTTCTCCTCGATCCAGTCGACCGCCGTGAGCAGCACCAGATGGGTGAACCCCTCCCGGTCGCGCAGGTGGGCGAGCAGCGGACGCAGGCCGCTCCGCTCGACCGTGACGAAGACGAGGTCGGGCCGCTGTTCGGTGATCGGACCGAGCGGGAATCGTTCCTTCAGGTTTTCGAGAAGTGTCCGCATCGGCCTCACCAATTGTAGTCCGGCATGTCCCAGTCGTGGATCACACGCTTCTGGTTGGCCTTGTACCAATCGAAGTTCTTCGCGTAGAGGTTCGCCCCCTCGCCCTTGCCGGCGCGGATGATCCGCTTCAGTTCTTCGAAACCGGCGAGCAGCGCCTCGGGACGCGGCATGCAACCGGTGACGTAGACGTCGACCGGCAGGTATTCGTCGAGCTTCTTGATGGTGTTGTAGCTGTCCCAGTACATCCCGCCGTTGACCGTGCAGGAGCCCAGGCCGACGACGTATTTCGGGTTCTGCATCTGCTCGTAGGAGCGGATCACCCGCTTCAGCGTCTTCACCGACAGATAGCCGGAGATCACGAAGAGGTTGGCCTGCCGCGGCGTCGGCCGCCACTGGATGCCGTAGCGATAGGCGTCGAACCGCGGCGTCATCAGCGGCCGCATCTCGATCGCGCCGCAACCCGTGCCGAAACCGAGGATCCACAGCGATTCCGAGCGCGCCCAGTTGAACAGATCCTCGACGATCTTGAGGTAGGAGCCCGGACGAACCTCGGGCCGCGCGTCGCAATAGTAGTCGTGGATCGGATCGACCTCGAACTCGAAGCCGTCCGGCCCCTTGACCGTCCGTTTCTTCAGCTCGTCCTTGACCGGAACCCGCGGTTCGACGACGTCGTCTTGCTGCATCGCAGACCTCACACGAGGAGAATGGCGGCGACGCCGACCGGCACCGCCCAGGTCAGGAACCAACGGATCGACTGCTCGACCCGGAAGCGCGGGAAGACGACGCCGACCAGCGCCGAGACCATGTAGATCAAGAAGATCTTCAGACAGAATTCCGCCCAGCTGCTCGCCCCGCCGAAGAACAGATTCATGTAGATCACCATCTTGGCGACCGGAAAGATCGCCCGATTGGTCTGCATCAGGGCGAGATAGGAGGAGTGATATTCGGTCGGCGGGCCGATCGGGATCTCCTGCGGAGCCAGAACGACGTCGAACGGCGACCGCATCATCGATCCGAGGAAGGAGAACATGCCGGCCACGACGGCGAGCGGATTGGTGACGAGCGTCCAATGCGCGACGCCGCCCTGCTGCGCCGCGACGATGTCGGTGACCGACAGCGTGTGGTACTGCAGCGCCACCGAGAACACCGCCAGCGCCAGCGGCAGCTCCGCCGCCGTCACCTGCGACAGGCCGCGGCTGACGCCGATCGCGGCGTGGGGATGACCGCTCTCGCCGGCGCCCAGCGCCATGCCCAGCGTCCCGAAGAAGATGAAGTAGAGCGCCAGGATCAGATCGCCGGCGAACGACAGGTTGGAGAACATCTCCGAACCGTAGATCGTCGGCACGAACAGCAGGAGCCCGACGCCGCCGGAGAGCCGGAACACCGGCCCGAGATAGTACATCACGCCATGGGTGATGTTGGTCCTGAGGCCGTAGTTCTTCAGGAGATCGACGTAGTTCTGCCAGATCGGAATGCCGTGCCGACGACCGGCCCGAGCGGCGATCTTCTGCACCAGCGCGGTCAACAACAGGCCGTAGTTGAGCACGATGAACAGCGTCAGCAGCGACTGAGGAATCTTGATCCACTCGAAGGTCATGGCGTCATCCCCATCGCAGCCCAACAGACGATCACCACGAAACCGACCACCTGGAAGGCGTAGACTTGGCCGTCGCCGGTGTAGAACCGGCGGGCGAAGCCGGCCCAACCGTGCAGGGCGTCGGTCTGCGCCTGCCAGAACCGTTCGAAATACGGCTCCGTCAGGGGGCCGAGGGCGCGCCGATAGGGCGCGAAGAAGTTCCAGGCGAAATGCGTCGTCTCCGGCCGGTAGGGCCGCTCCGCCGCGAAGACGATGTTGAACTGCTTCACCATCTGCGCGCGACGATTGAGGAAGACGAGCCACGCCAGGAGCGTCACGAAGATCACCACGATGACGATCATGATCGAGACCGGGTTCCAGTAGCCGTAGGCGCTGGTGATCGTCAGCCCGTCCCAGTTCAGCGCGTGTTCGGGAATGAAGCGCGAGATGAAGGCGTCGACCTTGCGCAGGGCCAGGCCCGGGAAGAGGGCGAAGCCGATCAGGAAGGCGACATAGAGCATCTGCGGCGCGATCAACCAGATCGGCGCCTCGCGGATCCGCCGGTGCTCGTCCTTGAGCTGGCCGAGGAAGATCGTGTGGATCAGCCGGAACAGATAGAGGAAGGCGATCGGGCCGGAGAGGAAGATCACCACCATCGGCAGCCGCGCCGGCGTGTCGAGGATCGCGTTGTAGAAGATCCACCGTCCGCCGAAGCCGGACAGCGGCGGCACCCCCGACATCGCCACGATGCCGACCAGCACCGCGAAGAAGGTCAGCGGCATCAGCGTGATCAGACCGCCCATGCGGTACATCTCGCGCGTGCCGGTGCGCTTGTAGACGCCGCCGACCGACAGGAACAGCGACGACTTGTAGATGTAGTGGTTGATGACGAACATCAGCGCCATCAGCCAACCGAGGTGGTTCATCAGGGCGAGGCCGAACACCGCATAGCCCATCTGTCCGATCGACGAATAGGCGAGCAGCCGCTTGGCGTCCTCCTGGAACACCGCCATCAGATTGCCGAGCAGCGCCGAAGCCGCGCCGATCCACAACAGCACCAGCGTCAGATCGACCCCGTAGAGCGACTGCCGGCCCATCTGCATCAACAGCATGAAGAGGCCGAACAGTCCCGCCTTCAGCAGGATGCCGGAGACCATCGGCGAGACGTCGGTCTCCGCCTCGGCATGCGCGCCCGGCAGCCAGATGTGCAGGCCGATCGACGCCGTCTTCGTCATGAAGCCGACCGCCAGCAGGACGAAGACCCAGGGCGCGAACGGAGCCGCGACCTGCTTCAGCCCGGCGATCGGGAAGAGCGCCGTCGTCTCGGCCGCCAGCGCGAAGCCCGCCAGGATGGCGAAGGCCCCGCCGAGCGAGAACACCACATAGGAGAGGGCGTGCGGCTCGGACTGCTTGCCGCGCAGGATCAGGAAGTAGGACCCGATCGTCAGAACCTCCCAGGCGGCGAAGAAGCCGAAGGTGTCCTTCGCCACGATCAACATCGCCAAGCCGGCGTACATCAGCATCGCGGAAGGGTAGAATCCGGTCCGCCGGCCGTCGGCGAAGGCGTAGCTGGCGACGAAGATCACCGCTCCGCCGAGGAGGACGATCGCCGCGAAGATCAGCTGCAACGGATCGAAGTGCGGCCAGCCGGAGGCGAAGGCGGCGACCAGGACGACGATCGCCAGCGTGTTCTTGATCCGCGCCGACAGCGGTTCGAGCGCCAGGAAGGCGAGCGCGACCAGGAGCGGCGTCGCCCCGAGCACGTCGCCATAAGGAGACGCCGCGCCCCAGACCTCGCCGAGGACCCAACCGCCGAGCGCGGTGAGGACGACGACGCCGACCTTCGAGACCGGAAGGTCGGAAACGCCCTCCGGCGGCGTCGCCTTCAGCGCGCGCCCGAACCAGCGGAAGAGATAGCCCGCCTCGAACAGCGCTCCGACCAGGATCGCCGCCACCAACTCCGGCCGTCCTTGCGCCATCAGCGCATGCGTCAGCTCCCATTTGGCGTAGAAGCCGGGGAACGGCGGCAGACCGGCGAGCATCGCGACGAAGGTGGCGAAGGCGAAGATCAGGATCGGCCGCCGCCGCAACGCCGCCCAGGCGGCGAAGTCGCGTCCCGCCACCAGTTCGGAGAGCCAGAACAACCCCGCCTTGGCCACCGCATGCGCCACCAGGAGCCCGCCGGCGACCATCAGGTAGCGCTCGCCGAGCAGATCGCGCAGTCCGATCACCGCCAGCACCAGACCGACCTGGGCCACCGACGAATAACCGAGCAGACGCCGGTCGACCGTCTGCGACAGGGCGAGGAGATTGGCCCCGACGAAGGTCACGAGGCCGATCGCCGTGAGCATCGGCAGGAACGCCGCGCCGCCGACGCCGACCACCTTGTCGACCGCATAGAGCGCCGCCGAGGCCGAGGCCGCCGAGAAGATCGCCCCGAAGCCGGGATGCGCGGCCTCGTAGACGTCGAGCGCCCAACCATTGGCCGGGAACGGCTTCGTCTCGAGCACCAGCGCGATCATCAGCAGGAGGAAGGCGAGTCCCGCCGCGCCGCCCGCCGCCACCGCCGGCGAGCCGATCAGGTCGTCGACGTTGAGGCTGCCGCCGGCGTGATAGACGAAGACGATGCCGATCAGCATCAGCATCGACGCCACCTGCGACACCACCAGGTATTTGAACCCCGCCGCCGTCGCGCGCGGGTCGTCGGACAGGAGCACCAGACCGCCGGTGGCGATCACCACCAGTTCGAAGAACACGAACAGGTTGAACACGTCGCGGGTCAGGACGATGCCCGAGAGCGCCATCACCGCGATCGACAGCACCGCCATGGCGCGTCGGCCGAGCCGCAACAACGCCTCGCGCATCTGGATCGCGGAGAGGAGGCCGGTCAGGCAGATGATCGCCACCAACGCCGCCTCGGCCGGCCCCATGCGCAGATTGATCGCGAAGGGCGGCGGCGCGCCGGCGGTCATGACCATGATCGGCTGGACGCCGTCGACCACGAAGGCCCACAGCCATTCGGCCCCGATCGCGCTCATCGCGGCGAGCCCCGCCAGCGTGATCGCGAAGGCCAGCCCTCGCGACCGGGCGTCGAGAAGGCCGACGCCGAAGGCGGCGCCGAGCCCGATGGCCAAAATGAAGAGAGGGCTCACCATTTCAGCTCCGTGAACTTCGAGACGTCGAGCGTGCCGGCGGTCGAATACAGCCGGTACGCATAGGCGAGCATCAGGGCGGTGACGCCGAGGCCGATGACGATGGCGGTGAGCACCAGCGCCTGCGGCAACGGATCGATGATCCGCTGCGCGGCTTCGGCGATCGGAACCGCGTCGTCGAGGATCGGCGCCGTGCGGCCGCGCATCCAACCGACCGCGACCAACACGATGTTGACGCCGGTGTCGGCGACGGTGAAGGAGACGATCATCCGCAGGATGTTGCGGTTGGTCAGCGCGCCGTAGAGGCCGGCGAGGACCAGGGCGAAACCGACGGCGAGCGAAAGAGTGATCATCGCCGCTCCTCCGTTTCCGTGAGGTTCGCCAGGATCGAGGCGAATTCGGCGCCGACCTTGAGGCCGATCAGCGTGTAGATCACCGGGATCGCCCCGGCCGAGAGGAGCGCGCCGAAACGGCCCGTCGGCAAGAAGCGGTTGTCGAGAAAGCCGCCGGCGAAGGCCAGGCCGAGGAGGCCGACGGCCACATAGGCGACGCCCGACACGCCCTCGATCGTCTCGATCGTCCGATGCGCGAAGCGATGGCCGGGATCGGCGAGCAGCACCAGGAGCGCCGCCGACGCGAGGATCGCGCCGCCCTGGAAGCCGCCGCCCGGGGTCAGGTGGCCGTTGACGAAGACATAGATGCCGGTGATCAGGATCAGCGGCGTCAGCATGCGGCTGCCGGTCGTCAGCAATTCGCCGGGCGGCGGCGCGCCGCGCCGACCGGCGCCCTCCGCGCCGCGGCCCGGCGCCAGGATCAACCCGACGATCGCCGCGGCCAGGAACAGCACCGTGACCTCGCCGAGCGTGTCGAGGCCGCGATAGGTCACCACGATCGCGGTGACGATATTCTGCGAGCCGAGATCCTTCGCGGTGTTCTCGGCGTAATAGAGCGCGGTGCGATTGAGCTCCGCATCCGGCTGATAACCGAGGACGAGCGCGGCGAACGCCAGCGCCAGCCCGATCGTCAGCAGCCCCGCCGCGAGATGCCTAACCATTGTCTCGCCCTCCGACCCGGCCGAGCACGAAGAAGAACAGGAAGGTGGTCAGCCCGCTGCCGATCGCCGCCTCGGTCATCGCCACGTCGGGCGACGCCAGAAGGAGGAACAGGACCGAGGCGAAGAGGCTCACCGCCCCGGCCGCCAGGATGGCGATCGGCAGGCTGCGGGTGACGATCGTCATCGCCGCGGCGACCAGCATCGCCACGGCGAGCAGCCCGGTCATGGCCGGCAACAGCACGCTCATGCGCCGTCTCCCTTGGTCTCGTCGAGCAGATCGACCTCGGTCGCCGCCGTCGGCGCGACCTTCGAGCGATGCGCCGCGCGGGCGAGCACCTGCGACGACAGCGGATTGGTGAACAAGAGGAACAGGCCGATCAGCAGGAGCTTCATCGTCCACCCCGGGTGCAGGCAGGCGACGCCGGCGAGCGTCAGCAGCGTGCCGAGGGTGGTCGCCTTGGTGCCGGCCTGAATGCGGTTGTAGACGTCGGGCATGCGCACCAGTCCGAGCCCGCCGAGGAGCAGGAAGGAGGCGCCGGCGACGAGAAGGAGACCGCCGAGGACGGCGAGCAGGCTCGTCATCACAGCCCCCTTTCGAGATGGCGGGCGACGACGATGACGCCGAGGAACGACATCAGCGCGTAGATCAGCGCCACGTCGAGATAGATCGCCCGGTCCTCCACCACCGCGACCAGCACGATGCCGGTGATTCCGACGATGGTCATGACGTCGAAGGCGACGACCCGATCGAAGGTGAGCGGCCCGCGCACGAAACGCGCCATCGCCAGGACGAAGGCGACGGCGGCGAGCAGAGCCGCGAGGTAGATCGACGCCTCAGCCATAGATCGCCTCCAGATAGTGTTCGAAACCGGCGACGATCTGCTGCGTCGCCTCCTCCGGATCGGCCGCCTCCATCGTCACCCAATGCACCCAGAGCCACTCGCCCTCGATCTCGACGGTGAGCGTGCCCGGCGTCAGGGTGATCGAATTGGCGAGCAGCACCCGCGCCGTCCGGCTCTTCAGGCGGGTGTGGACCTTGACGATGCCGGGCCTGACCGGCAGCGACGGGGTCGCCACCACCGCGGCGATGTGCAGGTTCGACTTCACCAGTTCCTTCAGGAAGTAGCCGACGTATTCGACCGCCGCGATCGCCGCCTCGCGGGTGAACCGCGCCTCGGTGACGATCGGCAGACCGTCGCGCTGGACGAACGTGACGAGCGCCGAGGCGACCGCTCCGACGAGCAGCACGTCGATCGCGACCGACCCCTCGAGCATGATCCAGATGAGCATCAGCATCGCGAACAACGCGACGGCGTTGCGCGCCCTGCCGATCGGCATGGCATTCATGGCCCGATGACTCCCAATGACCCCCCGTCCACCGTCGAAGTCGGCGAACGACACGACGCGCCGGGCGCTTCGCCCCCGGCTTTCCCGGGTCCCCCTTCGCCGCCGCGACCGCTCGCGCGGCCACGCCCCTACGGCCTCCCGAGGCGACCCGACCACATTAGAATATCATCATGTGCCGAACTGAGATTTGAGGGGTATCAAAAGCGCCGCCGGGAATGACCCCATCCGTAAACGCACGAGGAGCGATGTCGTCGCGACGTTTCGGATCGGTGCAGAGGCTTGTTTTGCAAGACGTATTCGCCGAGACCACGATCCCCGAGGCGCGTCGGCGGACCGGAGTTCCCTCATGATCGCCCGCGCGATCGGCGAGGGCGGCGGTCCTCGCCCTGTTCAGGCCGATCGATGCGAATCGTGGGATCGGATGAAGGGATCGATCGCTCCGGCGCCGAATCTCCAGATCGATTGGGAACGGTCTTCGCCGCATCGATTGGCGCCGGCGGGACCGCCGAGCACAGAGATCGAACGCCGCTTCCATCGAGCGAGACGGCGTCGTGTCGAGTCGGGCTTCGAGATAATTGGTGGAGCTGAGGGGAATCGAACCCCTGACCTCTGCAGTGCGATTGCAGCGCTCTCCCATCTGAGCTACAGCCCCGACCGTCGCGGGCGGGGCCATGGGGGACCCCGCGTCGGATGGGCCGCCGTTTACGCGACCCCACAGAGGCTGTCAAGCGGCGTGAACAGCCTCTCCACGACCCGATCGCCTCCATCGCCCTCCCCGCCCGATCAGCCCGTCGCGCGCGCCCCCCGACCCTGCCCGGAGACGCCGCGAACGATCGTCGCCTCGGCCCGGCCTCGCACGCCGGCGCCGCGCGCCCTTGGCAATCCGGCGGGCGCTCGCTACATCAGGGGCTCCACGGACCGAGGACGCGCGGCATGGCTCTCATCACTCCCATCATTCTGGTCATCGACCTCCTGCTCGATCTCTATGGCTGGGTGCTGATCGCCGCCATCGTCTTCTCCTGGCTCTACCAGTTCGGCGTGATCAACTCGCGCAACCGCGCCGTCGCCTCGATCGGCGACGTCCTCTATCGCCTGACCGAACCGGTGCTCGCCCCGATCCGCCGCTTCCTGCCCGATCTCGGCGGCCTCGACCTGTCGCCGATCGTCGTCTTCCTCGGCATCTTCCTGATCCGCCAGTATCTCCATCTGGCGGTGCGCTGACGGCGATGGCCGCGGCCGCGCCTTCGCCGGCGATCTCGCGCGGCCCCGACGGCCTGCGTCTGCGCGTCCGTCTGACGCCGCGCGCCCGCCGCGACGCCCTCGGCGCCTTCGAGACGCTCGCCGACGGCAATCAGGTGATGCTCGCCCACGTCCGGGCGCTGCCCGCCGACGGGCGCGCCAACGCCGCTCTCGTCGTCCTCGTCGCCGAGAGCCTCGGCCTCGCCAAGACCAAGGTCGAGGTCGTGTCCGGCCAGACCTCCCGCGTAAAGATGCTGCGCCTCGACGGCGACGCCGACCGGCTCGCCGCCGCCCTCGAAGATCTCGCGGCCCGCGCCGCGTCCTGAACCCACCGACGGAGGCTCCCCATGAGCGCCACCATCATCGACGGCAAGGTCCGCGCCGAAGCTCTCCGCAACACCGTCGCCGACGAGGTCGCCCGCTTCCGCGCCGCGCACGGGACCGTCCCCGGCCTCGCCGTGGTGCTGGTCGGCGAGGATCCGGCGAGCCAGACCTACGTCGCCTCCAAGGCCAAGCAGACCGTCGAAGCCGGCATGCGCTCCTTCGAACACCGCCTCCCCGCCGACACGGCCGAAAGCGAGGTGATCGCGCTGGTCGAAGCGCTCGGCCGCGACGACGCCGTCGACGGCATCCTGGTGCAGCTGCCGGTGCCCCGTCACATCGACGCCGGCCGGGTGATCGCCGCGATCGACCCGCTGAAGGACGTCGACGGCCTCACCGAGGTCAACGCCGGCCGCCTCGCCGCCGGCCGTCCCGGCCTGAGGCCCTGCACCCCCTATGGCTCGATGATGATGCTCGACTGGGTCGGCCGGCCGCTCGCCGGTCTCGACGCGGTCGTGGTCGGCCGCTCCGAACTGGTCGGCCGGCCGATGGCGCAGTTGCTCCTGATGGCGAACTGCACCGTCACCATCGCCCATTCCAAGACCCGCGACCTCGCCGGGGTCTGCCGCCGCGCCGACATTCTCGTCGCCGCCGTCGGCCGGCCGAAGATGATCCCCGGCGATTGGGTGAAGCCCGGCGCCACCGTCATCGACGTCGGCATCAACCGCGTCCCGGCGCCCGAGAAGGGCGAAGGCAAGACCCGCCTCGTCGGCGACGTCGACTTCGACACGGCGAAGGGCGTGGCCGGGGCGATCACGCCCGTTCCCGGCGGCGTCGGCCTGATGACGGTCGCCACCCTGCTCGCCAACACTCTGATCGCTGCGCATCTGCGCCGCGGCCTGACCCCGCCCGCCTTCTTCGCGGACCTCGACGCGCGTCTGTTCGGCCGCTGAGGCCTCGAACCGAGCCCGAGAAGGTCCGACCTGTTCGGAACGTCTCGGGCGAAGGCAAGCCCGAACGGGCGTCGGCCGGTCAGGCCGTGACGCGTCCGAAGTTCGGACGCTCGGCATCAGAAGTCGCTGGCGATGCCCTTGAGCTCCCAGTCGCCGTAGCGCACCGGCTCCGGCCCGTCGCGGCCGCGCAGCTCCTTCGGCGCGGGGCCGGCGGCGGCGCGCGCCGCATCGCTCGCCCGGCGGCGCTCTTCGGCTTCAATCAGGGCCCGCTGCGCCGCCGGCGGCAGGTCCTCGAAGCGCGGCCGGCTCGGCGTCGCCTCCGCGATCGTCGCGGCTTCGGCGGCCGTTTCCCCGGCCTGAGCCGGTTTCGTCTCGTCGCTCATCGCGTCCTCGCCTTGATCCTCGATCGAAACCGGGTGATAGCATGACGAAACTTCGGCGTCGAACCGCGACGCCGTCCCTCGAACCCTCCGAGATCCGATGACCGACCGTGGACGCCCGCGCGGGCCCCGCCGCCCCTCCTCCGACCGCCGTGAGGATCGCTCCGCCGACACCGCCCCACGCGGCGAGGTCCGTCGCGACGAACCCGGGCTCGCCGTCCGCCGGCAGGCCGTCGACATCCTCTTCGCCACCCTCGACGAAGGCCGCCCGCTCGATCAGGTGCTCGATCACCGCTCCACCATGCCGACCTGGCGGGCGCTCACGCCGGCCGACCGCGCCCTCGTCCGCGCCATCGTCTCGACCACGCTGCGCCGCCTCGGCCTCGTCGACGACGCGTTGAAACGGCTGATGAGCCGGCCGCTGCCGAGCAAGGCGGCGAAGGTGCGCGAGATCCTGCGGGTCGGCGCGACCCAGCTGCTGTTCATGCAGGTGCCCGACCACGCCGCCGTCTCGCTCGCCACCGAACTCGCCGCCCGCGACCGCGCGACCGGCCCGTGGAAGGCGATGGTCAACGGCGTGCTGCGCTCCCTCGCCCGCGAGAAGGATGCGATCCTCGCCGATCAGGACGCCACCCGCCTCGTCACCCCGCTGTGGCTGTGGCGCGACTGGACCGCGACCTGGGGCGAGGAGGCCGCCCGCGCCTTCGCTTCCGTCCACATGGTGGAGCCGGCGCTCGACCTGACGGTGCGCTCCGACGCCGCCGCCTGGGCCGAGAAGCTCGGCGGCGTCGTGCTGCCGACCGGATCTGTCCGCCTCGTCCCGCACGGGCCGATCGACGCGATGGAAGGCTTCGAGGCCGGCTCATGGTGGGTCCAGGACGCCGCCGCCGCGCTGCCGGTCCGTCTCCTCGGCGACGTCGCCGGCCTCGAGGTCGCCGACCTCTGCGCCGCGCCGGGCGGCAAGACCGCCCAGCTCGCCGCCGCCGGCGCGACCGTCACCGCCGTCGACCTGTCTCCGCATCGCCTCGACCGCCTGAAGCAGAACCTCGCCCGGCTGCGTCTGTCCGCCACGACCGTGGCCGCCGATCTCGAGGCCTGGACGCCGAAGGCGCCCTTCGACGCGGTCCTCCTCGACGCGCCCTGCTCGGCGACCGGCACGATCCGCCGCAACCCCGACGTCGGCCGGCTCAAGAAGGCCGGCGACGTCGACGATCTCGCCGCCCTCCAGGCCCGCCTGCTGCCCCGCGCCGCGGCCTGGGCGAAGCCCGACGGCCGCCTCGTCTATTGCACCTGTTCGCTGCAGAAGCGCGAAGGCGAGGACCAGATCGCCGCCTTCCTCGAAGCGCATCCCGATTGGGAGCGCGAGCCGGTCCGCGCCGAGGAGATCGGCGGCCTCGCCGCGGCGATCACGGACGACGGCGACCTGCGCACCCGACCCGACCTGCTGCCGAACCCGGATCCCCGCCTCGCCGGTCTCGACGGCTTCTTCGCCGCCCGTCTCAGACGAAGGACACAGTGAAGCTGCGGGAAATCCGCGGCCCCCTTAACCCGCCGTTAACCGCGATGGGATGCCTTGAAATCTGGGGTTTTCGCACCCGCGCCCGAACCATCGGGCGATGCGGGTCGCGACGGTGGACGGGGCATGCCGACGACGGGTTCGGGAAGGAGCGCTGAAGCGCGGTTGGTCGGGCGGCTCCTCGCCCGCCGCCTGCTCGCGCCCGTGGTCCGGGCGCTGCGCCTCGCCCGCACCCTGATCGAACCCGCCGCCGATCGGCTGACCGTCGCGCCGCAGGATCTCAGGACCGCCGACCCGACCGTCGCCGACGACATCTACGCCGGCGTCTTCGCCTTCTCCGGCCAGATCGTCGAATGCCGCGGCCGCTCCCCCTTCGAGGTGACCCCGCCCGGTCCCGAATGGGCCCGCGTCCTGCACGGCTTCGGCTGGCTGCGCCACCTGCGCGCCGCCGACACCGCCGTCGCCCGCGCGAACGCCCGCGCCCTCGTCGACGATTGGCTGCGCATGGGCGAACATCCCGCCCTCGCCTGGGAAGGCGACGTCGTCGCCCGCCGCCTGCTCGCCTGGCTCTCTCAGGCGCCGATGATCCTCGCCGACGCCGACCCGGTCTTCTACCACCGCTTCCTCGCGGGCCTGACCCGCCATTTCCGCCAACTCAGAATCCGTCGCGGCGAAGAGCCGGCCGGCCTGCCGCGCCTGAAGTCGGCGATCGCGATGCTCGCCTGCGCCGTCACCGTCGAGGGCTTCCGCCGCTTCGTGCGCGCCGCCTCGCGCCGCCTGGACGACGAGCTCGACCGCCAGATCCTGCCCGACGGCGGCCACGTCGGCCGCAATCCGAACGCCGTGGTCGAGATCCTGGTCGATCTGCTGCCGCTCCGTCAGGTCCTCGCCGCCCGCGGTCTGCCGGTGTCGCAGGCGATGACCGGCGCGATCGATCGGATGATGCCGATGGTCCGCTTCTTCCGTCACGACGACGGCGCGCTCGCGCTGTTCAACGGCGCCTCGGCGAGCCCGACCGACCTCGTCGCCACCATCTTCGCCTATGACGAGGCGAAGAGCCGGCCGCACGGCAACGCCCCCCATTCCGGCTACCAGCGCCTGGAGGCGAGCGGCGCCGTGGTGGTGATGGATTGCGGCGTGGCTCCGCCGATCGAACTGTCGCAGGCCGCCCACGCCGGAACCCTGGCCTTCGAACTGTCGTCCGGCCATTCCCGCTTCGTCGTCAACTGCGGCGCGCCGTTCCGCCCGATCGGCGAATGGCGGCGTCTCGCCCGCACCACCGCCGCCCATTCCGCCCTGGTCGTCGACGATCATTCGTCCGCCCGCGTCGCCGAACAGGGCCTCCTCGCCAAACTCGCCGGCCCGGTGCTGGTCGCCGGACCGCGCGACGTGCCGGTCGAACGGCGCGAGGAGGCGTTCGAGGACGAAGGCGTCGAGATCTCGGTGACGGCGACCCACGACGGTTGGCGGCGCGGTTACGGCGTGCTGCACGAACGCAGCCTGCGCCTTACCGCCGACGGCGACCAGCTCGACGGCCTCGACCGCATCCTGCCGGCGCCCGGCGCGCGCGCCGTCGCCGACGTGCCCTTCGTGGTGCGCTTCCATCTCCACCCGAGCATCCGCTCCGAACACGTCGCCGGCGGCATTCGCCTGACCGCGCCAAACGGCGAGGCCTGGGACTTCGTCTGCACCGAGGTCGAGCCCGAACTCGAGCCCTCCGTCCACCTCGCCGATTCCCATGGCCTGCGCCGCGCCGAACAGATCACGCTGACCGTCGCCGCCGGCGGGCCCCGCGAGATCGCCTGGACCTTCCTGCACACCACCCGCTCGCTGATCCCGCGTCATTGACCGCCGCGTCTTTCGGCGGGTTTGCGCGCGTCGCGATTCGTGCTATCGGCGCGGGCGAAACTTCCGGATCGTGAGAGAACGAGACGCCGAACGGGCCGAGCCGCCGTTCGAGCCGCCGTCGATCCGTTTCCGCACCGGCTCGGCGAGGCGCGCTCCCTTCCATGTCGATCACCGTCAAGAACATCACCCCGCCCGACCGCGTGCCCCTGAAGCGCGCGCTGCTCTCGGTCTCCGACAAGACCGGCCTGATCGACTTCGCCCGCGCCCTCGTCGCCCGCGGCGTCGAACTGATCTCGACCGGCGGCACCTGCAAGTCGATCGCCGACGCCGGCCTGCCGGTGAAGGACGTCTCGGAAGTCACCGGCTTCCCGGAGATCATGGACGGCCGCGTCAAGACGCTGCATCCCAAGGTCCACGGCGGCCTCCTCGCCGTCCGCAACGACCCCGACCACGTCGCGGCGATGCAGGCGCACGGCATCGAGGGGATCGACCTGCTGGTGGTCAATCTCTATCCCTTCGAAGCGACCGTGGCGAAGGGCGCCGACTGGGCGACCGCCATCGAGAACATCGACATCGGCGGCCCGGCGATGATCCGCGCCTCGGCCAAGAACCACGCCCATGTCGCCGTCGTCGTCGACCCGGCCCGCTACGCCGACGTCCTCGCCGCCCTCGAAGCGAACGACGGCGCGACCACGCTGAGCCTGCGCAAGGCGCTCGCCCTCGAGGCCTTCGGCCGCACCGCCACCTACGACGCCGCGATCTCCAACTGGATGGCGGCGCAGCTCGGCGAGGACGCGCCGAAGTACCGCGCCTTCGGCGGCGCGCTCGCCGAGGTGATGCGCTACGGCGAGAACCCGCACCAGAAGGCGGCCTTCTACCGCTCGCCGGAGGCCCGCCCCGGCGTCGCCACCGCCGTGCAGATCCAGGGCAAGCAGCTCTCCTACAACAACATCAACGACACCGACGCGGCCTATGAGCTCGTCGCCGAGTTCGACCCGACCCGCACCGCCGCCTGCGCCATCATCAAACACGCCAATCCCTGCGGCGTGGCCGAAGGCGCGACCCTGGCCGAGGCCTACGCCAAGGCCCTGCGCTGCGACCCGGTCTCCGCCTTCGGCGGCATCATCGCCTTCAACCGGACGCTCGACGCCGAGGCGGCGGAAGAGATCGTGAAGATCTTCACCGAGGTGATCATCGCCCCCGACGCCACCGACGAGGCCAAGGCGATCGTCGCGACCAAGAAGAACCTGCGTCTTCTGCTCGCCGGCGGCCTGCCGACCCCGACCGCCGAAGGGCTGACCACCAAGACGGTGGCCGGCGGCCTCCTCGTCCAGACCCGCGACGACGGCTCCGTCGACGCCCTCGACCTGAAGACGGTGACGAAGCGCGCGCCGAGCGAGGCCGAGCTCGCCGACCTCGCCTTCGCCTTCCGCGTCTGCAAGCACGTCAAGTCGAACACCATCGTCTACGCCAAGGGGCTGGCCACCGTCGGCATCGGCGCGGGTCAGATGAGCCGGGTCGACTCGGCCCGCATCGCCGCCCGCAAGGCCGCCGACGCGGCCGCCGCCGCCGGTGAGAAAGAGCCTCTGACGGTCGGCTCGGTCGCCGCCTCCGACGCCTTCTTCCCCTTCGCCGACGGGCTCGAGGTGGTGATCGAGGCCGGCGCGACGGCGGTGATCCAGCCGGGCGGCTCGATGCGCGACCAGGAGGTCTTCGACGCCGCCGACAAGGCCGGCATCGCCATGGTGACGACCGGCATGCGCCACTTCCGCCACTGAGCGGCGAACCCCTCGAAATGCGCGAAGGGAGGCCTCGGCCTCCCTTCGTCGTCTTCGGCTCCTGCGCTCAGCCCGCTTCGGCGAGATCGGCGACCAGCGCCGCCGCCACCGTGAAGCGCGACGCCCGGACCGCGCCGCCGCCCTCCACCAAGGTCTCGGAGACCGCCGCCAACACCCGGCCGATCTCCTCGCCGCGCGACGCCGCCCAGGCCTCGACGCCGCCCGCCTCCAGCGCCTCGGCGGTGAGCGCGCGATGCGCGTCGGCGAGCATCCGAACCGCCCGATCGACCGCCAGCCCGTCGTAATAGTCGACGATCGGCAGATCGCGGGCCGCATCGATCAACCGATCGAGCGCCAGACGTTCGCCGAGATCGAACCACACCGCCGCCACCTCGCCGACCGGCCGGCCCGAGCGTTCCGCCACGGCGACCACGTCGAGCCCCTCGATCGCCCGATCGAGGCCGGCCATCCGAAGCGCCAGATCGTCCGGCAACCCGTCGGCGACGAGCGCGTCGCGCGCCACGCCGACCGCACGGCCGACCCGCTCCGGCAGGGAGCCGGCGAGATCGGCCGAAAGCGCCGCCAGCGCGGTCGAGAAGCGGGCCACGCTCGCCCCGATCGGTTCACGAGGTCCGACCGAGCGCACGAAGCGCACCGCCGCCGCGATCGCGATCTCCCGCAGCCGCCCGTGCAGATCGAGCAGCCGCGCCCCCGCGACCCGTCCGGCGAGCGCTTCCAGCGCCGCGCCGAGCGCCGGCAGCTCGAACAGGGCCGACACCGCCACGAAGGCGCGCGCCGCCACCGCCGGGCTCGCGCCGGTGCGGTCGCCGATCCTGACGAACACGGTCGGCCCGCCGCGATCGACCATGTCGTCGATCAACCGGGTCAGGATGATCTCGCGCCGCAGTCGATGGCCGCGGATGCCGTCGGCGTGCGCCTCTCGCATCGTTTCGGGGAAATAGGCGAAGAGCTCGCGTTCGAACCAGGGATCGTCGACCAGATCGGCGCCGATCAGATCCGCCTTGGCGGCGAGTTTGGCGTGAGCGAGCAAGACCCCGATCTCCGCCCGGCCGAGCGCCCGGCCGTTGGCGATGCGTTCGGCGAAGCGCGCGTCGTCGGGAAGCGTCTCGACCTTGCGGTCGAGCCGCCCCTGCTTTTCGAGCAGCGTCGTCAGACGTCGCTGGAACGGCAGGTCGCCGACCCCGTCGGCCTGGGTCACCGACACCGCCAGGGTCTGCGACCGGTTGTTGGCGAGCACCAGTTCGGCGACCTCGTCGGTCATCGAGGCGAGCAGCAGGTCGCGGTCGGCCGGCGCCAATCGCTCGGCGGCGACCGCCGGCTGCAGCGCGATCTTCACGTTGACCTCGACGTCGGAACAGTTGACGCCGGCCGAATTGTCGATCGCATCGGAATTGCAGCGCCCGCCGAGCGTCCCGTATTCGATCCGCGCGGCCTGCGTCATGCCGAGATTGGCGCCCTCGCCGACGACCCGGGCCCGGACCTCCGCCGCGGCGATCCGGACGGCGTCATTGGCCTTGTCGCCGACCTGGGCGTCGGTTTCCGCCGCAGCGCGGACGTAGGTGCCGATGCCGCCGAACCACAGGAGATCGACCCGCGCCTTCAGGATCGCCCGGATCACCTCGGCCGGCGTCGCGTGCGCGCCGTCGAGATCGAGCAGCGTCCGCACTTCGACCGACAACGGAAGCGACTTCGCCGAGCGGGCGAAGACGCCGCCGCCGGCCGAGATCTTCGTCGCGTCATAGTCCGCCCAGGACGAGCGCGGCAGGGCGAACAGCCGCCGCCGCTCCTCGAGCGACGCCGCGCAGTCCGGCGCCGGATCGAGGAAGACGTGGCGGTGATCGAAGGCGGCGACCAGCCGGATCGCCGGCGACAGCAGCATGCCGTTGCCGAAGACGTCGCCCGACATGTCGCCGACTCCGACGACCGTGAACGGCGTCGTCATCACGTCGACGTCGATCTCGCGGAAATGCCGCTTCACCGCTTCGAAGGCGCCGCGCGCCGTGATCCCCATCTTCTTGTGGTCGTAGCCCGCCGATCCGCCCGAGGCGAAGGCGTCGTCGAGCCAGAAGCCGTGGTCGCGGGCGATGGCGTTGGCGGTGTCGGAGAAGGTCGCCGTGCCCTTGTCGGCGGCGACCACCAGATAGGGATCGGCCCCGTCGCGCGTCACGGTCTGCGGCGGCGATACGATCTCGCCGTCGACGATGTCGTCGGTGAGGTCGAGCAGCCGCCCGACGAAGACCCGATAGGCCGCGACCCCCTCCGCCTGGATGGCGTCGCGGTCCATCGCCGGCCCGATCCGCTTCGGCAGGAAGCCGCCCTTCGCCCCGACCGGCACGATCACCGCGTTCTTGACCTGCTGCGCCTTGACCAGCCCCAGCACTTCGGTGCGGAAGTCGTTCGGCCGGTCCGACCAGCGCAAGCCGCCGCGCGCCACCGGCCCGAAGCGCAGATGCACGCCCTCGACGACGGGGCCGCTCACCCAGATCTCGCGATGGGGAACCGGGCGCGGCAGATCGGCGATCCGGTCCGGCGCGAGCTTGAAGGCGATCGTGTCGCGAGCCGAGCCATCCGCCTCGGCGCGGAAGAAGTCCGTACGCATCGTCGCCGCGATCACCTCGACGAAACGGCGCACGATGGTGTCGTCCTCGAGGCTGGCGACCTGCGCCAGAGACGCCTCGATCCGATCGCGCACCCGCGCTTCCGCGACGTCGCGATCCCCGCCGAGGTCGGGATCGAGCCGCGCCCGAAACAACGCGACGAGGTCGCTCGCGAGGCCGGGATGCCGATGCAGCGTCGCCCACATCTGGTCCTGCGACCACGGCGCGCGCACCTGCCTCAGCCAACGCCCGACCGCCCTCAGCGCCGCCACCTCGCGCCGATCGAGCCCGGCGGTCAGCGCCAGAGCGTCGAAACCGTCGCTGTCGGCGCGGCCGGCGAAGACGGCGGCGAAGAGATCCTCCAGCCGGCCGATCAGGTTCTCGTGCAGGTCGATCGCCCGGCCGTCGGCATGGGCGAGCGTCATGTCGTGGACGAACACCACCGGCCCGCCGCCCGGCGCGATCCGGTAGGTGCTCTCGTCGATCACGCGGAAGCCCATCGCCTCCAGCACCGGCACCCGCCGCGACAGGTCGATCGGTTCGCCGATGTGGAAGAGCTTGGCGGCGATCCGCTCGACCGGGTCGCCGTCGCGCCGGAGGAACCGCACGGCGAGCGGATGCTCGTCCGAGAGCTCCTCCATCACCTCCATGTCGCCGACCGCGACCGACGCCGACATCGCCTCGCGATAGGCCGCGCCGAAGGCGTCGGCCCAGCGGGCGAGCTTGTCGCGGACCACGCCCTCGTCGTCGAGCCGCTCGACCGCCAGCACGAAGTCGTCGCGCCAGGTCCGGACCAGACCGGCCACTTCGCGCTCCAGCTCCACCGCCGGCGCCTCCGGCGTCGCGCCCCGATAACGGCCGACGATGTAGTGGATCCGGGTCAACGGCCCTTCCGAATGGGCCGGCATCCAGGAGACGATCTTGCCGTCGAAGCGGCTCTCCAACAGTTCGCCGATGCGCCGCCTCAGATCGGTCGTGTAACGGTCGCGCGGCACGTAGACGAGCACCGAGACGTAGCGGTCGAACGGATCGTTGCGGGCGAGCACGCGGATGCGCGGATGTTCGCCGAGCGCCATGATCTTGATGGCGAAGTCGAACAGCGTCGCCTCGTCGATCTGGAGGAGCTCGGAGCGCGGATAGGTCTCGAGCACGTTGACGAGCGCATGCGCCGAATGACTTCCCGCCGACAGCCCGGCCCGCGCCACCACCCGCGCCACCTTCTCGCGGATCATCGGCACGGTGTGCACGGAACTCGTGTAGGCGCCCGCCGTGAACAGGCCGAGGATGCGCAGCTCGCCGCTCATCCGCCCGGCGTCGTCCCACAGCTTCACCCCGACATAGTCCATGTGGACGCGCCGATGGATGCGCGAGCGGACGTTCGAGGTCGTCACCATCATCGGATCGGGCGAGCGGGCGAAGGCGCCGATGGCGTTCGCCGCGTTCAGGCTCTCCGCGCCGCGCTTCAGCACGCGCACCTCCGGATCGCGCAGGATGCCGAGCCCGGTCTCGCCGAGCGGCTCGACATAGGCCCCGCCCTCGGTCTCGACGAAGCGGTATTCGCGCATGCCGAGGAAGATGAAGTTCTCCGTGCCGAGCCATTCGAGGAAGCCGAGCGCCTCCTCCCGCACCCGGGCCTCGAGCGGCGTCGCGCCCCAACGATAGGAGACCACCACCTCGCCGAGCCGGCGCAGCATCGCCTTCCAGTCCTCGACCGCGGCGAAGACGTCGGCGAGCGTCGCTTCGAGCGAGGCGACCAGTTCGCCGCGCGCCGCTTCGCCCGAGAGCCGGGTCAGATGGACGTGGATCAGGCTCTCCCGCCGAACCGGAGCCGCCTCCGGCCCGCCGTCGGCAAGACCGCCGAAACGCCCGTCCGCCTCGCGCGTCACCGTCAGGATCGGATGCGCCACCAGGCGGATCTCGTGCCCGGCCTCGACCATCGCGCCGGTCACCGAATCGAACAGGAACGGCATGTCGTCGTTGAGCACGTCGACCACCGTGATCGTCTCGCCGTCGGCGAGCGTGTGGTCGGCGATCTCGATGCGATGGCCGCCCGGCCGCGGCCGAGCGAGCCGGTCGAAGGCGACGCCGGAGAGATCGGCGAGATCGGAGGCGGCGAGCCGCGCCAGATCCTCCGCCGCGGTCCGCTCGAACAGTCGTCGCACCAGCCGCGCCGCCGCGCCGTTGCGCGCGGCGAGCAGACGCTCGGCCGTTTCGATCGGAGACCCCGCCTCGTCGGCGGGCGGGACGGGAACGGCGACCAGGGCGTTGGGCGTCATGCGGGGATCTCCTCCGGGATCGGCCTCTCGCTCTCGTCGAGCGGCTCGTCGCGACCGAAGCGAAACGGTCGGCGACCTTCGAACCATCTCCGCGCGGCGATTTTCGGGCCTGATCCGTCGAATTTCCGCTCCGAACCTCGAGAAAGTACGAAATTCTCGCCCCGAAAACGAAAAAAGCGCGGCCGAAGCCGCGCTTTCCCCGAAAATCGCAGGGCGAAACCGATCAGCCCTTCGCCTTCTTGTCGGCGTTGTAGCGCTCGATCGCCTCGATGATCAGCTGCTTGGCTTCCTTGTCGTCGCCCCAGCGCACCACCTTCACCCACTTGCCGGGCTCGAGGTCCTTGTAGTGCTCGAAGAAGTGCTGGACCTGAGCGATCGCGATGTTCGGCAGATCGGCGTAGGTCTTCACCGAGTCGTAGCGCGGCGTCAGCTTGGACACCGGCACCGCCAGGATCTTCTCGTCGTGGCCGCTCTCGTCGGTCATGTAGAGCACGCCGACCGGGCGGCACTTCATGATCGCGCCCGGCACGATGGCGCGGGTGTTCATCACCACCACGTCGATCGGATCGCCGTCGTCGGAGAGCGTGTGCGGCACGAAGCCGTAATTGCCCGGGTAGCGCATCGACGTGTAGAGGAAGCGGTCGACCACCAGCGCGCCCGACTCCTTGTCGAGCTCGTACTTGATCGGCTCGCCGCCGATCGGAACCTCGATGATGACGTTGATGTCGTCGGGGGGATTCTTGCCGATCGCGATGGCGTCGATACGCATGGTGAAGCTCCTGGTCGCCGGGCGCGCGCCGGCTCCTGGGGTTGACGGTCGGCCGGAGAGCCCCTCGAGCGCCCGGCGGAAGAGGTGCGCCGCTGCCGCGTCGCACGCACACGCCGCCTCTCATAGCCGATCGCAGGGCGTGACGGAACGTCGCCCTTCGGACGACCGCCCGACGCCCGCGTCGCGCGCTCACTCCGCGTCGAAACCGAACACCGCCACCGGCAGGGTCGCCTCGCCGATCCGCTCGCCGGTCTCCGCCGCCATGCGTCCGCCCATCCGGCGATAGAAGCCGACCGCCGGTTCGTTGTCGGCGAGCACCCGGACCGAGAAGGAGGCGAGGCCGTAACGCCGGAGCTCCAGCCGCGCCGCCTCGAACAGCGACCGGCCGAAGCCGAGACCCTGGTGTTCGGGCAGGAGATAGATCTCGTAGATCTCGCCGGCCTGCGGCAGCATCCGCATCCGGTTGGGTCCGAGCGTCGCGTAGCCGACGATGTCGCCGCCGACCTCGATGACCAGCACCGCCGTGTGCCGATGCAGCGCGCGCCGCCACCACAGGGGACCGCGTCGAGCGATCATCTTCTCGAGGTCGCGCCCCGGAATGATGCCGCGATAAGCCTGCCGCCACGCCGCGTCGTGAACGTCGGCGATGCGACCGGCATCCGCGACCTCCGCGCGTCTGATACCGATCTGTCCGAGCTTCATGGGAAAAGCGTAACCCGCGTTCGCCCCTTCGCAAAGCGGAAACATGCGGGCTTTCCCGGATGGATCGACATTTCACGGCGTCGCGGCGCGCCCTCTTGAAATCGCCGGGAACCCTCACGATCTGACGCATCGTCGCTTCGCGCCCCGTCGGGCGCGGCGCCGGGAGGCCGCCGATGACCGAATCCTATCGCCGTGTCTGGGACGATCCGGAGATCCTCGGCCCCGAAGAGGCCCGCGAGGAGCGCGTCCGCGCCGGCCTGTGGGCGACGGTGCGCCGCGCCGCCCGCGCCATCCCCTTCATGGAGGACGTGATCGCCGCGTGGTATTGCGCGATCGACCCGACCACCCCGCGCCGGGTACGGCTGACGCTGCTCGCAGCCCTCGCCTATTTCGTCGCCCCCGTCGACCTCGTCCCCGACCTGTTGCCGCTGATCGGCTTCACCGACGACGCCGGCGTCCTGTTGGCCGCGATCGCGCTGGTCGGCAGCCACATCCGCGACGAGCATCGGGACAAGGCGAGGAAGGCGCTGGCGGAGCGGTGAGGCGCGCGCGCCCAGAAAAATGCAATCAATGCAATTTGCGCTTGGCGATCCAATAGACGATCAGCCCGGCGGTCAGCATCGCTCCAGGGCCGATCACCAGATAAAACAATCGAAACAGGTCGACCTTGTCCATCATCGATCCAATGCTGCGAGAAGCGATCGCGCCGATAAATGTAGCACAATCCCGCATATCGTCCATATGGTGACACCGAACGTCAGCGTGAAAGGCCCGACTCGTTCCGCAACCGGCGTCAAACCGTAGAAGTAGGAAATCATCGGGGTGAGCGCGCCCAACGTGACGCACGCGATCGCCAGACCGTTCAGGAAGGTGGCACTCAATTTGATCTGCTCTTCGTCACGCTTGGACATGGTCGGAGCCCCGTCTCGAAATGGGTCAGTCCGTAAACTCTTCATTCACTATAGGGCGTAATCCTTAATTTATGACGAATGCCAGAGCTCAAAACCCAGTGAAATTTACGAAGATTAACGGTTCGTCAACAATCACCCCGCCGTCACCACGATCTTGCCCTTGACCCGACGCGCCGCGATCTCCTCGATCGCGGCGGCGGTCTCGGAAAGCGGCCGCACCGCATGAATGTGCGGGCGCAATTTGCCCGCCGCCGTCCAGGCCAGGATCCGCGCCATCTCCGCCTTGAACGCGTCCGGCTCGCGCACGAGGTGATCGCCCCAGAACACCCCACGCAGGTCGCAGCCCTTGAGCAGCAGCAGGTTGAGCGGGATCTTCGGGATCTCGCCGGCGGCGAAGCCGACCACCAGATAGCGTCCGCGCCACGCCGTCGCCCGCACCGCCGGTTCGGCATAGCGATCGCCGACCGCGTCGTAGACGACGTCGACGCCGCGTCCCCCGGTCAGCTCCTTCAATCGCACCTTGAGATCTTCCGCGTCGTAGTCGACGACCTCGTCGGCCCCGACCTCGCGGCAGAAGGCGAGCTTCTCCGCGCCGCCGGCGCAGGCGATCACCCGCGCCCCGACCGCCTTCGCCACCTCGATCGCCGCCTGACCGACGCCGCCCGACGCGCCGAGGATCGCCACCGTCTCGCCGGCCTTCACCTCGCCCCGGTCGATCAGCCCGTGCACCGCCGTGCCGTAGGTGACCGACAGGGTCGAGGCCGGCACGAAGTCGAGATCGTCGGAGAGACGGATCAGATCGGCGGCGGGAACCGCGACCTTCTCGCGCGCGCCGCCCCACTTCACATAGGCGACCACCCGGTCGCCCGGCGCGAAGTCGCTCACGCCCGCCCCGACGCTCTCCACGACGCCGG
The DNA here is from genome assembly GCA_021286855.1 of Hyphomicrobiales bacterium. Lineage (GTDB taxonomy): Bacteria > Pseudomonadota > Alphaproteobacteria > Rhizobiales > Ancalomicrobiaceae > Pinisolibacter. Next base: position 245,445 of record JAJTBO010000002.1, on the reverse strand, counting down.
CGATCTCGCCGCCCGGCGAGAACGGCAGCGCCGGCTTGAACTGGTAGCGATCGCGGATGATCAGCGTGTCGAAGAAGTTGAGGGCGCAGGCCCGCATCGCCACCACCGCCTCGCCGGGACCGGCGACGGGCTCCGCCGCGTCCTCGAAGACGAGATCGGCGGCCGGGCCGTGATGGTGACAGACGACGGCCTTCATGGCGCTCCTCCCCGAAATTAGCTCATCTCGGCCGAGAAAGCACGTCCCTCGCCGACCCGTCCAGCCGATCTTTCGGGCGAGGCGGCCTCTTGCCCGACTTTCGCCGTTTCGCTCGGCCAAGGCGATCCCCGCGCGACCGCTCGCCGCACGAACGGCCGGCGCGCGACACATCTCGCGGACGGCAACCGACTGGTAACCATCCGCGTGGTTCTTGAGGAATCGAGTTCGGTCGCGTTCCTGCGGCCGACGTCGTCTCGCCAGACGGAGTGAGAAGAGATGAAGACCCCTCTCGGCGCCGTGACCCTGGCCGCGTCCCTCGTCGCCCTCGCGACGGTCTCCCATGCGGAGACGAAGCCGGCCGCCGCCAAGCCGGCGCCGGCCAAGCCCGCCGCCGCCGCCGCCCCGCCCGGATCGCCGTTGTTGATCGTCGAAGCCAAGGACTGGCGCGCCTTCACCGCCGCGACGGCGAAGGGCAAGATCTGCTTCGCCCTGTCGAAGCCGCAGAAGATGGAGCCGGCGTCGCTCAACCACGGCGACGTCTTCTTCTTCATCTCGACGCGGCCGGCCGAAGGCGTCCGCAACGAGCCGAGCCTGCAGGTCGGCTACGCGATGAAGGACGGCTCCAAGGCCACCGCCGACATCGACGGCAAGAAGTTCGCGATGTTCACCAAGGCCGACGGCGCCTGGCTGGAGCAGGACGGCGAGCTCAATGCCTTCCTCGACGCGATGAAGAAGGGCTCGAAGCTCGCCATCGCGGCGACCTCGGGCCGCGGCAACGCCACCTCCTACGTCTTCTCGCTGGCCGGCATCTCCGCCGCGGTCGACGCCGCCGCCAAGGAATGCAAGTGAGCCGCTTCGCGACGGGCGCTTCCGCCCGGCGCGATCTTCGGGTATGAAAGAGAAAAGCGAGGCGGACGGGGCGACCCGTCCGCTTTTTCGCGTTCGCATCGAAGCGCGCCTCCCCGACCGCGATCGGGTCCGAGGCCAGAGGTGACAGCCATGACCCCCACCGCCGCCGAGACCGCTCCGGCCGACGTCCTCGACGCCATCGTCAAGCGCCCGCAGGCGATCGCCACCGTCGACGCCAAGCCCTCGCTGCTCGGTCTGACCCGCGACAAGCTCGCCGAGGCGCTGCGCGGCGTCGGCGTCGAGGAGCGGCAGGTCCGCATGCGGGTCGCCCAGCTCTGGCACTGGATCTATCTGCGCGGCGTCGCCGACTTCGCCTCGATGACCAACGTCTCGAAGGATCTGAGGGCCAAGCTCGCCGAGCATTTCGTCGTCGGCCGACCGGAGCTGGTCGCCGAGCAGATCTCGGTCGACGGCACCCGCAAGTGGCTGTTCCGTTTCCCGTCGCGCGGCGCCGGGAAGCCCGTCGAGGTCGAGACCGTCTATATCCCCGAGGAAGGCCGCGGCACGCTCTGCGTCTCCTCCCAGGTCGGCTGCTCGCTGACCTGCTCTTTCTGCCACACCGGCACCCAGGTGATGGTGCGCAACCTGACGGCGGAAGAGATCGTCTCCCAGGTCGTCGTCGCCCGCGAGCGCCTCGGCGACTTCCCCGCCGTCGAGAAGGTCGAAGGCCAGACGCCGAGCGAGGGCCGTCTCGTCACCAACATCGTGATGATGGGCATGGGCGAGCCGCTGATGAACTACGAGGCGGTGCGCGACGCCATGCTGATCTTCGCCGACGGCGACGGCCTCTCGCTCTCCAAGCGTCGCATCACCCTGTCGACCTCCGGCGTCGTGCCGATGATCCCGAAGATCGGCGGCGAGACCGGCGTCATGTTGGCGATCTCGCTGCATGCGGTCCGCGACGACCTGCGCGACGTGCTGGTGCCGATCAACAAGAAGTACAAGATCGCCGAACTGCTCCAGGCCTGCCGCGACTATCCGGGCCTGTCCAACGCCCGGCGCATCACCTTCGAATACGTCATGCTGAAGGGCGTCAACGACAGCCCCGCCGACGCCCGCGAGCTCGTCCGCCTGCTGCGCGGCATTCCCGCCAAGATCAACCTGATCCCGTTCAACGCCTGGCCGGGCTCCGCCTACGAATGCCCGGACTGGGACGCGATCGAGACCTTCGCCGAGATCGTCAATCGGGCGGGGTATGCGAGCCCGATCCGCACCCCGCGCGGTCGCGACATCCTCGCCGCCTGCGGTCAGCTGAAGTCGGCCTCCGAACGGCTCAAGGTCTCCGAGCGCCTCGCCCTCGAGGCGATGATGGCCTCCGGCGGCGAAGAGGACGACGAGGACTGACGTCGCCCTGGACGGGAGCCGCGCCGAGGCCGCACAATCGGCGCTCCGATTCGCCCCGCGCGCCGGCGGATCGATCCGATTCGCGCGCGCCCGTCCGAGGGCCAGGTCCCAGGGCCATGTCCGACCCCGTCGTTTCCCGCCACGCTCGCGCGCTCGCCCCCCGCCCGGTCGCGTCCGGCCGCATCGGACGTCTCGTCGTCGCCTATGTCGTGGCGGTGGTCGCGGCCGCGGCTCTGCGCACGATCGGCCTCGTCGTCGAGGAGAGCTGGGTCTCCGGCTTCGGCCGCCTGATCGCCGCCAACGGTTGGACGAGCCTCCTCGTCGTGCCGGCGATGACCGGCCTCGTCGGCTTCGTCGCCGCCGCGCCCTTCGCCACCGCCTTCCTGGTCTTCGCCGAGGCGCGCGGCCTACGCAGCCTCCTCGCCTGGATCCTCGCCGGCGCCGTCGTCGCCGTGGCGACCCAGATCCTTCTGGCGCTGCCCTTCCGTCTGCCCCTGCCGAGCGTCGGGCTCTGCGGGCTCGACGCGGTCGCCGGCGCGATCGGCGGCTGGTCGGCCTGGCTGATCGGCGTCCGCTCCGCGCCGCCGCCGCCGCCGCGTCCCGGCGTTTGGGGCGACTTCTGACCTCTCGGCTCGAGGATCGACCCCGTTTGATCACGCTGTCCCGTCTTCTCCTTCGATTTCTCGTCGCCGGCGCCGGCCTCTCGGCGGCGATCGTCGCCGGCCTCGCGATCGGCGTCGCCGCCTCGGTCCACGACGCGACCGCCACGGGCGACGGCGACATCTACGCGATCTTCGACCTGACGGTGCGCGGCGGCGCGTTGCTGCCGCTCTTCGCCGGCATCGTCTGGCCGGCCTGGGTGGTGGCGGTCGTCCTCGGCGAGATCACCGCCACCCGCTCGCTCCTCGTCCACCTCCTCGTCGCGACCGCGATCTCGGTCGTCGGAGTGATGGGCGGAGCGGCGTTCCTCGGCGTCGAACGCCTCGAGAGCACCGCCGCGATCGGGCTCACCGCCGGTTTCGTCCACTGGCTCGTCGCCGGACGCGGCGCCGGCCTGACCGCGCCGCCTCGGCTGGCAGGAGCCCCGCGCCCGCTGCATGACGCACCCGCGAAAAACCCGATATCGGAAGAAGATCGCATGCCCTGAGGGCTCTTCGGACGGAGGCGGATGTGGTCGAGACTTACGACGTGGTGATCGCCGGCGGCGCGATCATGGGTTCTTCCGTCGCCTATTTCCTGAAGAAGGAGCTCGGCTTCGCGGGATCGGTCCTGGTCGTCGAAAAGGACCCGACCTACGCCCGCTCCGCCACCATGCTCTCCGCCGCCTCGATCCGTCAGCAGTTCACGACGCCCGAGAACATCCGCCTGTCGCAATTCGGCATCGAGGTGATCCGCTCGTTGAAGGACCGCTTCGGCGCGGACGCCGACATCGGCTTCCACGAGAAGGGCTATCTGACGCTGGCGAGCGCCGCCGGTGAGCCGATCCTGCGCGCCAACCACGCCATCCAGCTCGCCGAAGGCTCCGACATCGAGCTGATCGACCCGGCAGAGATCGCCCGCCGCTGGCCGTACATGTCGACCGAGGGCGTCGCGCTCGCCGCCTATGGCCGCTCCGGCGAAGGCTGGTTCGACGCCTGGATGTGGCTCGACATGATTCGCAAGGCGGCGAAGAGCGCCGGCGCGGCCTACGCCCACGCCGCGGTCGTCGGCGTGACGACCGCGGCCGACCGCGTGACCTCGGTCACCCTTTCCGACGGCCGCGAGATCGCCTGCGGAACCTTCGTCGACGCCGCCGGCCCGGCCGCCGGCGACGTCGCGAAGCTCGCCGGGATCGAACTGCCGGTCGAGCCGCGCAAGCGCTTCGTCTACGTCGTCCATTGCCGCGAGGAGGTCGCCGGCCTGCCGATGCTGATCGACGGCACCGCCGTCGCCTCCGGCGTCTACATCCGACCCGAGGGCCAGTACTTCATCTGCGGCGTCTCGCCCGACGAGGCGACCGACGGCCGCGCGGACGACGACGACTTCGACGTCGACTATTCGCTCTTCGACGATCTGATCTGGCCGGCGCTCGCCACCCGCATTCCCGCCTTCGAGGCCCTGAAGCTGGTGCGCGCCTGGGCCGGCCACTACGACTTCCACACCTTCGACCACAACGCCGTGATCGGCCGCCACCCGACGCTCTCGAACTTCGTCTTCTGCAACGGCTTTTCCGGCCACGGCATCCAGCAGGGACCGGGCGCCGGCCGCGGCGTCGCCGAACTGATCGTCCACGGCGAATATCGCTCGATCGACCTCTCCGTCTTCGGCTACGATCGCCTCCTCGCCGGCCGGCCGGTCGTCGAGGCCAACATCATCTGACGTCGGACGGAGCATGGGAGAGCGACGCGCATCGACGGTTCTGGTCGTCTCCTCCGAGGTCGGGCGCGGCGCGATCGGCGCGCGCGCGAGCGTCTTCGCGCTCGAACGCCTCGGCCACGCCGTCTGGCTCGTCCCCACCGTCTGGCTGCCCTGGCACCCCGGCCACGGCGTTGCGAGCCGGCTCGTCCCCGACGCCGCCGGCTTCGCCCGGGCGCTGGCCGAAATCGCCGAGAGCCCGAAGGCGGTCGAGATCGACACGGTGCTGACCGGTTATTTCGCCGACCTCGAGCAGATCGAGGCGGTCGCCCGGCTCGTCGAGCGCCTGCGCGCCGGAACGCCCGGCCTCCGCCTGATCGTCGACCCGGTGCTGGGCGACGGCGACGCCATGGGCCGCGGCCGGCTCTACGTCGCCGAACCGCTCGCCGTCGCCTTGCGCGATCGGCTGTTGCCGCTCGCCGACATCGCCACGCCCAATCTCTTCGAACTCGGTTGGCTCACCGGCCGTCCGGTCGGGACGACCGCCGAAGCGATCGCCGCCGCCCGCACGCTGCCCGCTCCGATCGTCGTCGCGACCTCGGCGCCGGCGATGATGACGCGCTCGATCGGGACGCTGCTCGTCACCGCCGACGCCGCCGCCCAGTTCGAGCACCCGCTCGTCGAAGGCGCTCCGCACGGAACCGGCGATCTCTTCGCCGGCCTCCTCGCCGCCCGCCTCGGCGAGGGCCTCTCCACCGAGACCGCCGTCGGTCGCGCCCTGACCAGCGTCTTCGAACTGGTCGCCCGTTCCGTCCGCGCCGGCGGCGACGAACTGGCCATCGCCGCCGAACAGGACGTCCTCCTTCATCCGCTGGCGCAAATCTCGGTCCGCCGCATCGGCGAGGCCCGCGCCCGCCGCGCCGTCGTCCGGCCGACCGCCCTCGAGTGAGCCCGATGACGGCCGAGCCCTATCGCCTCGCCGGCGTCGACGGCTGCCCCGGCGGCTGGATCGCCTGCCTCGTCGCCGCCGACGGACCGCTCGCGCCCGAGATCCGCGTCGTCGCCCGCCTTGTCGATCTCCTCGAAGGCCCGGATGCGCCGGCGATCGTGGCGATCGACATGCCGATCGGCCTGCCCGACCGCATCGGTCCGGGCGGCCGCGGCCCCGAACGTCTCGTCCGCCCGATGCTCGGCGAGCGGCAGTCCTCGGTCTTCTCGATCCCCTCTCGGGCCGCCGTCTTCGCCGGCGAAGGCCTCGACGATCGCGCCGGTTACGTCGCCGCCTGCGCCGCCGCCCTCGCGACCTCCGGTCCGCCGAAGAAGGTGTCGAAACAGGCCTTCCACCTCTTCCCGAAGATCCGCGAGGTCGATCGCCTGATCGACCCGGCCGCGCCCGAACGTCTTTTCGAAAGCCATCCGGAAGTCGCCTTCGCCGTGTTGAACGGCGGCCGGGCGATGAACCTCCCGAAGAAGGTGAAGAGCCGGCCGAACCCGCCCGGCCTCGACGAGCGTCGAACCCTCCTCGCCCGTCTCGGCTTCGCGCCCGACCTCCTCGCCGGTCGCCCGCGCGGGGCGGGCCCGGACGATCTCCTCGACGCCTGCGTCCTCGCGCTCGTCGCCCGTCGCATCGCCCACGGCGAGGCGGTCGCCTTCCCCGACCCGCCCGGCCGCGACGCCCACGGGCGGCCGATCGCCATCCGCGCCTGAGACGACCGACATCGGGATGCCATACGACGCGGGTTCTCTCGCTGCGCCTCGTTCCGGAGACGCTGCCCCGATGTCGGCCTCGATCTACCCCACCGATCTCTCCCGTTTCGCCGAAAGCGCCCACGATGCGCCGCCGTCGCGCCTCGGCGTGCGTTACGACCGGGGCGGCCGTTTCCTGCCCGAGGCCGGCGACACCGTCGTCTGCCACACCCGCCCCGGCTCGGCCGAGGAGACGGCGCTCCTCGCCGCCCGCGATCGCCTCCTCGCCATGCCGGAGGCCGACCACTTCGCCTTCACCCCGCCCGAGAGCCTGCACGTCACCCTGTTCCAGGGCGTCCTCGACACCCGGCGCGACCCGGCGTTCTGGCCCGACGACCTCGCCCTCGACGCGACCATCCCGGCGGCGACCGATCATCTCCTCGCGAAGCTCGACGGCTTCGTCCCGCGCGCGCCCTTTCGCTTCCGTCCGGTCGGTCTGTCCCCGACCGGCCTCGTCGTGGAGGGGGCGACGTCGGCGGACGTCGCAGCGCTCGCGGACTGGCGCGACGCTCTCGCCGACCTGTTCGGCTACCGCCATCCCGATCACGAGACCTACGTCTTTCACGTCACTTTCGCCTATCCGATCGCCTGGCTGCCGGACGACCGCCTGCGCGCCTGGGGCAACGTGCTCGCCGAAGCGCTCGCCGATCTCGCCGCCGCCGCGCCGACGATGACCTTCGCGCCGCCGGCCTTCTGCCGCTTCGCCGACATGTGCTTCTTCGAAGAGCTGAAGGTCCTCGCCTGACCGGCTGCGACGGCGGGTCGCGCCGGTCGTCGGTGAATTTTCGAACCGATTTGCGCTGCGGCGCAATGTATTCGACCTTCGCGGCATTGCCGCCGTCGACGGCTTCCGTCATCACGGGGGCCGACCAGCGCGCGCGTCGGGAGGATCGGCCATGAGCAAGACCAATTCGGGCAACTTCTTCGAGGATTTCCGGATCGGTCAGGTGATCCGTCACGCCACGCCGCGCACCGTGACGGAAGGCGACGTCGCCCTCTACACCGCGCTCTATGGAACGCGTTTCGCGGTGCAGTCGTCGGACGCCTTCGCCCGCGCCATCGGCTATCCGCGCGCGCCCGTCGACGACCTCCTCGTCTTCCACGTCGTCTTCGGCAAGACCGTGCCGGACGTGTCGCTCAACGCGGTGGCCAATCTCGGCTACGCCGGTTGCCGCTTCCTCGCTCCGGTCTATCCCGGCGACACGCTCTCCACCGTCTCCGAGGTGATCGGGCTCAAGGAGAACTCGAACGGCAAGACCGGCGTCGTCTACGTCCGCTCGACCGGCTACAACCAACACGGCGAAGAAGTCCTCGACTACGTGCGTTGGGTGATGGTCCGCAAGGCGAACGAGAAGGCGGTGGTCGAGGGCCAGCAGATCCCCGAGCTGCCGGCGGCGCTGACGCCCGAGCAGATCGGCTCGGCCGTGCCGGTGATCGACCGCGACGCCTGGGACGGCGTTCTCGCCGGCTCGCCCCATCGCTTCGCCGACTACCGCGCCGGCGAGCGCATCGACCATGTCGACGGCATGACGGTGGAGGAGGCCGAGCACATGCTCGCCACCCGCCTCTATCAGAACACCGCCAAGGTCCACTTCAATCAGTACACCGAGGGCCAGGGCCGTTTCGGCCGGCGTCTGATCTACGGCGGCCACGTGATTTCCCTCGCCCGCGCGCTCTCCTTCAACGGCCTCGGCGCGGCCTTCCACGTCGCCGCGATCAACGGCGGCCGCCACGTCTCGCCGCTCTTCGCCGGCATGACCGTCTTCGCCTGGTCGGAAGTGCTGGAGACCGCGGAGCTGCCCGGCCGCGACGACGTCGGCGCGCTGCGCCTGCGCCTCGTCGCCACCAAGGACAAGCCCTGCCTCGACCTGCCCCACAAGCTCGAGACCGGCGACTACGACCCGGCGGTGATTCTCGATCTCGACTACTGGGCGATCCTGCCGCGCTGAGGCGACGTCCTCGGCTTTCGAGTGCGCAGAGTTCCCACCTGGAATTTCGGAGAAAGTGGGTCTATGCCCACTTTCGACGCACGACCGCGGATTAATCCCTTTGGACGTTTTGACGCACCGCCCTCAAAGGGGTTAGAAGGCTTCCAGCCGTGCGCCCGAACCCGCACGTTCGCCGTGGCCCGCTCACGGCGCGATCGGTTCGACCGCCCTTCAACCTTCCAGGGATCGAAGACAGGCCGATGTCGACACAAGCGAAAGCCGGCAACGGGGTCGAGCGCCCCCTCTCGCCGCATCTCTTCATCTACGCGCCCTCCTGGACGATGGTCATGTCCGTCGTCCATCGCGGCACCGGCGCGGCGCTCTATTTCGGAACGCTGCTGCTCGCCGCCTGGCTGATCGCCGCGGCCTCCGGTCCGGCCGCCTATGACTGGGCCCAGTGGGCCTTCGGCACCTGGATCGGCCGTCTCGTCCTGTTCGGCTACACCTGGGCCCTGGTCTGTCACTGGCTCGGCGGCATCCGCTTCCTGATCTGGGACATGATCCTCGGCTTCGGTCCGGAACGCCGTCTCCTGGCGCTCGGCACCTGGGTGCTCTCCGGCGTCTTCACGATCCTGATCTGGATCGTCGGCTACATGGTCAAGTGAGGTGACGAGATGAGCTTGCGCACGCCTCTCTCGAGTGTCCGCGGCCGCGGTTCCGCCAAGTTCGGCACCGAGGACTATTGGCTGCAGCGGGTCACCGCCGTCGCCCTGGTGCCGCTGACCGTGGTCTTCATCCTGGCGATCGTGATGGTCGTCGGCGCTCCCTACGAGCGCGCTCACGCGCTGCTCGGTTCGCCCTTCGTGGCGATCCCCTTCGCGGCCGTGGTGATCGCCGGCGTCCTCCACATGCGCATCGGCATGCAGGTCATCATCGAGGACTACACGCCGTCGGACGCCTGGAAGATCCTGTTCGTCCTTCTGAACAACTTCTTCTCGGCGCTGGTCGCCCTGGCGATCCTCTGGGCGGTCGCCAAGCTCTCGTTCGGGGTCTGAGATCATGGCCGAAAACACCGTCAAGGCTCCCGGTTCGTCCGGCGCCGCCTATTCCTTCGTCGACCACACCTTCGACGTGGTCGTGGTCGGCGCCGGCGGCGCGGGCCTGCGCGCCGTCGTCGGCGCCTCCGAGGCCGGTCTGAAGACCGCCTGCGTCACCAAGGTCTTCCCGACCCGCTCGCACACCGTCGCGGCCCAGGGCGGCATCTCCGCCGCTCTCGCCAACATGGGCGAGGACAGCTGGCGCTTCCACATGTACGACACCGTCAAGGGGTCGGACTGGCTGGGCGACCAGGACGCCATCGAATATCTGGTGCGCAACGCGCCGGACGCCGTCTACGAGCTCGAGCACTGGGGCGTGCCCTTCTCCCGCACGGAAGAAGGCAAGATCTACCAGCGTCCGTTCGGCGGCATGACCACCAACTACGGCAAGGGCATCGCGCAGCGCACCTGCGCCGCGGCCGACCGTACCGGCCACGCCATCCTGCACACGCTCTACGGTCAGTCGCTGCGTCACTCGGCGGAGTTCTTCATCGAGTATTTCGCCATCGACCTGATCATGGACGCCGACGGCGCCTGCCGCGGCGTCGTGGCCCTCTGCCTGGAAGACGGCACGCTGCATCGCTTCCGGGCCCAGAAGACCATTCTGGCCACCGGCGGATACGGCCGCGCCTACTTCTCCTGCACCTCGGCCCATACCTGCACCGGCGACGGCGGCGGCATGGTGCTGCGCGCCGGCCTGCCGATGCAGGACATGGAGTTCGTGCAGTTCCACCCGACCGGCATCTACGGCGCCGGCGTCCTCATCACCGAGGGCGCGCGCGGCGAGGGCGGCTACCTGACCAACTCCGAGGGCGAGCGCTTCATGGAGCGTTACGCGCCGTCGGCCAAGGACCTCGCCTCGCGTGACGTCGTCTCGCGCTCCATGACCATGGAGATCCGCGAGGGCCGCGGCGTCGGCAAGGGCAAGGACCACATCTACCTGCACCTCAGCCACCTGGATCCCGCGATCCTGGCCGAGCGTCTGCCGGGCATCACCGAGTCGGCGAAGATCTTCGCCGGCGTCGATCTGACCAAGGAGCCGATCCCGGTTCTGCCGACCGTCCACTACAACATGGGCGGCATCCCGACCAACTTCCACGGCGAGGTGCTGACCAAGAAGAACGGCGACCCGGATTCCGTGGTCCCCGGTCTGATGGCGATCGGCGAGGCGGCCTGCGTGTCGGTCCACGGCGCCAACCGCCTCGGCTCCAACTCGCTCACCGACCTCGTCGTGTTCGGCCGCGCCGCCGGCCTGCGCTGCAAGGAGACGGTCGTGCCGAACGGCCGTCAGGCGGAGCTTCCCGCCGACGCCGGCGAGCTGGCGATCGGCCGCCTCGACAAGTACCGCTATGCTTCGGGCTCGACCCCGACGGCGGAGCTTCGCGACAAGATGCAGCGCACCATGCAGAACAACTGCGCGGTGTTCCGCACCGGCGAAGTGCTCGAGGAAGGCGTCAAGCTCATCCAGCAGGTCTGGGAAGGCCTGCCGGACGTCAAGGTCACCGACCGTTCGCTGGTCTGGAACTCGGATCTCGTCGAGACCCTCGAGTTCGAGAACCTGATCGAACAGGCGGTGGTCACGATGAATTCGGCCGAAGCCCGCAAGGAGAGCCGTGGCGCTCACGCTCGCGAGGACTTCCCGAACCGCGACGACGTCAATTGGATGAAGCACACGCTGGCCTGGGCCGACGGCGCCACCAAGTCGGTGACGCTCGACGACCGTCCGGTGCACACCTACACCATGACGCAGGACATCGCGTACATCGAGCCGAAGGCTCGCGTGTACTGATCCAGCGACGCTTCGATCCGCCGGCCCACGGCCGGCGACCCTCGATGGCCGGAAACTCATGAAGGGCAGGCCGAGATGGTTCAGCTCACGCTTCCGAAGAACTCCACCGTGCAGATCGGCAAGACTTGGCCGAAGCCTGCCGGCGGCACCAAGCTCAAAGAATTCAAGGTCTATCGTTGGAGCCCCGACGACGGCAAGAACCCGCAGATCGACACCTATTTCGTCGATCGCGACGACTGCGGTCCGATGGTTCTCGACGGTCTGTTGTTCATCAAGAACAAGATCGATCCGACGCTGACCTTCCGCCGCTCGTGCCGCGAAGGCATCTGCGGCTCCTGCGCGATGAACATCGACGGGCTCAACACCCTCGCCTGCACCAAGGGCATGGACGAGATCAAGGGCGTCGTGAAGGTCTATCCGCTGCCGCACATGCCGGTGGTCAAGGACCTGATCCCCGACCTGACCAACTTCTACGCCCAGCACCGCTCGATCGAGCCCTGGCTGAAGACGGTCACGCCGGAGCCGCAGGCCGAGTGGAAGCAGAGCCACGACGACCGCGCCAAGCTCGACGGTCTCTACGAGTGCATCCTGTGCGCCTCGTGCTCGACCTCCTGCCCGAGCTACTGGTGGAACGGCGACCGCTACCTCGGCCCGGCGGTGCTCCTCCAGGCCTATCGCTGGCTGATCGACAGCCGCGACGAAGCGACCGGCGACCGCCTCGACAACCTCGAGGATCCCTTCCGCCTCTATCGCTGCCACACCATCATGAACTGCGCGAACACCTGCCCGAAGGGTCTGAACCCGGCCAAGGCGATCGCGGAGATCAAGAAGATGCTGATCGAGCGCCGTCTCTGACGGATCGATCCGACCGAACGAAGAAGCCCCCGACGGGATCCCGTCGGGGGCTTCTTCGTTTCTCGATCACCAGCGTCGCGCCGATGGCGCGGCGCACGTCAGTTGGCGCGATGGAACAGGCGCGTCGGCATCGCCTTCTTCTGCATGTCGGCGACCGCATGCGCCCAGCCGTAGCCGTCGCGCACCACTTCGCGCAGCCACGAGGCAGGCGTCGGCGTCTGCGGCACCACGATGCCGACGACGTCGCCGCCCTCGTATTCGATCTCGGCGCCGGCGCGCCGGGCGAGGCGCTGCATCTGGCCGTTCGAGGCCAGACAATTCATGTAGAGCCGCTCGATCCGCCGATTGCGGGCGGCGAGCAGGACGCGCTCCATCAGCTGCGAACCGAAGCCGCGGCCCTGCCAGTCGGCTTCCACCGAGAAGGCCGCCTCGGCGTCGGCCCGCGACCGGCCCAGCGCCCGGAGCTCGCCGACGCCGGCGAGCCGTCCGCCGGCGAAGACGCCGTGGATGAGGGTGTCGAGCGCGAAGCTCGTTTCCGCATAGCGGGCGACGAAATCGTCGCTCGCGGCCATGCCGAAACGGTTGCGCCGGGTCTGCGGATCGAGCCGCAGCAGATGATCGCGGAAGGCCGCCGTATCGGCCACCCACAGCTTGCGGATCGAGCCGCCGCGCGAGAGGTCGTTCATGTCTCTTCTCCTGTCGAAGCGACTGTGCGTCGCAACATAACCTGAAATATTATGTTGCACTGCAATATGGCTGAAAAGGGGCACATGGGGGTATCCCCTTAGATGCGTCATTCCGCCGCAGTCTTTCGTCGTACCCCATTTTCCGTCTTCCGCCCTTCCCTCGCCACGGTGGGCGAGAAGAGTCGCGTCTTCGGGCGACCCGCGTTAGAAGAAGACCGGCCCACCCTTCCCAGGAGCTAAGAGAGATGATTCGCGTCGAACAAGTCGCCTTGGCCGTGATGGTCGCCGCTGCGCTCGGCGGCTGCACCCGCCTCGGTCTCGGCGATGGCCCGAGCTTTTCCTCCACCTCCCGCGCTCCGGTGAGCTACGAACCGCTGACGCCCGCTCCGACCGCGCCGGTCACGCAAGGGTCCCTGCAGCCCCTGCCGCCGCCGCCCGGCGCGCCGCTCGATCCGAACGCTCCGCCCGCGCCGAACGCCCAACCGGTTCAGCCGCCGCCCGGCCCCGTCGCTTCCGCCGCGCCGGTCGACGCCGCCAAGGCGCCGAACGTCGGCCGCACCGAGCTGCTCGGCGGCTGGCGCGTCGCCACCGGCGCCGACAATTGTCAGCTCTTCATGAATCTGACCAGCTGGGCCGGCGGCTATCGCGCCATCTCCAAGGGCTGCGCCTCGCCGGAGCTGCAGAAGATCTCGGCCTGGGACCTGCAGGGCAAGACGGTGACTTTGAAGGGCTCCGACGGCTCCACCGTGGCGACCCTCGTCGGCGCCGGCGGCGAGAAGTTCTCCGGCCGCACCTCGTCGTCGCAGCCGATCACCCTTTCGCGCTGAGGTCATCGCGATGGCGACCGTCCGTCTCCTCACCGACGACGAACTCGCGCCGGAGGCCCGCGCCGTCTTCGACGAGATCCGCGCGGCGCGCAAGACCGATCACGTCAACGACTTCTGGCGGGCGTTGGCCCACGATCCGGTCTCGCTCCGCCGCACCTGGGACAGCATCCGGCAGGTGATGGCGCCCGGCGCCCTCGACCCGCTGGTCAAGGAGATGCTCTACGTCGCCGTCTCGATCGCCAACGGCTGCGACTATTGCATCCACACCCATGCCGCCTCGGCCCGCGCCAAGGGCATGAGCGAGGCGCAGTTCCTCGAACTCGTCGCCGTCGTCGGCATGGCCAGCGAAACCAACCGCATGGCGACCGCCTTCGGCGTCGAAGTCGATGAACGCTGGCGCAACCCCGCCTGAACCGGCGATCGCCGAAACGAAGAAGGGCGACCCTCGGGTCGCCCTTCTTCGTTTTGCCACGAGTTGTCGCCGCCTCACCAGTCGGACAACACCGTGTCCTCCGAATAGGCGACGCCGACGACCTCTTTGATCACCGCCTGACCGCAGATCACCCGCCCCTGGACGGGGTCGAAGGTCAAGGTCGGCCCGCCGTGCAACTGCCAGCCCTTGTTGAGCGCCGCCGAAACGCGCTTGCAGAAGGCGGCGTCGTCGGGTCCGGTCAGATAGCGATAGAGCTTCATCGCCTCACGCTCCCGCCGCCGCGATCGCATCGGCGATCGCCACGACGCGCTCGGCCATTTCGGCGTGCAGTCGCTCGACCATCTTGCCGTCGAGGCTGATCACGCCCTTCGAGGCGTTCTCCGGCAGCGCGAAGGCGGCGATGATCTTGCGCGCCTGCTCGACCTCGGCGGCGCTCGGCGAGAAGATCTCGTTGGCGACGGCGAGCTGGTTCGGATGGATCAGCGTCTTGCCGTCCATGCCGAGATCGCGCCCCTGCTCGCATTCGGCGAGGAAGCCCTCGGCGTCGGAGAGATTGTTGTAGACGCCGTCGATCACGTCGAGGCCGTAGGCGCGGCCGGCGCCGAGCGCGGTGGCGAGCCAGGGCAGGAAGGCCGGCCGGCCGACCGTGAAGCGAGCCCGGGTCTCCTTGGCCAGATCGTTGGTGCCGAGCACGAAACAGGCGAGACGACGCCCCTCGCGCGTCGCTGCGGTCGCCGCGATGGCGCCGGCGTTCAGCACCGCCAGCGGCGTCTCGAACATCGCCCAGATCTTGACGCTCTCCGGCGCGCCGACGCGGTCGAGCACCGCGACCGCCGCATGGACGTCCTCGGCCGTCGAGACCTTCGGGATCAGGATCGCGTCGGGCGCGACCGCCGCCGCCGCTTCGAGATCGGCCATGCCCCACGGGCCGGACAGCCCGTTGACCCGGATCACCACCTCGCGCGCGCCGAAGCCGCCGGCCTTCGCCACCGCCATCACCTGCTCGCGCGCCGCGGCCTTGGCGTCGGGGGCGACGGAATCCTCGAGGTCGAGGATGACGGCGTCGGTCGGCAGCGTCTTCGCCTTCTCGAGCGCCCGCGCGTTCGAACCCGGCATGTAGAGGACGCTGCGACGCGGACGGATGGTCATGGCGATGCTCCGTGGGAGAAGGTCGAAGGAATTGAAGCGGCGCGGACCCTAGCCCGCGCCCTATTGCACTGCAATCGGCCGATGGTGGCAGACGTTCGCCTCAGGTCGGCGGCTCGCCGTGCCGCATCCGTTCGATCACCACCAGCACGGCGAGCGCCAGCCAGGAGAGGATCATCACCGTCCCGCCGATCGGCGCGGCCATCGGGAAGAGATGCGCCCCCGCGAAGGCGAGGAGCGTCAGGTCGAGCCCGAAGATCGCCGCGCCGAGCCCCATCGCCAGGGCGATCTTGCCGATCGCCGAGGGCGCGTCGGCCGCGCCTCGTCGGAACGCCACCAACCCGACGATCGCCGCGGCGTGGATCATCATGATCTCCGCCGCCTGCGCCACCGGACCGCCGCCGGTGACGTGCGCGGCGAGCGCCGCGTCCGCCACGCCGCCCGCGCCGAGCAGGCCGGCCAGCATCAGATCGAGTTCCGTTCTGCGCATGTCGTCCTCGTGAACGTCACTTGGGTTCGTAGGCGATCGTCTCGCCGCCGTTCGGCGTCAGCGACACCGCCGCCGCCACCGGCTTCTCGACGACGATCTTCTCGGTCGGCGCCATCACCACCGCCTCGCCTTCCACGACGACCTTGCCGTCCTGGTTGGTGCCGGTGCAGTCGAGCACGACGATCTTCTTGTCGTCCCGCTTCTCCTTGACCGTCGCCTTGAAGGTGATGCGGTCGCCGATCGTCACCGGCCGCTTGAAGGCCAGCGACTGCGAGATGTAGATGGTGCCCGGTCCCGGCAGATCGACGCCGAGCAACCGCGAGATGATCGCGCCCGACCACATGCCGTGCATGATCACGCCCTTGAAGCGCGTGGCGCCCGCATAGGCGTCGTCGAGATGCGCCGGATTGACGTCGCCGGACGTCGCCGCGAACAGCTCGATGTCGGCGCGCGTCACTTCACGCACGACTTCCGCCGCTTCGCCGATCGCGATTTCGTCGTACGTCCGGTTTTCCATCGTCGCCATGAACCCGATCTCCTGATGCGCGCGTCGCTGCGACGCGGTCGGCCGCGATCCTAGTGTCAAAGCCGCGCCCCGTGACCCCGACCTTCGACGAAGGATCGAGACGCCGGCGTCACGCCGCCGGCGACCACTCCACCGTCTCGCCGGCGAACAGCGGCACGATCTCGCCCGCGCCGGCGACCGGCACCGCTTCCGCCGCCAGCCGCGGCTTCTTCTCCCAGACCACCCGCTCCTCATTCGCCGGCAGCCGGTAGAAGGCCGGCCCGGCGAGCGAGGCGAAGGTCTCGAACCGGTCGAGCGCGCCCTCCTCCTCGAACACCTTCAGATAGGCCTCGATCGCCACCGGCGCGGAGAACACGCCGGCGCAGCCGCAGGCCGTCTCCTTGGTGTGTCTGAGATGCGGCGCGGTGTCGGTGCCGAGGAAGAACAGGCCGTCTCCCGCCGTCGCCGCCGCCCTGAGCGCCGCCTTGTGGGTCGAGCGCTTGAGGATCGGCAGGCAGTACATGTGCGGCCGAATGCCGCCGCGGAACAGTTCGTTGCGGTCGTAGAGCAGATGCTGCGGCGTGATCGTGCCGGCCATCCGGCCTGCGTGCGCCTTGACGACCGCCACCCCCTCCGCCGTCGTGACGTGCTCGAGCACCACCCGGAGGCCGGGGAAGTCGGCGAGCGTCGGCAGCAGCACCTCCTCGACGAAGCGCGCCTCGCGATCGAACACGTCGACCTCCCCTCGCGTCACCTCGCCGTGCACGAGCAGCGGCATCCCCGCCTTCTCCATCGCCGCCAGCACCGGCGCGACCGCCGCCATCGAGGTGACGCCGAACTGCGAATTGGTGGTGGCGTGCGCCGGATAGAGCTTGACCGCCGCGAGCACCCCGTCGCGGAACCCGGCGACGAGATCGGCCGGGTCGGACCCGTCGGTCAGATAGGCGGTCATCAACGGCGTGAAGGCGACGCCGTCGGGAACCGCCGCCAGGATCCGCTCGCGATAGGCGGCGGCGAGCGCCGTCGTCGTCACCGGCGGCGTCAGATTGGGCATGACGATCGCCCGGCCGAAGGCCCGCGCCGTGAAGGGAACCACCGTCCGCATCGCCTCGCCGTCGCGGAAATGGACGTGCCAGTCGTCGGGGCGGCGAAAGGTCAGGCGGGTCATCGGCGTTGTCCTCGAATGCGTCGTCGCACGAGGCAAAGCACGGTCGAGACCCCGGTTCAAGCCCGGCGAACAGGCTGGCGGATCTGAAAGAGGCCGCGAGGGGCGGCCGGCCGGACAAGAAAAAAGGCCGCCTGACGGCGGCCCAAGTCTAGGGAGGAAACGCCCAAGGAGGGCTGTGAAACGGCCGTGAAGCCGCGTCACCCCCGAGATGTACGGCGGATTGCTTCGCAGCGCAATACGGGACGCACTGCACGACAGCAATGCAGAAATGCATGCCTGTCGAAAGTAGAGAATGTCGCGCGACCAGTTGTCGCGTGATCTTCCCCTGCGTTCACAACACTTTTCCCGGATTCAGCGTGCCCTTCGGATCGAGCGCGCTCTTCACCGCGCGCATGACTTCCAACGCCACCGGGTCCTTCACCTCGGCGAGCAGGTGGCGCTTCAAGGCCCCGATGCCGTGTTCGGCCGAGACCGACCCGCCATGCGCGAGCACCACCGCATGCACCTTCTCATTGAGAGCGTCCCACTGATCGAGATAGGCCGCCTTGTCGGCGTCGATCGGCTGGGTGAAGTTGAAATGGATGTTGCCGTCGCCGAGATGGCCGAAGGGAACCGGCCGAATGCCCGGAATGAAGGCCTCGGCGACGCGAATTCCCTCCGCGATCACCTCCGGCACCGAGGCGATCGGCGCCGACACGTCGTGCTTGATCGACCCGCCTTCGAGGCCCTGCACCTCCGACATCGCCTCGCGCAGCCGCCACAGCTGCGCCCGCTGATCGAGCGAACCGGCGATCACCGCGTCGAGCACCACGCCGTCTTCCATACCCGCGCCGAGCCAGGCCTCGAGCTCCTCGCCGACGCCTTCCTCCTCCGTCGCCGACACCTCGACGAGCACATACCAATCGTATCGATCCGCGAGCGGATCGCGCGCGCCCGGCAAGTGCTTGACCACCAGATCCAACCCGAACCGCGGCATCAGTTCAAATCCGGTCAGGGATTTTCCGAAGGTCTTCTTGCCGCTTTCGAGCAGGGCGACCGCGCCGGCCGGATCGGCGACCGCGACCATCGCCGTGCCGAACCCCTTCGGCCGTGGGGCCATCTCGAGCACCGCCGCGGTGACGACGCCGAGCGTGCCTTCCGAGCCGATGAACAACTGCTTCAGATCGTAACCGGTGTTGTCCTTGCGCAGCTTGCCGAGCAGGTTCATCACCCGCCCGTCGGCGAGCGCCACTTCGACGCCGAGCACCAGCGCGCGGGTGTTGCCATAGGCGATCACCTGGGTGCCGCCGGCGTTGGTCGAGACGTTGCCGCCGATCGTGCAGGACCCTTCCGCCGCCAGCGACAGCGGGAACAGGCGATCGACCGCCTCCGCCGCTTCCTGAGCGCGCAACAGCGTCACCCCGGCTTCCACCGTCATCGTGTCGGAGATCGGATCGACCTCGCGGATCGCATCCATCCGGCGCAGCGACAAGACGATCTCGTCGCCCGCGCCGGACGGGATCTGCCCGCCGACGAGGCCGGTGTTGCCGCCCTGCGGCACGATCTTCAGCCCAGCCTCGTTCGCAAACGCGAGCACGGCGGCGACCTCCGCCGTCGTCTTCGGCTCGACCACGCAAGGAGTGGCGCCGAGATAGAGGCCGCGCGGTTCCTTCAGATAGGGCTCGATCGTGTGGGCGTCGGCGAGCACGTGCTTCGCCCCGACGATGGCGGCGAGGCGCTCGCGGACGAGATCGGCGGAAAGAGCGGCGGTCATGGCGGCGATCCGGGTGAGTGGGACGAAGGCCCTTCGATACTCCGCCGTCCCGCGTCCGTCACCCCCCTCTCCGAGGCCGCCTTCACGCCGTCGCGGTCGAGCCGCCCTTGCGCCGGCCGAACCAACGCGCGGCGCGGTCCATCAGGAGCCAGATCGCCGGCGTCGTGTAGAGAGTCAGGAACTGCGACACGACGAGCCCGCCGACGATGGTGACGCCGAGCGGCCGCCGGAGCTCCGCCCCCGCGCCGGAGGCGACGACCAGCGGCAACGCGCCGAGCAGCGCCGCGAGCGTCGTCATCAGGATCGGCCGGAACCGTTCCGCCGCCGCCTCGCGCACCGCCGCCTCCGACGAGAGCCCCCTCTCCCGCATCGCCTGGATGGCGTGATCGACGAGCAGGATGCCGTTCTTCTTGACGATGCCGATCAGGAGAATGATGCCGATGATCCCGACCAGATCGAGCTGCATGCCGAACATCCACAGGGCCGACAGGGCCCCGAGCCCGGCCGGCGGCAGCGTCGAGATGATCGTCACCGGATGGATCAGGCTCTCGTAGAGCACGCCGAGGATGATGTAGACCACCGCCAGCGCCGTGACGACGAGCAGCCAGGTGCTCGCCCCCGACTTGGCCAGCTCCTTGGCGTCGCCGGCGAATTCGGCGTGCAGCGTGTCCGGCGGATGGAGATCGTTCCAGGCGGCGCGGACGGCCGCGTTGGCGCGATCGGCGGTCACGCCCTCCTTCAGTCCCCAGGTCACCGTGATCGAGGGGAACGAACCCTGATGGGCGACCCCGAGCGGCGCCGTCGCCCGCTCGATCCGCGCGACGGCGGCGAGCGGCACCTGCGTGCCGTCCGACGCCGAGACCCAGAGGCCGGAGACGTCGGTCGGATCGCGCGCCCGGTCCGGATCGACCTCGACCACCACCTTGTACTGGTTGCGGCCGCCGTACATCGTCGAGATCTGGCGCTGCGCGAAGGCGTCGGCGAGCGCCGCGTCGATGTCGCGGACCGCCACGCCGAGCCGCGACGCCGCCACCCGGTCGACCACCACCCGCGCCTCGAGCCCGGCCTTCTGCCGGTCGGCCGAGACGTCGGCGAGCTCCGGCCGCGCCTCGAGCGCCTTGACGATCTTCGGCGCCCATTCGACCAACTCGTCGAGATCCGGCCCCCACAAGGTGAACTGATAGGGCGACTTGCCCGAACGCCCGCCCGCCCGCACGTCCTGCATCGGGAACATGAACAGCCGGATGTCCGAGAGGTTCGAGAGTTTGCCGCGCAGGCGATCGATCACCCGGCGCGCCGGATCGCCGCCCGCCTTCACCGACTTCAACGACAGGAACATGCGGCCCTGGTTGACCTGCCCGCCCGACGACCCCGCCACCGACGAGGCGACGCCGACCACCATCGGATCGCCCATCACGATGTCGGTCGCGGCGCGCTGCAGCTCCATCATCCGTGGGAAGGAGACGTCGGTCGCCGCTTCGGTGAAGACGTAGACGAGCCCGGTGTCGTCCTCCGGCACGAAGCCCTTGGGCAGCGCCGCGAACAGCCACACCGACAGCCCGACCGTCGTGGAGGCGAGGCCGACCATCCACCAGGGATGCCGGAGCGACGCCGCCACGCTCTTCGAATAGGCGGCGATCACCCGGCCGAGCGCCTGCTCCGAGGCCTTCTCCCACCGGTTCTGCGGACCCGAGCGGATCAGATGGCCGCAGATCATCGGCGTCACGGTGAGCGACACCACCGTCGAGATGAGAATCGCGAAGGTGATGGTGAAGGAGAATTCGGCGAAGAACATGCCGGTGATGCCGCCGACGAACATCAAGGGCAGGAAGGCGGCGACGAGCGACAGGCCGATCGCCACCACGGTGAAGGCGATCCGCCGCGCCCCGTCGATCGCCGCCGGCAGCGGCGCCAGCCCCTCGGCGCGGCGGCGATGGATCGACTCGATCATCACGATCGCGTCGTCGACGACGAAGCCGACCGCGATGGTCAGCGCCATCAGCGACAGATTGTCGACCGAGAACCGCGCCACCCACATCGCCGCGAAGGTGCCGGCGAGCGCCAGCGGCACCGTGACGCCGGCGGCGAAGGTCGGCGTGAAGCGGCCGAGAAAGGCCGCCACCACCGCCATCACCAACGCCATCGAGATCGCCAGCGTCTTCTCGGTGTCGGCGACGCTCGCCCGGATCGTGCCGGTGCGGTCGGAGACGACGGAGAATTCGAGCCCCGCCGGCACGCGGCCCTTCAGATCGCCGAGCGCCGCCTTGACCCGGTCGACGGTCTCGATGACGTTGGCGTCGACCTGCCGGGTGATCATCAGGAGCACCGCCGGCTTCGCCCCGAACCAGCCGACCGAACGGGTGTTGCGCACCCCGCGCGTCACTTCGGCGATGTCGCCGAGCCTGACCACCGCGCCGTTCTTCGTCCTGACGACCACCCGCCGGAACGCCTCCGGCGTCGACAAGGTCGCGTTCGACGTCACCACCTCGAAGGCGCGGTCGCCCTGCAGCGCGCCGAGCGCCTTGTGGACGTTGGCGGCGGCGATCGCCGAGCGCGCCGCGTCGAGCCCGATCGCCATCGCCGCCATCTTCGCCGAGGAGAGCGTCACCCGGATCGCCGGTTGTTCGCCGCCGGCCACCGACACGTCGGCGACGCCCTCGACCTGCGACAGCGTCTGCACGATCGTCGTGTCGGCGACGTCGTAGATCTCGGTGGTGTTCAACGTGTCGGAGGTCAGCGCCAGGATCAGCACCGGCGCGGCGGCCGGGTTCATCTTGCGCACCACCGGCGCGGAATTGAGATCGCTCGGCAGATCCGCCGCCGCGGCGTTGATCGCCGCCTGGACGTCGCGCGCCGCCCCGTCGACCCGACGGCTCGGATCGAACTGCGCCACGATCGTCGTCGAGCCGAAGTTCGACGACGAGGTCAGTTCGCTCACCCCGGCGATCGTTCCGATCGACCGTTCGAGCGGCGCCGCCACCGTCGAGGCCATCGTCGCCGGATCGGCGCCGGGCCGCGACACCGAGATGCGGATGGTCGGCAGATCGATCGCCGGCAGGCTCGCCACCGGCAACTGACCCCAGGCGACCAACCCGACCAGAAACAGCCCGACCGCCAACAGCGTCGTGCCGACCGGGCGGCGGACGAAGGGGCCGGAGAGGTCGATCACGGGCCCGCCTCCTCGCCGACCGGTCCCGACGCGCCGAAGCCGAGCCGCGCCCGGAGCCCCTCGACCGCCAGATAGACGACCGGGGTCGTATAGAGAGTGAGGAGCTGCGACAGCAGCAGGCCGCCGATGATGGTGATGCCGAGCGGGATGCGGAGCTCCGAACCGACGCCGTGCGCGAAGGCGAGCGGCATCGCCCCGAACAGCGCGGCGAGCGTCGTCATCATGATCGGCCGGAACCGGAGCCGGCAGGCCTCGATGATCGCCGTGCGGGGATCGCGGCCGTGCTCGCGCTCGGCGACGATCGCGAAGTCGATCATCATGATCGCGTTCTTCTTGACGATGCCCATCAGCAGCACGATGCCGATCAGCGCCACCAGCGACAGATCCTCGCCGGTCAGCCGCAGCGCGATCAGCGCCCCGACGCCGGCCGAAGGCAGGGTCGTCAGGATGGTGAAGGGATGGGCGAAGCTCTCGTAGAGCACGCCGAGCACCACGTAGATCGTCGCCACCGCCGCCAGGATCAGCCACGGCTGCGAGGCGAGCGAGCGGGCGAACTCGGCCGCGTCGGCGTCCGGCCGCCCCTGCACGCCGACGTCGGCGAAACCGGCGCGAACCTCCTCGATCGCAGCGAGGCAGGCGTCGAGCGAGACGCCCGGCGCCGGATCGAACGACAGCGTGGCGGCGGGAAACTGATCGAGCTTGGCGACCGACAGCGGCGCGGTGGTCCGCTCGATCCGGGCGATCGCCGCGAGCGGCACCGTCGTTCCGCTCGACGCGGCGACCCGGAGCCGCTCCAACACCGCCGCGTCGACCCCGGCCGAGAGATCGGCCTCCAGGATCACCCGATACTGGTTGGTCTGGGCGTAGATCGTCGAGATCCGCCGCTGCGCGAAGGCGTCCTGGAGCGCGTCGTCGATGGTCTCGACCGAGACGCCGAGACGACCCGCCCGTTCCCGGTCGACGGCGACATGGACCGCGAGCCCGTCGTCGCGCGTCTCGAGCGTCACATGGGCGAATTCCGGACGTCCGGCCAGCGCCACGGCGAGCCCGTCGGCCTCGCGCGACACCGCCGCCTGATCGGGCCCGGTCAGAGTGTACTGATATTGCGAACGGCTCGACCGCGTGCCGATCTTGACGTCCTGCACCGGCTGGACGTGGACTGCGGCGCCGGGAACGGCCTCGCCGGCCCGCCTCAGCCGATCGGCGATCTCCGCCGCGGTGGAGAGCCGCGTCTCGCGCGGCGTCAACGACACGGTCAGCCGGGCCGTGTTGCCGGTGGCGTTGAGCCCGCCGATCCCGATCACCGAGACGACGCCGACGACGTCCGGATCCCGCTCGAAGGCCCGCGTCACCTGCTCCTGCAGGCGCGTCATCTCGGCGAAGGAGGCCTGCGGCGCGCCTTCCAGCACCACCGAGATCAGGCCGGTGTCCTGGTTCGGCAGGAACCCCTTCGGGCTCGTCACATAGAGCCACCCGGTCGCCGCCAGCGACGCCGCGGTGATGAGGAGCATGAAACGTCCGTGCGCGAGCGCCCAACCGAGCGAAGCCTCGTAGCCGCGCGCCATCGCCGAGATCGGCCATTCCGCCGCCGCAAGGAGACCGCCGAGCACCCCGCCGTGATGCGCCTCCTCCCGCTTCAGCAGGCGCGAACACATCATCGGCGTCAGCGTCAGCGACACCACCGCCGACACCACCACCGCCATCGACAGGGTCAGCGCGAATTCGCGGAACATCCGCCCGACCAGACCGGTCATGAACAAGAGCGGGATGAACACCGCGATCAACGACAGGGTCAGCGAGATCACGGTGAAGCCGATCTCGCCGGCGCCGGCCTTCGCCGCCTCGATCCCGTCGAGCCCCTCGTCGCGCCGTCGCACGATGTTCTCGATCATCACGATCGCGTCGTCGACGACGAAGCCGGCGCCGATGGTCAGCGCCATCAGCGACAGATTGTCGAGGCTGAAGCCGGCCCACCACATCGCCGCGAAGGTCGCCACGATCGACAGCGGCAGCGTCACCGCCGCGATGATCGTCGCCCGAAGCGACCTGAGGAACAGCAGCACCACCATCACCACGAGGGCGCAGGACAGGATCAACGTGAACTCGACGTCGGCGATCGAGGCGCGGATCGTCGTCGTGCGGTCGTGGACGATCTCGAGGTTCACCCCCGCCGGCATCGACCGGGCGAGGCGCGGCACCTCCTTCATCAGCCGGTCGACCGTCTCGACGATGTTGGCGCCGGGCTGCTTCTGGATGTCGAGCACCACCGCCCGTTTGCCGCGATACCAGCCGCCGACATAGGCGTCTTCGAGCCCCTCCTCGACCTTGGCGACGTCGGAGAGCAGCACCGGCGTGCCGTTCTTGCGCGCCACCACGACGCGGGCGAAACCGGCGGCGTTGTCGATCTGATCGTTCGCGCCGATCGACCAGGCCTGCCGAGGCCCGTCGAGCGCGCCCTTCGAGCCTGCAAGATTGGTCGCCGCGATCGCCGTCCTGAGATCGGCGAGCGTCAGGCCGTAGGCCGCCAGCCGGTCGAAGTCGGCCTTGACCCTGAGCGCCGGCCGCACCCCGCCGGCGACCGACACCCGCCCGACGCCGGAGATCTGCGACAGGCGTTGGCCGATCAGCGTGTCGGCGAGATCGGAAAGGCGGCGCAGCGGCTGACTGTCGGAGGTCAGCGCCAGGGTCAGGATCGGCGTGTCCGCCGGATTGACCTTCGAATAGACGGGCGGATAGGGCAGATCGGTCGGCAGCGTGCCGGCGGCGGCGTTGATCGCCGACTGCACGTCCTGCGCCGCCGCGTCGATGTCGCGGTCGAGATCGAACTGCAACGTGATCCGCGACAGGCCGTAGGAGCTCTCCGAGGTCATCGCCGTGACCGCCGAGATCTGCCCGAACTGCCGCTCGAGCGGCCCGGTGACCACCGCCGCCGTCGTCGCCGGATCGGCCCCCGGCATCCGCGTGGTGATCTCGACGGTCGGAAAATCGACCTGCGGCAACGAGGAGACCGGCAGCGCCCGAAAGCCGAGCAACCCCACCACCAGCAACGCCGCCGCCAAGAGCGACGTCGCGATCGGGCGGGCGATGAACGGCGCCGAGACGCTCATGGCTTCGATCCGTCGGTCCCCGCCGTCGCCGGCGCCCCCGGCGCGGCCGTGGCGTCGGGGCGACCCTGTCCGGACTTGCGGCGCGGCCGGTCGCTCGAAGCGGTGTCCGCCTTCGCCGGGCCGGCCTCGCCGGCCGCGGCCGCGGCCGCGTCGTCGGCGCGCACCGCCGCGCCGTCGGTGAGCCGCGCGAACCCGGTCGTCACCACCTTCTCTCCATCCTCGAGCCCGCCGTCGATCACCGCCCGCGTCTCGTCCTGACGAGTGATCGTCACCGCCCGGCGCCGCGCCTTGCCTTCGCCGTCGACGACATAGACCCACGGCCCCTCGGCGGTGCGCTGCACCGCCGCGCTCGGCACGACGCGGACGTTCTTCAACCGATCGACCGCGATGCGCAGGTCGACGAACTGCCCCGGCCACAACGCCTCGTCGCGGTTGGGCAGTCGCGCCTTGAGCTTCACCGTGCCGGTCGAGGCGTCGACCTGATTGTCGATGACCGTCACCTCGCCGCGTTCGACCACCGTCTTGCGGTCGGAACCGAGCACCTCGACCGGGATCGGTCCGCGCTTCTCGGCGGCGAGCAGCTCGGGAAGGCGCTGCTGCGCCACCGTGAAGGTGACGGCGATCGGCCGGATCCGGGCGATCGTCACGAGACCCGTGGTGTCCGACGCCTTGACCAGATTGCCGACGTCGATCGAACGCAAACCGGTCCGCCCGGCGATCGGCGCGCGGATCGTCGTGTAGTCGAGATTGATCCGCGCCGCGTCGATCGCGCCGGCGTCGATCCGGGTCTGCGCCTCCAGCTTGGCCACCGTCGCACGCTGCGAATCCGCCTGCTGACGCGACCCCGCCTCCGACTTGGCGAGCCGCTCGTAGCGTTCGAGATCGGCGCGGGCGTTGGCGAGATCGGCGAGATCCTGGTCGCGCTTGGCCACCGCCTGATCCCACACCGCCTTGTAGGAGGCGGGATCGATCACCGCCAGCACGTCGCCCGCCGCGACCTCCTGACCTTCCGAGAACCGCACCTCGGTGAGCCGTCCGTCGACCTGAGCCTTGACCGTCACCGTGGCGTCGGCCTGCGCCGTGCCGATGCCCTCGACGTGGAGATCGACGTCGGCGCGCCCGACCGGCGCGACCAACACCGGCACCGGCCCGTCGTTGCGCGACATCTGCGCCCGCCGCCCGCCCGGCGCGGCCCCGCCGAGCGGCCCCGGCGGGAGTTGACCGTCGCCCGTCGTCGTCGGTTTCGCGCCGAACGGCAGACGTCCGGTCCACCACGCCGCGCCCACACCGGCCGTCGCGAGCAGCGCAAGGAGGAGAAGAGCCCGCGAAGTCTTCATCGCGCCGCTCCTTCGGCGAGCGCCGTCGGCGCCGGCTTCGACCAGCCGCCGCCGAGCGCGCCGATCAACGACACCACCGCCCGCGCCCGCGCCAAGCGCACCGTCACAAGCGTCTGCTCCGCCGAAAACAGCGTCCGCTCCGCCTCCAGCACCGTCGTCACGTCGATCGTTCCTTCCGTCAGGCGTTCCTCGGTCAGGCGCTGCGCCTTGCGCGCCGCGGTCACCACCGCCCGTTGCAGACGTTCCTGGCGGCCGTATTGATCGACCGCGACGAGCGCGTTCTCCACGTCGGCGAGCGCCTGATGCGTCGCCGAACGATAGGTCGCCACCAACTCGGCGTGCCGGGCCCGCGCCTGATCGAGCGCCGCCGAGCGCGCGCCGGCGTCGAAGATAGGCGCGGTCAGCCCCGCCGCCGCCTGGCTCGCAACCGCGTCGGGCCGGAGCAGATTCTTCAGGAAGGCGCTGGCGAGCCCGGTCGACCCGGTCAGGGTGATCTCCGGCAGGAACGCCGCCCGGGCCGCCTCGACGTTCGCCGCCTGCGCCGCGAGGTTCGCTTCGGCGACGGCGACGTCCGGCCGCCGCGTCAGGAGCCGCGACGGCAGCCCCGCCGCCACGCTCGGCACGCGCACGCCCGAAACGCGCGCGATCTTCGGATCGAACGCCTCCGGGACCCGGCCCGTCAGCACCACCAGCGCGTTGCGTGTCTGCCGCGCGGTGATCTCCAGCGCCGGCACCGATGCGCGCTGCGAGGCGACCAGGCTCTCCTGTTGCGCCAGATCGAGCGCCGTCGCCGTGCCGACCTCGAGCCGCCGCCGATAGACCGTGAGCGTGCGCTCGGCCGTCGCCACGCTCTCCCGAGCGATCCGGATCTGCTCGCGCGCCGCCCCGACCCTGAGCCACGCGTCGGCGATCGCCGTCGCGGTGGTCAACCGCACCGCGTCGCGCTCGATCCGCGCCGCCTCGGCGGCCGCGCCGGCGGCCGCCGCGAGCGCCCTCAGCCGGCCGTTCAGATCGATCGTCCATGATCCGGAGACGCCGAGCGAATAGCTGTCGACGACGCTGGTCTTGAATGGCGGCGAGAACGACGAGCGCGTCCCCGGCGTGATCGTGCGCGAGGCGCTCGTCGTCCCGTCGAGGCTCGGCGCCAGCGAAGCCTGGGACGCGGCGAGCTCCGCCTCGGCCTGGGCGATGCGCTGCGTCGCCGCCTCGATGTCGAGATTGTCGGCGTCGCCGAGCGCCACCAGTTCGGCGAGTTCGCGCGAGCCGAAACCCTTCACCCAATCGGAGCCGAGCTCGACAACGGCGCGACCGTCGCTCGCGGCGTAGCGCGTCGGCATCTCCGCCGTCAGATCGGGCGCGAACGCCGCTTCGCCGCAACCGCCGAGCCCGACGAGCAGCCCGACGACGACGACGCGGCGTGACGTCGCCACGCCCGCTCCGCCCTGCGCTCCGGCGCTCTTCGTCCGCCCCATCTCGTCCACCTACGCTTCGCGACCGCGAGACCCTACCCGCCGGTCCGACCCGCAACAAATGAATTTCCCTTCATCCGACCCCGGGCGGGCGCGGCGGAGCCAGACGCGATGACGCAACGCACAATGAACCACCGCTGACTCAGGTAGTTTTTGCTGCATTGCAAGAAAAACGCTGACGTGTACGTCAATTACGGGCTCGTAGGAGCCGACCATGAACGTTCGGTGACGTCCTTCCCGGTCTAGCCGCGCTCCGCGCCCGTCGAACGGCGCGAGAGACCCCCCGACCGACGTCGATAAGACTTTATTCCGACGCGATTCACTGACGAAACGGCGCTCTTTTCGCCGCCCTCTCGACCAAAGTCTGTCGCCGGGCGTGTGGACGACGGTCTGGGATGTCGCATAATGCCGCCCGAAATGGGGAGGACGACATGTCGCAGCTTCGCGCCGCGACGGTTTTCGTTTTCCTCCCCGGAAGATCGAAATCCAGGGAGGTCAGTCCATGTCCGAGAACGTGTTTCCGGTGCCCGCCGACATCGCAGCGAGCGCGCTCGTCGACGACGCCAAGTACAAGGCCATGTACGAGCAGTCGATCAGGGATCCGGACGGGTTCTGGGGCGAGCAGGCCAAGCGCCTCGACTGGCTCAGGCCCTTCACCAAGGTGAAGAACACCAGCTACGATCCGCACAACGTGTCGATCAAGTGGTTCGAGGACGGCGAGCTGAACGTCGCGGCGAACTGCGTCGATCGTCACGCCGCCGCCACGCCGGACAAGGTCGCGATCATCTGGGAGGGCGACAGCCCGGCCGAAGACAAGAAGATCACCTACGCCGAGCTCAAGGACGAAGTCTGCAAGCTCGCCAACGTCTTCAAGGCGCACGGCGTCAAGAAGGGCGACCGCGTCACCATCTACCTGCCGATGATCCCGGAAGCGGCCTACGCGATGCTGGCCTGCGCCCGCATCGGCGCCGTCCACTCGATCGTCTTCGGCGGCTTCTCGCCCGACAGCCTCTCCGCCCGCATCGAGGGCTGCGGCTCCGAACTGGTGATCACCGCCGACGAGGGTCTGCGCGGCGGTCGCAAGGTGCCGCTGAAGGCCAACGTCGACGCCGCCATCGACGGCAAGGCCGGCGTCAAGTCGGTCATCGTCGTGCGCCGCACCGGCGGCTCGATCGCCATGAAGGACGGCCGCGACTTCTACTACGACACCGAGGTCGCCAAGGTCTCGACCGACTGCGCCGTCGAGCCGATGAACGCGGAAGATCCGCTGTTCATCCTCTTCACCTCGGGTTCGACCGGCCAGCCGAAGGGCGTGCTGCACACCACCGGCGGCTATCTGCTCTATGCTTCGATCACCCACCAGTACATCTTCGACTACAAGCCGGGCGACATCTACTGGTGCACCGCCGACGTGGGTTGGGTCACCGGCCACAGCTACATCGTCTACGGCCCGCTCGCCAACGGCGCGACCTCGGTGATGTTCGAAGGCGTGCCGACCTATCCGACCGCCGCCCGCTTCTGGGACGTGGTCGACAAGCATCAGGTCAACATCTTCTACACCGCCCCGACCGCCATCCGTTCGCTGATGGGCGCCGGCGAGGAGCTGGTCAAGAAGACGTCCCGCAAGTCGCTGCGCATCCTCGGTTCGGTCGGCGAGCCGATCAATCCGGAAGCCTGGATGTGGTACTACAACGTCGTCGGCGAGGGCCGCTGCCCGATCGTCGACACTTGGTGGCAGACCGAGACCGGCGGCATCCTGATCACGCCGCTGCCGGGCGCGACCGCCCTCAAGCCGGGTTCGGCGACCCGTCCGTTCTTCGGCGTGCAGCCGGCCGTGGTCGACGCCGAGGGCCACATCCTCGAAGGCGCGACCGAGGGCAACCTCGTCATCACCGACTCGTGGCCGGGTCAGATGCGCACTGTGTTCGGCGATCACGAGCGCTTCGTGCAGACCTACTTCTCGACCTACAAGGGCATGTACTTCACCGGTGACGGCTGCCGCCGCGACGCCGACGGCTACTACTGGATCACCGGCCGCGTCGACGACGTCATCAACGTCTCCGGCCACCGCATGGGCACGGCGGAAGTCGAGTCGGCGCTGGTCGCCCACCCGAAGGTCGCCGAAGCCGCCGTCGTCGGCTATCCGCACGACCTCAAGGGCCAGGGCATCTACGCCTACGTCACGCTGATGGAAGGCGAAGAGCCGACCGAGGCGCTGCGCAAGGAGCTGGTGACCTGGGTCCGCAAGGAGATCGGCCCGATCGCCTCGCCGGACCTGATCCAGTTCTCGCCCGGTCTGCCGAAGACCCGCTCGGGCAAGATCATGCGCCGCATCCTGCGCAAGATCGCCGAAGACAGCTTCGACAGCCTCGGCGACACCTCGACGCTGGCCGATCCGACCGTCGTCGACGATCTCATCGAGCACCGTCAGAACCGCCACTGATCGCCATCGCGCGAAAGTCGCGAGATCGAGGCCCCGGAGCGATCCGGGGCCTTTTTCTTTGCAAAGGATTCACCGTGACTCGTCCGCCCGTCGGATCGACGCCGCCGACGCGCCCCGCAAGCTCTCGGAAACCATGAATACTCGCGAAAATTCAACTCGTTTCTGAGAGGACTCTCCCGATCGTCGCGTCGACGACGTAAACAGGGGAGTATCGCGACATGAAGAACCGAACGGCCGCGGCCCTCGGCTTCGCCGCCGCCCTCGCTCTGACCGCCTTCTCGGCGACGGAGGCGAGCGCGCGTGAACTGGTGACCTTCGACGACGGCTATACGGCCGGCACGATCGTGGTGAAGACCTCGCAACGCAAACTCTACTACGTGCTCGGCGACGGCCGCGCCATTCGCTATCCGATCGCCGTCGGTCGTCCGGGCAAGGAATGGGCCGGCCGCACCACCATCGGCCGCATGGAGGTCAATCCGATCTGGGGACCGCCGGCCGAGGTCAAGCGCGACAAGCCGAGCCTGCCCGATCTGGTGCCGCCCGGCCCGCACAACCCGCTCGGACCCCGCGCCATGCTGCTCTCCGGCACCGAATACGCCATCCACGGCACCAATCGCCGCGACTCGATCGGAACGCGCGCCTCCTACGGCTGTATCCGCATGTACAACGAAGACGTCGTCGAACTCTACGACCGCGTCTCGATCGGTACCCCGGTCGTCGTTCAGCAATGATCTGCGGACCAGCCTCGTGAAGGCTCGCCTGCGGCGCGTATACCTACGGTAGAGAATCAGACAGAAACTCGACGTCCGATGGTCGCGCGATGCCCATGATTTGTGCATCGCGCGATTTTCGTCATTTCCTTCCGCCACGTTAGCCGGAGGTTAACTCTCCCCACGATCGTATACGGGATACCCCTATTGCGCTCGTGAGTCCCGCCATGCCCTCGCTCGCCATCCGTCACAAGCTCGCCGGCATCGTCCTCCTGCTCCTCGTGCCGATCGCCCTGCTGGCCTGGCTGTTCGTCGCGCAGAGCCGCAAGGACATGACCTTCGCGGCGAAGGAATCGGACGGCGCGCATTATCTCCAGGCGGTCTGGCCGGCGTTGACCGCGGCCACCGCGATCGACATCGGGCCGGTCGGCAACCGTCCCTCGACCGACCTCCTCGCGACGCGCGGCCGAGACCTCGACGAAGCGATGGACAGCCGCGCCGCCGCCCAGACGGTCGCCGCCGCTCTGCCCGCGCTTTCCGCCGACCGCCGCGACGACCGGGTCGTCGCCCTCGTCGCCGCGTTGCGCGGCCTCGTCGGCAAGGTCGCCGACGGCTCCAACCTCACCCTCGATCCCGACCTCGACAGCTACTACGTGCAGGACACGGTGACCGTGAAACTGCCCGACGCCGTCGATCAGGCCGCCCAACTCCTCGCCATCGCCCGCGCCCAGAAGGCGGCCGCCACGCTCTCCGACGACGACAAGGCCGATCTGATGGTTCGCCTCGGCGGCTTTACCGCGTCGGCCGACGGCGTCTCGAGCGATCTCGCCTCCGCCTTCGCCGGCAATCCCGACGGATCGGTCAAGACGGCCCTCGCGTCGAAGACCGACGCCTTCGCCGCGCGCGCCAAGGCCTATCACGACGCCATCGACGCCGCCGCTCGCGCCCTGCGCGACGACGCCCGTCGCCCCGCTCTCGACCTCGCCCCGGTCGCCGCCGCCCATGCCGAACTGCATCGCGCCGCCGACGCGCTGTGGCTCGCTTCCGCCGACGAGCTCGATCGGCTGCTCCTCGCCCGGATCGCCGGTTTCCGCGCCAATCTCTACCTGATGCTCGGCATCTCCGGTCTGGTCGTGGCGCTCGCCCTGATCGCCGCGGTCGCCGCCTCCCGTTCGATCATCAAGGCCATCGACCGTCTCGACGCCGGCATCCGCCATCTCGGCGACGAGGATCTCCATGCCAAGATCGATCTTGCCGACGGCCGCGACGAGATCGCCCAGGTCGCTCGCGCCGTCGTCTATTTCCGCGACCGCACCCTCGAACGGATCGCTTCCGCCAATTCCGACGAGCGCCGGCGCGAGCTGGTCGAGCGCGAGCGCAAGGCGATGAGCGGCGTCGCCGACCGCATCCGCTGGTCGGTCGGCTCGATCATCGCCGCCCTCGGCGAGTTGGTCGGCAAGATCGAGGCGCAGATCGGCGCGGTCGCCGCCAACGCCGCCGAGACCCGTCGCGGGCTCGACGAGGCGATCGACCGGCTCAACGCCGTCACCGCCGACAGTTCGGTGGTGGTCACGGCGGTGACCGAACTCTCGTCGTCGATCGGCGAGATCGCCGGCCAGACCGCGCAATCGGTGACCGCCTCCGATCAGGCCCGCGACCGCGCCGCCGGGGCGGCGGCCGTCGCCGAACGGCTCGGCGAGACCAGCCGCAAGATCGGCGAGATTTCCGGTCTGATCGCCGAGATCGCCGATCAGACCAACCTGCTCGCGCTCAACGCCACGATCGAGGCGGCCCGCGCCGGCGAGGCCGGCAAGGGCTTCGCGGTGGTCGCCCAGGAGGTGAAGGTGCTCGCCGGACAGACCGGCAAGGCGACCGAGGAGATCGAGCGCCAGATCGCCGACATCCGCACCGCCACCCACGACGTGTTCGCCTCGGTCGGCGAGATCGGCGAGGCGATCTCCTCGATGTCCTCCTATTCGACCGCCGTCGCCGGCGCGGTCGAGGAGCAGAACGTCGCCACCCAGGAGATCACCGACAGCCTGCACCGCGCCTCCGATGCGACCAGCGCCGCCGTCGCCGCGATCAATCACCTGCCGGCCAAGGCGGAAGACACCGATCGGGCCGCCGCCGTCCTCTCCGGGTTGGCCGGCGAACTCGCCGGCGAAGCCGAACGGCTCTCCGACGAGATCGAGCGCCTGCTGCGCGAACTGACCGACGGCCGTCGCGCCGCCTGAGCCGGCGAGGCTGGAGAAATGCGAAAGAGGGCGGACCCGACCGGGCCCGCCCTCTTTCGCATCGACGCCGAAGGAGCGATCACACGCCCTTGGTCAGCGCCAGGATCTTCTTGGCCACGTAGAACGAGGCGGGAATGGCGATCACGAAGCCGGCCAGGCTGAAGATCGGCAGGAGCTTCATGGCGTTGGGCTGGAACGCCGGGACCGTCAGCGTCAGCGTCAGCGCCATGCCGGCGAGCGTGGCGCCCAGGACGATCCAGACGAGCAGTGCGATCTTGAACATGCGGGACTGCCTCCGAAACCAGACGAAGCCGCCCACGGCTTCGGGGAGCGGCACCCCTCGTGCCTCCCGTCTCTTCGTTAGAGGACTTTCCGCCTTCGCCACCTTGATCGAGATCAACGCCGAAAGTTCTGGAGTTTCCAGCGCTTGGCCGGCATCTCCGGCGCCGTCTCGTATTCGCGACGTCATCGCGCCGAGGAGAATTTTCTCTCCTAGGAAAAGTCTGACGTGAGATCGAACTTATGACGTCGAAGCGTCGTGCCCGGTCGTCGAAAAAACTTCGATACAGAAGAAAAGTAATCGATGTCTGACGCGATACGCCGTCTTTCGTCCCCCCGAACGGGTGAAGTGCCGCCCGTCTCACGCGAAGTCTCGTCGAATTCCAACCAACCGAAGATCGAATCGCGATGCCGCGCGCCGCGACCAAACGCCACTTTTCCGCCCGCCGCCCCTCGACCCGACGCGACCGGACCCTTAAGTGTCGTCGGACGATCGTTCGAGGAGAGCGGGGAGGCGAGACATGCAGGCGCGGTATGAACGGCGCCTCGGCGCGCATGCGCTCGAGGTCGTCGTCGCCGACATCACCACGCTCGCGGTCGACGCGATCGTCAACGCCGCCAACGAGACCCTTCTCGGCGGCGGCGGCGTCGACGGCGCGATCCACCGCGCCGCCGGTCCGGGCCTCCTCGCCGAATGCCGGAAGATCGGCGGCTGCCCGACCGGCGAAGCCCGCCTCACCGCCGGCCATCGCCTCCCGGCCCGTCACGTCATCCACACCGTCGGCCCGATCTGGCGCGGCGGCGACCGAGACGAAGAGGCCCTGCTCGCCGCCGCCTATCGCAACTCGCTCGTCCTCGCCCGGGCGCACGATTGCGCCTCGATCGCCTTCCCCTCGATCTCGACCGGCGTCTACGGCTATCCCGGCCGCGCCGCAGCCGAGGTCGCGGTGACCGCCGTCGCGGCCGAGCTGTCGCAGTTCCGCGCCCTGCGTGTCGTATTCTGTTGTTTCTCCGAGCCGGCGGCCGATTGGCATCGCGAGGCGCTGGAAGCGCTCGTGGAGGGCACATGACGTTCCACCTTCCCCGCCGGGCCGACCGCGTCGTCGCCGTGACGGTGCTCGCCGCCGTCGCCGCCTGGATCGGCCTCGGGCATTTCGGCACTTCCGCCTCGCGTCCGCCGCCGGCTCGCGCCGAGGAGACCGCGGCCGCGCCGCTCCGGCTCGTCGGCGTCGTCCGCGTCCATGCCGAGCCCTACGCCCGTCTGCTCGTCGTCTCCGGCCGCACCGAGGCCAACAAGACCGTCGCCGTCACCGCCCGCGGCCCCGGCATCGTCGAGGACCTGCCGGCGCCGAAGGGCTCGCGCGTCGCCGCCGGCGCCGTCGTCGCCCACCTCGCCGACGAGGGCCGCGCCGCCGCGGTCAGGCAGGCCGAGGCGCTGTTCGAGCAGCGCCGCGCCGAATGGGAGGCGGCGAGCCGCCTCTCGGCGACCGGCGCCGGACCGCGCCTCAACCTCGTCGCCTCCAAGGCGGCGGTCGACGCCGCCGCCGCCGCGCTCGAACTCGCTCGCGTCGAGCTCGACAAGAAGACGCTCACGACCCCGATCGCCGGCATCCTCGACCAGATCCCGGTCGAAGCCGGTCAGGCCGTCGCCGACGGCCGTCTGGTCGCCACCGTCCTCGCCCTCGATCCGATCGTCGTCGCCGGCGAGGTCAGCGAACGGTCGGTGTCGCGCGTCGAGGTCGGCCGGCCGGCCGAGATCCGGCTCGTCACCGGCCGCGTCATCGCCGGCCGGATCAGCTATCTCTCCCGCGCCGCCGCCGAGAAGACCCGCACCTACCGCGTCGAGGTGGAGGCGCCCAATCCCGGCGCCGCCGTCGCCGCCGGCCTCACCGCCGAGATCGTCCTACCCTCCGATCCGCTGCCGGCGGTCCGCCTGCCGCGCTCCGTCCTCAGCCTCGCCGACGACGGCGCGATCGGCGTGCGCACGGTCGACGAGGGCGACCTCGTCGCCTTCCACCGCATCGAGATCCTCGACGACACCCCCGACGGCCTGTGGCTCGCCGGCGTCGCCGACGGCGCTCGCGTCATCGTCGCCGGTCAGGAATTCGTTCGGGTCGGCGAGAAGGTGACGGCGGAGAACGTCGAATGAGCCCGGTCACGCTCGCCGTCCGCAACTGGCGGCTGACCCTGGTCTGCCTGATCTTCACGCTGATCGCCGGCGGCCTCGCCTATCTCGCCATCCCCAAGGAGGCCGAGCCCGACGTCCGCGTGCCGATCGTCTATGTCCAGCTCACCTTGCGCGGCATCTCGCCGGAAGACGGCGAACGCCTGTTGCTGAGGCCGGTCGAGACCAAGCTGAAGTCGGTCGCCAACGTCAAGGAGATGCGCTCCCAGGCCTACGAGGGCGGCGGCTACGTGCTGCTGGAGTTCAACGCCGGCTTCGACAGTTCCGCGGCGCTGGCCGACGTCCGCGCCAAGGTCGACGACGCCAAGCGCGATCTGCCCGCGACCGCCGACGAACCGGCCGTCCACGAGGTCAATCTCTCGCTCTTCCCCGTGCTCGTCGTCTCGGTCTCCGGCGACGCGCCGGAACGCACCCTGACCCGGCTCGCCCGCGAACTGCGCCAGGCGATCGAACAGGCCCCCGGCGTGCTCTCCGCCGACCTCCAGGGCGCCCGCGACGATCTCGTCGAGGTCGTCGTCGATCCGATGCTGCTGCAGTCCTACGGCGTCTCGCTCGATCAACTGCTGGCGGTCGCCGGCGGGTCGAACCAGCTGGTCGCCGCCGGCACGCTGGAAGGCGCGCAGGGCCGTTATGCCGTCAAGATCCCGTCGCTGATCGAAGGCCTCGCCGACATCGCCGATCTGCCGATCGTCGCCGGTTCGAACGCCGTGGTCCGCGCCCTCGAGGTGGCCAGCGTCGCCCGCACCTTCAAGGACGCCACCTCGATCACCCGCATCGACGGCCGCCCGGCGATCGCCATCGAGGTGGTCAAGCGCACCGGTGCCAATCTGATCGAGACCGTCGACGCGGTGAAGGCGGTGGCGAACCGCTTCGCCGCCGGCCTGCCGCAGGGCGTCACGGTCGGCTTCAGTCAGGACAAGTCGACCGACATCCGCCGTCTGCTCGACGATCTGCAGAACTCGGTCCTGATCGCGGTGTTGCTGGTCTTCGTGGTGATCCTGTGGGCGCTCGGCTTCCGCGCCTCGGCGATGATCGGGCTCGCCATCCCGACGTCCTTCCTGATGGGCATCCTGTGGCTGTCGCTGGCCGGCCTCACGGTCAACATCGTCGTGCTGTTCTCGTTGATCCTGGCGGTCGGCATGTTGGTCGACGACGCCATCATCGTCGCCGAATTCGCCGAGCGTCGGATGGAGGAGGGGATGGCCCCGCAGGCGGCCTACACGCTCGCCGCCCATCGCATGGCCGGCCCGGTCTTCGCCGCCACCGCCACCCGCGTCGCCGCCTTCTCGCCGCTCTTGTTCTGGCCCGGCGTCGTCGGCGAATTCATGAAATACATGCCGATCACCCTGATCGCGACGCTGTCGGCGTCGCTGATCTTCTCGCTCCTGTTCACCCCGACGCTCGGCTCGCTGTTCGGCCGGCCGCCGAAGCACGAGGTGGTGAAGACCGACGGCCCCTACATGGCGTTGGTCGCCCGCGCCGTCGATCATCCCAAGACCGTGCTGGCGCTCGCCGTCGCCCTCCTGGTGATCGTGCCGCAGGTCTACGGGCGGCTCGGCGAGGGCGTGATCTTCTTCCCCGAGGTCGAGCCGGACTACGGCCTCGTCCACGTCCACGCTCGCGGCAATCTCTCGTTGGCCGAGAAGAACCTCGCCGTCGCCGCCGTCGAGAAGCGTCTGCTCGGCATGCCCGAGCTGAAGCGGGTCTACACCCGCGTCGGCGAGCAGAAGGGCGGCGGCGGCGACGTCGCCGAGGACGTGATCGGCGTGATCCAGTTCGAGATGGTCGACTGGCGCGAGCGCCGTCCCGCCAAGGCGGTGCTCGAAGAGATCCGCGCCCGGACCGCCGGCATGCCCGGCCTCGAGGTCGAGCCGCGCAAGCCCCAGGCCGGGCCGCCGACCGGCAAGCCGATCCAGATCCGCCTCTCCGCCGCCGATCCCGACCGCCTGCCCGCCGCCGCCGCCAAGGTCGCCGAGCTTCTCGCTCGTCACCCGCAAGCCGTCGACATCGACGACGCCCGTCCCCTGCCCGGCATCGACTGGCGGCTCGAGGTCAAGCGGTCGGAAGCCGCCAAATACGGCGTCTCGATCGGCGCGGTCGGCGCCGCCGTCCAGCTCGTCACCAACGGCTTGAAGCTCACCGAATACAGGCCGTCCGACACCACCGATTCCGTCGACATCGTGCTGCGCTTCCCGCCCGAACGGCGGACGCTCGCCACCCTCGACGAGATCAGGATCAACGGCCCGGTCGGCGCCGTGCCGATCGGCAACGTCATGGAGAGGAAGCCCGCGCCGCGCGTCGGCCGCCTCTCCCGCGTCGACGGCGAACGGGTGCTGACCGTCACCGCCAACCTGCGCGAGGGCGCGCAGGCGGCGGAAGTGCAGGCGGCCGTCGCCGGGGAGCTCGCCGGCCTCGACCTCGGCCCCGGCCTGCGCTGGAAACTGGTCGGCGAAGACGAAGAGCGGCGCAAGGCCTCCGCCTTCCTCGGCAAGGCCTTCGGCGCGGCGATGTTCCTGATCTTCGCCGTGCTGCTCGCTCAATTCGGCCGTTTCACCTCGGTGGCGCTGGTGCTCTCCGCGGTCGTCTTCTCCACCATCGGCGTCTTCCTCGGCCTGATGGCCGAGGGGCTCTCCTTCTCGGTGGTGATGAGCGGCATCGGCATCATCGCCCTCGCCGGCGTCGTCGTGAACAACAACATCGTCCTGATCGACACCTTCGACCGGCTGATGGCCGAAGGTTGGGAGAAGCGCGCCGCCGCGCTCGAGACCTGCCGCGAACGCGCCCGACCGGTGGTCCTGACCGCGGTCACCGCGATCCTCGGCGTCCTGCCGATCGCCTTCGGCGTCAATCCGGACCTGCTCCTGCACGAGACGACGATCGGCGCGCCGTCGACCCAGTGGTGGATCCATCTCTCCAACGCCATCGTCTTCGGCCTCGCCTTCGCCACCGTCCTGACGCTGGTGGTGACGCCGTCGGCGCTGATGGTCTTCACCCGTCGTCGCCGGCCGGCGGCCGACCCCGCGGTCGCCGAGGCGACGCCGTCGAGCTGACGGCGTCGCCTCCGGGCGCGGCTCACGCCCGAGCGATCGCCCGGTCGCGCCCGCCCACCACCGCGCCCGGCAGCTCGATCCGTTCCGGCGCGAGCAGACGGCGGGTCTTGGCGAGGGTGCCCTCGGAGACCGTGATGTGCAGGCCGATCGCCATTTCGCCGGCGATCGGGGTCGGCAGACACAGCGGCTCGACGCCGAAGCCCAGCCGCAACAACCGCGACACCCACACCGGATGTCCCTCCGCCGTCAGGTGATCGATGGCGTTGGCGCTCGCCCATTCGACGATGCCGAGCACCAGCTCGCGCTCCGCCTCGCCCATCGCGAAGGTCGCGCCGCGATGGTCCGGGTCGACGCAGTGCCGCGTCCATTCCATCGTGTCGGCCCCCCGCGGCACGTCGCGGAAGCGGCAGAGCTCCGGCAACACGTCGGAGAGCAGATGCGCCCGCGTCGTCGGCAGCATGCGCGCATAGGCGACGACGCGCGCGCCGCGCATCACGCACAGATGCACCGCTTCGTCGTGATCGAACTGATCGATTTCGCGTCCGTCGGCGCGCGCCAGATCGCTCCAGCCCTTCTCCTCGACGAACACGCGATGCCGCAGGCGCCA
The DNA here is from genome assembly GCA_021286855.1 of Hyphomicrobiales bacterium. Lineage (GTDB taxonomy): Bacteria > Pseudomonadota > Alphaproteobacteria > Rhizobiales > Ancalomicrobiaceae > Pinisolibacter. Next base: position 205,649 of record JAJTBO010000002.1, on the reverse strand, counting down.
GACCTGCTCCAGCTCCTCGATGCGGTCGGCCGGGGTGACGTTCTTGAAGATTCTGATCATTTTGCTGTCCTCATGGTCTTTCTTCGGCGAGAAGATCGCTCGCCGCGGACCGAGCCGGGCGAGGCGCCACGAGGATGATGAAAGGTTAATGCGCATTTACAATGATGAAGTGTCGACACTCGGGCCACAACCGAGCGCCGTCTGAAGTTGTATCGAGTTGAAATACTCGCGAATCGGCGGCCGGATCTTCAGTGGATGAGGCCGCGCCGGATGCCTTCCGCCACCGCCTGGGTGCGATTGGCCGCGCCGAGTTTGCGCATCGCCGAAGTGATGTAGCCTTCGGTGGTGCTCCGCGACAGCTTCAGGATCGCCGAGATCTCCCAGGAGGTCTTGCCGGCGGCGGTCCACTGCAGACACTCCGTCTCGCGCCGCGACAGCGCCGGACGATCCCAGTCGTCCTCGCCTTCGACCATCTCGCGAATGCGGTTCTGGGCGTACATCCCGACGAGATGCAGCACCCCCCGATCCGCCGGCGACAGATCGATCGACTGCGCCGCCATCGACAGCACCGAGCGACGGCCGTCGAGATCGTAGAGCGGAACGCACAGACCGTCGCGCATGCCGATGTCGGCCGCTTCCTCCATCACCCGCCGCGCCACCGGGGTGAGTTCGCACCCCGCCGTCGCCTCCGACCAGACGAAGGGATCGGTGGCGCTCTGCAGACGCCGCGCGATCGGATCGATCTGCACGTAATCCTGCGAAACGTAGCGCTCGAGCCAGCTCTCGTTCCAACCCGACAGCAGAATGTAGCCGTCGATCCGGCGCCCCGGATCCGGCACGCCGGTCAGAAGGAAGGAATCGAAACCGAATCCGCCGACGACGCGTCGCAGACTGTCCAACATCGCGTCGACGTTCGCCGCCACCGCGATTCCTTCGATGAAGTCCAACGCGCTCTGCAGTCGGTTCATGGGATTACGTCGGCTCGAAGTTTTCGAACCCGCCTCTTGGGGACGGTGTCCGATCAGGATCGACACGAACCATGAAGGAAAGGGAAATTTCGGCCTCGCGTTCCACCCGATCGCATGACGATAAACCTCGCGCGCCCCGGGTCAATCCGATCCGCGAGAAATTCCGCAAGGGAAGGTTCTTCGTCTTTCGGCGCGCCCTCGCGTGACCGTTGCGTCACGTCCTCCGGAATTCGTGATCGCCGCCGAATTTTCGCCGGAATTCGGTCGAGCTAGGGCCACGTTGCCCCGGCATCTTCGCATCATCGCAACGAACGGTTCGATCGCCGGCGACGAGCCGGAACCCCGAGCCCCCCAATCCCCCCCGACTCGTCGGGAGCCGCGATCGGGCCGTTCGCTCGCGACCAGCGCGAGATCTCCGTTCCCCCGGATCCCGCCGACCTCACGATCCCCCGATACGAACCCGCCCCGTCGTCTTCCCCCCGAGACGACGGGGTCTTCGCATCCGGCTCACGCCTTCGGCGCGGCCAGCCACAGATCGAGGAAGCGCTCGGCCCAGGCCCGGATCTGTCGATCGTGGAGTTCGCGCCCGTCGAAATGCTGATTGCGGGCCTGAACGCCGGGCCCCTCCATCCGGTGCAGAGCCCGGACCGTCCAACGATGCATCATCGCCAACGTCAGTTCCGGATGGAACTGGATGCCGAAGGCGCGCGTTCCCACCGCGATCGCCTGATGGGGAAAGTCCTCGCCCTCCGCCAGCAGCCGCGCTCCGGCGGGCACCTCGAAGCCTTCGCGATGCCACTGGTAGACGCAGCCCGGCCAGGACGGCATCAGGGCGCGCCCCGCCGCCGTCGGCTTCAGCGGAAACCAGCCGACCTCGACCGCGCCGCGCGGGTGATGTTCGACCCGGCCGCCGAGATGGCGCACCATCATCTGCGCCCCGAGGCAGATGCCGAGAAACGGCTTCTCCTCGGCGAGCGGCACGCCGATCCAGTCGATCTCCCGTCGGATCCAGTCCTCTTCGTCGTTGGCGCTCATCGGGCCGCCGAAGATCATCGCCCCGGCGTGGTCCGCCAACGTCGTCGGCAGAGCCTCGCCGAAGCGCGGCCGACGAATGTCGAGCCGGTGGCCGCGCCGTTTCAGCATGTCGCCGATGCGGCCGGGAGACGACGTCTCCTGATGCAACACGATCAGAACGGGCGGCAGCGAGGGATCCGGCCTGTCGTTCACGACCCCTCTCCGACGCCCTCGCGACGCGCCTCGGCCATCCGCAGGGCCTCGTCGGCCGCCGCCGCCTCGACCTCCTTGCGCAGCGCGGTGCGTTCATGCGCCTCGATCCCGAGCAGTTCGGCGATCCGCCAGACGACGTTGTCCTCGAATTCGTGGACGTCGCCGTCGGTGAAGGCGAGCCGCCACAACGACGAGACGATCTCGCGACGCTCGGCGATCGGCAGGCGACGCTGCAGGCCGGCGGTGAAGGTCTGCAGCGCCGCGCTCTCCAGTTCGGCGCGCCGCGCCGCCTCGGCGAGATCGTGCGCGTCGTCGGCCGCCAGTCGGTAGCGCCGCTCCAATTCGCCCAACATGCGCTCGCGCTCGTTCGGCTGGATCACGCCGTCGGCGCCGATCACGTGCCACATCAGGGCGGCCACGGCCAGGCGCGGATCGTCGACGGCGAAGGCCGCGGCCTCGCCACGCTCGACGAGGTCGGTGAAGAGTCGTCTCAGGGCGTTCAGCATCGCGGTCCGTCGTGATCTCTCGAAGGAGGCTCTCGTTCGGAACTATCGCAGAACCCGCGCGCGATTGCCAAGCGCGCTCGCCGGAACGAACGGCTCGGCGAGACGCTCGACCACCGCCGTCGCCGCCATCGGCCGGGCGAACAGCCACCCCTGCCCGAGCCGGCATCCCAACTCGATCAGCGCCTGTCGTTGCCCGGCCGTCTCCACGCCTTCCGCCACCACGTCCTTGCCGAGCCCATGTCCGAGCCGCGCCAGCGTCTCCACCACGAGACGGCTGGTCGCGTCGAAGACGACGTCGGCGACGAAGCTCCGATCGATCTTGACCCGATCGAAGGTCAGCGACTTCAGATGGACGAGCGACGCATGGCCGGTGCCGAAGTCGTCGAGAGCGATCGACACGCCCTGGTCGCGCAGCCGCCGCAACCGCTTCGCCGTTCCCGCCGGGGCGGCGTCGAACAGGGTCGTCTCGGTCACCTCGAGCCCGACCGCCGAAGTCGGCAGTCCCGCCGCCGCGAGCCGCGCCAGGAAGTCGTCTTCGAACGTCTCCTCGGCGAAGTCGGCGCCGCAGACGTTGACGTCGACCCGACCGACGTCGAACCCGGCCGCGCGCCAGGCCGCGACGTCGGCGATCACCCGATCGATCATCCGCGCATCGATCGCCCGGCCGACATCGCTCTCCCGGAAGATCTCCGCCGGCGGCGCCGCATCCCCTCCGCCGCCCATGATTCGGCACAGCGCCTCGAAGCCGACGATCGCGCCGGTGGCGAGATCGACGATCGGTTGATAGTGCGGAAAGATCCGATCCTCGTCGAGCGCCCAACCGATGGTGTCGCGCAGTTCGACGCGATGGCGATGCGCCGAGACGAGCGGCGCGGCGAACACCGTCGCCCGATTGCGCCCGGCGCGTTTCGCCGCCAACAGCGCATGGTCGGCGGCGCGCAGGATCTCGTCGCCGGCGCGGCCGTGCGCCGGCGTCACCGCCACGCCGGCGCTCGCCCCGACCCGGATCGTCCGCCCGCCGCGCACCACGTGGCGACCGAGCCGCTCGACCAACCGCCGCGCCAACGCGGCCGCCTCCGCCTCTTCGATCGGCCCGGCCAGCACCGCGGCGAACTCGTCGCCGCCGAGCCGCGCCACGAAGTCGCCGTCGCGCACCCCCGCCTCCAGCCGGCGCGCCGTCTCGATCAACACCAGGTCGCCGGCCTCGTGGCCGAAGGTGTCGTTGACCGCCTTGAAGTTGTCGAGGTCGAGCAGCAACAGCGCCGTCGTCTCGTCGCGCTCGCCGAGCTCGGCGAGCACTTCGCCCAGTCGTTTGCGATTGGGCAGTCCGGTCAGCGCGTCGTGGTGCGCCGCATGCCGGATCTCCGCTTCGCCGCGTCGGCGGTCGGTTACGTCCTGCAGGATCGTCCAGACATGGGCGACGCCGTCGTCGCCGACCGTCCGCATCCCCTCCATCGACAACACCACCTCGCCGCCGTCCATGCCGACGAGGCGGCGCTCGACCGGACCGAACTGTCCTTCCGCGAAGGCTCGCTCGAAATCGCGCGCGACGTCGTCACGATCGCGCGGATCGAACAGCTCGGCGAAGGGGCTCTCGTCGTCGGGGCTCGTGCCGGTGATCACCGCGAAGGCCGGATTGGCGTCGACGATCCGCCCGTCGGCGCGCAACCTCGCGATCCCGACCGGCGCCATGGCGAAGAGCGTGCGGAACTTCGCCTCCGAGCCGGCCAGTTGCCGCTGCATCTCACGCAGATCGCTGAGGTCGGTGCGCAGGCCGACGGTCAAGCCGCCGGCGGAGCGATGTTCGTCGATCCTGACCCAGCGGCCGTCGGAGGTGGTCTCGAACATCACCCCGTGCGGCCGTTCGTGAACCCGGCCGCGGCAGTCGACCCAATCGACGCAGATCGGTCCGCAATCGACGCCGCAATGCGCCCGCCCCGCCTCGGCGCGGCCCTTCGCGCGGCTTCGCGCCGCTCGCGCCTTCAGGTCGAGAATATCGGCGAAACGGACGCCCGGCCGCAGCGCGTCTCCCACCTCGCGATTGAAGTCGCGAAAGGCGCGATTGCACAAAAGCATGCGATCGTCCGCGTCGTAGAGCACGAAACCGTCGGGAATCGCCTCGATCGCTTCGAGCAACGCCGCGAGCAGATCGCTCTCGCCGGCGGGCGCGATGGACGGCGTTTCGCCCTGGTCGCAGCCGTCCATCCACTTCCTCCCGAACCACCCGCCCGTTCGGGCTCCGATGCCCTCGGCCGCCCGTCGCCGACGAATCGTTTCCGGAAGGCGGTAACGTATGCTGTGTTTCTTTTCCGGGTCGTCTCAAGTGGCAGTTTTCACGAGTGAACCGGTGATCCCAACAAGATGCGATGATTTGTCGCAGACCTCAGGGCGAGATCAACTCGAACGACGTCGTCAGCGTCGCCGCCGACGATCCTCCGACGAAGACCTCGAACCGCCCCGGCTCCAACACCCGCCGACCGTCTTCGTCGGCGAAGGCGAGTTCGTCGATCGGCAGATCGATCGTCACCGTCTTCGCCTCGCCGGGCTCGAGATCGACCCGGGCGAGCCCCCTCAACTGCCTGAGCGGCCGCGACCGGCTCGCCACCGGGTCGTGGACGTAGAGTTGTACGATCTCCCGTCCGGCCCGCGCGCCGACATTGCGCACCGTCACCTCGATCCGCTGCGTCTCGCCCGCGCCGATCCGCGGATGGACGACGGCGAGATCCGAATAGGCGAAGCGGGTGTAGGAGAGGCCGAAACCGAACGGCAGGAGCGGCGTCACCGCTTCGTCGACATAGCGCGCCGACAGGTCGTCGTCGGGTTTCGGCGGCCGCCCGGTCGGCAACATGTCGTAGGAGAACGGCAACTGCCCGACCGCCCGCGGCAGGCTCATCGGCAGACGCGCGGACGGATTGGTCGCCCCCACGAGCACGTCGACCAACGCCCGGCCGCCCATCGTGCCGGGCGAAAAGGCGTAGACGACGGCCTTCGCCTTCGCCAGCGCCTCGCCCATCGCCATCGGCCGCCCGGCCAACGTCACCAGCACGATCGGTCGGCCGGAGCGATGCAGCCGATCGAGCAGCGCCTGTTGCCGATTGGGCAGGCCGAGCCGCGTCCGCGACGTCGATTCGGCGGTCAGATACCAGGGCTCGCCGAGCACCGCGACGACGAGATCCGCCTTCGCCGCCACCTTCGCCGCCGCTTCGAAACCGTCGCTCTTCAGGCAGGCGTCGTCGCAGCCTTCGGCGAAGTCGACGGTCGTCCCGAAGGGTTTCAGCCGGGCGCGCAACTCGTCGAGGAAGAGCGGCGTGTCCTCGCGCTCCGCCTTCGCCCCCCACGAGCCCATCAGATCGCCGGCGTCGCGCGCCGCCGCGCCGATCACCGCGATCCGCTTCGGCGGGTGATCGAGCGGCAGCAGGTCGCCGTCGTTCTTCAGGAGCACGATCGATCGCCGCGCCGCCTCGAGCGCGACCGCGCGCAGCTCCGGCGTCGCCCACGACCGCGCCGCCACCGCCGGGTCGACCTCCGGCGTCGCCTGCGGATCGAACAGACCGAAGCGAAACTTGACCCGGAGCACCCGCCGGACCGCCTCGTCGATCCGCGCCATCGACGCCCGGCCGGAGGCGACCAGCCCCGGCAATTGTTCGCGATAGAGGCCGCTCGCCAGATCGACGTCGATCCCGGCCGTCACCGCCTTTTCCGCCGCCTCCTCCCGCGACGCCGCCACCCCGTGCGGGATCAGTTCGCGGATCGCGTCCCAATCGGAGATCACGATCCCGTCGAACCCCCAGCGCTCGCGCAGGAGGCCGGTGAGGAGCCGGCGATCGGCGGTGACCGGCTTGCCGTTCAGCACCGAGAAGGCCGCCATCACCACCTGCGCGCCGGCCTCGAACCCGGCCCGGAACGGCGGCAGATGCAGATCGTGCAGCGTCGGGACCGAGATCTCCGCCTCGGCGTAGTCGCGCCCCGCCCGGACCGCGCCATAACCGACGAAGTGCTTCAGCGTCGCCTGCAGCCCGCCCTCGCCGAGCCCCGTCACCATCGAGCGGGCGAAGAGCCGCGCCAGGAACGGATCCTCGCCCGCCCCTTCGACCACCCGCCCCCAGCGCGGGTCGCGGGTCAGATCGACCATCGGCGAGAAGGTCAGATGCATCCCCTGCGACGACGCCTCGCGGCCCGTCATCCGCCCCGCCGAAGCGATGATCTCCGGATCGAAGGAGGCGGCGAGCCCGAGCGGCACCGGCGCGAGCGTCCGATAGCCGTGCAGCGAATCGCGGGTGAAGATCAGCGGGATCCCGAGCCGCGAGGCCCGCGCCAGCCGTTGCAGCCGCGCCATCTCCGCCGCCGTCTCGACGCCGGACAGGATGCCGACCCGCCCCTCGCGGACCTCGCGATCGTCGAAGTCGGGCGCCCAGCCGCCGGCGAACATCTGCCCGATCTTGTCGTCGAGCGTCATCCGGGCGAGGAGCGCGTCGATCCGCGCCTCGACTTCCCTCGGCGAGAGCCCGGAGCGATCGTGGATCGGCCCGGCGGCGACGATCGCGCGCTCCGGCTTCGGCGCGAAGGGATCGGCGGGCGACGTCTGCGCCCGCGCCGTCGCGGCGAGGAGGCCGAGCGCCGTCGCGGAGGCGAGGAGAAGGGCGGGGAGCGAGGGCAGGCGCATGACGGTCCGTCGGTCGAGGGCGGGAGCCGGAGAGTGACGAGCCCGCGCGCCGCCGTCAATTTCCCTCCCGACCGTCGTCGCGCCGCCGTTTCGCCTTGTCAGGGACGGCGGGCTCGTCGATCATGGCTCTTCTTCAGCCGACGAAGGAGGAGCCATGGAGGACGGACGCAACGGATCGATCGAGCCCGGCGAGCCGACCGCCGCGGTGGTCGCCTTCCCGCGCAACCCCGATCGCCGCCAGGTGACCTTCGATCGCCGCGAGCTCTCCGCCATCCTGAACCTCTACGGCCGCATGGTGGCGGCCGGCGAATGGCGCGACTACGCCATCGACCATCTGACCGATCGCGCCGTCTTCTCCGTCTTCCGTCGCGCCAGCGAAGCGCCGCTCCACCGCATCGAGAAGACCCCGAAGAACGCCGCCCGTCAGGGCGCCTATTCGGTCAGCGACGCCGGCGGCCGCATTCTGAAGCGCGGCGCCGATCTCGTCCGCGTGCTCGCGGCGCTGGAGAAGAAGCCGCGGCTGGTCGACATCTGATCGGACGCGGTCAGCCGTTCGGCCGCGAACAGATCCGCGCGCCGAGGATCCGCCCCGGCAGGCCGCCCTTGTCCGCCTGGACCAGCACGGCGCACCCGTGGTTCGGATCGTTCGCGCCCTCCTGGCGCGGCAATTCGATCGTCAGCGCCTTGCCCTTCCACATCCCGATCGGCTGCAGCGAGCGGACGAGATGGCTGTAGGTGACCGATCGCCCGGTGTTCTCGCCGCGCCCGATCGTCACCGTCTTCGTCTCGTCGAAACGGGCCAGCCAGACCGTGGCGTGCGCCGGGACGCCCGGCTCCGCCTCCGGCAGCCGCACCTTGAGCGCCTCCGATCCCGCTTCCAATTCGATCGCCACCGCCAGCGGCCGAGCCGCCTCGTCGCCTTCGGCGATCTCGCGACGAATGGCGGCGCGATCCGATCCGACCAGCCGCGCCTCGCCGTTGACCACCACCTGCGGCGTATAGACGTCGCGATCGCCGCGCCGGCTGGCGTAGGCCTTCTGCCGCGCCGTGAATTCGGGCTTGGCGGCCGTGTCCTTCCAGCCGAGATAGTCCCAATAGTCGACCGCATAGGACAGCGTCACCAGATCGGCGCGCTGCGTCAGCTCGCCGAGCAGGGCGTCGGCCGGCGGACAGTTGGCGCAGCCCTGGCTGGTGAACAGTTCGACGACGGCCAGCGGCCGTTCCGCCGAGGGCGTCTCGGCGGCCGCGGCCTCGGTCGCGGGCGGAACGCCGGCGACGGCGGCGAAGCCGACGAGGGCGCCGAAGAGGGGCGTGGGTCGCATCACCAATCGTTGGCTCTCTTCCGATCGGATCTCATCCGAGCCGGACCATAGGGGAGGAGCGCCCTCGCAGACCAGTCAATTCGGGGTGAGAGCGCGCGAGCGCGGCGCGGCGGCGGCGACGCCGGCGGTTGCCGCTCGTCCGTCGAACGCCTAAAGAGAGGGTCCGCCGCCGCCCGACCCCGCATCCGGGCCGGCCCCGAGGAGCGACGACGTCCATGGCCCCACCCGTCACCCGTCTCGTCGGCGAGAAGCTGACGCTCGATCGCGGCGGCCGGCGCGTCCTCTCCGATCTCTCCTTTGCGGCGCAGTCCGGCGTGGCGCTGGTCGTCACCGGCGCCAACGGCGCCGGCAAGTCGACCCTCCTGCGCCTGATCGCCGGCCTCCTGCGCCCCGTCTCCGGCCGGCTCGCGCTCGAAGGCGGCGACGCCGAGCTCTCCATCGCCCAGCACTGCCATTATTTCGGCCATCAGGACGCGCTCAAGAACCAGCTCTCGGTCGGCGAGAACCTCGCCTTCTGGCGCGACTTCTTCGGCCTCGCCGACGCCGAGGTCTTCGCCGCGCTCGATCGGGTCGGCCTCGCCCGCCTGATCGACCTGCCCGCCGCCTATCTCTCCGCCGGCCAGCGCCGTCGCCTCGCCTTCGCCCGCCTGCTCGTCACCCGGCGGCCGATCTGGCTCCTCGACGAGCCGACCTCGGCGCTCGACGCCGCCTCCGAGGCGCGCCTCCTGGAGATCGTCGGCGAGCACCTCGACGCCGGCGGCCTCGTCGTCGCGGCGACCCATCTCGCCCTGCCGTTTCCCCGCATGGACGCGCTCAGGCTCGGCCCGGCGACCATCGGAGCGGCCGCATGACCGCGCTTCTCGCCCTTTTTCTGCGCGAATGGCGTCTCGCGGTCCGCGTCGGCGGCGGCGCGCTGATGGGCGCGCTGTTCTTCCTGATCGTCGTCACCGTGGTGCCCTTCGGCGTCGGCCCGGATCTGAACCTCCTGTCGCGCATCGGCCCGGCGATCCTGTGGATCGGCGCCCTGCTCGCGACCCTGCTGTCGCTCGACCGCCTGTTCCAGGTCGATCGCGACGACGGCGGCCTCGACCTGATCCTGATGGGCGAGAGCCCGCTCGAACTGGTCGTGCTGGTCAAGTGCCTCGCCCATTGGGCGGCGACCGGCCTGCCCCTGGTCGTCGCCTCGCCGCTGCTCGCGATCTTCATGAACATGGAGCCGATCGCCATCGGCGCGACGACGCTGACGCTGCTGGTCGGCACTCCGGCCCTGACCTTCACCGGCGCGATCGGCGCGGCGCTGACCGTCACGCTGAAGCGCGGCGGCCTGTTGCTGGCCATCCTGGTGCTGCCCTTGACCGTGCCGGTGATGATCTTCGGCGTCTCCTCGGCGACCGCGGTGCTCTACGGCAACATGCCCTTCGCCACCCCCTTCGCGATCCTCGCCGCGCTCGGCCTCTTCGCCATGGTGCTCGGCCCGCTCGCCGCCGCCGCCGCCCTGCGTCACGCCGGCGAATGAGCCCGCTCGCGACGACTTGATCCCGCGCAAGGCGGATCGAGCCGGAAGGCCGCATAGACGCCGGGCGGTCCGCACACTAGAAACGGGTCCGCGACGACCGCCGACCGCGCCACGAGGGGTGCCGCGGCCGCGGCCCCCTCCCGGCGTCGAGCGACGGACGGCGGGGGACATCATCGGGACGAGACGATGCGTCTGATCGACTACGCCAACCCGACCCGCTTCCTCGGGCTGGTCGCCAAGGTTCTGCCCTGGCTCGGCGCCGTGACCGCCGCGACCTTCGCCGTCGGCCTGTGGCTGGTCTTCTTCCGCGCGCCCGCCGACTATCAGCAGGGCGAGACGGTGAAGATCATGTACATCCACGTGCCCTTCGCCTGGCTGTCGATGTTCTGCTACATGACGATGGCCGGATCCGCGCTCGGCACCCTGGTCTGGCGGCATCCGCTCGCCGACGTCTCGGCCAAGTGCGCCGCCCCGATCGGCGCCGCCTTCACCTTCCTGGCGCTGGCCACCGGTTCGCTCTGGGGCAAGCCGATGTGGGGCACGTGGTGGGTCTGGGACGCCCGTCTGACCTCGGTTCTGGTGCTCTTCATCATGTATCTCGGGCTGATCGCCCTGCAGGAGACGATCGAGGATCCGGCCCGCGCCGCCAAGGCCTCGGCCGTCCTGACCCTGGTCGGCGCGATCAACATCCCGATCATCAAGTTTTCGGTCGACTGGTGGAACACCCTCCATCAACCGTCCTCGGTCTTCCGCATGGGCGGCTCGACCATCGACGCCTCGATGCTGATCCCGCTGCTGATCATGGCGGTCGCCTTCTCGCTCCTGTTCGTGGTCGTCCACCTGATGGCCATGCGCAACGAGATCCTGCGCCGCCGCATTCGCACCATGCGGATGATCGAAGCGGCCGGAGCGGAGTGAGCATGGCGAACGTAGCGATCTTCCAAAGCCAGGCGGAGTGAGCATGGCGAACGCAGCCATCTTCCAAAGCCAGGCCGAGTGAGCGGAGTGAACGTCATGGATCTCGGAAACCACGCCGGCTTCATCCTCGCCTCCTACGGGCTCTCGATCCTGGTGGTCGTCGGCCTCTTCGCCTGGGTGATCCTCGACGGCCGCGCTCAGCGCCGTCGGCTCGCCGAACTCGAAGCGCGCGGCGTCCACCGCCGCTCGCATGCCCAGACCGCCGAGACCTTCGGAGAGGCCCGTTGACCGACCCCGACACGACCCTCGACGACGCCGAGCGCCGCCCGCGCTCCCGCCTGATCGTCGCTCTGCCGCTCGTCTTGTTCGCCGCTCTGGCCGCCTTCTTCCTCTGGAAGCTCGAGACCGGCGGCGACCCGAACGCCCTACCTTCGGTCCTCCTCGGCAAGCCCGCCCCCGACTTCGCCCTGAAGCCGGTGCCGGTGCCGCTCGCCGACGGCGCCGCCATGCCCGGCCTCTCCGCCGCCGACCTGAAGACCCCCGGCCCCGGCAAGGTGACGGTGGTCAACTTCTGGGCCTCCTGGTGCGTCGAGTGCCGGGTCGAGCACGAGACCCTGAAGCGTCTCCGCGACGATCCGCGCGTCCGCCTCGTCGGCGTCGCCTACAAGGACGAGCCGCAGAACGCCGCCCGTTGGCTGACCGACATGGGCAACCCCTACGTCGCCACAGGCCTCGACCAGACCGGCCGCGTCGGCATCGACTGGGGCGTCTACGGCGTGCCGGAGACCTATGTCGTCCGCCCAGACGGCGTCATTTCCTACAAGTTCATCGGCCCGCTCTCAGACGGCGCGATCAAGGCCGTGCTCGGTCCGAAGATCGAAGAGGCGCTCGCAGCCGCGAAACGCTGAACCCGCGACACGGGCGGTCGACTTTCGACACGCTTGCGCGATGTCTTCGCATGCGCGAGAGTTTCTTCCGTGAACCTCTGGTCACGGAGGCACTCTCGATGACGAGCGTCGACGTATTGCGTCTCGGGCCGGCTCACGCGCCCGCCCTCGCCCGGCTCCTGGCCGAACATGTCCAGGAGCGCCACGGCGGTTCGCCGCCGCGGCCCGACCGCTATTGGGCGGAGAAACTCCTCGCCGAGCCGCACATTCGCCTGCTCGGGGCTCACCTCGACGGCGAGCTGATCGGCTTCGCCCTGGTCCACGAACTGACCGATTGCCTGACCGGATTGGAGACCGGCCTGTTGGAGACCGTCTTCGTCCGGCCGGGCGCGCGCGGCCGCGGCGCCGGACGCGAGCTCCTGGCGGCCGTCGCCGCCGAAGGCCGGACCCGCGCCTGGAGCCGTCTGCGCTGGATCGTCGACGAGGAGGCGGGCCGCTCGACGTTGCCGCGTCACGTCGGCCTCGATGCGCCGACCCGGATCCGCCTGGTGCCGATCACCCGGCAGTGACGTTGAAACTCTTCCCAGAAAACACCGACGGCGCCCTTGCGGGCGCCGTGGCGAACCGATCGTCGCCGTCGCGAGGCGGACGAGCCGGCGTCGCCGGCTCGTGACGTCGCTCAACGGCAGATGCGCACGGTGCGGGTCCGCCAGCGCGGGCCGCGATCGGTCATCACTCGCACCCGACGCTCTTCGTACCAGCAGTGGCGGCGCCAACGCGGCGGCGGCGGCGGGCCCCAGCCCGGCCCCGGACCCGGACCGCCCCAACCGGGCGGCGGCGGAGGCGGCGGTCCCGGCTGAGCGGCGGCCGGCGCGACGGCGTCGGCCATGATCAGCGCGGCGACGAGGCCGAAGATCAGCTTCTTGGTGAGGATCGACATCCTGTCCCTCCTGAGACGAAGACCCGCGACGACGATCGCCGCGGACCGAAACGGCGGACGTGACCTGCGCCGCCGTTTCCCCGAACGAAACGCCTGGTTCGACGCGGAACCGAGCGATTCGTTCCGATGCCGTTCGCGGCCGGTCGACGACGGCGGACGACGGTGAAGTGTGTCACCCATGTGTCTCGTCGTCGATCCGGCATGCCCCTCGTCACCGAAGGTGATCGATCTCGAGACCCGGCGGTCCGGCGCCGCGCGACGGAAGGAGTGCCGACGCCGGCGCTCGGACGCGGATCGTCCGCGACGGTTCAGCGGCAGACCCGCTCTTCGACGGTCCGGAGCCGCGGACCCCAGGGCGTGTGGACGCGAATCCGGCGGGTCTCGATCCAGCAACGCGGCCGATCCCAGTGCGGGCGATGACGCCAGCCGCGATCCTCGTCGCGCCAGCCGCGACCCTCGCCGCGCCAACCGCCGTCCCAGCGCGGTCCGTCCCAGCCGCCCCAGCGGCCCTGGGCGGCGGCGGGCGCGACCGCGCCGGCGATGACGAGGGTCGCCAGCGCGGCGACGGCGAAGAGCGATTTGCGGAGCGAGATCATGACGGCCTCCCGAAGGATCGTGGCGAGAAGGGTCCGATCGACCCGGGCGGGAAGGCCCTGCCTCGCGTCGATCACGGAGCGATCCTCGCACCGCGCCGCTGAACCGCCTCTGAGCCGGCCCTTCAGCCGCCGTTCATCTGCGATCGATCGATCCGCCGCCCCGCATCGGCGCGCTCAGAGCCGTTCGCCCCGCATGGGTCGCGCCGTCGCGCCGTCGACCCCGGCGGCCTCGCGGATCAGGCGGGTCTTGAGCGCGCCGAGCCGATCGACCAGTCCGAGGCCGATGTCGCGCAGCGCCCGGACCGGCGGCAGGTCGTTGGAGAAGAGGCGATTGAGCGCATCGGTGACGAGCCCCATCTCGACCGCATCGAAACGCCGCCGGCGCTCGTAGCCGCGCAGCACGTCGAACCCGCCCGGATCGAGCCCGAGCCGGCGCGCCTCGACGATCGTCTCGGCCAGCGTCGCGGCGTCGCGCAGACCGATGTTGAGCCCCTGGCCGGCGATCGGGTGGATGCCGTGCGCGGCGTCGCCGACCAGGGCGAAGCGCGGCCGGACGAAGTCGCGGGCGAGCGTCAGGCCGAGCGGGAAGGCGCGCGGCTTCGCCAACGCCTCGAGCCGCCCGAACTCCCGGCCGAAGCGCCGTTCCAGCTCCAGCGAGAAGGTGAAGTCGTCGCCCCGCGTCAGCCGCTCCGCCACCGCCGTCTTCTCGGTCCACACCAGCGACGAGCGATGCCGCCCGGCCGCGTCGTCGGTGAGCGGCAGCGTCGCGAAGGGACCGGCCGGCAGGAAGTGCTCGATCGCGCGACCCTCGTGCGGCCGTTCGTGCGCCACCGTCGTGACGATGCCCGATTGGCCGTAATCGTGACGCACCACGCCGATCCCGGCGAGATCCCGCAGCCGCGACCGCACGCCGTCGGCGGCGACGAGCAGGCCGCCGGAGAGCCGACGCCCCGAGCCGAGCCGCACCTCGACGCGGGCGTCGCCCGTCTCGAAGTCGACCACCCGATCCGGCGCGACGATCTCGACCCCCGCCGCGCCCGCCGCCTCGACGAGCGCCGCGATCATCGCGGCGTTCGACACCATGTGGGCGAAGGGTTCGCCGCCGTCGAGCGTCCCGTCGAAGGTCAGGAAGATCGGCCGGATCGCATCGTCGAGCCGCGAATCGGTCACCACCATGTCGAGGATCGGCTGCGCCGCCGCGGCCATCGCCGACCACGCCCCGAGGCTCTCGAAGAAGCGCCGTCCCGCAGCCGCGATCGCCGAGGCGCGTTCGTCGCCGACGCCGAGCCGCGCCGCCGGTTCGACCACCGCCGCCCGAAGATGTGGGTCGGCCCGCTTGGCGGCGAGCGCCAGCGACAGGCCGACGTGGCCGCCGCCGGCGACGATCAGATCGAAATCGCGCGTCATGACGTCCTGCTCCTCGAGCGTTGCGCCCATTCCCGTCAGTCATAGGGCGTCGCGCCGGCGAACGCCACCCGCGCGCCCCGCCTTGACGGAAAGGCCCGCCGGTGCGAACGCTCGCGGGAGAGCCTTTCCGCATTCGTCAGGACCGATCCGATGAACGACGCCGTCGCCGGCCTCCTCGACATCCTCGACCTCGAGGTGCTCGAACACGATCTCTTCCGCGGCCGCAGCCCTCAGGTCGGTTGGCAACGGGTCTTCGGCGGGCAGGTCGTCGGCCAGGCTCTGGTCGCCGCGACCCGCACCGTGGCGCGCCGCCCGGTCCATTCGCTGCACGGCTACTTCATTCGCCCCGGCGATCCGGCCGTGCCGATCGTCTATCACGTCGAGCGCATCCGCGACGGCGGCTCCTTCACCACCCGTCGCGTCACGGCGATCCAGCACGGTCGGACGATCTTCTCGATGGAGGCCTCCTTCCACGACCGCGAGGACGACGCGCTCGAACACAACATCGCCATGCCGAACGCCCCGGCGCCGGAGGATCTGCCGGCCGAGAAGGAGCTGAAGGAACGCTACCTCGCCGAGGCGCCGGCCAACGTCCGCGCCTACTGGGAACGCGACCGGCCGATCGAGCTGCGCCCGACCAACTTCGACCACTACGTCTCCGACCGTCTGCTCGATCCGCATCAGCAGGTATGGGTGCGCGCCACCGGGCCGCTGCCCGACGATCCGGCGATCCATGCCGCGGTGCTGGCCTACGCCTCCGACATGACCTTGCTCGACACCGCGCTGTTCGCGCACGGCCGCTCGGTGTTCGATCGCGACCTCCAGCTCGCCTCGCTCGACCACGCCATGTGGTTCCATGCCCCCTTCCGCGTCGACGACTGGCTGCTCTACGACCAGGACAGCCCGGTCTCCGGCGGCGCGCGCGGCTTCTGCCGCGGCGGCCTGTGGACCCGTGACGGCCGTCTCGTCGTCTCCACCGCCCAGGAAGGCCTGATGCGCCGCGCCACCGTGGAGAAGCGCGGCACCCCGGGCTGACGCGGCTGCTCGAGACGGAATCGTTCTGCTCGAGGAGGAATCGCCGGCCGGTTCGGGTCCGTCTCGGATCCGAGAATCGAGTCGCACGATTCGACATCTGCCCATGTCTTGAGCAGATTTCCATCGCGATTTGCCGTCTTTCGGCCGCTTTTCGAAAAATGCAGCCTACATTTTGGGCATTCGTTCGAACTTCGCCCCGCATCCTTTCGCGGCGCCACCTCACGGCCGCGTGAAAATCATTGGTTTACAAGAGATTTCCAGAGCCGCCGCCCCTTGGCACGGCTCTTGAATACGTTTCGGCGGCGTCGGCCGGGGTCTCTCCGCCCGCACCGTTCATCAGTCAGGCTCGATCGTCACTGGTTCATGTGGGGGTCGAGCGAGGGAAACGGGATCCACCACATGAAATTCGTGATGGCCATCATCAAGCCGTTCAAGTTGGACGAGGTGCGCGACGCCCTCACCGCGATCGGCGTGCAGGGACTGACCGTGACCGAGGTCAAGGGCTACGGCCGCCAGAAGGGTCACACCGAGATCTATCGCGGCACCGAATATGCGGTGAGCTTCCTGCCGAAGATCAAGATCGAGATCGCCGTCAACACCGACCAGGTCGAGAAGGTCGTCGCCGCGATTTCGTCGGCCGCCAAGACCGGTCAGATCGGCGACGGCAAGATCTTCGTCTACGGCATCGATCAGGCCGTCCGCATCCGCACCGGTGAAACCGACACCGAAGCGCTCTGAGCCAAGGGAGCTGACAGAATGAACTTCCTTCGTACCTACGACGTCGCCAAGACGTCGGCTCTGGCCCTCGGCGCGACCGCGTTGATGACGGCCACCGCCTTCGCCGAAGAGGCCGCGGCGGCCGCTCCGGTGGTCAACAAGGGCGACACCGCCTGGATGCTCATCTCGACCATCCTGGTCATCATGATGACCATCCCCGGTCTGGCGCTGTTCTACGGCGGCCTCGTCCGCTCCAAGAACGTGCTGTCGGTCCTGGTGCAGGTCTTCGCCGGCTTCTCGATGATCTCGATCCTCTGGGTCGTCTACGGCTATTCGCTGGCCTTCACCGGCGCCGGCAAGGCCGAAGAGGTCACCGCTCTCACGCCGTTCATCGGCACGCTCGACAAGATGTTCCTTGCCGGCGTGACCCCCGACAGCGTCGCGGAGACGTTCACCAAGGGGGTCTACATCCCCGAGCTGACCTTCGTCATCTTCCAGCTGACCTTCGCCGCGATCACCCCGGCGCTGATCGTCGGCGCCTTCGCCGAGCGCATCAAGTTCTCGGCCGTCATGATCTTCCTGGTGATCTGGTTCACCTTCTCCTACCTGCCGATGGCCCACATGGTCTGGTGGTGGGGCGGCCCGTCGGCGGCCGACGCTCCCTCGGGCCTGCTGTTCGGCTGGGGCGCTCTCGACTTCGCCGGCGGCACGGTCGTCCACATCAACGCCGGTGTCGCGGGCCTCGTCGCCGCCATCGTCCTGGGGCCGCGCATCGGCTTCAACAAGGACAACATGGCGCCGCACAACCTGGTCCTGACCATGATCGGCGCCTGCCTCCTGTGGGTCGGTTGGTTCGGCTTCAACGCCGGCTCCAACCTGGAAGCCAACGGCCTGACGGCGCAGGCGGTGCTCAACACCACCGTCGCCACCGCCGCCGCCGCTCTCGCCTGGATGTTCGCCGAGTGGCTGACCCGCGGTCATGCCTCGATGCTCGGCGCGGCTTCGGGCGCGGTCGCCGGTCTCGTCGCGATCACCCCGGCGGCCGGTCTCGCCGGCGCCGGTGGCGCGATCGTGCTCGGCGCTGTCGCCGGCGTGGTCTGCCTCTGGGCGGTCGTGGTCCTCAAGCCGATGCTCGGCTATGACGACAGCCTCGACGTCTTCGGCGTCCACGGCGTGGGCGGCATCGTCGGCGCGCTCGGCACCGCCATCGTCGCGGCGCCCTCGCTCGGCGGCTTCGGCGTCGGCGAATACACCATCGCCGGTCAGTTCGTGATCCAGGCCAAGGCCGTCGCGGTCTGTATCGTCACCACCGGCGTGGTCTCCTTCGTCGCTCTGATGATCATCAAGGCGATCTTCGGCATCCGCGTCACGGAGCAGGCCGAGCGCGAGGGTCTCGACATCGCGACCCACGGCGAACGCGCCTACAACTGATCGAAGGCGGGTCGGCTCGACCGATCCGCGACGATCCCGACAGGAAACCCCCGGGCGGCCACCGCCCGGGGGTTTTACTTTCCCTTGCGTCCGAAGCCCTTGGTTAACAGCCGCTTAACCGGTCCCGGCTAGGCTTTCGCCGAATCCCTCGCATTCGGACCGACATGACCGCGCCCTCGCCGACCGCCGCCCCAGACGCCGCCTTCGTCTCGCCGTTCCAACGGCTGAACGACCTTCTCGCGCCCCATTCGCCCGGCCGCGCGCCGATCAACCTCACCGTCGGCGAACCTCGCCATCCCGTCCCCGCCTTCGTCGGCCCGGTCCTGGCCCGCGAGATCGACGGCTTCGGCCGTTATCCGGCGATCAAGGGCACGGAGGCGTTCCGCCGCGCCGTCGCCGACTGGTCGGAGCGCCGCTTCGGCCTCGCCGCCGGGACGATCGACGTCGAGCGCGGCGTCCTGCCGCTGAACGGCTCGCGTGAAGGCCTCTTCTACGCCGCGCTCGAGGCGCGCCGGCGCTGGAAGGGAACCGCCGGGCGTCCGGCGATCCTGTTGCCCAACCCGTTCTATCAGGCCTATGCGGCCGGCGCCGTCGCCGCCGGCTGCGAGGCGGTGATGATCGACGCCGGCCCCGAGACCGGCTTTCTGCCCGATCTGGCGAGCCTTTCGGCGGACCTGCTCGCCCGCACCGTCGCGCTCTACTACGCCTCGCCGGCCAATCCGCAGGGCGCGGTGGCGAACCGCGCCGATTGGCTCGCCGTGATCGCGCTCGCCCGCCGCCACGGCTTCATGCTCTTCGCCGACGAGTGCTATTCCGAGATCTATCGCGACGGCCGCCCCCCCGACGGCGTCCTCGCCGCCGCCGCCGCGACGCCCGAGCGTTTCGCCGGCGTCGTCGCCTTCAATTCGCTCTCCAAGCGCTCCAACCTGCCCGGCCTCAGATGCGGCTTCGCCGTCGGCGATCCCGACTTCCTGTCGCGCTGGGTCGCCTTCCGCAACATGGCCGCGCCGCAGGTGCCGACCCCGACCCAGGCGGTCGCCGTCGCCGCGCTCTCCGACGAGGCCCATGTCGCCGAGAACCGCCGTCTCTACGACGCCAAGTTCGCGGCGGCCGAACGCATCCTCGGCCGCCGCTTCGGCTTCGCCACCCCGCCCGGCGGCTTCTTCCTCTGGCTCGACGTCGCGGATCTCGGCGGCGGCGAGGCGACGGCGCTGCGCCTGTGGCGAGACGCCGGCGTCCGCACCATTCCCGGCGGCTATCTGAGCGCCTCCGGGGCCGACGGCCGCAATCCGGGCGACCGATACCTGCGCCTCGCCATGGTCGAATCGCTCGCTCTCACCGAAGAGGCGCTCGTCCGCCTCGTCGACACTCTCGGCTGACCCCGCACCAAGGATCCCGCCCCATGCGTACGGCACGCCAGGCCCCCGCCTCCTACGCCCCCGGCCCCGAGATGCGCCAGGTCGTCGCCCGCAATCTGCGCGGCTTCGTCGGTCTCGCCACCTTCGCCGCGGTCGCCGCCGCCGCCGCCGCCCTCGCCACCTGGTCGGCCACCGATCCGAGCCTGTCCAACGCCACCTCCGCGCCGGTGAAGAACGCCCTCGGCCACCTCGGCGCGATCTTCGCCGATCTCGCCATGCAGCTCGTCGGCCTCTCCGCGGCCCTCGCCCTGCCGCCGCTGGTGGTGGTCGGCTGGCGTCTCGTCGCCGGCGCCGAAGGCGGCTTCGACCGTCGTTTCGCCAGCTGGTGGCTGCTCGCCCTCTTCGCCGTCGCAGGCGCGCTCGCCGGCCTGCCGACCGGCGCCGGTTGGCCGCTGCCGGTCGGTCTCGGCGGCGTCGCCGGCGACATGTTGATCCGTCTGCCGGTCGGTCTCCTCGGCGGCGGCGAACTCGCCCATCTCGTCACCGGCCTCGGCTTCGCCGCCCTCGCCGTCTGGGCCGATCTGCGCGCCCTCGGCTGGATCGGCGTCGACGAAAACCTCGACGAGGACGACGAGGAGTGGGACGACGAACCGCGCGACCGCTTCATGCCGCTCGCCCTCGCCCATCACCTCGTCCTGGTCGCCCGCGCCAACCTGTTGCGCCTCTTCGGCGTCCGCTCGCACACGCTCGACAATCGCCGCTATGGCTTCTCCTTCGCCCGCCTGCTCGACCGCTTCCGCCGTCCGACCCGCCGCTTCGAGGAGGACGACTCCTGGGACGCGCCGGCGCGTCCCTCCGTCGGCCTGCGCGCCCGCGCCGAGCCGCAGCGCATCGAACCCGGCTTCGCCCGCCCCTCGCCGCGCGCCGTCGTCCGACCCGCCCGCGAGACGCCCGTCCCCGCCGAGCCCGAGGATCGCTGGGAAGAGCCGCCCTTCGTCCCCGAAGACGAAGACGCCTGGAGCCCGCCGCCCGCCGAGCCGGACTTCGAACCGGAACGGCCCGAATTCGCCCCCCCGATGCGCGGCCCCGCCGCCCGCGTCGAGGACCGTCGCGTCGCCGTCACTCCGGCCGCCAAGCCGCCGACCCCGACCCGCGCCGGCGCTCGCGACGTCGGAATGCGCGACGACGTCGTCGAGACCGCCCGCGGCTGGCAGTTCCCGCCGTTGTCGCTGCTCTCCGAGCCGAAGCGCCTCGGCCCCGACAAGGAGTTGAGCGAAGAGGTGCTGGAGCAGAACGCCGGCATGCTCGAAGGCGTCCTCGACGATTTCGGCATCAAGGGCGAGGTCAATCACGTCCGCCCCGGCCCGGTCGTCACCCTCTACGAGCTCGAGCCAGCCCCCGGCGTCAAATCGAGCCGCGTCATCGGGTTGGCCGACGACATCGCCCGCTCGATGAGCGCGGTGTCGGCCCGCGTCGCCGTGGTGCCCGGCCGCAACGTCATCGGCATCGAGCTGCCCAACCAGCGCCGCGAGACCGTCTATCTGCGCGAGCTCCTCGCTTCCCGCGAGTTCGACCAGACCAAGGCCAAGCTCGCCTTCTGCCTCGGCAAGACCATCGGCGGCGAGAGCGTCATCGCCGATCTCGCCCGCATGCCGCATCTGCTCGTCGCCGGCACCACCGGTTCGGGCAAGTCGGTGGCGATCAACACCATGATCGTGTCGCTGCTCTATCGGCTGACCCCGCAGCAGTGCCGCCTGATCATGATCGATCCGAAGATGCTGGAGCTCTCGGTCTACGACGACATCCCGCACCTCCTGACCCCGGTCGTCACCGATCCGAAGAAGGCGGTGGTGGCGCTGAAGTGGACGGTCCGCGAGATGGAGGACCGCTACAGGAAGATGTCGAAGCTCGGCGTGCGCAACATCGACGGCTTCAACGCCCGCGTCGCCGAGGCCAACGCCCGCGGCGAGGTGCTGACCCGCGAGGTGCAGACCGGCTTCCACCGCCACACCGGCGAGCCGATCTTCGAGCAGGAGGAGCTGGCGCTCGAGCCGCTGCCCTACATCGTCGTCGTCGTCGACGAGATGGCCGACCTGATGATGGTCGCCGGCAAGGAAATCGAGGGCGCGATCCAGCGTCTCGCCCAGATGGCCCGCGCCGCCGGCATCCACATCGTCATGGCGACGCAGCGTCCCTCGGTCGACGTCATCACCGGCACCATCAAGGCCAACTTCCCGACCCGCATCTCCTTCCAGGTGACCTCGAAGATCGACAGCCGCACCATTCTCGGCGAACAGGGCGCCGAACAGCTGCTCGGCCAGGGCGACATGCTGTTCATGGCCGGCGGCGGCCGCATCCAGCGCGTCCACGGCCCCTTCGTCTCGGACGACGAGGTCGAGAAGATCGTCGCCCATCTGAAGCGTCAGGGCGCGCCGCAGTATCTGGAGACGATCACCTCGGAAGAGGACGAGGCCAGCCCCGACGGCGACGCCGGCGGCCTCGAGGAATCCGCCGATCTCTACGATCGCGCCGTCGCTCTGGTGCTGCGCGATCGCAAGGCCTCGACCTCCTACATCCAGCGTCGTCTGCAGATCGGCTACAACCGCGCCGCTTCGTTGATCGAGCGGATGGAGAAGGAAGGTCTCGTCGGTCCGGCCAACCACGCCGGCAAACGCGACATCCTGGTCGGGGAGCAGGATTGAGCCACCCGAGTTCCGCCATGGTCGGGGCGCATCCTTGCGCCTCTCACCGCTCCGCCGGACGCCGCCCGCGCCGGCCCGACGACAGAAAGTCCCGAGGACCCGCCCGATGCCGACGACCTTCTCTCCGACCCGCCGCGCCGTTCTCGGTCTGACCTTCGGCCTCGCGCTCGCCCCGACGCTCGCGCTCGCGCAGGGCGCGCCGATCAAGCTCACCCCCGGCGCCGGGGTCAAGCCGGCCGGCCTGACGGCGCAGCAGCGCGAGGCGCTCGGCCAGATCAACCGCTATTTCAACTCGATCCGCACCATGGCCGGCGACTTCGTGCAGTTCGGCCCCGACGGCGACAAGGCCGAGGGCCAGTTCTACATGTCGCGCCCGGGCAAGATCCGCTTCGTCTACGCCAAGCCGTCGAACCTCGACATCATCGCCGACGGCATGGACGTCGTCGTCCGCAACACCCGGCAGGCGACCCAGGATCTCTATCCGCTGTCGAAGACGCCGCTGCGCTTCCTCCTCTCCGACCACATCGACCTGACCGGCGAAGCCAACGTCACCTCCGTCAGCCTCGAGCCGGATCTGATCTCGGTGGTTCTGGAACAGTCGACCGTCTTCGGCGACGGCCGCCTCACCATGATCTTCGACCGCAAGTCGAGCGATCTGCGTCAGTGGACGGTGACCGACGCGCAGGGCTACGATACCGCCGTGTCGATCTACAATGTCACTCCGAATCAGCCGGTCGACGCCAAGCTCTTCTTCATCGACCGCACCATCATCCGCTGACCGGCGCGTCGGACGCTCGCCCCCGAGATGGGCTCGTCGGATCCGCCGAAGGCGCTTCCGACGAGAGCCGCATGACCCTTTCGATCGCCACCTGGAACATCAATTCGGTGCGCCTGCGCCTACCCCTCGTCGAACGCCTGCTCGTCGAGAAGGCCCCCGACGTGCTCTGCCTGCAGGAGACCAAGTGTCCCGACGGCAGCTTCCCGACCGCCGCCTTCCGCAAGCTCGGCTGGGAGCATGTCGCGATCCACGGCCAGAAGGGCTACCACGGCGTGGCGATCGTCTCGAAGATCCCGTTCCTGAACGTCGATCGCCGCGACTTCTGCGAGAAGGGCGACGCCCGCCACCTCGCCGTCGCCCTCGACGCCGCCTCCGGCCCGATCGTCCTGCACGACTTCTACATTCCCGCCGGCGGCGACGAGCCCGACCCGGCGGTGAACGACAAGTTCGCCCACAAGCTCGCCTTTCTCGACGAACTGAAGGCCTGGCTCGGAACCGCCGCGGCCGCCACGCCCTCGATCGTCGTCGGCGACCTCAACATCGCGCCGCTGGTCGACGACGTCTGGTCGCACAAGGCGCTGCTCAAGGTCGTCTCGCACACGCCGCTCGAGACCGAGGCCTTCGAGGCCATCCGGACCGGCGGCGCCTGGATCGACGTCATGCGCCGCGCCATCCCCACGCCGGAGAAGCTTTACACCTGGTGGAGCTACCGCGCCGCGGACTGGTCGAAGGCCGACAAGGGCCGCCGCCTCGACCACGTCTGGGCCTCGCCGCATTTCGAGGAGCGGCTCGGCCCGGTCGAGGTGCTGCGCGAGGCGCGCGGCTGGGAGCGGCCCTCCGACCACGTGCCGGTGATCGCTCGTTTCGAGGCCTGACGCCGATCGCCCGATCGACGCGGCCGGCGAGCCCTTTTCGTCACAGTGCCGTCATTTCAGGCTGCCGCGAAAAGCATCTCCTTGATGCGTCACAAACTCCGGATACGATTTCCTCATCAGGCGTCGCGTCGAGCGATTCGGCCGACGTCGCCCGGACGGACGCGGCGTCGCCGCCTCCCTCGGGCCGAGACCGGAGGGATCGATCGATGCCGCGCCTCTTCACCGGTCTCGAAGTCCCCGAGGATCTCGGTCTGTCGCTCGCCTTCCTGCGCGGCGGCCTTCCCGGCGCCAAATGGATCGACGTGGAGAACTACCACGTCACCCTGCGCTTCATCGGCGACGTCGACGAGCGCGCCGCCGACGAAATCGCCGAGGAGCTCTCCCGCATCCGACGCAGCCGCTTCGAGGTCCGGATCGAGGGGGTCGTCGCCTTCGGCGGCAGGCAACCGCACTCGCTGGTCGCCAAGGTCGCCCCGACCGCTCCCCTGGTCGAACTCCAGGCCGAACACGAACGCATCTGCCAACGGCTCGGGCTCCCTCCCGAGCCGCGCCGTTTCACTCCCCATGTGACCATCGCCCGCTGCAAGGGCGTCTCGCACGAGGCGGTGGCGACGTGGCTGGCGCTGCGCGGCGGCTTTTCCGGCAGCGCCTGGACGCCGGAGCGCTTCGTTCTCTATTCCTCGAAGACCTCGCGCGGCGGCGGTCCCTATCTGATCGAGGGCGACTGGCCGCTGGAGCCGCCGCGCGCCGGCGCGACCGGCTTCGGCCGCGCCGCTTCGCGCGTCGCCCCGATCGCGGCGCGGCTGCATCCGCGCTTCGCCCCGACCGTCGCCTGAGACCTCACGAAATTTCGACGCGTCGGAAATTCGTGTGACGGGGATGAGACCCGCCGCGCCTCAGTGGCAGGATCCGCCGTCGCAATCCTTCGAGCCGCAGCCGCCCGAGGAACAGGACGAGCCGGCGTTCGGCGCGATCCGCGCCTTGAGGTTCGCCGGCAGGAAACGCCACAGCACGAAGGCGGCCGCGCCGAGCACGACGCCGAAGACGAGGACGGTTTCGTTCATCGCGTGAGAGCCTCCACGACATGGTAGGTGGCGAAGGACGCCGCATAGGCGAGCACGAACATGTAGCCGAAATGAACTGCCGGCCAGACCCAGGAATTGGTCTCGCGCTTGATCACCGCGATGGTCGAGGCGCACTGCGGCGCGAACACGTACCAGACCAGGAACGACAGCGCCGTCGACAACGGCCACTGCTGCGACAGGATCGGCTTCAGCGCCTCGTGCATCTCGTCGCCGGTCGAGGACAGCGCGTAGATCGTGCCGAGCGCCCCGACCGCCACTTCGCGCGCCGCCATGCCGGGGATCAGCGCCACCACGATCTGCCAGGTGAAGCCGATCGGCCGGAAGATCGGCTCCAGGAAATGGCCGAGCCGTCCGGCGAAGGACCAGTCGATCGCCGGTCCCGCCGCCCCTTCCGGCGGCGCCGGGAAGGTCGAGAGGAACCAGATCAGGATCATGATCGCCAGGATGATCGTGCCGGCGCGCCTCAGGAACGCGCCCGCCCGGATCCACAGACCGATCGCCACGTTCTTCGGCGCCGGCCACTTGTAGTCCGGCAGCTCCATGATGAAGGGCTCCGGCTCTTCCTTCCACACGAGCTTCTTCAGCACGAAGGCGACCAGGAGCGCCGAGACGATGCCGGTGGCGAACAGACCGAACATCGTCAGTCCCTGCAGGCCGAAGCCCCAGACCTCGGCATCTTCCGGCACGAAGGCGGCGATGATCAACGTGTAGACCGGCAACCGCGCCGAACAGGTCATCAGCGGCGCGACCAGGATCGTCGCGATCCGATCGCGCCGGTTCTCGATGACGCGCGCCGCCATGATGCCGGGGATGGCGCAGGCGAAGGAGGACAGGAGCGGAATGAAGGCCCGTCCGTGCAGGCCGGTGCCGGCCATCAGGCGGTCCATCAGGAACGCCGCCCGCGCCATGTAGCCGAAGTCTTCCAGCAGGATGATGAAGAAGAACAGGATCACGATCTGCGGCAGGAACACCAACACCGCCCCGACGCCGGCGATCACGCCATCGACGAGGAGGCTCTTCAGCAACCCTTCCGGCAGGCTCGCCCCGACGAACACGCCGACCATCTCGATCGTCGCCTGGATCAGCTCCATCGCCGGCTTCGCCCAGGTGAACACCGCCTGGAACATCAGAAACAGCACGGCGAGCAAGACGAGGACGCCCCACACCGGATGCAGCAGCACCGCGTCGAGCTTACGCGTCAGCTTCTCGTCGCCGGGATGGAAGGAACAGGCCTTGAGGATCCGCGCCGCCGTCGCATGCGTCGCCCGGATCTCCTCCGCCGTCGGCTCGCGCCAACCGTGCGGGCTCGGATCGGCCGCCTCGAGCGGCAGCCGGTCGATCGCGGCGAGCAGTTCAGAAATGCCGCCCTTGCGGATCGCCACGATCGGCACCACGGGAATGCCGAGTTCGGCGGAGAGCTTGCCGACGTCGATGCGGCCGCCCTGCTTCTCCACCACGTCCATCATGTTGAGCGCCAGCACCATCGGCCGGCCGACCGACATCAGCTCGATGACCAGACGCAGGACGATCCGCAGATTGGTGGCGTCGGCGACGCAGACCACCGCGTCGGGCACGTCCTCGCCCTTCTGACGGCCGAGCACCACGTCGCGGGTGACGATCTCGTCCGGGCTGCGGCCGCGCAGCGAATAGGTACCCGGCAGGTCGAGCACCTTGACCGACCGACCGGCCGGCGTGACGAAGGCGCCTTCCTTGCGCTCGACGGTGACGCCGGCGTAGTTGGCGACCTTCTGGCGCGAGCCGGTGAGCTGATTGAACAGCGCGGTCTTGCCCGCGTTGGGGCAACCGACCAACGCGATCTCGGGAACATGGGGTGCGCTCATGCGATCACTCGGCCGCGGCGACCAGGATGGCGTCGGCGTCGCGGCGTCGGAGCGCCACGGTGGCGTCGTCGACCCGAACCGCGATCGGATCGCGGCCGATCGGCCCTTCGTGCATCAGCTCGACCCGCGCCCCCTCGACGATCCCCATCTCGAGCAGCCGGCGCTCGAGCTCACCCCAGGGGATGGTGAGATCGGCGATCGGCGCGAGACCGGTGACGTAGCCGGACCACCCCTTCGGGCGGCGGCCGAGCCGGTGGATTTCGATGGAGCCCGCGAGGGCGGCGTGTTCGACGGCAGGGATCATGGGCGGCGTCCCGTGGGCTGGACGATCAACAGATAACGCATGTGAAAAGCACTCGCAATCAGTAGATTCCGTCAGGACCTCTGTCGCAGTGCCGACACGCCGTCATCGAAGCAAATCTCGCGCCGCTCGCCGAACGCCGGCCGCATCGCCCGAAAACGGCGACGGCCGCGCCCCTCGCGGGACGCGGCCGTCGAAAATGTCGTGTCGGATGTCCGACCTCAGACGCCCGCCTTGGCGAAGCGCTTGCGGTCGTTCGGGTCGAGATGGACCTTGCGCAGGCGGATCGACTTCGGCGTGACTTCCATCAGCTCGTCGTCCTGGATCCAGGCGAGCGCGCGCTCCAGCGTCATGCGGATCGGCGGGGTCAGCTTGACCGCCTCGTCCTTGCCGGCGGCGCGGATGTTGGTCAGCTGCTTGCCCTTTAGGACGTTGATCTCGAGATCGTTCTCGCGGGTGTGCTCGCCGATGATCATGCCGCGATAGACCTTGACGCCCGGTTCGATCATCATCGGCCCACGATCCTCGAGCTTCCACATCGCATAGGCGACCGATTCACCCTGATCGTTGGAGATCAGCACGCCGTTGCGGCGGCCGGCGATCTCGCCGCGATGCGGGGCGTATTCGTGGAACAGGCGGTTCATGATCGCCGTGCCGCGCGTGTCGGTCATCAGTTCCGACTGATAGCCGATCAGGCCGCGGGTCGGCGCGTAGAAGACGAGCCGCAGACGGTTGCCGCCCGAGGGACGCATCTCGGCCATCTCGGCCTTGCGCTCGGCCATCTTCTGCACGACGACGCCGGAATATTCCTCGTCGACGTCGATCAGCACCTCTTCGATCGGCTCGAGCGTCTCGCCGGTCGCCTCGTCCTTCTTCATCACGACGCGCGGCCGCGACACGGCGAGCTCGAAGCCCTCGCGGCGCATCGTCTCGATCAGCACCGCGAGCTGCAGTTCGCCGCGGCCGGAGACGAAGAACGAGTCCTTGTCGGCCGATTCTTCGATCTTCAGCGCGACGTTGCCCTCGGCCTCCTTCATCAGGCGGTCGCGGATGACGCGGCTCGTCACCTTGTCGCCCTCGGTGCCGGCAAGGGGTGAGTCGTTGACCAGGAAGCTCATGGTGACGGTCGGCGGATCGATCGGCTGGGCATGCATCGCCTCGGTGACCGACGGATCGCAGAACGTGTCGGCGACGGTGCCCTTGGAGAGGCCGGCGATGGCGACGATGTCGCCCGCCTCGCCGATCTCGATCGGCTGCCGCTCGAGGCCGCGGAAGGCGAGGATCTTGGAGACGCGGCCCTGTTCCAGGAGCTTGCCGTCCTGGCCCAGCACCTTGATCGCCTGGTTCGGCTTGACCGAACCGGAGGAGATGCGGCCGGTGATGATGCGGCCGAGGAACGGATTGGCCTCGAGGATGGTGCCGATCATCCGGAACGGACCTTCCTCGACATGCGGCTCCGGCACGTGGTCGAGCACCAGGTCGAGCAGCGGCGCCATGCCGTCGGTCTGCGGACCCTCCGGCGAATAGGCCATCCAGCCGGAACGGCCGGAGCCGTAGAGGATCGGGAAGTCGAGCTGCTCTTCGGTCGCATCCAGCGCCGCGAAGAGGTCGAACACCTCGTTGACCACGTCCTGGGCGCGGGCGTCGGAACGGTCGACCTTGTTGATCGCCACGATCGGACGCAAGCCCACCTTGAGCGCCTTGCCGACCACGAACTTGGTCTGCGGCATCGGGCCTTCGGCCGCGTCGACCAACACGATCGCGCCGTCCACCATGTTGAGGATGCGCTCGACCTCGCCGCCGAAGTCGGCGTGGCCGGGGGTGTCGACGATGTTGATGTGGACGTCCTTCCAGACGATCGACGTCGCCTTGGCCAGGATGGTGATGCCGCGCTCCTTTTCGAGCTCGTTCGAATCCATCACGCGCTCGGCGACCTTCTGGTTCTCGCGATAGGTGCCGGACTGCTTGAGGAGCTCGTCGACGAGGGTCGTCTTGCCGTGGTCGACGTGCGCGATGATGGCGATGTTGCGGAGCTTCATGAAGAACGCCTGCGGTTGGCGGGGGCCGACGCGTCGCGCGCCCGGTCCGCCGGGAAGAAGTGGACTTTCACGGATTGCGCCGTCTCTAGCCGGTCCACGGCCGTTTCGCAAGCGCGAGAGCCCGTTTCGCGCCATCTGGCCCATCCGCCGTGACGCTTCCGTGACGGGGTCGACGGCCCGATCGAGCGGGCGGCCCGGATCCCTCGACCACCAGCGGGTTTTCACGTAGAGCGACTTGATTTGATAAGGTTTCCATATAATTTGAATTCATGACTTTCATTCACCCCCCGGCCGATCCCGACGAGCCGCTCGGCATCCTCTTCTCCGACGTCGCCCGCCTGTTCTGGCGGCGGCTCGAACAGGCCTTCGCCGCCGCCGGCCACGACATGCGCTCCGCCGAGCTGCGCGTGCTGATGACCGTGGTCGACCGCCCCGGCGAACGCCAGTCGCGCCTCGCCGAGGCGCTGTTCATCGAACCGATGACGCTGGTCGGCCATCTCGACCGCCTGGAAAAGAAGGGCTTCGTCGAGCGCCGCCCCGACCCCGCCGACCGCCGCGCCAAACGCGTCCATCCGACGCCCGCCGCCGCGCCGGCGCTCGAGCTGTTGCGCGCCGCCTCCGCCGAGGTTCGCGCCGCTCAGGTCGCCCGGCTCGCCGACGACGAGATCCCGATCCTGCGCGATCTCCTCCAGCGCGTCCGCGCCGGCCTCGCCGGAAGAGAGGAGCCTGGCCGGTGAACGCTCCCCCGCTCGCTCCCGTCATGACGCCGACCCGCGCCGCCGTGATCGGGGCGCTGTTGACCGCCCTCGGCTCGATGTCGATGGCGCTCTACACGCCGGCGATGCCGACGCTGGTCGCCGCCTTCGGCACGTCCATGGCGATGGTCAAGACGACGCTGACCGCCTATTTCGCCGGTTTCGCCTTCACCCAACTCTTGGTCGGGCCGCTGTCGGACGCCTACGGCCGCCGACCGATCGCCTTCGCCTTTCTCGCCCTCTATGTCGTCGGCGGGCTCGGCGCGCTGCTCGCGCCCTCGGTCGAGATCCTGATCGCCGCCCGGCTGGTGCAGGGCGTCGGCGCGGCGGTCGGCGTGGCGGTGTCGCGCGCCATCGTTCGCGACCTCTTCACCGGCCAACAATCCGCCAAGGTGCTCAACACCATCGGCATCGTCCTGTCGATCGGCCCGGCGGTCTCCCCGACGCTGGGCGGCGTCGTGCTGCATCTCGCCGGCTGGCGGGCGATCTTCCTGGTGATGCTGGCGCTCGGCGTCGCCGCCTTTCTCGCCGTCCACCGCTTCATGCCCGAGACCAATCGCGCGCCCGACAAATCCCTGGTCCGGCCCGCCCGGATGGCGTCGACCTACGCGCGGCTCGCCGTCGATCCGCGCTTCCTGCGGCCCGCCCTGGCGCTCGGCCTGTCGGTCGGATCGATCTACGCGCTCGGCACGTTGCTGCCCTTCGTGCTGATCGATCGGGTCGGCCTCGACCCGACCGTCTTCGGCCTCGGCATGCTGGCGCAGACCGGCTCCTACTTTCTCGGCGGACTGGCGGCCCGCGCCCTGATGGGCCGCATGGGCGCCGAACGGCTGGTGACGCCGGGCCTCGCCGTCGCCGCGATCGCCGCCTGCGGCTCGCTCCTCCTGGAACATCCGTTGGAACCGCGCTGGGCTCTGGTGATGGGCCCGGTCGCGATCTACGCCTTCGCCATCGCGCTGGTCATTCCGGCCCTGACCACCGCGGTGCTCGCGCCGTTTCCCAAGGTCGCCGGCTCGGCCTCGGCCCTCCTCGGCTTCCTGCAGATGGGCTCGGGCTTCCTCGGCGGCGTGGTCGGCTCGCTCTTCCTCGATCCGGTGATCGCGCTCCAGGTGGTCTTCGTGGCGATGCAGGCGCTGGCCCTGGCGATCTACCTCTTCGCGCCGCGGCGGTGAAACGAGAGCGCCGAAACGAAGAAGGGCGGCGAACCCTCGGCCCGCCGCCCCTTCTCGTCACGAACTGAAGCTCCGCCTCACACCCCGAGGCGGTTCTTCCGCCGGCCGAGCGTCCGGAGGCGCAGGGCGTTGAGCTTGATGAAGCCGGCGGCGTCGCGATGGTCGTAGGCGACCTTGCCTTCCTCGAAGGTGACCAGCTCCTGGTCATACAGAGAGAACGGCGAGCGGCGGCCGGTGACACGGACGTTGCCCTTGTAGAGCTCGAGCCGCACTTCGCCCGAAACGCTCTCCTGGGACTTGTCGATCAGCGACTGCAGCATCTCGCGCTCCGGCGAGAACCAGAAGCCGTTGTAGATCAGCTCGGCGTAGCGCGGCATCAGCTCGTCCTTGAGATGCGCCGCGCCGCGGTCGAGCGTGATGCTCTCGATGCCGCGATGGGCGGCGAGCAGGATCGTGCCGCCGGGGGTCTCGTAGACGCCGCGCGACTTCATGCCGACGAAGCGGTTCTCGACCAGATCGAGCCGGCCGATGCCGTTCGCCTTGCCGAGCTCGTTGAGCTTGGTGAGCAGCGTCGCCGGGGTCATCTCGACGCCGTCGATCGCCACAGCGTCGCCCTTCTCGAAGCGGATCGTGATCTCGGTGGCGACGTCGGGCGCCTCCTTCGGCGAAATCGTCCGCATGTGGACGTATTCCGGCGGTTCGATCCACGGATCCTCGAGCACCTTGCCCTCGGAGGAGGAGTGCAGCAGGTTGGCGTCGACCGAGAACGGCGCTTCGCCGCGCTTGTCCTTGGCGATCTGGATCTGATGCTTCTCGGCGAAGTCGATCAGCGCCTCGCGGCTCTTGAAGTCCCATTCGCGCCACGGCGCGATGATCTTGATGTCCGGCTCGAGCGCATAGTAGCCGAGCTCGAAGCGGACCTGATCGTTGCCCTTGCCGGTGGCCCCGTGGCAGACCGCGTCGGCGCCGACGGCGCGCGCGATCTCGATCTGGCGCTTGGCGATCAGCGGCCGGGCGATCGACGTGCCGAGCAGATAGTCGCCCTCGTACTGGGCGTTGGCCCGGAACATCGGGAAGACGTAGTCGCGGACGAACTCCTCGCGCAGATCGTCGATGAAGATCTCCTTGATGCCGAGCAGCTCCGCCTTCTTGCGGGCCGGCTCGAGCTCCTCGCCCTGACCGAGGTCGGCGGTGAAGGTGACGACTTCGCAGCCGTAGGTGACCTGCAGCCACTTGAGGATGATCGAGGTGTCGAGGCCGCCGGAATAGGCCAGCACCACCTTCTTGACGTCGTTCGCGGCCATGTCGGTCCTCTGCAACGGTTCGGGAATGGGCGGAAATTCGGCCGGCACTCTAGCCGGAACGGCTGCGCGCGCAAGACCGCAGCCGCGCGTCCGTCATGAAGCGGACATCGAGGCGGCGCATCGCCGTCGCCCCACCGCGCGCGCTTGACGCGCCGCCCGCGAAGGCGACACTTGCCCGAACCCCGTCACGGCGATCCGCCCGGAGATCCACGATGCCTTTCCCCCTCGCCACCCCCCTTCCCCGCCGCGCCTCCGTCGCCGTCGACGTCGGCGGCGTGGCGATCGGCGGCGGCGCGCCGATCGTCGTCCAGTCGATGACCAACACCGACACCGCCGACGTGCTGTCGACCGCCGAACAGGTGCGCGCGCTCGCCCGCGCCGGCTCCGAACTCGTCCGCGTCACCGTCGACCGCGACGAGTCCGCCGCCGCCGTGCCGAAGATCCGCGACCGGCTCGACAAGTGGGGCGTCGCCGTGCCGCTGATCGGCGACTTCCACTACATCGGCCACAAACTGCTCGCCGATCACCCCGCCTGCGCCGAGGCGCTCGCGAAATACCGCATCAACCCCGGCAACGTCGGCTTCAAGGACAAGCGTGATCGGCAGTTTTCCGCGATCGTCGAACAGGCGATCCGCTGGGGCAAAGCGGTCCGGATCGGCGTCAACTGGGGTTCGCTCGATCAGGACCTGCTCACCCGCCTGATGGACGAGAACGCCGAGAAGGGGTCGCCGCTGACCGCCCGCGAGGTGATGCACGAGGCGATGGTTCAATCCGCGCTGCTCTCCGCCGAACTCGCCGAGGAGATCGGCCTGCCGAAAAACCGCATCGTCGTCTCGGCCAAGGTCTCCCAGATCCAGGATCTGGTGAAGGTCTCCTGCGAGATCGCGGCGCGCTCCGACTACGCGCTCCATCTCGGCCTGACCGAGGCCGGCATGGGCTCGAAGGGCCTCGTCGCCTCCTCCGCCGCGCTCGGCATCCTGCTGCAGCAGGGCATCGGCGACACCATCCGCTATTCGCTCACCCCCGAGCCCGGCGGCGACCGCACGAAGGAAGTGATCGCCGCGCAGGAGCTCCTGCAGACCATGGGCTTCCGCACCTTCTCGCCGATCGTCGCCGCCTGTCCGGGCTGCGGCCGGACGACGTCGACCGTCTTCCAGGAGCTCGCCCACGAGATCCAGGAGCACATCCGCACGTCGATGCCCGATTGGCGCGGCAAGTACCCCGGCGTCGAGACGCTCAACGTCGCGGTGATGGGCTGCATCGTCAACGGACCGGGCGAATCGAAACATGCCGACATCGGCATCTCGCTGCCCGGCACCGGCGAGGCGCCCTCTGCGCCGGTCTTCGTCGACGGCAAGAAGGTCGCCACTCTCAAGGGTCCGACCATCGCCGACGACTTCAAGAAGATGGTCGCCGACTACATCGAGACGCGCTTCGGCCGCCCGGAAGAGTGAGCGCCCCCGCGCCGCGGCGTCAGCCCTCCTTCTTCGGCGTCCAGGCGGCCGCCTGCGCGCCGTAGCGCTCGCCGACCACCTCCTCCGGCGGGATCGCCGCCTCGATCGCCGCGACGTCGGCGTCGCTCAGCCGCACCTCGACGGCGCGCGCGTTCTCTTCGAGCCGTTCGATCCGACGTGTGCCCGGGATCGGCACGACGTCCTCGCCCTTGGCCAGCACCCAGGCCAGCGCCAGCTGCGCCTTGGTGATCGCATGCGCCGCCGCGATCTCGTCGAGGAGCGCGACGAAACGGGCGTTCGCCGCCATCGCCTCCGCCTGGAACCGCGGCAGCCGCCGGCGGAAGTCGCCTTCGCCGATGTCCGCCGTCGAGGTCACCGACCCGGCGAGGAAGCCGCGCCCGAGCGGCGAGAACGGCACCACGCCGACGCCGAGCTCGCGCGCCTTCGGCAGGATCTCCGCCTCGATCCCGCGCGTCCACAACGACCACTCGCTCTGCAGCGCCGCGATCGGATGCTCGCGATGCGCCCGCTCCAGCGTCGCCGCGTCGACCTCGGAGAGGCCGAGGAAGCGCACCTTGCCCTCGCGCACCAGATCGCCCATCGCCCCGACGCTCTCCTCGACCGGCACGTCCGGATCGACCCGATGCAGATAGAAGAGATCGATCACCTCCGCGCCGAGCCGCGTCAGGCTCGCCTCGGCGACCCGGCGCGCGTTCTCCGGCCGGCCGTCGAGCCCGATCATCCGATCGACGCCGGCCGCCGCCTCCGGCGCGATCTTGAACCCGAACTTGGTGGCGATCGTCACCTTGTCGCGCAGCCCTGCGAGCGCCTTGCCGAGCAGGATCTCGTTTTCGAACGGCCCGTAGACCTCCGCGGTGTCGAGGAAGGTCACGCCGATCTCGACCGCGTGACGCAGCGTGGCGATCGACTTCGCCTCCTCCTGGCCGCCGTAGGCGTGGCTCATGCCCATGCAGCCGAGGCCGATCGCCGACACTTCCAACCCCTGACCGAGACGACGCGTGCGCATGCCGCTTCCCTCCGATGCGTGAAAAACCGTGACGCGACCCTACCGGGTCGAAATCGTTCCGATAAGCTCACGTTTCGACGATGCCTCGTTCGGATCTGCTCACCAATGTCGCGCCCCGACCTCTCCGATCTCGCCCCCTTCGTCGCCGTCGCCCGCACGCTGTCGTTTCGCGCCGCCGCGCGAGAGCTCGGCGTCTCGCCCTCCGCAGTCTCCCATGCGGTCGGCGCCCTCGAGGCGCGGCTCGGCGTCCGTCTGTTCAACCGCACCACCCGTTCGGTCGCCCTGACCGACGCCGGCCGCCGCCTCGGCGAGCGCTTGCGCCCGGCGCTCGACGAGTTGGCCGACGCCCTCGCCGAGGCCGCCGATCGGCCGGACCGCCCGGCCGGCCGGTTGCGCCTGACCCTGCCGCGCTCCGCCCTGGCGCACGGCCTGTCGGAGCGTCTCGCCGACTTCGCCCGCCTCCATCCGGAGATCGACCTCGATCTGGTCGTCGACGAACGCCGCGGCGACGTCGTCGCCGAAGGCTTCGACGCCGGCGTGCGCATCGGCGAGCTCGTCGAGCGCGACATGATCGCCGTGCCGATCGGACCGCCCCTGCGCCTCGCCGTCGTCGCCGCCGCCGCCGTCTTCGACCGGTTCGGCCGGCCGACCGAGCCGCGCGGCCTCGAGGCCATGCCGGGCCTGCTCCGACGCTTCGCCGACGGCTCTATCTACCGCTGGGAATTCGAACGCGACGGCCGCGCCTTCACCGTGCTGCCGCGCCCCCGCGTCGTCGCCGACGACGGCGCGACGCTGCGCGACATGGCGGTCGCCGGCCTCGGCGTCACCTGTCTCCTGGAGAATCAGGTGGCCGGCGACGTCGCCGCCGGCCGGCTCGAAACAGTGCTCGCGGACTGGATGCCGGTCTTTCCCGGCTACCATCTCCATCACCCCTCGCGCCGACAGATGCGGCCGGCGCTGCGCGCCCTGATCGACCATCTGCGCCGGCGCGGGTGAACCGCCTCAGCTGCGCCGATCGGCGATGAACCGCGCCGCCTCGAGCAGCGTCTCGGCCGCCGCGCCGTAGGGCGCGAGCTCGGACTGCGCCGCCACGACCAGTCGATCGAGCTCCGCCTTCATCGCCGCCACCCCGTGCAGCGAGACCAGCGTGCCCTTGCCGCGCGCCGCGTCCTTGCCGGTCGCCTTGCCGAGCGCCTCGGCGCTCGCCTCGACGTCGAGGAGGTCGTCGGCGATCTGGAAGGCGAGCCCGACGATCGCGCCGAACCGGCCGAGCCGGGCCACCGCGTCGCCGTCCGCGCCGGCGAGGATCGCGCCCGCCTCCAGCGGGAAGCGCAGCAGCGCTCCGGTCTTCATCGCCTGCAGCCGGCGGATCTCGGCGTCGGGAAGCGCGAGCGGCCGCCCGTCGGCGCTCCACCGCCCCTCCGCCGTCAGATCGAGCATCTGCCCGCCGACCATGCCGCCGAGGCCGCTCGCCCGGGCGAGCCGCAACACCAGTTCGGCCCGGATCGCCCCATCGGCGTGCGTCGCCGGATCGGCCAGCGTGTCGAAGGCCAGCGTCAGCAGCGCGTCGCCGGCGAGGATCGCCGTCGCCTCGTCGAAGGCGCGATGCGCCGTCGGCCGACCGCGCCTCAGATCGTCGTCGTCCATCTGCGGCAGGTCGTCGTGAACGAGGCTGTAGCAATGCAGCATCTCGACCGCGGCCGCCGCGCGCGCCACGCCCTCGCCCTCGGCGCCGAACAGCTTCGCCGCCTCGATCAGCAGGAACGGCCGGATGCGCTTGCCGCCGCCGAGCGTCGCATGCCGCATGGCGGAAAGGAGCCGGGCCGGCCTGACCGCCTCGCCGACGAGCGCGGCTTCGCCGAGCAGACGATCGAGCGTCGCCTCGATGCGCGCGCCGCTGAGGCTCAGGGCTTCGAGAAACGGCGTCG
This sequence comes from Hyphomicrobiales bacterium, assembly GCA_021286855.1. Taxonomy (GTDB): domain Bacteria; phylum Pseudomonadota; class Alphaproteobacteria; order Rhizobiales; family Ancalomicrobiaceae; genus Pinisolibacter. The sequence continues at coordinate 168,897 of JAJTBO010000002.1, read as the reverse complement.
GCTCGGCGGACATGGCGGCGGGACCTCGCAGGCGGAAGGCGCGGACGCCCGTCGGCTAGCGCATTTCCGCGTCCCCTCCAAGGGATTTCGGCGCGCCCGTCCCTCTCCCGTCCGATCGACGCCGGCGCGGGGCGAAAAAACGCCGCTCTCCTCTGGTCAAACGCCCGCGGGTTCTGTATAAGCCCCGCCGATCCACCGAAATCTCGTCCCTTCGGCCGGCCGTCCGGTCCCGAGGGCTTTCCGGTGCCCCTTGGGAATTTCCGCGTCGCCCGTGAGGCCGACGCCGCTGAACTGGAGTATGGACGATGGCCGTTCCGAAGAGAAAGACCTCGCCGATGAAGCGCGGTTTCCGCCGCTCGGCGGACGCCCTCAAGGCGCCGACCTACGTCGAGGACAAGGATTCCGGCGAACTGCGCCGCCCGCATCACGTCGATCTGAAGACCGGCATGTATCGCGGCCGCCAGATCATGGAGCCGAAGGGCGAGTGATCGCTCTCGACGCGTCCTGCGGAATTCGAAGGGCCGGCCGATCGCCGGCCCTTCTTTTTTTCGGCGCACGACCGAGGTAGATCCGTCGGAACGATGCTCCCGTGACCTGCGCCGGAGACCCCCGATGTTCCTCAACGTGCCGCTGACGCTCGCGCCCCTCCTGGTCTACAACCTCGTCGTCGCCGGTCTGATCGGCGCGACCCCGGGCGACCCCTGGACCCAACCGGTCTTCACCGTGACCATGGTCTCCGACGCGCGTTTCACGCTGCTGCTGGGCGACGTCCTGATCCTCGGCGCGCTGATCTGTCTCTTCGTCGAAATCGTCAAGGCGACCCGCACCTCGTCGCCGACCATCGTCGACCACGCCCTGTCGCTCGCCGTCTTCATCGGCCATCTGGTCGAGTTTCTGACCGTCGGGGCGGCGGCCACCTCGGTGTTCTTCACCCTGACCGCGATCGCGCTGATCGACGTGGTCGGCGGCTTCACCATCACCATCCGCGGCGCGCGGCGCGACTTCGGCTTCGATCGCGGCTGAGCGTCAGCGCAGCCGATCGACCAGATAGCCGGGGGTGAGCAACCCTTCGCCACGCTCGGTCCGCGCATAGGCCGCCGCCGCGCGACGCGGGTCGGCGCGACGCAGACGACGCGTCTCCGGCAGGCCTTCCGCCGTGGCGATCAGTTGAGCGAGAAAACCCGCGTCGACGAGAGGGCGCACGATCCGGATCGGCGCTTCGTCGGTCGACGACGGGGTCGGCGCGATCGGAACCAGCGCCCGACACTCGCCGCGATCTTCCCCCGCGCTCGCCGCCCGCGCCCCCGGCGCGACACGTCGGGCGTTCGCCGACCCGAGCCGCGACGCGAGGAGAGAAACGCCGGAGGAGGAACCGATACGCATGACGAACTCCGAACCGCCCTCGCCTCCCGTCCCGTTTCGGGACGAACCGGTGAGGATCGATTAGGAATTCGCAAGGCCCGGACCAGGCCGCCGTCGAGGCCGCCGCGCCCGCCGATCGATCGCGAAGTTTGGTGAATTCACCCCAAGAAGCGCCAGACGCGGGTCTTCTTGATCTCCGCGTCCTCCAGCGCCCGGGTCGTCGGAACCCGGTATTCCGTCAAGGATTCCATGCGGTTCTTCGGCAGATAGCTGCGTCCGGGATCGCCCACCAGGGTGAGGATGCCCTCGTCGACGCAACTCGCCGCGAAGGCCGCCACCCGGTCGGCCAGCGGCCGTTCGAAGAAGACGTCGCCGAGCAGCACCGTTTCGGGACGAAACGGCAGCGCGGCGAGCCCGCCCTCCAGCACGTCGAGCCCGGAGATCTCGATCGAGACGCCGTTCATCCCGGCGTTGAGTTCGAGCGCCACCAGCGCGAACGGATCGATCTCGGTGGCGAGAACCCGCGTCGCCCCCATCTTCGCCGCCGCGATCGCCTCGAGCCCCGCCCCGGCGGCGAAGGCCAGCACGGGCCGGCCGGCGACCGTCTCGGGATGATCGAGCACGTAGCGCGCCAACGCCTGACCGCCGGCCCAGGCGAAGGCCCAGAACGGCAGCGGCAGGCCGAGCGTCTCGAGCTCGTCCTCGGTCAGCTTCCACAGGTCCATCGCCTCGTCGGCGAGGTGCAGCGAGATCTCCGGCACGTGCGGCGGCGACTGCAGGCGCGTGTTGGCGCGGATGAAGTCGCCCTTGTCCGGGATCTCGCCGGCGCTCATGAGGCGAGCCCCCCGAGCGAGCGCACGAGCGCCCACTCCTCGTCGGAGACCGGCTGCACCGAGAGGCGCGAGTTCTTGACCAGAACCATCTCGGCGAGACGCGGATCGGCCTTGATCTCGGCGAGCGTCACCGGCCGCGGCAGGGGTTCGATCGCCTTCAGCGTCACCGCGCCGTAGGCACCCTTGGCGTCCTTCGGATCGGCGGCCCACAGGCCGACCACCTCGACGACGCCGACCACCGCCTTGCCTTCGTTCGAATGATAGAAGAAGCCCAGGTCGCCGATCTGCATCGCCTTCATGTTCTTGTTGGCGAGCGGATTGCGCACCCCGTCCCAATAGGTGCCGGCCTCGCCGGACGCGACCTGCTGGTCCCAGGACCACACCCCCGGTTCCGACTTGTAGAGCCAATGCGCCATGCGTTCCTCCCTCACGCCGGCGCGCCGACGACCCAGCGCCACGGCCGGATCTCGACGGAAGCGAAGAGGCCGGCCCGCGCATAGGGGTCCTCGGCGAAGGTCGCCCGCGCCGCGGCGAGGTCGTCGGCTTCGATCACCACGATCGAGCCCTGCATCGTCTCGCCGGTCTCGTCGAGAAACGGTCCGGCGATGCGCACGCGTGGCCCCAGGCTCTTCAGCCAGGCGACGTGCGCCTCTCGGGTGGCGAGGCGCAGCGACAGACCGTCGGGCTTGTCGTGACACATGGCGGCGAACAGCATGCGGTCATCTCCGAAGACGAAATCGATCTTCGGAGCTTAGGCCGCCGGGCCGACCGGGTCCACCACCCGCCGGTCAGCCGACCTCGCGTTTCAACGGCCGGCTCATCAGCCGTTCGATCGCGCCGGCCACGTCGAGCCGCTCGCCGACCACGTCCGCGACCGCCGCCGTGATCGGCAGCTCGACCCCGTGCGTCGCCGCGAACGCGACCGCGACGGAGGCGGTATGGACGCCCTCGGCGAGCTTGCCGCCGCCGCGCGTCAGATCGGCGATCGATCCGCCGCCGCCGATCGCCAGTCCCAGCGAGAAGTTGCGCGACTGCGGCGAGGTCGCGGTCAAGACCAGATCGCCGAGGCCGGAGAGCCCCATCAGCGTCTCCGTCTCCGCCCCGAGCGCGCGGGCGAGCCGGGTCAGTTCGGCGAAGCCGCGCGCCGTCAGCGCGGCCTGCGCGCTCGCGCCGAGCCCCCGCCCCACCACGATGCCGGAGGCGATGGCGAGCACGTTCTTCAAGGCCCCGCCGACCTGCACGCCGACGAGGTCGTGCGAAGCGTAGGGCCTAAAGCTCGACGACGACAGCGCCTGCGCGATCGCCGCCGCGACCGCGTCTTCCGCCGCCGCCACCGTCACCGCCGTCGGCAGGCCGCGCGCCACGTCGACGGCGAAGCTCGGCCCGGAGAGCACGGCGGCGACCGCCTGCGGGATCGCCGCCGCGATCACGTCGGTCATCGTCGCCCGCGTGCCGTGTTCGAGGCCCTTCGCCGCCGAGACCACCGGAACGCCGGCCGGCACGAGGCGCGCGAGCGCCGCCGCCGCGCCGCGCGTCGCCTGCGCCGGCACCGACAGGATGACCAGATCCGCCCCCTCCAGCGCATGCGCCGCGTCGGTGGTGGCGTAGAGGCCCGGCTCCAGCCGGATGTCGCCGAGATAGCGCGGATTGCGACCTTCTTCGCCGATCGCCGCCACCGTCTCGGGATCGCGGCCGAAGAGCCGGACGGCGCGACCCGCCCGCGCCGCCACCAGCGCCAGCGCCGTGCCCCAAGCACCCGCGCCGACCACCGCCACCCGCTCGATGCGCTTCGCCCCGCTCATGCCTTGGCTCCCCATTGTCCCGAGCCGAGCCGCGGCGGCGCGGTCTCGTCGAGCGGCCAACGCGGCCGCGCCTGCGCGCTCATCCCGTCGCTCGCCCCGGCGAGGAGCCGTTCCGCTCCGGCCCAGGCGATCATCGCGCCGTTGTCGGTGCAGAGCCGCCCCGGCGGCACCACGACGCGCCCGCCCATCTTCGCCGACGCCTGCCCCAGCGCCACGGCGATCGCCTTGTTCGCCGCGACGCCGCCGGCGGTGACGAGAAGGGGCGCGGCGACGCCGGTCAGGTCTCGGAAGCGCTTCAAAGCCAGCTCCGCCTTGAACCGCACCACGTCGGTCACCGCCGCCTGGAACGAAGCGCAGAGATCGGCGATCGTCTGCTCGCTCAGCGGTTGCTCGGCCTCCGCCGCCAACCGCACCGCCGTCTTCAGACCCGAAAACGAGAAGTCGAGGCTGTCGCGCCGCATCAGGGGACGCGGCAGATCGAAGCGGGTGGGATCGCCGCGCGCCGCGAGCGTCTCCACCTGCGGACCGCCGGGATAGGGCAGGCCGAGCATCTTGGCGGTCTTGTCGAAGGCCTCGCCGAGGGCGTCGTCGATGGTCGTGCCGATCCGGGTGTAGCGGCCGAGCCCCTCCACCGCGACGAACTGCGTGTGCCCGCCCGAGACGAGCAGCATCAGATAGGGAAACGCGACCCCGTCGGTGAGCCGCGGCGTCAGGGCGTGCCCCTCGAGATGATTGACCGCGACGAGCGGCAGCCGATGCACGGCCGCGATCGCCTTGGCGGTGACGAGGCCGACCAGGACGCCGCCGATCAGCCCCGGCCCGGCCGTCGCCGCCACCGCGTCGAGATCGGCAAAGTCGCATCCCGCCTCCGTCATCGCCCGCTCGACGATGCCGTCGAGGAGATCGACGTGCGCCCGCGCCGCGATCTCCGGCACCACGCCGCCGAACGGCGCGTGCTCGGCGATCTGCGAATGGACGACGTTGGAGAGGATGCGGCCACGACCGTCGTCGCCGCGCTCGACCACCGCCGCCGCCGTCTCGTCGCAACTCGTCTCGATCCCGAGTATCCGCACGTTCCAGACCTTCGTTCGTCCCGCCGCCCGGCCCATCCGGGTTCTTACCCGATCGTCGGAGGTGGCGAGCGGCTCGGCTTTCCTCTAGAGAAGACGGACGAATTCGTGAGCGAGGCCGCGAAACGTCCGCTTTCGCATGGCCCTTGCCCTATCACCGGGTGGGAACGACGTGCAATCGAAGATCTCCGAGAAGATGATCCGCATCGGCACGCGCGGCAGCGCGCTCGCCCTCGCCCAGGCCCACGAGACCCGCGAACGTCTCGCCGCCGTCACCGGCCTGAGCTTCGACGCCTTCGAGATCGTGGTGATCAAGACCTCCGGCGACCGTATCCTCGACCGGCCCCTCTCGGAAGTCGGCGGCAAGGGCCTCTTCACCAAGGAGATCGAGGAAGCGCTTCTCGATGGAACCATCGATCTCGCCGTGCATTCCTCCAAGGACATGCCGACCGTGCTGCCCGACGGGCTGATCATTTCCGCCTTCCTTCCGCGCGAGGACGTCCGCGACGCCTTCGTCTCGCCGAGCGCGACGTCGCTCGCCGATCTGCCGGCCGGCGCGAAGGTCGGCACCTCGTCGCTGCGCCGTCGCGCCATGGTCTGCCGCCTGCGCCCCGACCTCGAGGTCGTCGAGTTCCGCGGCAACGTCCAGACCCGGATGAAGAAGCTCGAAGACGGCGTCGCCGACGCGACGCTCCTCGCCTACGCCGGTCTGCGCCGGCTCGGCATGGAGACGACCGTCGCCTCGCTGATCGCCACCGACGACTTCCTGCCCGCCGTCGGCCAGGGCGCGATCTGCATCGAGACCCGCGCCGACGCCGCCGCGACCAACGCCCTGGTGGCGAAGATCCACCATCCCGCGACCGCCGCCGCGCTGACCCTCGAGCGCGCCTTCCTGCGCATCCTCGACGGCTCCTGCCGCACCCCGATCGCCGGTCTCGCTCGGGTCGTGGGCGACGAGATCCGCTTCGAGGGCCTGATCCTGAGGCCCGACGGGTCCGAAGCCCATGCGGTCACCCGCGCCGGACCGGTCGCCGAGGCCGAGGCGATCGGGATCGAGGCGGGCGAGACGCTGAAGCGGCTCGGCGGCCCGGACTTCTTCCGGGTGGAGTGAACCGCATGCGCGTCCTCGTCACCCGAGCCGAAGACCAGGGGCGCGCCACCGAGGCCCGCCTGGCGGCGGCCGGTCTCGACGGGATCGTCGCGCCGCTCGTCCGCATCGTGCTCGACGGCGACGTCGCGCTGCCCCTCGACGGCGTCCAGGCGCTGGTCGTCACCTCGATCAACGGCGTCGCCGCCCTGGCGCTCTGCGACGACGTCGCCCGCCTGACCGCCCTGCCCCTCTTCGCCGTCGGCGACAAGACCGCCGAGGCCGCCCGCGCCCGCGGCTTCGTGGACGTCCATTCCGCCGCCGGCGACCGCCGGGCGCTCGCCGAACTCCTGAAGACACGGCTCGATCCCGCCCGCGGCGCGCTCCTGTGGGCCGCCGGCGCCGACCGCGCCGCCGATTTCGCCGCCGATCTCGAGGCCGCCGGTTTCGAGGTCCGGATCGCCGAAGTCTATCGCTCCGAGGCGGTCGCCGACCTGCCCGACGCGGTCGCGACCGACCTCGCCGGTGGACGGATCGACGCGATCGCCGTCTATTCGCCCAGAAGCGCGGAGATCCTGGTCGACGCGCTCGCCGCTCGAGGCTTTTCTCCGTCTTCGTCGCGGTTTCGCATCCATGCTATATCCGATGCGGCGGCCGAACCCCTTCGCCGCGCCGGCTATGATCGGATCGTGGTGGCGGAAAGACCCGACGAATCGGGTCTGATCGTCACCTTCGTTCAATCCCGCGTCGCACCCCCCGGCGACGACGGCGAGAACTCAGGGAGACCGCACATGGCGTCGAAGAAGGAGCCGGTGGCCGCGCCGGAAGGCGTGAGCGAAGCGACCGAAGCGCCGCCGAGCGGCGTCGAACCGGTCGTCGAAGCCGCCGAGGCCGTCGAAGCGACCCCGGCCACCGAACCCGAAGCGGTCGAACCGGAGACCGTCGCGGCGGCGGAAGCCGCATCCGACGAAGCGCCCCTCGCCGACGCCGCGGCCCCCGTCGCCGACGCGCCCGAGACGATCGAACCGAAGCCGGCCGAAGCCGCGTCCGAGCCGAAGCCCGAGCCGGCGGAAGCCCCCGCCACGCCGTCGGTCACTCCGCCGGCCACCCGCTCCGGCGTCGGCGCCGGCGGGCTCGTCGTCGGCATGCTCGTCGCCGCGATCGGCGGCGGCGTCATCGGCGTCGGTCTGCCGCATTGGTTCGGCCCGAAGCTCGACGCCCTCCTCGGCCCGGTCGCGACGACGCCGGCCGCGCCCGACCCGGCGCTGAAGACGGCGCTCGACCGCCTCGCCGCCCTGGAGACGAAACTCGCCGCCGCCGAGAAGGCCGCCGCCGAAGCCAAACCGATCGACCTCTCGCCGATCGAGAAGCGCCTCGCCGCGATCGAGACCGCGCCGGCCCTGAAACTCCCAGCCGATCTCGCCGACCGCGTCGCCGGCTTGCAGAAGGCGGCCGAAGAACGCCTCGCCGCCGCCAAGACCTCCGTGTCGGAGAGCCTCGCCAAACTGCCGGCCGGCGACGGTCAGGCGCTCGGCGAACTCGCCGCCAAGGTCGATCAGGCGATCGCCGCCGCCCGCGAGAGTGCCGCCGCCGAGACCGCTCGTCTCGCCGCCGAGATCGAGGCGGCCCGCGCCGACCTGAAGGCCCGCGCCGCCGACGGCGGGGAGACCGCCAAGGCCGCCGTCGGCGACGCCGCCGCCCGGCTCGCCGCCGAAGTCGAGAAGCAGAAGGCCGACGTCGCCGCGGCCCTCGACGGCTTCCGGCAACGGCTCGGCGGGCTCGAGGGCCTGCGCTCGGAGGTCGACGGCCTCGTCGGCCGGGTCGGCGGCATGGAGACCTCCAACGCCGAGGCCAAGGCCGACCGCGGCCGCATCGCCGAGACCCTCGACAAGACGCTGGAGGCGACCGAGGGCCGCGTCGGTCTCGTCGAATCCAAGGTCGCGGAGATCGAGGTCGGCGCGGCCAAGGCCGCCAAGGCGCAGACCGAGGCCGTCTTCGCGGTGGCGCTCGCCGATCTGAAGTCGGCGGTCGACGCCGGCCGCCCCTTCGGTCCCGAACTCGACGTCGTCAAACGCGCCGCCCCCGAGGGCCTGCCGATGCTCGCCCCCCTCGACGGCTTCGCCGCCGCCGGCGTGCCGTCCGTGACGAGGCTGCGCGAGGACCTGCCGAAGATCGCCCGCGCCATGATCGACGCCGTCGACGGCGCGCCGAAGGACGCCTCGCTCTTCGATCGGATGTGGAGCCACGCCGCCCATGCCGTGCGCATCCGCCCGGCCGGCGAGACCGCCGGCGAAGGCGTCGGCGAGAAGATCTCGCGCATCGAGAGCCGCATGGTCGGCGGCGATCTGCCGGCCGCGCTCGCCGCCTGGAAGGACCTGCCCGAAGCCGCCCGCAAGGCCTCCGCGACCTGGGGCGCGGCGCTCGAGGCGCGTGTCGCCGTCGACGCCGCCCTGAAGGCGCAGACCTCGACGGTCGTCTCCAAACTCTCCCAACCGAAGTGAGGCCGCGGCGATGATCCGACTGCTCGTCTTCCTCCTCGCCCTCGTCGGCCTCGCCTTCGGCTTCTCCTGGCTCGCCGATCACCCCGGCGAAGCCTCGATCACCTGGCTCGGCCAACGCGTCGAGACCGACACCACGACGCTCGGCATCGCCCTGGCGGTCGGCTTCGTCGCTCTGATCATCGTCCTCGTCGTGCTGCGCGCGATCTGGAACGCCCCCGGCTCGCTCGGCTCCTTCTTCGGCCGCCGCCGTCGCGAACGCGGCTGGCGGGCGCTGTCGCGCGGCATGATCGCGGTCGGCGCCGGCGATCTCGGCGTCGCCGTCAAGGCCGCCGCCGACGCCCGCAGCGATCTCGGCGACGAACCCCTCGCCCTGCTGCTCGAGGCCCAACAGGCCCAGCTCCTCGGCGACCGCGGCACCGCCGGCCGCGCCTTCGAGGCGATGTTGGAAAAGCCGGAGACCCGTCTCCTCGGCCTGCGCGGCCTCTATGTCGAGGCGGTGCGGTGGGGCGACGGCCCCGGCGCGGAGAAATACGCCGAGGCCGCTCACCGCGCCGCGCCGCGCCTCGCCTGGGCCGGTCAGGCGCTGGTCGAATACCGCACCCGCGGCCGCGACTGGCAGGGCGCGCTCGAGACCATCGACCAGAACCGCCGCCACGGCATCGTCGACAAGGTCGCCGCCAAGCGCCTGCGCGCCGTCGTCCTGACCGCCGACGGCCTGGAGCGTGAGACGAGCCATCCCGACATTGTCCGCGGCACCGCGCTCGAAGCGGTCGGCCTCGCCCCCGATCTCGTGCCCGCCGCGACGCTGGCCGCCCGGGTGCTGGCCCGCGCCGGCGACATGCGCAAGGCGACCAAGATCCTGGAGACCGCCTGGAAGGCCGGGCCGCATCCCGAACTCGCCGAGGCCTACGCCCGTCTGCGCCCCGGCGACGGCGCACGCGACCGTCTCGCCCGCATCCGCAAACTGGTCGAAGCCCGGCCCAATCACGCCGAAGGCGCGCTGGCGCTGGCCCGCGCCCTCGTCGACGCGCACGACTTCGCCGCCGCCCGCGAGGCGCTGAAGCCGCTGGTCGCGGAAGGTCCGACCCGCCGCGTCTGCCTGCTGATGTCCGAGATCGAAGACGGCGAGGGCGGCACGCCCGGCGCGGTCCGCGGCTGGCTGACCCGCGCCGTCCATGCCCCGCGCGACCCCGCTTGGGTCGCCGACGGCTTCGTCACCGACCGCTGGTCGGCGGTCTCGCCGATCTCCGGCCGCCTCGACGCCTTCGAATGGAAGGTGCCGCCCGAGGACGTCGCCCAGCTCGGTTGGGAAGACCCCGCCGACGAGGCCGACGAGACCCAGGCGCTCTCCGGCGCGATCGTCCCGATCGAAACGGTGCGCCGCGAAGCGACGCCAGCGTCCGCTCCGGCTCCGACGCCCGTCGCCGCCGAGGAGCCGATCCCGGCGCCCGCAGCGCCGGCGGCCCCGGTCGAGCCGGCGAAGATCGTCGAAGCCGCGCCGATCGAAGTCCCGACCGCCGAACCGGCGACGGCGTCCGTCGAGGCGAAGCCGACCGAGACGAACGGCGCGAGCGCCCCGGCTCCGGCGAGCGCCGAGATCGTCGATCTCGCCGCCCACATGCCCGACGACCCCGGCCCGGTCGAGGCCGAACCGGTCAAGCCGAAGCGGTTTCGTCTGTTTTCCTGAGGACGGCGAAAGATCCCGAGACTTCGAAGGCGACCGATGGTCGCCTTCGTCGTTTCATCCCGCTCGAAACCCGGAAACGTCCCACGCGCAACGCGAAGAGGGCCGGATCGCTCCAGCCCTCTCGAAATCTCGTCTCGTCCGACCGATCACTCGGCGGCGACGGTCTTCTTCTCGACGCGCTCGACGATGCGGGCCGCCTTGCCGGTCAGGCCGCGCAGGTAATAGAGCTTGGCGCGACGCACCTTGCCGCGACGGACCACGTCGACGCCCTCGACCAGCGGCGAGTAGCACGGGAACACGCGCTCGACGCCTTCGCCGTAGGAGATCTTGCGGACGGTGAAGCTCTCGTTGAGGCCGGAGCCGGAACGGGCGATGCAGACGCCTTCGTAGGCCTGCACGCGGGTGCGGCTGCCTTCGACGACGCGCACGTTGACGCGGACGGTGTCGCCCGGCTGGAAGGCGGGGAGGGTGCGCTTCTCGGCGATGGCCGCAGCCTGCTCGGCCTCGAGCTGTTCGATGATGTTCATGTCGTCACCTGTTCGGAATTTGCGTTGCCTATACAAGATCACCGCCGCTTCGTCATCCCCCCGTCGCACGGAAAGGAAACGAATCGGCTCCGATTCGTCACTTCTTCGGCCGTTCCCCCGCGTGCGCGGCTTCCCACGCTCGCGAAAGATCCGGCCGTCGCGCCCGGGTGACCTCGAGGGAGCGTTCGCGCCGCCAGCGCGCCACCGCCCCGTGATCGCCCGAGGTCAAGACCTCCGGGATCCCCCGCCCTTCCCAGACCTGCGGCCGGGTGTAGTGCGGATATTCCAGGAGCCCGGTTTCGAAACTCTCTTCCGAACCGGATGCGTCCTTGCCCATCACCCCCGGCAGCAGCCGCACGATCGCGTCCAGCACGACCGCCGCGGCGATCTCGCCGCCGGAGAGCACATAGTCCCCGATCGACACCTCGACGAGGTCCCGACCTTCGATGACCCGCTCGTCGACGCCTTCGAAGCGCCCGCACAGGATCACCACGCCCGGCCCCGTCGCGAGCTCACGCACGAAGCTCTGCGTCAGCGGCCTGCCCCGCGGGCTCATCAGAAGCCGCGGACGGTCGTCCGCCGCCACCGAGTCGAGCGCCCGGCCGACCACGTCGGCCCGGAGCACCATTCCCGGCCCGCCGCCCGCCGGCGTGTCGTCGACGCTGCGGTGGCGGCCTTCGCCGAAGTCGCGGATCTGGACGGTCTCGAGCGACCAGATCCCCTTGTCGAGCCCCTTGCCGGAGAGCGACGCCCCCAGCGGACCCGGGAACATCTCCGGATAGAGCGTCAGCACCGTCGCGGAAAATCCCGTCACGGCTCCTCGCGCTCCACCGCGTCCGCCCCGTCCTCGCCCGGCTCGGCCTTCTCCTCGCGGAAGAAGCCCTCCGGCGGCGCGATCACCACCCGTCCGCCGGGAAGATCCACCACCGGCGCGAAGGCCAGGGTGAACGGCAGAAGGAAGCTCTTACCCTCCTCGGCCCGAATTTCGAGCAGGTCGCCCGCCCCGAAGTCCGGCACCGCGACGATCCGGCCGAAGCTCTTGCCCGTCTCGTCGACGGCTTCGAGCCCGATCAGATCGGCGTGGTAGAAGGTCTCCTCGTCCTCCGTCTCCGGCAGCGCCGAACGGGGGATGGAGAGCTCCCGGTTGGTGAGCCGCTCGGCGGCCGTGCGGTCGCCGACCTCGCGGAACTTGACCACCAGCATGTCGCCCTGCGGGCGCAGCCGCTCGATGGTCAGCGTCTTTCCGCCGTCGAGACGCAGAGGGCCGTAGTCGGCGATGGCGTCGAGCGGATCGGTGTAGGACTTCAGCCTCACCTCTCCCTTGATGCCGTGCGCCGCGCCGATGCGGCCGACGAGGATCGGTTCGTCGCTCATCGCGGATCGCCTCTCCCCGTCGTTCGACCGATCACTCGGCGGTGGCTTCGGCCGCGGCCGCGGCCTTCTTGGCCTTCTCGGCGGCGCGCTCCTGCGCCTTCTTGCCCGGAACCGCCTTCTCGGGGTTGTTGCGGGCTTCGCGCTTGGTCAGGCCGGCGGCGTCGAGGAAACGAGCCACGCGGTCGGTCGGCTGGGCGCCGACGGACAGCCAATGCTGGATGCGGTCGGTCACCAGCGTGACGCGGTCGCCCGAGTCCTTGGCCAGCATCGGGTTGTAGGTGCCGACCTTCTCGATGAAGCGGCCGTCGCGCGGGGAGTGCGAGTCGGCGACGACGACACGGTAGAACGGGCGCTTCTTGGAGCCACCACGGGCGAGACGAATCTTGAGCGACATGGCTCTTCCTTTCTTCTGAACTTCGCGTTGCGTGACCGGGCGAACCCGGTGAATTCCCGATTTTCTCGACACCCCCGTTCCCTCTCCGCGCCTTCGTGCGAATTCGGGAAACGGCGGGCGAAACTCACTTCTTGCGGAACCCCGGCGGCAGCGGCCCCTTCGGCAGGCCCATGCCGGGAAGTCCCATGCCCTTCGGCAGCGTCGGCATGCCGCCGGGCATCCCGAGCCCGCCGAGCCCGCCCGGCAGCTGACCGGATTTGGCCATCGCCTCGAGTTCGGCCGGATCGACCTGCGGCATGCCGCCGCCCATCAACCCGCCGAGCCCGCCGAACAGGCCCTTCTTCTTGCTCATCGTCTTCATCATGTCCGCCATCTGGCGGTGCATCTTGAGGAGCTTGTTGACGTCTTCGACGCGCGTGCCGGAGCCGGCCGCGATGCGGCGCTTGCGGCTGGCGGCGAGGATCTCGGGCTTCTTGCGCTCCTTCGTCGTCATCGAACGGATGATCGCGACCTGACGGTCGAAGATCTTCTCGTCGAGACCGTCGAGCTGACCCTTCATCTTGCCCATGCCGGGCAGCATCCCCATGATGCCCTTCATGCCGCCGAGCTTCTTCATCTGCCCGAGCTGATCGGCGAGATCGTCCAGGTCGAACTGACCCTTCTTCATCTTGGCGGCCATCTCGGCCGCCTTCTTGGCGTCGATCTCCTGCGCCGCCTTCTCGACCAGGGCGACGATGTCGCCCATGCCGAGGATGCGGCCGGCGATGCGCGAGGGATCGAAGTCCTCGAGCGCATCGGCCTTTTCACCGACGCCGACCAGTTTGATCGGCTTGCCGGTGACGGCCCGCATCGACAGCGCCGCGCCGCCGCGGCCGTCGCCGTCCATGCGGGTCAGCACGATGCCGGTGACGCCGACGCGCTCGTCGAACGACTTGGCGACGTTGACCGCGTCCTGACCGGTCAGGCTGTCGGCGACCAGCAGGATCTCGTGCGGCTTCGAGATCTTCTTGATCTCGGCCATCTCGAGCATCAGCGGCTCGTCGATGTGGGTGCGGCCGGCGGTGTCGAGAATGATCACGTCGTAGCCGCCGAGACGCGCGGCGGTCTCCGCCCGCTCGGCGATCTGGATCGGCGTCTGGCCGACGACGATCGGCAGCGTGTCGATCCCGACCTGCTCGCCGAGCACGCGCAGCTGCTCCTGCGCCGCCGGGCGACGGGTGTCGAGCGAGGCGGCGAGCACCTTGACCTTGTGGCGCTCGGTCAGACGCTTGGCGATCTTCGCCGTCGTCGTCGTCTTGCCCGAGCCCTGCAGGCCGACCATCATGATCGCGACCGGGGCCGGCGCATGCAGATCGATCGGCTTGGCGTCCGAGCCGAGCGTTTCGACCAGCACGTCGTGGACGATCTTGATCACCTGCTGGCCCGGCGTCACCGAGCGCAGCACCTCGTGACCGACGGCGCGATGGCGGACCTTGTCGGTGAACGACTTGACCACGTCGAGCGCCACGTCCGCCTCGATCAGCGCACGGCGCACCTCGCGCATCGCCTCGCCGACGTCGGCCTCGGAGAGAGCGCCGCGGCGGGTGAGCTTGTCCAGAATGCCGGAAAGGCGTTCGGAGAGGGTGTCGAACATGGGGTCGGTCCCGGTTGATCGCCTCGCGACCCCGGAACGCGACCCTCCAAGCGGAAACGCGCCCGCGGGCGCATCGCGCTGGCGGACGGTGACCTCCGAGGGCTTGACGGAATGCCTCGGTCGGCGGATCTCGGGACGAAGTCGGCGAGAAGTTCGCCGGATCTACGCGAAGCGGGCCGCGAAGTCAACGCGCGCGGCGGAATTCCGCCGCCGCGCGACCCCGTTTCCTCACTTCAGGAACACCCAGACGTCGATCACCACGCGGTCCTCCGGCGAGGCGAGCGCGTCGACGTCGTATTCCTCGACGATCGCCCGCGTGTCGAGGCCGCGCTTGGTGAGTTCGTCGTCGATGCGGGCGTAGACCTCCTCGAGGTCGTCGATCGGCCCGTCGTGATGGAACCGCAGCGCGCGGCCGGCGGGCGACGAGCCGACCTTGACGCTCTTCGGCAGCTTGCCCTTCGGCGGCGCGGCGATCGGCAGCATCGCGCGAAAACCGACATCGTCGCTGTCGCTCTCGATATATTCGACCAGCGGTCCGCCGTTCCCCTCGACCCCGAGCTTCTTCGCCGCCTTGGCGAGATCGCCGAAGACCGCGCTCATCCGATCCTCCGACTTCTCCCAGGTCGTCACCCCGGTGACGAACAACACCGGCCGCGGCGCGACGGTCGTCTCCTCGACGCTCGGCGCGGGCGGCGGCGCGACGGGAGCGGCCGCCGCGGGCGGAGCCGGCTCGGCCGAAGGCGGGGGCGGGGGCGGAGCCGCGGGCGCTTCGACGGCCGGCGGCGCAGGGGGCGCGACGGGCGGTTCCGTCGGTTTCGGCGGTTCGACCGGCTGCGGCGACGCCGGCGGAACGTCCGCCTTGGGCGACGCGACCGGCGCGGGAGAGCTCGGCTGGATCGCCGGCGCGCTCGGCGTGAACGTCGGTTCGGGCTTGATCGGCGGCGGCACGGCGACCGGCGCGGGCCCGGGCGGCACGACGATCGGTTCGACCGGCTTCGGCGGCTGAGCGACCATCGGCGGACCGCTCGGCTGCGGCGTGAGCGCCGGCGCAGGCGCGAGCGGTCGGGTCGCGAGCGGCGGATTGGTCTCGACGGCGAGCGGCGTCTGCGCCTCGGCCGCCGTCAGGCTCGCCATCAGCGCGCCGACCGCGCCCATCACCGTCAACCCGAGAAGTCTCATCGCCGTCGCTCCGCCGATCCGATCGAATCGTCGCCTCACCATCGCACGCCCCGACGACCGCCGCGAGACGGCGCAGCGCCCTCTCAGACGAATCCGATCGGCCGCGGCTCGGTCTCCGCCCACGGATGTTTCGGTCCGACCGCGCAGATCCGCTGCACGATCTTCGGGTTCTGGGTGACGGTGAGCGTGCCCGGCAGGGCCCCTTGCTCGAAGGCGATCACCACCAGCCCCTCGACCAGCGCCGGCCCGAGGAGCTCGTTCGGGCGCAGCAGAAATTCGGGATTGGACGGTTTGCCGTAGCGCTCCTGGCCGAGCACGAAGGTCTCATAGAGGAGCAGCCCGTCTTCGCCGACGAGCTCGCGCAGAACCGGGAAGAGCGGCCGGAACAGATAGTTGGTGACGATCACGCCGGCGAAGCGCCGCGCCGAAAGCGGCAGATCGCAACCGCCCGCCGCCTCGATGTCGTGCGCGACGATCTCGACGTCGGATCGGCCGGCGAGATCGGAGAGCCCGGAGACGTCGCGATCGAGCCCGACTGCCGGATGCCCCAGCGCCAGGGCGCGACGCAAGTGCCGCCCCGCCCCGCAGGCGACGTCGAGAACCCTGCCGCCCGGCGTCACACCCGGCAAGAAGCGTTCGATCCAGTCGGACGCGCGGCCATGGCCGTGCGGATTGACCGCCGTCGTCTCGTTCATCGGGTGCCTCGCACTGGTCTTTTGCGCGCTCTTTCGCCATATGTGGAGGGACGAGCGGCGAGCCTCGCGCGAAGACGCCGCCCGCGACCTCCGGAGCGACCATGACCACCCTGATCCCCTTTCGCAAGATGAACGGGCTCGGCAACGACTTCCTCGTCTTCGACGCGCGCGCGGGCAGCCCCCGCCTGACGCCCGAGGAGATCGCGAAGCTCGGCGATCGCGCGACCGGGATCGGCTTCGATCAGATGATCACCATCGAGCGCTCGCCCGCCGGCGCCGACGCCTTCATGCGCATCGACAACGCCGACGGCGGCGAGGTCGCGGCCTGCGGCAACGCCACCCGCTGCATCGGCTGGGTCCTGATGCAGGAGTGCGCCAAGGCGGCCGTGACGATCGAGACCCGCGCCGGCCTGCTCTTCGCCTCCGACGCCGGCGAACCGGAGATGGTGACGGTCGACATGGGGCTCCCCCGCCTGAAGTGGGACGAAATCCCGCTCGCCGAACCCTTCGCCGACACCCGCGCCATCGAGCTGCAGATCGGCCCGATCGACGCGCCGATCCTGCATTCGCCCTCGGCCGTCTCGATGGGCAATCCGCACGCGATCTTCTGGGTCGACGACGTCGAGGCCTACGACCTCGAACGGATCGGCCCGCTGCTCGAGAACCACCCGATCTTCCCCGAGCGCGCCAACATCTCGCTCGCCCACGTCACCGGCCCGGAGAGCCTGACGCTGAAGGTCTGGGAGCGCGGCGTCGGCCTGACGCGGGCCTGCGGCACCGCCGCCTGCGCGGCGGGCGTCGCCGCCAACCGCACTCGCCGCACCGGCCGCCGCGTCAAGGTCGGCCTGCCCGGCGGCGACCTCCTGATCCATTGGCGGCCCGAGGACGACCACGTCCTGATGACCGGCGCGGTCGAGACCGAGTTCGAAGGCGTCCTCGATCGCGAACGGCTGACCTGGGAGAAGACCGGCGCGGCGCGCGGAGCGGCCGAGTGAGCGTCGAACTCGTCACCCTGGGATGCCGCCTCAACACGGCGGAATCCGAGACCATGCGCGAGCAGGCCAGCGCCGCCGGCCTCGACGACGTCGTCATCGTCAACACCTGCGCCGTCACCGCGGAAGCCGTCCGTCAGGCCCGCCAGACCATCCGCCGCACCCGCCGCGAACGGCCGAACGCCCGCATCGTCGTCACCGGCTGCGCCGCGCAGGTCCAGCCCGAGATCTTCGCCGCGATGGGCGAGGTCGATCTCGTCCTCGGCAACGACGCCAAGCTCGAGCCGACCTCCTGGTCCGCGCTCGCCGACTTCGGCGTCGACGCCTCCGAGAAGGTCCGGGTCAACGACATCTTTTCGGTCCGCGAAACCGCCGAGCACATGGTTCACGGCTTCGAGGAGCGCACCCGCGCCTTCGTCCAGGTCCAGAACGGCTGCGACCACCGCTGCACCTTCTGCATCATCCCCTACGGCCGCGGCAATTCGCGCTCGGTTCCGGCCGGCCACGTCGTCGACCAGATCGCCGGTCTGGTCGATCGCGGCTACCGGGAGGTGGTCCTGACCGGCGTCGACATCACCTCCTGGGGCGGCGATCTGCCGGGCAGCCCGAAGCTCGGCCGCCTCGTCGGCGCGCTCCTCGACCGCGTCCCCGGCCTCGAACGCCTGCGCATCTCCTCGATCGATTCGGTCGAGGCCGACCCCGAGCTGATCGAGCGTATCGGTTCGGAACGGCGGCTGATGCCGCATCTCCACCTCTCGCTCCAGTCCGGCGACGATCTGATCCTGAAGCGGATGAAGCGCCGCCACTCTCGCGACGACTCGCTGCGCTTCTGCGCCGATCTCCGCGCCCGCCGGCCCGATCTCGTCTTCGGGGCCGATCTGATCGCCGGCTTTCCGACCGAGACCGAAGCGATGTTCGAGAACACGCTGCGTCTCGTCGAGGACTGCGGCCTGACCTTCACCCACGTCTTCCCCTTTTCCGCCCGCCCCGGCACCCCGGCGGCGCGCATGCCGCAGCTGGAGAAGGCGGTGATCAAGGAACGCGCCGCCCGTCTCCGGCAGGCGGGCGAGGCGGCGCTCGCCCGCGCCCTCGACGCCGAGATCGGCCGCCGCGACCGCGTCCTGATCGAAAAGGCCGACCAGGGCCACACCGAGCGCTTCTTCCCGGTTCGGGTGAACGGGGCCGGCCTCTCCAATCTGCCGATCGGCGAGATCGTCGAGGTGCGTATCGACGAACACGAAGCCGGTGTATTGAAGGCCTCGGTCGTGGCCGACACCGAGCGAAGGGCGTGACAGACATGAGCGAAGGCGAGAAGCGCGGTCTGTTCGGCCGCCTGTTCGGGGCCAAGCCCGCCCCGGCGACACCGGCCGAGCCGACCGAACTCCCGGCCGCCGTCGAAGCGACGCCCGAAGCGCCGATCGCCGACGTTGTCGTCGACGTTCCGACCGAAGTCGTCGAGACCACGCCCGAACCGGCGGAAAGCACCCCTGCGCCGCTCGAGATCGTCGAGGCGGTCCCCGTCGATCTCGCCCCCGCCGCCCCGGCGAAACAGGGTTGGTGGCAGAAGCTGAAGTCCGGCCTCGGCCGCACCTCGACGGCGCTGACCTCCGGCATCGGCGCGATCTTCACCAAGCGCCGCCTCGACGACGAGACGCTGGAGGAGCTCGAAGACATCCTGATCCAGGCCGACCTCGGGCTGGCCACCGCCATGCGGATCACCGAGACGCTGCGCAAGGACCGCTTCGACAAGGAGATCTCCGACGTCGAGGTCCGCGCCGTGCTGGCGAGCGAGATCGAGAAGGCGCTCGCGCCGGTGGCGAAGCCGCTGGAGATCGAGGGAACCTCGAAGCCGCACGTCGTGCTCGTCGTCGGCGTCAACGGCTCCGGCAAGACCACCACCATCGGCAAACTGTCGATGAAGCTCGCCCGCGAGGGCCGCAGGGTGACGTTGGCGGCCGGCGACACCTTCCGCGCCGCCGCGATCGAACAGCTGAAGATCTGGGGCGCCCGCACCGGCGCGACCGTGATCGCCCGCGAGCCCGGGGCCGACGCCGCCGGCCTCGCCTTCGACGCCCTGGTCGCGGCCAAGGAGAACGGCTCCGACGTCGTCGTCATCGACACCGCCGGAAGGCTCCAGAACCGCGCCGAACTGATGGCCGAGCTCGAGAAGATCGTCCGGGTGATCAAGAAGCACGACGCGACCGCGCCGCACGACGTCATCCTGACCCTCGACGCCACCACCGGTCAGAACGCCGTCAATCAGGTCGAGATCTTCGGCAAGGTCGCCGGCGTCACCGGCCTCGTCATGACCAAGCTCGACGGCACCGCCCGCGGCGGCATCCTGGTGGCGGTCGCCGAGAAATTCGGCCTGCCGGTCCACTTCATCGGCGTCGGCGAGGGCGTCGAAGACCTCGAGCCGTTCGACGCGGCCGACTTCGCCCGCGCCATCGCCGGTCTGGAACGGTGACCCGGGGCGGATCGGTACGGAGTGCGAGATGCTTCGAGACGCCGCCTACGGCGGCTCCTCAGCATGAGGCGTATGTGTTTGTAGCGAAAATGAAAAGCGCCTCATGCTGAGGAGCGGGCCCATGGCCCGCGTCTCGAAGCATCGCGCACCGCTCCCCGTCGGCGTTCCGGGAATTCCCCCTCTGCCGACGAAGTTCGGCCTCCGCCCTCACGTCTCCTTGTAGCCGAGCGGCGGGATCCCCTGCTCCGCGCCGTAGTACTTGTAGGGCAGGAACTTGCCGGACATCGAGATCTTGACCCGATCGCCCTTCGGATCGGGCTGCCGCTCGATCTCGAAGTCGAAGTCGATCGCCGACATGATGCCGTCGCCGAACTCCTCCTCGATCAGCGCCTTCCAGGCCGGACCGTTGATCATGACGAGCTCGTAGAAGCGATAGATCAGCGGATCGGACGGCGGCATGGCGACGCCCTCGCCGCGCATCGGCACCTCGTTGAGCATCGCCTCTTCCGCCGGCGAAAGGCCGAACAGGGCCGCAGCCTTGGCGGCGAGCGGCTTGACCAGCTTGTGCTGGCCGAGCAGCGCGCCGACCACCAGCACCGGCGACATGCCCCCGATCTCGCCGCAGACGTGAGCCCAGCTCCAGCCCTTCTCGCGCTTGATGTCGAGGATCTTCTCGGTGAGATCGGAACGCTTCATCGGTCTTCTCCGGCAGAGGAACGGGCGGGCGCGACGGCCCGGTCGCGCGAGGGCGACGACGACCGAAATCGCAAGCCCCGTGCCAGAAAGCGACGGCGGGAAATCCACCTCGAGACGAGATCCGAGCTCCGAGCCCGCCCGTCCGGCGGGCAGAGTGCTCATCCGCCGGGCAGCCGCCTCACTCGATCTCGCGCGCGGCTTCCGCCAGCAGGATCGGAATGCCGTCGCGGATCGGATAGGCGAGTTTCGCCGCCCGCGAGATCAATTCCTGAGCCTCGGCGTCGTATTCGAGCCGCCCCTTGGTCAGCGGACAGACCAGCAGCTCGAGAAGTTTCGGATCGAGCCGTCCCCGGCGGCGATCCTCGGTCACCGGCACGTCGACCATGCGTCCCTCCTCGGTCCCCTCACTGCAGCGGCCCCCGCCCCACGCCGCCCTCGCCGAGCGCGCGTTCGGTGATCGCGATCAGCAGCTCGGCGCGGATCGCCGGGTTCGCCGCCTCGAGCAGCGCCTGTTTCTCGCGCGGCCCGCACGGCGACATCATCGCCAGCCCGTCGACCAGCGCCTCGTTGCCGGCCTCCTCGAAGGAGGCGCGGTCGATCTGCGGCGCGTGTTTCGCCAACCACGCCTCGAGCGTCGCCAGGACCGCGCCGCGGTCGACCTCGGCCTCGCCGAACCCGGCCTCGAAGTCCTGCGGAAACGGCGTCGCGTCGATCTGGCAGACCCGCCAGGGCGTCGTCGTGGAGAGCTCCTCGACCACCCGGAAGCGGGCGACGCCGGTCAGCCCGATCGTCAACCGCCCGTCGCCGGTCTCGCCCCACTGGGTGATCCGCCCGAGGCAGCCGATCTTTTCGAGCGGCGGCCGCATCGGCGTCAGCGGCTTGTCCACGTCGACCTTCGGCTGGATCATCCCGATCAGCCGATCGCCCTGGATCGCCGCTTCGACCATCGCGAGATAGCGCGGCTCGAAGATGTTGAGCGGCAGCACTCGGCGCGGCAACAGGAGCGCGCCGGGAAGCGGAAACACCGGCGTCGCCGCCGGCAGGTCGTGCGGCCCGTCGTAGACCTCGTTGCCCGCCCGAGTGGTCATCGCGCCCTCACGAGAACAGGGCGGAGGAGAGGCGACGACGGCCGTAGAGCGTCGCCGGATCCTTCGGCCCCCAGGCCTCGAAGAAGGTGAGGAGCTGCTTGCGCGCGCCGTCGTCGCTCCAGGCGCGATCCTTGCGGAAGATCTCGATCAGCTGATCGACCGCCTCGTTGCGGTGGCCCTTGGCGGCGAGGATCAGGGCGAGGTCGAAACGGGCCTGATGATCGGCCGGATCGCGGGTGATCCGCGCCTCCAACTCGACCACGTCGCCGAGATCGGCGGTCTGTTCGGCGAGCGCGATGCGCGCCTCGATCGCCGCCTTGCGCGGATCCTTCGCCGCTTCCGCCGGCAGCGTCGCCAGGATCTCCTTGGCTTCGCCGATCTCGCCCGCCGTCACGCAGACGTCGGCGAGACCGAAGCCGGCGGAAAGATTGTCCGGCTCCTGCTGCAGCACCGCCGAGAAATACTGCGACGCGGTCTGCAGATCGCCGGCCGCCAGCGCCGCCTCGCCCTCCGCGACCAGCTGATCGACCGGCGACGGCGCCGCGCCGGCGGTCAGCTTGTCGATGAAGGCCTTGATCTGGCCTTCCGGCACCGCGCCCATGAAGGCGTCGACCGGCTGGCCGCCCTTGAAGGCGACCACCGCCGGGATCGAGCGGATGCCCATCTGCCCGGCCACCTCGGGGTGATGGTCGATGTTCATCTTGACCAGCTTCACCTTGCCCTTGGCGGCGCGCACCACCTTCTCGATCATCGGCGCGAGCTGCTTGCACGGCCCGCACCAGTCCGCCCAGAAGTCGACCAGCACCGGCGTCGTGGCCGACGCCTCGATCACGTCCTTCATGAAGTCGCGCGTGGTGGTCTCGCGCACCAGATCGTCGCCGCCGGCAGGAGCAGCGGCCGGAGCGGCGGAGAGCCCGGGGGAGAAGGTGAAGGTCGGTCCGGCCATGTCGTCTCGTCTCGTGTTGATCGCGGCGTCCGGTCTCGTCCGAGAGGTCGCCGGAAGGGTTCCGAAGTTGCTCTCAAGATGGGGTGAACGCGCCGCTTCCGCAATCGCGGAAAGCGTCGCGTCGTCGCCTCACGCCTGCTCGATCGTCACCTTGCCGTCGGAAACCGCGACGATCAGCGGCGGATGGTCGATCGCCTCGAGGAAGCGGACGAAGTCCTCGCGGCGGATCGAGGTGGTGGCGGTGTTCTCGAGCGGATGGAAGTTGAGGATCTCGTGCTCCATCATCGCCGCGTCGACGACCACGGTGACCCGCCCCTCGACGTCGTTGATCACCCCGAACGGCGTCACCGAGCCCGGCGTCACCCCGACGAGCTCGAGGAGCAGCTCCGGCTTGCCGAAGGTGACCCGGCCCGACGCGCCGATCTTCGCCGAAATCGCCTTCAGATCGATCGCCGCGTCGCCCTCCGCCGTGACCAGGAAGACGCGGCCCTTCTTGTCGCGCAGGAACAGGTTCTTCGAATGCGCGCCGGCGATCGACGCCTTGACGTGGCGGCTCTCGGCGACGGTGAAGACGGCGACGTGATCATGCGTGGTCGCCTCGATCCCGAGGGATCGCAGGCGTTCGAGGAGATCGGCGCGGCTGACGGGCATGGCGGCTCTCGGGCGGGTTTCGGCCGGGACCTTAGACCATGTTCCGATCCGGCTGAACCAGCCCGGACGAAAAGACCACGCCCCCGAGAGAGCCGATATACGCCCCGCGCGCGCCGTCGTTCGGCCGACGGAAGGCGCGCGCGGGGGCGAAATGCTTAGCCGGTCGGCCTCGCGCGCGATCTCGAAGACGGCCGGCAAGACGCTGATCGATCGGCGATTTTCGCCGGTCCGGCGTTGTGGATAACCACCCCTTCGTCGAACTTTCGAAAAATGGGGCTTGCAAGCCCGCGGCAGCTTTGGCATAGAGACGCCCGTCCGGCGGCGACGTCGGGCGTACCCTAAGGATGCGGGTGTAGCTCAGGGGTAGAGCACAACCTTGCCAAGGTTGGGGTCGAGGGTTCAAATCCCTTCGCCCGCTCCATTCTCCCTCTCGGGGAGATGAACGAAAAGCCGCGGGAAACCGCGGCTTTCGTCGTTTTCAGGCTCGATTTTCGCGGTTGAAGTCACGGGTGGCGGAAGGCGCTCCGAGGCGCTCGGTCACCTCTCGGTCACACGTCCGTTTCGGGCTCGCGGTTGAAGTCGCGGTGTCGGAGGGGTGCGAGAAGGCGTTGCTCGACCCGAAGCGATCTACTATTTCCTCAGCTCAAATTTGTTCGCGATTTCGGCTGCCGTCTTTTCGATCCCGGGGAAGACCGTACTTGATTTGATGTTGAATTTTGAAAGTTTCTCCAGAATATCTGACTTATTTTTAATAATAATTCGATCAAGCTCCAAAGAACTAAATCCGGTCTCTGGCAAAACCGCATCCTTACCAAAAAGAAGAAATGCACCAGACTGAGATATTATTCTTTCATTTGTATTTCGACCTCGTACAAATAGAATTCTCTCCAAATCTTTTGGAGCAATTCTATTTTCAAAGTACGGTTTTTCGCGTCTGATGAAATGGACTAATTTTCTACACACGGAGGATTTATTGAATTTAGATTTGTCTTGTGATGTATTAAGGGACTTATGATCGACTTCCGACATCAAACATAAATTTGTAATACAGCTCACGGTATCGGAATCGAAAAATCTAACATTGTTAGATTTCGTTTTTAATATTATTACTTCGCCATCTAGTTCATTTTTGCGTTCATCATACTTTGGTGACGAGCAACAAAAGTACAGAGCAACAAGTGGATTTGATGTAACATCAAGTAAGCGCGTCGGAAGACCGAAATGCTGCATTCTTACGAGCTTATCAAGCATATACTGATCGTTCGAAAACTCAGATGCTTGGGTCGTCAGAATTTCTCGGACGAGATTTGCTTCGTTCTGCAAATATAAATATTCTCCATTTCTATTTTTTCTAAACAACGATGGCTCTAAACGATATTTCTGGTCTGAGTGTCCTCTATAAAAAATTTCTTCGTCTGAATTTGTATTTATACGCAAGACATAATTCATAAATTCTTCAATTGTATTGATTTCAGTATGCGCGGTTTGATGCTCTTCTGGTGCGCGTATATTTGGTTCTGTGCGCGCTATTTGAACATTTTTAAGATCGGTAACCTTCGCTTCGAAAAGTGCTTGCTTCAAGTCCCCTTGCTTAATCGCCCAGTGCGTTCGATTTAGCTCCATTCGACCGAGTTCAAAGGCCTGCTCGAATTTCCGTCGGTCGCTAAGCGTAATCTCTCCAAAATCGTGGTCCAATTCAAAATCATATCGAATGTCACTTTCAGATACTCGGAAGTTTGAAACCCGACCCGTTCTGACAGTGACGAAACTGCGGAGATTGTCCCCCCTATCAGTTTGAAGTTCGCTCATGAATACAGTTGGCAGTTCCGCTAAAAATGTAAAAACAGTTGATGATATTGGCTTTAATTTCTCCTCAATGGAGGATTCTGTGTACTCAAGAAATCTTGAAACAGAAAATACAGAGGTTCCCTTCTGCCCAACACGTAAGCTCCAGTCGCTATCATCATAAGACATTACAAGATTATACATAGATGATTCCTCTTAATCGGCGTACATAAAGCGCGTATACAATTTCAAATAATTTAATTCTCTATTTTTGCCTTTTAGCGAACCGCGGCAGAAGGACCGATGCGTTCTCCAACATTTTCAACTCTTGGGCGAAGGAAATCAACCTCACCTTTCGCGTAGAGCGTGAATGGAGAGTGTCACTTTGAGTCCTCCGCCTCCCGCATCACCGCATACGGGTCCACGCCGATCGCGCGGGCGACCTCGACGAACTCGGCCGCGTCGAGGCGCCGTTCGCCGAGTTCGACTTTCGAGACGAAGGTCTGGCGCTGACCGATGCGCGCGCCGAGGTCCGCCTGGGTGAGGCCGGCGTCGCGGCGGACCTTCGCCAGAAGCGCGATCATGCGGGCGTGAGAAGATCTGAACGGATCGATGTCACGGGTGGCGAAGGTCGCGTCGACCAGCAACCCAGAGACACCCGAATTCGGAGCACCCCAAACAGGGCATTCGAGCATGCGGCCGCTTCGGCGAGGCGATACGAGGTGCCGCTCGCCCAATTCCGCCTTCGCCGCGAAGGCCCGCCGCCGGCCGATCCACGCGCCGAGATCCGCTCACCCCGGCCGGCCTCGCCACGCGCCTTCCTCGGAAGCCCCATCCCCGATCCCTCCGCCGCCCGTCGGATCGGCGCTTGCCCCTGCGAGGGCGAGCCGACATAGTCGCCGCGACTTGCAGAAAGGGAAGATCGCGATGGCCACGGGGCTCGGTCGGATCGGATGGCTGCCGCTCGGCGCGATCGTCGCCACGCTCTTCGTCGTCGTGGTCGGCGTGTTGATGCTCGTGCGGCCGGACGCCGAATGGGCTCAGGTCTTCGTTCTCGCCTCGCGCGAACTGTGGCGGGGCGAGGACATCTACCATCCCGGCACGCTCTATCTCTATCCCCCGTTCGGATCGTTTCTGGGACTGATCTTCGTGCCCCTCCCCGAATGGGGCGTTCGTCTCGGCTTCTACGCGGTCAATCTCGCCGCGATCGGCGCGCTGGCGCTCGCCTCCTGGCGGCTCGCCGGCGGCGAACGTCTGGGCGAGCCGTCGATCGAAAATCGCCGGGCCTGGACGGCGGCGATCCTCGCCGCGGTCGTCGCCGCCCCCTACGCCTGGAACACGCTGCTGCACCAGCAGGCCGATCTGTTGATCGACGCCCTCGTCGCGCTGGGCATGTGGGCCGCGTTGCAGCGGCGCTCGCTCCTCGCCGGCGTCCTGATCGGGCTCGCCGCCGCGATCAAGGGGCCGCCGCTGCTGTTCCTGATCTACTTTCTGTGGCGACGCGACTGGCTGGCCGCCGTCGCCCTCGTCGCCACGACCCTCGGCGTCAGCCTGTTGCCCGATCTCGTCGGCCGCGCGCCGGAGGGGCTGTGGCTCGGCCTCTGGCTGAAACGCATCATCCTCCCGGCGGCGGACATGAACGCGACGCTCGGCGCCTGGGCCTCCGGCTCGGGATACAACATCTACAACCAGTCGCTCGGCGGCACGATCCAGCGGCTGGTCAACACCCGATTGGTCCAAGACGGCGCCGATCTCACGATCGCCGTCCGCGCGTCCCTCGTCGAGGCGCGGCCGTTGAAGCTGCTGACCTATGCGATCATGCTGGCGATGGGCGTCGCGACCTTCCTCGTCTCCTTCCTCGCCGATCGGCGTCGGGCCGCGATCGGGGCCGACGCGGCGACGAACCGCGCGGCCTTCGCGACGGAGCTGGCGATCGTGCCGCTGTTGATGCTCCTCTTCTCGCTGATGTCGGGTCTCGCCCATTTCCCGATCGTCGCTCCCGCCGCGGCGCTCCTCGCCCGTCGCGCGTCGTCGGGCGCGGACCGTTGGGCCGGCGCCACGCTGGCCGTCGCTCTGGTCGTCGCACTCGCGGTCAACAAGGATCTCGTCGGCCGTCTCCTCTACGACGCCTTCCTGTGGTCGGGCCTGCCGACCCTCGGTCTCGTGGCCTTGTGGATCGGATGCCTGTCGGCCCTGCTGCGCCCATCCCCCCCGCGGCCGCTTCCGACCGAGACGAACCTCCACCTGAGAGGGTGACGACTTCCCCATGTTGGCACGTCTTCAGATCCGCCTGTCGCGCTGGCTCCGCCGCAACGTCGAAGGCCTGCGCCACGACTACCTGATGATCGCGCCGGGAACCGTCGAGGGCGAACATCCGCGCCCGTTGCGCGTCGCCCTGCTCGGCGCCTGCATGGTCGACAAGTTGTCCCAGGCCTTCGCCGAACTCGGCGACGTCGCCGACGTCTATCTGTTCTCGTCCCGGCCGAACGACCCGCTCCCCGACGCCGATTGGAGCGGCTACGACGCGGTCGTCGTGTCGCCGAACCTGCGCACTCTCCTCGGCGACGATCTCGCGCACCTTCGGTTCGCTTCCGACGACGAGCTCGCCGCGTTCATGGAACGGGTGCGGGCCGGGCTCGAAGTCCTTCTGGCCGACGTCGCCGCGGCGATCGACGGCCGGGCTCCGGTGTTCGTTCTGTCGCTGTTCGAACCCGTCGCGACGTATCAGGGACTTCTGCTGAACGGCCGCCGTCGCTCTCTCCATCGCATCGTCACGTCTCTGAACGACGCCATGGCCGACGCGCTGGAAGGTCTTCCCTCCTGCCACTACCTGGAGCTGAACGACCTGATGCGCCACTTCGGCGATCGCGATCTCGACGACGGGTACGTCAATCACTTCACCCACGGCGGCATCAAGGGAAAGCTCTCGGTCCCCTTCCACCGCGCGATCGTCGTCCGCATCTGGCATGCGCTGATGGTGGCGAAGGCCGATCGGCCGATCAAACTGATCGTCACCGATCTCGACAACACCTTGTGGATCGGCGTCTTGGCGGAATACGACGAGATCGTTCCGCATCTTCATACCGAAGGTTGGCCGCTCGGCTATGTCGAGGCCCTGCTCGAATTCAAACGACGCGGCGGCCTCCTGGCGATCGCCAGCAAGAACGATCACGACGAAACCGTGGAGCGGTTCGGCAAGGTCTGGGGGGCTCGCCTGAAGATCGAGGACTTCTGCGCCACGGAGATCAATTGGGGGCCGAAATCGCAGAGCGTTCGGAGGATCCTCGAGGCGACCAATCTACAGGCCGACAACGTTCTGTTCATCGACGACAACCCGCGCGAGATCGACGAGGTCACCCGCGCGTTTCCGACGATCCGAACCCTGAGCGGCGACGAGAGCCTCTGGCGCAGCCACATTCTCTATTCGCCGCACACCCAGGTCGCGCGGATCACCGCGGAATCCGCCAATCGCACGGACATGATCGCGGCCAAGGCGCAACGCGATCGCGCCGCCGCCACGATGTCGCGCGCCGACTATTTGAGGGATCTGAAGATCGTCGCGCGGATCCGCGCGATCCGCCGGCCGCAGGATCCCGACCGCCCGCGCGCGGTGGAGCTGTTGAACAAGACCAACCAGTTCAACACGACCGGGAAACGATGGAGCGACGCCGAGGTCGACGCTCTCTTCCGCGAGGGCGGCGCCCTGATCGCGCTCTCCGCGCGCGACGAGTTCGGCGACAACGGCCTGGTCTCGGTGGCGGCGCTGCGCGGCGGCGTCATCGAACAGGTCGTGCTGTCGTGCCGGGTGTTCGGCCTCGGCGTCGAGACCGCGCTCCTGTCGCACGTGCTGCGGGAGCATCGCCCGCAGGCGGCTCTGTTCGCCGACACCGGCCGCAACAAGACCTGCGCGACCCTCTGGCGGGATCTGGGGATGACCGAAGCCGACGGCCGATGGATCGTCGGCGCGCCGCCGCCGGCCCCCGAATGGGTGAGCGTCGAGATCGTCTGACCGATCCCTCGCGGATCAGAGCGCCGCGGCGGCCGCCTTGGCCGCGCCGTACTCCGCGATCAGCCGTTCGCAGAGGTCGCCCGCGCTCGGCGCGTCGCCGATCGAGCCGACCCCCTGCCCCGCCGACCAGATGTCCTTCCAGACCTTGGCCTCGCCGTCCATGTCGAGCTTGGTATGCGCCGGCAGATTCTCCGGATCGAGCCCGGCGGCGACGATCGAGGGCCGCAGGAAATTGGCGTTCACGCCGCTGATCGCCGAGGTGTAGACGATGTCGGACGCCTTCGAGGCGACGATCATCTCCTTGAAGCCCGGCGCCGCCATGCTCTCCTTCGTCGCCACGAACCGCGTGCCGAGATAGGCGAGATCCGCCCCGATCAGCCGCGCCGCGGCGATCTGTTCGCCGCTCGAAATCGCCCCGGCGAGAACGATCGTGCCCGAAAAGAACGAGCGGATCTCCGGAACGAGGGCGAACGGGCTGAGCGTGCCGCCGTGGCCGCCCGCCCCCGCGCACACCGCGATGATCCCGTCGACCCCGGCTTCCGCCGCCTTCTCCGCGTGCCGCCGGTTGATCACGTCGTGAAAGACCAAGCCGCCATAGGCATGGACCGCGTCGACCACCTCCTTGACCGCGCCGAGCGAGGTGATCACCAGGGGCACTTTCCGCCGCGCCGTGACCTCGAGGTCGGCCATCAGCCGCTTGTTCGAGCCGTGGACGATCAGATTGACGCCGTAGGGCGCCGACGCGCCGTCGAGCCGCCCTTCGATCTCGTCGAGCCACGCCTCGTAACCCTCGCTCGTCCGCTGGTTCAGCGCCGGAAAGGCGCCGACGAGGCCGGCCCGACAGCAGGCGACGACGAGATCGGGACCGGACGCCAGGAACATCGGCGAAACGATCGCCGGCAGGCGGAGACGGCCCCGAAGGGCGGTGGGCAACGGCATGAGTTCCTCCCTGACGCGCGACGTCGCCGCCGCGTCTTCTGTCGCCGGAAGAGTGGCATCCCACCGCCGTCCACGCAATCAAAATGACCTAATCGTCAACTCGCTGACGAATTTGTTCGAACGCGCCCGCCGCTCCCTCGGAGCGGCGACAGGCGGGCGAGCTCCGCATCGTCGAAGAGACGCGATCGGGTCAGAAAGCGCCGGCCGGTGCCGTTGTCGAGGCTGAACATGCCGCCCATGCCGGGGATCACGTCGATGATCAGCTGGGTGTGCTTCCAGTAGTCGAACTGCGCCCGCGACATGTGGAACGGCGCGCCGCCGATCTCGCCGAGCCGAATGTCCTCGTCGCCGACCACGAAGTCGCCTTCGGGCCAACACATCGGCGCGGAGCCGTCGCAACAGCCCCCGGATTGATGGAACAACACCGGTCCGTGCCGGGCGACCAGTTCGGCGAGGAAGGCGAGCGCCGCCGGCGTCGCGGTGACCCGCAAGGGCGTCCCGTCCGGGGCGGCGAGAAGGGCGTCGCCGATCGCCTCGTCGTCGGTCATCGTCGTCTCCTCTTTGGAAAATCCGGAAAAAGTGGACCGCGCCCGGGGGACGGGCGCGGCCCAGTCGGAGCCGGAGGAAGGGAAAGTTCGACCCTCACGGCCCGGGAGGCGCGGGCGGAGAATGGCGTGCCGCCCGCGAGCCGGATCAGAAGAAGCCGAGCTTCTTCGGAGAGTAGGAGACCAGGAGGTTCTTGGTCTGCTGATAGTGGTCGAGCATCATCGAGTGGGTCTCGCGACCGATGCCCGACTGCTTGTAGCCGCCGAAGGCCGCGTGGGCCGGATAGGCGTGATAGCAGTTGGTCCACACGCGGCCGGCCTGAATGTTGCGGCCGAAGCGATAGAGCGTGTTGGCGTCGCGCGACCACACGCCGGCGCCCAGCCCGTAGAGCGTGTCGTTGGCGATGTGCAGGGCTTCGTCTTCGTCCTTGAAGGTGGTCACCGACACGACGGGCCCGAAGATCTCCTCCTGGAAGATCCGCATCTTGTTGTTGCCGTGGAACACCGTCGGCTTGACGTAGAAACCGCCCTCGAGGTCGCCGCCGAGGTGGTTGCGCGCGCCGCCGGTGAGCAGTTCCGCGCCTTCCTGACGGCCGATGTCGATGTAGGAGAGGATCTTCTCCATCTGCTCCGACGAGGCCTGCGCGCCGATCATCGTCGAGGGATCGAGCGGGCTGCCCTGCACGATCGCCTCGACGCGCTTGATCGCGCGTTCCATGAACTTGTCGTAGATCGATTCCTGGATCAGCGCGCGCGACGGGCAGGTGCAGACCTCGCCCTGGTTCAGCGCGAACATCACGAAACCTTCGACCGCCTTGTCGAAGAAGTCGTCGTCCTCGGCGCAGACGTCCTTGAAGAAGATGTTCGGCGACTTGCCGCCGAGCTCCAGCGTCACCGGGATCAGGTTCTGCGAGGCGTACTGCATGATCAGACGCCCGGTCGAGGTCTCGCCGGTGAACGCGATCTTGGCGATGCGGTTCGAGGACGCCAGCGGCTTGCCGGCCTCGAGGCCGAAGCCGTTGACGATGTTGAGGACGCCGGCCGGCAGGATGTCCTGGATCATCTCGGCGAGGACCAGGATCGAGGCCGGGGTCTGTTCCGCCGGCTTCATCACCACGCAGTTGCCAGCGGCGATCGCCGGAGCGAGCTTCCAGGCCGCCATCAGGATCGGGAAGTTCCACGGAATGATCTGACCGACCACGCCGAGCGGCTCGTGGAAGTGATAGGCGATGGTGTCGTGGTCGATCTCGGAAAGCGTGCCCTCCTGCGCCCGCACGCAGCCGGCGAAGTAGCGGAAATGGTCGATGGCGAGCGGGATGTCGGCCGCCGTCGTCTCGCGGATCGGCTTGCCGTTGTCCCAGGTCTCGGCCAGCGCCAGGGTGGCGAGGTTCTCTTCCAACCGATCGGCGATGCGGTTGAGCAGATAGGCGCGATGGGCGACCGAGGTGCGGCCCCAGCTTTCGCGCGCCGCATGCGCCGCGTCGAGGGCGAGCTCGATGTCGGCGGCCTGCGAACGGGCCACTTCGCAGATCTTCCGGCCGTTGATCGGCGAGATGTTGTCGAAGTAGCGGCCGTCGACGGGGGCGACCCATTTGCCGCCGATGAAGTTCTCGTAGCGGGCGCGGAACGGCGTGACCGGGGTCGACGTGGTGGTGACGGGTTGATTCATGTTTGTTTCCTCCCAGGGTTCTGGTCCGGAAGGAATTGCCAGAGCCGTGCCAGACGGGGCGTCGTGACCGCATCGATTCATGCTGCGCCGCGGTAAGCGATTGTTTCCTCAAAAAGACGCCTTCAATCGTTTCGCATGCCTGATTCGGCCCTTCGGATGGACGCATCGACGGCGTTGCGGTAGGGTCGTCGGATCCGGCGACGCTGCGCGACGTCGACCGTCGCAAGATGCGACGGTGATGCGACGCCCGCGTCGACCGAAACGAAAATGATAATGGAATCAACGGCTCGTTCGATCGAAACGACGAGACCTGCGATCGGAGGACCGTCCATGCAGGCCCTGCCGCCCGGGCGTCGCTCGGGCTTCGCCGTCGCCGCGCCGCAGCGCCGGCTCGACGCCCATCTCCTGAGCACGATCCGCCGTCAGTTTCTGAGCCGCGGCGAGGCCCCCGAGGACGTCCTCCCCGCCCCGATCCTGCGCTCGTGGCGGCGGTGCGCCGCCCTCGGTCTCGACATGGCCCGGCGGCCGGAGGTCGAACCGCTCGGCCGCGCGGCCTTGCGCGAGCGCCAAGAACGCGCCGAACGGCTGGTCGAAGCGGCGCGCGGCGAGATCCGCCTGTTGCACGAGGAGGCGCGCGCCGCCGGCGGCATCGTCATCCTCACCGACGCCGACGGTCTGGTGCTCGATACGCTCGGTTCGACCGAATTCGCCGCCAAGGCCGCCCGCCTCGCCCTCAAGCCCGGCGTCGCATGGGCCGAGGCGACCACCGGCACCAACGCCATCGGCGCGGCATTGGCCGAACGGCGCGACATTTCGGTCCTCGGCGCCGAGCACTTCTTCGACACGCACCGCATCCTCTCCTGCACCGCCGCGCCGATCCTCGGCCCCTGCGGCACGGTGATCGGCGCGCTCGATCTGTCGAGCCACGTCGAGGTGCAGCACGTGCATGCCCCCGCCCTCGTCCGCCGCGCCGTCGCCGCGATCGAGCATCGCCTCTTCTCCGCGACGCAGAGCGCGCACGAGATCGTCCGTCTCCATCGCGATCCCGCCGAGATCGGCGGCCCGCACGAAGGTCTCCTCGCCTTCGAGGGCGATCGTCTCGTCGGCGCGACCCGACCGGCGCTCGAACTTCTCGGCCTCGACTGGGAGGCGCTCGGCGCGACCCGTTGGGCCGAGATCTTCGCCGGCCCCCGCGCCGCCGCGGGCGAAGTCGCGCGGCTCACCACCGCCGCCGGTCGCCCCCTGTTCGGCCAGACCAGCCGTCCCGCCCCGGTCGCCGCGAACCGGCCGGCGGCGACGCCCTCGTCCGCCTCCGCCGCGCAGCGCGCCCGCTCGGACGCCAACATCGTCTGGGACGACGGCCGCGCCCGCGCGCTCGCCCGCGCCGTCCGCCTCGTCGACGCCGACGTCCCCGTCCTCGTCGAGGGCGAGACCGGCACCGGCAAGGAGGTCTTCGCCCGCGCCCTGCATGCCGGCAGCCGCCGCAGCGACCGCCCCTTCGTCGCGGTCAACTGCGCCGCCTTGCCGGAAGGCCTGATCGAGGCCGAGCTCTTCGGTTACGAGGAGGGCGCCTTCACCGGCGCGCGTCGCCGCGGCTCGAAGGGCCTGTTGCGCGAGGCCGACGGCGGCGTCCTCTTCCTCGACGAGATCGGCGACATGCCGCTCGCCCTCCAGGCGCGGCTGTTGCGCGCCCTGCAGGAGCGCGAGGTGACGCCGCTCGGCGGCGGTCGGCCGGTCCCGGTCGATTTCGCCCTGGTCTGCGCCACCCACGTCGGCTTGGCCGAAGCGGTCGAGCGACGAGCCTTCCGCCAGGATCTCTATTTCCGCATCGCCCAATACACAGTGGCGCTCGAACCCTTGCGCGGGCGCGCCGATCTTCCCGAAGTGATCGAACGTCTGTGGCGCGATGTCGCCGCGGAGAGCGGCGCGCATCTTTCGCCCGAGGCGCTGGCCCGTCTCGCCGCCGCCGACTGGCCCGGCAACTTCCGCCAACTGACCGCGACGCTGCGCACCCTCGCCATTCTCGCCGAACCCGGCGAACGCCTCGGCCTCGACGCCCTGCCCGCCGACCTGCGCCGCGCCCGCGACGCCCGGCCGCCGTCATCGGGGGGGATCGCGGGGGAAACCGATCTGGCCGGGCTCACGCGCGCGGCGATGCGCGAGGCGGTCGAGGCCGCCGGCGGCAACCTGACCCGCGCCGCCGCCCGTCTCGGCGTGCATCGCTCGACGCTGCACCGCCGGCTTCGTTCCGACGCCTGAAGATTTTTCGCGACGATGCGAAATGGCCTCCCGGAAGGGATTCGAACCCCTGACCTACGGTTTAGGAAACCGTTGCTCTATCCTGCTGAGCTACCGGGAGAGCGCCACTCGACGCGGCTCGCATAACATGTTTCGTTTCTCGGCGCAGCAGGAAGCGCGAGGTCTCCGCATGTCCGGCGTTCGTCCGCACGTTCGCGCCCTCACCGAGACGCTCGTCCGTCTCGCCCGCGCCGTCGGACCCGCCGTCGCCCTCCTCGCGCCCGCGGCGGCCGTCGCCTCCGAAGCCCTCTGCCTCGACGGGCCGCGCGAAACCGTCTGGGCCGAGACCGCCGTCTCCGGCGACGAGCTTCGCCTCCTCGACGGCCGCCGCCTCCGTCTCGCCGACGTCGAGGTTCCCCCGCCGTCGCTGACCCACCTCGATCCCGACGCCCGCGCCGTCGAGGCCGCGGCCGCCGAGGCCGCCCGTCGCGCGTTGACCGATCGCATCGAGGGGCGCGAACTGTCGCTGCTAGATCTCGGCGAAGATCGCTGGGGGCGACGCGTCGGCCATCTTGTCGACACCGAAACCGGTCATTGGATCGAAGGCGACCTCGCCGCCGAGGGCGTCCTGCGCGTCGCGCCGCGGCGGGACGACGCGATCTGCGTCGCGGCGCTCCTCCTGCGGGAGACGGCGGCGCGGACCGGCCGGCGCGGCCTGTGGGGCGAAGCGGTCCACGCCGTCCGCCCCGCCGACCGCCGGCTCGCCGAACGCGTCGGCGACACCGTCGTGGCCGAAGGCGTCGTCCGCTCGATCGGGCGATCCGGCGGCCGGACATGGTTGAACTTCGGCGAAGACATCGTGCGTGACTTCGCCGTGGTCATGAACGATAAGGACCGAGTCCGCTTCGAGCGGGCGGGATTGTCCATCGACCGCCTGCGCGGACGGAGCGTCCGCGTCCGAGGCGTGGTGCAACGTCGCGGCGAAGCGCCGCGTATGGCGATCGACGATCCTGCGTCGATCGAGCCGGTGGAGAGGTGAAGGGTTGACCAGGGTCGTTGCCGAGATCGAGCCGAAGGGACCGCGCGCGCCCCGCGCCGTGGTCTGGCGTCTCGCCGCCGCGATCGGCCTGACCGTCGCGCTGATCGGCTGCAGCTCCGTCGGCGTGCGCGACGAGATGACGACGCCGATCGTCCGCAATCCGGACGCAGCCGCGCCCCGCACCGACGCCGAACACGAACGCATCGTCGCCTCCTACGGCGGCGTCTACGACGACCCCGCCGCCGCCCAGGCGGTGGCCCGCGCCGTCGGCCGCCTCGTCGCCGCCTCCGACGATCCCTCGCAGTCCTACCGCATCACCATTCTCAATTCGCCGGCGATCAACGCCTTCGCGCTGCCGAACGGCAATCTCTACGTCACCCGTGGCCTGTTGGCGCTGGCCGACGACACCTCCGAGGTCGCCGCCGTCATCGCCCACGAGATGGCCCACGTCACCGCCCGCCACGCCGTCGCCCGCCAGCGTCGCGCCGAGGCCGCCTCCGAGGTCAACCGCGTCGTCGCCAACGTCATGCAGGACCAGGACGCCCAGCGCCTCGCCCTCGCTTCGA
Organism: Hyphomicrobiales bacterium; assembly: GCA_021286855.1. GTDB lineage: Bacteria > Pseudomonadota > Alphaproteobacteria > Rhizobiales > Ancalomicrobiaceae > Pinisolibacter. The sequence continues at coordinate 133,123 of JAJTBO010000002.1, read as the reverse complement.
CCCAGCTGTCGCTCGCCCGTTTCAGCCAGGTCCAGGAGCTCGAGGCCGACGCCATCGGCATCCGGACGCTGGCCCGCGCCGGTTTCGATCCCTTCGCCTCTTCGCGCTTCCTCTCGTCGATGGCCCGCTTCGCCGACTACCGCAGCCAACGCGGCGGCGCGTCCCGCAATCCCGACTTCCTGTCGAGCCATCCCTCGACGCCGGAGCGCATCGCCTTCGCCGTCCGCTCCGCCCGCGAGATCGGCGCGCCGGGCATCGGCGAGCAGGAGAAGGATCAGTATCTGCTCGGCCTCGACGGCATGGTCTTCGGCGACGATCCGACCGAAGGCTTCGTCCGCGGCCGCTCCTTCCTGCACAAGGGGCTCGGCATCCAGTTCACCGTGCCCGCCGGCTACACGCTCGAGAACACCACCAAGGCGGTGCTCGGCACCGACCAGACCGGCACCGCCATGCGCTTCGACGGGGTCGCGCTGCCGCCCGAATACCCGCTCGTCGACTACCTCGGCACCGGCTGGGTCAACGGACTCGACGCCGCCTCGATCAAGGAGGCGACGGTCGGCGAATATGCGACCGCCACCGCCACCGCGCGGGCCGACGGCTGGATCTTCCAGATCGGCCTCCTGCGCAAGGGCAAGACGGTGTTCCGCTTCATCTTCGCCGCCCAGGAGGGTCAACAGACGCTGGAAAACGCGCTGGCCGAGACCATGGGCGGTTTCCGCAAGTTGACGCCGGAAGAATCGGCCCGCCTCCGCCCCCTCCATCTGCGTCTTCTGCGCGTCCGGGCCGGCGACACGCCGGAGCGTTTCGCCGACCAGATGAACGGCGTCGAACGCCGCATCGAGCTCTTCCGCGTGTTGAACGGTCTCGCGCCCGACGCGCCGCTGGAGCCGGGTCGGCTGGTCAAGATCGTCAGCGATTCCTGACCGCGCTCAGACGAAGGCGGCGCGATCCGGATCGCGCGCCAAGAGCGCGACGCGCAGCTTGTCGAGCGCCCGCGTCTCGATCTGCCGCACGCGTTCCTTCGAGATGCCGAGCCGCCGACCGATCGTCTCCAGCGTCTCGCCCTCCTCGACCAGACGCCGCGCCCTCAGGATCGAGAACTCCCGCTCGTCGAGCTGCCGCAGCGCCTCGGCGAGCCATCCGACCCGCCGCTCCCCATCGATCAGCCCGCCGACCGTCTCGTCGATCCCCGGCCGATCGTCGGCGAGCGCGTCCTGACGCTCGCCGCCGTCTTCGTCGCGATCGTAGAGCGGCGCGTTGAGCGAAGCGTCCGGCCCCGAGAGCCGCGCCCGCATGATCTCGACGTCGCCGACCGACACGCCGAGCGCCGTCGCCGCCGCACGGTCGAGCGCGTCGTCGCCCTCGACCCCCTCTTCGGCCGCGAGCCGCGCCCGGATCCGGCGGAGATTGAAGAACAGCGCCTTCTGCGCCGACGAGGTGCCGCCGCGCACGATCGACCAGTTGCGCAGCACGTAGTCCTGGATCGCCGCGCGGATCCACCAGGCCGCATAGGTCGAAAACCGCACCTCGCGCTCCGGCTCGAACCGCGACGCCGCCTCGAGCAGACCGACGTGGCCCTCCTGGATCAGATCCGCGTTCGCGAGCCCGTAGCGGCGGAACTTCGCCGCCATCGCGATGACCAGCCGCATGTGCGCGGAGGTCAGTCGATGCAGCGCCGCCTCGTCGCCGGCTTCGCGCCAACGCGTCGCCAACACGCGTTCCTCGTCGCGTTCGAGATAAGGGGCGTTCATGGCGGCCCGCACCAGGCGCCGCCGATCGTGGACGTCGGGTTCCATCTGACCCTCCTTCCCGGCCGACCCTGTCGCGCCGGGGCCCGTCGGGCGACCCTCCCCGAAAGGCGTCGACGGTTCCTAAGTAGATTACCGGAGGGTTCTCGGTTCGTCCAGGCCGATGCAAATGCCTCGCAATCACTTGAACGCGCGCGACCCTGCGCGAGGTCCGAAGGCGGCGACGAAAAAGAAGAGGGGCCGATCGCTCGGCCCCTTCGACGTCCTATCCGATGGCTTCGGCGAGCGAGCGGCTCACGCCGCCTCTTCGCGCTCTTCGTCGAGCCCGAAGTCGGCTTCGGCCTCGGCGTTGGCGTCGGTCTCTTCGGCCTTGGCGTTGCGGCGCGGATTCTTCTGCAGATTGGTCTCGATCTGGCGGATCGCCTCGGTCTCCGAGATGCGATCGACCGCAGCCACCTCGCGCGCCATCCGATCGAGCGCCGCTTCGTAGAGCTGGCGCTCGGAATAGGACTGCTCGGGCTGCGTGTCGGCGCGATAGAGGTCACGCACCACCTCGGCGATGGAGACGAGATCGCCGGAATTGATCTTGGCTTCGTATTCCTGCGCGCGGCGCGACCACATGGTGCGCTTGACCCGGGCCCGCCCCTTCACCGTCTCCAACGCCTTCTTCACCACCGCCGTCTCGGAGAGCTTGCGCATGCCGACCGCCGCGATCTTGGTGACCGGAACGCGCAGCGTCATCTTGTCCTTCTCGAAGGAGATGACGAAGAGTTCGAGCTTGTAGCCGGCGATTTCCTGTTCTTCGATCGAGGTGATCTGACCGACGCCGTGGGCCGGATAGACGATGTGTTCGCCGGCCTTGAAACCATTGCGGGTCTGAGACGTCTTCTTGAGGGGGGTGGTGGCCATACGCCCGATACTCCTGGTCGATCCGCCCCCATCCGGGGGCTTTCCGAGAAACGACGCCGACGGAACCGATGCCCCGGTGAGGGCCCGGTTCGTCGCTGATGCGCCCTCTGCTCCTGTCCCGACGGGGAACGGAGGAACGCCGTCGATCTTGTTGTCAGCCGGTTCGATGAGGGCTTTCCGACCCGTTCGACGGGTCACGCACGACGAGATCCATCGTCTCGGACGAGAACGGGCGAGAGCCCGACGCGGACCGAGCACTGGCGATGATCCTGACGATCATTCGGGAACCCCGCTGGGGAGAAAGCCGGTGGGAAAACGACTGAGGGATATTGCATACCACAAATTCCGCGCTCATGAAAGCGTCATGGTCGCCAGGGGTGCGTCTTCCTGCGACAGGTTCGCGAATGAGCCGCCATCGGCCCGATCTTTCCGCTGCGTCGTCGACCCGACGCGCCACTTCTCCGACGCCGAAACGCGAACGGCGACCCGAACGGGTCGCCGTGGCGTGAAACATCGAGCGATGCGACGAAACGGCGCATCCGCCGAAACGGCGCTCGCGCCTCAGTCGCCCTGACCGGGCTCCTTGGAGAAGAACTTCTCGAGCTTGCCGGTCATGCCGTCGAAATCCTTGGCGTCCGGCGCGTGGTCGCGCTTGGAGGTCAGGTTCGGCCACGTCTGGGCATATTCGGCGTTGAGCGCGAGCCACTTGTCGAGGCCGTCCTCGGTGTCCGGCTTGATCGCCTCGGCCGGGCATTCCGGTTCGCAGACGCCGCAGTCGATGCACTCGTCCGGATGGATGACGAGCATGTTTTCGCCTTCGTAGAAGCAGTCGACCGGACAGACTTCGACGCAGTCGGTGTACTTGCACTTGATGCAGTTGTCGGTGACCACGTAGGTCATGTCGCAATCCTCTCGGGCTCGAGGCGCCGGCGGGGCCGGTGGCGTCCCACGTGGGCGGAAGGACGCCGGTTTGCTCTCGCCGTTTCGGTTAGCCGAGGTCGCGCCGCAGCGCAAGCGCGGGATCTTCCGATCTCGCCCACCGTCGCGCCTCACCGCTCCTCGTCGAGCAGCCGGTCGATCGATCGACGATCGCGTTTGGTCGGACGGCCCGCGCCCGGATCGCGCTCGCCGACGCTCGCCGTCTCGACCCTGGGCTCGCGCGGCGGCGGCGGCGGACTGAGATCCTCGTAGGTGGTCCGCGCCACCTCCGCCGATCCGCGCCGCTCGACGAACCCCCGCACCCGGAGCACCACGACGCGCCCCGGCAGCGTCACCGTCAGCACCTGACCCGGCTTCACCGCCGCGCCGGCCTTGGTCTCGCGTTCACGATCGACCCGGACGTGACCGCCCTCGACCAACGCCTTGGCGCCTTCGCGGGTCTTGACCACCCGCGCGTGCCACAGCCATCGATCGATGCGTTGCCGGTCGCCGTCCATGCCGCTCCCGCCGGGCCCGCCTCACTTCTGGTCGGGCTTGCCCTTGTCCAACTGCGCCTTGAGCGCCGCCAGTTTGGCGAAGGGCGAATCGGGATCGAGCGGCTTTTCCGGCCGCGGCTCGCGCGGTCCGCGATCGTTGCGCGGGAACTTGTCGCCACGCCCCTGCTCGAAGCGGCCGCGACCGCCCTCGGGCCGAGGCCCGCGCGGTCCTTCTCCCTCGCTCCGACCGGGCATGGCGAATTCGCGAGCCCGGCGTCCGGCGGCGTTGCCGCCGCCTTCGCGGCGGTCGTCGCGCCGACCTTCGCCGCCGCCCTCGCGGCGATCGCCCCGATCGCCGCCCCGGCCGCGATGGTCGCCGCCCGGCCGGCCGTGACCGTGCCCGTGGTGATGGCGCTCGCCGCGGTCGAACCGACCGGGACGCCACACTTCGATCTCGACTTCGATCATTTCGGGCTCGACCGCCGCCGGGACTTCCGTCTCGACCGCCGTTTCGACGCCTTCGGTCGGCGTTTCCACCGCAGCCTCGATCGCCGCCGCCGGCTCCGCCGTCAGGTCTTCCGCGACCGCTTCGACGACGACCGGCTCGCTCGGCTCGACCGGAGCTTCGGCCGAAGCCTCGATCGGCGTCTCTGCCGCCGTGTCCGCCACCGCCTCGGCCGTCGGCGTCGCGGCGGTCGCCTCGACCGGCGGCTCCGCCGCTTCCGGCGCGGTCTCGGTCGGGGCCGCCGCCACGGCCGGGAAGACGACGACCGGCTTCATCGCCTTGCGCGTCTCGGCGCGATAGCCGAGCGACTTCAGCACGGAAGCGAAATCCTCGCCCGAACAGCCGAGCAGCGACGTCATCGCCACCGTCACGGTGAAGGCCCCGCCGCCGGCGATCGCCCCGTCCGGCGGCGTCACGCTCGGATCGAGCGGCTTCCAGGCGATCAGCGGACGAATGATGTCGGCGAGCCGCTCGAGAATGTCGATGCGCACCGCACGCTCGCCGCACACCCGGAAACCGGCGATGCGATAGAGCTGCTTCGGCACCGTCTTGTCGAGCGGGATCGAAGTGCGGCCCGACGCCGACAGATGGTTGAGGTCGCCGGCCGAATGGGCGTCGATCTCCGGGTTCATCAGCGCCCACAACCGCGCCACCAGCGCGCTCGGCGCGGGCTTCAGAAGCGCCGGCACGAAGATGTGATAGGCGCCGAAGCGGACCCCGTACTTGCGAAGCGCCGCGCGCATCGTCTGATCGAGCGCCTTGACGTCGTCGGCGACCTGCGAGCGTTCCAGCACGCCGAGCGCCTCGACCAGGCGGAAGGCGACGCCCTTGCCGATGCCGTCGATGTCGGTCGAATCGCGCAGGTCGACGAGCGGCTTCAACAGCAGCCCGATCTGCGCGGCGATCCACAGATCGAGCCGCGCCTGGACCTTGTCGCGGGCCGGACCGGTCAGCTGCTCGTCGGCGAGCAGGAGAACCTGCGGCCGCAGCGCCTCCTGACCGGCGCCGAGCTTGGCGACCGCGTCGCCGAGCCAACGGATCGAACCGTCGGAGGTCAGCGCGAAGTCGCCGTCGCCGGACCGCGCCAGTCGATCGGCCCGCCCCTCGATCTCGCCGGCCAACGCCTTGGCCGCCGCATTGCGGACCGCACGGGCGTCTTCGCCTTCGGCGCTCGGATCGGCGACGAACCGGAACCCCTGCAGGTGTCCGACCCGATGCCCTTCGACGATCACGTCGCCGCCGGTGGTGATCTCCGCTTCGATCATGGCATTCTCTCTCAGGCGTCTCATCAGGACGGAAGTTCGCCGATCCACGAAACGCCGGGTCAGGCTCTCGTGCAGGGCATCGGACAGACGATCCTCGATCGCGCGCGTCTTGTCGCGCCAATGGACCGGGTCCGTCAACCAGTCGGGGCGATTGGCGACGAAGGTCCACGTGCGCACGTGCGCGATTCGGGCCGACAACGTATCGATGTCCCCGTCGACCCGGTCCGCCTCGGCGACCCGCCGGGCGATCCAGTCGTCGGGGATGGTGCCTCTTTCGACGAGGAATCGAAAGAGGGTCGCGACCAGATCGGCATGATTGGCCGGCGCGATCTTACGGTAATCCGGGACTTGCGCGACGTCCCACAGCAGCGCCACGCGCTCCGCGCCGCGGGCGAGCCGCATCACGTCCTCGTCGCGCGCCGCCAATTCCAGCGCGCTCTGGTCGTCGGCCTGCGGCGCGCGCGTCAGGCCGTCTTCGCGCGGTCCTTCGTCGAGGCTGCGGCGCAACGCCGCGACCGAGGCGAAGTCGAGCGCCGGGTTGCGCCACTGGAATCGCGAGATCGGTTGGAACCGATGCGTCTCCAACTGTTCGACCAGATCCTCCGGCAGCGGATCGACCCGACCGGTCACGCCGAACGTGCCGTCGCGCAGGTGCCGGCCGGCGCGGCCCGCGATCTGGCCGAACTCCGCCGCCGTCAGGCTGCGGTACTGATAACCGTCGAACTTGCGGCTGCCTGCGAAGGCGACGTGGTCGACGTCGAGATTGAGCCCCATGCCGATGGCGTCGGTGGCGACCAGGATGTCGACGTCGCCCGATTGAAAGAGCTCGACCTGGGCGTTGCGGGTGCGGGGCGAGAGCGCCCCCATCACCACCGCCGCGCCGCCCCGTTGCCGCCGGATCAGCTCGGCGATGCCGTAGACCTCCTCGGCCGAGAAGGCGACCACCGCCGTGCGCGCCGGCAGACGGACGAGCTTCTTCGATCCGGCATAGGTCAGCTGCGACATCCGCGGCCGGGTCACCACGTTGATGCCGGGCAGGAGCTTCTCGAGCAGGTCGCGCGCCGTCGCCGCGCCGAGCAACAGCGTCTCCTGACGACCGCGCAGATTGAGGATGCGGTCGGTGAAGACGTGGCCGCGCTCGAGATCGCCGGCGAGCTGCACCTCGTCGATCGCCACGAAGTCGACGTCGGCCGAGCGCGGCATCGCCTCGACGGTGGAGACCCAGTAGCGCGGCGCGTCCGGAACGATCTTCTCCTCGCCGGTGATCAGCGCCACCGCGTGGCGGCCGACCCGGTCGGCGATCTTGCCCCAGACTTCGCGCGCCAACAGCCGCAACGGCAGGCCGATCAATCCGGTCGGCTGCGCCAACATCCGCTCGATCGCCATGTGCGTCTTGCCGGTGTTGGTCGGGCCGAGCACCGCCGTGACGGTGCGCGCCCGCGCCGAGCGCGGCAATTGCGGCAGAGAGGCGAGATCGGAGGGACGGAGCGCCGAAAGGGGTGCGGTCACGCGGTCGAGCCTGAGCGGATCCGGGAACGTCGACCCTTAGCACGCCGAGATGACGATTGCGCCCCTTTTGTCGCATTCCGAAATGTCGCCGACCGACCGCCGCCTCGTATACGATTTCGCGACAACCGGAACGAGTCTCGAACGAAACGCGCCCGAATCGCTGATCGCCGCAGATTCGGGATCCGTTCCCCACCAGATCTCGTGGCTCGGTTCGCGCCTGCGACGAAATCGTGAATCGCGAGAATCGCTTGGGTCTCGCCCTGGTGAACCGACGTTCACCACCGCGTCCCGATCCGAGACGTTCGCCGGCGAACCCACGACCTACAATCTGCGCATGCACCTTCGAAATGCGAAAAGGCCGGAGCGAGCCCCGGCCTTTCCCGATTCCTGCAGACTCGACCGATCGATCAGAGATCGCGCACGTCGACGAAACGCCCCTTGATCGCCGCCGCGGCGGCCATCTCCGGGCTGACCAGATGGGTGCGGCCCTTGAAGCCCTGACGGCCCTCGAAGTTGCGGTTCGAGGTCGAGGCCGAGCGTTCGCCCGGCGCGAGGCGGTCGGCGTTCATCGCGAGACACATCGAGCAACCCGGTTCGCGCCACTCGAAGCCGGCTTCGACGAGGATCTTGTCGAGGCCTTCCGCCTCCGCCTGCTCCTTGACGAGGCCCGAGCCCGGCACGGCCAACGCGCGGACGCCGTCGGCCACCTTGCGGCCCTTGGCGATCGCGGCGGCCGCGCGGAAATCCTCGATGCGGCCGTTGGTGCAGGAGCCGATGAAGACCGTGTCGATCTTCACGTCGGTCATCTTCATGCCCGGCTTCAAATCCATGTATTCGAGCGCGCGCTGCTTGGAGGCGCGCTTGGTCTCGTCGGCGATCGACGCCGGATCGGGGATCGGCTGATCGATCGAGATCACGTCCTCCGGCGAGGTGCCCCAGGTCACCGAGGGCTTCAGCTTCGTCGCATCGAGACGGATCTCGGCGTCGAAATGCGCACCTTCGTCGGAGAAGAGCGTCTTCCAATAGGCGACGGCGGCGTCCCACTTGTCGCCCTTCGGCGCTTTCGGCTTGCCTTCGAAATAGGCGACGGTCTTCTCGTCCGGCGCGATCAGGCCGGCGCGGGCGCCCGCCTCGATCGACATGTTGCACACCGTCATGCGGCCTTCGATGGAGAGGTCGCGGATCGCCTCGCCGGCGTATTCGATGACATAGCCGGTGCCGCCGGCGGTGCCGAGCTCGCCGATGATGGCGAGCACGATGTCCTTGGCGCTGATGCCGTCGGCCGCCTTGCCCTCGACCAGGACGCGCATGTTCTTGGCCTTGGCCTGGACCAGCGTCTGGGTCGCGAGCACGTGCTCGACCTCGGAGGTGCCGATGCCGTGCGCCAGCGCGCCGAAGGCGCCGTGGGTCGAGGTGTGGCTGTCGCCGCAGACGATGGTGGTGCCGGGCAGGGTGAAGCCCTGCTCGGGCCCGACGACGTGGCAGACGCCCTGGCGGATGTCGAAGGCGTCGTAATACTCGAGGCCGAAGTCCGCCGCGTTCTTGGCGATGGTGGCGACCTGCAGCGCCGATTCCGGATCGTCGATGCCCTTGGAGCGATCGGTGGTCGGCACGTTGTGGTCGACGACCAGCAGCGTCTTGTCAGGCGCATGCACCTTGCGCTGCGCGACGCGCAGGCCCTCGAAGGCCTGCGGGCTGGTCACTTCGTGGACGAGGTGACGATCGATGTAGATGAGCGAGGTGCCGTCCGGCTGGGTGGCGACGACGTGATCGTCCCAGATCTTGTCGTAGAGAGTGCGCGGAGCCATCGGTGCATCCTTCGTGATCGAAAAACGTGGGGGCTCATTTAGAACAGGACGGGCGCGAGGGAAAGGGTCGTGACGCTTGCCAAGCTCCGGGAATGTTGCTATCGACCCCGCCGTCCGGCGTGATCGCCGTCGAACGCGCCTCGGCGCGTCTTCGCGATTCGATCACGCGACCGACCTCGGTCGCCGCGGTAGCTCAGCCGGTAGAGCACGTCATTCGTAATGATGGGGTCGGGGGTTCGAATCCCTTCCGCGGCACCACTTCCCGCAAATTCCTCGCCCATGGCGGTTCGAGCCGGGTCGAGCGTCGGAGGGCCGACCGCCCTCCCCGAAGAAATGTCGGCGCGAGCACCATGACGTCTCGACAGGGCGACGCGATCCGGAACCGATCTTCTCATCCGAACGGGATCACGATCCTCCACGTCCGCCCCCTGCCCGGTCGGCCACAGCGCGGCCTTCTCGTCGGCGCGGGCCTGACCCTGCCCTGCGCGCTCGGGCGATCCGGCCTCACCCGGTTCAAGCGGGAGGGCGACGGCGCCACCCCGGTCGGCCGGATGGCGATCCTCGCCGGCTTCCGCCGCGCCGACCGCATCCTCCCGGTCCCCGCCCCGACGCCGCTCGTCCCGATCCGCGACGACGACGGTTGGTGCGACGATCTCGGCGACGGCCGCTACAATCGCCGGGTGCGTCTCCCCTTCGCCGGTTCGCACGAGACGCTCCGCCGTGACGACCGGCTCTATGATCTCGTCTTCGTCCTCGACTGGAACGTCAGGCGTCGGACGATCGGTCGCGGCAGCGCCATCTTCTTCCATTGCGCGCGGGAGACGCTGGAGCCGACCGCCGGCTGCGTCGCCCTGCGTCCCGCCGACATGCGCCGCCTGCTGCCGCGCCTCGGCGCGAAGACGGTGCTGGTCGTCGGCTGAGACGAGGGGTCGTCCCTGACGAACGGACGACGGACTCGTTTCGTTCACGATCGCATCGTCTTCGAATCGACTTGTTTCGGGACAGCCGCTCATTCGACCGGAAAGAGCCCGTGAGCGGCCGTCTTTCGCCCGATGGAGGTCGGTAACGATTTCTCGAAGAACGGCCGTCGACGAGTCTCTGAACAGGTCGATCGTTTTGGAAACGAAATCATCTCGTAGATGAATCGATCTCCGAGACTCGCTCGAGTCGCACTGCCCGGCGCGATCCTTCTCCGCCCCTCTGCCCGCCCGAAAGCTCAGCCTCGACCGCCGAACAACGCACTGCCGACCCGCACGTGCGTCGCGCCGAGCCCGATCGCGATCTCGAAATCCGACGACATCCCCATCGACAATCCGGAGACGCCGACATCCTTCCCGAGCTTCGCCAGAAGAGCGAAATGCGGTCCCGGCGCGTCCTCCGCCGGCGGAATGCACATCAGCCCCTCGATCGCCAGACCATGCTCCGTGCGGCACCGTTCGACGAAGGCCGCCGCCTCGCGCGGGTCGATCCCGGCCTTCTGCTCCTCGAGCCCGGTGTTGACCTGCACGAAGAGACGCGGCAGCCGCCCCTGCTTGACCCCCTCCGCCGCGATCGCCGCCGCGATCTTGTCGCGGTCGACGGTGTGGATGACGTCGAACAGCGCCACGGCCTCCGCGGTCTTGTTCGACTGCAGCGGACCGATCAGATGCAGCTCGATCCCGTCGGTCTCCGCCTTCAGATGGGGCCACTTCGCCTGCGCCTCCTGCACCCGGTTCTCACCGAAGACGCGCTGCCCGGCGGCGATCACGTCGCGCACGTCGTCCGCCCCGAAGGTCTTCGACACCGCCACCAGCGTCACCGAGCCGGCCGGCCGGCCGGCGGTGCGCTCGGCGCGGGCGATGCGATGGCGAATGTCGGCGAGACGAGCGGCGGCGGTCATCGATGGCGGCTCCGATCAGGGCAGGGCCCTCGATCTACCACGCGCGCTCGGCCTCCGTCATCCGCGCCGACGCGCCTCGGCCCGCCGCCGACGTGTCGCGGGAGCCGCCCCGCGCCCGAAAAGCGCCGACGCTGCATCGCTTTCGCGCCCGCGAACCATTGACCGCACCCACTCTTTCTGTTGAAGGTCGGGCGACCGACCGACGCCGCATCGCGCGCTTCGCGCGCCTCTCGCCCGCGTCGGTCCCCGACGAAACGGACGACGACAGACCCCATGGCCGGTGAACGCTACAATCCCCGCACGACCGAACCGAAATGGCAGACGACCTGGGCCGAGAACCGCGTCTTCTCCACCCGGAACGACGACGACCGGCCGAAGTACTACGTCCTCGAGATGTTCCCCTACCCGTCGGGGCGCATCCACATGGGCCACGTCCGCAACTACACGATGGGCGACGTCGTCGCTCGCTACAAGCGCGCCAAGGGCTTCGCGGTGCTCCACCCGATGGGGTGGGACGCCTTCGGCCTGCCCGCCGAGAACGCCGCCATCGAGAAGAAGGTCCATCCCGCCGCCTGGACCTACGAGAACATCGACTACATGCGCGGTCAGCTGAAGGCGATGGGCCTCTCGCTCGACTGGGAGCGCGAGGTGGCCACCTGCCATCCGGACTACTATCGCCATCAGCAGAAGATGTTCGTCGACTTCTTCGAGGCCGGCCTCGCCTATCGCCGCACCTCCAAGGTCAATTGGGATCCGGTCGACATGACCGTGCTCGCCAACGAGCAGGTCATCGACGGCCGCGGCTGGCGCTCCGGCGCGCTGGTCGAGCAGAAGGAGCTGGTGCAGTGGAACTTCCGCATCACCGCCTTCTCCGAGGATCTCCTCGCCGCTCTCGACCGGCTCGACCGCTGGCCGGACAAGGTTCGGTTGATGCAGAGGAACTGGATCGGCAAGTCGCAGGGCCTCGAAGTCCGCTTCGAGCTCGCCGCGCCCGGTCCGAACGGCGAGAAGACCGTCACCGTCTTCACCACCCGCCCCGACACGCTCTACGGCGCGTCCTTCTTGGCGCTCTCGCCCGATCACCCGCTCGCCAAGGCGCTCGGCGAAGAGGATGCGGCGCTCGCCGCCTTCCAGGAGAAGTGCCGCCGCATGGGCACCTCCGTCGCCGTCCTCGAGACGGCGGAAAAGGAAGGCTACGACACCGGCCTGCGGGTGAAGCATCCCTTCGTCGAAGGCAAGACGGTGCCGCTCTGGGTGGCCAACTTCATCCTGATGGACTACGGCACCGGCGCCATCTTCGGCTGCCCGGCGCATGACCAGCGCGATCTCGACTTCGCCCGCAAATACGGCCTCGAGGTCACCCCCGTCGTGCTTCCGAAGGACGCCGATCCCGCGACCTTCGAGGTCGGCGACGTCGCCTTCGTCGACGACGGCTCGATCTTCAATTCCGAGTTTCTCGACGGCCTCGACGTCGACGCCGCCTTCGAAACGGTGTCGAAGCGGCTCGAGACCACGATCGTCGACGGCGCGCCGCAGGGCCTGCGCAAGATCAACTTCCGCCTCCGCGATTGGTTGATCTCCCGCCAGCGCTACTGGGGCTGCCCGATCCCGATGATCCACTGCGACGACTGCGGCACCGTGCCGGTCCCCGTCGATCAACTGCCGGTCCTGCTGCCCGACGACGCCAGCTTCGACAAGCCGGGCAATCCGCTCGACCACCACCCGACCTGGAAACACGTCGCCTGCCCGAAATGCGGCAAACCGGCCCGGCGCGAAACCGACACGATGGACACCTTCGTCGATTCGTCCTGGTACTTCGCCCGCTTCACCGATCCGTGGAACACGGCCGCCCCGACCACCCGCGCCGTCGTCGACCGCTGGCTGCCGGTCGATCAGTACATCGGCGGCATCGAGCACGCGATCCTGCACCTGCTCTATTCGCGCTTCTTCACCCGCGCCATGAAGGCGACCGGCCACGTCGGCCTCGACGAGCCCTTCGCCGGCCTGTTCACGCAGGGCATGGTCGTCCACGAGACCTACAAGGGCCCGGCGGGCCAGTGGGTGTCGCCGGCCGAGATCGTCGTCGAGGAGATCGACGGCAAGCGCGTGGCGCGCATGAAGGACGGCTCCGGCGCGGTCGAGATCGGCTCGATCGAGAAGATGTCGAAGTCGAAGAAGAACACCGTCGACCCCTCCGAGATCATCGCCACCTGGGGCGCCGACACCGCCCGCTGGTTCGTCCTCTCCGACAGCCCGCCGGATCGCGACGTGATCTGGACCGAAGCAGGCGTCGAGGGCGCCCATCGCTTCGTCCAGCGCGTCTGGCGCCTCGTCGACGAGGGGCGAGAGCTCCTCGCCGGCGCTTCGCGAGGCGAGCGCTCCGCCGCCGCTCTCACGCTCGCCAAAGCGACGCACAAGACCGTCGCCGCGGTCGAGGACGACATCGAGAAGCTCGGCTTCAATCGTGCCGTCGCCCGTCTCTACGAGTTCGCCAACGCCATCGGCCGCGTCGTCGCGACCCCCGACGCCGTGAAGGCCGACGCGACCCTCGCCGCCGCTCTCGGCGAGGCGCTCGACGCGCTCGTCCGCATGATCGGCCCGATGATGCCGCATCTCGCCGAGGAATGCTGGTCGGCGCTCGGCCGTTCCGGCCTCGTCGCCGACGCCGCCTGGCCGACCGTCGATCCCGCGCTCGTCGTCGACGACACGCTCACGCTGCCGGTCCAGGTCAACGGTAAGAAGCGAGCGGAGTTGACGATCGCCCGCGACGCGGACGAAGCTGCCGTCCGCGCGGCGACCCTCGCCCTCGAAGCGGTCGTCGCCGCGCTCGACGGCAAGACGCCGAAGAAGGTCATCGTCGTCCCGGGAAGGATCGTCAATGTCGTCGCCTGAGACCGGAGCGCGCCGTCGGCCGCTCATCCTCCCGATCCTCGTCCTCGGCGCGGCCTTCGGCCTCGCCGGTTGCACGACGAGCGGCATCCGGCCGCTCTATGGAACCGCCGCCGGCGAGGCCACCACGGACGCCCTGCGTCAGGTCAAGGTCGTCTCCGGCGGCCGGATCGGTCAGAAGATACGGCAGGATCTGGTCTTCGGCTTTTCCGGCGGCGCCGGCGAACCGGACCGCCCCCGCTGGCAGCTGACCGTCGACAACACCTTCGTCGACACCGCCGTCGGCATCGATCGTTCCTCGAACCTCGCCACGGCCCACATCGGTCAGATCACCGCGTCGTGGGTGCTCACCGAGATCACGACCGGTCGCACCCTCGCCAACGGCGCCTCGTCGGCCAACGCCGCCTACGATTATTCGCAGCAGCGCTTCGCCGATCTCCGCGCCCAGCGCGACGCCCAGGATCGCGCCGCCGCCATGATCGCCCTCGACATTCGGACCAAGATCGCCGTCTGGTTCGCCGAAAACCCGAACCCGTGAGCCGAGCGGCCGGCGGCTCTCCCATCGAGACCCTGAGATGGCCGTTCTCAAGCCCGGCGAGATCGATCCCTTTCTCCGCAAACCGAGTGAGCGGGTCGGCGTCGTCCTGATCTGGGGATCCGACGACGGGCTCGTGACCGAACGGGCGAGCGCCCTGGTCGCGACCGCCAGCGGCGGCGGCGACGATCCGTTCTCGCTGGTTCGTCTCGACGGCGGCGAGCTCGTCGCCGATCCGGCCCGACTGGTCGACGAGGCTCGCACCGTCTCCCTCTTCGGCAATCGCCGGGTCGTCTGGGTGCGCGACTGCGGCGCTCGCAATCTCCTGCCCGCGGTCCAGCCGCTGCTCGACGAACCCTCGCCCGGAAGCCTGGTCGTGCTCGAGGCCGGCGATCTCAAGAAGACCTCACCGCTGCGCAAGAAGATCGAGGATCACCCCACCGCGCTCGCCCTCGCCTGCTGGGCCGACGACGCCCGCGATCTCGCTCGACTGGTCGACCGCGAACTCGCCGACGCCCGTCTCTCGATCGATCGCGACGCGCGCGAGGCGCTCGAAGCCCATCTCGGCGGCGACCGCATGGCCTCGCGTGGCGAGATCCGTAAACTCTGCCTCTATGCCCACGGCCGCGACCGTATCGTCCTCGCCGACGTCGCGGCGATCGTCGGCGACGCCTCCGCCCTCGCCTTCGACGAATTCGTCGACGCCGTCGCCGGCGGCGAACCGAGCGTCGTCGACCGCCTGCTCGGTCGGCTGGAGGCCTCCGGCACGCCGCCGGCCGTCGCCGGCGCCATGCTCCAGCGCCATTTCCAATTGCTCGAACGGCTGCGCGCCGACATGTCCGGCGGCCGCAAACCGGTCGACGTCGTCGCCGCCGCGCAGCCGCCGATCTTCTTTCGCCGTCGCGCCGAGGTCGCCCGTCAGGTCGGCCTGTGGACGCCCGATCGCCTGCGCCGCGCCGCCGCGATCATCGACGACGCCTTGCTGCGCACGCGCCGCATGCCGGCCTTGGCGAGCGCCGTCCTCTCCGACGCCGCCCTCACGCTCTCCCGCGCCGCGCGCGCCGCCGAGCGCCGCTGAAACGAAGAAGGCGCCCCAAAGGGCGCCTTTTCAAAGCGGACCGCTGGCGTTCCGAAATCGATCACCCGACCTTGAGCCGCCGCACCAGATCGTCGAGCTGATCGAGGGTGCGGTACTTGATTTCCAGCCGGCCGGTCCCGTCCGCCTTGTGATCGATCGCCACCCACAGGCCGAGCAGATCCGACAGCGTCTTCTCGAGCGCGATCGTATCGGCGTCCTTGGCCTTCTTCGCCTTGGCCGGCTTCGGCGTCTCGCCCGCCGCCGGTGACTGCGCCAGGGCCTCCGCGTCGCGCACCGTCAGGCCCTGCGTCACGATCTTCTCGGCGAGGCTCGCCGGATCCGTCGCCGTCACCAGCGCGCGCGCGTGGCCCGCGGTCAGCTCGCCCCGACGCAGATGCTCCTTGACCGTCTCCGGCAGCTTGAGAAGGCGCAGCGTGTTGGCGACATGGCTGCGGCTCTTGCCGATCACCTGGCCGAGATCCTGCTGCGTATAGCCGAAATCGGCGATCAGCTGTTCGTAGCCGACCGCCTCTTCGATCGGATCGAGATCGGCGCGCTGCACGTTCTCGATGATCGCCAGCTCCAGCGCCTCCTTGTCGGAGACGTCGCGCACGATCACCGGGATCTCGTGATGGCCGGCGCGCTGCGACGCCCGCCACCGCCGTTCGCCGGCGATGATCTCGAAGTGGTTGACCCGCCCCGGCGCCGAGCGCACCAGGATCGGCTGCACCACGCCCTTCTCGCGGATCGACTGAGCCAGATCGGCGAGATCCTCCTCGCCGAAATGCCGGCGAGGATTGCGCGGGTTCGGATGGATCAGATCGATCGGGACGTGCTTCGAGCCGACCTTGGCCTGCTCGTTCATAGTCTCCGGCTCGGCCATGTCGCCGAGCAACGCCGCCAGACCGCGGCCCAGACGTCTGCGCTCTTCCACAGGAGCCTCCCTGGCGTCGTTCTTCCGTCGATGCGAGCTTCGCCTCAGGCCGCCGCCGCCTTCAGACGCCGCTCGCGCTGAATGATTTCGGAAGCGAGACGAAGATAGGCTTGGCTGCCCGCCGACTTCAGATCATAGAGCAGCGCCGGCTTGCCGTGCGACGGCGCTTCCGAGATCCGCACGTTGCGGGGAATGATCGTCTCATAGACTGTATCGCCCATGTGCTCGCGCACGTCGGCGACCACCTGACCGCTGAGATTGTTGCGCGAGTCGTACATGGTCAGCACGATGCCGTGGATCGACAGCTCCGGATTGAGCGTCGTTTTGACCTGCTCGACCGTCGACAGAAGCTGCGACAGACCTTCCAGCGCGAAGAACTCGCACTGCAGCGGCACCAGCACCGAATGCGACGCGCACATCGCGTTGATCGTCAAGAGATTGAGCGACGGCGGGCAATCGACCAGCACATAGGAGAAGTGCGGCCGATCCTCGCTCACCGTCGTGATGTAATCGGCGACCGCCTTGCGCATACGAAAGGCGCGATCCGCCGCCGAGGCGATCTCCAGCTCGACGCCGAGCAGATCGAGCGTCGACGGGGCCACCCACAGGCGCGGCACCGCCGTCTCGATCAGCACGTCGTCCATCCCGCAATCGCCGACCAGCACGTCGTAGGTCGACCGCTTGCGCGCCCGCCGGTCGATGCCGAGCCCGGTCGAGGCGTTGCCCTGCGGGTCGAGATCGACGATCAACACCTCCTCGCCGATCGCGGCGAGGGCCGTACCGAGATTGATCGCGGTCGTCGTCTTGCCGACGCCGCCCTTCTGGTTGGCGAGCGCCAAGACGCGCGGCGTCTTCGAAAGCTTTGTCATCGCGGGGAGGCTCCGTCGGGCCGTCACTTCGGAACGATCCGTCGGATCACCATCAACCGCCCGGCAGGATCGATCCGACTGACCTTTTCTACCAGATCCAGATCCCAAGATAGAGTGGCTTCTCGCACCTCGGCCGCAAAATCTTGACCTTTGTGGAAAACCGCGACCGCCCCGCGCGCAACATGTGGCGCTGCAACACGAATGAGATCCGAGAGCGACGCCAGCGCTCGCGCCGACACCCCGTCGACCGCATCCGCAAAGCCCGCATTGAACTCTTCGATCCGTTCGGCATGCACGATCGCCGGCGCGCCGGTCTCTCGCGCCACCGTCCTCAGAAACGCCGCCTTGCCACGATTGCTCTCGACCAGATGAACCTCGGCGCCCGGCGTCTCCGCCAACAGGATCGCCGTCACCAGTCCGGGAAAGCCCGCTCCCGACCCGAAGTCGATCCATCGCCGCGCCGTCGGCAGCGCCGCCAATGTCTGCGCGGAATCGGCGACGTGCCGGCGCCAGACGTCGGCGAGCGTGCTCGGCGCGACCAGATTTTGGCTCTTCTGCCATTTTCGCAGCAGCTCCACGTAGACAGCGAGCCGTTCCGCTGTTTCACGTGAAACGGGAACGATCGCCTCGACCGCCGCGAGATCCGAAGTCTCGAAAGTCATATCGGGTTCGAATCCTTCTGTCTCACCGCGAAGGTCATTCGTTTGACGCCCGCCGCGCGCCGTCGGCTTGCGCCTTCCGTACATGCGCCAAGACCAGCGCCAGCGCCGCCGGCGTCACCCCGTCGATCCGCGCCGCCGAGCCGAGCGTCGCCGGACGCTGCGCCGAGAGCTTCTGCCGCAATTCGTTCGACAGGCCCGCCATCTCGGAATAGGCGAGATCCTCGGGCAGAACCACCGCCTCCTCCCGCCGCAGTCGCTCCATGTCCTCTGATTGCCGATCGAGATACACGGCATATTTCGCGTCGATCTCGACCTGTTCCGCAACCGAATCGGTCACGCTCTTCAACTCGCCCCAGATCTCCGCGAGACGCGCGAAGGTCGCGTCCGGGTTCGCAAGGATCTCGAAGCCGCTCCGTCGACGACCGTCACGATTGAGCGTCAGCCCGAACGCCTCCGCTTCGTTCGGCGACAGCGTCCGTTCGCGCAGCATCGCTTCACAGGCGCCGATCGCCGCGACCTTTGCCTCGAACGCCGCCTTTCGCCGCCCGTCGACCAACCCGAGCTCGATCCCCTCCCCGGTCAGCCGCCGATCGGCGTTGTCGGCGCGCAGGCTCAACCGATACTCCGCTCGCGAGGTGAACATTCGATAGGGCTCGCTGATCCCACGCGACACCAGATCGTCTATCATGACGCCGAGATAGCTCTGCGAACGCGAAAAGACGACGCCGTCGAGACCCGCCGCCGCCCGCGCCGCGTTGAGCCCGGCGACCAGACCCTGGCCCGCGGCCTCCTCGTAGCCGGTCGTCCCATTGATCTGACCGGCGAGATGGAGACCCTCGACGCCCTTCACCGCGAGCGTCGGCGTCAGACCTCGCGGATCGACGTGATCATATTCGATCGCATAGCCGGGCCGGAACAGCGCGACGGCTTCGAGCCCCGGGATCGAGCGCAACATCGCTTCTTGAACGTCGGCCGGCAGCGACGTCGACAGGCCGTTCGGATAGACCGTCGGATCGTCGAGCCCCTCCGGCTCGAGAAAGATCTGATGCCCTTCGCGTTCCCC
Organism: Hyphomicrobiales bacterium; assembly: GCA_021286855.1. GTDB lineage: Bacteria > Pseudomonadota > Alphaproteobacteria > Rhizobiales > Ancalomicrobiaceae > Pinisolibacter. The sequence goes on along the minus strand of JAJTBO010000002.1, from coordinate 114,055 downwards.
GAACCGAACGATCTTGTCCTCGATCGACGGGCAATAGCGCGGCCCCCGACTGTCGATCTTGCCGCCGTACATCGCCGATCGTTCGAGGTTGTCGCGAATGATCCGATGCGTCGCCTCCGTCGTCCGTGTGATGCCGCACCGGATCTGCGGATTTTCGATCCGTTCGGTCAGTGTCGAAAAGGGCGACGGCGTCGCGTCGCCGTCCTGCATTTCGACCCGAGACCAATCGATCGTCCGACCGTCGAGGCGAGCCGGGGTCCCGGTCTTCAAGCGGCCCAGCCGAAGACCCGTCCCCGCCAGGCTCTCGGAAAAACCCTCCACCGCCGCGTCGCCGACGCGCCCGCCCGCCCGCCGCTCATGGCCGACGTGGATCACCCCGTTCAGGAACGTGCCCGTCGCGACCACCACCGCTCGGCAGCTCAGTCGCGATCCGTCCCGCAGGACGACGCCCTCGACCCTCCCGGCGGAGATCACCAGACCCGACGCTTCGCCCTCGGCGACCACCAACCCGGCGGTATCCTCGAGCGCACGCTGAACGGCTTCCGCGTAGAGCCGACGATCCATCTGCGCCCGCGGCCCCCGCACCGCCGGACCCTTGCGTCGATTGAGGAGCCGAAACTGGATGCCGCCGAGATCCGCCGCCCGGCCCATCACGCCGCCGAGCGCGTCGATCTCACGGACGAGATGGCCCTTGCCGAGCCCACCGATCGCCGGATTGCACGACATCGCGCCGATCGTCGAACGTTTCTGGGTCAACAGCATCGTCCGCGCGCCGACCCGCGCCGCCGCCGCGGCCGCTTCGACACCGGCGTGCCCGCCACCGATCACGATCACGTCCCAAATTTCCGCCATCCGTCGGACCTCGTCTTCCCCTCGATTCGAACCGCCAACGAATCGATGATTCACGTGAAACGTTCCGCTTCACCAACGTCATTTCCCGATGCAGAACGCCCCAAAGATGTGATCGAGCAGATCTTCCACATCGATTCGACCCGTCAGACGACCCAGATCGTCCGATCCATATCGCAATCGTTCCGCCGCCAATTCGGCTTCGTTTCGGTGACGAATCGCATCGTCGAGATGTCTCGTCAGCGAATCGAGCAGAACGCGATGCCTTTCCCGCGTCGGCCCTGGCCCGGCCGACCGCATCGCCAGATCGTCCGCCGCCGCCGCCGACAACGCCGAAACCAACGCGTCGAGACCCCCGCCGGTCTTCGCCGAGATCCGGAAACGTCGCGAGACCCCACCGATCCCGAGGCGCTCCTCCGGAACGCGGAATTCCAAGTCTCCCTTACCATCGACCCGCCAGACCGGGCAATCGGCGCCCGGCGGCGGTTCGGTCTCCACCACGTCCGGCGCCTGTAGCCAGAGCCACAGATCGGCGCGCCCGCTCCGTTCCAGCGCCCGTCTGATCCCCTCGCGCTCCACCGCGCCTTCCGCCTCCCGCAAGCCGGCCGTGTCGACCAACGTCACCGGATAGCCGCCGAGATCGAGATGAACCTCGAGCAAATCCCGCGTCGTGCCCGCCTCGTCCGTGACGATCGCCACGTCGCGTCGCGCCAGCGCATTCATCAGGCTCGACTTGCCGGCGTTCGGCGGGCCGAGGATCACCACTTGAAATCCATCCCGCAACCGCTCGCCCCGATGCCCGTCGGCGAGGTGCGCCTCGACCGCTGTCTTCAACGCCTCGATGCGTTGCATAGCCGAATCGATCACCGAGCCCGGGATGTCCTCCTCGTCGGCGAAGTCGAGATCCGCTTCGATCAAGGCGCGCGCCTCGATCAGGATCTCCCGCCACCCCTCGTAGAGCCGACGCAGCGTCCCTTCGCTCTGCGCCAACGCCTGCCGGCGCTGCGCCTCGGTCTCCGCCGCGAGAAGATCGGCGAGACCCTCCGCTTCGGTCAGATCGATCCGCCCCGACAGAAAGGCCCTCCGGGTGAATTCCCCGGCTTCCGCCGGCCGAACGCCGTCGAAGGACCCCAGAGCTTCGGCGAGAGCCCGCGCCACCGCCCGGCTGCCGTGGACCTGAAATTCGATCGTATCCTCGCCGGTGAACGAGCCCGGCCCGGGAAACCACAACACCAGACCGCGATCGATTTCCTCGCCGTTGCGATCCCGAATCGACCGCAGCGACGCCACCCGGGGGGCGCAGGTCCCGACCATCGTTTCGAGAACGAATCTACATGACGGACCGCTGACCCGCACAACCGCCACGCCGCTCGGACAGCCGCCGCTCGCCATTGCATAGATCGTGCTCATCTCGCCCGAAACCTCGTCTGTTCGCCGCGCTCCGACGCTCTATCCTGTTGCAGAACGATCGTCGATCCCGCCGAGGAGATCCGCCCCTTGATCCTACCCGACCGCAACCTCCTCGCCGACGCGACCAGCCCCTATCTGGCGCAGCACGCCCACAACCCGGTGCATTGGCGGACATGGGGGCCCGAAGCCCTCGCCGAAGCGCGCGCGGCGAACAAGCCGATCCTGCTGTCGGTCGGGTACGCCGCCTGCCACTGGTGCCACGTCATGGCGCACGAGTCCTTTGAAGACGCCGACGTCGCCGCCGTGATGAACCGCCACTTCGTGAACATCAAGGTCGATCGCGAGGAACGCCCCGACATCGATCAGATCTACATGGCCGCGCTCCACGCCTTCGGCGAACGCGGCGGCTGGCCGATGACGATGTTCCTCGATCCCGACGGGCGGCCCTTCTGGGGCGGCACCTATTTTCCCAAGGAGGCGAAATGGGGCCGACCCGGCTTCGTCGAGGTCCTCGAGGAACTGGCCCGGCTGTGGCGCGAGGAGCCCACGAAGATCGCCACCAACGCCGCCGCCCTCGAGCGTCGCCTCTGCGAACGTCCGAAGTCGGTCCGTCGCGCCTCGCTCGGACCCGACTTCGTCGACGCCGTCGCCGATCGTCTGCTCGAACTCGTCGACCCCGAAAACGGCGGCCTGCGCGGCGCGCCGAAATTTCCTCAGACCCCGCTCCTCGACCTGTTCTGGGCCGCCTCCCGTGGCCGCGCCGGCGAACGCGCCCGCTCCGCCGTCCTGTTGACGCTCGATCGCATGTCGAAGGGCGGCATCTGGGATCACCTCGGCGGCGGCTTCGCCCGCTATTCCGTCGACGGCGAATGGCTCGTCCCGCATTTCGAGAAGATGCTCTACGACAACGCCCAGCTGCTCGACCTCCTCGGCCGCGCCTTCGTCGCCTCCGGCGATCCGCTGTTTTGCATCCGAATCGACGAACTCGTCGGCTGGCTCGATCGCGAGATGACGCTGCCCGGCGGCGCCTTCGCCGCTTCGATCGACGCCGACAGCGAGGGCGAAGAAGGCCGGTTCTACGTCTGGACGGCCGAGGAGATCCGCGACGTTCTCGGATCGGCATACGACGAATTCGCCGAGGCCTACGACGTCCGGCCGGGCGGCAACTGGGAGGGCCGGACGATCCTCAACCGCTCCGCCGATCGTCGGCCCTGGAACCGCGACCGCGAAGCCCGCCTCGCCGCCGCACGCGCTCGGCTCCTCGAGCGCCGCGCCGGGCGGCCACGTCCGGCGACCGACGACAAGGCGCTCGCCGATTGGAACGGCGCGATGATCCACGCCCTCGTCGTCACCGGCCGACGGATCGGCCGCGACGATCTCATCGACCGCGCCATCGCTGCCTATCGCTTCGTCGCCGACGCCATGGGGGAGGGCGATCGCCTCGCCCACGCCTGGCGAAACGACCGAGCGACCCGCCCCGGCCTTTCCTGCGATCTCGCCCACATGGCCCGCGCCGCGATCGCCCTGGCCGAAACGCGCGGATCCGAACCCTGGCTCGCCGACGTCCTGCGCTGGATGACGGCGCTCGAGACCCATCACGCCGATCCCGATGGCGGTTGGTTCCTCACCGCCGACGACGCCGATGCGCTGATCGTCCGACCCGCCTCGCCGAAGGACGACGCCACGCCGAACCCGATGGCCGTCGCGATCGACGTCTGCCTCCGCCTGTCGGTCCTGACCGGCGACGCCCGCTGGCGTCGCCGCGCCGAGGAGGTCCTCGCCCGTCTCTCCGACGCGATGCTCGCCGACGTCTTCTCCACCGCGTCGCTCACCACCGCGCTCGACCTCGCGATCGGCGCGGTCGAGGTCGTGCTCCTCGTGCCGCCCGGCTCGGATGCGGAACCCTTGCGTCGTGTCGTCTTCGAATCGAGCGATCCCCGCGTCATCCTGTTCGAAACCGAATCGACCGCAGGCTTCTCGCCCGACCACCCCGCCGCCGGCAAGACCGCCATCGGCGGCCTCGCCACCGCCTGGGTCTGTCGCGAACGGACCTGTGGGCTGCCCGTCACCGAGCCCGCTCCCCTGCGCGTCCTCTTGGAGACCGGCCGTCACGTCTGATCGCTGGGGATCGCCGCGATTCACGTGAAACACGCTCGATACGACGACGGGCCCCGAGATCGCACTCGGGGCCCGTCGCTTTCTTTCGCAGTCGATTCGATCAGGTGTTCATCGAATCGAAGAAGTCGGCATTGCGCTTGGTCTGGCGCAGCTTGTCGAGCAGGAACTCGATCGCGTCGACGGTGCCCATCGGCGTGAGGATGCGGCGGAGCACATAGGTCTTCTTGAGCACGTCGGCCGGCACCAGGAGCTCTTCCTTGCGGGTGCCGGAGCGCGTGATGTCGATCGACGGGAAGACCCGCTTGTCGGCGACCTTGCGGTCGAGAATGATCTCGGAGTTGCCGGTGCCCTTGAACTCTTCGAAGATCACTTCGTCCATGCGGCTGCCGGTCTCGATCAGCGCCGTGGCGATGATCGTCAGCGAGCCCCCGTTCTCGATGTTGCGGGCCGCGCCGAAGAAGCGCTTCGGCCGCTGCAGCGCGTTGGCGTCGACGCCGCCGGTCAGAACCTTGCCCGACGAGGGCACCACGGTGTTGTAGGCGCGGCCGAGGCGGGTGATCGAATCGAGCAGGATGACGACGTCGCGGCCGTGTTCGACCAGACGCTTCGCCTTCTCGATCACCATCTCCGCGACCTGAACGTGACGCGACGCCGGCTCGTCGAAGGTCGAGGAAACGACCTCGCCCTTCACCGTGCGCTGCATGTCGGTCACTTCTTCCGGGCGCTCGTCGATCAGGAGGACGATCAGGAAGCATTCCGGATGATTTGTCGTGATCGACCGGGCGATGTTCTGCAGGAGCACGGTCTTGCCGGTGCGCGGCGGCGCGACGATCAGCGCGCGCTGGCCCTTGCCGAGCGGCGAGACGATGTCGATGACCCGCGCCGACATGTCCTTCGAGGTCGGCTCCTCCGGCTCCATCTTGAACCGGCTGTCGGGATAGAGCGGCGTCAGATTGTCGAAGTTGACCTTGTGCCGCGCCCGCTCCGGATCCTCGAAGTTGATCGTGTTGACCTTGAGCAGCGCGAAGTAGCGCTCGCCTTCCTTCGGGCTGCGGATGTGACCCTCGACCGTGTCGCCGGTCCGCAGCGAGAAGCGGCGGATCTGCGACGGCGAGACGTAGATGTCGTCCGGACCGGCCAGATAATTCGCGTCGGGCGAGCGCAGGAAGCCGAAACCGTCCTGCAGCACTTCGACGACGCCTTCGCCGATGATTTCGACCTCCCGCGCCGCAAGCTGCTTGAGGATCGCGAACATCAGCTCCTGCTTGCGCATCGTGCTGGCGTTCTCGACCTCGAGCTCCTCGGCGAAGGAAAGGAGTTCGGTCGGCGACTTGGCCTTGAGGTCCTGGAGTTTGATCTGCTGCATGGGGAACTCTCGGGGATGACCCGGATGTGGGCCGATGACCGTCGGTCTTCGGCCGAAGACGTGAAGGGCGGGAAGGCGGCGCGGTGACGAGAGACGAAAGCGTCCGCGACGCCGGGGAGGGGAGAGACGAAACGAGGAAGGGACTTGGGCCCGACTTGCGATCTTCGTAGCGGCGGAGCGCTCCCGAAGCGATCGTTTCGCGATGGGGGATGCGGATCACGTTAGCGGTTCGCGCCCGCCCCGTAAACCCCCCGCGACGGTTCGCCTCTCTTCCCTCAGAACGGCTTCACGATCACCAGGATCACCACGAAGATCATGATCAGCGTCGGCACCTCGTTCATGAAGCGCCAATAGCGATGATCCCGGCGGCCTTCGTCGCGGCCGAAATCGGCGACCGCCTTCGCGAAATAGCCGTGCGCCGCCGAAAGCGCCAACACCAGCGCCAACTTGGCGTGAAACCATCCGTCGACGAAGAAGTGCATCCGAATCGCGATCCATAGCCCCGCCACCCAGGATGCAACCATCGCCGGATTGATGATGTAGCGCAGCAGGCGGAATTCCATTCCCTTGAAGATTTCCGACGCTTCGCTGCCGATCGCCACGCCGCAGTGGTTCACGAACAGCCGCGGCAGATAGAGCATGCCCGCCATCCAGGAGATGACGCCGAGCACGTGCAGCGCCTTCATCCACGGATAGGCGACGTCCGGCAGCGCCAACAGCCCCACGCCGAGAAGACCGCCGGTGATCGCCAGGAACGACGCCGCCCGTTTCGCCCGCACTCCGATTTCCGCTCGCGTCGCCGACATCCTCAGCCCCTCACCGCTTCGCCGCGCGGACCCGCTCCACGAGCCGCGCCATGTTCGCCGGATCCGCTTCCGGCGTGATGCCGTGGCCGAGATTGAAGATCAGCCGGCCCTGACCCAACCCCGCGAGCACCCGATCGACGCCTTCGTCGAGCGCCCGCCCACCGACCACCACCCGCATCGGATCGAGATTGCCCTGAACCGCCACCTTCGGCTGGATTCGTTCGCGGGCGAAGGCATGCGGCATCGTCCAGTCGAGGCCGACCGCGTCGACGCCCGTCTCCTCCACATACCGTTCGAGCAACGCCTGCGCGCCTTTCGGGAAGCCGATCACCTTGGCCTTCGGATGGATCGCCCGAAGTCCCGCGACGATCCGCTTCGCCGGTCGGATCACCCAGGTTTCGAATTCGGTCTCGTCGAGCACGCCCGCCCAGGTGTCGAAGATCTGCACCGCATCCGCGCCGCAATCGATCTGCCGCGCCAGATAGGCGATCGACGCCTCGACCAGCACGTCGATCAGACGGGCGAAGCCTTCAGGATCGCCGAGCGCCGCCTTGCGCGCCGGTCCCTGATCCGACGTGCCCCGTCCCGCGATCATATAGGTCGCCACTGTCCAGGGAGCCCCACAGAAGCCGAGGAAGGTCGTCTCGACAGGCAGCTCCCCTCGGATCCGTTCGACCGCCTCGTAGACCGGCGCGAGGCGATCATGGATGCCCGTCGGATCGAGTTCGCCGACCCGTCCGAGATCCAAGGGTTCGAGGACCGGGCCTTCGCCTTCCTGGAACGCCACCTTTCGGCCGAGGGCGTCGGGCACGACGAGAATGTCGGAGAACAGGATCGCCGCATCGAAACCGTAGCGCCGGATCGGCTGCATCGTCACTTCCGTGGCGAGCTTCGGATTGTAGCAGAGATCCAGGAAGCCGCCGGCCTCGGCTCGGGTCGCCCGGTATTCCGGCAGATAGCGGCCGGCTTGGCGCATGACCCAGATCGGCGGGGGGAACACCGATTCGCCTTCGAGAACCTTCATCATCTTGCGCTCGGTCATGCCGGTCTCCCTCGGGCGTTCGCCCACAGCCCTCCCCTTCAAATCTTCTTCGAAGAGAGATTGCTGTGATTGTTGGCCCGTGGATTACCGGGATCTCGCTCGATCCACAATGACTCACGTGAAACACCCGATTTCCACGGGGTCCGGCGACGTCTTCGAGCGTGATTCGACCGACCGCGCCGTTAAGGTTTCGTTAATCTGTCTTTACAAAAGGTTGACGAGACGCCCGAGGATTCGTGGTTGTGGACGAGGAGTCGACGACCGCAGATTCGGAGACGATTCGCCCACGAGCCCTCCGAACCCGCGTCCCGCGTCCCCCTTCCATGGTTTCTGTTGATCGAATTGCACGAAGGGGAGAGAGTGACGCCGCCCGCGCCGGAACGGAGGTTTGTCCACCATCGCCGCGCACCCTGGGGACGGTTCGGTGAACACCACGGCCAACTTCTTTCATCTCCACCTGATTTCGGATTCGACCGGTGAAACGCTGCTGACCGTCGCGCGCGCCGCCGCGGCTCAGTACGAGACGATCGAGCCGATCGAACACGTTCACCCGTTGATCCGCGTCGATCGCCATCTCGACAAGGCTCTGGTCGAAATCGAGCAGTTCCCGGGCATCGTGCTCTACACGCTCGTCAACCCGGAACTCTCCGGTCGGCTCGAGCGGTTCTGCCGCGATCAGGGGCTCCCATGCGTCTCGGTGCTGGCGCCGGTGCTCGACATCTTCCGGTCGTTCCTGAACGTCACCGCGTCCCCCCGCGCCGGCGCGCAGCATTCACTCGACGCCGACTATTTCCGCCGCATCGAGGCGATGAACTTCACCCTGGCGCACGACGACGGCCAATTGCCGCACGATCTCGACGACGCCGACGTGGTGATTCTCGGCATCTCCCGCACCTCGAAGACGCCGACCTCGATCTATCTCGCCAATCGCGGCGTCAAGACCGCCAACATCCCGATCGTGCCGGAGATCCCGCCGCCGCCGGCGCTCTTCGCGATCACCCGCCCGCTCGTCGTCGGGCTCGTCGCCAATCCCGACCGCATCGCCCAGATCCGCGAGAACCGTGTGTTGGCGATGGGATCGAAGGCCTTCGACACTGCTTATGTCGATCGCCAGTCGATCGCCTCCGAGCTCGGCACGATGCGCCGCCTCTGCGCCGATCACGACTGGCCGATGATCGACGTCACCCGCCGATCGATCGAAGAGACCGCCGCCGCCATCATCGCTCATCTGCGCACCCATCGCCGCGGCTGAGCGTAGGACCACCGACGCCCATGTCGAAACCGCTCGTCCTCGCTTCCCGGTCTGCCTCTCGCATCGCGCTCCTCGCCGGCGCCGGCCTCGCCTTCGAGGGCGTTCCCTCGGAGGTCGACGAACGCGCCGTCGAAGCGCCCCTGCTCGCCGCCGGCGCCGATGCGATCGCGATCGCGCTCCACCTCGCCGAGGCCAAGGCGCTCGACGTCGCGGCCCGGCGCTCCGACGCCCTGGTGCTCGGCTGCGATCAGACGCTCGGCCTCGACGGCGAACGTTTCGTCAAACCGGAGAACCGCGCCGCCGCCCGCGACCAACTGTCCCGCCTGCGCGGCCGGGTTCACGAGCTCCATTCGGCGCTCGCCCTCGTCGAAGATGGCCGCGTCGTCTGGCGCGACGTCGTCACCGCCCGCATGACGATGCGGGATTTTTCCGAAGCCTTCCTCGACGACTACTGCGCCCGCGTCGGCGACGCCGTTCTGGCGAGCGTCGGCTGCTACCAACTCGAGGGGCTCGGCGTCACGCTCTTCGAGGCGATCGAAGGCGACTATTTCACCATTCTCGGCCTGCCGCTCTTGCCGCTCCTCGCCGAGTTGCGCCGAAGGGGACACCTGATCTCATGACCGCACCGCGCGCCTTCGTCGTCGGCTGGCCGATCGCCCAATCCCGATCGCCCCTCATCCACGCTCATTGGCTCGCCGAGCACGGCCTCGCCGGCTCCTACGAACGCCTCGCCGTGCCGCCCGACGAGATCGAGGCGTTTCTGAAGAACCTTCCGGAGTCCGGCTGGGTCGGCGGCAACGTCACCGTGCCGCACAAGGAGACCGCCTTTCGTCTCGCCTCCGAAAGGGACGCCGTCGCCGAAGCGACCGGCGCGGTGAACACCTTGTGGATCGAAGAGGGAAAACTCTGCGGCGGCAACACCGACGCGATCGGCTTTCTCGCCAATCTCGACGATCGAGCCGCCGGTTGGGACGCCCGTCCCGGCGACGCGGTCGTGCTGGGCGCCGGCGGCGCCGCCTCGGCCGCCGCCTGGGGATTGAAGACCCGCGGCTTCCGCGTCCGACTGGTCAATCGCACCCTCGCCCGCGCCGAAGCCCTCGCCGCCCGTCTCGGCGACGACGTCTCGGCGCATGGCTGGGACGTCGTCCGCCACCTCCTCCGCGACGCTCGGCTTCTCGTCAACACCACCTCGCTCGGCATGGCCGGCAAGGACGAGATGACCCTCGACCTTTCGCCGCTTCCCGCGACGGCGCTCGTCAGCGACGTCGTCTACGTGCCCCTGGAGACGCCGTTCCTCGCCGCCGCCCGGGCTCGCGGCCTCGCCACCGTCGACGGGCTCGGCATGCTGCTGCACCAGGCGGTGTCCGGCTTCGAACGCTGGTTCGGCGTCCGCCCGAAGGTGACGCCTGAACTGCGCCGCCTGCTTCTCGCCGATCTCGGGGTCGTCGAATGATCGTGCTCGGCCTGACCGGCTCGATCGGCATGGGCAAGTCGACCACCGCCGACTTCTTCCGCGCCGAGGGCGTGCCCGTCCACGACGCCGACGCCGCCGTCCATGCGCTCTATGCCGGCGCGGCGGTCGCGCCGATCGAGGCGGCCTTTCCCGGCGTCGCCAGCGACGGCGTCGTCGACCGGGCGCTCCTCGGCGCCCGTGTGCTCGGCGACGATGCGGCGGTGAAGCGGCTCGAGGCGATCGTCCATCCGCTGGTCCGAGAGGCCGAGACCGCCTTTCTCGCCCGCGCCCGCGGCGAGGGGAGGGGGATCGTCCTCCTCGACATCCCGCTCCTGTTCGAGACCGCCGGCGACGCCCGCGTCGACGCCGTCGTCACCGTCACCGCCCCGGCGGCGACCCAATGCGAGCGCGTTCTCGCTCGTCCCGGCATGACCGCGGCGAAGTTCGAACAGATCCTCGCCCGTCAGATCCCCGACGCGGAAAAACGTCGCCGATCGCATTTCCTCGTCGACACCGGACGCGGCCGCGCCGCCGCCCATGCCCAGGTCGCGGCGATCCTGCGCGCTTGCCGGGGGATGAGCCGCTGAACCGGCGCCCGGGGACTTGAAACGACGGCCACGGCCTGATTCCATCCGCTCGTCCTGCGGAGAGCGAACCCTTGCGCGAAATCGTCTTCGACACCGAAACCACCGGCTTCGACCCCAAGACCGGCGACCGCATCGTCGAGATCGGTTGCGTCGAACTGGTCAATCACATCGTCACCGGGCAGACCTTTCACGTCTATCTGAACCCGGAACGATCGATGCCGCGCGCCGCCTTCGAGGTGCACGGCCTTTCCGACGAGTTCCTCTCCGACAAGCCGAAGTTCGCCGAGGTCGCCGACGACTTCCTCGCCTTCGTCGGCGACGCCCGCCTCGTCGCCCACAACGCCGAATTCGACTTCAAGTTCGTCAACGCCGAGCTCGGCCGCCTCGGCCGGCCGGCGATCGGCCTCGACCGGATGGTCGACACCCTGGCGCTCGCCAAGCGCCGCCATCCCGCCGGACCCAATTCGCTCGATGCGCTCTGCTCGCGCTACGGCATCGACAATTCGCGTCGCGACCTGCACGGCGCGCTCCTCGACAGCGAGCTTCTCGCCGAGGTCTATGTCGAACTTCTCGGCGGCCGGCAGGCGGCTCTCGGTCTCGTCGCCGAGGACCCCGGCCGCGCCCGCCGCGGCGACGCCTCCGCCGCCGGCCGCTCCGGCCCGCGCGTGCGTCCGACCCCGCTCGCCGCCCGCCTGACCGCGGAGGAATGGGAGGCCCACCGCGCCTTCGTCGCCAAGATGGGGGACAAGGCGCTCTGGTCGAAATACGACGAGAGCGACGTCGCCCTCGCCGCTCGGCTCGCCGGCGGCGAGGCCTGACCCCACCGGGCCGTCCCGCTCGTCCGCTTCGAAACGGAGACGGCCCCGGAGATCGCCTCTCCGGGGCCGTCCGATGTCGGGGATGTCGCGTCGCTCAGTTGACGTTCGCCGCCGCGCGCGCCGCGTTCTGCTGATAGAGCGCGACGAAGTCGATCGGGTCGAGCATCAGAGGCGGGTAGCCGCCGTTGCGGGTCGCGTCCGCCAGGATCTGCCGGGCGAAGGGGAAGAGCAGGCGCGGGCACTCGATCAGCACGAAGGGGTGCAGGTGCTCTTCCGGAACGTTCTCGATCCGGAACAGGCCGGCGTAGAGCAGTTCGACATTGAACATCACGTTCTCGCCGAGCATCGCCTTCGCCTCGAGCTTCAGCTCGCATTCGAACTCGGTCGCCGACAGCGGCTGCGCGCCGACGTTGACGTTGATCTCGATCTGCGGACCGGTCTGCTGCTGACCCAGCGAGGACGGCGCGTTGGGATTTTCGAAGGAGAGATCCTTGACGTACTGCACGAGCACGTTGAGGGACGGGGCCTGCGCTTCGGCGGTGCCGTTTTCTTCGCTCATCGCTTGTCTCCGGCTCGCCCGAACGCCATGCCCGGGCCGAAATCGTCGGCGCTCGGTTAGCATGCGCTCGGCCGCCGAACAAGCCGAAGCGGCGCGACTTCTCTTCCCACCCCTCGAATGAACGACCCGGACTTGCTAGATAAGGGGAACCCGCGTGATCCGCGATCTCGCTCCCCGAGCGAGCCGGCGCGCTCAGACGAAGGCCTCGATCGATGCATCTCGACTTCTACACCATCGTGTTCTTCGCCATCGCGGTGGTGTTCTTCGTCCGCCTCTACGGCGCGCTCGGCCAGAAGAACGGTTCGGAACGCCCGCCGTTCCGCCTTCCCGACGACGCCGACGACGGCGCCGCCGGCAACGACAACATCATCCCGATGCCGCGCGCGGCCGAGCCGGTCCGCCGCGACGCGTCCGTTCCCGCCGACGCCGAAGCCCGTCCCGAAGAAACGACGCCGGACACCCCGCTATCCGCCGCCCTGCGCGCCATCGCCTCCGCCGATCGCAACTTCGATCCGCTGCGCTTCGTCGACGGCGCCAAGATCGCCTACGAGATGATCGTCACGGCCTATGCCAAGGGCGATCGCAAGGCGCTCAAGACCCTCCTCTCCAAGGAGGTGATGGAGAGCTTCGGCCGCGGTCTCGACGAGCGCGAGAAGCGCGGCGAGAAGGTCGACTTCACCTTCGTCGGCCTCGACCGCACCGAGATCGTCGAAGCCGAGAGCGCCGACGGCGTCGCCCGCGTCACCGTCCGCTTCGCCGCCAAGGTCATTTCGGTCACCCATGCCGCCGACGGCGCGGTCACCGACGGCGACGCCTCGCGCCTGACCGATCTCGTCGACGTCTGGACCTTCGCCCGCGAGCTGAAGTCGTCCGATCCGAACTGGCGTCTCGTCGAAACCCGCGCGGTCGCCTGACCGGCGGCCGCTGACCCGAGGGGATCGATCGCGCGATGAGCGACCCGACCGCCGATCTCGTGCCCCTCGCCTTCGCCGATCTCCCCGGTTGGCGCGAGACCCTTCTCGCGCCGACCTTCCGGGCCTTCCGCCGCGCCGCGCCGCATCGCCTGGCCTCGCCGCCGCGCACCGAGGCGCTCGGCGTCGACGCCTCCGCCCTTCTCGACGCGGCGCGGGCCGCGCTCGCGCTCCCCGAGGACGCCGACGAAGCGACCGCCCGCGCCTTCTTCGAGACCCGTTTCGCGCCGCTCCGCGTCGCCCCCCACGGCGATGCGCCCTTTCTCACCGGCTATTTCGAACCGGAACTCGCCGGCACGCGCCGCCCTGACGACCCGCGCTTCCCCGTGCCCCTCCTCGCCCGTCCGGCCGATCTCGTCGACGTCGACGACGCGACCCGGCCGGCGACGATGGCGCCGACCTACGCCTTCGCGCGCGCCACGCCGGACGGCCTCGTACCCTTTTTCGATCGTGGCGAGATCGAAGACGGCGCGCTCGTCGGTCGCGGCCTCGAGCTCGTCTTCCTCGGCGAGCCGGTCGACGCCTTCTTCGTCCACGTCCAGGGCTCGGTCCGCGTTCGTCTCGTCGAAGGCGGCGTCGTGCGGCTCGCCTATGCCGCCAAGGCCGGCCACCCCTACACGTCGATCGGCCGCCTCGCGATCGAGCGTGGTCTGATCGCCGCCGAGGCGATGACCCTCGACGCGCTGCGCGACTGGTTGAAGTCTCATCCCGTCGAGGCCCGCGCGCTAATGCGCGAGAACCGGTCCTACGTCTTCTTCGCCGAGCAGACCGGGCTCGACGACGCGCTCGGCGCGGTCGCCGCCTCCGGCGTTCAGCTCACGCCCGGCGTTTCGCTCGCCGTCGACCGGCGGCTGCACACGTTCGGCGTTCCGATTTTCCTCGACGCCGATCTGCCGCTCGGCACGGCCGGCGCGAGCGTGCCCTTTCGGCGTCTGATGCTCGCCGACGACACCGGCTCGGCGATCGTCGGTCCGGCCCGCGGCGACGTCTTCGTCGGCCTCGGCGACGAGGCGGGCGAGATCGCCGGCCGCATCCGCCACGGGCCACGCGCCTTCGTCGTGCTCGCGCCGAAAGGGGAGGGGACCGCGTGACCTCCAGCCTCGGCCGCCGCCGCGCCCGCCGTCTGAGCGAGGAGGAGCGCCGTCTCTGGGAGACGGTCGCGGCCTCCGTCGACCCGCTCGTCGCGCCCGACCCGCGCCGTCGTTGCAAACCCGATTCGATCGAAGCCGAATCGAGCACCGCCGGGCCACAGGTCGCATCACCTCCCGCCGAACCCGTTCCGCCGCCGAATCCACCCCGCGAACCGAAGGTCGTCCGCCCGACCGGACCGTCGCGCCGCGCCGCCGTCGGTCCGGCTTCAGTGATTCACGTGAAACATCTGGAGCGGCCGGACGGCCTCGCCCCGGCGGTGACCGCGCCGCCGTCGCTGACCCGGCTCGATCACCGCACCAAGCGACGGCTGGTGCGCGGCGCGATCCCGATCGACGAGCGCCTCGACCTGCACGGCTATACCGAAGCGGCCGCTCATTCGCTGTTGCGCGGCTTCCTGATCACCGCGCGCGCTCGCGGCGCGCGCATGGTCCTGGTCATCACCGGCAAGGGCCAGGGTCCGGGCAAGGATCGCGGCCGCGGTCCCGACGATCGCGGCGTGCTGCGCCGGGCGGTGCCGCATTGGCTGGCCGACCCGACGCTGCGCGACGTCGTCCTGGGCTACGAGGAGGCGCATCTGGCGCACGGCGGCGCCGGCGCGATCTACGTTCGTCTGCGCCGGCCACGGGGCGCGAAGGGGGACCGGGAATGACGCCCTTCGGCGCGAAACTGCGGCAGCTGCGCCAGGAGCGCGGCCTCACCCTGAAGGAGATGGCGGCGGCGCTGGCCGTCTCGCCGGCCTATCTCTCCGCCCTCGAACACGGCAAGCGCGGCGTGCCGACCTGGTACATGGTCCAGCGCATCATCGCCTATTTCAACGTGATCTGGGACGAGGCGGAGGAGCTGCAGCGCCTCGCAGAAAGCTCCGACCCCCGCATCGTCGTCGACACCAGCGGCCTCGAGCCGGAGGCGACCGAGCTCGCCAATCTCCTGGCGAACCGGATCCGCGGCCTGTCGAAAGCCTCGCTCAGGGAGCTGGTGCATCGCGTCCGAGTGGCGGCGGCGAAGGATGGGGCGTGAACCCTCCGAGGTCGGATCACGCGAGGGAACCCCTCCCCCTCGGGGGAGGGTCGTCCGTGTCCCTCTCCGAGGCCGCTCCGAGGCGACGCCGTCACAGAATGAACCGGCTGAGATCGGCGTTCTTCGCCAGCTCCCCGATGTTCTCCCGCACGTGGTTCGCGTCGATCACGATCGTCTCGCCGGAGCGGTCGGGCGCGGTGAAGGAGATCTCGTCGAGGATCCGCTCCATCACCGTCTGCAGCCGCCGCGCGCCGATGTTCTCGACGGTGGAGTTGATCTCCACCGCGACCGAGGCGATCTCGGCGATCGCGTCGGCCGTCACCTCGAGCGTCACGCCCTCCGTCGCCATCAGCGCCACGTATTGCTTGATCAGGCTCGCTTCCGTGTCGGTCAGGATCCGCTCGAAGTCCTCCTTGCCGAGCGGCTTCAGTTCGACCCGGATAGGCAGACGGCCCTGCAGCTCCGGCAGGAGGTCCGCCGGCGTCGCCACGTGGAAGGCGCCCGAAGCGATGAAGAGGACGTGGTCGGTCTTCACCGGCCCGTATTTGGTCGAAACCGTCGTGCCCTCGATCAAGGGCAGCAGATCACGTTGCACGCCCTCGCGGGAGACGTCGGCGCCGCCGCGGTTCTCGCGGGCGCAGATCTTGTCGATCTCGTCGAGGAAGACGATGCCGTTTTCCTCGACCGCCCGGATCGCCTCCGCCGTCACCTGCTCCTGATCGAGCAGCTTGTCGGATTCCTCGGCCATCAAGGGCACGTGCGCCTCGGCGACGGTGACGCGGCGCGTCTTCTTCGGCCCGCCGAAGGCCTTGCCGAACATCTCGCCGAGGTTCATCACCCCGATCGATCCGCCGGGCATGCCGGGAATGTCGAAGTTCGGCATCGCCGGCGCGGAAGAAACCTCGATCTCGATCTCCTTGTCGTTCAGCTCGCCGGCCCGCAGCTTGCGGCGGAAACTGTCGCGCGTCGCCGGCGAGGCCGACTTGCCGACCAGCGCGTCGAGCACCCGCTCCTCCGCCGCCATTTCCGCCTTGGCCCGCACCTCGGCGCGTTTGCGCGCCTTGACGAGGCCGATGCCGACCTCGACCAGATCGCGGACGATGCTGTCCACGTCGCGCCCGACGTAGCCCACTTCCGTGAACTTGGTCGCCTCGACCTTGAGGAACGGCGCGTCAGCGAGTTTCGCCAGCCGCCGTGAGATCTCGGTCTTGCCGACGCCGGTCGGCCCGATCATCAGGATGTTCTTCGGCAGAACCTCGTCGCGCAGGTGCCCTTCGAGCTGCTGGCGACGCCACCGATTGCGCAGCGCGATGGCGACGGCGCGTTTGGCGTCCTTCTGCCCGACGATGTAGCGATCGAGTTCGGAGACGATCTCGCGCGGCGAGAAATTGGTCATGACGAGGATCCTCGAGAGGCGCGCGGCGCCGGCACGACGGCGCGAACGGGCGCGGGAACGAAACGCAGGATGAGATCGCGCAGCGGCGTCCAGGCGATCGACAGGACGATGACCGAGGCCCCCACCAGTCCGACCGTCGTCGCCGCCAGGTTCTGGCCCGACCATCCGGCCCGTTCGATCAGGACCAGGATCGACCCGCCGAAATAGGCGAGGCCCGAGACCAGGAGCGCGCGCCGATCGATGACGATCGCGACCATCGCGAGAGCCGTGAACATCCCCAGCACCGGCCAGGGCGACGTTGGAATTTGGAAGCCGAATCCGGCCCCGGCCAAGCCGGCGAGCGGATGGACGATGAGCGGCGCGGCCAGCACGTGCAGCCAGAAGGCGACGTCGCTGCGCCGCGTCCGTCGCGCCGGATCGCTCAGATCCCAGCGCATCGCGAAGAGAAAGACCGCGACGCCGGTAACGAGCGCCACCACGTCGGCATGCCGGTTCATCAGATTCGGCGCGACGAGGGCGGCGAAACCGACCGCGATGCCGATGCCGCCGGCGGTGAGCCCCGCCATGGCGATCGGCACCCGGAAGCGCCGCCAATGAACGAACCCCGCGAGCAGTCCGACGCCGCCGCCGGCGATGATGATCGCCGATCCGTCGGACCGATCGAGCGGAACCATCACGCTGGCCGCCGCCGCGGCGACGAACAGCAGCGCCAGCGCCAGGCTCGGAAAGGCCATCCGCCGCCGCGCCGTGAAGATCTCGGCGAGCCCCCAGGCGAGCGCCGCCACCGCCGGCGCGGTCAGGTTCGGCGCAAAGGACGCCCCGAGCGCCACCAGCGAGCCGGCCGAGAGAGCGATGCCGATCGTCACGAAGAGGTCGTTGAACGACGTGACGAGGCGCACGTCCTCCTCGTCGACGGTCGGCGACGGCGTCGCCCGTCGACGCGTCGAGGCATGGGCGAGAAGCGCTTGCGCCCTCTCGCGCTCGATCACGCCGTCGGCGATCGCCGCCTCGAGGTCCTCGAGGTCGATCGCGACGACGTCGGCGTCGGAAAGGGAGGAGCCGCTCATCCGCCGATCGTCTCCACCACGACGTTGGTGTTGGTGTAGACGCAGATCTCCGCCGCGATCGCCATCGCCTTGCGGGCGATCGCCTCCGGATCGAGATCCTGATCGATCAGGGCCCGGGCCGCCGCGAGCGCAAAGATTCCGCCCGAGCCGATCCCGGCGACGCCGCCTTCCGGCTCCAGCACGTCGCCGTTGCCGGTCAGGACGAGCGTGGTCGTCGCGTCGGCGACGATCATCATCGCCTCCAGACGGCGCAGATAGCGGTCGGTGCGCCAGTCCTTGGCGAGCTCGACGCAGGCCCGCGTCAGCTGCCCCGGATACTGCTCGAGCTTCTTTTCCAGCCGTTCGAACAGGGTGAAGGCGTCGGCGGTCGCCCCGGCGAAGCCGCCGATCACGTCGCCGCGCCCGAGCCGCCGCACCTTGCGCGCCGTGTGCTTGATCACGGTGGCGCCGAGCGTGACCTGCCCGTCGCCGGCGACGACAACCTTGGCCCCCTTGCGCACGGCGAGAATGGTGGTGCCGTGCCAGCTTTCCGGCGAGGACGAGGTCGGGGCGGTGGTCATGCGCGAGGCTCCGATGCTGAGGGGAGGCGAGCCTCCGGTCCGCCACATGTAGGCGCGCCGATCGCCGATGCCAACGCCCACGCCGGCCGGACGTATCCCGGGGGCGGAAAACGGTGTAGGGCTGAGACCATACCGACCGTTCGGTCGGCGGCGAGGCGAGGGCGGATCATGACGAAACGCGTCGGTCGGGACCGGCTCCTCGACGAGGCGACGGCGCTCTTTCGCGCCAAGGGCTATTCGGCGACCGGCATCGACGAGATCGTGCGCGCCTGCGGCGTCACCAAGGGCAGCCTCTATCACCACTTCCCGACCAAGGAGGCGTTGGCGCTCGCCGCCATGGAGCGGGTCGAGGCCCACTTCGCCGACGTCGTCTTCGCGCCCGTGACGCGCGTCGAAGAGCCCGGCAGGGTGGAGTTGGCGGCGATGAACGCGGCCGTCGAGGCCTTCTTCCTCGCCCATCCCGACGGCTGTCTCCTCGCCAATCTGAGCCTCGAGATCGGCGTGGCGAGCGAACCCTTCCGCGCCGCCATCCGCCGCTTCTTCGATGACTGGCGCGCCTGCTATCGCGCCGTCTTCGCCGCCGGACGGACGCCGGAGGCCGCCGCCGCGGCGGCCGCCGACGCGCTCGCCGCCGTGCACGGTTGCGTCCTCGTCCAGCGCATCGACGGCGACGTCGAACCGCTGCGTCGCCTCCATCGCCGCCTGCTCGACGAGGTCCGCTCATCGGTCTGACGCGAGGCCCGCCGGTCTTCGGACGCATCGCCGCCGCTCCCGCTTCGCCGGGCGATCGGATCGGCCGGGATGCGGCGTTCGGGATTTCGAAAGTCCCTTTTCGCGGTCGCTCTTGACGTCCGCATCGATCTTCGAAAACATACAAACCGTTCGGTATGTTTTTGGAGAAAACCGCGATGGAGATGGAAGCGACCGCAGCGGAACGATCGCGAGCCCACCTCGCCATGAAATTCGCCGGCGGCGGGCCGATCCCCGACCGCGCCCCGACCCGTGCGATCGTCCTCGCAGGTCTCGGCGGTTTCGTCGCGATCGGGCTTCTCGCCGCCCTTTCCGGCGCGACCGGCGCGGCGTTGACGCTCGGCTCCTTCGGCGCGAGCTGCGTGCTGGTCTTCGGCTTCCCCGACGCGCCCTTCTCGCAGCCGCGCAACGTCGTCGTCGGCCATGTCGCCAGTTCCGCGATCGGGCTTCTGTGCCTCGCGCTTCTGGGCCCGCACTGGTGGACGGCGGGGCTGGCCACCGCGCTGGCGATCGCCGCGATGATGGCGACCCGCACCGTCCATCCGCCGGCCGGCTCGAACCCGGTGATCGTCTGGCTGTCGCATCCCGGCTGGGGATTCCTGATCGCCCCGACGCTTCTCGGGGCGCTGGCGCTGGTCCTCGTCGCGCTCGTCTATCTCAACGCCACGCGCCCGACGAACTGGCCGAAATACTGGTGAAGAGGCGAGCGAGGTCGTCTCGACCCCGAATCGATCGCCGCCGAATCGACCTCACCCGATCAACCGGCTGACCAGCTTCGCCGTATAGTCGACCATCGGCACGATCCGACCGTAGTGCAGCCGGGTCGGGCCGATCACGCCGAGCACGCCGACCACCCGCGCCTCGCTGTCGCGATAGGGCGAGACGATCAGCGACGAGCCGGACAGCGAAAAGAGTTTCGCCTCCGAGCCGATGAAGATCCGGACCCCGTCGCCGCGCTCGGCGTCGCCGAGCAGCTCGATCAGTTCGCGGTTCCTTTCCAGATCGTCGAACAGCGAGCGGATCCGCTCCAGATCCTCCGCCGCCTTCAGATCCTCGAGCAGATTGGCCCGGCCGCGCACGATCAGCTGCTGCGGCCGCCCCTCCGCGACCCCGGCCCAGGTGGCGAGCCCGTCGTCGACCACCTGCGCCGTCAGCCGGTCGAGCTCGGCCTGGCGGGCGAGTTGCAACCTCTCCAGTTCGACGCGCGCCTCGGCGAGCGTCCGGCCGCGGATCGCGCCGTTGAGGAAATTGGTCGCCTCGGCGAGCGCCGACGGCGGCAGTCCGATCGGCAGGTCGATCAGCCGGTTTTCGACCGATCCGTCCTCGCCGACCAGCACGACCAGCGCCTTGGTCGGCTCCAGCCGGACGAATTCGATGTGCTTGAGCCTGAGGTCCGCCTTGTGGGCGAGCACCACGCCGGCGCCGCGAGTCAGACCCGACAGCATCCGGCTCGCCTCGGTCAGCACCTCTTCCGGCGTCCGCCCGGCGGCGCGCACCTCCGCCTCGATCCGGCGGCGCTCCTCCTCGCCGAGATCGCCGATCTCCAGCATCGCGTCGACGAAGAAGCGTAGGCCCTGCTCGGTCGGCAGCCGTCCGGCCGAAGTGTGCGGGGCGAAGATCAGGCCGGCGTCCTCGAGGTCGGCCATGACGTTGCGGACCGAGGCCGGCGACAGCGCCATCGGCAGCAGCCTCGAGATGTTGCGCGAGCCGACCGGTTCGCCGGTGTCGAGATAGCCCTCGACGATGCGGCGGAAGATTTCGCGCGACCGCTCGTCGAGCTGCGCCAGCGAGCCGCTGGCGGGGGAGGCGACGGAGCCGCGGAAGGAAGTCGGGATCGCCATGGCGTCGGTTGCGTTCGAGGATCTGTTCGTCGCGATGGAACCACGAGCGCCGCGACGTTTCAATCGCGCCCCTGGGGCCTTTCCGCCTTTACCTGCGTTCGATGCCGGGCTAGGGAAACCGATCCGAGTTTCACGTGAGACACTCCATGCGTCCGTCCAAACGCGCCGCCGACGAAATGCGCCCCGTCGCGCTCGAACGCGGCGTCGCCAAGCACGCCGAAGGCTCCTGCCTCGTCAAGTTCGGCGACACCCATGTTCTCTGCACCGCTTCGCTGGAAGACAGCGTGCCCGGTTGGCTGCGCGGCCAGCGGCGCGGTTGGGTCACCGCCGAATACGGCATGCTGCCCCGCGCCACTCACGACCGCATGCGTCGCGAGGTCACCGCCGGCAAGCCGTCCGGCCGCACCCAGGAGATCCAACGCCTGATCGGCCGCTCGCTTCGCGCGGTGGTCGATCTCCAGGCGCTCGGCGAACGCCAGATCACCGTCGACTGCGACGTGATCCAGGCCGACGGCGGCACCCGCACCGCGTCGATCACCGGCGCCTGGATCGCCCTGCACGACTGCCTCGCCTGGATGCGCGCCCGCTCGATGATCAAGGACGACGTCCTCAAGGATCACGTCGCCGCGGTCTCCTGCGGCATCTGGAAGGGCGTGCCGGTGCTCGACCTCGACTACGCCGAGGATTCGGTCGCCGAGACCGACGCCAATTTCGTCATGACCGGCTCCGGCGGCATCGTCGAGATCCAGGGCACGGCCGAAGGCCGGCCCTTCACTCGCGAACAGCTCAACGCCCTGATGGATCTGGCCGAGACCGGCGTCGCCGGCCTCGTCGAGCTGCAGCGGCTGGTCGTGACCTGAGTCCGGCGGGAGGACGCCGGACGTATCGACGAGGGAGGAGCCCATGACCGAGCGTCGTCTGGAAGGCGGCAGGATCGTCGTCGCCACCCACAACAAGGGCAAACTCGCCGAGATCCGCGATCTGCTCGCGCCTTATGCGATCGAAGCGGTGTCGGCCGGCGACCTCGACCTGCCCGAGCCGGAGGAGACCGGCGAGACCTTCGAGGCCAACGCCGCCTTGAAGGCGCTCGCCGCAGCGACCGCCTCGGGCCTGCCGGCGCTGGCCGACGATTCGGGTCTCTGCGTCGCCGCCCTCGGCGGCCAACCCGGCATCTATTCGGCGCGCTGGGCCGGCGAGGACAAGGACTTCACCCGCGCCATGCGCAACGTCGAAGAGCTCCTCGCTCAATCCGGCAGCGACGATCGCCGCGCCCATTTCGTCGCGGCCCTCTGCCTCGCCTGGCCCGACGGCCACACCGAGACGGTGCGCGGCGAGGTCCACGGCACGCTGGTCTGGCCGCCGCGGGGCGACGCCGGCTTCGGCTACGACCCGATGTTCCTGCCGGAGGGCGAGACCCGCACCTTCGGCGAGATGAGCGCCGAGGAGAAGCACGGCTGGCGGCACGGCGGCGGCGAGGGGCTCTCGCATCGCGCCCGCGCCTTTTCCGCCTTCGCGACGCGTTGTCTGTGACGGGTGTCGCGAAACTCTGCTGAAATCCGCGGCGGCGCGTGAAGTGATTCGCCCCGCCGCAGGGAGGCGGCGGGCGCGGCGACGGGGGAGAAGGCGATGGCGTTGGGCGAACCGGGTTTCGGCATCTACGTGCATTGGCCGTTCTGCGCGTCGAAGTGCCCCTACTGCGACTTCAACAGTCATGTCCGCCCGAACGGCGTCGATCAGCCGCGCTTCGCCAGGGCGCTCGCCCGCGAACTCGCCCATTTCGCCGCCCGCGCCCCCGGCCGCACCGTCTCCTCGATCTTCTTCGGCGGCGGCACGCCGTCCCTGATGGCGCCGCAGACGGTCGAGACCGTGCTCGAGGCGATCGCGAAGAACTGGACCATCGCCGGCGACGCCGAGGTGACGCTCGAGGCCAATCCGTCGAGCGCCGAAGCCGAGAACTTCGCCGCCTACCGCGTCGCCGGCGTCAACCGGCTCTCGCTCGGCGTCCAGGCGCTGAACGATCGCGATCTGAAGCGGCTCGGCCGTCTGCACGACGTCGCCGAGGCGCTCGACGCCATCGCGCTCGCCCGCCTGACCTTCCCGCGCATCTCCTTCGATCTGATCTACGCCCGGCCCGACCAGACAGTCGCGGAGTGGAAGGAAGAGTTGAAGGCCGCCGTCGATCTCGCCGCCGACCATCTCTCGGTCTACCAGCTGACCATCGAGCAGGAGACCCGCTTCGCCGATCTCCACGCCGCCGGCAAGCTGATTCTGCCCGACATGGACCTCGCCGCCGATCTCTGGGAGGCGACGCACGAGGTGCTCGACGCCGCCGGCCTGCCGGCCTACGAGACCTCCAACCACGCCCGCCCCGGCGCCGAGAGCCGGCACAATCTGGTCTATTGGCGCTACGGCGAATATGTCGGCGTCGGCGCCGGCGCGCACGGCCGCATCGTCGAGGAGGGCGAGCGCCGCGCCACCGCGATGGAGAAGAACCCGGAGAAATGGCTCCGCCTCGTCGAGGCGCACGGCCACGGCCTCGTCGACGACGAGGCGTTGACCCGCGAGGAGCAGGGCGACGAATATCTGCTGATGGGCCTGCGGCTCGCCGAAGGCATCGACCTCGACCGCTGGGAGGACATCTCCGGCCGCGTCCTCGACCCCGCCCGCTTGGCCGATCTGGCCAGCCACGGCATGGTCGAGGAGATCCGGGAGGGAAACAGCCGCCGCGTCCGCGCCACCCGCGACGGCGCCTCGGTCCTGGACGCGGTGGTGGCGGATCTGGCGGCGTGAGGCGTCTTCGAGGTGAGGCGGCCGAAGCCGCGGCGCCTCACGTCCCGGCGGAGAACTGCTTCGGCGCGGCCGAGATCGTCTTGGCCGAGCCGGCGCCCACTTCCATCACCGCGAGGCCGCGTTCGGACAGGCCGTCCGGCTTGAAGCGGAACAGACCGGTCACGCCGAGGAAGCCGTTGCGCGACAGGAGCACGTCGTCGCGGAACGGTCGCGATCCGGCGTTGCGCACCAGCCCGGCTGCGAGGAACACCGCCTCGTAGCCGAGAATGGCGAGCGGTCCGGGCGCCTGCCCGTAGCTCGTCTGATAGCGGCCCTTGAAGCCGCCCGCGCCGGTCGGATCGACCGCCGGGAACCAGCCGCCGGAAAGTCCCGGCAGGGCGAGGCTCGCCGGATCGTTCCAGCGGCCGGAGCCGAGGAACTTCACTCGCGACCGATCGAGCCCGGCCGAAACCATCGACTGGATCACCTGCGCCGCGTTGGAGCCGGCGTCCGGCACGAACACCGAATCGATCGACGCGCCGAGCTTGGCGACCGCCGCCGCCTTGGCCTGCATGTCGATCGGGTCGCCCTTGTAACGCTCGACCCCGACCACCCGGACGCCCGAGCGCGCCGCCTGTTCGCGGAAGCTCGCCTCGACCACCATGCCGTAGGCGTCGTCCGGCACGATCGCCGCCATCGACTTGCGGTTCTGGGACGCCGCATAGGAGACGATCCGCTCGACGTCGGCGTTCGGCAGGAAGCCGATCAGATAGACGCCGCGCGAGGCCACCGACGTATCGGTGGTGAAGGTCACGACCGGCACGCCGCCGGCCCGCGCCGGTCCGGCCGCGCCGCGCGCCGCCACCGCGTTGAGCGGACCGATGATCAGCTGCGCGCCTTCGGCGATCGCGTCCGAGGCGGCCTTCTGGCCGCCTTCGGTGGTGCCGGCGTCGTCCTTGACCAGGATCTGCACGTCGGCGCCCGGGAAGTCCTTCAGCGCCAGTTCGGCGGCGTTGCGCAGCTGGCCGGCGATCTGCGCCGACTGTCCGCCAGCCGACTTCGGCAGAATGAGCGCGATGCGGACCGAGCCCGCGCCGATCACGTCGCCACTGGCGGCTTCACCGACGCCGGGTGTAGGGTCCGCGAAACCGCCGCTGCCGGCGCCCGGGAAGGTGCTGCCGCAGGCGGCGAGCGTCAGGGTCGACGCGCTGCCGAGCGCAAGTGTGAGAAACCGGCGACGGGCGGCGGAGGAGGGGGCATGGCGCGGCAAGGAGGAACACCTCTTCTTCGACGATGCGGCCATCCGACGAAACTGGCCCGGTGCGGCGAGATTTTGGCCTTCCCGCGCCGACAAGTCAAAAACCGCGGTGGGGAAATCCACCTCTCGCTGTTCGAAAACGACGAAAAACCGGCGGAACCCGGCGATTCCCAACCCCGACGAAGGGTCGAGATGACGCACCACACCCCCACCGATTCGCGCCCCGAGGATCGGCGCGCGCCGACCTTCCGCATCGACGCGGAGAGTTTTCCCGCCTCTCCGCCGGGCCCCGGCCTGCATGTCGTCGCGACCCCGATCGGCCGCCTCGCCGACGTGACGCTGCGCGCTCTGGAGACGCTGGCCGCCGCCGATCTGATCGCCTGCGAGGACACCCGCGTCACCCGCGTCCTGCTCGATCGCTACGCCATCCGCACCCCCCTCGTCTCCTACAACGACCACAACGCCGGCGAACGCCGCCCGCAGCTCCTCGCCGCGCTCGCCGAAGGCAAGGCGGTGGCGCTCGTCTCCGACGCCGGCACGCCGCTCGTCTCCGACCCCGGCTACAAACTGGTCGCCGAAGCGATCGCCGCCGGCCATCGGGTGATCCCGGCCCCCGGCGCCTCCGCCATGTTGGCGGCGCTGGTGGCGAGCGGTCTGCCCTCAGACGCCTTCCTCTTCGCAGGCTTTCCACCGACCAAGACCGAGGCGCGGCGTCGCCGTTACGAGGAGCTGGCCCGCGTCCCCGCCAGCCTGATCTTCTACGAGAGCCCGCATCGCCTCGCCGATAGCCTCGCCGACGCCGTCGCCGCCCTCGGCCCCGACCGTCCCGCGGCGGTGGCGCGCGAACTCACCAAGACCTTCGAGGAGACGGTGCGCGCGCCCCTCGGCGAGCTCGCCCGGATCTTCGCCGAGCGCACGGTCAAGGGCGAGATCGTCATCGTCGTCGGTCCGCCGTCGGAGGAGACCACCAGCGAGGCCGACGTCGACGCCATGTTGCGCGCCGCGCTCGCCCGTCAGGCGCCGGGCAAGGCGGTGGCCGAGGTGGCGCGGCTCACCGGCGTCGACCGCAAGGCCCTCTATGAACGCGCCATGGCCCTGAAGGGGGAGGGCGGGGAGCCGACGCGATGAGCCGGCGCGGCCTCGACGAGCGGCGACGCGCCTTTCGCCTCGGCCTCGACGCCGAGACCCGCGCCGCCTGGGCGCTGCGGCTGAAGCTCTATCGGGTGCTGGCTCGCCGCTGGCGCTGCCGGATGGGCGAGATCGATCTCGTTCTGCGGCGGGGGCGCGCCCTCGTCTTCGTCGAGGTCAAGGCGCGCGCCGACGAGGCGAGCGCCGTCGACGCGGTCGGCCCGAAGAGCCGCGCCCGCATCCTCGCCGCCGCCGATCTCTTCGTCGCCGCCCATCCCGCCCTCGCCGATCTCGATCGCCGCTTCGACCTCGTCCTGGTGCTGCCCGGCCGTTGGCCGATCCACCGCGTCGACGCCTTTCGCGGCGATGACCTCGATCTGCCGGGTCGGCGGTGGTGAGACGCCGGTTCGCGCCGACGTTCCACGTGAAACTTTCCGTGAACGGCGCGCCGTTGTCGCGCCTCCCTCGACGCGCTAGAACCGATCGGCCGCCGACGCCCGGCGCGCTTCGCGAGAGGATCGACGCCCCATGACGCTCGACGTCGCCGTCCAGATGGACCACATCGCCTCGATCCGCATCGCCGGCGATTCGACCTTCGCTCTGCTGCTCGAGGCCCAGGCCCGCGGCCATCGCCTCTGGCACTACACGCCCGATCGCCTGGCGCTCAGGGACGGCCGCGTCTTCGCCGGCGTCGAGCGGCTCGAAGTGCGCGACGTCGCCGGCGACCACTTCACCCTCGGCGCGGTCGAGCGGGTCGATCTCGGCCGCTTCGACGTGGTGCTGCTGCGCCAGGATCCGCCCTTCGATCTCGCCTATGTGACGACCACTCACATGCTGGAGCGGATCCATCCGAAGACGCTGGTGGTCAACGACCCCGTCAGCGTGCGCAATGCGCCGGAAAAGATCTTCGTCACCGAATTTCCCGATCTGATGCCGCCGACCCTGATCTCCCGCGACGTCGAGGAGATCCGCGCCTTCCGCGCCGAGTACGGCGACATCGTCATGAAGCCGCTCTACGGCCACGGCGGCGCGGCGGTGTTCCGGGTGCGCGACAAGGACGAGAACTTCGGCTCGCTGATCGACATGTTCTCCAACACATGGCGTGAGCCCTGGGTGATCCAGCGCTATCAGTCGGAAGTGCGCGACGGCGACAAGCGCATCATCCTGGTCGACGGCGAATTCGCCGGCGCGGTCAACCGCGTGCCGGCCGCCGACGACCTGCGCTCCAACATGGTGCGCGGCGGCCGCGCCGCCGCCACCGACCTGACCCCGCGCGAGCGCGAGATCTGCGAGCGCATCGGCCCCTCCCTGCGTGACCGCGGCCTCATCCTCGTCGGCATCGACGTGATCGGCGATTGGCTCACCGAGATCAACGTCACCTCGCCGACCGGCATTCGCGCCATCGCCCGCCTCGGCGGCCCCGACATCGCCGCGATGGTCTGGGACCGCATCGAAGCCAAACGCGCCGCCGGTCGCGTCTGAGCCGGGGAGGGCCGCTCCGTGATCTCTCGCTCGCCGCGCCCCCTCGTCCCTCTCGCCGCGGCGCTCTTGGCGGCGTCCTGCGTCGCCGCCGTCGCCGGGCCCCGCTTCGCGGTGATCGCGCCGGCCGCCGGCAGCGCCTTTCACGAAGCCGTGGCGGCGGGGTGCAAGGCGCGCGCCGTCGCCTTCGGCGGCGATTGCGCCCTCTATGCGCCCGGCCCGCAGGAGCCGCGCAGCCAGGGCCGCATCCTCGCCGATCTCCTGGCCGAGAAGATCGACGGCGTCGCCGTTTCGCCGGCCCTCGTCTCCGACGTGCGGCCGTCGGCCGTCGCCGCCCGCGCCGCCGGCGTTCCCGTCGTCGCCTATGACGCCGATCTGCCGGAAGACGCCCGCGACGCCTTCGTCGGCACCGACGCCCGCGACTTCGGTCGGGCGCTGGGCGCGTCGCTGCGCCGCTGGCGGCCGAACGGCGGCGCCTATGCGATCGTCACCGGCGCGGCGACGTCGCGCAGCCTCGCCGAACGCGTCGTCGGCGTGCGCGACGCGCTCGGCGCGACCTGGCGCGAGATCCCGGCCTCCCCCGTCGCCGAGGTCGCCGATCCGCGTGAGGCGGCCAACGCGCTCGATCGGCTTCTGCGCGAACATCCCGAGCTCGACGCGGTGATCTCGGTCGGCGCCTGGCCGCTCCTCGACGAGACGCTGTGGCGTCAGGTCGCCGCCCGCCACGACGAACGGCTGCGCCGCGCCAAGACCGTCCTGGTCGTCGCCGACGCCCTGCCGGTCGAAAAACGTCTCGTTCGCGACGGCCTCGCCCACGTCCTGGTCGGCCAACGCCCGGCCGACATGGGCGCGCGCCTCGCCGAGATCCTCCTCGCCCGGCGCGAGCATCGACCGGCGCCGGAGATCGTCCACGTCGGTTTCGACGTCTTCACCCGCCGCGATCTGCTCGCCGCGCCCGAATGACCGGCGTTCGGCTCTCGTTCGCAATTTGCAACGTCCGAGTGGTGTGAAGGACGTGAGAGTTGCAATCGTTCCCGTCTTGTTCTATGAACGGAGGGAACGGGGGAGCCGGACATGGTCGCGCGGGTGACGACGGTGGCGTTTCAGGGCGTCGAGGCGGTGCCGGTCGACGTCCAGGTCCAGATCACCGCCGGCAATCCGGTCTTCGCCCTCGTCGGCCTGCCCGACAAGACCGTCGGCGAGAGCCGTGAACGCATCCGCGCCGCCCTCTTCGCCTCGGGTCTCGCCCTGCCGCAGCGCCGCATCACCGTCAATCTCGCCCCCGCCGATCTGCCCAAGGAGGGCAGCCACTACGATCTGCCGATCGCGCTGGCCATCATGTCGGCGATCGGGGCGATGCCGGGCGACCAGCTCGCCGAGCACGTCGCCCTCGGCGAACTCGGTCTCGACGGCGCGGTCGCCCCGGTCGCCGGCGTCCTGCCGGCGGCGATCGGCGCGAGCGCCCTCGGCAAGGGACTGATCTGCCCGGCGGCGAGCGGCGCGGAGGCCGCCTGGGCGAGCCCGGATCTCGCCATCGTCGCCGGCCGCAGCCTGACCCAGCTCGCCAACCACTTCAAGGGAACCCAGGTGATCGCGCGGCCCGTCCCGAAGGTGCGCGAGGCGACGACCGGGTTGCCCGACCTCGCCGACGTCAAGGGTCAGGAGAGCGCCAAACGGGCGCTCGAGATCGCCGCCGCCGGCGGCCACAATCTCCTGATGATCGGTCCGCCCGGGGCCGGCAAGTCGATGCTGGCCTCCCGCCTGCCTTCGATCCTGCCGCCGCTCGAACCGCGCGAACTGCTCGAAGTGTCGATGATCGCCTCGATCGCCGGCGAGCTCGCCGACGGCCGCCTGACCGATCGCAGGCCGTTCCGCGCTCCGCATCACTCCGCCTCGATGGCGGCGCTGGTCGGCGGGGGCTTCCGCGCCCGCCCCGGCGAGATCTCGCTCGCCCACAACGGCGTTCTCTTTCTCGACGAGCTGCCCGAGTTCTCGCCCCAGGTGCTCGACGGCCTGCGCCAGCCGTTGGAGACCGGCGAAGTGGTGATCGCCCGCGCCAACCATCGGGTGAGCTACCCAGCCCGCATCCAGCTCGTCGCCGCGATGAACCCCTGCCGTTGCGGCCATGCCGGCGAGCCCGGCCATTCCTGCCGCCGCGGCGTCCGTTGCGCCGAGGACTATCGCGCCCGGCTCTCCGGCCCGCTCCTCGACCGCATCGACCTGCGCATCGAGGTCGCCGCCGTCACCGCCTCCGATCTCCTGCTGCCGGCCCCGCGCGAGGCCTCCGCCGACGTCGCCGCGCGCGTCGCCGCCGCCCGCGCCCGGCAACGCGCCCGCTTCGACGCGCGCGGACTCGATCGGATCCGCACCAACGCCGACCTTCCCGCCGCCCTGGTCGAGGAGCTCGCCGCGCCCGACCCCGCCGGCCGCCGCCTGCTCGCCGACATGGCCGATCGGCTGCGCCTGTCGGCCCGCGCCTTCCATCGCGTCCTCAAGGTGGCGCGCACCCTCGCCGATCTCGACGACGACGATCGGGTCGGCCGCCTCCACGTCGCCGAGGCGCTGAGCCTGCGCGGCGAGGTCGAACGGCTCGCCGGCGCGGCCTGACCCGAGAACGAGCGCCGGAACGCCCGACGCCGGCCGCATCGCCGAGCCGGTCGTGCGCCCGGCTTCCCGACCGCACGACCGGCTCGGCCGGCGAGGAAAACGCGGCGCTCGGCGGGGGCGTCAAAGCTTTCGCAACGCCTGTCGGGCGATGATGCGACCCGGCCGCCGCGCGCGGCCGCCGCGCCGTCGAGGTCGGGTCGCCGCCCGCGCCGGAACGGCCTCCTTTCCCGCGTGTCGAGCCGCCCGCATGTCCGCCGAATCGAGCCCCGTCTTCGCCGATCCCGAAGCGACGTCCGCCCCGGCCGCTCGCTCTGCGCTGCGACGCGCCCTCGACGCGCCTCTGCTCCTCGCGATCGGCCTCGCGGTGGTCGCCGGGGTCGCCGATCCCGATGTGGCGCGCGACATCGTCGCCGTCGGCGGCGTCGTCGCGGCGCTCGCGATCATCCTGCGCCGTCTCCGCGACGCGCCTGCGCGGCGGACCGGAACGCCGCTCGCCGAGGGCGCGGCCGCCGCCGAAGCCGGCCTCGACGCCGACGCCCGCTCCCATCTCGTCGCCCTCGCCGCGCACGAGATCCGCACCCCCCTGACCGGCATCGTCGGCCTGGTCGAACTGCTCGGCGAGACCGCGCTCACCGCCGAACAGACCGCCTATGTCCGCGCCCTGCGCGGCTCCGGCGACGATCTGTTGCGTCTCGTCGACGGCTACCTCGGCCTCTCCCGGATGGAGGCCGGCGCGGTCGAGCCGACGCCGGTGCCGACCCTGCTCGCCGCGGTGGTCGAGGAGGTGGTCGAACTGCTCGCGCCCTCGGCTCAGGCCAAGGGCCTCGAGATCGTCGGCCACGTCGCCGCCTCGCTCGCCGCGCCGGTGTCGATCGATCCGCTGCTGCTGCGCCAGGTGCTGATCAATCTCGCCGGCAACGCCGTCAAGTTCACCGAAACCGGCGGCGTCGTCGTCGAGATCGAGCGTCCGGCCGGCGTCGACGATCACCGGGTTCGCTTCCGCGTTCGCGACACCGGGGTCGGCATCGCGCCGGAGGAGGCCTCGCGCATCTTCGACGCCTGGGAACGGATCGAGACGGAAGGCCTCGCTCAGGGCGCCGGTCTGGGGCTCGCCATCGCCCGCGGCATCGTCGAGCGCATGGGTGGCGCGATTGCGCTCACGAGCGCGCTCGGCGAAGGCTCGACCTTCGCCTTCGATCTCGATCTGCCGCCTCTGGAGGCGGTCGAACCGTCGGCTCGCCCGCTGCGCGGCCGTCGCATCGCCGTCCTGTCGCGCGCCGCGATCGAACCGCCGGTGCTGATCCGCCGTCTCCATGCCCTCGGCGCGGAAGCCTGGCTGGTCGACGCCGCCGAAGCGCTCGTCGGCCGCGACGGCTTCGACGTCGTCCTCGTGGACGCCGAGGGCGGGGACGATCCGGCCGAGACGCTCGCCCGCCTGCGCGCCGCCGGCGTCGAGGCGCCGGCGGTGATCCTGATCACGCCGCTGCGCCGCGCCGCGCTGCCGGCCCTGCGCGCCGCCGGCTTCGCGGCGCATCTCGTTCGCCCGGTCCGCCCCGCTTCGCTCGCCCGCGTCGTCGCCCTCGCCGCCGGCCGGTCGGCCGAACCCCCGGCGCTCGCGCCTTCGCCGCCGCCACCGACCGCCGCCGACGGCTGCGACGTGCTGCTCGTCGACGACAACGAGATCAACGCGCTCCTCGGCCGCGCCGCCCTCGAACACGCCGGCCATCGGGTCCGGGTCGAGACCGACGGCGCGTCCGCGCTCGCCGCGATCGAGGCGGCCCAGACCGCCGGCCGTCCCTTCGCGGCGGTTCTGATGGACCTGCACATGCCCGGCCTCGACGGCTTTTCGGCGATCCGCGCGCTGCGCGCCGCCGAACCGCCGGGCGTCGCCCCGACGTTGGTGGTCGCGCTCACCGCCGACGCCACGCCCCAGGCCGCCGAGCGCGCCGAGGCCGCCGGCGCCGATGCGGTGATGGTCAAGCCGATCGACCGCGATCGCCTCGCCCGCCTCCTCGCCGAGCCCGGCGCGGCGCGCCGCGCGCCGCGTCTGCGAGCCTGAGCCCGAGGCCGTCACGGTTTCGTCGCGCCAGCGTCACCGGACTGTCGCGAGCGCGTGGTTTTTCGGATGAATGCCGCCCGGCCCCTCACCCGAGCCCGATTCGAACCGGTCGAAGGAAAGCGAACCCGAGGCGCGCACATTCGCCTCGAAAGGTTCGTCGATGCCTCGCGCCGCCGCTTCCGCCGCTTCTCCGACCCGTCTTCTCGGTCGCTTCGTGCCGCCCCGTCGCCTGCCCGCCGGTCGCGTCGACGTGCTGCCGGGCATCGGCGTGCCGCTGCCGGTCGGACCGCTCGGCAAGACCTTCCGCGAAGCGCCGCTCGGCCGCATCGGCAATCTCGAGGTGCGCCTCGCCCGCACCGTCGGCGAGGTGAAGCGCGCCCAGGAGCTGCGCTACCGCGTCTTCTACGAAGAGATGTCGGCGATCCCCGACGCCTGGACCATGGTGACGCGCCGCGACGCCGACGCCTTCGACGCGATCTGCGACCACATCCTGGTGCTCGATCACGATTCCCCGGAGGCCAAGCCCTTCGGCAAGCCCCGGCCGCGCATCGTCGGCACCTATCGGGTGCTGCGCCGCTCCGTCGCCGAACGTCACGACGGCTTCTATTCGGAGAGCGAATTCGACCTCTCCCGGCTCCTGGCGTCGAAGCCCGACGTCGAGTTCCTGGAGCTCGGCCGCTCCTGCGTCCTGCCGGCGTGGCGCGGCAAGCGCACGCTCGAGTTGCTCTGGCAGGGCATCTGGGCCTACGTCCACCGCCACCGGATCGGCGCGATGATCGGCTGCGCCAGCCTCGAGGGCGTCGACCCCCGCCGTCTCGCCCTGCCGCTCTCCTTCCTGCACCGCCACTGCGGCGCCGACGCCGAATGGAACGTCCGCGCCCTGCCGCATCGCTACGTCGCCATGGACCGCCTTTCGGAAGAGGCGATCGACCCGCGCGCCGCGATGAAGGCGCTGCCGCCGCTGATCAAGGGCTATCTGCGCGTCGGCGCCAAGGTCGGCGACGGCGCGGTGGTCGACCACCAGTTCGGCACCACCGACGTCTTCATCGTCGTGCCGGTGAAGAACATCTCCCAGCGCTACGTCGACTTCTACGGCGCCGACGGCACGCGTCGCGCCGTCTGAGCTCAGCGCAGGTTGGCCGTCATCAGTTTGAGGCCGGCCACGCCGAAGCCGATCGCGAAGAGCGCGTCCAGTCGCCGACGGAACCGCAGAAACGCGCGGCTCGCCCACGGATGGGAGAAGAGCAGCGCGTAGCCGTGGAAGACGAGGACGCTCTGCAGCCACACCGCCACGACCACCGTCGCCAGTTCGCCGGCGCTCGCCTCCGTCGGCACGCCGAGGACGTAGAGCGCGCCGAAGAACAGGATCGCCTTCGGATTGGTGATGTGGAGCGCGTATCCGGCGAGGAACGTCCGGGGCAGCTCGTGCGTTCCCAAGGCGCGCGGCGGCGCGCCGTTCGGCGAAAGCGCCGACCGCGCCGAGCGCGCCGCCAGATATCCGAGATAGAGACAGCCCGCCCAGCGCAAGGTTTCGAAGACCCAGGCGTTGGCCGACATCGCCGCGCCGAGGCCGAGCGCGGCGGCGACCGACCAGGTCAGCGACCCCATCGAGATGCCGGACGCGAGGACGAGGCCGTGCCGGCGTCCGCGCTCCATCGCCGTTCCGGCGATCGCCAGCGTCGAGGGACCAGGGCTCGCCACGACCGCCAGCGCGGTGGCGAGCACGAGCGGAAGATCGACGTGCGCGAGCATGGCGGCGGCTCCCTGAGGCTTCGATACTGTCGAGGCGTCCCGACGGTAACCGAGGGCCCGGATTTCGTCGACCGGCGGGCTCACTCGTCGTCGACGATCGCCGCGGCCTTCGCCTTCAGCGCATAGAGCGCCTCGAGCGCCGCACGGGGGCTGAGATCGTCGGGATCGATCGCCGCGATCGCCTCGACGAGGCGGCCGAAGCGAGGGTCCTCGCGCGGCTCGACCACCGCCGGCGTCGGCGGAACGGCGGGCTTTAGCGCCGAGAACAGCGGCAACTCGTCGAGCGAGGCGCCCTTGCGGTCCTTGCGGTCCTGGTCCTCGAGCTGTCGCAGCACCGCCTTGGCCCGCTCGACCACCTTGGCCGGCAGACCGGCGAGCCGCGCCACCTGGATGCCGTAGGAGCGATCCGCCGCGCCCGGCACGATCTCGTGCAGGAAGACGACGTCGCCCTTCCATTCCCGAACCGCCGAGGTGACGTTGCCGACCCGCGGCAACCGGTCGGCCAGCGCCGTCAGCTCGTGATAGTGGGTGGCGAAGAGCGCTCGGCAGCGGTTGACCGCGTCGAGATGTTCGATCGTCGCCCAGGCGATCGACAATCCGTCGAAGGTGGCGGTGCCGCGCCCGATCTCGTCGAGGATGACGAGCGCGTTGCGTCCCGCCTGATTGAGAATGGCGGCGGTCTCGACCATCTCGACCATGAAGGTCGAACGCCCGCGCGCCAGATCGTCGGCCGCGCCGACGCGGGAAAACAGCTTGTCGACGACGCCGATCCGCGCGGCCGTCGCCGGCACGAAGGCGCCGACCTGGGCGAGCAGCGCGATCAGCGCGTTCTGCCGAAGATAGGTCGACTTGCCGCCCATGTTCGGCCCGGTGACGACGAGGAGCCGGCCGTCTCCTCCCCCGTCGCGGGGGCCGAGCTCGCAGTCGTTGGCGACGAAGGGCTCGCCGGTCGTCGCCTTCAGCGCCTGTTCGACCACCGGATGCCGTCCGCCCCGGATCGAAAAGGCGAGGCTCTCCTCGACGATCGGCCGCACCCACCTCTCGCGGTCGGCGAGGTCGGCGAAGCCGGCGGCGACGTCGAGCCGCGCCAGCGCCTCCGCCGCCGCCCGGATCGGCGTCTCCACGGCGAGGGCGCGGCCGACCAGTTGATCGAAGATCTCGCCCTCGATGCCGAGCGCCCGCTCGCCGGCCGAAGCGATCTTGGCTTCGAGATCGGCCAGTTCGACGGTGGAGAAGCGCACCGCGTTGGCCAGCGTCTGGCGATGTACGAAGCGCTCGAGATGCGGCGGCTCGCGCAGCTTCTCGGCATGCGCCGGGGTCGTGTCGACGAAGAAGCCGAGCACGTTGTTGTGCCGGATCTTCAGCGACTTGATCCCGGTCGCGAGGACGTAGTCGGCCTCGAGCCGGGCGATCAGGCGACGGCTGTCGGCGGAGAGTTCGCGCGCCTCGTCGAGCGGCAGCGACCAGCCGGCGCGCACGAAGCCGCCGTCGCGCTTCAGATGCGGCGGCTCGTCGACGAGCGCCGCGGCGAGCGTCTCGGCGAGCTCCTGAGGTGCTTCCAGCGCCGCGTCGCGGGCCTGGACGAGCTCCTCGGGCAGCACCGGCAGGCGCGCCAGCGCCGCGCCGATCGCCCCGGCGGCGGCGAGGCCCTGGCCGATCGCGGCGAGATCGCGCGGGCCGCCGCGCCCGAGCGCCAACCGGCCGAGCGGCCGCAGCATGTCCGGCGCGGTCGAAAGCGCCTCGCGCAGCTGTCGGCGGAAGGTCGGATCCTCGACCAGGAAGGCGACCGCGTCGGCCCGCGCGCCGATCACCCGAACGGACGTCGAGGGTCCGGCCAGCCGTTCGGCGAGCAGGCGCTGGCCGTTCGGCGTCACGGTGCGGTCGACCGCGCCGAACAGCGAACCGCGCCGTTCGCCCGAAAGCGTGCGCATGATCTCGAGATTGGCCCGGGTGCCCGGATCGATCGAGACCAGGTCGCCGTCGGCGCTCGTCCGGCGCGGCGGCTCGAGCCGCGCCTTGAGCCCGACCTGGGTCTTCTCGACATAGGCGACGACGGCCGAGATCGCCGCGAGCTCGGCTCGTTCGAACCGGCCGAAGCCGTCGAGCGCCGCCACCTCGAAATAGGCGGCGATCCGCGCCTCCGCCGTCGCCAGATCGAACAGCGCCGCCGAGACCGGGGTCAGGGCCAGCCCCTCGCGCCTGAGCGCCGGTTTGAGCGTCTCGTCCTCGAACAGCTTTTCGGGAAGCACGATCTCGCGCGGTTCGATCCGGGCGATCTCGGCCGAAAGCCGCGCCGGCTCGACCGCCTCGACCCGGAACGAGCCGGCCGAGACGTCGACCCAGGCGAGGCCGAACCGGGTCGTCTCCTCCGCCCCGACCCGGGCGATCGCCAGGAGATGATTGGCCGAGCCGGCGTCGAGCAGCGTGTCCTCGGTGATCGTGCCGGGGGTGACCAGCCGGACGACGTCGCGACGGACCACCGACTTCGAGCCCCGCTTCTTCGCCTCGGCCGGATCCTCGAGCTGTTCGCACACCGCGACGCGGAAGCCGAGGGCGATCAGCCGCTGCAGATATTCGTCGGCGCGATGGATCGGCACGCCGCACATCGGGATGTCCTCGCCGAGGTGCTTGCCGCGCTTGGTCAGAACGATGCCGAGTGCGCGCGAGGCCTCCTCGGCGTCGCCGAAGAACAGCTCGTAGAAGTCGCCCATGCGATAGAACAGCAGGCTGTCCGGATTGGCCGCCTTGATCTCGAGATACTGCTCCATGACCGGGGTCGGGCGCAGGTCGGCGTCGCGGGACGGAACATCGGTCATCGGCGGGGGCTTCTCGGAAGGCGCGATCGGAGAACGGCGACAATAGCCGAGCCGACGGCGTGCGGCGACCCGGGTCGCGCCGCGCGACCGCCGCTGTCCACGGCCGCCGCGCCGTTCGACGCCGCTTTTTCGTCGCCTCGAGACGAAAGGGGAGGGTTTCCGGCCGCTCTTCGGCTTGAGCGCTCAAACTGGGGCGACTATGGTCGCCTCCCCTCGTGCCGTCGGAGAGTTGCGAGAGCGGTGGTTTCGCCGCTCGCCGAGCCCGCCGCAACCCGCGCCGAGACGAAGCGGCGATCCGGCCCGGATCGCCACCGGAGTGAGAGATGGACCACAACGAGAAGCCCGCGAGCCGTCCGGCCCGCCTCGCCGTCACCGATCAGGAAGCCCTCCAGTTCCACGCCCAGGGCAAGCCGGGCAAACTGGAGATCGTGGCGACCAAGCCGATGGCGACCCAGCGCGACCTCGCGCTCGCCTATTCGCCGGGCGTCGCGGTGCCGGTGCGCGAGATCGCCGACGATCCGGCGAAGGCCTACGACTACACCTCGAAGGGCAATCTCGTCGCCGTCATCTCCAACGGCACCGCCATCCTCGGCCTCGGCAATCTCGGCGCGCTCGCCTCCAAGCCGGTGATGGAAGGCAAGGCCGTCCTCTTCAAGCGTTTCGCCGACGTCGATTCGATCGACCTCGAGGTCGCGACCGAGGACCCAGACGAGTTCATCAACGCGGTGAAGTACCTCGGTCCGTCCTTCGGCGGCATCAACCTCGAGGACATCAAGGCCCCCGAGTGTTTCATGATCGAGAGCCGTCTGCGCGAGCTGATGGACATCCCGGTCTTCCACGACGACCAGCACGGCACCGCGATCATCTCCGCCGCCGGCATCATCAACGCCCTGCATCTGACCGGCCGGTCGATGAAGGACGCCAAGCTCGTCTGCAACGGCGCCGGCGCCGCCGGCATCGCCTGCATCGAGCTCGTGAAGGCGATGGGCTTTCGCCCCGAGAACGTCACCCTGTGCGACACCAAGGGCGTCGTCTTCAAGGGCCGCACCGAGGGCATGAACCAGTGGAAGTCGGCCCATGCGGTCGAGACCGAGGCGCGTTCGCTCGCCGAGGCCGTCGCCGGCGCCGACATCTTCTTCGGCCTCTCCGCCAAGGGCGCGCTGACCCAGGAGATGGTCGCCTCGATGGCGCCGAACCCGATCATCTTCGCCATGGCCAATCCCGATCCGGAGATCACGCCGGAAGAGGCGCACGCCGTGCGCCCGGACGCCATCGTCGCCACCGGCCGCTCCGATTATCCGAACCAGGTCAACAACGTCCTCGGCTTCCCCTACATCTTCCGCGGCGCGCTCGACGTGCGCGCGACGACGATCAACGAGGAGATGAAGATCGCGGCGGCCCGCGCCATCGCCCAGCTCGCCCGCGAGGACGTGCCGGACGAGGTCGCCGCCGCCTATCGCGGCGTCCGTCCGAAGTTCGGCCCGCAATACATCATCCCGGTGCCCTTCGATCCGCGCCTGATCTCCGAGATCCCGGCCGCCGTCGCCCAGGCCGCGATGGAATCGGGCGTCGCCCGCCGCCCGATCGTCGACATGGTCGCCTATCGCCAGAGCCTGTCGGCCCGCCGCGATCCGGTCGCCGGCACGCTGCAGCGCATCTTCTCCAAGCTCAAGGCCGAGCCCAAGCGCGTCGTTTTCGCCGAGGGTGAAGAAGAGCAGGTGATCCGCGCCGCCGTCTCCTTCGCCAACCAGGGCCTCGGCAACGCCATCCTGGTCGGTCGCGAGGAGCGGATCGCCGCCACCGTGGCCACCGCCGGCATCGAGATCCCGGAAGGCGTCGAGATCGTCAACGTGCTCACCTCCGAGCGCGTCAAGGCCTATACCGATCACCTCTACGAACGCCAGCAGCGCTCCGGCTTCCTCTACCGCGACTGCGCCCGTCTGGTCCTCGACCGCAACTACTTCGCCTCCTCGATGGTGGCGCTCGGCGACGCCGACGCGATGGTGTCGGGCGTCACCCGTCACTTCACCACGGTGTTGAACGACGTTCGCCGGGTGGTCGACGCGCGTCCGAGCCACCGCGTCATCGGCCTGTCGCTGGTGCTCGCCCGCGGCCGCACCGTGCTCGTCGCCGACACCTCGATCACCGAGCTGCCGACCGGCGAGGAGCTCGCCGACATCGCCGAGGAAGCCGCCGGCGCGGCCCGCCGCCTCGGCTACGAGCCGCGCGTCGCGCTGCTCGCCTATTCGAACTTCGGCCAGCCGCCGGGCGTGCGCACGGCGTCGGTGAAGGAGGCGATCGAGATCCTCGACCGCCGCCGTGTCGACTTCGAATACGACGGCGAGATGTCGGCCGACGTGGCGCTCGATCCGGCCAAGATGGCGGCCTATCCGTTCTGCCGCCTGAAGGGTCCGGCCAACGTGCTGATCATGCCGGCGATCCACGCCGCGACCATCGTCACCGGCATGCTGCGCATCCTCGGCGGCTCGACGGTGATCGGGCCGCTGCTGGTCGGTCTCGACAAGTCGGTGCAGATCGTGCCCCTCGGCGCGCGCGACGCCGATCTCGTCAACATGGCCGCCGTCGCGGCCTATGACATCAATGGGTGAACGGCGGTTCTCCCTCGCTCCCGCGAGGGAGAACGAAGACGTCCGGTGGAGCTTCGCGAGCGACGAACGCCCGGCGCCCCCGCGCCGGGCCGGGTGAGGCAGCCACCTCGCACGGCCCCTTCTTCGCCGAAGCGGAAACTCCTTACCGCCCCCTCTCACTCCGGCACGAATTCGCTCGCCGCCCGATCTCGCGCGTCGGCGCTCGCGGCGAGCCCCGTCTTCACGCCGGCCCGATCTTCCGCCGTCCGGTTCTGGCTCATCTTCCGTTTCGCCTCGATCCGGGTCACGACCAACCGCACGCCGACGATCCCCCGCAGCTGCGCCGCGACGAAGTCGGCCGGAGCGTCGTCGATCGACCAGGGCTCGGCCCGCCCGCCCTCGCGCCGATCGGTCAGCCGCCGCACCACCTCGCGCAGACGCTCGGCGTCGTCGATGAAGTCGACCCGGCCGTAGACGTGGACGGCCGTGTAGTTCCAGGTCGGAACCACTCGGCCGTCGCGCCGCTTGCTCGGATACCAGGACGGCGAGACATAGGCGTCCGGCCCCATGAAGATCGCCAACGCTTCCCCTCGCGAGGTCTCGCGCCATTGCGGGTTCGCCCGCGCCATGTGCCCGTAGAGCGTTCCGAAGTCGCCTTCGTTCGCGTCGAAGAGCAGCGGCAGCGGTGTGCAGGCGAGGCCGGTCGCCCCTGCCGTGACCAGTTGCGCGAGCCCGCAGGCCTCGATCGCGGCGCGGATCTCGACCGGGTCGCTCATGGCGAAAGACGGGGCGACATACATTCGGAAGATCCCTCCGGCATCGTCGTGAACGGCCGATTGGACACCCGTCGTCGGTGATTTGTCCATCGCGCCCACCGGTCCGCGCGCAGCGGCCGCGGCGGGCCCGTAGCCGGCCGTCTCGAGTGACATTTCGCCACGCACGGTGGTATCGGCTTAAGGACTATGGTGAGCCGTCGCGCCGAGTCCCCGCCGCCCTTTCGAGGCGGCCGTCGAAGGAGATTGCGCGGACGGAGATCTGAACATGACCGCAGGAAAAATCGAACGCATCGGCGTGGTCGGCGCGGGGACGATCGGCGCGAGCTGGGCCGCGTGGTTTCTCGGACAGGGGTTCGACGTCGTCGTCACCGATCCCGCGCCCGGATCGAAGGAACGGATCGAGGCGACGATCCGCCGGTTCTGGCCCGTCGTCGAGAAGATCGGTCTGGCCGAGGGGGCCAAGCTCGACCGTTTGACGATCCTGCCGGAGGGATCGCTGGCGCTCGACGGCGTCGACTTCGTTCAGGAGAGCGGCCCGGAAGACGTCGCCTTGAAGCGCGATCTCTACGCGCGCCTCGACGCCGCCCTGCCGGCGGACGTGATCATCGCCTCGAGCTCGTCCGGGCTGAAGATGAGCGACGTCCAGGGCGCCTGCGCCCATCCCGAGCGTTGCGTCATCGGCCATCCCTTCAATCCGCCGCACATCGTGCCGCTGGTCGAGGTGGTCGGCGGTCGTTCGACGGCGGGTTCGACCATCGAGGCCGCCATCGCCTTCTATCGGTCGATCGGCAAATATCCGATCCGTCTGAACAAGGAAGTGACCGGCCACATCGCCAACCGCCTGCAGGGCGCGGTCTGGCGCGAGGCTCTGCATCTGGTGCTCGAAGGCGTGGCGAGCGCCGCCGACGTCGACGAGGCGCTGTCGCAGGGACCGGGCCTCAGATGGGCGCTGATGGGCCCCTCGCTGACCTTCCACCTCGGCGGCGGCGAGGGCGGCATCGGTCATTTTCTGAAACATCTCGGCGGTCCGGTTCAGACCTGGTGGGACGATCTCGGCTCGCCGAACCTCACCCCGGAAACCCTGCCGCTGATCGAGGCGGCCATCCGCGAGGAGGCGGGCGACCGGTCGATGGCCGATCTGGCGGCGCGGCGCGACGCCTTCCTGGTCGGCCTCTTGGCCCTGAAGGCGAGCCTCTGACCCCTCCCGCGGGTTCCGAAAAAACAAAAGGGGCGACCAGGTCGCCCCTTCGTCGTTCGCAACGTTCGCGTCGCTCAGTGCGCCGAGCCGCCCTTCTTGGCGAACATGCCGGACGCGGTCAGCGCCAGGATGAAGGCGTACATCGCGGCGACGGCGATCAGCGCGCCGATGATCAGGCCGGCATAGCCGAACACCACGGTG
This sequence comes from Hyphomicrobiales bacterium, assembly GCA_021286855.1. Classification (GTDB taxonomy): domain Bacteria; phylum Pseudomonadota; class Alphaproteobacteria; order Rhizobiales; family Ancalomicrobiaceae; genus Pinisolibacter. The sequence continues at coordinate 72,410 of JAJTBO010000002.1, read as the reverse complement.
GCGGCGACCCAGATCACGATGGCGAGAAGAGCAGGAATGAGAAAGGTCATGAGGGGATTCCTCCTCGAGCATGAGAGAAACGGCCGGCGAGGTCGGGACGGCCGTCGACGGGACGCAGGCGCCCGTCACCCCCTCTCTCGCAGACGAGGGACGCAATCCCCCGCGAAGCGAGCCTTGATAGACGTTGGGTCATGAGCCGTAAACCCCTCCTTCGTCGCAGGGGCGAGCCCTCGCCGCCGCGCCGAAAGCGATCGAAGATGGAAATGCCGCGCCGGCCGTGGCAAAGGTGACGGGTCGGGTCCGGTCGGAGGGGATCGCGCCTCGACGATCGGAGAGCCCAACCACGATGACGGTGTCGAAGCATTTCGAGGGATTGATCGATTCCGCCGACCTCAGGCGGCGTCTGACCGCGCTCGTCGCCGACGGCGCGGACGGCGGCAATCCGACGGTCCGCTCCAAGGCCCTGACCATTCTGAAGGAGGCTCGCGCCGACGCCCGCGCCGAAGTGCAGGAGCGCCTCCTCGCCGATCGGCGCGGCGTGCTCTGCGCCGAGCGTCTGTCCTTCGTCCAGGACGAGCTGATCCGCGTCATCTACGACTTCGCCGTCGCTCACGTCTATCCCGTGAAGAATCCCTCCTCGGCCGAGCGCATCGCCGTGACCGCCGTCGGCGGGTACGGCCGCGCCACCCTGGCGCCGGGCTCCGACATCGATCTCCTCTTCCTCCTGCCCTACAAGCAGACCCCTTGGGGCGAGAGCGTCGTCGAATACATCCTCTACATGTTGTGGGATCTCGGCCTGAAGGTCGGCCACGCCACCCGCAACGTCGACGAATGCATCCGCCTGTCGCGCTCCGATCTGACCATCCGCACCGCCATTCTGGAGGCGCGGTGGTTGTGGGGCGACCGGCCGCTGTTCGACGATCTCGTCAAGCGTTTCGACCACGAGGTGGTGCAGGGCACCGGTCGCGACTACATCGCCGCCAAGCTCGCCGAGCGCGACGACCGCCACAAGCGCCAGGGCATGAGCCGCTATCTTGTCGAGCCCAACATCAAGGAGGGCAAGGGCGGCTTGCGCGATCTCCAGACCCTGTTCTGGATCGCCAAGTACTTCTACCGGGTCAAGGACGCGCGCGAGCTGATCGCCGCCGGCGTCTTCTCGCAGGCCGAATATCGTCGGTTCGAACGTTGCGACGACTTCCTCTGGGGAATCCGCTGCCACATGCACTTCGCCACCAACCGGGCGGAGGAGCGTCTGTCCTTCGATCTCCAGCGCGAGATCGCCAGTCGCCTCGGTTATGTCGACAAGGCCGGCCTGCGCGCCGTCGAGCGCTTCATGAAGCACTACTTCCTGGTCGCCAAGGACGTCGGCGACCTGACGCTGATCTTCTGCTCGGCGCTCGAGGAGGAGCACGTCAAACAAGCGCCCGCGCTCAACCGCCTGCTCGGCCGGCTGCGTCGCCGCAAGCCGAAGACGGTCGACGGCGCGCCCTTCGTCGTCGACCACGCCCGCATCAACGTCGCCCGCCCCGACGTCTTCGAGCAGGATCGGGTCAACCTGATCCGCATCTTCCACGAGGCCGACCGCGACAACCTCGACTTCCATCCCGACGCCCTGCAGCTGATGACGCGCTCGCTGCGTCTCGTCGACGAGAAGCTGCGCGTCGACGAGACCGCCAATCGGCTGTTCCTCGAGATCGTCGCCTCGCGCCGCTCGCCCGAACGCATCCTACGGCGGATGAACGAAACCGGCGTCCTCGGCCGGTTCGTGCCGGAGTTCGGCCGCATCGTGGCGATGATGCAGTTCAACATGTACCACCACTACACCGTCGACGAGCACCTGCTGCGCTCGCTCGGCGAGCTCTCGGCGATCGAGAACGGCTCGATCGTCGACGAGGTGCCGCTCGCCACCGAGCTCTTCGCCGGCATCCAGAATCGCCGAGTGATCTACACGGCCACCTTCCTGCACGACATCGCCAAGGGTCGGCCGGAAGACCATTCCCTCTTCGGCGGCAAGATCGCCCGCAAGCTCGGGCCGCGCTTCGGCCTCACGCCGGCGGAGACCGAGACCGTCGCCTGGCTGGTCGAGAACCATCTGGTGATGAGCTCGGTCGCCCAAGGGCGCGATCTCAACGATCGTCGCACCATCGAGACCTTCGCCGAGATCGTGCAGAGCCCCGAGCGCCTGCGCCTGCTCCACTGTCTCACCGTCGCCGACATCCGCGCCGTCGGTCCGGGCGTCTTCAACGGCTGGAAGGGCCAGCTGCTGCGCACCCTCTATTACGAGACCGAGCCCTATCTCGCCGGCGGCCATTCCCAGGCCGGCCGCAACCAGCGCGTCGCCGCCGCCAAGCACCAGCTCGCCGAAAAGCTCGTCGGCTGGAGCGAGGAAGAGAAGAAGGCCTACGTCGAGCGGCACTATCCGCCCTACTGGCTGCGCGTCGACCTGCCGCGCAAGATCGAGCATGCCGAGTTCATTCGCGAGGCGACCCGTCATCGCAAGCATCTCGCCACCTCGGTGATGCCGCATCGCTTCGAGGGCGTCACCGAGATCACCGTGCTCGCCGACGACCACCCGCGGCTCCTCTCGGCGATCGCCGGCGCCTGCGCGGTGGCCGGCGCCAACATCGTCGACGCCCAGATCTACACCACCACCGACGGTCTCGCCCTCGACACGATCTTCGTCGGCCGCGAGTTCCCCGACGACGCCGACGAGCGCCGGCGCGGCCAACGCATCACCGCCCTGATCGAGAAGACCCTGACCGGCGCCGAGCGGTTGCCCGAGCAGGTCGAGCAGAAGAAGGGCGCCGCCAAGGGTCGCCTCAAGGCGTTCCAGATCCCGACCGACGTGATGGTCAACGACGCCTGGTCGGATCGCTTCACGGTGCTCGAGGTCTCTGGTCTCGACCGGCCGGCGCTGCTCTACGACCTCACCCGGGCGATCTCCGATCTCAATCTGAACATCGCCTCGGCCCATGTCGCGACCTTCGGCGAACGCGCCGTCGACGTGTTCTACGTGACCGATCTGTTCGGCCACAAGGTCGAGAGCCGCGCCCGCGAGAAGACCATCCGCGAACATCTGATCCGCGCCTTCGACGGTCCGCCGCGCGAGGCGACGCGCAAGCCCGCGGCGTGATCGCGGCGCGAACGACGGAGGCGCGATGAAGATCCTCGGCGACGTCCTCGGCGTCGGCGCCGCCACGCTGGCGAGCCGCATCCTCGGCTTTCTCCGCGACACGCTGGTGGCGACGGTGCTCGGCGCCGGACCGGTCGCCGACGCCTTCGTCGTCGCCCAGCGCCTGCCCAACATGTTCCGGCGGCTCTTCGCCGAAGGCGCCTTCGCCGCCGCCTTCGTGCCCGCCTACATGCGCCTGCGCGCCGACGCCGGCGAAGCGGCGGCGCTGCGCTTCGCCGGCGCGGCGGCGAGCGTGCTCCTCGCCGTCCTCGCCGCCCTGACCGTCGCGGTGTGGCTCTGGGCCGAGCCGGTCGTCGGCCTCGTCGCCCCCGGCTACCGCCTCGATCCGGAAAAGTTGGCGCTCGCCGCCGAACTGACCCGTTGGGCCTTCCCCTATCTGACCGCCGTCACGCTGGTCGCGCTCCTCGGCGGCGTGCTCGCCGCCGACCGTCGCTTCCTCGCCGCCGCCGTCGCGCCGACCCTGCTCAATCTCCTGTTGATCGTCGTCCTCGTCGGTCTTCTGCTCACCAGCCGCGGCGACGTCTTCGCCGGCCGCGCCCTCGCCGTCACGGTGGCGCTCGCCGGCCTCGCCCAACTCGTCTTCGTCGGCCTCGCGGCGCGCCGCGCCGGCCTCGCGCCGCGTCTCGCCCGGCCGACGGCGAGCCCGGCGATGAAGGGATTCTTCCGCGCCCTCGGCCCCGGCCTCGTCGCCGGCGGCTTCGTCGAGATCAACGTCGTCGTCGCCACCATGATCGCCTCGAGCGAACCGGGCGCGGTCTCCTGGCTCTACTACGCCGATCGGCTCTACCAATTGCCGCTCGGCCTCGTCGGCATCGCCATCGGACAGGTGCTGCTGCCCGAGATCGCCGACGCCCGCGATCGTCCCGCCGACGAGATCCGCGCGATGCAGAACCGCGCCCTCGAATTCGCCCTCGCCCTCGCCCTGCCGGCGGCGGTCGGCCTCGTCCTCCTCGCCGATCCGATCGTCGTGGCCCTGTTCCGCCGCGGCGTCTTCGCCGCCTCCGACGCGTCGGCCTCCGCGACCGCGCTGGCGACGATGGCCCTCGCCCTGCCGGCGGCGGTGACGATCCGCGTCTTCTCCGCGGCCTACTTCGGTCGCGGCGACACCCGGACGCCGATGCGCCACGGCGTCGTCGCGGTGGCGGTGAACATCGCCCTCGCCCTCGCCCTGCGCCCGGTCCTCGGTTGGATCGCCGTCGCCTGGGCCGGCGCGCTCGCCACCTGGCTCAACGCCGTCCTGCTCGGGGCCGGTCTCGTGCGGCGCGGCGACTGGCGGCTCGACGCCGACGCCCGGCGGCGGTTGCCCCGCCTCGTCCTCGCCGCCCTCGGCGCCGGCCTCGTCCTCCTCGTCTGCGGCCGACTCGGGCTCGATCGCCTCGCCGCCGCCGAGGCCTCGGCGCTCCGCCTCCTCGGTGTCGCCGCGCTCGTTCTGGTGGCGCTCCTCGCACAGGCGGGGCTTCTGGTCGCGCTCGGCGTCGTCGAGCGCGCCGATCTCGCTCGCCTGCTCGCGCGCCGCCGGAGCGGCCGCGCCGAGCCGGCTTGCGAGCCGCCCCGGGATGCCGCATAACCCGCCGCGAAAGACGACGCTCCGAGCCTCGCCGCCCGACCGGGATGAAGATCGACATGACCGACGCCATCGACGCCAAGTTCCACCCCCGCGTGTTTTCGGGGGTCCAGCCGACCGGCAACCTGCACCTCGGCAACTACCTCGGCGCGATCAAGCGGTTCGTCGAGATGCAGGACGTCTGCGACTGCGTCTATTGCGTCGTCGATCTGCACGCCATCACCCAGCCGGTCTCGGTGTGGGGCGGGCCGAAGCAGCTCGCCTCGAACATCCGCGAGGTGACCGCCGCCTTTCTCGCCGCCGGCATCGATCCGGTGCGTCACATCGTCTTCAATCAGAGCCGGGTGCCCGAGCACGCCGAACTCGCCTGGGTCTTCAACTGCATCGCTCGCCTCGGTTGGATGGAGCGGATGACCCAGTTCAAGGAGAAGGCCGGCAAGGACCGCGAGCGCGCCTCGCTCGGCCTGTTCGCCTATCCGAGCCTGATGGCCGCCGACATCCTGCTCTACAAGGCGACCGCCGTGCCGGTCGGCGAGGACCAGAAGCAGCACCTCGAACTGACCCGCGACATCGCCCAGAAGTTCAACAACGACTTCGCCGAATCGATCCGCGACCACGGCTTCGGCGACGCCTTCTTCCCCATGACGGCGCCGCTGATCCACGGGCCGGCGACCCGCGTGATGAGCCTGCGCGACGGCGCCAAGAAGATGTCGAAGTCGGATCCCTCCGACCTCTCCCGCATCAACCTGACCGACGATCGCGACACCATCGCTCAGAAACTCAGGAAGGCGAAGACCGATCCCGAGCCGCTGCCGAGCGAGCCGGCCGGCCTCGAGGGACGCCCCGAGGCGCAGAACCTCGTCGGAATCTACGCGGCGCTCGCCGGCCGCACCACGGCGGACGTGCTCGCCGAATACGGCGGCGCCCAGTTCTCCGGTTTCAAGAGCGCTTTGACCGATCTGGCGGTCGACAAGCTCGGCCCGATGGGCGCGGAGATGAAGCGTCTCGTCGCCGACACGACCCATGTCGACGGCGTGCTCGCCGCCGGCGCCGAACGCGCCGCCGCGATCGCCCGGCCGGTGATGGACGGCGTCAAGGACGTGGTCGGCTTCCTGCGCTGATCGGGCTGCGACGAACGGCGTTCGCGCGATGCGGGGAGGGGCCCTTGCCATCCCCCCGCGCGAGTGGCAGCCTCGCGCCATGGGTCTCACACGTCGCTCCCTCGAAGCCGGCCACCGCCGCAAGTTCCTGGTCGTCGTCGACGACACCGCCGAATGCGATCGCGCGGTGGTCTTCGCCGCGCGTCGCGCCGAACACACCGACGGCGTGCTCGTCCTGCTCCACGTCATCGACGACAGCGATTTTCGCGGCTTCATCGGCGTCGAGCAGGTGATGCGCGCCGAGGCGCGGGAAGAGGCCGAGCGCCTCCTCGACGTCGTCGTCGCCCGCGTCAAGTCGATCGCCGCGACCGAACCGGAGACCGTGGTGCGCGAAGGCGCCCACGCCGTGGAGGTGATGAAGCTCATCGAGGAGGACGAGGACATCGCCGTCCTGGTGCTCGCCGCCGGCACCGGTTCGGAAGGGCCGGGCCCGCTCGTCACCTCCATCGGCCGCGCCTCCGGCAGCTTCCCCGTGCCGGTCACCATCGTCCCGGGCCACCTTTCCGACGAAGAGATCGCCGCCATCGCCTGATCGTGGCGGCGGCGACGTCTGGACGCCCGCCGCGCGAGGCTCTATCTGATCATCGTCCCATCCGGCTCGGCCCTTGAAACCGAGAGAGGAGAAGCGATGTTCATCGAGACCGAAGTCACGCCCAATCCCGCCACGCTGAAGTTCGTCCCCGGCCGCCAGGTTCTCGGCGAAGGGTCGCGCGAATTCCGATCCTCCATCGACGCCGCCGCCTCGCCGCTCGCCCAGCGGCTCTTCGCCGTTCCCGGCGTCACCGCCGTCTTCTTCGGCGCCGACTTCGTCTCGGTGACCAAGGACGGGCCGGAGTGGCAGCACCTGAAGCCCGCGATTCTCGGCGCGATCATGGAGTTCTTCATGTCCGGCGCGCCGCTGCTCGTCGCCGAGGAGAACGCCGAGGCCGGCCGCGCCTATTCCGAGGCCGACGCCCGCATCGTCGCGACGGTGAAGCAGTTGCTCGACGAGCGCGTCCGCCCGGCGGTCGCCGGCGACGGCGGCGACATCACCTTCCATTCCTACGAGGATGGCATCGTCTATCTGACCATGCGCGGCGCCTGTTCCGGCTGTCCGTCCTCGACCGCGACGCTCAGGAACGGCGTTCAGAACCTCCTCAGGCACTTCATTCCCGAGGTCCGCGAGGTCCGCGCCGCCTCTTGAGGCGGCCCCTCGTCTTCGGGCGATCGCCGCCGCTCGTCTCGACCATCGTCGCGATGATCCGCGGCTCGCTCCGAGGTAGGACTGTTCCATGAAGCTGCTCGCCGTCGACACCGCCCTCGAAGCGCTCGCCGTCGCCCTCCTCGTTCGAGAGGGCGATCGCGTCGCCGTGACCGCCTCGACCGAGCTGATCGGCCGCGGCCACGCCGAACGGCTGATGGGCGCTGTCGAGCGCCTCCTCGGCGAGGCGAACGTCGCGCTCGGCGAGATCGACGCCTTCGCCGCGACGATCGGCCCCGGCTCCTTCACCGGCATCCGCATCGGCGTCGCCGCCACCCGCGGCTTCGCGCTCGCCGCGAGGAAGCCCTCGGTCGGCGTCTCCACCCTCGAGGCGTTGGCGGCGGAAGCGCGCGCCGCCCATCCCGGCCGCGCCGTCTTCGCCGCCCTCGACGCCCGCAAGGACGAGGTCTACGCGCAGGGCTTCGACGCCGAGGGCCGCGAGATCGACCGCGCGGTGGTGACCGCGCCGGCGAAGGTCGCGGAAGCCGCTCGCGCCGCCTCCGCTCTGCTGGTCGGCTCCGGCGCGGCCCTGGTCGGCGCGCATGCGCCCGACCTCGAGGCGCTCGCCGCCCCGGCGCTGCCTTCGATCGAGATCGTCGCCCGCCTCGCCCTCGCCCGCCTCGACGCCTGCAGCGCCTGCGCGAAGCCCTCGCCGCTCTACGTCCGCCCCGCCGACGCCAAGCCGCAGGACGGGGCTCGTCTCGCCCGCCTCACCCCCGAGGCCTTCTTCGGAGGCGGCGCGCGATGAGCCTGTGGGACGACCTCTGGGATATCGGCGCGGGTTGGTTAGGGCCGCTCGGGCCCTGGAGTTCGACGCCGCTCCTGACCTTCGAGGAGGCCTGGGGCGAGGACGCGGAGCGGCTCGCCGCGATCCACGCCGCCGGTTTCCCCGGCGCCGCCTGGAGCGCCGCCGAACTCGCCGCGCTGCTGCGCGAGGAGACCGTCTTCGGCGTCGTCGCCCGCCGCGCCAACGCCTTCGGCACCCGTTCGGCGGTCGGTTTCGTGTTGATCCGTTCGGTCGCCGACGAGGCCGAGATCCTGACCATCGCCGTCGCCGGCTCGCATCGCCGCCGCGGCGTCGGCCGCGCCCTCGTCGAGGAGGCGATGCGTCGCCTCTATCGCGATCGCGTCGCCTCGCTCTTTCTCGAGGTCGACGCCGGCAACGAGGCGGCGTTGGCGCTCTATCGCCGCCTGCGCTTCGCCAAGGTCGGTGAGCGCAAGGGTTACTACGCCCACGGCAGCGTGCCGGGGGCGACGGCGCTTGTCATGCGCGCCGATCTTCGTTAATCGCGGAAGACGAGTTCGATCCGGACCGGGAGGTCGCCCGTGAACCAGTCGACGATGAAGCCCGATCAAGCCGCCGCCGAGGGTCCGCTCGAGGACCGTTGCGTCGCCGCCGGCATGCGTATGACCGACCAGCGGCGCGTCATCGCCCGCGTCATCGAGAGCGCGACCGATCACCCCGACGTCGAGGAGCTGCATCGCCGCGCCGCGGCGATCGACCGTCGCATCTCGATCTCCACCGTCTATCGGACCGTCAAGCTGTTCGAAGACACCGGCATCATCGAGCGCCACGACTTCCGCGACGGCCGCTCGCGCTACGAGACGGTCTCCGACGATCATCACGATCATCTGATCGACCTGCGCACCGGCAAGGTCGTCGAGTTCCGCAATATCGACATCGAGAAGCTGCAGCAGTTCATCGCGCGTGAGCTCGGCTATCGCCTCGTCGACCACCGCCTCGAACTCTACGGCGTCCCGCTCGACGAGACCGACGAGACCTGACCTCATGAACCGCGTCGTCGCCGTTCTCGCCCTGGCGCGCCTGGCGGCGATCACCGCGGTCGCCCTGCCGACCCAGATGGCGGCCCTGCGCTTCGGTTGGCCGTTGGCGCGCACTCTGCCGGGCTGGTGGCACCGCCGCGCCCTCGGCTCGCTCGGGGTCCGGATCCGGGAACACGGCGCGCCGGCGACGAATCGGCCGCTGCTGGTCACGCCCAATCATTGCTCCTGGCTCGACATTCCGGTGATCGGCTCGCTGATGCCGATCTCCTTCGTCGCCAAGGCGGAAGTGGCGACCTGGCCGCTGTTCGGCCTCCTCGCCAAGCTGCAGCGCTCGGTCTTCGTCGATCGCACCCGCCGCACCGCCACCGGCCGCGCCGCCGACGAACTCGGCCGCCGCCTCGCCGACGGCGACTGCATGGTGCTCTTCCCCGAAGGCACCTCCTCGACCGGCGACGTCGTCCTGCCGTTCCGCTCGGCCCTGCTCGGCGCGGCGCGCGGCGCCATCGACGCCGGCGGCCACGCCGAGGTCTGGGTGCAGCCGATGTCCGTCGCCTACACCCGCATCGCCGGCATGCCGATGGGCCGCGCCGACCGCCCGCGCATCGGCTGGACCGGCGACGTCGACCTGCCGCCGCATCTGTGGGGCGTCGTCACCGCCGGTGGGATCGACGTCGAGATCGTCTGGGGCGAGCCGCGCCCCTTCGACGCCCGCACCGACCGCAAGGCGCTCGCCGCGAGCCTCGAGCGCGAGGTCCGCGCCGGCCTTCTCGCCCGCCTGCGTCCCTGACGCGGCCGCGCCACGCGGACGGGAAATCGCCGGGGTCGAATTTCGCGGCTGTTTTCCCGGGCCCCGATCTGCGCTAGAGGATCGAAGAACCTCCCGGCGCGCTCCGCGCCTGCCGAACACGAAAGATCGATGAGCGAAACCAAGAAGGTCTTCATCAAGACCTACGGCTGCCAGATGAACGTCTACGACAGCGAGCGGATGGCCGATACGTTGGCGCCGCAGGGCTGGCGCGAGGCCGAAACCGCCGAAGACGCCGATCTCGTCATCCTCAACACCTGCCACATCCGCGAAAAGGCCTCCGAGAAGGTCTATTCCGAACTCGGCCGCATGCGCGTGCTGAAGGCGGAGAAGGCCGAGCGCGGCGAGAAGCTGCTGGTCGGCGTCGCCGGCTGCGTCGCCCAGGCCGAGGGCCGCGAGATCGCCCGCCGCGCGCCCGTCGTCGACATGGTCTTCGGCCCGCAGAGCTATCATCACCTGCCGAGCCTGATCGAGCGCACCGGCAACGGCGCCCGCGTCGTCGAGACCGAGTTTCCGATCGAGGACAAGTTCGACCATCTCGCCCCGCCGAGCCGCGAGAAGACCATCGCCCGTGGCCTCACCGCCTTCCTCACCGTGCAGGAGGGCTGCGACAAGTTCTGCACCTTCTGCGTAGTGCCCTATACCCGCGGCGCGGAGAGCTCGCGTCCCGTCGGCCGCATCCTCGCCGAGGCCCGCCGCCTCGCCGAGGCCGGCGTGCGCGAGGTGACGCTGCTCGGCCAGAACGTCAACGGCTTCCACGGCGAGGGGCCGGACGGCGCGGCCTGGGGCCTCGGCCGGCTCTGTCGGGCGCTCGCCGAGATCCCCGGCCTCGACCGGATCCGCTACACCACCAGCCATCCCCGCGACATGAGCGACGACCTCCTCGCCGCCCATCGCGATCTGCCGCAGCTGATGCCCTGGCTGCATCTTCCCGTGCAGTCCGGCTCTGATCGCATCCTCGCGGCGATGAACCGGCGCCACACGCGCGACGACTATCTGCGCCTGATCGACCGTATCCGCGCCGCGCGGCCCGACATCGCCATGTCCGGCGACTTCATCGTCGGCTTCCCCGGCGAGACGGAGGAAGACTTCCGCGCCACCCTGTCGCTCGTCGAAGAGGTCGGCTACGCCTCCGCCTTCTCGTTCAAATACTCCGCCCGTCCCGGCACGCCGGCGGCGGCCGAGGCCGAACAGATCGACGAGGCCGAGAAGATCGAGCGCCTCGCCCGCCTCCAGGCGGCGATCGACAGCGAAACGCGCGCCTTCAATCTGTCACGTGTCGGCATGACGATGGACGTGCTGATCGAGAAGCCCGGTCGCCGCGCCGGTCAGATGGCCGGCCGCTCGCCCTGGCTCCAGGCCGTCCATCTCGAAGGCGCGGCCGATCTGCTCGGCCGGATCGTGCCGGTGCGCGTCGACGCCGTCGGTCCGAACTCCCTCGCCGCCACCCTGGTCGACGCCGCCGGAAGCGTCGTCGCCCCGCCGCTCGTTCAACCCGCCTCAGTCGGAGCCGCCACGTGAAGGATGCGAAGCGCCCGTCGTCTCGAGATTTCCCGGTGACGGGCCACGCCTCGGACATGACCCACGTCGTCATCGCCTTCGACGACAACCGGTTGGTGTCCGACCTCTTCGGCCAGTTCGATCAGAACCTCGCCGAGATCGAACGGCGGCTGCACGTCGGGGTGATCGCCCACGGCAATCAGGTGACGATCAAGGGCCCGCACGACGACTGCGACCGCGCCCGTCGCGTCCTCGAGACCCTGTGGGAGCGTCTCCAGTCCGGCCACGAGGTCCATCCCGGCGACGTCGACGGCGCGATCCGCATGGCCGAATCGGAAGCCGAGCAGCTGCCGCTGCCGACCCTCGAGCCGAAGACGCGCTTCACGCCGGCCCAGATCTCGACCCGCCGCAAGACCGTCTCGGCCCGCACCCCGGCCCAGGACGCCTATGTCCGCGCCATGGACCGCGCCGATCTCGTCTTCGGCATCGGCCCGGCCGGCACCGGCAAGACCTATCTCGCCGTCGCCTATGCCGCCGCCCTGATCGAGCGCGGCGACGTCGATCGGCTGATCCTGTCGCGCCCGGCGGTCGAGGCCGGCGAACGCCTCGGCTTCCTGCCCGGCGACATGAAGGAGAAGGTCGACCCCTATCTGCGCCCGCTCTACGACGCGCTCTACGACATGATGCCGGCCGAGAAGGTCGAGCGCGGCCTGCAGTCCGGCATGATCGAAGTGGCGCCGCTCGCCTTCATGCGCGGCCGCACCCTGTCGAATGCGGTGGTGCTCCTCGACGAGGCGCAGAACTGCACCGCCATGCAGATGAAGATGTTCCTCACCCGCCTCGGCGAGAATTCGAAGATGATCGTCACCGGCGATCCGACCCAGGTCGATCTGCCGCCCGGCACCCGCTCCGGCCTCGTCGACGCCTTGGAGATCCTCGGCGACGTCGAGGGCATGATCCGGGTGAACTTCACCGAGAAGGACGTGGTCCGCCACGAGCTCGTCGCCCGCATCGTCAAGGCCTACGACGACGCCTCGCGCGAACGCCTCGCCCGCGAGAGCGCGGATCGGGAGATGCGCGGCCGGCCGAACGCGCCGACCTTCGAGACCGGGCATCTGCGCGACAAGTACGGCATCGACCCGACCGGCGGCGGAGAGCGTTCGTGAGCGCCGCGCCCGCCATCGCCGTCGACATCGCCGTGGAAGCCGAGGCCTGGGGCGAAGAGGCCCGCTGGCGCCCGCTCGCCGAGCGCGTCGCCGCCGCGGTCGCCGCCCGGCCCGAACTGATCGTGCCCGAGGCGGCCGAACTGTCGCTGGTCCTGACCGACGACGCCCGCATCCGGATCCTCAACCGCGACTGGCGCGGCTTCGACAAGCCGACCAACGTCCTCTCCTTCCCGGCGGCCGACGCCGACGAGGAGGAGCCCGGTCCGCTGCTCGGCGACGTCGTCGTCGCCCGCGAGACCACCGAACGCGAGGCGACGGAGGAGGGCAAGGCCTTCGAGGACCACCTCGCCCATCTCCTCGTCCACGGCCTGCTGCACCTCTTCGGCTTCGATCACGAGACCGACGCGGAGGCCGAGGAAATGGAGGCGTTGGAGGTCGAGATCCTCGCCGGTCTCGGCGTCGCCGACCCCTACGACGACACGACGAATTGACACGCCCGCTCGCGACGCCGCACCATCGGCGCGACGAGGGTCGAGGAGAGATCGACGGAAGATGACCGACGCGCATTCCCAGAGTACCGGCGCCACGGGCGAGACGAAGACCGTCGAAGCGCGTGGCGACGTATCCCCGAAATCGGGCGAGAGCTGGCTCGATCGATTGCGCGCGGCGGTGGGCTGGAAGTCCTCGCCCACCGACTTGAGGGAAAATCTCGAGACCGCTCTGGAGGAGGCCGGCGAAGGCGGCTTCTCCGCGGAAGAGCGCGAGATGATCCGCAACATCCTCCATCTCGGCGAGACCCGCGTCGACGACGTCATGGTGTCGCGCTCCGACATCGAGGGCATCGACGAGGAGACGACGCTGGAGCGCGTCCTCTTCGCCTTCATGATCTCCGGCCATTCCCGCATGCCGGTCTATCGCGAGAGCCTCGACGAGGCGATCGGCATGGTCCACATCCGCGACCTGATGACCCACCTCGCCCGCGCCGGCCAGATCGGCGACGATCCCGAGACGGCGAGCCTCGATCTCTCCCGCGCCGATCTCTCCGTCCGCCTCGCCGCGACCGGACTGGTGCGCCCGGTCCTCTTCGTGCCCGGCTCGATGCCGGCCAGCGACCTCCTCGCCCGCATGCAGACCAACCGCATCCAGATGGCGCTGGTCATCGACGAATACGGCGGCGTCGACGGGCTGGTCAGCCTCGAGGACATCGTCGAGACCGTGGTCGGCGACATCGAGGACGAACACGACGAGGGCGAGACGCCCGACGTCGTCGCCGCCGAGCCCGATCGCTGGCTCGCCGACGCCCGCGCCGAACTCGACGAGACGGCGGAGGCGCTCGACTACGACTTCTCCGGCGTCGGCCTCGACGAAGAGGTCGAGACCATCGGCGGCCTCGTCGTCGCGCTGGCCGGACGCGTGCCCGAAGTCGGCGAGACCTTCGTCTCCGAGCGCCTGCCCGGTCTCGCGGTCGAGATCCTCGACGCCGACAACAGGCGGCTCAAGCGCCTCGGCCTGCGCCGCGTCGCGCCCGAGCCGAGCGAAGCGACTTGACCTTCCCCGCCGCGCCGGACGAGGTGGATCGGCCGCCGACGGCGGATTGATTCGCGAGGGACCCCCGTCGATGCTCGAACGTGTCGCCCATGCCGTCACGCTGTCCTGGGGCTGGCGGCGGGCGGCGGCGGTCGCCGTCGCCGGCGCGCTCGGCGCGCTGTCGCTCGCCCCGTTCCACGTCTTTCCCGTGCTCTGGATCTCCTTCCCCGTCCTCGTCTGGGCGCTCGACGGTGCCGCCGATCTGAAGGAAGGCGGCCGGCTGGTGCGCCTCGGTCCGGCCTTCCGGATCGGCTGGGCCTTCGGCTTCGGCTGGTTCCTGGCCGGCCTGTGGTGGATCGGCGTCGCCTTCCTGGTCGACGCGAAGGAGTTCGGTTGGCTGCTGCCGATCGCGGTCGCCTCCCTGTCGATCGGCCTCGGCCTGTTCCACGGCCTCGCCGCCGCGATCGCGCGGCTCCTGTGGAGCGAGGGCCCGGCCCGGATCGCCGCCCTCGCCGTCGGCTTCTTCGTCGCCGATTGGCTGCGTGGCCACGTGCTCACCGGATTTCCGTGGAATCTGATCGGCTACGGCTTCGCCGCCAACGAGCCGATGATGCAGATCGACTCTGTGCTCGGCGGCTATGGCCTCACGCCTCTCGCCGTCCTCGTCTTCGCCGCCCCCGCTGTGCTGGCCGAGGCGCGCTCGGCCGATCGTCGCTTCGTCGCGGCGATGGCGGCGCTCTTCGTCGCGGTGGTCGGCTGGGGCGCCTGGCGGCTCGCCGCGACGCCGGTCGAGTTCTTTCCCGATCTGCGCTTCCGCATCGTCCAGCCGGCGATCGAGCAATGGGACATGTGGCGGCCGGATCGCAAGACCTCGACCGTCGAGCGCTACGTCGAGCTCTCCTCGCGTCCCGCCGTCGGCCCGGATGGCCAACCGCTGCCCACCGGCCTGCGCCCGGGTGCGGACGGCGGGCGTGGCGTCCCCGGCGTCACCCACCTCGTCTGGCCGGAGAGCGCCTTTCCCTTCGTCCTCACCAACGAGCCCTGGGCGCTCTCGACCATCGCTCAACTGATCGGCGATCGGACGACGCTGCTCACCGGCGCGGTCCGCGTCGAAACGCCCGCCGCCGGCGAGGTCCGGCCGCGCTACTACAATTCGATCTACGCGCTCGGCCGCGACGCCGACATCCTCGCCGCCTACGACAAGGCCCATCTGGTGCCCTTCGGCGAATATCTGCCGTTCCAGGAGACGTTGGAGAGCCTGGGTCTACGTCAGCTGACCAAACTGCGCGGCGGCTATTCCTCCGGTCCCGGCATCCGCACCGTGACGGCGCCCGGCCTGCCGCCGATGGGGCCGCTGGTCTGCTACGAGATCGTCTTTCCCGGCGCGGTGGTCGATCGCGCGAACCGGCCCGAATGGCTGCTCAACGTCACCAACGACGCCTGGTACGGCATGACGCCCGGCCCTTGGCAGCATCTCCATCAGGCGCGGCTGCGCGCCGTCGAGGAAGGTCTGGCGGTGGTGCGCGACGCCAACAACGGCGTCTCCGCGATGATCGACCCGATGGGCCGGCTCGTCGCCCACCTCACCCTCGGCGCCGTCGGCGTGGTCGACGCCGGACTGCCGCGCCCGATCGCGCCGACGGTGTGGGCCCGGTGGGGCATGACGCCGACGCTCGCCCTCGTTTTCGTCGCATTCGCCTGGGCCGGTTATCGCCGTGTTCACTCTGTACATTAGGAAATCCTTGACGTTCCCCCGCACGGTTGACTTCCCTGACGTGCGCACTCAATGTTCGGCCAGCGGATGGCGAGTTGCGTGAACGCGAATCCTGTCGTGACGGCGTGTCGTTGCGTAGGGGAATGTGTCTGGAGTGGATCCGGATACATGTCGGGTCGCCAACGAATGACCGTGACAACGATCGAAATCGTCCCCTGCGAACGATCGATGTCGGTACGAGACGAGAACTGTCATAAGAAAAGCAAAGGCATGAACATGGCCAGCAAGAAATCCCCCAACCCGATCGACGTGCACGTCGGCAGCCGCGTTCGGCTGCGCCGCATGATGCTCGGAATGTCCCAGGAAAAGCTCGGCGAGCACCTCGGGATCACGTTCCAGCAGATCCAGAAATACGAAAAGGGCACCAACCGCATCGGCGCGTCCCGCCTGCAGGCGATCGCGCGCGTGCTCTCGGTTCCGGTCGCCTTCTTCTTCGAGGACGCTCCCGGCCAGGCGCCGGTCGCCGGCGATCAGGGCTTCGACGAGCCGCAGACCACCTCCTACGTCGTCGACTTCCTGTCGTCGTCGGAAGGCCTTTCGCTCAACAAGGCCTTCATCCGCATCAAGGACGCCAAGCAGCGCCGCAAGGTCGTCGAACTCGTCAAGGCGATGGCCGGCGAAGAGGACGAGTGACCTCACCGTCCCTCCGCGCTTCTTCTCTCGACGCCCGCGAGATCCTTTCGCGGGCGTCGTCGTCTGCGCGCGCGGCCGCGGCGACGCTTGACCCTCTCGCGCTGCCGTTGCTAAACGAGAACGCCTTGCGCGCGGGGGCTCGTCCCGACCGAGGCAGGCCCGTCCGCCGAGCGACGGACCTGTGCCGCAGCCCTTCGCGCCGTGACGGCGGCGGAGCCCTTGCCGAAAGAGTCTGACGTGTCCCGTTCGAACTACTTCTTCACCTCCGAATCGGTCTCCGAAGGTCATCCCGACAAGGTCTGCGACCGCATCTCCGACGAGATCGTCGACGCCTTCTTCCGGATCGGTCCGGAGCTCGGCTGGAACCCGGCTCATCTGCGCGTCGCCGCCGAGACGCTGGCCACCACCAACCGCGTGGTGATCGCCGGCGAGACGCGCGGCCCGGCCGGCATCACCCACGACCTTCTTTCGCATCTGGCCCGCCTCGCCATCCGCGACATCGGCTACGAGCAGGACGGCTTCCACTGGGAGCACGCCGACATCGAAGTGTTGCTGCACCCGCAGTCCGCCGACATCGCCGTCGGCGTCGACGCGGCCGGCAACAAGGACGAGGGCGCCGGCGACCAGGGCATCATGTTCGGCTACGCCTGCCGCGAGACGCCGGAGCTGATGCCGGCGCCGATCTACTACGCCCACAAGATCCTCGAGGACCTCGCCACGGCGCGCAAGACCGGCCCGCTGAAGATGCTCGGCCCCGACGCCAAGAGCCAGGTGACGGTCGCCTACGAGAACGGCAAGCCGGTCCGCGCCCAGCAGATCGTTCTCTCCACCCAGCATCTCGACGAGATGCTGACCTCGGCCGACATCCGCGCCATCGTCGAGCCCTGGATCGTCAAGACCCTGCCGACCGGCTGGGTCGATGCGAACACGATCTGGCACGTCAATCCGACCGGCAAGTTCGTCATCGGCGGTCCCGACGGCGACTGCGGCCTGACCGGCCGCAAGATCATCGTCGACACCTACGGCGGCGCGGCCCCGCACGGCGGCGGCGCCTTCTCCGGCAAGGACCCGACCAAGGTCGACCGCTCCGCCGCCTATGCGGCGCGCTATCTCGCCAAGAACGTGGTCGCGGCCGGCCTCGCCGACCGCTGCACCATCCAGCTCGCCTATGCGATCGGCGTCTCCCAGCCGCTCGCCGTCTATTGCGACCTGCACGGCACCGGCAAGGTCGACGAGGCGGCGATCGAGAAGGCGGCGCGCGAGGTGATGAATCTCTCGCCGCGCGGCATCCGCGAGCATCTCGGCCTCAACAAGCCGATCTTCGCCCGCACCGCCGCCTATGGCCATTTCGGCCGCGCGCCGGACGCCGACGGCGGCTTCTCCTGGGAGAAGACCGACCTCGTCGACGCGCTGAAGACCGCCGTCGGCGCCTGAGCCCGACGTCCCCGACGGATCGCGAGGCGCACGCAGGGTTCCCCCGCGTGCGCCTCGCTCTTTCGAAGAAGTCCCGCCATGACCGATCCCACCTCCGAGCCGAACGATGCGCCCGCCGAGGCCGAGGCGCGCGACCGCGCCTTCTACGGCCGTCGCAAGGGCAAGGCGCTGCGCCTCGGACAGGCCACGGCGATCGGCGAACTGCTGCCCCGTCTCGCCGTCGATCCGGCGGCGGTCCCGACCGACCTGCGCGACCTCTTCCCCGTTCCGGTCGACGACGTCTGGATGGAGAGCGGCTTCGGCGGCGGCGAACATCTGATCGAGACCGCGAAGGCGAACGCGCGCGTCGGCTTCATCGGCGCGGAACCCTTCGTCAACGGCATGGCCAAGGCGCTGGTCGCCCTGCACGAGGCGGAGCTCGACGCTCGCGTCCGTCTGCATCACGCCGATTCGGTGCCCCTCCTCGACGCGCTCGCCCCAGCCTCGCTCGGCCGCTTCTATCTGCTCTATCCCGATCCCTGGCCGAAGAAGCGCCATTGGAAGCGGCGATTCGTCCAGAAGGACAATCTCGACCGCATCGCCCGGGTTCTGCGCCCCGGCGGCGAGTTCCGCTTCGCCTCCGACTGGGCTCCCTACGTCGACTGGGCGCTGGCCGAGGTTCTCGCCCATCCCGCCTTCGTCTGGACAGCCGAGGTCGCCGACGACTGGCGCCGCCCTTGGGCCGGCTGGCCCGGCACCCGCTACGAGGAGAAGGCGATCCGCGAGGGACGGACGCCGGCCTACCTGATCTTCCGGCGGCGCTGACCGGCCGGAAGATCGCGAGGGGTTTCGCTTGCAATCCTACTCGATTCGACTATGGTGCGCGCCAAGCACGAAATTCTTGGATCGTCTCATCGACGAAACGAGAGTGGGCCCCCTCGGGACCCGCTCTTTCGGTGTTGGCTCCACGTCGACGCGACGCCGAACGATCCACGAAGCGAAGGACCGACACCACTGACTTCCCGCAACGAACCCCGTCTGATTCGAGAGACCGGCCTCGACGCCCGCATCGCGGCGCTCGCCGAGCCCGTGATCGAAGACCTCGGTTTCCGTCTGGTGCGGGTGAAGTGCTCGGGCCGCAACGGCTTCACGGTGCAGGTCATGGCCGAACGGCCGGACGGCACCATCGGCGTCGACGACTGCGAGGCGATCTCCCGCAATCTCGCGCCGGTCATCGACGCGGAAGATCCGGTCGATCGCGCCTACCACCTCGAGGTCTCCTCGCCCGGCATCGATCGGCCGCTGGTGCGCCGGTCCGATTTCGAACGCTGGGCCGGCCACGTCGCCAAGATCGAGCTGAGCGAGGGCCACGACGGCCGTCGTCGCTTCCGTGGCCCTCTGCTCGGGGTCGAGGGAGAGACCTTCGGGATCAGGATCGAGGACGCGCCGGAAGGAACGCCCGACGCCGCCTGGCTGCCTTTCGGCCTGCTCGCCGAGGCGCGTCTGGTGATGACCGACGACCTGATCGCCGCCTCCTTCAAGGCGGCCAAGAAAGCCTCGGCCGAACTCGCGGCCGAGACCGACGACGAGGATGCGACGGACGAACCGTCCGTTCACTGATCGAACGACGCGACGAGGCCGATCGGGCGAAAGGCGCCCCGCGGCCCCCGAGGGAGAAGACGATGGCAGTCAGCGCCAACAGACTGGAACTCCTCCAGATCGCCGATGCGGTCGCCCGTGAGAAGGTGATCGACCGGAAGATCGTGCTCGCCGCGATGGAGGACGCCATCCAGAAGGCCGCGCGCTCGCGTTACGGCTCGGAGACCGAGGTTCGCGCCGAGATCAACCCGAAGACCGGCGAGATCCGCCTGCAGCGCCTGCTCGAGGTGGTCGAAGCCTTCGAGAATCCGGCGACCCAGATCCCGATCGCCGACGCCCGTCTGCGCAATCCCGACGCCCAGGTCGGCGACTGGATCGGCGAGCCGCTGCCGCCGATGGACTTCGGCCGCATCGCCGCCCAGTCGGCCAAGCAGGTCATCGTCCAGAAGGTGCGCGAGGCCGAGCGCGACCGTCAGTTCGACGAGTTCAAGGAGCGCGTCGGCGAGATCGTCAACGGCACCGTCAAGCGCATCGAATACGGCAACGTCATCGTCGATCTCGGCCGTGGCGAGGCGATCATCCGCCGCGACGAGCTGATCCCGCGCGAGGCCTTCCGCAACGCCGACCGCGTCCGCGCCTATGTCTACGACGTCCGCCGCGAACAGCGCGGACCGCAGATCTTCCTGTCGCGCACCCACCCCCAGTTCATGGCCAAGCTCTTCGCCCAGGAAGTGCCGGAGATCTACGACGGCATCATCGAGGTGAAGTCGGTCGCCCGCGACCCCGGCTCGCGCGCCAAGATCGCCGTGATCTCGCGCGACAGCTCGATCGACCCGGTCGGCGCCTGCGTCGGCATGCGCGGCAGCCGCGTCCAGGCCGTGGTTCAGGAGCTGCAGGGCGAGAAGATCGACATCATCCCCTGGTCGAACGACCCGGCCACCTTCATCGTCAACGCCCTCCAGCCGGCCGAAGTCTCCAAGGTCGTGCTCGACGAGGACGCCGGCCGCATCGAGGTGGTGGTCCCCGACGATCAGCTGTCGCTCGCCATCGGCCGTCGCGGTCAGAACGTGCGCCTCGCCTCCCAGCTCACCGGCTGGGACATCGACATCATGACCGAGGCCGAGGAATCCGAGCGTCGCCAGAAGGAGTTCGCGGAGCGCACCCAGCTCTTCATGGACTCCCTCGACGTCGACGAAGTGGTCGCCCAGCTGCTCGCCACCGAAGGCTTCTCCAACGTCGAGGAGATCGCCTACGTCGGTCTCGACGAGATCGCCCGCATCGAGGGCTTCGACGAGGAGACCGCGGAAGAGATCCAGAACCGCGCCAACGACCATCTCGCCCGCCTCGAGGCGGAGCAGGACGCCGAACGCAAGGCCCTCGGCGTCGAGGACGCGTTGCACGACGTCGACGGCGTGACCACCGCGATGATGGTCGCCTTCGGCAAGGAAGGCGTGAAGACGGTCGAGGATCTCGCCGGCTGCGCCACCGACGATCTGGTCGGCTGGACCGAACGCAAGAACGGCGAAGTCGAGAAGAACGCCGGCATCCTCGACGGCTTCGAGCTGTCGCGCGCCGAGGCGGAAGCGATCGTCATGGCCGCCCGCGTCGCGGCCGGCTGGATCGAAGCGCCCGTCGAGGTCGAGGACGAAGCCGAGACCGAGGCGGAGGAAGGCGAGGCGGAGCGTGTCGACGGCTGACGACGTCGCGCCCGCGGCCGACGAGCCGGTCGAATTCGAGGAACGTCCGCCGAAGAAGTCGGACGTCTCCCGCACCTGCATCGTCTCGCGCGAGACGATGCCGATCGCGGAGTTGCTCCGCTTCGTCGAGGGCCCCGATGGTTCGGTGGTCCCCGATCTGAAGCGGAACCTCCCCGGTCGCGGCGTCTGGGTCGAGGCGCGTCGCGCGGTGGTGGAGAAGGCCGTGGCGAAGAACGTCTTCGCCCGCGCCCTGCGCCGACGGGTTTCGGTCGATCCGGGTCTTTGCGACCTGATCGACCGGTTGATGAACGATCAGGCGCTCGGGACACTCGGTCTCGCGCGCAAGGCGGGCGAAGTCGTCGTCGGCTTCGCCAAGGTGGAAGCGGCGGTGGCGCGCGAGCGTCTCGCCGGTCTCGTCCATGCGGCGGAAGCCGGCGCGGACGGGGTCGCCAAGATGACGGCGGCGCTCAAGCGCCGTTTCGGAGGAGAAGCGGACCTTCCGGTGGTGCGAATCTTCTCCGGGCCTCAATTGGATTTGGCATTGGGGCGGTCGAATGTGATACATGCAGCGCTGCTTTCCGGTAGAGCAGCCGAAATCTTCCTCGAGCGCGCGGCCGCGCTCGGCCGGT
This sequence comes from Hyphomicrobiales bacterium, assembly GCA_021286855.1. GTDB lineage: Bacteria > Pseudomonadota > Alphaproteobacteria > Rhizobiales > Ancalomicrobiaceae > Pinisolibacter. The sequence goes on along the minus strand of JAJTBO010000002.1, from coordinate 50,725 downwards.
ATCGCGGCGTTTCCGCCGAGATGCCGACGAACGACGATCACGCTGAGAAGAGCGGCGACCTGCCGCAGGAATGACGGGCACATGAACGACACCAAGAGCTCCGGCGACAAGACCCTTCACGTCGAAGTCAAGAAGACGCTGACGCTGAAGCCCAAGGCGGACGCCACCGTTCGCCAGAGCTTCAGCCACGGCCGGTCGAAGACCGTGCTCGTCGAGACGAAGAAGAAGCGGATCCTGAAGCCCGGCGAGACCGAGCACGGCCACGTCGCGCCGCGCGCGCCCGAGCCGGCTGCGCCGGCTCCTGCCGCCGCCGCCTCCGCCGCGCCGCGCGTCGAGGTCCGGCCGCGCGCCGAGACGTCGGCTCCGCCCCAGCCGCCGCGTCCGAGCGGGCCGCGCACCGGCGTCGTCCTGCAGACGCTGTCGGCCGGCGAGCGCGCCGCTCGTGAGAAGGCGCTCGCCGAAGCCCGGATCCGCGACGAGGAAGATCGCAAGCGCCGCGTCGAGGAAGAGCGGCTGCGCGCCATCGAGGAAGCACGTCTCGCCCAGGAGCGCGCCGAGGCCGAAGCCCGTCGCAAGGCCGAGGAAGAGGTCGCCCGCCTCGCCGAAGAGGAGCGCCGCAAGGCCGCCGGCGAAGCCGAGCCCGCCCCTGCGCCGGTCGAGGCCGCGCCGGTCGCCGCGAAGCCCGCCGCTCCGGCGGCGCCCGCGGCTGCGGCCGCCAAGGCGCCGGCTCGTCCGGCCGCCGAGGAAGAGGAAGAAGCGCCGCGCCGCGCTCCGGCTCGCCCGGCTCCCGCCGGCGCCGCCCGCCGCATGACCGCTCCGCCGCCGCCCAAGCCGACCCGCACCAAGGGCGACGAAAAGCAGCGCGGCAAGCTCACCGTCGTCACGGCGCAGACCGGCGAGGACGAAGAGAGCTCCGGCCGTGGCCGTTCGGTCGCCGCCTTCAAGCGTCGCGTCCAGCGCCAGCAGCGCCGCATGCAGTCCTACGAGCCGCGCGAGAAGATTTCCCGCGAAGTGATCCTCCCCGAGACGATCACCATCCAGGAACTCTCCAACCGCATGGCCGAGCGCGCCGTCGACGTCATCAAGCTGCTGATGAAGCAGGGCCAGATGATGAAGATCAACGACGTCATCGACGCCGACATGGCCCAGCTGATCGCCGAGGACATGGGCCACACGGTGAAGCGCGTCGCCGAATCGGACGTCGAGGAAGGCCTCTTCGCGGCGCCCGACAGCGGCGAGACCCTGCGCTCCCGCCCGCCGGTCGTCACCATCATGGGTCACGTCGACCACGGCAAGACGTCGCTGCTCGACGCCATTCGCTCCACCAAGGTGGCGATGGGCGAGGCCGGCGGCATCACCCAGCACATCGGCGCCTATCAGGTCGAGATCCACGGGTCGAAGATCACCTTCATCGACACCCCCGGCCACGAGGCCTTCACCGCGATGCGTTCCCGCGGCGCCAAGGCGACCGACATCGTCGTCTTGGTGGTGGCTGCCGACGACGGCGTCATGCCGACCACCGTCGAGGCGATCAACCACACCCGCGCGGCGGGCGTGCCGATCATCGTGGCGATCAACAAGATCGACAAGCCGCAAGCCGATCCGCAGCGGGTCCGCACCGCGCTCCTCCAGCACGAGATCGTGGTGGAATCGATGGGCGGCGACGTGCTCGAGGTCGAGGTCTCGGCCAAGCAGAAGCTCAATCTCGACAAGCTGCTCGAGACCATCCTGCTGCAGTCGGAAGTGCTCGAGCTGAAGGCCAACCCGGATCGTCCGGCCGAAGGCACCGTGATCGAGGCCAAGCTCGACAAGGGCCGCGGCCCGGTCGCCACGGTTCTCGTCCAGCGCGGCACCCTGAAGGTCGGCGACATCCTCGTCGCCGGCCCGGCCTGGGGTCGCGTCCGCGCCCTGCTCGACGATCGTGGCGACGCCGTGCGCGACGCCGGTCCGTCGCTGCCGGTCGAGGTGCTCGGCTTCCAGGAGACGCCGGAGGCGGGCGACCGCTTCGCGGTGGTCGAGAACGAAGCCCGCGCCCGCGAGGTCGCCGACTATCGTCAGCGTCTGAAGCGCGAGAAGATGCAGGCTCGCGGCACCTCCGCCCGCGGCTCGCTGACCGAAATGATGAACCAGCTCAAGACGGCCGGTCGCAAGGAGTTCGTGCTCGTCGTCAAGGGCGACGTGCAGGGCTCGCTCGAAGCGATCGTCGGCGCGCTGGAGAAGCTCGGCAACGACGAGGTCCGCGCCCGCGTCATCCATGGCGGCGTCGGCGGCATCACCGAGTCGGACGTCACCCTGGCCTCGGCCTCGGGGGCGGCGATCATCGGCTTCAACGTCCGCGCCTCGAAGGAGGCCCGCGAGGCGTCCGAGCGCGAAGGCGTCGAGATCCGCTACTACAACATCATCTACGACCTGGTCGACGACGTGAAGAAGGCGATGAGCGGCATGCTCACGCCGGAAATCCGCGAGACCATGCTCGGCAACGCCAAGATCCTGGAGATCTTCAACGTCTCCAAGGTCGGCAAGGTCGCCGGCTGTCTGGTCACCGATGGCGTGGTCGAGCGTGGCGCGTCGGTCCGCCTGATCCGCGACAACGTCGTCATCCACGAAGGCAAGCTCTCGCAGCTCAAGCGCTTCAAGGACGACGCCAAGGAAGTCGTCTCCGGTCAGGAATGCGGCATGTCCTTCGAGGCCTATCAGGACATGCGCTCCGGCGACGTCATCGAATGCTACCGCGTCGAGGAGATCGCCCGCTCGCTGTGATCGGGCGCGATCCGTCGAATTCCGGGCGACGCCGTCGTGGCGTCGCCCGTTTCTCGTCCATCTCCGTCGGGTCCGATCCCTGACCGAGGAGCACCATGTCGAACACCTTCCGGTTCCGCATGACGCGCGCCGACTGGGTCGCGCTGTCGACCGCCGTCGCCCGCCGTCCCTGGCACTTCCGCCTCGTCACGCTCGTCGCCTCGCTCTCCGCGATGGTCTTCGTCATGGCCTGGATCCGCTCCGATGCCGATCCGAGCCGGTCGATGCTCTCCGAGATCGTCGCCGGTGAGCAGAAGTGGTGGCCGATGATCGGCTTCTTCGTCCTCTTCGCCATCGGCATGATGAACCGGCATCGCCTCGCCGGCCTCTCCGCCCGGGTCGGCTTCTCGACCATGCCGATCGCCGACAAGGAGATCGAGGTGACGCTCGGCAAGGACGACGTCCATGTCGTCGCCGTCGACGGCTCCGGCTTCGATTGGCGTTTCACGTGGAACGATGTCGGCCGGCTGATCGAGACGCCGGAGCGGCTGATCCTCGCCGTCGGCCCGCGTCAGGGTCTGCCGATCCCGCGCGGCGCCTTCGCCAAGGAGGCGGACTTCGCCAAGATCGAGAAGCTCGTCCGCGCCCGCCTGCCCCAGGGAGTTGTCCATGAGCGCGCCTGAACACGGCCCTTCGCAGCGTCAGCTGCGCGTCGGTGAAATCATCCGCCACGCCCTCGCCGACATCCTCACCCGCGGCCAGATGGCCGATCCCGACCTCGACGGCGTGGTGATCACCGTGCCGGAAGTGCGCATGTCGCCGGATCTGAAGAACGCCACCGCCCTGGTCATGCCGCTCGGCGGCCGCGACACCAAGAAGGTGATGGCGGCGCTGGAGCGGTCGCGGAAATGGTTCCGCGGCCAGATCGCCCGCCGGGTCGATCTGAAGTTCGCGCCCGACGTCCGCTTCCGTCTCGACACCCGGTTCGACGACGACGATCAGGTGACCGAGATGCTGCATCGGCCGGAGGTCGCTCGCGACCTCGACGAAGAAAACTGAGGTCGCTCGCGACCTCGACGAGGACTGATCGTCCCCTTTCACACGGTTCGGAATCCAGGCTGACGAAGGCGCATCATGGCCCGCAGGAAGAAGTTCGACGACGTTCATGGTTGGATCGTGCTCGACAAGCCGGTCGAGGTGACCTCGACCCAGGCGGTGGCGCGGCTGAAGAAGCTGTTCCACGCCAACAAGTGCGGCCACGCCGGAACCCTCGATCCGCTCGCCTCCGGCATGCTGCCGATCGCCTTCGGCGAGGCGACCAAGACCGTCTCCTTCGTCATGGACGGCGCCAAGGTCTATCGCTTCACCGTACGCTGGGGCGCCCAGACCTCGACCGACGACACCGAGGGCGAGGTGATCGCCCGCTCCGACGCGCGGCCGTCGAAGGCCGAGATCGAGGCGATCCTGCCGGAGTTCATCGGCGAGATCATGCAGGTTCCACCGAAGTTCTCGGCGATCAAGATCGCCGGCGAACGCGCCTACGACCTCGCCCGCGACGGCGAAGACGTCGTTCTGGAAGCCCGTCCGATCGAGATCCTCGATCTGGCCCTGGTCGACGTCCCCGACGCCGACACCGCCGTCTTCGAATGTGAGTGCGGCAAGGGCACTTATGTCCGGGCGCTGGCCCGTGACATGGGGCTTCGCCTCGGCAGCCGTGGTCACGTCGTCGCGCTCCGCCGCATCGTCGTCGGTCCCTTCGAGGAAGAAGACCTGATCCCGCTCGCCGAGATCGAACAGGCGGCGGCCGACGGCGGCCTCGACGCCGTCCGCGCCCTGCTCGCCCCCGTCGAGGCCGGTCTCACCGAGGTGACCGAAGTGGCGATCAACCGCGACGCCGCCGCGCGTCTGCGCCGTGGCCAGTCGGTGATCCTGCGCGGCCGCGACGCCCCCGCCGACGAGGAAGCCGTCTACGCCACCTGCGCCGGCGAACTCGTCGCCATCGGCGAGGTGGCGCGCGGCGAACTTCTGCCGCGCCGCGTCTTCATCCTCGACGGCGAGTGAGCCGCGCTCACTTCGCGCTCGCGCGGATGCAATCGGCCAGTTCCGGCGACCGCGCCGCCCGCCGCTGAATGATCCCGGCGACCCGCGCCACCCGCGTGTTCGGTCGCCGCGCGTCGCGGACGTGCGGATTGGGCAGCATCGCGACGAGCAGCGCCGCCTCGTGCGCCGAGAGCCGCGCCGCGCCCTTGCCGAAGGCCCGCCGCGCCCCGGCCTCGACGCCGAATTCGCCGGTCGGCCCCCATTCCGCGATGTTGAAATAGGCCTCGAGGATCCGCTCCTTCGACCAGACGAGGTCGACGAGGAGCGCCAGCGGAATCTCGACCGGCTTTCTGAGCCAGCCCCAGCCGTTCCACAGGAGCAGGTTCTTGGCGACCTGCATGGTCAGGGTCGAGCCGCCGCGCTGCGGGCCGCGTTCGTCGTCGAGGACGTCGATCAGCTCGTCCCAGTCGACGCCCGCGTGGCCGCAGAAGCCGTTGTCCTCCGAGGCGATCACCGAGACGACGAGGTCGCGGTCGATCGCCGAGAGCGGCGTCCAGATCCGCGTCACCGCCTCGCCGCGCGCCATCCGCCACGCCATCAGGGGCGTCGGCGGGTGGGCGAGCGAATGCGCCGCGAGCCCGACCAGCGGCAGACACGCCAACGCCGCGATCACGATCGCCGCGAGACGCGAGAGCCGACGAAGGGAGGGCAGGGCGAAACGCATCGGGAATCCGAGGGAGGGACGAGGTGGCCGCAGCCTAGCCGGGACGGACGCCGAACGAAACCGTCTCGGCGCGCCGGCGAGGACCGTCACCGCTGCGTCACACGAATCGACGAAACGCCGCTTCCCCGCCGCCGAGTCCGACCTCCGATGATCGCTCCGCTCGCCTCCGATGCGCCTCATCGCGATCGCCTGATCGCGATTCTTCGGGCCGATCCGCTGCTTTCGACCGCGCTCGAACGGGCGCGCGCCCTTGCTCTGCCCGATTGGCTGCTCGTCTCCGGCGCGATCTATCAGACGGTCTGGAACGTTCTCACCGGCCGCCCATCCGGCCACGGCCTGAAGGACGTCGACCTCGTCTTCCACGACGCCGCCGATCTCTCCTTCGAGGCCGAGGATCGCGAGATCCGCCGCGCCGCCGCCGCTTTCGCCGATTTCGCCGTGCCGGTCGAGCTGCGCAACCAGGCCCGCGTCCATCTCTGGTTCGAAGAGCGCTTCGGCGCGCCCTACGCGCCGCTCGGCTCGAGCGCCGAAGGCCTGACCCGTTACGCCTCGGTCTGTCATGCCGTCGGCGTTCGCCTGCGCGACGACGACGGCGTCGACGTCTTCGCTCCCTTCGGCCTCGACGACGTCTTCGCCCTGCGCGTTCGCCCGAACAAGGCGCTCGACAACGCCGCGACCCATGCCGCCAAGGCGGCGCGGATGCAGGCGCTGTGGCCCGAACTCACGGTCGAGCCGTGGTGAGCGCGTCGACGTCGTCGCGCGCCTCGGCGATCAGCCACTCCTCGAAGGCCCTGAGCAGCGCCGAACGGCCTTCGTTCTCCGGCCGCACGAGGTAGTAGGCCGATCGCGTCGCCAGCGGCACGGGGAAGAGCACCACCAACCGGCCGAGCGACAATTCCTCCTCGACCAGAAAGCGCGGCACCAGCGCCGCGCCCATCCCGGCGGCGGCGGCTTCCGACACCATCGAGAACTGGTCGAAGCGCGGCCCCCGCCATGCGGCTTCCGTCGTCACCCCGACCGCCGCGAACCAGTCCGCCCAGGCTGTCGGCCGGGTCGATTGATGCAACAGCGGCGCGCGCTCGAGATCGCGGGGGGCGGCGACGTCCCAGCGCGCGGCGAAGCCGGGATCGGCCACCGGCGCCACCTCCTCGTCCATCAGATGGGCGAGCACGCCGCCGGCCCACACCGGCTGTCCCACGTGGATCGCCGCGTCGAAGGCGTCGAGGGCGAAATCGAACGGTTCGATCCGCGCCGCCATGTTGATCGTCACTTCCGGATGCGCGCCGAGAAAACGCGGCAGCCGCGGCGTCAGCCAGCGCGCCCCGAAGGTCGGCAATACCGCGAGATCGAGCACGCCGCGCGTGCCGGCGAAGCCCATCACCCGATGCGTCGCCTCGCCGAGTTCGCCGAGCGTGCGCCGCACGTCGACGAGATAGGCCCGTCCCGCTTCGGACAGCACCACCCGTTGCCGGACCCGATCGAACAGCGGCACGCCGACCAGCTCTTCGAGCGCCCGGATCTGACGACTGATCGCCCCTTGCGTCAGGTGCAGTTCCTCCGCCGCGCGCGAGAAGCTCTCGTGCCGCGCCGCGCATTCGAAGGCGACCAGCGAGCCGATCGGCGGCAGGAACCCGCGGCGGAACATCTCAGTCATTCCTATTCGTCATGATGTCGTGAGAATTTCTCGCTTCCCGCGCCGTTTGTCGAGCGCGATTGTCATGACCTCTCGTCGCTCGCCGGGCCTCTCGGCGGGGCGACATCTTCGTTTCCGAAGCCGATCGAGGTCGTCATGTCCGCTCGCCCCCTCGCCGCCGAAACCCACGATCTCCTGACCGTCCTCGGCGTCGATCGTGCGCTCTTCACCACCGGCACCCTGTCGGTCTCCTCGCCGATCGACGGGTCCGAGATCGGCCGCGTCATCGAACACGAGGCGGAAGAGGCCGAGGCCGCCATCGGCCGCGCCGACGCCGCCTTCCGCGCCTGGCGGCTGGTCCCTGCGCCGAAGCGCGGCGAGCTCGTCCGCCTGCTCGGCGAGGAGCTGCGCGCCCACAAGGCCGAGCTCGGCCGCCTCGTCACGATCGAGGCCGGCAAGATCGTCTCCGAGGGCCTCGGCGAGGTCCAGGAGATGATCGACATCTGCGACTTCGCCGTCGGCCTGTCGCGTCAGCTCTACGGCCTGACCATCGCCACCGAGCGTCCCTCGCACCGGATGATGGAGACCTGGCACCCGATCGGCGTCGTCGGCGTGATCTCGGCCTTCAACTTCCCCGTCGCGGTATGGTCGTGGAACGCCGCGCTCGCCTTCGTCTGCGGCGATCCCGTCGTCTGGAAGCCGTCGGAGAAGACGCCGCTGACCGCGCTCGCCGTCGGCGCGCTCTTCGCCCGCGCCCTGCATCGCTATCGTGAAGCCGGCGGCGAGGCCCCCGACGGTCTCTTGGAAATCCTCCTCGGCGGCCGCCCGATCGGCGAGATTCTGGTCGACGATCCGCGCGTTCCGGTGCTCTCGGCGACCGGCTCGACCGCCATGGGCCGCGCCGTCGGGCCGCGCCTCGCCAAGCGCTTCGCTCGCGCCATCCTCGAGCTCGGCGGCAACAACGCGGCGATCGTCTGCCCCTCGGCCGACCTCGACCTGTCGCTGCGCGCCATCGCCTTCTCCGCGATCGGCACCGCCGGCCAGCGCTGCACCTCGCTGCGCCGCCTCTTCGTGCACGATTCGATCTACGACACGCTGGTGACGCGCCTGCGCCGCGCCTACGGCTCGGTGACGGTCGGCGATCCCTCCAAGCCCGAGACCCTGGTCGGCCCGCTGATCGACCCGGCCGCCTGGGACAAGATGAAGAAGGCGCTGGACGCCGCCCGCGAAGTCGGCGGCACCGTCACCGGCGGCGCCCGCGTCAACGTCCCCGGCCGCGAGGGCGGCGTCTACGTCGCCCCGGCGCTGGTCGAAATGCCCTCGCAGGGCGGTCCCGTCACCGAGGAGACCTTCGCGCCGATCCTCTACGTGATGCGCTACACCAAGTTCGAGACCGCGCTGAAGCTCAACAACTCGGTCGTCCAGGGCCTCTCCTCGTCGGTCTTCACCAACGACCTGCGCGAGGCCGAGCTCTTCGTCTCGGCGCAAGGGTCGGACTGCGGCATCGCCAACGTCAACATCGGCCCCTCGGGCGCCGAAATCGGCGGCGCCTTCGGTGGCGAGAAGGAGACCGGCGGCGGCCGCGAGGCCGGCTCCGACGCCTGGAAGGCCTACATGCGCCGCGCCACCAACACCATCAACTACGGCCGCACCCTGCCGCTGGCGCAGGGCGTGACCTTCGACGTCGAAAGCTGAGACGAGAGGAAACGACCATGGCGAACCCCAAGGGCGCCCCCTTCAAGTGGGAGGACCCGTTCCTCCTCGTCGATCAACTGACCGAGGACGAGCGCCTGATCTCGGACACGGCGCGGGCCTATTGCCAGGAGCGCCTCGCGCCCCGCATCGTCGAGGCCTATCTCGAAGAGAAGACCGACCGCGCGATCTTCGAGGAGATGGGCGCGCTCGGCCTCCTCGGCGTCACCGTCTCCGACGACTATGGCGGGGCGGGCGCGAACTACGTCTCCTACGGCCTCGTCGCCCGTGAGGTGGAACGGGTCGATTCGGGCTATCGCTCGATGATGTCGGTTCAGTCCTCGCTGGTGATGTACCCGATCGAGGCCTACGGCTCCGAGGAACAGAAGAAGAAGTATCTGCCGAAGCTCGCCACCGGCGAGTTCGTCGGCTGCTTCGGCCTGACCGAGCCGGACGCCGGCTCCGACCCGGCCGGCATGAAGACCCGCGCCGAGAAGATCGACGGCGGTTACCGGCTGATCGGCTCGAAGATGTGGATCTCCAATTCGCCGATCGCCGACGTCTTCGTCGTCTGGGCGAAGTCGGCCGCCCACGGCGGCGAGATCCGCGGTTTCGTGCTGGAGAAGGGCATGAAGGGCCTCTCCGCCCCGAAGATCGGCGGAAAGCTGAGCCTTCGCGCCTCGATCACCGGCGAGATCGTCATGGACGGCGTCGAGGTGTCGGACGATGCGCTGCTGCCGAACGTCTCGGGTCTGAAGGGCCCGTTCGGCTGCCTGAACCGCGCCCGCTACGGCATCGCCTGGGGCGCCATGGGCGCGGCCGAGGACTGCTGGACGCGCGCGCGTCAGTATGGCCTCGACCGCAAGCAGTTCGGCAAGCCGCTCGCCGGAACCCAGCTCTATCAGAAGAAGCTCGCCGACATGCAGACCGAGATCGCCCTCGGCCTCCAGGCGGCTCTGCGCGTCGGCCGGCTCTTCGACGAGGGCCGGATGGCGCCGGAGATGATCTCGCTGATCAAGCGCAACAACTGCGGCAAGGCGCTCGACATCGCCCGGGCGGCGCGCGACATGCACGGCGGCAACGGCATCCAGGTCGAATACGCCGTGATGCGCCACGCCGCCAACCTCGAGACGGTCAACACCTACGAGGGCGCCCACGACGTCCACGCGCTGATCCTGGGAAGGGCGCAGACGGGCATCCAGGCGTTCTTCTGAGGCGAAGCCGGGGAGGGGAGCGATGGCGACGGGTCGTCCTTCCGCCTCGGTTCCTCTCGCCGTCGCTCGGGGGCTGCGCCGTTGCGCGACGGACCAGGAGAAGAAGCTCTGGCGGCTCCTGCGCGAGCGGTTTCGACCGATGGGTCACCACCTCCGCTGGCAGGTCCCGATCGCGGAGTTCGTCGTCGATTTTCGCCTGCCTGAAGGCGAAATTGGTGATCGAGATCGACGACGGCGGCCATGCGCGTGACGCGCGGTTGACGGAGCTCGGGTTCGAAGTTCTGCGGTTTTGGAATGCCGAGGTCGATCGCGAGACCGAGGCGGTTCTGGATCGCATCGCTTTCGCGCTGGGAGAACGGTCATGACCTCGTCGTCGTGTCGCTCGCTTCGCCGGAACTCTTCGACCGAACGCACGGCCGTTCCGGTCGCCTTTCCGCGCCGCGCTCTCCCACCCTCCCCTGAGGGGAGGGTGGCCCGAAGGGCCGGGTGGGGTTCGGACCCGCCCGGAAGAACGGCGTGTGCGAGGCGCGCCCTGCCGCCGACCGCCCTTTCGGGGCTTCACCCCACTCCTGCCCCTCCCCCTGAGGGGAGGGGTTCTGCCGCGTCGCCTCGGCTGACGCACCGCCGATCGAATTCCTCCGCAGATCGAAGGACACCGTCATGCCCGCCGCCCCCCTCGCAGGCCTCAAGGTCGTCGAACTCGCCCGCATCCTGGCCGGCCCCTGGGTCGGTCAGACGCTGGCCGATCTCGGCGCCGAGGTGATCAAGGTCGAACGTCCGGTCGCCGGCGACGACACCCGCCACTGGGGCCCGCCCTTCGTGAAGGCGGCCGACGGCGGCGATCTCGGCGCGGCCTATTTCCATGCCTGCAATCGCGGCAAACGCTCCGTCGCCATCGATTTCGAGAAGCCGGAAGGCGCCGATCTCGTCCGCCGGCTGGTGGCGACCGCCGACGTGGTGATCGAGAACTTCAAGGTCGGCGGCCTGAAGAAATACGGTCTCGACCACGCGACCCTGATGGCCGAGAACCCGCGTCTCGTCTGGTGCGCGATCACCGGCTTCGGTCAGGACGGGCCCTACGCCCACCGCGCCGGCTACGACTTCATGATCCAGGGCCTCGGCGGCTACATGGAGCTGACCGGCGAACCGGCCGGCGAACCGATGAAGGTCGGCGTCGCCGTCGCCGACCTCTTCACCGGGCTGCACGCCGTCATCGGCATCCAGGCGGCGCTGGCGGCGCGGCTGACCACCGGCCGCGGCCAGCTCGTCGACATGAGCCTGCTCGACACCCAGGTCGCCATGCTCGCCAATCAGGGGATGAACTACCTCGTCTCCGGCCGTTCGCCGACCCGCCTCGGCAACGCCCATCCCAACATCGTGCCCTATCAGGTCTTCCCCGTCGCCGACGGCCATGTCGTCATCGCCACCGGCAACGACCGACAGTGGCGCGACCTCTGCGCCATCCTCGAGCTCGAGGACCTCGCCTTCGACGCTCGCTTCGTCCACAACGCCGGCCGCGTCGCCGCCCGCGCCGAACTGATCCCGCTCGTCGAGGCGAAGACCCGCCGCATCCGTCGCGACGATCTCCTCGCCCGGCTCGAGGCGGCGCATGTCCCGGCCGGGCCGATCAACGCCGTCGCCCAGGTCTTCGCCGATCCGCAGGTGAAGGCGCGCGGCCTCGAGATGGCGCTCGCCTGCCCGGCCGCGGCCGCCGGCGTCGTCCCCTCGATCCGCAATCCGATCCGTCTGTCCGATACGCCGCTGGTCCAGGACCGTCCCTCGCCGGCGCTCGGCGCGGACGGAGACGCGATCCTCGCCGCCCTCGGCCTCGACGAAGAGGAGATCGAACGCCTCGCCGCCGCCGGCGTCGTCGGCCGGCCCTGACGCCGACCGGACCCGCGGTCCGCCCCTGGACAAACGCCGTCGTCCGTGTCCGTATGACAAAAAACTGTTCGCCATACGGACAACCGGAAACGCCATGCCCTCTCGCATCGAGACCGTCGCCTCCTTCGCCAAGGGGCTCGACGTCATCCGTTCCTTCGGCGTCGACGCTCGCCGCCAGACCATCACCGACGTCGCCGCCCGCACCGGCATGACCCGCGCCGGCGCCCGCCGCTTCCTGCACACGCTGGTCGAGGCCGGTTACGCCCGCTCCGACGGTAAGCATTTCGAACTGACCGCCCGTGTCCTCGAACTCGGCAACGCCTATATTTCGGGGCTCAGCGAGCTCGATCAGGTCCGCGACATCCTCCAGGATCTGACCCGCGAGCTCGGCGAGAGCGCCTCCGCCGCCACCCTCGACGGGCCCGACATCATCTATGTGGCGCGCTCGCCGGCCCGCCATCGCCTGCTCTCGATCGGCCTCGCCGTCGGCACGCGGCTGCCGGCCCACGCCACCTCGATGGGGCAGGCGCTGCTCGCCCAACTGAGCCAGAACGAATTCGACCGCTTCATGCGCGTGACGAAGCTCGAGGCGTTGACCCCGCGCACGCTGACCACCCGCGACGCGTTGCGCGCCCGTCTCGTCGAGGTGCGCGAGAAGGGGTACGCGATCGCCGACGAGGAGCTCGATCTCGGCGTCCGCTCGATCGCCGTGGCGATCCCCGGCCGCCCGGCCAATGCGCGGCTGGCGATCAACCTCTCCGCCTCCGCCGCGCGCGTCGACGTCGCTGCGATGGTCGCAGATTTCCTGCCCCCCCTGGCGCGCGCCGCCGCGCAGATCGCCATGGGCGGCGCGGCGCGCTGAGGAGAGGGGCGCTCAGAGCTTGCGCAGGTCGACCGCGACGATGCGGTGATCGGCGCCCTTGGTCAGCACCAGATCGGCGCGCGGCCGGGTCGGCCGGATCGAGTCGTGCAGGTTGACCAGGTTGATGTTGGTCCACAGATCGAGCGCCGTCTTCAGCGCCTCGCCCTCCGAGATCTGCGCATAGCGATGGAAATAGCTCTCCGGATTGCGGAAGGCGGTCTCGCGCAGGCTGAGGAAGCGGCCGACGTACCAGGAGCGCAGCAACTCGTCGTCGGCGTCGAGATAGATCGAAAAGTCGAAGAAGTCGGAGACGAAGGGCAGACCCTGACCGTTCTTCGGCAGCTTCGAGGTCTGCAGGACGTTGAGCCCTTCGAGGATCAGGATGTCCGGACGATCGATGGTGATCGTCTCGTCCGGCACCACGTCGTAGACGAGATGGCTGTAGACCGGGGCCTGGACCGCCCCGCGCCCCGCCTTGATCGCGGCGAGGAACTCGAGCAGCGCCGGCAGGTCGTAGCTCTCCGGGAAACCCTTGCGCCGCATCAGCCCTTCGCGCTGGAGCACGGCGTTGGGATAGAGGAAGCCGTCGGTGGTGACGAGGTCGACCTTCGGGCTCGATCCCCAGCGCGACAGGAGCGCCTTGAGGATACGCGCCGTGGTCGACTTGCCGACCGCCACCGAGCCGGCCAACCCGATCACGAAGGGCACCTTCGAGCCCTCGCCGCCGAGGAAGCGATTGGTGACGCGGAAGAGGTCCTGCGTCGCCTCGACATACATCGACAGGAGGCGCGACAGCGGCAGATAGATCTTCACCACCTCTTCGAGGTTGATCGGATCGTTGAGGCCGCGCAGACGCGTGAGATCCGCCTCGTCGAGGGTGAGCGGCGTGTCGGCGCGCAGGCGCGCCCATTCTTCACGACCGAACCGGCGATAGGGCGAAGTGTCGCCGAACAGCGGCATGTCACCCATGGCTCCCGATCCGAGCGGACGCGCGGACGAACGTTGATCCACCGACGAACTCCCTACGACGGGTCTGTTCCCGTGCGTTCCACCCGTTCGACGCCGCCGCGTTTGCCGCGATCATCGCGTCCGTCAGTCCCTCGGCTTCGACGCCGCTTGTCAATCCTTCGGCCGCGAGGCCTTTTCTTCCAGTCCGGTCCGGCCGGTGCGTCCCTCGAGCACCGTCATGACCTCGTCGACGCTCACCTCCCGGGCCTTGAGGACCACCAGGAGATGATAGAGAAGATCGGCCGCCTCCGCCGCCACCTCCTCTTTGTCGCCCGCGACCGCGGCCAGCGCCGCCTCCACGGCCTCCTCGCCGAGCTTCTTGGCCGAGACCTTGACGCCCTTGGCGAGGAGCTTGCGCGTGTAGGACATCTCGTCGTCCGACGCCGCGCGCGCCGCGATGATGGTCTCCAGGGTCGTCAGAGTGAAGTCGGACATTGGGCTGAATCGGTTCTCGAGAAATTTGAGGTGGCTCAAAACCGCGACCGCTCCCGGCGCGGCTCAATGGTCGAGACGCATCGGGATGCCGGCCGCCGCCATGTGCTCCTTGGCCTGACGGATGGTGTAGGCGCCGAAGTGGAAGATCGAGGCGGCGAGCACCGCGCTCGCCCCGCCCTTCACCACCCCGTCGACCAGATGATCGAGATCGCCGACCCCGCCGGAGGCGATCACCGGGACGGTCACGGCGTCGGAGACCATCCGGGTCAGCTCGAGATCGAAGCCGATCTTGGTGCCGTCGCGGTCCATCGAGGTGAGCAGGATCTCGCCCGCGCCGAGCGCCACCACCTCGCGGGCGTAGTCGATCGCGTCGATCCCGGTGCGATGCCGGCCGCCGTGGGTGAAGACCTCGAACTTCGCCGGTTCGCCCGGCTCGGAGACACGCTTGGCGTCGACCGCCACCACCACCGACTGGCCGCCGACCTGACGCACCGCGTCGGCGACGAACTGACGATCCGTCACCGCCGCGGTGTTGATCGACACCTTGTCGGCCCCGGCCTCCATCAGCCGGCGGATGTCGTCGAGGGTGCGGATGCCGCCGCCGACCGTCACCGGCATGAAGCAGACTTCCGCCGTGTGGCGCACCACGTCGAGGATGATGCCGCGGTTCTCGTGGCTCGCGGTGATGTCGAGGAAGCAGAGCTCGTCGGCCCCGGCCGCGTCGTAGGCCGCCGCCGCCTGCACCGGATCTCCGGCGTCGACGAGGTCGACGAAGTTGACGCCCTTGACGACGCGGCCGTCCTTCACGTCGAGACAGGGGATCACCCGGTTCTTGAGCATGGCGTGGGCTCGATCTCTTGGGCCCGCCGCGCCGGCGGCGTTTCTCGGCGCTTCTCTTAGCGAATGCCGGGCCGCGACGCCATAGCCGACGAAGCGCATGGGGTCATTCGAAGGCGGAACCATCGTCGATGTTCGCAAGCGGCGGTGGCGTGTTCCGCCGGCCGCCCCCTCTCGCCCACGTCGCCGGTCCCTCGCGCCCTGCGCCTCCGGCGAGCCGGAACGTGACGCCTCGGCCTTTCGCCGCTCGCCCCGCGGTCCGCCGCGTCGCCGCTTCCTTTCTTCTCCTCCTCTCTCCTCTCCTCGCGCGGCTCCTTTTCGAAGGGTCCCGACGGCGGATCCTGTGTGTTCGAAATACGAACAATAATACGATATTCGAACACTCGGATTGCGCCGGTCTCCGCTTGCGTGAAACCTGCGTCGAGATCGGGGGCGGGCGAGCCCGCGTGTCGCGCCGATCGCGGCGCTCGGCGCGCCCCGAGCTCGATCCCCGAGAACGACGCGCCTCGACGAAGGCCGCGCGCCAGAGGAAACCGACGAGGAGACGCCCGTGCCGGAGGCCTTCATCTGCGACTACGTCCGCACCCCGATCGGCCGTTTCGGCGGCGCGCTCGCTTCCGTCCGCGCCGACGATCTCGGCGCCGTGCCGCTGAAGGCGCTCGCCGCGCGTCATCCCGACCTCGATCTCGAATGCGTCGACGACGTGATCTTCGGCTGCGCCAATCAGGCCGGCGAGGACAACCGCAACGTCGCCCGGATGAGCCTTCTCCTCGCAGGTTTCCCCGTCTCGGTGTCGGGCACGACGATCAACCGCCTCTGCGGCTCCGGCATGGACGCGGTGATCCAGGCGGCCCGCGCCATCCGCGCCGGCGAGGCCGAGCTGATGATCGCCGGCGGCGTCGAGAGCATGTCGCGCGCGCCCTTCGTCCTACCCAAGGCCGACGCGGCCTTCTCCCGTCACGCCGAGATCCACGACACGACGATCGGTTGGCGCTTCGTCAATCCGCTGATGAAGGCGCAATACGGCGTCGATTCGATGCCGGAGACCGGCGAGAACGTCGCCGAGGACTTTTCGATCTCCCGCGCCGATCAGGACGCCTTCGCCCTGCGCTCGCAGGAAAAGGCCGCCGCCGCGCAAGGAAACGGCCGCCTCGCCCGGGAAATCGTCGCCGTGACCATCCCCCGCCGCAAGGGAGAGCCGATCGTCGTCGATCGTGACGAACACCCGCGCGCCACCACGCGCGAGGCGCTCGCCGGTCTGCCGACGCCGTTCCGCAAGGGAGGAACCGTCACCGCCGGCAACGCCTCCGGCGTCAACGACGGCGCGGCGGCGTTGATCCTCGCATCGGAAGCGGCGGCGAGGCGGCACGGCCTGACCCCGATCGCCCGCGTCCTCGGCGGCGCGGCCGCCGGCGTGCCGCCGCGGATCATGGGGATCGGCCCGGCCCCGGCCTCGAAGAAGCTCCTGGCGCGCCTCGGCCTGACGGTCGGCGACCTCTCGGTGATCGAACTGAACGAGGCCTTCGCCAGCCAGGGCCTCGCCACCTTGCGCGACCTCGGCGTCGCCGACGACGACGCCCGCGTCAATCCGAACGGCGGCGCCATCGCCCTCGGCCACCCGCTCGGCATGTCCGGCGCGCGCATCGCCGGCACGGCGGCGCTTGAGCTGGCGCTCGGCGGGGGGCGGCACTCGCTCTCGACGATGTGCATCGGCGTCGGCCAGGGCATCGCCGTGGCGCTGGAGCGGGTGTGAGCCTCAGCTCGGCCGCGATCCGCTCGCCCGCTTCGCCAGATGCACCATCGTCGCGGTGGCGAAGAGCGGCGTCAGGAAGTTGAGGAACGGCACAGACAGCAGCAGCGCCGCGATCAGCCCGGCGGTGGTCGCCGCGCCCGAATGCGCCCGCGCGAACCGCGCCGCCTCGTCTTTCCCCATCAGCCGCCGCGCCGCGAAGGCGAAATATTCCCGGCCGATCAGCCAGCCGTTGCCGACGAAGAAGGCGACGAGATTGATCCCCGGGATCAGCAGCAGCATCAGGCAGACGAGGTTGACGAGCAGCGACAGCGCCGTGAACCGCGCCGCCACCATCAGGCTTTCGCCGAGCGGCATCGCCCGGCCGGCCGCGTCCTGCGGATAGTGCGTCGCCTCGACCGCCTCCGCGACCTCGTCGAGGAAGAGGCCGGCGACCGCCGCGGTGATCGGCGCGATCAGGAAAGAGAAGCCGATCATCAGGGCGAGGCCCGAGAAGATCCCGGCGATCCACAGAACCCCGTCGAGAAAGAACGGCAGGTTCACGGGATGCGCGCCCGCATAGTCGCCGGCGAAACCGGTGAAGAAACGCGTGCCGAGCGCCCACAGCGCCACGACGATGACCAGCGTCACCCCGAGCGAGCGCAGCGCCACGCCGCGGAACGGCGGCGACAGGAGATCGCCGACCCCGTCGCGGACGCTCGCCGCGACCATCGCGAAACCGCTCGCGCGCGCCATCGCCTCACGCCTCCGCGCCGTGCACAATCAGGTCCTGCCGCCGGCGCAGCTCGACGATCTTCGATCCCTCGAGCGGCCGGACGTTGGCGCGGGTGAGGAGTTCGCCCTTGCGGATCGGCTGGGTGACGACGCCGTTTTCGATGAGCCCGATCGGCATCGCGCCGACCGCCCGCGCCGCCTCGTACTCGAGCGTGAAGGCGCGGTAGCAATATTCGCCGATCGCATCGAGCGTCTCGCCGGGCCTCAAGTCCCGCTTGGCCAGCGCCGAGACCTCGGCCGAGGGCCGCGCCAGCGCCCGCATGTCGACCCGGCCGTAGAGCACGGCCCGCGCCGCCGACAAGGGCACCTCGAGGCTGGTCAGATGATAGGGCCGATAGAAGGTGTAATAGGGCCCCGGTCCGAGCTTGAGGTCGTTCATCCGTTCCCTGAGGCGCGGATGGCTCATCTCGGCGACGACGAAGACGCCCGGCGCGACGCCCTTGCCGATCGTGTAGTCGACCACGCCCTTGCGGCCGAGGATGCCGCCGTCCTCCTTCGGGCAGAGGATGGTGTGCAGGTTCTCGAGCGTCGCCATCGGTCCATGCATGCCGGCGACGTCGGGGACGAGGCCGGTGGCGTTGGCGATGTTGGCCATCTCCACCATCGTCTTCGACCCGTCGATGAACTCCACCAGCATGCGCGGGTTCATGTTCCGCCGGGTCGCCTCCTCGACGTACTGGTCGGGGGTGGCGTCGACGTCGAGCGGATTGTTCTTGCCCTTGCCGGCGGCGATCACCGGATAGCCCAGCGCGGTGACGAATTCGATCAGCTCCATCGTCGAGGAGGGCTCGTCGCCCGCCCCGACGGTGTAGACGACGCCGACTTCGCGGGCGCGCTGTTGCAGATAGGCGCCGATGGTGACGTCGGCCTCGACGTTCATCATCACCACGTGCTTGCCCGCTTCGATCGCGCCGAGGCCGATCACCGCGCCCATCTCCGGCTTGCCGGTGGCGTCGATGACGACGTCGACGTGGTCGGAGGCGATCAGCGCCTCGACGTTCGGGGTGAGCGCCGTCCGCCCCGCCTCGACCGCCCGGGCGATCGCCGCCGGGCTCTCGCAGATCTGAAGCTCGGCCGGATCGCGGCCGGCGATCAGGAAGGCGTGCTCGGCGTGCCGCTTGCCCGGATCGCGCACCGCGATGACGGTGATCCTGAGCCCCTTCATCAGGGCGATCTGGGTGACGATGTCGGTGCCCATCTCGCCGACCCCGACGAGACCGATGCGGACCGGTCGGCCGGCGTCCTCGAGCGCGGCGAGATCGGCCGCCAGCCCGGTCCGGGCGACGAAGCGCTGCCCCGCGTCCGTCGTCGCAAGGATGCCTTCTCTGCCCATGTCGTTCGATCCTCGGCTCGCCGTTCCCTTCGGAGAGGTAGGGCAGTCGCGCCGCGAACTCAACGGCCTTGTCGCCGCGCCGCCCTCGAGGCGAGCGAAGTCGGTTGCCACGCCTCGAGGTTTCCTTGTACGACGGCGGCGAACGATCGTCGCTCCGGCGCGGACGGTCGGTCCTCGTGCCCACGTTCCGATCGCCGGCGGAGCTTCCCATGTCAGACATCCGCTTCGACGTTCTCGGCATCGGCAACGCCATCGTCGACGTCCTGTCGCGCGCCGAGGACGACTTCCTGGTGCGGGAGGGTCTGATCAAGGGCTCGATGCGGCTGATCGACGCCGAGGAGGCCGAACGCCTCTACGACCACATGGGCCCCGCGAAGGAGATCTCCGGCGGGTCGGCCGGCAACACGATCGCCGCGATCGCCGGGCTCGGCGCCCGCGCCGCCTATTTCGGCAAGGTCGCCGACGATCACCTCGGCAAGTCCTTCGCCCACGACATCCACGCCGTCGGCGTCCATTTCGAAACCCGGCCGCTGCTGCGCATCGCCCCCGACCACGCCCCGACGGCGCGCTCGATGATCCTGGTGACGCCGGACGGCGAGCGCACCATGAACACCTTCCTCGGCGCCTGCACCCATCTCGGCCCCGACGACATCGATCCCGCGATCGTCGCGGCCTCCGAGATCGTCTATCTCGAAGGCTATCTGTGGGATCCGCCGGCCGCCAAGGAGGCCTTCCGCAAGGCGTCGCAGATCGCTCACGCCCACGGTCGTCGCGTCGCGCTGACCCTCTCCGACAGCTTCTGCGTCGATCGCTGGCGCGGCGAATTCCTGGACCTGATGCGCTCCGGCGTCGTCGATCTGGTCTTCGCCAACCAAACCGAGATCAAGGCGCTCTACGAGACCGCCGATCTCGACGCCGGCGTCGCCGCGCTGCGCGCCGACGTCGCGCTCGCCGCCGTCACTCTGTCGGACGAGGGCTCGATGGTGGTGACCCCGGACGACGTCGTCCGCGTCGCCGCCGCGCCGGTCGCCGCCGTGGTCGACACCACCGGCGCCGGCGATCTCTACGCCGCCGGCTTCCTGTTCGGCCTGTCGCGCGGGTTCGATCACGTCGCCTGCGCCGAACTCGGCGGCCTGCTCGCCGCCGAGATCATCGGCCACGTCGGCGCGCGCTCACAGACCGACCTCGTCGACCTCGCGCGCCAGGCCGGCTTCCCCATGTGAGGCCAACGCGGCGTCGTAGATCGTCCAACGATTGCGGCCGCCGCGTTTCGAGGCGTAGAGCGCCCGATCGGCGCGCTCCATCGCTTCGCGCTGCGACGACGCCTCCATCGCGGTGAACACCGCGCAACCGAGCGAGACGGTCACCACCGGCCGCGCCGCCCGACCCGCCGTCGCATGTGGGATCGCCAGCTTCTCGACTGCGCGCCTGAGCCGTTCGAGCAGCGCCGGCGCGTCGGTCGGGGTCGCCAGGGCGGCGAGCACGACGAACTCCTCGCCGCCCAGCCGGGCCACCAGATCCCGCCGCCCGCGCATCGCCGAGGTCAGCGCCCGCGCCACCGCGGTCAGACAGCGGTCGCCCTCGGGGTGGCCGTAGAGGTCGTTGAACGCCTTGAAGTGGTCGATGTCCACCATCGCCAGGGCGACCACGCCGGCGTCGGCGCGGATCTCCGCCAGTCGCGCCTCGAAGGCGCGTCGATTGGGAATGCCGGTCAGCGGGTCGAGCGTCGTCATTTCGCGCAAGGCCGCGTTCTGCTCGGCCGAGCGCTCGGCCGAGAGCCGCTCGCGCGTCATGTAGAGAAACAGCGCGCGGTGGTCGCGGTCGTTGCGGTAGCTGCCCCACAGCGTCATCACGCTGACCGAGATCGTCAGCAACAACGCCGGCACATGGACGAACGGATCGAGGTCGGGGATGGTGACGAGCCCGGCGGCGTAGATCGCATCGGCGGAGACGACCGACACCAGCGCCTGCCGAAAGTGCAGCGAGGTGAGATTGGTCGCCGCCAGGGGCACCATCACCCAGCAATAGATCCCGATCGTCGCCGCATCGCCGGTTTCGACGCGAAAACTCACGGTGACCAGAGCGGCGATGGCGATCACGCCGAAGATCGTCGATCGATCGATGCCGCGATGGGAGCGCGAGACGGCGGCGCCGGCGAGCGTCGCGGCGGCGACCGCGACGATCGCCGCCATGGTGAAGAGCCACCGACGGAACGCGATCGGATCGGACGTCGTGTCGGTGAAAAACGTGCGATGGACGACGAAGGCGCAGAGCACCATGAGGCCGATCAGCGCCGCAGCCATCACCGAGCGCCGCCGTTGCCGCGCGATCGACGTGCGATAATGGTCCTCGAGCGCCGGCGTGAAGGCGTGCGCGTTGCCGCGCGCCGCGAGATTGCGGCTCACTTCCGCGATCAGCTCGTCTCGTTCCAGGGTGGACATGGAGGACTCCGAGCCCGCGAACCGTCGCCCTTGCGATCCGGGGATCTTCCGTTGCGTCCTTAGGCCGTCGACCATCCGGAGTCTACGCCCGGATCGCCTCGAAATTGCGAAATGTCAGCATGCGTCCTTCGCGAGGCCTCAGAAGCTCGGCGGCGTGCAGGCGGAGACCACGATCAACTCGCCGTCGCCGATGTTGCGGAAGGCGTGCGGCCGCCGACTGTCGAAGAAATAGGCGTCGCCGGGCCGGAGCACGTGACGGTCGCCGTCGACCTCGAGTTCGAGCAGGCCGCGGATCACCAGGCCGGCCTCCTCGCCCTGATGCGACAGCGGCGTGCGGCCGGACAGCGCGCCGCGTTCGTAACGTTCGTGCAGCATCTGCAGCGATCGGCCGGCGAGATCGCCGCCGACCTGTCGATAGGAGACCGGCCCGCCGGCGATCTCGGTCAGTTCGTCGGCCCGCCAGACCACCTTTTCGCGGGCGCCCTCCTCGTGCGAGAAGAAGGCGGCGAGCCCGATCGGAAAACCGGCGAGGATCTGTTTCAGCGCCGCCACCGACGGACTGACGCGGTTCGCCTCGATCATAGAGACGGTGGCGTTGGAGACGCCAGCGCGCTTCGCCAGCGCCCGCTGCGATAGGCCGTGCGCCTGCCTGAGCTCCTTCAGCCGTCGGCCGACGTCGATGTCGAGAGACCCGTTCATATGTTCAGAATATGGAACGGATTGAACGCCGTCGAGGGATTGTCGGCCGCATCCTCTGCTTCTAACGTTCGATTTGTCGAACTCTTTCCCGCCTTCTCCGTCGCGCCGAGGCCCCGATGACCGCCGTCCGTCCCAACGATCTCGCCTCCTTCTGGATGCCCTTCACCGCCAACCGGCAGTTCAAGAAGGCGCCGCGCATGTTCGTCGCCGCCGACCGCATGCGCTACACGACCGACGACGGCCGCTCCGTTCTCGACGGCACCGCCGGCCTGTGGTGTTGCAACGCCGGCCACAACCGGCCGAAGATCGTCGAAGCGATCCGCGCCCAGGCGGGCGAGCTCGACTATGCGCCCGCCTTCCAGATGGGCCACCCCAAGGCCTTCGAATTCGCCAATCGACTGACGGCGATCGCGCCCGAGGGCTTCGACCACGTCTTCTTCACCAATTCCGGCTCGGAGAGCGCCGACACCGCGCTGAAGATGGCGCTCGCCTATCACCGTGTCCGCGGTGAGGCCCAGCGCGTCCGTCTGATCGGCCGCGAGCGCGCCTATCACGGCGTCAACTTCGGCGGCATGTCGGTCGGCGGCATCGGCGGCAACCGCAAGATGTTCGGTCAGATGCTCGGCGGCGTCGACCACATCCGCCACACCCATGATCCCGCCCGCAACGCCTTCACCCGCGGCCAGCCCGAGCACGGCGCGGAATTCGCCGACGAACTGGAGCGGATCTGCACCCTGCACGACCCCTCGACCATCGCCGCCGTCATCGTCGAACCGATGTCCGGCTCGACCGGCGTGCTGATCCCGCCGAAGGGCTATCTCGAGCGGCTGCGCGCCATCTGCGACAAGCACGGCATCCTGTTGATCTTCGACGAGGTCATCACCGGCTTCGGCCGCCTCGGCAGCCCCTTCGCGGTCGACTTCTACGGCGTGAAGCCGGATCTCTTCACCGTCGCCAAGGGCATGACCAACGGCGTCGTCCCGATGGGCGGCGTCTACGTCTCCGGCAAGATCCACGACGCCTTCATGTCGGGGCCGGAGCACCTGATCGAATTCGCCCACGGCTACACCTATTCGGGCAATCCGATCGCCTGCGCCGCCGGCATCGCCACCCTCGACACCTACGCCGAGGAGGGCCTTCTCACCCGCGCCGCCGAACTCGCGCCCTATTGGGAGGACGCTCTGCATTCGCTGAAGGGCCTGCCGCACGTCGTCGACATCCGCAACACCGGCCTGATCGGCGCGGTGGAACTGGAATCGATCCCCGGCGAGCCGACCAAGCGGGCCTTCTCCTGCTTCCTCGACGCCTTCGAGGATGGCCTGTTGATCCGCACCACCGGCGACATCATCGCCCTGTCGCCGCCGCTGATCATCGCGAAGGCGGAGATCGACGAACTCTTCGGCAAGCTCGCCGAGGTGTTGAAGCGGGCGGCGTGAGGGCTGCGGCCCCGAGGTCGGGCGGTCAGGCGGTCAGGCGTTCCGGGGCGTCCCGAGCCTCTACCGCCTCGACCTCGGCCGGCAGGGGGGCGGCGATCGCGATCACCGGAACCGTCGCCGGCACGCCGGGGGCCTCCTGGGTTTCGATCTCGTCGATCAGATCGGGAACCGAACCCGCCGGGATCGCCTGCGAATAGAGGAAGCCCTGACCGAGGGTGCAGCCGAGATCGCGCAGGATGTCGGCGCTGCCGGAGGATTCGATGCCTTCGGCGGTGGTCGGCAGGCCGAGGCTGCCGGACAGCCGGATGATCGCCTTGACGATCATCCGGCTGTCGGTGTTCTCGCGCATCGTGCGCACGAAGGACTGATCGATCTTGATCTTGTCGAAGGGCAGCATGCGCAGCTGATGCAGGCTGGCGTAGCCGGTGCCGAAGTCGTCGAGGGCGATCGAGATGCCCTGGTTCTTCAGCGACATCAGCGTCTGCGTCGCCTGATCGTGGTCGACCACCAGGGCGCTCTCGGTGATCTCGATCTCGAGCCGCTGCGGCGGGAAGCCGACCTCGGTGAGGATCTGCAGGATCTCCTGGGCGAGCCACGGGTTCTTGAAGTCGACCGGCGAGATGTTGACGGCGATCTTGATGTGCGCCGGCCAGTCGCGGGCGTCGAGGCAGGCTTGGCGCAGCAGTTTGGTGGTCAGGCGCGACAACAGCCCGGCCTCTTCGGCGATCGGTATGAAGACGCTCGGCGGGATCTGGCCGCGGGTCGGATGACGCCAGCGCGCCAGCACTTCGAAGCCGGACAGATGTCCGCTCGACAGATCGATCACCGGCTGGAAGTGCGGCGAGATCTGATCTCCGTCGATCGCCGCGTCGAGCGCCGTCTCGAGTTCGGCGCGCTCGCGGATCGCGGTTTCCATCTCCGGCGCGAAGACGGCGACGGATCCGCCCCGCTTCTTCGAGGTCTCGAGCGCGATGTCGGCGCGACGCATGATCACTTCGACGTCTTCCGGCGAGCGGCCGCCGCCGAACAGCGCGACGCCGGCGTCGGAGGTGATCGGCACCGGCGGATCGAACTCCTCCAGACGGAAGCCGATCCGGTCGACGATCTGCAGGGCGCGCAGTTCCGCCTCTTCCATGTTCTCGACGTGCAGGATGACGTGGAATTCGTCGGCGCCGGCGCGGGCCACGAAGTCGCCCTCGCCGACGGTGGTGGCGAGCCGGTCGGACAGTTCGATCAGCACCCGATCCGCGACGAGATGGCCCTGAACCTCGTTCAGCGCCTTGAACCGCGCCACGTCGAAGGCGATCAGCGCATGGGTCGGGCCGTCGGCCTCGGCGATCCGCCGGGCGAGTTCGTGCTTGAGGCCGGTGCGGTTGGGCAGACCGGTGAGATTGTCGCAGATGCCGGCGGTCGCGGCGCTCGTTTCGGCGTCGGCCCGGGCCTGCGCCAGTTCGACCACTTCGATGCGACGTCGGAAGGCATAGGAGAAGACGCCGACCCAGGACGCGATGGCGATCGCCAACACCGCCGAGCCGAGGGTGGAGTTGGTCGCTTCGAGCAGATGCGCCGTCGCCTGGAGGACGCCGAAGTTGTAGTTGACGACGAACAGCATCGCGATGATCGCGAGGAGCACGAGCCTTTCTCCGGTCGCCGACAGGGACCTCCGACCCGAGGGCCGCAACGCGGATGTCAACCGAACCATCGAAACGACTCCGAGGGCGAAGATCGCATTCTTCGCCGGGCATTCTCCGGTTGTTGTACAGCGGGAGGTTTAAGGAGCCCTTTCCAGCCCGATCCGATCGGCTGCCGTGACGTCAACGTCCGCGGCGTGGTCGACGAAGGGTTCATGCCCCGTCGACGAAACGGCGCAGGAGATGGTGGGCGATGGCGATCGGCGGCGGGGCGTGCAGCCCTTGCGGATGGCCGCCGTCGAGCAGTTGACGCACCTCGTCGCGGTCGAACCATCGCGCCGCGGCGATCTCGACCGGATCGACGATCAGTTCGTCGTCGAGCGCCTCGGCGCGCGCGCCGATCATCAACGATCCGGGAAAGGGCCAAGGTTCGCTGGCGAAATAGGTCACCCGACCGATCCGCACGCCGACCTCTTCGCGAGCCTCCCGCCGCACCGCCGCCTCGATCGTCTCGCCCGGCTCCATGAAGCCGGCCAGACACGACCACATGCCCTCTCGAAAGTGAGGGCTGCGGCCGAGCAGACAGCGCCCGTTCCGCTCGATCGTCATGATCACCACCGGATCGGTGCGCGGGAAATGCTCCGCGCCGCACCCCGGACAGACCCGCTTCCAGCCGGCCGAGACGATCTGCGACGCTGCGCCGCAGCGCGCGCAGAACCGATGTCCGTCGTGCCAATGGAGGAGACCGCGCGCCGTCGCCAGCGCTCCATAGTGGTCCTCGGGCAGCGAACCCTCGATCGCGAGGCTGCGCAGATCGACGGCGTGGAAGGGAGCGTCCTCCCTCTCTTCGAAGTCGTTCGCCGCCAGGGCGAACCAGGCGACGTCGTCGGCGGTGCCGAGGAACAGCCGCGTCGTCGCGCCGCCGGCGAGCGCCGTCGCCGTCGCGGCGTCGTGCGCCGCGCTCGTCCCGCCGTCCTCGCCGCGCCGGACGATCGCTCGTCCGCCGTCGAGCACGAAGACACGCGCGCTCGCGGCGGCCCAGGCCGCCTCGATCGTCGCCGCGTCGTCGCGCAGCTCGGCGCGTCGGTCGAGCGCGTTGCGGGCGAAACGAAAGGCGGCCGACGGTTCGGCCGAGGGCGGAAACGGCATGGCGGATCTCCGATCAGGCGAGCCGGCGGCGCAGTCCGGCGACCAGCCGGTCGAGCGCGGCGGCGTCCATCGGCCGTTCGGGCGGCCTCCCCCAGACCGGGTTCGGCCAGGCCGGATCGTCGCGGAAGCGGCCGATCACATGGATGTGGAGCTGCGACACGACGTTGCCGAGCGCCGCGACGTTGAGCTTCTCCGCGCCGGTCTCCGCTCTCAGCGCCATCGCCACCGCGTCGATCTCGCGGGAGAGACGTTCGCGCGCCTCGCCGTCGAGATCGACGAGCTCGACGAGCCCGTCGCGGCGCGGCACGACGATCGCCCAGGGGTGGTCGACCCCGCGCATCGCCAGAACCCGCGACAGCGGCAGGTCGAGAACGAAGACGGTGTCGGTTTCGAGGCGGGGGTCGAGGCGAAACTCGGTCATCGGCGCGGTCCCGGCTGCTGCGGCGCGACGGCGCGTCCGTCGCTCATTCCTCGTGGAAGCGGGATTCGACCAGATGGGCGATCGCCGCCATCGATTCCGCCGCCTGCGGCCCGCGCGTCACCACGTGGATCGACGTTCCGATCGAGGCGGCGAGCATCATCAATCCCATGATCGACGTGCCGCAGACCGTCTGATTGTCCTTGGAGACCTCGACCTCGGCGTCGAAGGATTCGACGGTCTGGACGAATTTGGCGGAGGCGCGGGCATGCAGCCCACGCTTGTTGGTGATCGGCAGATCGCGTTCGAAACACGCTCCGTCGGCGCTCATGCGTCCCTCAGCCTTGGAGAACCTGACTGGCCACGTTGATGTATTTGCGTCCGGCTTCCTTGGCCTCGATCACCGCGTCGAGAAGCGGACGTTCGGCGCGGACCTTGGCGAGCTTGACCAGCAGCGGCAGGTTCATGCCGGCGACCACTTCGATCGAGCCGCCGTTCATCACCGAGATCGCCATGTTGGACGGCGTGCCGCCGAACATGTCGGTCAGGATCGCCACGCCGTCGCCGCTCTCCACGGAGGCGACGGCGGCGAGGATGTCGCCGCGCCGTTGCTCCATGTCGTCCTCCGGACCGATGCAGATCGTGGCGATCTGCGGCTGCGGGCCCACGACGTGTTCCAGAGCCTTGACGAATTCTTTGGCGAGATCCCCGTGCGTGACGAGGACGAGACCGATCATGAAGCACGCTCCTGCGGGCCGAAGCGGGGGGCGGCGCGAGACCTCTCGAGAGGTCGGTTTCACGGCCGCGCCCGCATCCGGGTAGCGCGCAAAAATGGGCGGGAGCGGCGCGACTTTCAAGTGAGAATATGAGAATTCTGCAAAATCATGCAGTGCATCACGGGGATTTCGCAATGGCGTCCAGGACCTTTCGCACTCGCACGACGCCGCGTGGGTCCTCCCGCCACAGCTTCAGACAGGGCAGGACGACGCCCGAAAGGGTGACGAAACGCGCCTCTTCCTCGGGCATGCGCGGCGGCTGCGTCTCCTCGATGTCGACCACCAGGCCGATCACGCAAGCTCCCTCGTAGGGCAGCTCCACGATGCCGAAGCCGCGCAGCTCGATCCGTCCGGCGATCGTCTGCGGCGCTCTGGCGAGGAGACGGCCGTGCGCCGCCGTGACCTCGACCCGGTCGTCGGCGACCAGCGCGGCGTCGCCGCCGACCGCCCGGGCGTCGTCGAGGAGGTCGAGCACCAGCCGCGACTTGCCGGCGCCCGACGCGCCGCGCACCAACACGCCGACGCCCCGGTAGAGCGCGGCGGAGGCGTGAATGGGGCCGGCCGGGCTCATCTCAGGTCATCGCTCCGGCGGGCAGGGTGACGACGAACCGGGCCCCGGCGATCGCGCCGTCCGCCCGCATGCGGTTCTCGGCGCGGATGCGGCCGCCGTGCGCCTCGACGATCTGGCGCGAGATGGCGAGGCCGAGGCCGGAATTGTTGCCGAAGCCCTCGTTCTCGGGCCGGTCGGTGTAGAAGCGCTCGAAGATCCGTTCGACCTTCTCGGCGCGGATGCCCGGCCCGTCGTCGTCGACGGTGATCTCGATCCGCCCGTCGACGGCGGCCAACTCGACACGGACCTCGCCGCCGTCCCTCGAGAAGGAACGGGCGTTGTCGACGAGATTGGTCAGGACCTGTCCGAGCCGGCTGTCGTGCCCCATCACCACGAAGGCGAGATGCGGCGCGCCGAGCGGCCTGAGCGACAGGCGCACGCTCTGTCCGCGCTTTTCGGCGAGATCGTTCTGCAGCGACGCCACCGCCTCGACCAGCGCCATCAGGTCGACCGGCGAGGAATCGTGTCGCGCCAACTCCGCATCGAGCCGCGACGCGTCGGAAATGTCGGTGATCAGGCGATCGAGCCGCTTCACGTCGTGCTGGACGATCTCGACGAGCCGCGCCCGCGACTGGTCGGACTTGGCGAGCGGCAACGTCTCCACCGCGCTGCGCAGCGAGGTCAGCGGGTTCTTCAGCTCGTGCGCGACGTCGGCGGCGAAGCTCTCGATCGCGTCGAGGCGGCCGTAGAGGGCGTTGGTCATGTCGCGCAGCGCCCGCGACAGATGGCCGATTTCGTCGGATCGCTCCGAGAAGTCGGGGATCTCCTCGCGCGCCTTGACCGACCGCCTGACCCGGTCGGCCGCCGCCGCCAGCCGCCTGAGCGGCGCGGCGATGGTGCCGGCGAGCAGCAACGACAGCACGACGATGATCAACGACGCGACCAGGAAGACGCGCAGGATCGCCATGCGTTCGTTGCGCACGATCGCGTCGATGTCGCCGCCCGGCGTCGAGATCTGCAGCGCTCCGAGAATGGCGCGGCCGCGCCGGATCGGCACCGCCACGGTGACGATCAGCTCGCCGGTCCTTGTCACCCGCACGATCGGCGTCGTCGTGCCGGCGAGCGCCGCGGCGACCTCCGGATAGTCCTTGCCGGCGGAGATGCCGAGCTCGCGGTAGACCGGCAGGTCGTGGCCGCCGCGCAGCCAGCGCGAGGCGACCTCCAGCGCTCGGTGGAACAGGCCGGGATCGGGCGCCGGCGTCGGCGCCACCAGCTCCGGCGAGAAGAAGCCGCCGGAGCGATAGAGGGTGCGGCTGTCGAGCAGCAGGAAGCCGTCGCGGTCCCAGACCCGCGCCGGCGTCTTGGCCGGCGAGACGAGGCGACGCAGGATCGGCGCGACCCGCATCGGATCGATCGGAAACTCCAGCGGCGAGAACTCCTCGCTCGGCTCCTGGTCGCGATCCGCCTTGTCGCCGACCTCCGCCCGGAGCAGCGCGTCGAGATCGATCCCGGGCGTGCGCGAGTCGGTCTGGGTCGAGGCGCCGATCGCCGCGGCGATGATCTCGCCCTGCGTCTCCAGGCTCTCGATGCGCGCGTCGGTGAGGCCGGCGCGGAACTGGTTGAGGTAGAGGATCGCCAGCACCAGCGCCATCAGGCCGGTGAGGTTCAAGAGGACGATGCGGCGGCTGAGGCTCGAGAAGGCGGTGTCGCCGAACCCGCGGACGAGACGGCGCAACAGTATGCGTGGCGCCCGCCAGCCCCGCCGGACCGTCGGACGGCGCGTCGTCGTCTCGCTGTCGCCGGTCGCCGCCACGGGAGCGTCACATCTCCTTGAATCGATAGCCGACGCCGTAGAGCGTCTCGATCATCTCGAAGTCGTCGTCGACCGCCTTGAACTTCTTGCGGAGCCGCTTGATGTGGCTGTCGATGGTGCGGTCGTCGACATAGACCTGATCGTCGTAGGCCGCGTCCATCAGCGCGTTGCGGCTCTTCACCACGCCGGGGCGCTGGGCGAGCGCATAGAGGATCAGGAACTCGGTGACGGTGAGCACCACCTGTTCGCCCTTCCAGGTGCAGGTGTGGCGCTCCTGGTCCATCGACAGCGGTCCGCGCTCGAGCACCCGCGCCGCGTCGGTCGGCTTCGCCGCGCCCTCGCCCTTCGGCGCGACGCGCCGGAGCACCGCCTTGACTCGCTCGACCAGCAACCGCTGCGAGAACGGTTTGCGGATGAAGTCGTCGGCGCCCATCTTCAGGCCGAACAGCTCGTCGATCTCGTCGTCCTTGGAGGTCAGGAAGATCACCGGAAGCTCGGACTTCTGGCGCAATCGGCGCAACAGCTCCATCCCGTCCATGCGCGGCATCTTGATGTCGAAGATCGCGAGATCCGGCGGATTGGCCTTCAGCCCGTCGAGCGCCGAGGCGCCGTCGGTGTAGGTCTGCACCCGATACCCTTCCGACTCGAGCGCGATCGAGACGGAAGTGAGGATGTTGCGGTCGTCGTCGACGAGAGCGATGGTGGGCATGGCGAAGCCGATCTCCGGGTCGGTGGGCGTCGGAGCGCCTTTTCGCAACGCGATTGCGCGCAAATCATGGCGGCGATCATAGACGAGACGCCCAAGTCTCGCCACCGGCGCGCGATTTCGCCTTCGTCGTGGGGCCTCGCCCCCTTTCGACGAATCTACGTCGTCGCAGAAATACGCGGTTTCACGGATGGACGGAGCGGGGCGGTTCTTTCGAGCATGGGCCCCCGCGATCGAGGATGGGAACCCGATGACCGACGCCGACGCCTTTTCGCCCGTGGCGACCGCCCGCCTTCTCCTGCGCGAGGCCCGCACCGCGGCGCTGTCGACCCTGCGCGGCCGCGACGGCCACCCGTTCGGCTCGCTCGTCTCGATCGCCTGCGAGCCCGACGGGACGCCGCTCCTGCTGATGTCGGGCCTCGCCGCCCATTCCCGTCATCTCGCCGAGGATCCGCGCGCCTCGCTGCTCGTCGTCGAGGAACGCGCGCCCGATCCGCAGCGTGGCGGCCGCCTCACCGTGGTCGGCCGGGTCGAGAAGGTCGCCGACCAGGACGCCGCCGCCCGCCGCTATCTCGCCCGCCAGCCCGAAGCCGCGCTCTACGCCGGTTTCGGCGACTTCGCCTATTGGCGCCTCGTGGTCGAAGACGCTCACCTCGTCGCCGGCTTCGGCCGCGCCATGCGGGTGCGGCGCGACCAACTCCTGCTCGACGTCGCCGGCTGCGGCGAGACGATCGCGGCGGAAGCCGATCTCGTCGCCCGCTTCGACGCCGATCGCGCTCGAGTGGCCGCCTGGGCGTCTCGCCTCGGCGCTCCGGCCGGCGACTGGCGGGTCGTCGGCGTCGATCCGGAAGGTCTCGATCTGTCGATGACCCTAAACGAAAGTCGTATGCTGCGCCGCATCATGCTGTCGGGCCTCGCCGGAAACGCCAAGGAATTCGAGGCGATGCTGGTGACTTGGGAAGAACCCCTACCTCTGCAATAAATTTCTTAAATCGTTGTAGTCACTATACGCATTCGATTGGACGTTCTGCGCACTTGTTCCGGCCGCGACCGCTGTAGTATTTTGCGTGCGCTCGATGACCCGAGCGCATATCGACAGTTGACCAACCGGGCGTGGACGGGACCTCTGGACGGACGACTTCGGCCGGAAGACGCCCCTGACACGATGCCCGCCTGCGTCGTGGAGCAGTCGTTGATCAGGACCGGGAACCCGTCGCGCCGGGAGGCGGCCGTATGCTTCGGCTGCGAGCGCAATGAAGACCCGACCGCGGTCTTCCTGGAATAGGCCGTTCCCCGGTCCACGACCGATCGCCCATCGTCCTCTCATCTCGCCGGCGCGTCGCCGCCACGAAAATCCGCACTTCCGATCCGAACCCCGACCCGGTCGGTCCACCGGCTGAAGAGTGCGCCACGCCCATCGGAGAAGCTTGATGTCTCGTGCTCCCACCAAGAACGCCAAACTGATCGCCTGGGTCGAAGAGGTCGCCAAGGTGACCAAGCCCGACAGCATCTATTGGTGTGACGGCAGCCAGGAAGAATACGATCGCCTCTGCCAGGAGCTCGTCGACGCGGGCGTCTTCACCCGCCTGAACCCGGACAAGCGTCCGAACTCCTTCCTCGCCCGTTCGGCGCCCTCCGACGTCGCCCGCGTCGAGGATCGCACCTACATCTGCTCGGCGAAGAAGGAAGACGCCGGCCCGACCAACAACTGGGCCGATCCGGCCGAGATGCGGGCCACCATGATGGGCCTGTTCGACGGTTGCATGAAGGGCCGGACGATGTACGTCCTGCCGTTCTCGATGGGCCCGCTCGGCTCCAAGATCGCCCAGATCGGCGTCGAACTGACCGACTCGGCCTATGTCGCCGTCCACATGCGCATCATGACCCGCATGGGTCAGAAGGTGCTCGACGTGCTCGGCGACGACGATTTCGTGCCCTGCATCCACTCCGTCGGCATGCCGCTCGAGCCGGGTCAGAAGGACTCGACCTGGCCCTGCAACGACACCAAGTACATCGTCCATTTCCCCGAGACCCGTGAGATCATGTCCTACGGCTCGGGCTACGGCGGCAACGCGCTGCTCGGCAAGAAGTGCTTCGCCCTGCGCATCGCCTCGGTGATGGCCCGCGACGAGGGTTGGCTCGCCGAGCACATGCTGATCCTCGGCGTCAAGAACCCGAAGGGCGAGAAGACCTATGTCGCCGCCGCCTTCCCGTCGGCTTGCGGCAAGACCAACTTCGCCATGATCATCCCGCCGAAGGGCTACGAGGGCTGGGAAGTCACCACGATCGGCGACGACATCGCCTGGATCAAGCCGGACGCCAAGGGCGTGCTGCACGCCATCAATCCGGAGAACGGTCTGTTCGGCGTCGCCCCCGGCACCAACGAGAAGTCCAACCCGAACGCCCTCGCCACGCTCCACGCCAACTGCATCTTCACCAACGTGGCGATGACCCACGACGGCGACATCTGGTGGGAAGGTCTGACCGACGAGGCGCCGTCGCACCTCATCGACTGGACCGGCCAGGATTGGACCCCGGGCTGCGGCCGCCCCGCCGCCCATCCGAACTCCCGCTTCACCGCGCCGGCGAGCCAGGTGCCCTCGATCGACCCGGCCTGGGAAGATCCGGCCGGCGTGCCGATCTCGGCCTTCATCGTCGGCGGCCGCATCTCCAAGGCCTTCCCGCTGGTCTTCCAGTCCTTCGACTGGGCGCACGGCGTCTACCTCGCCGCCACCATGGGCTCGGAGGCCACCGCCGCCGCCGTCGGTCAGGCCGCGATGCGCCGCGATCCCTTCGCCATGCTGCCGTTCTGCGGCTACAACATGGGCGACTACTGGGCGCACTGGCTCAACATCGGCCGCAAGCTGCCGCAGGCGCCGGGCATCTTCCGCGTCAACTGGTTCCGCAAGGACGAGAACGGCAAGTTCATCTGGCCGGGCTTCGGCGACAACATGCGCGCCCTCGAGTGGATCGTCGACCGCGTCCATGGCCGCGCCGAAGGCGTCGAGAGCCCCTATGGCGTCGTGCCGCGCTACGACGACATCAACTGGACCGGCATCGACTTCCCGAAGGCCAAGTACGACGCCATCGTCAAGGTCGACCGCGACAAGGGCCTCGCCGAAGCGCAAGAGCAGATCGCGCACTTCGAGCAGTTCGGCGCCCGCCTCCCCAAGGAGATGGAGCTCGAGCGTCAGCTCTTCGCCGCCCGCCTCGAGCGCTCGCCGGCGGTCTGGGAGCTGCAGGACTGATCGTCGCTGCGATCGACCGATGAACGAGAAGAGGCCCCGGGCGACCCCCGGGGCCTTTCTCTTTCTCGGTCCCGTCTCAGTCGGCCGCCATGCCCGGATAGTCCGGATCGAGAACGAAGGGATAGGGCCCGTCGTAGCGCTCGACATAGGCCTGATGCGACACGATCGCCCCGTCGACCAGCGTGTGGACGAGGAAGGCGGCCGGCTCCATGACGAAGGCCGACGGCGCGTCCTCGGCGAGATCGAGCGTCACCTGATGGGCGATCGACGGCGCGACCTGCAGGATCGTCCCGGCGAAGCGCGACTGGATCGGGCGGTGGTGATGGCCGGCGAGCACCCGCTCGACCTGGGCGTGGCGGGCGATCACCGCGGCGAAGCCGTCCGCGCCTTCGACGAGCGCGATCCTGTCCATGTGGCCGATGCCGCAGGCCGCCGGCGGATGATGCAGCGCGACCAGCGTCGGCGTCTCCGGCCGCTCCGCGAGCATCGCGTCGAGATGGGCGAGCCGCGCTTCGCACAGCGTGCCGAAGGAGGCCCCCGGCACGATCGTGTCGAGGCCGATCAGACGCACGCCGGCGACGTCGACGTCGAAGCCGACGAAGCCGTCCGCCGCGCGGCCCATCGCCCGATCGGCGAAGACCTCGAGAAAGGCCTCGCGACGGTCGTGATTGCCGAGCACCAGATGCACAGGCATCGGCAGGCGAGCGAACTGCGCCGCGAGCAGCTCGTATTCCTCGACCAGACCGCAGTCGGTCAGGTCGCCGGTGACCACGACCGCGTCCGGGCGCGGTTCGAGCGCCAGGAGCGCGTCGACGGCGCGGGCGAGCAACTTGTTGGTCTCCACCACGCGATAGGCGGGTTTGCCGAGCGGGCGGACGTGCAGGTCGGAGAGATGGGCCAGGATCATCGGGGTCTCGTCGGTTGGCGGGGAAAACGGGACGGGCCCGCGTCGACGACGCGGGCCCGAAGGTCGGAACGGAGCCGAGGCTCACTTCGGCAGGTTCATCGCGGTCGCCGCGACGTAGGGCGCCATGATCTCCTCGGCCTTGGCCTGCGCCGCCTTCAGCGCCTCGAGCGGCTTCTTCTTGCCGGAGAGGACCGCCTGCACCTCGTCCTCGAGCGCCTTGCGCACCGCGACGGTCGAGTAGGTGGCGAACCAGGACCGAGCGTAGGCGAGCTGGTCGACGGCGACCTGCGCATCCGGGTTCTTGGCCAGGAACTCCTTCATCTCCGGCAGATCGTAGGCCGCCTTGTTCGGCGCGAAATAGCCGGTGAAGCGGCTCCAGCCGCCCGACACCGCCGGGCTGGTCAGCCACTTGATCAGCTCCCACGAGGCCTTGCGCTGCTCGTCGGAGAGGCCCTTCGGCATGATCAGCGACGCGCCGCCGATGGCGACCGCGTTGCGGATGTTCGACGGCACGAAGGCGACGCCGTAACCCGACTTCATGTTTTCGCGGATGAAGGACAGCGATCCCGTCGACAGCACCACCATCGAGGTCTGGCCGGCGAAGAAGGCGGTGGAGACCGCCTTGCCGTCGGTCTCGCCTTCCGGCATGACCTTGTCACGATGGATGAGGTTGTCGACGAAGGTCAGCGCCCCGCGCATCGACGGCTGATCGTAATAGACCTCGCCGCCATATTCGGAATTGTAGTACTGACCGCCGTTCGACATGTCGAGGGCCGTCATCACCCAGCCGAGATAGTCGTAGTTCGACGGCAGCATCAGGCCCCAGCGGGTGGTCTTGTCACCCTCGCGCTTGGTCAGCTTCTTGGCCGCGTCCGACCACTCGGCCCAGGTCTTGGGCGGATTCTTCGGGTCGAGGCCGACTTCCTTGAAGTGATCGGTGTTGAAGTAGAGCAGCGGCGTCGAGTTGTGGAACGGCACGCCCCAGACCTTGCCGGCGAACCGAGCGTTGCCGTGCAGCGCCGGCCAGAACTGGTCCATGAAGGCGTCCGAGGTCTTGCCGTCGGCCGCGATCAGCGGATCGAGCGGCTGGATCTCGTCGGCGATCTGATACTCGAGCACGAAGTTGGCGCTCATGATCACCGCCGCCGGCGGCCGGCCGGCCTTGATCGCGGCGTGGGTCTTCAGGTTGGTCTCGTCGTAGGAGCCGGTGTAGACGGCCTTCGCCTTGATGTCCGGATGGGCGGCGTTGAAGCGCTCCATCAGGCTCTGCATTTCCTTGGCGAGCTTGCCCTCGACGGGCACGGGGAAGAACATCTCGATTTCGGTGGCGGCCTGGGCCGATCCGAGGCCCAGAGCGAGGGCGAACGCCGTCGCCGAGGCGACCTTGGTCAGGGGATGCATCGTCTTCTCTCCTATTTGACGCCGGAAAAGAGGAAGGAATTGACGAACTGCCGCTGGAACAGCGCGAAGGCGGTGAGCAGCGGCGCCGCGACGAGGAAGGTCCCCGCCGCGATCACGCCCCATTGCGAGGCGCTCTCCGCGCCCCGTGTGAACGAGGCGAGACCGATGGTGAGGGTCTGGTTCTCGGTGGAGGAGATCACCATCAGCGGCCACAGGAACTCGTTCCAATGGGCGACCACCGAGACGATCGAGAAGGCGACGAGGCCGGGCCTGGCGAGCGGCGCCAGCACGTGGATCACCACCTGCCACCACGCCGCCCCCTCCACCGCCGCCGCCTCTTCGAAGTCGCGCGGAATGGTGCGGAAGGTCTGGCGCATCAGGAAGACGCCGAAGGCCGAGGCGAAATAGGGCGCCATCACCGCGACGAGATGGTCGTAGAGCCCGAGCCGGGTGATCGTCACCAGATTGGGCACGATCAGGATCGGCGGCACCAGCATCAGCTGCAGCAGGAAGGCGTAGAAGAACAGCGTCCGGCCGCGGAACTCCAGCCGCGCGAAGGCGTAGCCGGCCAGCGTGATCGTGACGAGCTGCACCGCCAGGATGCCGAGGCAGACGATCGCGGTGTTGAGATAGAGGCCGGCGAAGTCGGCGCTGTCGAGCGCCTCGACGTAGTTGGCGAGCGTCGGCCGGAAGTTCGGCGCGAGCGACGCCATGTCGAGACCGCCGAACGACTGCGGCCGGAACGAGGCGATCGCCATCCACAGGAGCGGCGTCGACCACGCCAGCGCCACCAGCGACAGGATCGCCACGCCCGCGAAACGCAGGCCGTCGAAGCGAGAGGAGAGCGCCGCGGTCGCCATCTCACGCCTCGTAATGAACGGCGCGCTCGAGCGTGCGCAGCGACAGGACGGAGAGCGCGACGAGCGCCGTGAGCGAGGCGACGGTCGCCGCCGCCGCCTTGCCGGTGTCGTAGTTCTCGTGCGCCTGCTGGTAGATGTAATAGAGGACGAGATTGGTCGAATCCGACGGTCCGCCCTTGGTCAGCACCACCACGTGGTCGACCTGGGTGACGACGTTGACCAGCGCCACCACCAGCACGAAGGCGAGCGTCGGGCCGAGCAGCGGCAGCGTCACGCGGGCGAAGCGCTGCGTCGCCGAGGCGCCTTCGAGCCGCGCCGCCTCGTAGAGGTCGTCGGGGATCGCCTGCAGGCCGGCGATGAAGAACAGCATGTAATAGGCCGCGTTCTTCCACACCGTCAGCCCGATCAACGACCACAGCGCCACGTCGGGATCGCCGAGCCAATTGGTCTGGTGGAACCCGAGCCGGCCGAGGTGATGGTCGAGCAGCCCGATGCCGGGCAGAAAGACGAAGAGGAAGAGCGAAGCCGCGGCGACCAGCGGCAACAGCACGGGGAAGAACACCACCGTCCTGAGCAGGGCGTTGAACCGGGTCGATTCCCTTAGGCCCACCGCCAGGGCGAGCGCCAGGCCGATCGACGGAACGATCGTCCCGGCCGCGTAGATCAGATTGTTGGTGACGGCGCGGCCGAAGGAGGCGTCGGCGAAGAGCCGGGCGAAGTTGCCGAAGCCGTGTTCGACCGTCTTCGAACCGAAGGTCTCGATCGTCAACGCCTGCAGCACGACCTGCGCGATCGGCCAATAGGTGAAGACGACGAGGAAGAGAAGCGAAGGCGCGATCAGCGCCAGGGCGAGACGGTCGTGCCGACGCCCGAGGACGCGCGCCGTCGGCCGCTCTTCCTCGACGAAGACGTCGTCGCTCGCCGTCGCGATCGCCATGATCCCCCCTTTCCTTCGGAACGCGGGGGGAGCCTCGCCGCTCGTCATGACGACTGGTCGTCGGTTCGATGACGATTGCGCGACGTCGTCGGAAAAGAAGACGCGCCCGTCGAACGTTCGACGAGCGCGCCTTCGGGTCTTCGCGTCTCGGTGGCGAGATCAGTTCTTCGCGACCACCGGCGAGGTCGGGGCCGGCTTCGGGTTCCACAGCGGAATGATCACGTTCGCCCAGACGCGCGTGTCCTTGCCGTTGTAGTTCTTCTCGTAGATGTCGGTGGTCAGCTTCAGCTGCACGTTGACCGGGCCGAAGTCGTAGCCGACGAGGCCGCCGACCGCGAACTGGCTCTGCTTGTCGTAGCTGGCGTAGGGCGCGGACAGGTCGAACGAACCGAAGGCGACCGCGCCGACTTCGAACTTGTCGAACTTCTTGGTGGCGGTGAAGTCGGCGTTGAACCAGGCCGCGCCCGGATCGCTGCCCTTCGGCGCGTCGTGACCGGTGCCGACGACGAAGGTCGACGACAGATCCCAGCCGTCCTTCAGATAGGAGAAGGCGGCGATGCCCTGGAAGGCCGACCAGTTGTGGGCGATGCCGAGATCGTTGAGCTCGTTCTTCGCCGGCAGATAGACGCCGCCCTGCAGGCCGCCGAACAGGCCGCCGCCGAGATCCCACTTGATCTGCGCGTCGAGGAAGGTGTTGGCGAAGCCGGAGCGATGGATCGCGCCGCGCACGTTGACGTCGAGATAGGGCGTGACCGTGTCGAACAGCACCCGGCCGCCGAACACCGTCCACGGCGTCGACCAGATCACCCAGGCCGGCGCGGCGGCGAAGACGTCGGCGTTCGGCGTGGTGGTGCGCGTGCCCCAGGACGGAATCGAGATCACATAGAGGCCTTCCGGCAGCGGCGCGCCGAGCGGAATGCCGGTCGAAATGCCCGGCGCCAACTGCGATCCGGCCGAGGCGGCGGCGGTCGAGGCGACCAGCATCGCGCCGGCCAGGAGATTTTTCGTCAGCTTCTTCATCTTCGTCCCCCCAACGGGCGCGTTCCCCGTCGCCCGGTCCATCGTCTTCCCAGTCCCGCTTCCCAGTCCCGTTTCTTCCGTCCCCGCGATCCCCTCGATCGTCGGAAGACATCGAAGCGGAATTGAAATGCTTCGTAGTTTCGAGTAGATACTAGGGAGGATGTCGGGGAATGCGCGTCTAGATTTGGGTGTTGCTACCCAAGTTGGGTAATGCCGATCAATTCGCGGAAGTGTCACGAATTTGCAACGCCGGCGTCTCGACCGTCTCTCGACGCGTCGAAGCGCGCGCCCCGGCCTCCTCGACCGACGGGAACAGCGCGGCCGCGCAGCGAGCCCACTCGGCCACGTCTCTGACGACGACGCCCGCGGAGGTGATCTGGGCGTAGCCACGGTCGCCGAGACGGCCGACCTTGCGGCGCACCGTCTCGCGCGGGATGCCGAGGAACTGGGCGATCTCCAGATGGGTGCGCGGCGTCACCTTCGGGATCGCCCCGCCGGCGTCGACGCCCAGGTGCCCGATCGCCAGATAGATCAGCAGCTCCTCCGCCGTCAGCCCGTCGTCGACCCGGGCGTCACGGGTCGCGCGCAGGAGCCCGCCGATCCGGCGCGAGGTCTCCGCGACGGTGCGGCGGTCGAAGGCGGTCTCGTCCTCGGGCATCGCGCTCATCCGCTCGTCAGATCCGGCGGAACACCGGGCTCTTCTTCTCGGCGCCGTCGGACGCCGTGAGGAAGCGTTCGGTGAAGATGTGCCGCTCGAACAGCCGCCCCTTCATCAAGGCGCCGATCGAGGCCTCGATCATCGGGGGCGGCCCGCACAGATAGGCGGTCATCCCTTCGAACCGTCTCTCGAAGACGCGCTCGGCGACCTCGTGGACGAAGCCGCGTTCGCCCGCCCAGGCGCTCTCCTCCGGTTCGGCCGAGAGCGCCGGCACGTATCGGAAGTTCGGATGCTTCGCCGCGAGCTCTTCGAACAGCGCGCGGTCGTAGAGATCGGCCTGCGTCCGGACGCCGTGGATCAGCGTCATCGGCGCGACGTAGCCCTCGGCCGAGAGATCGAGGATCATCGAGCGCGGGCTCGACACGCCGGTGCCGCCGGCCAGGAACAGAAGCGGCCCGCCGCGCGACTTGCGCACGAAGAACCGGCCGTAGGGGCCGGAGAAGGCGACGCGATCGCCGACCTTCACGGCGTCGTGGACCCAGCCGGTGCCGACGCCGCCGGGCACCCGGCGGATCTGCAGATCGACGTGGCCGTTCTCCTGCGGCGGGTTGGCGATCGAGAAGGCGCGGGTTCCGCGGACGGCGGGGATCGTCAGATTGACGTATTGGCCGGCCTGGAAGTCGATCGTCGTTCCCGGATCGAGGGTCAGGCGCAGGCCCTTGACGTCGTGGGTCAGATCCTCGATCGCCGTCACGGTGGCGGCGTAGTCCGCCACCGCGATGCGGCGCTGATCGGGATCCTCGTCGATCTCCGCCTCGATGGTGACGTCGTCGAGAAGCCGGGCGGTGCAGGCCAGCGTCTTGCCGTCCGACCGTTCGAAGTCCATCAGCGCGAAGGGCGAGGCGTCGGCGTGGTCGACCTCGCCGTCGACCACGTCGACCTTGCAGGTGCCGCACAGGCCGTGGCCGCAGGCATGGGGCAGCCAGATGCCGTGTCTGAGACAGGCGTCGAGGATGGTC
Organism: Hyphomicrobiales bacterium; assembly: GCA_021286855.1. Lineage (GTDB taxonomy): Bacteria > Pseudomonadota > Alphaproteobacteria > Rhizobiales > Ancalomicrobiaceae > Pinisolibacter. The sequence goes on along the minus strand of JAJTBO010000002.1, from coordinate 10,131 downwards.
TGATCGTCCTCGACGTGGATCGTCTCACCCAGCGGTTCGATCGTCAGGTCGTGCCCCATGATGCGTCGTCCTCTTCCTCAGCTCGCCGAGCCCTTGAAGCCGCCGAGCCCGGGCGTCCAGAAGCGGACCAGCGACTTGTGCTTCATTCCGTTCGCCTCGAGCGAGGCGGCGAGGTCCGGCTTCGTCTCCTTGCCGTCGATCATCCAGACGACCGTCGACCAGTCGATCTTCTCGGCGTCGGGATGGGCGGCGTAGGCGGGTTTGATCACCTGATCGACCAGCGCGCCGAAGGGCATCGCCGGCGGCAGGGGAAAGGCGATCGCCGAGCAGAAGGAGAGATGTTCCTCCCAATGCACGTAGACCAGCATGTTGCCGTGGAAGTTCTTCAGGGCGTCGCGGTGCTCGATCTTGTCGGCGTATCCGGGCGCGAGCGCAGTGACCGGCATGTGCATCCTCCCCGCGAGGCGCGGGCGGGTTTTTCCCGCCCGGCGACCATCGCGTCGTTCTTCGTTGTTGATCAGACGGCTTCGCGGGCCTTGCCGGCGTGCCACTCGTTCCAGAGCTTCTCGTCGGGCGAACCGACGTAGTCCATGTTGTCGGCGCCGACGTTCATCCGGTAGTAGTTCAACACGTCCGGAATGGTCGCGCCGCCACAGGCGCCCTGGAAGATCTGATGCACCGGCAGCCACGACTGGACGTACTTCTCCGGCTCGCCGTCGAAGATGTCCTTACAGCCGTCCGAGCAGAAGTGGTACGTCTCGCCGCCGACTTCCGAGCAACGGAACGCGATCTTGGTCGGATCGCCCGGTTCCGTATAGGCCATCGGGATCTGACAGACCTGGCAGAGCTGCGGCAGCGACGGATTGTAGAAGCGCTTGCCCTGCTTCTCCATCTCCGCCCACATCTCCCAACGCGGACGGTAGTACTTGTCGAAGGTGTTCGGGTACTTCTCCGACAGCCAGTCGAGATGCTCCTTGTCGGGCATCCAGGTGTGGAACGCCGCGGCGTGGGTGTACTGGTAGAACACCGCCCAGTTCTGGTGCGAGATGTGCTCGGCGTCGGCGGTCGCGACGTCGGCGTATTTCGGCGCCTTGAGCCCGTAGCGGGCGAGATCCTGGAACAGCGAGCCGCCGGCCTCGGTGAAGTAGATCTCCCAGGCCTCCTTCCAGCTCATCACCTTCTTCGGCAGCATGTAGTCCATCATCATGGCGACCAGGCCGAGCACGCGGTGGCCGCGCCAGAACCACTTGTCGACCCACTTCTGGACGATCGGCAGGTTGTCGGGATGCTGCTCCAAGAGAAACTTGATCACCTCGATGCCCAGCGTCATGTGCCGGCTCTCGTCCGACTGCGCCGAGAAGCCGAAGGTCACCGTCGACATGTCGCCGTTGTAGGCCGCGCCCGACATGAACGGCACGAACAGCAGGTTGGTCAGCACGTATTCGAAGGCGAAGCCGATCGCGATCATGAACTCGAACGGCCCCGCCGTCCGCGCGTCGTCGAAGAACGACTTCGGCACCGAGAGATACCACACGCGGTCGTGCATGTGCGGGAACTCGGAGATGCCGTCGAAATACTTGTTGTAGTGCGAGATGGTGTGGATCTGCGTCTGGATGTGACGCAGTTCGTCGAGCGACTGCATCTGGCAGGCGACGCGCGGGCCGGCGCCGCGCAGATGCCGGCCGGTGAAGGCGAAGCCGCGGTGCGCCTGATACTCCTCCGGCGAGATGCCGGTCAGGAACAGCTTGACGACGTTGACGTAGCGCCCGTCGGAGACGCCGGTCTGGCCGTTGTTCTGGGCGAAGGCGTCGAGCACGGCGTAGAGCTTGCGCTCCTTCTCCGCCTGGAACTTCCAATAGGCGTCCATGGTCAGGCGGAAGGGATCCTCCCAGGCCGACCAGTCCTTGATCTTGATCCCCTCGAACGTGTCGTAGGGAAACACCGCGTCCATCGGCTGATAGGTGGTCTCCCAGTCGAGACCGCGGGTCATGTGGGCGTAGCGCTGCTTCAGCCCGAGCTTCTTCGGAGCCATTTTCTCTTTCCTCCCCTCGGGTCTCAGTGCTTCCAGCTGAGCTTGAACCAGTCGTCGTCCTCGTCGAGGTTGCCGGCCATCGAGACCAGCACCAGCTGGATCTCCTGCGGCTCCCACGGCCGGCCGAGGCGTTCCTCGACCGACGCGCGCTTGACGATCAGTTCGTCGTCGCAGTCGAGCTTGACCGCGCCGGGCATGTTCAGGACGCGGACGCCGGGATTGTCGGCGAGGATCGCCTCGATGATCGGGCGGGCGTCGTCGTTGTGCAGCAGGGTGATCGATGCGATCTGGGCCATGTCGGATGGTCCTTCCCTCAGAGGTCGAGGCCGAGCGCGCGCGCGCGGGTGCGGGCGGCGTCGGCGGCGGTCGTGGCGGCGGCGGGCGAACCGGTGAGCGCGGTCGAGAGCGGCTTGCCCGCCTCTTCCGCACGATCGATCCAGTGCTTCGCCCAGGTCGAGACCAACGCCTTGTTCTCGGCGCTCTCGGCGGCCACCGTCTTGACCACGGCGTCCGACCACTTGCCATCTTCGGCGCGCCAGTCGGCCATGAACTCGGTCAGCATCGCGACCGTCAGCGCCGACGGTCCCCAGGCGGCGTCGCAGTGGCGGTAGACCATGTCGAGCAACACGGCGTTCACGCCGAGCGTCTGGGCGACGTAGAGCTGGAACCAGTCGCGCTCGACGAAGGTGTCCTCGATCAGGCGGCGCACGCCCTGCCAGGCCGGATCCTCCATCCAGGCCGTCTTGGCGGCGTCGAGGGCGGCGCCGGTCTGGCCGTCGAGCTCCAGGCCGATGCGGGAGACGATCTGGGCCATGCCGAGATGATCGCCGGCGGAGAAGATGCACGGCGCGGTCACGGCGGTGCCGTATCCGCGCTGGGTGATCTCCGCCATGTTCATGTTGGAGCCCCAGTGGAGATGCCGGATCGGCAGGAAGCCGGTCAGGAGCTTGGCCCTGGTCGCCTCGCCGATCGTCTCGAGCAGGCCGCGCTCTTCGACGAAGGCGAAGTTGCGCTCGACCGCCTGGTTCATGTTGGCGCGGGCGATGTTGTAGGTGGCGTAGTAGTACTGCCGCGGGTCGAGCGGCTTGTACCAGTCCTCCATCACGACCGCCGTCTTGCGGGTGTCGTAATGCCAGTACTCCGGCTCCCACAACGGCTTGTAGTGGAAGTTCGCCGTCGCCTGGACGTCGAGGGTGCCCTCCTGATAGCGCGTCGCCGGCTTGTCGCCGCCCAGACGACGGGCGACGTGCCCGAACGTCTGACGTTTCGGCTCGAGATCGATGGTCTTGATCTGTACGCTCACGTCTTCCTCCAGTGGAACCGTTCGTCGGTCCCGGTCTTCTTCGAAGGTTCGGGGGAACCTCAGTCGGCCTCGCCTCGCGAGGTCCGCTGCAACAGGCCCGGATGCCCGGCGCGCCAAGCCATCTGCTCGAGCGCCTCGGCGGTGGATGCGTCGGGGGGAAGAACCACGGCGGAACGCGCGCGGCAGAATTCTTCGAAGGCCTTGGTCGGCAGGATCAGTTCGACCGAGAGGTCGTCGTCGCCGAGCGAAAATTCGAACTCGACGAAGCGCCCGAGGCGCGTTCCCAGAACGCGCACGCGGGCTTGCGGCAGATCGTCGGTGCGTGCGGGCGCACCGGTCCCCTGGACCGATCGGGCCACCCTCTCCCCTCCCTGGATAGATCGCGGGGCTGTCTCGATGGATGCCCCGTCGTCGTCTTGCCCCGGTTATCGGAGGGCGGGAATTCGATGTCAATCAAAATTTCGAGATTAAGCCATTTGGACGAAGTTTTGGAGGCGCAGGATGACGATGGTCGAACGCTTCGCGATGCAAGAAGAACCGCTCGAATGTCGAAGCATTCTGAAATAATACGGTGATTTCCGTCGCGATGACGATCGCGCCGGCCCACGCCGGGATATCCGGCGCCGCGAAGGCTCGCGACCCGGTCCTCTTCTCGCCTGCGACCCGTCGGCGCAGTCGTTCAGCCGGCTTCCGCCAGGAAGTCGCCGACCAGTCGGTTGAACCGCGCGGCGTGTTCGATCTGGGTCCAGTGGCCGCAGCGTCCGAACACGTGCAGCTGCGATCGATCGATCAGGCCGGCGAGCCGCAGCGACGCCTCGAGCGGGATCACCCGATCGTCGCGGCCGTGGATCACCAACGTCTCGTGCGGCAGGGCGCGGATGTCGGCCTCCGCGCTCGCCAACGCGTCGACATGAGCCTGCCGCGGCGCCGGGAACATCGCCGCGAAGCTCTCCTGGAACCCCGGCCGGATCGAGGCGCGGAAGCGCAGCTCCGCGAGTTCGTCGGTGACGAGCGTGCGGTCGAAGGCGAAGATGTCGAGCATCTTCCGCATCTCGGCGAGCGACGGCTGGTAGCCCCAGACCCGATCGAGCCCGTCGGTGATCGGAAACGACACGCCGACGCTGCCCATCAGCACCAGCCGCCGCACCCGCTCCGGATGGGCGATGGCGACGGCGAGCGCGATCGCTCCGCCGAACGAATTGCCGACGATGTCGACCTGGTCGAGTTCGAGCGCGTCGAGGAGATCGATCGTCTGGCGAACCCAGGCGGCGCGGTCGTAGACGAAGCCGGTCGGTCGGTCGGTGAAGCCGAAGCCGGCCATGTCCGGCGCGATCACGCGGAACCGTTCGGCGAGCGCCGGCACGACGCCGCGCCAGTTCGCCCAGGCCGAAACCCCGGGCCCCGATCCGTGGATCAGCGCCACCGGTCGCCCCGCGCCGCGATCGTGCAGATTGGTCGAAAAGCCGCCGGTGACCACCCGCACGCCGATTTCCGGATCGTTCTCGCTCATCCCGTCCTCCCCGAGGCGGCTCTCCGGCCGCTCTCGCGAGGATAGGGCCTCTCGGCTCCAGGGGCAAGAATTACGAGATTTTCTGAAATGACGATTTCCGTCGCCGCATCAGGACGACGGAACGAGGGTCCGGCTGAGCAGTTCCAGCGTCTTTTCGATGTGCTCGGCCTCGAGCCGGCAGGCGAGGTCGACGTCGCGCGCCAGGGCCGCCTCGATCACCGCCTTGTGCTCGGCGTGGACGTCGCGGCCCTCGACGCGGGCGGCCAGCGAAATGCGCCGATAGCGCTCGGACTGTTGGAACAGAATGCCGTGCATGTGCTTCAGCCAGCGCGACGGGCAGGCGGCGATCAGCGTGAAGTGGAAGTCGCGGTTGCGCTCCTCGAACTCGTCGCGCAGCTCCGGCAGCCCCTCGGCGAGTTTTTCCTCGACCTTGGAGAGACGGTGGAACGCGCCGACCAGATCGCCCTCCCAGGCGTCGTCGCCGAACAGGATCGACTGCCGGAGCGCCTCCACTTCGATCAGCTTGCGCGTGCGCGTGAGGTCGGCGAAGTCGTCGAGCGAAATCTCGGCGACGCGAAAGCCGCGCTGCTCCTCGGAGGTCACCAGCGCGTCGCCGACCAGCCGAGTCAACGCCTCGCGCAGCGTCGACGCGCCGACGCCGTAACGCTCGCGCAGCATCTCGAACCGCAGCTTCAGCCCCGGCGGCAGGACGCCGTCGAGAATGTCGTGGCGGATCGTCGCATAGGCGGCCTCCACGAGACTGCGAGCACCGACCACCTTGGGCTGACGCCCGCCGGCGGCCGTTACGTATTTCTCCATTCGGGCGGTTCCTCTGAAGGGGGAGAGACGGATCGATACCGGAAAATCGGCTGCGATCCTAACAAAATGCGACAATCGGCTCAAGAATGCGCCCACGCGGTTTCGTCGACGAACTACGACAAACCGGTAATACGAAAAATCTCGAAAATAATTGACTCCGCTCCGAGCCCGACGCATAAGCGGAGGCAACGAAGACGGCCGATCACGGGTCGCGCCGGAGGAAACGAAAGAGCGGCCATGCGGACCGAGACCGCCGAACCCTCGTCGGGAGGGAAGGGACGACCGTGCGATCCGGCCGAGGACCGTGCGCCCCGTCGCGTGACGATCACCCTGGAGGGTCACGGCGAGGCGATCGGCTCGACCGAAGAACGCGTTCTGGTGGCGCTCGAGCGCGCCCAGGCTTTCGGAAAACTCACCGGTCTGACGCGCCGTCTGCCGGTGGGGTGTCGCCGCGGCGGGTGCGGCGTCTGTCGGGCGCGGGTGATCGCCGGCGATTATCGCCTGTCGGCCACCAGCCGCGCCCATGTCTCGCAGGCCGAGGAGGATGAGGGAGTCGTCCTCGCCTGCGCGATCTATCCGCTGGGAGATCTGACTCTGCGGTTGGAGCCCAAGCGGCTCGAAAAAAACGGCCGATCGGCCGAAAAGTCTCAAGGAGGAGAATGAAGATGGCTCACACTGGCGTCCTTCGTCCGGGATTCATCCAGCTGCGCGTGCTCGACATGCCGGCTGCGATCGAGCACTACACCAAGCGCATCGGCTTTCATCAGGTGACCGAGGGCCCCGACGGCCGCGTCTATCTGAAGGCCGCCGACGAGTTCGATCATCATTCCTTCGTGCTGCGCCGCGCCGACGCCGCCGGTTTCGATCTGATGGCCTTCAAGGTGCGTGAGGAAGCCGATCTCGATCGCTTCGAGAAACGCATCGTCGACTACGGCTACGCCGTCGATCACGTTCCCGCCGGCGAGATGCCCGGCATCGGCCGCCGCATCGGTTGGACGCTGGCCTCCGGCCATCGCATCGAGCTCTTCCATCACGCCGATCAGTCGGAGCCCAAGCCGCGGTCCCACAATCCGGACGTCTGGGTGCTCGAGCCGCACGGCATGCGCGCCCGTCGCTTCGACCACGCGCTGCTCTATGGTCCGGAGATCGAGACGAACCTCGACTTCTTCGTCAAGGTGCTCGACTTCTCCTGCGCCGAGCGCGTCGACATGCCCGACGGCCTGCTCGCCATCTGGCTGACCGCCGGCATGAAGGCCCACGACATCGCCTTCGTGAAGTATCCCGAGCCCGGCAAGTTCCATCACGCCGCCTTCGAGCTCGAAAACTGGAACGACGTCGGCAACGCCGCCGACATCCTCACCCGCTACGACATCTCGGTCGACATCGGCCCGACCCGTCACGGCATCACCCGCGGTCAGACGATCTACTTCTTCGATCCGTCGGGCAACCGCAACGAGGTCTTCGCCGGCGGCTACACCTACTATCCGGACAACCCGACCCGCACCTGGGACGCCGAACAGGTCGGCAAGGGCATCTTCTACTACGAGCGTCAGCTCAACGACGCCTTCCTCTCGGTCGTGACCTGAGGCGGGCCATGGCGATCACGCGCTCGACAGCCTCGATCAACGTCTCGGCGGCGAAGCTCGCCGTCGAGGCGGCGCTCGACAAGGGTCGCGAACGCGGCGTCGCCGTGGTGGCGGCTGTCGTCGACGCCGGCGGCGCGTTGGTCGCGTGCCTGCGCGCCGACGGGGCCTTCACGGCCTCCGTCGACATCGCCCGCGACAAGGCCTGGACGGCGGCGACCTTCGGGGCGACGACCGACCAGCTCTGTGACGCCCTGAGCCCTCGCGAGGTCTTGCGCGAGGGGATCGCGCTTCGGCCCGGCGTCGTCCTCTTCGGCGGCGGCGCGCCGATCCGCGTCGCCGGCGAACTGGTCGGCGGCATCGGCGTCTCCGGCGGTTCGGAGGACGACGATCGCGCCTGCGCGGCGGCAGGACTTTCCGCTCTCGGCCTCTAGAGGGGCCGAGAGCGTCGTCGAAAAGGGAATCCGCCGGCGGGCTCGCCGGCTCGTGTCGAGGAGAAGACGAGATGACCGTTCATACGGCCGGCGCGCGCGCCCCTCTGGCGCAGTCGGCGATGCGTCGCGACGCCGCCCATTTCATCGACGGCGCCTTCACGCAAGGCTCCACCGGCAAGAGCTGGCGGAACTTCTGTCCGACCGACGGCAGTCTGATCGGCTCCGTGCCGGAAGGCGGCCGGGCCGAGATCGACGCCGCGGTCCAGGCCGCCCGCGCCGCCCTCGACGGTCCCTGGGGCCGCATGACGGTCGTCCAGCGCACCGACATGCTGGCGGCGGTCGCCGACGAGATCAATCGCCGCTTCGACGACTTCCTCGAAGCCGAGTGCCTCGACACCGGCAAGCCGATGTCGCTCGCCTCCCACATCGACATCCCGCGCGGCGCGGCGAACTTCAAGATGTTCACCGACGTCGCCAAGACGGTCGCGACCGAATGCTTCCCGATGGCGACGCCGGACGGAACCGGCGCCCTCAACTACGGCCTGCGTCGTCCGCGCGGCGTCATCGCCGTCATCTCGCCCTGGAACCTGCCGCTCCTCCTGATGACCTGGAAGGTCGGGCCGGCGCTGGCGTTGGGCAACGCCGTGGTGGTCAAGCCGTCCGAGGAGACGCCGCTCACCTCGACCCTGCTCGGCGAGGTGATGAACGCGGTCGGCGTGCCGAAGGGCGTCTACAACGTCGTCCACGGCCTCGGCCCGAATTCCGCCGGCGAATTCCTGACCCAGCATCCGCTCGTCGACGGCATCACCTTCACCGGCGAGACCCGCACCGGCGAAGCGATCATGAAGCAGGCGGCGCACGGCATCCGTCCGGTCTCCTTCGAGCTCGGCGGCAAGAACCCGGCGCTGGTCTTCGCCGACTGCGATCTCGACAAGGCGATCGAGGGCACCATGCGCTCGGTCTTCTCCAACTGCGGTCAGGTCTGCCTCGGCACCGAGCGCGTCTATGTCGAGCGTCCGATCTTCGAGGAATTCGTCGCCCGTCTGAAGAAGGGCGCGGAAGGCCTGCGCCTCGGACGTCCCGAGGATCCGACCACCGGCATCGGCCCGCTGATCTCCAAGGAGCATCAGTCCAAGGTGCTGTCCTACTACGCCAAGGCGGTCGAAGAGGGCGCCACCGTCGTCGCCGGCGGCGGCGTGCCGAAGATGGCCGACGATCTCGTCGGCGGCTCCTGGGTCGAACCGACCATCTGGACCGGTCTTGCCGACGACGCGGCCTGCGTCAACGAAGAGATCTTCGGGCCCTGCTGCCACGTCCGCCCCTTCGACACCGAAGAAGAGGCGATCCGTCTGGCCAATTCGACCCCCTACGGCCTCGCCGCCGCGGTGTGGACCGAAAATCTCTCGCGCGCCCATCGCGTCGCCGCCAAGATGGACGTCGGCATCTGCTGGGTGAACTCGTGGTTCCTGCGCGATTTGCGCACCGCCTTCGGCGGCGCGAAGGCCTCCGGCATCGGCCGCGAGGGTGGCGTGCACAGCCTCGAGTTCTACACCGAGATCACCAACGTCTGCGTCAAGCTCTGAGGATCGCCGACCCATGACCACACCGATGCCAGCGATCCAGGCCGCCGCCGATCGCCTCCACGAGGCGGCGACGACGGGCAAGCCGACCGCGCCGATCCGCGACCTCCTCGAAGCGGGCGACGTCGCGGCCGCCTACGCGGTCCAGGAGATCAACACCAAGCGGGCGCTCGCGGCCGGCCGTCGCCTCGTCGGCCGCAAGATCGGCCTGACCTCGCTCGCCGTGCAGAAGCAGCTCGGCGTCGGCCAGCCCGACTACGGCATGCTGTTCGCCGACATGGCCCGGCCCGAGGCGCTCGACATCGCGCTCTCCGACGTGATGCAGCCCAAGGTCGAAGCCGAGATCGCCTTCGTCCTCGGCCGCGACCTCGATGGAGAGCAGCTCACCGTCGCCGATCTCTTCCGGGCGATCGACTATGCGGCGCCGGCGATCGAGATCGTCGGCTCGCGGGTCGCCAATTGGGACATCAAGATCACCGACACCATCGCCGACAACGCCTCCTCCGGCCTCTACGTGCTCGGTTCGCGCCCGGTGCGTCTGACCGATTTCGATCCGCGGATGTGCGGCATGGTGATGGAGAAGGCCGGCGAACCGGTTTCGGTCGGCGCCGGCGCCGCCTGCCTCGGCTCGCCGCTCAACGCCACGCTCTGGCTCGCCCGGGTGATGGCCGCGGCCGGCTTCCCGATGCGGGCCGGCGACACGATCCTGTCGGGCGCGCTCGGGCCGATGGTGGCCGTGCAGCCCGGCGATGTCTTCGACGTGCGTATCGAGGGCCTCGGCTCCGTCCGCGCCGCCTTCTCCAAGGAGTGAAGCTTCATGTCCAAGGTCAAATGCGCGATCATCGGATCGGGCAACATCGGCACCGATCT